>CAYNYB010000009.1:0-104189 GCA_964401315.1 uncultured Alistipes sp.
TTGATTACGTGCTTTCTTTGTAATAGGTTACAAAATAGTTACAATATCTCCTTTTCAGTTGAGGATAAACTTTCATGCGTATAGTCTGATAAATTCATATAATAGAGTAAACAGATTCAAGATTATATAATATAATAAAAGTTACCGAAATTATTAACATTACTCACGAAAATCATATTTTAACGGTAAAAAGCATATCCATCAGCCGATGATGAATTTACAAGTTCAACCTGCTTTTTTATAATATCGGGATCGTCTATCCATTCGTTTTCACCGGCTGTGCCCGCCCATTGATCAGCCTTTCCCAACTTATATTCTGCAAGCCCGATTATCAGTGAAACATCACCATTTTCGGTCAGCGTTTCCCATTGCTGAAGTGTAGACTCAAAAGGGAGTGTGGCATTTTTAAAACCGTAATAAATTTGCGGAACTATGTAATCCGCATACCCATCTTCGCTGCTCCAAAGTCGAACGTCGGCATATTGCTTGTTATAATCGGTATCGATGTTACCCTGCGGACTTATGCCGAATTTCAGCCTTTTCCCATGATTTTTTACGGTATCGTAAAGTCCTTTTACCATTGAATTGATATTATCGCGCCGCCATTGAGCGAGATCGCCGCTTCCGCTTTTTTTAAATTCTTCGCGGTCGAATTCCTCTTCGGAAGAGGGGTAAAAATAATCGTCAATATGAATTCCGTCAACATTATATTTCGTGAGAATTTCATCGGCAGTCTGACGTATAAGCTCTATAACTTCGGGATATGAAGGGTCGAGATAATATCTGCCGTTGACCTCCTTGATCATTGGACTGCTCTCGTTAAGCCATTTTTTCACTATAAAATTATCCGGAATTTCATTTGCCTTATCGACTGTTTGCAAGCGATACGGATTCAGCCATGCATGAACGGAAATTCCCATAGAATGCGCAACTTCAAGCATTATTTCCAGTGGATCATAATCTCCATCGTAAAAAATTCCTCTTGGGAATATCTCGGAATAATAATACGCGTCGCCATTTGGATGAACATGAAAATATATCGTATTTATATCGTCAGCTTTTGCATCATTCAAAATTTTTTTCACAGCTTCGCGGTATTCTTCTTCGGACTTTCCATACATATAATTTTCAAAGTCCATGTAAGGCAGCCACAGCCCGTGCTGATTCGTAAAATTAAGCGGAATATAGTTGTTTTTATCATCTGAAAAGAAATATTCTTTTTCTTGTTC
Source organism: uncultured Alistipes sp. (assembly GCA_964401315.1). Taxonomy (GTDB): domain Bacteria; phylum Bacillota; class Clostridia; order Oscillospirales; family Ruminococcaceae; genus Ruminococcus. The sequence continues at coordinate 1,230 of CAYNYB010000009.1, forward strand.
CTGCGAATATGATACAGAATTGTCAGTCGTTGGCGGAATGTCATCCTCATTAACTGCGCACGATGAAAGAATAAGCATTACAACTGCTGCAAAAATCATTTTCTTCATAAAATTACCTCTCAATTTATTTTTTGTATTATATAAATATGCAAAATAATGGCAAATTATTTCGGGAAAAATATAGTAAATATTGGAAAATTCCGCTATTTTACGCGAAAAATGATATTGCAAGCCAAGACACAAATAATGTTGACATAATAGCGAATATGTTGTATAATATATTTATATACAGACAATTCATGAAAAGCTTATTTTGCATTTTAATTTGTATATTTTGCTGAATTTCCACAAATATTAAGTCAGGATTTGTGAAAAAACAGAAATTGTCTGAACATCAGGAGAGGGGCATAATTATTATGATAAACACAAGACAGAAAATAGCTGCCGCATTGGCTGCCGCTGTTACGATTTTTTCGCTGCCGTCATGCGGAGGAGTTCCGAAACAGCTTAATTCCTCTACGGAAAAGCATACTATCAACCGCGACGATTCTTCAAATGCTGAGGAAAATCAGCCACAAACTACCACTACGGCTGCCGTAACTACCATCGCTGCAACAACTACTGAAGCTACCACGACTACAACCGAGCCTGTAATGCGCGGAAATCTTTATGATGCTGACGGCGATCTTCTTATGTTCAGCGAAACTGATGCAAACGGTAAGGAAGACCGCATGACAAATGATTCAAATAAAGTTGCATTTGCGAATGTTCTGAATGAATTGTCGGAGGGACTTGATCTTACTTTTGAGGAGAAACTGCGTATTCCAAATTCTTCTCCGGTAAACGGCAACAGTAAAGTCGGACAATCCATACAGCTTACATTTGATGCTGATACGCAGAATGCGATATATAATTATATGGCAAGCCAGAATATCATTGGTTCAGCCGTTGTAATGAGAAGCGACGGTTCGCTCATGGCGCAGGTAAATTATCCGTCGTATGATCCCGACAACTACAGAGGCGTTGAAACCGAAGAGGATCTTGCATGGGGAACATGTGGAAACAAAGCGTTTCAGAATTATCCGCCCGGCTCGTGCTTTAAGATCATGTCGGAGGTAATTTCCGACAAGCATGAAATTTATTCCCTGTATGACGAGGGAAAATGGGAATTCGACGGCACTTCTATCGTAAACTGGGATCATGATACAAATTACGGATATCCAATGCAACGCAGTCTGAATTCTGCATTTGTCAATTCAAGCAATATATTCTTCGCGCGTTCGTTTGATACCATTGGAAAGGAAGCGGTTCTTGAAGATCTTGACACGATCTTCCATTTCGTTTCCGAGATTAACTGCGATTTCGGCGTGATCAAAAATAATGTCGAGATATACTGCAACGACGATCTCCGCAGAACGGCGTTCGGTCAATCTTATGTGCTGACTTGTCCGATTTATCTTGCAGCTCTCGGACGTGAAGCTGCATACGGCGATATGGTCAAACCTTTTGTTATGAAAAATATTGTTGATACTAACGATTTTAACAGCGTCATTGAATCAGGTTCGAAACCTCTTGACGTTATCGGCACTATTCCGCAGGAATATCGTCAGAATCTTCTTGACGGCATGAGCGGAGTAGGAGCCGGATTGGGAATTTCACTTCCTGCCGGCTATTCATTCTACGCCAAAACAGGTACTGCGGAAACATGGGAGGGTGATTTTCTCTATATTACAGGCGTTCTCAAAAATGCCAACGACGACGGGAACGGATCGTATACCGATTACAACGATTATAACGGCTCTTACATAGTCGTTATGCAGGTTCGTAATCCGGGATATTTCGGATATGATTTCGCAAGTAAATCAGCTCCTCTTTATCAGGGAATTGTCAACTGCGTAGTTCAGTAATTATAAATCAAAAAAGCTGCTGCACCAATTATGAAATTAAGGCGCGGCAGCTTTTATTATATGGTGAGTATATTTTTATCTGAGCAAAGATTCCTGAATCGTGAAATGCTTTGGAATTCCGTTTTCCATGATTATATTAAGCTCACCCTGTATAAGCGGGAGAAAATATTTCATGGCTTCGTCGCTTATATTATTTCCCGACGGAACGATGAAATTTTTAGGCAGAAATTTCTCATTATTGGCAATCTCGGAAGCGTTGGCGGAATCAATAACAACTGCGTAAGGCATCTCATTTACTCTGCGAAATATCATGACCTTACCCGTTTCACCGGAAAGAGCAAGCCTGACTCCGGCAGCTCCGATAGCTTCGGATTCGTCAATGTCGGTTTTCGAGCAGATATGAGAAGAACACCTCTGCATTACATTAAGTTCGATTGAGCGAACCTTGCAGCCAATCTCCTTGCGAACACATTCTTCAAGGTATTTTCCGATACCCGACAGATATTTATGTCCAAAATTATCGACAACTCCAGATTGAACGCCGTCAGGGACTTCCATACCTTCCGAAACGGCAACAATAACTGCTTTATTTTTAGCCATTTCCTGCCGAACGTCTTTCATGAAAAGATCAAGCGAGAATTTCGCTTCGGGAACGTAAACCAGATGCGGAGCGGATTCACCCAAAGCATGGAGAACCGCGCTCGAAGCCGTCAGCCAGCCTGCATGACGTCCCATAATTTCGACGATCGTAACCGACGGCAGACTATATACCGAACTGTCGCGGATAATCTCCCTCATTGTAGCTGCAACATATTTTGCGGCAGAACCAAATCCTGGAGTATGATCGGTAATTCGGAGGTCATTATCGATAGTTTTTGGAATTCCAATAATCTTTATATCAAGGGAAATTTCCCGGAAATATTCTGAAAGCTTATTGACAGTATCCATTGAATCGTTTCCGCCTATATAGAAAAATGCGCCTATCTGACGCTGTTTGAGCGTTTCAACTATCTGCTTGTACGGAGTTTCATCGTCTTCGCGGTCAGGAAGTTTGAATCTGCATGAACCGAGAACGGTTGAGGGAGTCTGCCTGAGCAGTTCCATGTCGTTGTTGGTAGTAATCAGCGTTTTCAAATCGATCAGATGATCATGTATAATTCCCTCTATGCCGTTTACAGAACCGAAAATAGCGTCGATTGAGGGTTCTTTCAGAGCTTCCTGAAAAACTCCGAGCAGGGAAGCATTGATAGCGCACGTAGGTCCGCCGGACTGAGCAACAGCAATATTCATCATAAGTATTCCTCCGAGTATATAATATATATTTATTATACATGATTATTTAATAATTGTCAACTGCGTATGCTGAGAATATTTTGAAAAATACTTTACCGCGGTGAGCCGACGCAGGCAGTTCACTTTTACAATACTTTTCCCTGTAGAAAGACTGTTGACAAACAAACTGAAAAACGGATAATAGCGGACGGTGTTTCATACAAGCGAAGCGCTGTCCGCTATTTTTATGCCTAAAATTGAATATTGAACTACGCTTCTCAGCAATGAGGAGCGATTTTCTTTTTCAGATGAGGAGATTCTCAGAACCTGTCCACATAGGAATTATGTGTGGATTTTCGAGCATAATTTTTACGAGGACAAGGCAAAAATCCGCAGGCAGGCTGACGCCTGTCAAGGATTTTTAACGCAGTCATCATAAAAATTTGCCGAAAAGATGTGCGTAACTTCCTATGTGGACAGGTTCTCAAACAGTTCAAGCATCTGCTGAACTTCATCCAGTGAATACAGTATTCCTGCGGAAAACTGACTTTGCAAAATGCAACAAATCCTGCGTCATTCAGCATTTTTCCGGTTATTAAACAGGTCTATTATAACAAATATGCGAAAAAGCCCAGCTCTTGCTTGACTTTTTCAACAGGCTGAAAGGAGCTTAAACAGCCCCTTTATCGTTCAATTTATATATTCATCGATTTTCTTTTCAGCCTCTCTTACCTGCATTTGCAGTTCCCCTGCGGAAATTCTCATTGCGCCGCTGCCAAAAATTATAAGCTGCTCCGGTCCGTCCGATGTCGCAACCCTTACACGATGCTTCTTAGATAACTCATGCGTGACCCTCTCAATATAACTGTCAGCTGTTTCTGATTCCTTTGTGTAAACAATATTTATATTAAAATATTTTTCAACGTCGCGGAATTTCCCCTTAACCTTATACGCGTCGAACACAACTATGATCTCATAACCTGTACAGCCCTGATAATTGCACATTATCCTGATAAGTTCGCCACGCGCCGCATCAAGATTTTCCGCCGCAATCTTTTTCAGCTCGTCCCACGCAAAAATTATATTATAGCCGTCAACAAGCAGATAATCAGGTCCTTCATATTCAGGAAGTTTCACAGGCTTGCTGTAATCGTGCTTCACCTTTGCCGATTTAAACGCCTTGCGCGGCTGCCGCTCGATCTTGCCGTAAGTGCGCTCGAAAATTTCCATTAATTCCTCTTCCGAAACTTCATTTTCCGGAAATCTCGATATTCTAACTTCCGATTCAGCAGTCTCATCTCTTTTAGCCGTGAGACAGCTTGGCAAATGCATATGATCGCGAACTTCATTCCATTTCACATTTATTCCCGCTCCGTGACTGCAAAATATGGAATCAGCGCTGTTTTCGGTATCTCCGTCGCAGTCGTAGCCGATCGCCGCAATAACTTCCTCGGCGTTATGACACGGACGATATCCGCCGTTTACGCAGGAGAGCCGCCCTTTTCCTCTTGTATATCCTACAACCTCGCTCTGATATTCACAAAGCTCCGAAACAGGCGCGCTGCCCCTTATCACCGAAATTTCCCCGACTGTTTCGGGAGAATCAAATTCCGCGGACATATGCTGCAGATCGGATATGGCTTTTCCGACATATTCAGTCGGAATTTCAAGTTCATACTCATAATACGGTTCAAGCAAAATCGACTCTCCGCATCGCAGCCCATGCCGTACCGCCCGATACGTAGCTTGTCGGAAATCTCCGCCCTCTGTATGTTTCAGATGAGCTTTTCCCGCAGCGAGCGTAATTTTCATATCTGTTACAGGCGAACCCGTCAGCGTTCCGAGATGAGTCTTTTCCTCAAGATGAGTAAGTATTAGCCTCTGCCAATTCCTGTCAAGATCGTCCTCGTGGCATATAGAGTCAAATTTCAGACCGCTGCCCTGCGGAAGCGGTTCAAGCAGGAGATGAACCTCCGCATAATGGCGCAGCGGCTCGTAATGTCCAACGCCCTCGGAAATCGCTGCTATCGTCTCCTTATAAGCAACCGCACCGCTGTCGAATTCAACGATATATCCATATTTTTCCTCGATTATCCGCGTGAGAACTTCGAGCTGTACAGCTCCCATAAGCTGAATGTGAATATCGTGTAGCTGCTCATTCCACACAATATGAAGCTGCGGATCTTCATCTTCAAGCCGACGCAGTTCTTTGAGCGCATCAAAAATATTTTTCTCTTTCGGAATCAAGACACGATACGTCATAACGGGTTCAAGAACGGCTCTTTCGGAATTTCTCACACAGCCTATCCCCTGCCCTGCATAAGTTCCGTCAAGCCCCGTTACTGCGCATATCATTCCGGATCCAGCGTATTCGGCGGTGCGGAATTTTTCTCCCGAATAAAAACGCACAGAGCTAACTTTGCAAGCCGTCTCATCTCCGTCGGAATTCACATATGAAAGCTCGCTTCGAACGTTCAGCCTGCCTCCCAGAACTTTGAGATGAGTCAGGCGAGTGCCTTTTCCATCATAGGAAATTTTATACACCTTCGCCCCGAATTCCGCATTATACTGCGATTCATCGATATATTTTCCAAGCGCGTCCATAAAATCCACAATACCGTCAAGTTTTAAAGCAGAACCGAAAAAACACGGAAAAATCCTTCGCTGAACAATGGCTTTCTTCATTGCGTCTTCCGAAATTCCACCGTTTTCAAGGTATATTTCCATCAATTCCTCATCGCAGGCAGCGACATTCTCAGCAATATCCGCAGTCGGCGAAAAATCGGCGCAGCGGTCAGAAAGCTGCTTCGAAATTTTCCCAAGAATCGACGATCTGTCTGCGAAAGTCAGATCCATTTTATTGATAAAAATAAAAACGGGGATCTCATATTTTCGAAGCAGTTTCCAGAGAGTCGAGGTATGACTCTGAACTCCGTCAGTTCCGCTTATAACGAGTATTGCATAGTCGAGAACCTGCATAGTGCGCTCCGTTTCGGCAGAAAAATCCACATGCCCGGGCGTATCAAGAAGCGCGATATTTTTATCTCCGTATTTCAGTTCAGCCTGATGTGCAAAAATAGTTATTCCCCTGTCGCGCTCGATATTATTTGTATCAAGAAATGAATTTCCGCTGTCCACCCTTCCAAGCTTACGAATCTGCCCCGAAGTATAGAGCATTGCCTCTGCAAGGGTAGTTTTTCCGGAATCGACGTGAGCGGTAATTCCGATCGTTATATTTTTCATTGTTCAAGTCCTTTTCGATAGACCTCCTCGGAAACCGGAGAAGTGCCGGATTCCGCAGGATATTTCGCATATGGCAAAGTGATTCGACCGCAGAAATACTTGATGTATTTCAAGGGAGATTTACAAAGCCATATGCGAAAGAGACAAAGAAGATGGTGCTTCGTAAGTTTCCGAGGAGGTCTGGTGTAATTCAAATCTTATTATACCATATTTATTTGATATTGTCCACATTTTTGAACCCAATAAACGCAAAAATCAATTTCCATAATGCGCAAATTCGGGAACGTCACCGACAATTATGGTTTCGGCTATCAGCAGTTCAAAATTCTCTGTAGTTTCGAAGCTGTAGATTGGAAGTGAAGAAATTAATTCCGCGGAAACCTCAGCGTAAATTCTATGACGCGTCTGATTTATTCCGGCAGAATCAAAAGCGCTTTTCAGCGAAACGGTTGCTTTTCCGACAGGACATACCTGAATTTTGATCATCGGACCGCGCCCCGAAAGAAGATAAGAACCGCTGAGTGAACCCATTGCAATTTTCGCCGTAGCATCGGAATTTTCGGCGAAACGCCTGTTGATCTCCTCAGATAGTTCCGCCTGCACCCGATTTATATTGACCGTCAGCGCTTCGACTGAAGCTGCTCTGCCGCTTTCATCATATAATACTGCCGCGAAATCGCTGTATGTATATTCATTTTTTTCGATAACGTCCGAAACCGATTCGGCAATTATTCTATCCGCCGCAAGTCTTGCAGCATTTTCAGCCTGAATTCCAGCCGATTTCCGCACTGAAAATTCCATTCGAATCAGGAAAGCCGCCGCGAAAATTACTATGGAGGTAACTATCAGCGGTTTTGCAAAATTTTTTCTTTTGCGATTACGATGTCGTTTCATTTTATTCCCCTCCTCAATTCACAGAAATCATTTTTTGCTTGCAATATATATTTAAATATGGTAAAATAAAATAAAGTATACTAAGCAGAAAGTGAGCTGATCTATGTGGATAAATATGATATATTGAGAGAATTCTTCGGACATGAAAGCTTCAGAAACGGACAGGAAGAAATTATCGACAGCATTCTCAGCGGCAGAGACGTGCTGGGAATAATGCCTACAGGCGCTGGAAAATCCCTTTGCTATCAGATACCGGCAATGCTTCTGAACGGTATAACCATAGTAATTTCGCCCCTTATCTCACTTATGAAAGATCAGGTAAGTTCGCTTACGGAATCGGGAATAAACGCTGCCTGCATAAACAGTTCACTCGGGATTCAGGAATATTACGAATTTTTCCGCCGCGCAAATAATAATGAATACAAAATAATATATGCCGCTCCTGAGAGACTTGATACAGAAGAATTCCTTAATTTTGCAGAAAATGTGAAAATCTCCATGATAACCATTGACGAGGCTCACTGCGTTTCACAATGGGGACAGGATTTCAGACCAAGCTATCTGCGTATTGTAGAATTCATAGAAAAACTCTCGTATCGCCCTATAATCAGCGCATTCACCGCTACAGCCACGAAATCGGTCAAAAATGACATCGCCAATATTTTGAAACTTGCCGATCCGTTTACGCTAACCACGGGATTTGACAGAAAAAATCTTTATTTCGGCGTTATAAAGCCAAATAACAAATACATAAAACTAACTGAACTTCTGAAAAAATACGGTGATAAATCCGGAATAGTCTACTGTCTTTCCCGAAAAGGAGTTGAAGAAGTCTGCGAAAAACTTAACGTTGACGGATATTCGGCTACTCGATATCACGCAGGGCTTTCTCAGGAGGAGCGCAATAAAAATCAGGAAGATTTCATATATGACCGCAGGCAGATAATGGTTGCGACTAACGCTTTCGGAATGGGTATTGACAAATCAAATGTAAGCTTCGTCATACATTATAATATGCCGAAAAATATTGAAAGTTACTATCAAGAAGCAGGCCGCGCAGGCAGAGACGGTGAACCTGCGGACTGTATTCTGCTTTATAACGGTCAGGACGTGCGCACAAATCAATTTCTCATCGACAATAACCGCGATATTAATACCGAACTCTCCGCAGAACAGCTTGAGGACGTCCGCCGCAAGGATATGGAACGACTTAAATTCATGACGTATTACTGTACTACGTCCGACTGCCTGCGAAGCTTTATGCTCAGATATTTCGGCGAAAATTCATATAGTCAGTGCGGAAACTGTTCATGCTGTACAGGCGAATTTGAAATGACCGACATCACTGTTGACGCCCAGAAAATAATTTCATGCGTTTATCGTGTTCATCAAAAGGGCAGAGATTACGGAAAATCCATGATCGCCGATATTTTAAAGGGGAGCAAAAATGAAAAAATTATAGATCTCGGATTTGATACGCTTTCGACTTACGGGATAATGTCAGATACGCTTATCCGAGTTATTCGGTCGGAGATCGACTGGCTGATTCAGAATGAATATCTGCTTCTCACCGACAGCGAATATCCGGTATTACGGCTTTCCGCAAAATCAGCAGATATTCTGAAAGGCAGAACGAAGCTTGAAATGAAGATTCCCAAAGCTCTGCCCAAAAAGGAGAAGAATTCCAAAAAAGAAGCGGAAAATCAATATTATGCGGAAAGCGGACTTTTCCAGAAGCTTCGGGAACTTCGTTCAGCTATTGCCGCGGAAGAAAGCGTTCCTGCGTACATCGTATTTTCCGATGCTGCGCTCAGGGATATGTGCCGGAAGCTTCCCGTTGATATTAACGGATTTTATGAGGTTTCGGGCGTCGGAACGCGAAAGGCTGAAAAATACGGCGAGCGTTTCTGTTCGCTGATAGCGAATTATGTCAAGGAAAATCCAGATGCGGAAAAAGCTCCGCAGGGCGAGGTTTCGTATCTTGAAAGACAGTTGGAAAGTTACCGTGAAAATGCGATAGGCTGCAAACGCTAACGCCAAACGAATCATGTAAACTGTAAGACGAATATTCATATAAAAGTAATGCCCAAAAGTAGTTTTTTGAACTGCTTTCGGGCTTATTTTAATTATTTGTTTATTCACATAAATCAAAATTTGCAGCTTTTATAGAAATCAATCACCTGCATTTTTATGTTATTGTATTCTTGAATTGATAGCTCCAACCTATCAATTAATTCTACTCTATCAACTTCAGATCTACATACAAGGAGCTTAACATTACAGCTATCTGATATAACATAAATACGATAGCCTGAATCTTCAATTTCATGAAATGGTATAAAGTAGCGGTAGTATTCTTCTTTTTCTTCATCATCAACGAAGTCTATGATCCGCAAATCACTTTTTCCATACAATTCTTTATCAATTATAGGGTTTATAAAAGCAGAATTATCATTCAAAATTTCAGGCATTTCGCTATTAAAAGTAGTTGTACGAACATCCTTGGGATAAATACTGTCATTTATGATAACAAACATGATTCCGCTTTTCCAGCTATCTTTTTCCCAGTCCGGTATTCTTTCTATTAAAAAAGCAAATTTATATGGATTGCCTAACAGCATTTTCACACCTCTAAATTCCGATTTGTCTTACTAAAATTATACATCAAAAAATTATTATGGCGTTTCTATATGAGTATCGCTCTTAAAGTCCCTCTTGGGCATATCTACCCTTTTTTTCTGAATTTCGGAAGCAGTCTTTTCAGATATAACTGATAGGAATAACCCAGATTGAAGTCATACAGCACAAATATAAAATTTCCAAGAGCAAGCAGAAAAACAGCGCCATATCTGCCAAAATCGTTCATATCCTCCAGCATTTGCTTCATTCCGAATATAAATACCGTCACATAAAAGTATGCCACCGCGCATATATTGAATATCAGCATTTTTGCAATACAGCGTATTCCGCGGAATTTCAGCTTATGAAGGTATATCCTAAGTATGGGATAATGTCCGAAAAGTATAATGAATATCAGCGCAGCCTCCTTATCTGCTGTCACAAATATTGACAGAAGGCTTACCGATATGTAGGTCAGCCATGCCCAGCTTTTACTTACTTCTTCAGCTATTATCATCATTAGCATACCTGCCGCCATGGGAAGAAGCAGATACAGCGCAGGCATTATTCCTGCAAGAAACATACACAAAAGGCATAACGCTGATACTATTCCGCCCAGAGCGACTCTGTAGCTTATATTTTTCATATTTCGCCGCCGTTCGCCGACTTTTTACGCTTTTGTATTTCATAAACGAATACAGGGAGAAGTCTGTGCGGCATAAATTTTGCAGCTAATAATCCTGCTCTTATTTTCAATCCCGGAATCGACAAAACCTTTCCTCTGAAAGCTCTGTTCAAGGCGTATTTAGCGGCATATTCCGGAGTTATGGGCTTCATGCTGAACGTTACGCCTGCACGGTCGTTGAAATTCGTGCTTACCGGACCGGGGCAGAGAATTGAAATTCTCACGGCCGACTTTTCGCGGCGCAGTTCCTCGGCAATCGCCAAAGACAGTCTGACAACGTAATTTTTCGAAGCATAATACGACGAAAGCAGCGGACCTGTCATAAATCCGGCAGATGACGCAACATTGAGAATCCTTCCCCTGTTGCGTTTTTTAAAATCGCGGAGAAACAGCTTTGTAAGAATGTGAACAGCCGTAATATTTACGTTTATCATGTCGATCTCGTCATAAAGATCGGTCTCGTCAAATTTCCCGAAAATTCCATAACCTGCATTATTCACAAGCATATCAACGCTTTTGTCCTTGCAGAATTCATAAACCTTAAAAACTTCCTTTTTATCCGCAAGGTCGGCAGCAATTATCTCCGTGTGTCCAAGTTCGCGCTGAAGCTTTTTCAACTCGGCTTCATTTCTTCCCGTAAGAATAAGTTCCCAGCCGCGATAGCTGAGATCTCTCGCCATGCAGCGTCCTATACCTGATGTTGCTCCTGTAATCAATGCTTTCATAATTCACCTCAAAAATTTTTTATATCGCTGCTCAATGAATCTATCCCGAAAAGGAACAGCGTTTGTTCATAATCTTCCACATTTATATGATCTTTCAGCCTTAATTCCATACATTCGGGAGACACAAAAAGTATCTCGCTGTAATGCTGTATCAGAAAAGGAATAAAGCAGGCTGCAAAATCATCACCTATCACAAGCAGTTTCTTCTCATTATTCACGTTAGCGGTTATCTTAACAAACGGCATCTTTTCACCGAGATAAAGTCTGTATTTATCGTCCGATCGTGCAGCCTCCATATCGTAAAGCTCATGTTCGTAACCTCTGCCTGCGTTGTCGTATGCCGTACAGCTTGTTATTTCAGCTCCTCCCGAGTATTCATATACATCAAGCAGATCGCTGCTTGATTCCATGTACTGCGATCTGTTATAAAGATCGCCCTTAAAGTCATCGGTAATATGATGCACGGTATATTTATCATACGATACAGGAAGAAATCCAAGCTTCTGAATTACAGTGCGGTATACGCAGTATGCGCCGTAACTCGTCCATTTCGAATCGCTGCGGTAATAAATATAGTTATCGCTTAGCGTTTTTAGAATGCTGTATGCGTCTATTCTGCGTATATCCGTATCAAGCTGCTCGTAAAATCGGTCTATCTGCTGTTTTTCGGTCACCTGCTGCAAATATGAGGGCAGAATATCTCCGTAAACTCCTGCGGAAGTCGGAATTGCAGCCGCATAGACCGCACCGTCGTATTTTTCGGAAAAATCATTTATAAGCGCAGCGTTTTTCCCGAAACTTCCCTGAGACGGAACTTCAGCCGAAAGAAGTCTATCCTGCGAAATATAAACTCCATTTACAACGCTTTCGCACATTTCAGTCTTTATTTGCGCGCCCATGGCTATCCAGTCTCCCCGTCCCGAAAAATTTTCCGCAGTATATTCGTTAAGACTGCTGCAATAGCTTCCGTCGGCAAGACTGTGCCAGGACATTCTCGGAAGCTGCGACGAATTTTTCTCATGAACCGAAAACAGAGTAGATAGGAAAAATATTGAAATAAACACAAGCACGACGGCAGCCGTTATTTTATTGGAAAGTTTCATTAGACCTCCTACAGTTTAACAAGTATCATTTCCGAACGTCCCGAATACGAAATGAGCGCAGTGCATATCACGAACAGCGCCAGCATAACTACGGGTGTTAAAAACGACACGACGATTTTGAATCTCGTCTGGATTACTCTCGCTATCATGTTTTTGAACATATCAGTAGACGCATACACTGTTATTATCAGCACTATTACATACGAGCGCAGAAGATACGCCGTAAGCTGATCGGCGATCACTCCCGTTCCGCCCAGCATTGCAAAAATATAGCGGACAGAAGCGGATATACTGTCGTTGGAAATGAATACCGCCAGTATTGTTGTAACCAAAAATGTGTAAATTATCCCTGTAGATCTCAGCATTTTCAGCTTCTGAAATTTTCCTTCAAACAGAATAGCCGCGCCTATGAGGATTCCCCAGAATACGCTGCTGAAATTGAATCCGTACCAGAATCCGATCATCGCCCACAACAGGATCACTCCGAAACGACTTGCAAATTTACTCTTGGTTAGTTTAAAAAGCAAATCAATAACGTACTTCCTGAACCACTGTACGATCTGCATATTCCATCTCAAACAAAAAAAACGTATTCTGGCGCTTAATATGGGATAATTGAAGCTGTTTGGGAATTTCAGACCAAAGCAGGCTGCAATTCCCAGACCCATTTCGGAGAATCCGCACAATGTAAAATAAAGGCATAATATATAGGCTATTATCCCCAGCCATGCTGCAGCGGCGGCAATATTATCCGTGCCGATGCTTTTTATTGCCGAATACAGCATATAAAGCGAATCCGCGAAAATTATTTTTTTCGCGAGACCTTTTATAAAAAGCGTAATGCCGTTTCCAAGCCCGTTCATCGTTATGCGGCGATTTTTCAATATTCTCACAAAATAATCATAGCTGACGACAGGTCCCATTATCAACCGCGGAAACATCATTATGAATAACGCAAATCTGACGAAATTCACATCAGCCTTTATTTTGCTCGTGTAAACGTCGATCAGATAGCCGATAGCCGAAAGAGTATACAGCGATATTCCCACGGCGAAAAAATTCTCCGTCATTTTCAGCGACAGGAAATTCAAAATATCGCTTCTTAACGAAAACAGCGAAAGAATATCGAATATCAGAGCGGTAGAGAACGGAATCCTGCGCAAGGTCGAATTTCTGCCGTTCAAGCTGTAGATCGCTCTTGCGGCGGCGTAATTCATCATGGTAAAGATCATGATGAATCCGAGGTATTTCAATCCGAAAGCGCCGCAAAATATCATACTTTCAAAAAAAAACGTTATATCCTTGAATTTTCGTGGTGTGAAATAATAAATTCCCAATGCGGCGGGAAAAAATCCATATATGAACAGCAGACTGCTATATAACATCTTTTCCCTCCTCCATGGCTTCCATTTTTCGAGAAAGTTCCTCCGCTGTCATCATCGTATTCAGCACTTCAATAAGCGAAGATGCTGACATGAGCGAAGGCAATCCAAGAGAAAGCTGAAGTTTTTTTCGAAGAGAGCTGCTGTCCGCTCCGCCGCTGAGTCCCAGTTCATATAAGGTCAATTTAGTGATGTTGCGCGGCAGAGTGTTCTCCGAAGCCATAATTCCCGCCTTTTTAAATGCATCAAGAATTATCTCAACGCTTACTCCCTCAACGCCAAGCTTGCCCTCCGCAGAAGCTTTCGTCTTGCGCTTTTCCTTGCCGAAAATATCGGGGATATGCACATTCCGCACGTTCCCGTTTTTAATCGCGCCCTTGATGTAGCCTCTTATTTTTCTGCCTGCGCTGTCGGAATCGGTCAAGATTATTATGCCCGTTTTTTGAGCGTAATAGCGTATCAATTCAAGTTTTTCGCGGTCCTTGAAAATGCCAAAGCCGTTTGTAACGATTATTACAGAGTCTATCACGGACGCCAACTTTATCTTATCGTATTTTCCCTCGACGATTATCGCTTCGTTGATCTTTATCATCGGCGCCTCCGCTTATCGGAAAGATTCAGCATTTTTGTTACAGCCTGCTCGATCGCCACACGCGCATCCGAGGGCGCGGTATTGAGCTTCAGCGTTGTATCGCGGAGAATAACAATACATTGGCGCAGCCGTTCGATACTCATTCTCGAACTGTCGCGGAATGCGTTTTTTACCAGAAAAGTTCTCTTTCCGTAGTCGAAATCAGCAGCTGTTTTTTCGGGAGTAACCTCGCATTTTTTTGCACAGGCGGCGCGGTACAGATCAAGAAACGCAGACGTTATCGCATACAAAACAATGCTTCGGTTTTCGCTGTCGACATTCAGTTCGTTTATGGCTTCAAAAGCCGCCTGAGAATTTAAAGCAGCCACGGCGTTTGCAAGATTATAAACCGTCGTATCATTCTGGGCGTGAACGAGTTCATGAATCATTGCGCGGTCGATCTCTCTGCCGTCCGCATAGGCACACAATTTTTCGATCTCATTGTCTATGGTAAGTTCATCGCACAAGCACATTTCAGCCAGTTCCCTGCCGTTTTCGAGTGAAATAAGTCCTCCGCGAGCCGAAACTTTGACAGCGATCAACTTTGAAAGTTCAGACGAAGTTTTCATGGGAAATTCGCACACAACACCGTTCTTTGCCGCAAAATCAGCTAATTTCTTATTCTTATCCTTGATAATATTCTGCCCGCTTTTATAATCTCGCTGAACTTTTATTTCAAAGCCTGTCACATTAAAAACTACGACTGTCTGCGGCGGTATATCCTTTAAAATTTCCAGAAGCTTTTTCGTCACATCGTCGGCGCTTTTTCCGCGCATTTCCTCGTAAGGCTTTTCGCAGTTGTAATCATTAATGAGTATGCAGTTATACTCTGACATCATGGGAAACTGACCGATAAGATCGTAAAGTTCCGACAGATCGAGCCGTCTTCCGTTCAGTTTAGTAAGAGCAAAATCCGTATTATCGGCTACAGCCGCCTTGATTATCTGTTTTGTCATTCTTTCAACGCCCGTAACATCTGCGCCGAAAAGGTAATATATTCTGCTCAATTCCCCTTTTTTCAGTGAGGAAGCCAGATTTCGTGAATCTATTTTAGCCATTAAAGACTCCTTATTTTATATTGTCCGCTGTTTGAAATGATTATCTCAAAATTATTCATGCCTGATATCGCATCGGCAGATTCGTCTGCATCGTCAAGAAAAATGCAATTTTCGGACGGAATTATCGTGGTTTTGGTGATATTTCCATAATACACCGTCAAACCGTTTTCAGAAACGCGGTTATCTTTTGACGGCAGAAAATTAACGACAGCGCCGTCGTTAATTATAAGTTCTCTACCGTCGTAATTCACGGTAACGTTTCCGCAGTGAAATTCATATTCTTCATTTGTAACGCAAATTTCGCTGTATCCTGCGGATTTTACATTGTTTGTGAACGGCTCTAATCTATAGGAATAAGCCGCGCTCTGAGAGGGAGAATTCCTGCCGAGAATAATGGAATCAACATGATCTATACCCTTAATCATCAGGTATTTTCGCACATATTCCGGCGAACGGTAATGACCACTGATATCAAAAATAACCGTGTGCGTTTCGTAGATCATCACAACGGCAGCATTATTTCCTCTGCCAAGAACCGCTATACTCAAAATATTTTGGTTGTGCAGTAAATTCAGATGCACGAAAATCGCAGAAAAAAGAATTCCAATTGAAACGGCAATAGAAGTAAGCCGTTTGCTTCCGAAACAAAAATAAATTCCAACTACTACAGCTCCGCAGATAATGATAAGTTTGGGAATGGTATCATTCAGCCGCGGAATTCTGCCAAAAGGTATTGACGCAATAAACTCCGAGACATCAAAAACCGCAAATATAAGCCATTTTGCAGGATAAAGCGGTAATGTTAAAATTCCGCCTGATATAATAAATAAAAGTCCGAAAATCATTGCCGCCGTACATACGCCGATTATCAGAACGTTTGAAACAGGCGACAGCAGCGAAGTTTCCTCAAAATAAAATATGCTTACAGGAAATACTGAAACTGTCGTCCATACAGCTGTCATAAAGGAATAAAAAATCCGCTTGATCAAGGTATCTTTCGGCATATTTTTTATCATGAACGGCGCAAGGACTGCGATTCCGAACGTTCCTGAAAGAGAAAGCATAAATCCGCCGCTGTAAACCGAATAGGGATCGACAGCGCAGATTATCAGCGACGCAGCGGCTATTGAGTTCAGCGCATCGCTCTGACGGCGAAAAAGCCTTGCCGAGTACATAATATCCAGCATAAGCGCGGCTCGAATCGCAGATATAGGGTAATTTGTAAGTATTATCAGAAAGATAAGCAGCAGATTTACAGCCGCGAAGCTTACATATTTATTAAGCCGTAGTCTGCGAAATATTCCCATTGCTATGGCAGCAATTATGGAAACGTGAAGTCCCGATACTGCGAGCACGTGACCTATTCCGCTGCGATAAAGGGAAGTTCTGATGTTGTCGTCCAGATATTGTTTTTCACCAAATATCATTCCCGCGAGAAATCCCGATGTGTCTTTTCCCATAATAACGGTCATTTTGCCGATCATACTTTCGCGAAAACGACGCAGACTTCTTTTGATATTGGCAGAATCATTATGACGAACGACGATCTCACTCGTAGTATCTATCTGCAAAAACACATGATGTGATCTGTTCCATGTTTCGGAATCAAAAAGAAAATCCCCTTCGATCGGCGAAAATACGCATTCGTCAATAATAATTTCATCTCCGTAATCAACACCGAGATCGTTAGAATACATATAAATTTTAGCTTTTTGAAAGCCGTTTATCTCGCCATTCAGCACATACGAAACTCCGTCGCGCTCGTGAACGTCGTAGTCGGAAACTTTACCTGAAAAGCTTGAAGTATGACCGCTGTAATTCATTATCATGTCATAGCAAAGATAATTGTAAAGCTTGCCCACACCGAATGCCGTCAAAAAGAAAACGGCGATAATACATAAATCACGCGCCCCGAAGCCTCGTTTCCTCGCGCCTGTAAAAACGATAGCGATTATTGCTGCAAGTATGGCAAATCCATAAATATCGGTAAAAAAGAAAGCGAAAAACAATCCCGACATATATGATGCTGCCGCGCCAATCATTTTTCGCTTCATATTACTTATTTAGAAAAAAGCGGCAGCTTTTCAAGGAAGATAATATCAGTTCTGTCAGCTGCTTCGCCCTCGGCAAGAACTGCCGCTTTCGACGATATTTCGCCTTTTGCAGCTTCCACCAGCTTTTCGAGCGCGTTAAGCGATTCGCCGGTACTGATAACATCGTCAACGATAAGTACGCGCTTTCCGCTTATCATTTCCGCCTTTTCGGAGGAAAGATACAAAGTCTGCTCTGATGATGTTGTTATCGACTTGACCGTAACAGCTATGGGATCGCCCATATAAAGCTTAATTGATTTTCTTGCCACAATATACGGCTTTCCACTCTGACGTGCCATTTCATAGCCGAGAGGGATACCCTTTGATTCAGCCGTGAGAATAACGTCGAAATCAGGGCATTTTTTCAGAAGCTCAGTCGCCGACGCAACTGTGATCTCCACGTCTGAAAACATAACAAATGCTGCAATATCAAACTTTTCATTGATCGGGCAGAGCGGAAGTTCCCTTTCCAGCCCTGCTATCTTCATCTTGTACGTACCAGCCATTGCCGCGCCTCCTTATTCGGTTTTTCCGAGCGATTCGGGTCCCCAGCCCATTTTTACTCCTGCAAGCATATGGAAATGGAGATGCATAACAGTCTGACCTGCATCCTCGCCGCAGTTGTTGATTATTCTGTAGCTTTCGATTCCCTCAACCTTTGCGATCTTCGCGGCAGCTTCAAAAATCTTTGCTACAACATTGGAATTCGACTCGTCGATTTCATTCACACAGCAGATGTGCTGCTTCGGAACGATAAGATAATGCACGGGAGCGATGGGCGCGATATCCTTAAAACCGTACACGAATTCGTCCTCGTATACCTTTGCGCTCGGTATTTCGCCGTTTATGATTTTGCAGAATAAGCAATCCATAATTGTTCTCCTTTAATTATTTAATAAATTCTTCAACGATAGAAGCGAAAGCTGCAACAGCTTCATCAGTCTTGGATATATCGCCGATTCCCGCCATTGCACTGTCGGGACGTCCTCCGCCCTTTCCGCCTGTTACGGCAGCTGTTTTCTGGACAAGCTTTCCTGCATGAGCGCCTTTTTTCAGCGCAGAAGCCGTACATACGCAGTAAAGCGTCCCCTTTTCGCCATTTACGCCTGCGAAGAGAGCGATTATTTCTTCATTCTTATCCTTAACGCTGTCGCCCATTTTTCTGAGAGCGTCGGGAGCAGTTCCGTCCATTCTTGCGCTGACTACCTTAACTCCGCAAACTTCAACGGCATTGTCGAACATTGCAGCAGCTTTTGCATTGGCAGCCTGCTGATTAAAGCTTTCAAGCTCCTTTTCCTTTTCCTTGAGTTCAGCCGAAACTGCGACACATTTTTCGGGAAGCTCGCTTAAATTCGCAAGTTTAAGAGCCTTTGCCGATTTTGCGATAGTATTCTTGTAATCGTTGAGCATTTCAAGAACGCCTAATCCGGTAACAGCTTCGATTCTTCTTACGCCTGCTGCAACTGAACTTTCGGAAGCAATTTTGAAAAGTCCTATCTGAGACGTATTCGAAACATGAGTACCACCGCAAAATTCCACCGACTTATCGGCAGTTACAACACGTACCGTATTGCCGTATTTTTCGCCGAAGAGAGCCATAGCGCCCAGCTTTTTCGCTTCTTCGATAGGCATTTCGACCATTGTAACGGGAACTGATTTCATAATTTCGGCATTCACAAGTTCTTCGACCTTAGCGATCTCCTCGGCAGTCATTGCGCTGAAATGATTGAAATCAAAACGACAAGCCTTGTCGTTTACAAGCTGACCTGCCTGATGAACGTGATCGCCCAGAACCTGACGGAGAGCATACTGAAGAAGATGAGCCGTCGTATGATTACGCATTATAGCCATTCTTCTCTCCGAATCTATAGCTGCGCTGACGATGCCGCCCTTTGAGAGCGTACCTTCGGTTATCGAAGCGATGTGGAGAAAATGTCCCTCGGATTTGATAGTATCGGCAACCGCAGCTGAATTAGAGCCGTCGGAAATTATGCCTGTATCGCCTGTCTGACCGCCGCTTTCCGCGTAAAAAGGCGTTTTATCAAGAACAATCACAACGTCCTCTCCCTCGTTTGCCGAGTCCACTTCGACTCCGTCCTTGTAAATGGCAAGTATCTGCGCATTTTCTGCGGTAAAATCGGTATATCCCGTAAAATCGGTTTTGGGAGCGTCAACCTTGATACTGTTGTCAGCCCATGAAGAACCGGCCTTTGCGAGATGATCGGCTTTAGCTTTTGCACGCTGCTCCTGAGCAAGCTCCTTGAAACGCTCGGAATCTACCGTAAATCCCTTTTCTTCGCAGATCTCAATTGTAAGATCGATCGGGAATCCATATGTATCGGAAAGCTTGAACGCGTCGTCTCCCGAAAGAATATTTTTACCCTGTTCCGCAAGAGCAGAAGTGAATCCGTTAAGCAGTTCTGTTCCCTTATCTACGGTCTTTGCAAAAGCTTCTTCTTCAACGCCGATTATCTTCTTGATGTAATCGCGTTTTTCGGCAAGTTCCGGGTATGCGCCTGCATTTTCATTTATAACTGTATCGCACACCTCGCAAAGGAACGGACGAGTGATTCCCAGCAATCTGCCGTGACGAGCCGCGCGTCTCAAGAGACGGCGAAGAACATAACCTCTTCCCTCGTTTGAAGGCATTATTCCGTCTCCGACCATAAACGTCGTGCTTCTGATATGATCTGTAATAACGCGGAGAGAAACATCTGTTTTGTCGTCTGTTTTGTATGAAACTCCGGCGATAGATGAAATATGCTTCATAATATTCTGAACGGTGTCGACCTCGAAGATATTGTCAACGCTCTGCATAACGCAGGCAAGTCTTTCAAGTCCCATTCCCGTATCAATATTCTTGCTCTTCATTTCGGCGTAGTTGCCATTTCCATCGCTGTCGAACTGACTGAAAACAAGATTCCAGATCTCAATGATATTATCCTTGTCGCCCTCGGCTTCAAATCCGGCTCTGTCGAGCTTTCTGCCGCCGCCGACTCTGTCGAAATGAATTTCGCTGCACGGACCGCACGGACCTGAACCATGCTCCCAGAAATTATCCTTTTTACCAAGGCGGATTATTCTGTCGTGGGGAATGCCGATGTTGTTTTCCCAGATCTGCTCAGCCTCGTCGTCGCTCTCATATATAGTTATCCAAAGGCGGTCGGCAGGGATTTCGAGAGTTTTTGTGAGGAATTCCCATGCCCATGCTACAGCTTCTGTCTTGAAATAATCGCCGAAAGAGAAATTTCCCAGCATTTCAAAATATGTACCATGACGTGCAGTTTTTCCGACGCTTTCGATGTCGGGAGTTCTGATGCACTTCTGACATGTAGTAACTCTTACATTCGGAGGAAGAGCCTGTCCCAAAAAATACTTTTTCAGCGGAGCCATACCTGAATTTATAAGCAGCAGGCTTTTATCTCCCTGCGGAACAAGTGAAGCGCTTGCCATTCTCGTATGATCCTTGCTTTCAAAAAACGAAAGATATTTTTCACGAAGCTCATTAAGTCCTGTCCATTGCATAAATTTATTACTCCTTTAATACCTGTTAGCGGATTTTTCGCCATACAGGTTAAATAATATTACGTTTCATATAATGAAATCCATACATTATTATTATAGTTTCAAATCCAAAAAAAGTCAATAGTTTTTTGAAAATTTAGCACAGCGATCCATGAGAACATCATTCCCTTGGATCGCTACTCCGGAAATTAAGTGTGATTATTTACACATAGTATCAACTATCTCACGGAAAATCGGGGCTGCCGTGTCATTACCGTAACCGCCGTCCTCAACAAGAACAGTAATGGCATACCGCGGCGAACTTGCGGGAAAAAATCCCGTGACCCAGCCATGACAGTATTCTTCGCCTTTTTCGTCAAATCGTCCTGTCTGAGCCGTTGAAGTTTTCGCGGCAGTCTGGGTATAAATGGCGTCGGCATTGGAATTTTCACTCTTCCTGACAGCCGCCGTCATGAGTTCGCGAATCTCCTTAGCTGTATCGGAAGATATCGCTCGCGATTTTTGCGGAAGCTTCTCATTTCCAACAGTTTCGCCGTCGACGGTGATACCCTTTACGAGGCGCATCATTATTAATTCTCCGCCGTTTGCGATGGCGCAGGTCATCTGATTTATCTGGAGCGGAGTTGCCGTAAGTTTTCCCTGACCGAATGAAAAATTAGCCAGTTCCGCAGGCACGAGAAGTTCGTTTGCAGTCGGAAGAACGCCGGCCGAGCTTATCATGCCTGCGCAAAGATGAATTTCACGCCCAAATCCCAGTGAAAATGCCAAATCCCTAAACGCCTGCACATCAAGACAGCGGCTGAGAGATATAAAATACGGATTACACGAATTTGTCATAGCCTCGGTCATATTTTCAGAGCCGTGACCCTCATGTTTGTGGCAGGCGAACTTCTGCTCTGAAATTTCATACGATCCCGTACAGTTATCTACATATCCGCCGAAACCCTCGTTTATTCCCTCGCAGGCGGTAACAAGCTTGAAAATCGAGCCGACGCTGTATGAATAAAACGCCCTGTTTATCATCGGACTGTTTTCATTTTCAAGGGAAGCGGCAATATTCTCGACGTCGTAATCAGGGAAGCTCGCAAGTCCCAATATTTCGCCGTTTTT
This sequence comes from uncultured Alistipes sp., assembly GCA_964401315.1. GTDB lineage: Bacteria > Bacillota > Clostridia > Oscillospirales > Ruminococcaceae > Ruminococcus. The sequence continues at coordinate 23,477 of CAYNYB010000009.1, forward strand.
GACGTCCGAAACAATGATAACACCCTTTTCGATATTTTCTCCCGCTTCCTCGCAGATTTTCTGAATTTCGCTGTCCAGCGTCAGAACTACGCCTGTTTCGGCTTTATTGCTGCGAATCACGGATTTTCCCTCTCCGATAAGAATATGCCCGAATCCGTCTGTAGAATAAGTCACGCTGTTTTCGATATTTCCCGTACGCAGCATCGTATCAAACGCATACTCTATCCCTGAAGCTCCCTCACCGTCGGAAAGATAACCGATAACATGAGGCGCAATAACCTCGTCCCCGTATCGTCGGGGAACCTCAAAAAATGTAAGTCCTGCCGATTCTTCGACTTTTTTCGTGCATACGAATGCAAACGGATCGCCTTTTTTGTAATCGGCAGTCGCTTTTTCCTTATCCTCCGCTATCTTCTCTATCGTTTTGAGATCGACCGCAGAAGGCACAGCGACAGCCGTTATTACCATATTTTCATTGGTAAACGGCTTGAAATTTCTATCGTATATAGTTCCCTGACTGTCGCCGCCGTGTATGGTTATATACGATCTTTCCGCTGCCGCACTGATATACTTACGCTCGACCGCCAATCTGTAGAAATTCAGAGACAAGCCGAAAAACATCAAAAAAAATACAACGGTCAGCATTATCACACCACGTTCACCATGTCTGCGCATAAAAAATCACCTCCCGGTTATTTTATCCCGAAAGGCGTTTTTTATACTAATCACTGAAATGTTGATAGACAAATTTACTATGCAGCATAACAAAATTTATGTTGCAAATTTGGCTATTGTTATTTCAGGTATTAGTATTATTCAGTCGTTATTCCAATATCACCGTAAACGGCCCGTCATTGACAAGTTCAACTTTCATGTCAGCGCCGAAAATTCCTGTTTCAACGCGTTTTCCCTTGCCGCGGCAGTAATCGACAAAATAATTGTAAAGTCGTTCAGCTTTATCAGGCTTACCTGCCTGAATAAAATTAGGGCGGTTTCCTTTGCGGCAATCCGCATAAAGCGTAAACTGCGACACGATGAGAAGATCGCCATCAACATCTCCGAGAGAAAGATTTATTTTATCATTTTCATCGGAAAAAATACGCAGATTTATTATTTTATCCGCAAGCCGCCGACAATCGTCCTCTGTATCGTCATTTCCGACGCCAAGAAGAACAAGGTATCCGATGCCGATACTGCCGCAAATTTTGTCGTTGACCTTTACGCTGGCGGAATTTACACGCTGCAATACGATTTTCATTAGATCTCCTACTTTCTTACAATGTCCATTTCAAAGGGGCGCAGCTCCAGCCTATCCTTGCCGATAGAACTAACAATGCTGTACATTGGCTTCGGGAGCGGAATTACCACGTTTTCTTCGGAATTGTTGAAAAAGCATATATATTCGTCCCTGCCGTTGGTTCGGGTAGTTACCTCGACTCCTCGGGGCAGTCCTTTCAGCTTCGGGATTCCAGTCTGCATCATAAGATTCGACACGAAACTTTCATAAAAATCCGACCTGCATATTGTACCGACGTAATAAGTCACGCCATTACAATAACGATTCATCGTAACCGACGGCATACAGCGATATTCACCGTCGTTGTATTCCGCGTAAGCGCGCGCCGTTGAAAGCCTCATAATATCGCACCATTGACCGCATTCATACTCATTTCCGGCAAAATCACGGATAGTGCGTTTTCCGTTTCCGATAGGATCGTATTCCGCAACGTCCGCACCGACAAGCTCCTTGAAAACAGTCGGCAGCGTATCCATAATGCAGTTATTATGCTCATCCTTAACTCCGCTTCTCGCCGTGAGAACCAAAGTTCCGCCGTTAATGACATAGCGGTAAAGGTTCTCCGTTGCATCCTTTTTATTAATGTGAAGAGACGGCGCGATAACCAGCTTATATCGTGAAAGATCGGCATTGGGCGGTACTACGTCTATGTTTGCACCAAATTTTGTAAGTGCGCTGTGGAATGCCATAAGCTGCCGCATATAGGAGAATCCCTCAATCTGCGGCTGAATTTTGAACGCAGCTTCCGATTCGGGAGAATAAATTATAGCTGCATCTGAAATTATATATGTGTTATCAAGTACATTTAACTGTGATACCCTCTTGCAAAGGTCGGAAAATTCCAGAAAACGGCGGTTAGGCACATTGCTGTGATCTAATATTCCATGACAATACATTTCCGCTCCGGTAAGAGCGGTTCTCCAGCGAAAATGCAAAACCGTATCTGCTCCGCGCACAAAAGCCTGAAGCGCATATCCCATTATCATGCCCGATCTCGGCGCAGGCGACATAGGCGCCCAACAGCCCGTCGGACCGCTGAGCTGCTCCATTATCCAGAAATTCTGATTCTGGATACCGCGCATAAGATCGAGGTGAAAGGCATGAGAGTAATAAGCCTCGGGATCGGCAGGAATATTGATCGGCGGATAATTATCGAAAGAAACAAAATCAAGAAGATCGAAAAGCTTGTAAAAATCAGGAGTATTCCGACAAAAATGTGTATTCGTTGTTACCGGAACTCTTGTGTCTTCAAGTCTTATGATAAGCATTGTATCTCTTACAAAATCCGCCGCGCTGTCCGATGTGAAACGATACCAGTCAAGGCAGAGCGCAGGATTCTGCCATTCCTGCGGATAATCAGTCGGCGGCTGAATCTGGGTAATACTGCTGTATTCCCCGCTCCAGACGCTGTTGCCGAAAGCCCTGTTTATGCCGTCGAGATCATTATATTTATCTATAAGCCATTCTCTGAACTTGCCCTTGCAGACCTCGCAGCTGCACTGATAAGCTTCAAGTTCGTTGTCGATCTGCCACGCCGCAACAGCAGGTTTTCCGGAATAATGGCGAATCATCTGCTCGGTAATGCGCTTGGCGTATGTTTGGAATATAGGGGAATTTATACAGCGATGACCGCGTATTCCCGTGCGTATCCTGTTGCCGTCGCTTCCGACTTGAATAATTTCGGGATATTTTTCATAAAGCCACAATGGCGGGCAATTTGTAGGCGTACACAAAACTGTATCGATTGAATAAGCGGAAAAAATCCGGATAACATCATCAAGCCATGTGAAATCAAATTCCCCTTCGCGCGGTTCTATCCTTGACCACGCAAATTCAGCTATACGGATAAGCTTAACTCCTGTTCGCGCCATAATTTCGGCATCTTTTTCCCACATTGACCTATCCCATTGTTCGGGATAATAATCTACACCTATCCTCATAATTTATCCCCTCTTTTCATCAACATCATACTCGATGATCTGACAGTTTCCCATAAACCAATTGCTGTATTCTGCGGTCGTCATATTGTTGAAATAAGTTTCAATTACACGGCAGATTCCGCCGTGACTTACTATAAGAACGTTTTTTCCGATGAATTTTTCGATAATATCGTCAAGAACAGAGTAAACTCTATGAGCAAGCTGCAAAAGGGATTCTCCGCTTCCGCCCATTCGCACGCCGAACTGCGTTTTGCTTTCGGCAAATCCATCGGTAAATCGGGATTTTCCTTCATATTCGCCGTAATCCCATTCCCGAAGCCGTTCATCGACGATCATTTCCAGTCCGCATTTTTCGGCAACAGCCTTGGCGGTAGTCTGCGCACGAAGCATCGGCGAAACGATGATAATGTTGATATCGCCTATTTTCTTGACATTTTCAGCCAGCTCCTCCGCCTGAGTAATACCTGTTTCGTTCAGCGGAAGATCGGTCGTTCCCAGCACGATCTCATTTTTATTGTAATCGGTTTGACCGTGACGTGTAGAATAGATCTTCATATTTTCTCCGCCTTTCTGAGTTCCTCTTCGGCAGTTTTCATCATGAGACTGCTCGGCGAATCTCCGCCCATGATACGTGCGATCTCGGCAGTTCTCCCTGCAAAATCAAGAGCGGTAACGCTCGTTTCCGTGCGGTCGTTCATTATCTTTTTCTCGATCATAAGATGATTATCAGCCATAACAGCTATTTGTGAAAGATGAGTAACGCAGATCACCTGACGCACCTTGCCTATCTCGCGCAGCTTTATGCCGATTTTCTGGGCAGCCTTGCCGCTTACGCCCGTATCTATCTCGTCGAAGATCATGGTATCGATGCTGTCGCGGTCGGCAATAACACTTTTCAGCGCAAGCATTATACGCGAAAGCTCGCCGCCCGAAGCTATCTTCGAAATAGGCTTCGGCTCTTCTCCCTTATTCGCCGAGATCAGGAATTCCACCGTATCCATGCCGTTTACCGTCAATTTACCTTTTTCATGGCGTACTGCAAGGATAACCCCCGACATATTGAGAAATTCCAGTTCGGCAGTAACGCGGCTGACGAACTGCTTCGCCGTTTCCTCGCGGTAATCATAAAGCGCCTTAGCCTGCTCCGTGACCTTGTGAAGAAGCTCCTCGCGCTTTTCGGAAAGTTCGCTGATCTCGCTGTCGCCGTTTTCAAGATGCGTGATCTCTTTGCAGGCGTCCTCGTACATTTTAACAAGTTCGTCGAAATCAACGGCGTATTTTCTTTTCAGCTTATTTATATCACTCAGCCTTTTACGCAGGTATTCAAGCCGCTGACCGTCGAGTTCGGCGCGGTCTGCAATTTTTTCCAATTCCGAAGAAATATCCGATATTTCTATCTCAACAGCCGATATTCTGTCGTACAAAGCGGAAATTTCCTCAGAATCATCGGTAAGCACGACAATCTCGCTTTCAGCAGAAACGATCATATCATTTGCCGCGTCCTCGCCGTTAAGAGCCTGAACCGCGTTTTTTATGGCAAGAATAGTCCGCTCGGAATTTTTTGCGGTGGAATACTCTTTTTCGAGGGATTCCTCTTCGCCTTCCTGAAGTTCCAGTTCGCCGATGTCGTCGATTATTTCTCTTAGATACCGCAGCCGCTCAACGCGTGTTTTTTCCTGCTTTTTTATATCCCCGAGCCTGCGCGCCGTATGCTGTAATTCACGGAAAGTAACTCTGTATTCTTCAAGCAGCCTGTCGTCGCCGCCGAATCCGTCCAGAATTCCCATATGCCGATCGCTGTCCATTAGCACCTGATTATCATGCTGACCGTGTATATTGATCATCATACCGCCGATCTCCTTCAGTACAGAAGCGGAAGAAGTGCGGCTGTTTATCCTTGCAACGCTTCCGCCGTCCGCGCTTATTTCGCGTGTAACAGTTATCTCGTCATTTTCATGAGCAATTCCCAACTCGTCGAGTTTATTCATGACGTCATGCGACAAATTTGTAAAAAGCGCCGTTATCACAGCCTTATCGCAGCCGGTGCGCACAATATCCTTACTACACCGCTGTCCGAGAACGGCGTTTATTCCGTTGATAAGTATTGACTTACCTGCGCCCGTTTCGCCTGTAAATATATTAAGCCTGTCCGTCAGAGGAATTACCGCTTCTCTGATAACTGCAAGATTTTTTATATACAATTCTTTTAACATTAAACCGATAACCTGCTTTCCGTTATAGTAAGCCTACTTGAAAATTAGACAAAAGGAACTGAATAAAAATTTTCCATAGCAAGGCGAAAGAAGAAAGTGTGCTGCTGCACGATGATGACGACAACGCAGCTATGGGAAATTTTTATCAGTGAACTTGTTTGATTTTCAAGTAGAGTTACTATGCATCCGATCCATAAGGTCGCTTTTAAATTTCTTTGCAAGCCTTTTTGCGTCTGCCTCGCTTCTTGCAAGTATAAATATGGTATCATCACCGGCTATAGTACCGACAATACCTTCATGCTTGACTGAATCTATGGCTGCGCACGTACCCTGAGCCATACCTGCGCGGCATTTCAACACTATCGTATTCAAGGCGTGATCCACATCGATAACAGCGTCCGCAAAAATACTTTTCTCCGCGGCTGCGGCAGGCGGAAGCGTATATCTGTATATTCCGTTCTCATCACGCTGTTTCACCAGGCAAAGCTGCTGGATATCCCGCGAAAGAGTTGCCTGAGTGGTATTGATTCCTCTTTCAGCCAGCAGATTTATAAGCATTTCCTGCGTTGCGACGATATTGCTGTCGATTATCTCAAGAATTGCATCATGTCTGCGATTTTTCATAATTACTCCCGATCTTGCTATTTTATGGGTCTGCATAATTTTCTGCACAATGACTCATGGAATGAATTTCCGATCAGATTTACAAATTTCAGATCGTTTCTGCCGCGGATTATCTCAATTGATTCGCCCTCGGTAATTCTTCCCTTGACTTCTCCGTCAACGCTGACGACAATAAGATCTTCGCCGCCCGTGGTGTCGACTATTCTCAGTCTGCGTTCCGACGAAAATAAAGTCGCTCTTGAAAAAAGCGAATGAGGACAGATCAGCGTCATTTCGATGCATTCCAGATCGGGTTCTATAACAGGTCCGCCTGCTGAAAGCGCATAGGCGGTAGAACCCGACGGCGTACTGAACAATACACCGTCTGCACGGTATTTTCCCACAAGATAGCCGTCGGAATACACATCAAAATCGCAAATCCTGAAACCTCCCGACCGCGCCGATACTTCGTTGAGCGCGGTATAAAGCTTATCACCGTCGGAACTGTGAATAATAACATCTACTGTCATTCTCCGCGAAATTTCGTAATCGCCTGACCTTAACAGACTCAACTTATCAAGCTGATCGGCTTCCAGTCCTGCCATAAAGCCGAGAGTTCCAGTATTTATGCCAAGCAGCTTCGTATCCGTACCCATCAAATATTTCGCGCACCGAAGAATAGTTCCGTCACCTCCGATAGCAATAAAAAGATCAGCCGTTCTGACAGCTTCGTCGATATCTTCAAAAAAAACAAAGTTTTTATCTGCAAAATCTCCGCGGTATTCGCGGCTGACGCTCACTTCAATATTCGCGTTATGAAGAACGTCACACACTTCGCGAGCGCATTTCAAAGCGTTTTTCTTTGAGAAATTCGGATAAAGTGCAGCCCTCATGAAAACCTCCTACAATTTGCCGAAAACCTCGTTTACCAGTTCCGCAAAATTATAACGAGGCGGATCTTCGGTTGATTTTTTCAGCTTTACCAGATATTCGATATTGCCGTTTCCTCCCTTTATCGGTGAATAGGTATAATCTAATGGAGCAAAGCCGGTAATGCGAATAAGTTCGTCCAGTTCTTCAAGCACGTTCAGATGAACTCTGCGGTCTTTTACAACGCCTTTTTTTCCGACATTTTTTTTCCCCGCCTCAAACTGCGGCTTGATCAGAGCTGCGGCATATCCGCCGTCTTTAAGCAGTTCGTGAATCTTTGGCAATATCTTCGCCAGCGAAATAAACGAAACGTCTGTGCTGATGAAATCAACGTTTCCGCCGATATCTCCGGCAGTCACATTTCGTATGTCCGTACCTTCCATATTCGTTACACGGCAGTCGCGGCGCAAACTTTCGGCAAGCTGACCATGACCTACGTCAACGGAATAAACCGCCGCTGCTCCTTTTTCAAGCATAAGCTCAGTAAATCCGCCAGTTGACGCGCCTATATCGAGACAGCGCATTCCTTTGAGTTCCAGTCCGAAAACTTCGACCGCCTTTTCAAGCTTCAGCGCACCTCTTCCAACGTAGAGTTCCTGCTCCGCGGAAGTTATCTCGTCCTCATCGGAAACGTTTTCGGAAGCTTTTTTCCCCGTTATGCCGTTGATAAACACAGCTCCCGAACTTATCATTTCCTTAGCGCGCTCGCGGCTTCTGGCGATTCCTCTTGCGACCAGTTCAGCGTCAAGCCTTGCCATTTTCCACGCTCCCGCTGTGAATCAGTTCAGCCATTTTTCCGCAAAGCAAGCCGAGTTTGTCGAGCCATGACTTCACTGCCGCCTGTTTAAGAAATCCTCTTGCAGTAACTCTTCTGTATTGTCCACCGTAATTATTTTCCATCAGAAGACTTCCGAATTTCTGAGAAATGCTGCCCTCTCCGACTGATTCTTCAAAAAAGAAAATATTTTTATAAGGTAAAATTTTATTTATGAGTTCTTTTTCAATCGGGAAAATACGCGTCAGCTTGAGAAGATCGCAGCTTATTCCGTCGGCTTCAAGCAGACTCTGCGCCTTATAAGCTTCATTGAAAATTCTGCCATATGAAATTATAAGCGTATCGCTGCTGCCGCTGCGCAGAAATTTGCTGCTTGTATTTATTATCGATTTGTCAAAACAAACGTCCTCCGCACCTCTCGGATATCTAACGGCAGCAAGTCCTCTTTCGTCGTATATTGCCTTTTTCAGGCACGCTCTCAGTTCCTCGTAGCATGAGGGTGAATAGATGACAGTATTCGGGATAGTCGTCAGCATAGGCACGTCGAACATTCCCTGATGAGTTTCACCGTCCTCGCCGACAATACCCGCGCGGTCTATACCCAGCACGACATGAAGTCCGCCTATCGCAACATCATGGATAAGCTGATCGTAAGCGCGCTGCAAAAACGTTGAATAAACCGCAAAAACAGGTATCTGTCCCATAGAAGCAAGTCCGCCGGCAAAAGTTACGGCGTGCTGTTCGGCGATTCCAACATCATAAAAACGCTGCGGTATCTTTTTCCCGAAATACTGCAATCCCGTTCCGTATTTCATGGCAGCGGTGATCGCGCATATCCGTTCGTCCTTTTCCGCGATGGAAAGCAGTTCTTTTCCGAAAACAGTGGAATAGCTGTCGCCTGCCGATATTTCGGGATTTCCCGTAACTATATCGAATTTTGAGATACCGTGATATTCTCCGGGATTTTTTTCCGCCGGCAGATACCCCTTGCCCTTAATGGTCTTAACATGAACAAAAACAGGCTTATGGTAAGTTTTCGCCATGCGCATCGCCTGCTCCAACTCCTTTAAATTATGCCCGTTTATCGGCCCGAGATATATAAATCCCATATCTTCAAAAAGATTATTTTCAAGAATAGTTGATTTTATAGCGTCTTTTGCATATTTCATGCTTTTTGCTACTTTATTGCCAAGCACGGGTATTTGATTCAAATTTTTCTCAACCTTACGCTTCGTATTGATATATTTCTCAGAATTTCTCAGCGTAGTCAAATGCTTTTCAAGCGCGCCGACGCTTTTCGAGATCGACATACTGTTGTCGTTGAGAATAACTATCATATTGCTGTCCGATCTTGCACAGCAGTTATTCATGGCTTCATAAACCATTCCGCCCGTCATTGCGCCGTCGCCGATAACAGCCACAGTGTAATTATCGCTTCCCTGTAATCTCATGGCTTCGGAAATTCCGCAGGCAACGGAAATCGAAGTACTGCTGTGTCCGGAAATATATGTGTCATGCTCGGATTCTTCAGGCTTAGGAAATCCAGAAAGCCCGTTTTCCTGACGAAGATTCGGAAGCTTATCCGCTCTCCCCGTCAAGATCTTGTGAACATATGCCTGATGCCCTACATCCCAGACGATCTTATCCTCGGGAGAATTAAAATTGCGGTGTATGGACATAGTAAGCTCGACTACGCCCAGATTCGACGACAAATGACCGCCCGTCTTTGAAACCGTATTCACCAGCAGATTTCGTATTTCGCCGCAAAGCCGACTGCACTGATTAAGAGAAAGTTTTTTAAGATCCTGCGGCAGTTTCAGTTCGGAAAGGCTGACTCTACCGTTTTCCTTGATATTTTCATTCATTTTTAACATGATCGGGAGTTAAGTTCTCTCCTTTTATTTTTATCCTTCATCGCCTTAACTCCGCAGCTCCTTTTATTTTTTTCTTTTGAGAAGTGTGACTGTCAATTCCCTAAGAAATTCATTGTTAGGGATAGCTTCCAGCCACTCTAAAGCCTCGGAAGTCGCTTTATCGGCGATCTGCTGAGCCTTTTCGATTCCGTAAAGAGTTACTAACGTCGTCTTGTTTTCAGCTTCATCGCTTCCTATCGGCTTGCCAAGCTCCTCTTCAGTGCTTGTAACGTCGAGAATATCGTCGATCACCTGAAAGGCAAATCCCAGTCTCATACCGTATTCCGCCGCTGCTCTGATAGTTTCGTTGTCGGCGTCGGCACATATTGAACCCATTACGCACGATACTGCGATAAGCTGACCTGTTTTGCAGCGATACATATTTCTGAGATTATCCTCGTCAACATCAGTACGCTCCTCGTTTTCCATATCAATAACCTGTCCGCCGATCATACCGTCTCTGCCCACTGAATTTGCAAGAACCGATATGATAAGCACTTTCTGCTCAGCTGTAAGAGTAGGCGTATCGGCGATTATTTCAAAGGGCAGCACGGAAAGCGCGTCGCCTGCCAGTATCGCCATAGCTTCGCCGAAAGCCTTGTGACATGAGGGCTTGCCGCGGCGGAAATCGTCGTTGTCCATCGCGGGAAGATCGTCATGTATCAGCGAAAAGGTATGTATCATTTCAATCGCACAGGCAGGCGCGGAAGCAATTTCCATTTCGCCGCCGAGAGCCTCGCAAAATGCGTAAACAAGCGCAGGTCTTATTCTTTTTCCTCCTGCGCGGAGAGAATAATTCATGGCGTCGATGAGTTTTACCTGCGGTCTGTTTTCGTGGCTGTAATTATTATACTGTTTCAATTCTCTTTCCGTAAATTCGATGTATCGATTCAGGATATCATTAAAATTGCTCATAATTTATTTTGACGCTGCAAAACCGTCATCCTCCGTTATTTTTATTTTTGCTTCATCAAGCTGCTTTTTGCAGACAGCGGAAAGCTTCACTCCCTCGCTGTACAGCTCGACTGCCTTTTCAAGGGGAATATCTCCCTTTTCCAACTCCGCGACAACCGCGCCGAGTTTTTTCAAATTTGTTTCAAAATTCTCATTTTCATTCATTTCGTTCACCATTTTTTTCTGATTTCAGCTTCCGCGCCGCCGTTTCCGAAACGAAGCGTAATCTGATCGCCCTCTGAAATTTCATCGGAACTGCGTATAAGACCATCACTTTTATAAACAAGCGAATATCCGCGCGCCATTACTTTAAGCGGACTGAGACTTTCCAGTCTGCCGACCTTCTCCGTAAGCTTAGCGCTGTTTTTTTCAAAGCAGCCCATCACTGCTCTCTCGGCGCGATTCCGGAGATCATCGATTTTCTCATCCATAAATTTAAGACGATTTTCAGGCGATTGAGCTGTTAGACGGGCATATGCCGCGGAATACTCATTTATCTTCCTGTCGATCATCATGCCGCCCGCCTTTTTGAGCCGCGCAGAATAATTATCGACGGATTCCATAATGCGATGTATATCAGGCGCTGCAAGTTCCGCAGCAGCCGATGGAGTGGGCGCGCGCATATCGGCAGCAAGATCGGCAATGGTGTTGTCTATCTCATGACCTACAGCCGAAATTATCGGAACTTTGCAGTTGTATATCGCTCTTGCAACTGCCTCTGTATTAAATGCGCCGAGGTCTTCCGACGAACCGCCGCCTCTTCCGACGATTATAACGTCGCAGCCTGCCGCTTCAGCCTTAAAAATCCCCTCGCAAATAGAGTTAGGAGCGTTTTCGCCCTGAACCAAGGCGTTTACGGCATACAACTCGCAAAGAGGATAACGACGGCTAAGCACGTTTATAATATCGCGAACTGCCGCTCCGCTAAGTGAAGTGACAGCGCCGATCTTCGCAGGCATTGGCGGCAGACTTCTCTTATTCTCCGCCGCAAACAATCCTTCCTTTTCCAGCTTTTTCTTGAGCTGTTCGAGTACTACGCCATCTTTGCCTTTTCCCTCGGGAATAATATCGTTGATACACAGCTGATAAACGCCGTCGCGTTCATAAACCGAAATGCTGCCTGATACTACTACTGCCATTCCGTCCTGCGGAATAAATTTCAGCCTTGACGCAGCCGATGAAAACATCACAGCTTTTATAACGCTTTCGCTGTCTTTCAGTGAAAAATAGCAATGACCGCTTTTATAATGGCGGACGAAATTTGATATCTCGCCCTTTACTAAAATTCCCTGCAAAATTTTATCGCTCTTTAATTTCGAGCCGATATATTTATTTACCTGAGTTACTGTAATTATCGGCATTTTCTCTCTCCCATTTCATATATGCGTATATAGCTATCCCGACTGCGTTATCACAGGAAAATTCCGCTTCTGCAAACGAAGCATCGCTGTATTTTTCGATTATCATTCCGCGGATCAGCTTGTTAGACATTACACCGCCTGCAAATATCATGGGCATTCTGCCATATTTTTCCACGGCGAAATCCGTCATGGAAATTATCGCACTTCCGATATAATCAAGGCAATACGCAGCAATATTCTCCCTGCTTTCGCCTTTTTGGAGCATATTGCGGCACTTGTTTTCAACTCCCGAAAGACAGCAGCAGCCGTTTTTTACAGTCGGCTTCTGCTTATAATGCTTATCAGCCCTTTCTGCAAGTTTTTCAAGTTCCGCACCGCACGGAAATTGCAGACCAAGCATAAGACCAACTCGGTCCACAGCCTGTCCCGCGTGAAGATCGAGCGATGAAGAGATCGTTGTTATATTTACAATTTCATCATGATCAGGCTTGCAAAGCAGGCAATCTGTAGTTCCGCCGCTTACGTGGAATGCGATAAACGGCTGATTTATCAGATCAAGCCTGTCCGCGGAATAAAGCGCCGCGAGAATATGCCCTGTCTGATGCGCTGATGGGTAAAAGGGAATCTTTTCCAAAACGGCATACGATCTGCCGAATCCCTCACCGCAAAGGAAGCACGGCATATACGAACCCTCCGCATTGCGCGGCTTAGCAGACGCCGAAACTGCGGTTATTTCGGAAATATTGGCATTTTCGCAAAGAATTTCCACTATCTGCGGAAGCTGCTTTGTATGATGAAAAACCGCGTCGCTCTGCCTAAGTCCCAGCGCGCCCTCTTTAACGGGAAGCAGCTTTTTTTGATGAACAGCTTTATTTTCGCCGCTGTAATAAATCGCCGCCGACGTTGTATAGTTGCTCGTATCTATTCCGAGAAACTCAGGCATTTTTGGATTCTCCGTTATTTCTGTCGCGCGAAAATGCGCCGAGAACACCGTTTACAAATGAAGCGTCCTCCTTATAGCTGTATGTTGAAGCAAGCTTGACCGCTTCGCTGATCGCCGCATTATCGGGAGTATTTTCATCATAAATGCATTCGTACAGCGCAAGGCGCAGTATTGCGTGATTCAGTTTTGATATACGTGAAATTTTACGCGTTTTACTGTAATTCGAAATTATATTATCCAATTCTTCACAATGCCTGATAGTGCCGTCCACCAGTTTTTTTACCTCATCGTCAACGTGTATCTCATCGACTTCTTCAGCTATCTCATAGAGTTCCGCAATATCGTCATCACGCAGCAGCTGTTCAAATATCAGCTTGAATGCGCTGTCTCTTATCTCACTTCGCGATAAATTTTCTTTCTTAGACATTTTTTACTCCTTTTCTTTCGGGCATAAGTATTCTAAATTTGATCAGAACACTATTCCGCTTACTGTTACATTGACTCTTGCAACCGGAACACATGTCATAGACTGTATGCTGTCCTTGACAGCCGTCTGAACTTCCTGCGCAACAGCAACAGCTTTTGTGCCGCTTTTCACTTTGATCTTTATATCAATGGCGGCAACGTCCTCTATCATCGATACTTTGATCGGGCCGTTATTTCTGAATTTGCTCATTTTGCCGATAGTTCCGTCAAGTCCCGCAACTCCTTTTATATCGAGAGCCGCAAGCTTTGCCACGGTAATGATAACGTCCTCCGAAATTTTAAGATTGCCTGAAGCCAAACCTTTTACGTCGTCCATTTTCAACCTCCGTTCAAGTAAAGACCGCGGCGGCAGGCAGATTTCTTACTGCATATTCCGCCCCGATCCTATACACATATATTCCCACTATTATATTATACCAAAAAGCAAATAATTTTTCAACTACTTTACTTCAAAAATTCTGATATTTTCTGCTAAAACATTCGATTCGCTCATAATTATCTCTTTTACAGCCGCCGCCTGTGCCTTATCAAGCCCCTCCGTCTTGATCACAACCTTAGCTGATTCGCCGTCGAGGTATGCAACGCAGTCCTCAAATCCCTGAGCTTTCACGAGAGATTCGATAGTTCCCTCCGATTCTATCAGCTTGGAAACCTCCACGGCGTCCAACGCGTTTACCACAAGCTCATCTTCCGTAAGATCGCCGCCGCCAATGATCGACTGCAAAGTCTGCACGGCTTCATCACGGTTATTCATCTTATCGAGGCGCGCCTGCGCAAAATAATCGGCTGCTGTTTCCTGGGCTGCCACGTCTTTATCGTCTTTGGCGACTTCTCCCTCGGCGGCTACGAATTCGGTTTCGCCGTAATTCACCGTATCGCCCATTTCAGCCACTTCAACGGAATTTCCGTCTTTAGACAGCTTCGGCGACGCCGCGTAATTTATGTATACGGCTATTGCCAGCATAAGAGTCAGGCAGGTCATGATTATTTGTTTTTTTCCGATGATGATCGTAGGTTTTTTCATAATTATTCTCCTTTTGATACATAAATTTTCATTGTTGAAATTCCAAGAGCGGCTGAAACGGCTTTATAAATTCGTTCCTCCACTACAGGACTGTCGCAGCCCGAACATATAACTACTGCCCCCGTGATCTCAGGAGTCTCAACTTTTTCGATCAGCGGCTCGCGCTCGCTTCCGCCTCCGATAATAACGTATTTCTCATCCCTTTCCACTTTATTTTCCGACACGGATTTCTTTTCCTCAGCCGCGTAAACATATCTTTCGCCGCTTCCTACCGTAAGGTAGACTTCAACATTCCCCGCGCCCTCGATCTTTTCAAGAAAATCTTTGAGACGTATTTCGGTCTCACGGCAATAACTTTCTGCTGTCGTGATTTCCGTTTTAGGGGAGTTCTGCTCGGCTGACTGCTTTTTGTCCGGCAGAATCGATGAGATCATGATCAGCAGCAGCCCAACAGCTCCAAGCGCCGTCACAACAGTAGTTTTTTTATTCCGCCAAAGATCCCTGATTTTTTCAAACAGCTCCATTGATTACCTCCGTTTCGCTGCCCAGACTGTTTTTTACGATCTCGAACGCCGCTTCAAAATCCTCCGATGTGACTGTCACCTTAGTAATAGATATGCTGTGATCCGCAAAAATATTAACCTCTACTTCAATTTTTTCACAAGGTATCCCGACAGCTGCGATCTGCTCCATCAGCACGTTCTCCACATTTTTTTCGGTCCGGACTTTCAAAGAAGCCGCGTAAACGTCGTTAGAGCTGTCATATTCAGCCATTCGATAATCGCTTATTTCGGGAAAGCTGAATTCCTTGAATCCGTTCACAAAGGGAATCAGCATCACAGCCGCAAGAATCAGATCGAGCATGACCGTTATCTGATTTTTCAATTTTGACGCCGCCGCAATGCTCCCGATAATACACTTCGCGGCAGAGATCGTACATACCGCTATAACTGCGGCTCTTACACTTTCCAATATGATCACCTCAGAATGTTTGCATCAGAATTGCCGAGCAGAAAATGAATATGACAGAGTAGCAGATCATTACGCATTGAGCTATCGCAAGTCCGCTGTCGAAGCCTTTCAGAAGCTTTGAAACCGAATTTGCCGAAAATACGTCCGCTGCCGCTGCTCCTATCCATACGACTGCCCTATAGATCATCACCTCCAGAAGTTTCGGCAGAATCATCATGACGACGGCAATTATCCCCGCTGCTCCGACTGTTCCTCCAATTACCTCAAAACTTCCCTTTACTGTCGAATACGCGTCCGATACCGTACTGCCGACTATCGGAATGAATCCTGATACCATCATTTTTACTGTTTTAGCCGCCGCTCCGTCAGCTTTTCCGCTTATGGTGCATTTGAGTGTTACGAACCCGATAAACAGCGACATTATCAACGATATCGCCAATGTTATCCCCTTTTTCATAAGATTCACCAGACTGTCAAGAGATTGATTCGGGAATATGCTCCCGGTTACCGTCAATCCCGACATCAAACCGAGAATAGGCATAAAATAGCTTTCGCACAGCTTGACAATCATCTCCGACGCGCCAAGCATCGACATATGATAAACTCCTGCCGATGTAAAACTTCCGCAGGCAATGGAAACCGCTGAAAAAATCGGCACATACACAAGCAGGAATCCGCCGCTTCTTTGCAGTGTTTCGATAATTTCGCCGTATACCGTCAAAAGCTGCGGAACGATCACCGTGACGGCAGCCATTACACAGACCATTCCGTAAACCTCTTCCGAAGATTTTGAGATCGTTCCGCTGCCCATAGAACGCGTAAACGACGTGAAAACTATAACCAGAAAAATCGAGCAGAGTATCCGCACGGGCGCTTCAAGCCGTGATGTTACGCATTCCCACAAAGCCGACAAAAGTTCGCCGAACGACAAATCGTCGATCTCATCTATGGAAAATCCCAGATCGTAGTCGTTCAGCAAACCGTCGATCTCCGCTGCTATTTCCTCGCCATAGTCGATCTCGTCCTCAGCGTAAGCCGTCAGCGGCGCAATGCACAGTATTACAGTCATTATCGCCGTAAAAATTGCTGCTGTTATTTTCATATTCCACCTCAGATGATTTCAGTGATCTGTTCAAGCAGCGATCTTATCAACGGAAGGCTGATGTAGGCGATCGCTCCTCGTCCCCATATTTCTGCCGCCGAAGCAATTGCAGATTCTCCGCTGTCACGGCAGAGTTCTGCCGTTATCTGCGTGATCAGGCACACTGCCGTAGCTTTGAAGATCAGATTCAGATAGCTGTCGGATATTCCGGCATTGTTGAATATATCCCTAAGTTCCACCACCATTGGGCTTAATATTGCCAAAAAACTTCCCACTATGCCTGCGCAGGCAGCGAGCGCGATCATCATGGACTGCTCTCTGCAATGCTGACGGAGCAGAACCGCAAGTATCGCTGCAGATACGCAAAAAACCGCGGTTATCAGTGATCTGTCTACCATAAGCCGAATACCGTTTTGACAGTTTCAAAAAGTCCGCCGATCTCTTCCACGATTATCACGAGTACGACTATCAGCCCTGCGAGAGTCGTCATCATTGCCTGTTCTTCGCGTTCAGCGCGTTTCAAAACGAGATTAAGAACGGCGACGATTATTCCTGTTCCTGCAATTTTGAATATTAAATCTATGTCCATCGGCTCGTCCTTTCTAAATCGTTATTATTCCTGCCATAATACCAAAAAGCAACCCTGCGCTTCTATACAAACGTCCTTTTTTCAATGCCGTTTCGCCGCGCTGTTCCTCGATTTTTCGAATTTTTTCCTGCAATTCACCAAGCATTGCCATCTGTCCGCTCGTGTCGCTTTTCCCGATTATCCCTCCACATCGAAAAAGAACTTCCTTTTCATCTTCTCCAAGATTTTTCTGTGAAATTACAGCCTGATTCCACATTTCGCGAAAATCCTGACCACATACGTATTCTTCGGGCAGCTTCTGCAAAAAAGTCAGACGGCTCAAATCGGGATCAGCTTTTAATCGCCTACATATCGCGTAAACATCATCACTGCGGTATTCTATGAAAAATACGGTCCGATGAAGCATTTCTCCGATCTCGCTGCATTTTTTTCGCGATTCTGACAGTTTGTCCGCCTGTGCAGCCCCAATGATGCCGCCGATAAGTGTTACCGCCAGTGCAGATAAAACTTTTAATATCATTTCACCCTCCCAAAAGATTCTATGAAAACAACTTCTTTATTTCGCGGATTTTTCCCGGTTCATCTGCGCCGTGCAGAATCGCCGCATATTTGAAAATTCTCCGCTTCATAAGATTTTTCGCCATTTCGCCCGAAATTATCTCCTCCCAGTCGCTGCCGTGTATTGTCGCACAAAATTTGACTCCGCTTCCTGCGCTTTCGGTTATGGCGGTCAGATCCTCCGCGGTTGAAATCTCATCGCAGACAATGTAATCGGGCGATAATGTCCGTATTGCTGAAATTATTCCCCTTGAACGTCTGCAGCCTGACAGAATATCAGTCAGCGCGCCAACATCGTTCATAGAAATTCCGTTTTGAACACAAGCGATCTCGTTTCGCTCATCGATAAGCGAAACCTTGCGCCAACTTCCGATCAGGCGGCAAAGATCACGTAGAATTGTAGTTTTTCCCGAATTAACTCCGCCGCATATAAGTACGCCGCAGGATTCACTCATGATTCTGTCAAAAATAATCTGACCGCAGCCGTTTATATTTCTTGAAAGTCTGAAATTCAGTCCGCAGGTTTCGGTAATCACTCCGCTGTCTGAATATGTACCCGACATTCCGACTCGGATTCCATTTCGCAAAACGAAGTAACCCTGCTTCATTTCTCGCTGATATGTGTGAAGCGAATAATGGCAAAGCGCATCGACAACGCCTCGCACCTCCTGAGCGCTGACATTCAGAATAGCAGTATTCCCTCTGCTTCCCGTCAATCCATTTTCGGTAAGATATTTGATTTTATCTGGATAAACATAAATTGGCGCACGACCGCTATACAGCCGAATTTCACTTATCCGCTCCTTTTCTCGTTCCGATATGCGTGCCATAGCTTTTCTGACCGCTGTCGGCATATATTCGCTGATGATCTCGTAGCTTGTACATTCCTTCATTGTCGTCTCCCCTTTCCCTATATCATATTCATTTTTTTCTGATCGTATGACAAAATTGGCGTCGGAAATCCGACGCCAATAAAAAACAGCACACCGAAGTGTGCTGTTGGTTTTGAAATTATTCCTTTACACCACCGAGTGCAACGCCTGCGATGATAAATCTTGAAAGGAACACATATGCGATGATGATCGGGATAATACTAAGAGCAATAGCCATGTATTTTGCACCGTTATCGTTCAGAGTATCTGAAGACTGGAGCGCCTGTACCATCATAGGAAGTGTCTTTTTCTTTGTATTACCATCAACGAGGATCATTGAAGGTGTATAGAAGTTGTTCCAGCTTGCAATGAAAGCGAAAATCGCCTGAACTGCAATAGCGGGCTTCATCATAGGAATTGCGATAGATACGAAAGTTCTGTACTCACCGCATCCGTCAATACGAGCTGCTTCAACAATATCGAGCGGGAATGAGGACTTCATGTAAGAACGCATGAAGTATACGACCGCAGGAGCTGCAATTGCAGGAATAATGAGCGGAATGTATGAGTTAAGAAGTCCGATCTTGTTCATGAAAGATACGAAACCGGCAGATGTAACCTGTACAGGAATCATCATTACGAGCAGGATAACCGTATATGAAGCGTCCTTGATCTTGAAATCATATACGTGAATGCCGTAAGCCGTCATAGCTGAGAAGAAAACTGTAAGTATACACGAGCAGCAAGTAATGATCAAGCTGTTCTTATAACCGTTGAACGCATCAAAATAAAGCTTCATTTCACCTGAAACAACAGTCTTGAAGTTAATTCCAAAATATTTACCGGGTAAAAGGTGAAGTCCATTTGAAATATCGGAACTCGACTGAGATGCGTTGATGATAAGAAGATAAAGAGGAAGCAGACAGATAACGGTAAGTACAATGAACCATATCAACAAAATAGTCGACTTTATCTTCAGTTTAGCAGTGTAATTGCTTTTTGGTTCTCCATAAACTTTATTCATTTTGCTCATATTGAAAAACCTCCAAACTGTTTACTTTCCTGCTTAAGCTGTTTAGCGATCTTCTTTCTCTGCTTCTTCTTAGCGATCTCGTCCTTATCGCGTGTCATATAGAAGGAAATAAGACCGAGAACGAGAGTTACGAAGAAGAGGAGTACGGAAATAGCGCCGGCATAACCCATTTTCTGCTGCTTACCGGGCTTGTGGAAATATTCGAAGATCATTACGGCAACAGTCTCAACATTCGCACTTGTTTTGTTAGGATCCTTATGATAGAGATAAGGAATATCGAACATCTGGAGACCACCGATCATAGATGTAACGAGAGTGTAAGCCATGATAGGTGTAAGGAGGGGAAGAGTGATCTTTCTGAAAACCTGTCCCGAAGTTGCACCGTCGATGCTTGCCGCCTCGAAAAGTGACGGGTTGATACCCTGAATACCTGACATGAGCATGATCATGGTATTACCGAACCACATCCATGTCTGGATAAACATTACAACGCCTCTTGACTGCCAGCAGCCCTCAACAAACTGAATAGTATCGTATTTCTTTGACAACGGATCATAGTCAACAAGACCGATCTTACTGAAGAACATATTCAGCGCGCCGGGAGCATCCTCTGACTGTCCGCAAAGCTGAAGGAAGAGTACAGCAACAGAAGCAGCTGTAATAATATTAGGAAGATACATAACTACCTTGAAGAATCCTTTTCCCGGAATCTTAAGGTTAGCCTCTGTAAACCATACTGCAAGTGAAAGTGAAAGAGCGATCTGGGGAATGAAGTTACCAATCCATAAAATAAGAGTATTGCCGAAGCATTTCAGAAAACGCGCATGTATAGCGTTAGCTGATCTGGATCCGCCAAATAAAATATCCTTATAGTTGTCCATGCCTACCCAAAGGCTGCTTGTATCGGGAGTACCGTTACCCTTAAAACTTACAATAAATGTATTTATCAAAGGCCATAATTGGAAGAAGAAATAAACAAGAAAAAACGGCAATATGAAAAGATAGCCATATTTCGCATAGCTGATTGATTTAATACGTCTCTGCGCAGCTGATGCCATAACACACACCCTCTCGGAATTTTATTAATAAACAAATACACACCTACGGAATACCAAAATATTCCGTAGGTATGATTGTTTTTAGTTAAACTGACTAATTAGTTAAAAACTAATAATTAATCCCAGTTGAGGTCAGGAAGAGCCTCAGCGCCCTTGTTCTTGAACTCATCAACTGTGTCTTCCCAAGAGCCGCCGCCAACGTAAACGTCCTTAACAGCGTCGATGAACTTAGTCTTGCAAGTTGCATCGTAAGGTGTGATAAGACCGTTGAAGTTGATGGACTTAGCGTTGTCAGCAAGTGTAGCGTAGATGTTCTGATTATCCTTGAAGTTGCCTGTGATGCTCTCGTTGAATACTGTATCAGCAGCAATAAGAGAATCCATAACAGCAGAGTTGTTTACATACTCAGGCTTCTTAACAGCATATTCCTTCATCTGAGCCTCGTCAGCTGTAGCGGAGATGATGAAGTCACGAGCCTCTTCGCCGTTATCTGTCTTAGGATTAACAACGATCCATGTACCGCCCCAGTAGTAAGGTGTCGGTCCCTGGCAGAGAGCCCACTTACCGTACTGAGCGCCTGCTTCCTTACCAGCCTCTTCGTCGGGAGCGCCGCCTGCAGCATCGAGGAAGAATCCGCCGAAGCCCCATGTAGATACGAAGTAACCCATAACGTTACCGTTTACACCGGAAGCTGTCCACTCGTCTGTCCACTGACCGTTCTTTGTAACGCCGTTGATTTCCCAGAGCTTCTTAGCTGTATCAGCGAAATCCTGGCAGAAGTCGTCGATCTGAACAACGTCGTCCTTAACCCAAGGAGTTGTACGGCTGCAAGCGAATGCCTGCCACAGACCGCCGAGTGAGTCAGCGAGAGCAACAGAACCGTTGGACTTCTCGTTAATTGTTTCAGCTGCTGCTACGAACTTATCCCAGTCAGCAACCTGCTCCTGCATAGCCTCAGGAGATGTAACACCGAGGTATTCCTCAGCAAGGTCAGCTCTGTAAGCAAAGCCGCCTGCTGCAGCCTGCCATGAGATACCCTTACGAACGCCGCTCTCGGACTTACCGATATCGTCTGTGTAAGAGTAGATGTTGGGCCATGTGGAATCTGTAAGACCGAGCTTAGCAAGGTCAAGAGTCTTTTCATCATCGTTGATGTAGTTAAGAGCCCAGTCAGCCTCGCAGAAGTAAACGTCGAGATCGTCGCCGGCATTGAAGAGCTGCTCATATCTCTCGGAAGCGTCGCCGCCGCCTACGCCGAATGAGATGAACTTGATACCGTCAACCTTGTCGTTAGCAAGATCCTCAGCAACTGTCTTGTAATCAAGACCCTTCCACTGAGCGATGAGGTAAGGAACGTCATCAGGATTCCAAGCTGCAACTGTGAATGTGCTGCCGCCTGTACCTACAGAAGCGTCGAGCTGACCCTCTGTATCAGTGTCTTCGCCCTCAGCAGGTGACTCTTCACCCTCAGCAGGTGACTCTTCGCCCTCAGCAGGTGACTCTGCCTGTGATGAAGATGACTCAGATACAGAAGAGCTTTCCTCGTCTCCGCATCCAACAAATGCTGTAGCAGTCATAGCAAGAGCAGCAACTAATGCTAATGTCTTCTTAAGTGTGTTCATTGGTTTTTCCTCCTTAAATATGTACTATGCGCTTAATGCATAGTGTGAATAAAAAGTGAATGTGATCGGCTTCAATCACGCTTCGCATAAACTCGGCGAATGTCCTCGCTCGGGCGTCTGCCCCACGTTCATTCTACCGTCGTCCAATTAAGGACTTATTACCAAGACTTTCGTCCCTGTAATCTTTCAGAGCAATACTTACGGAAGTTTTCCGTCTTAACGCATATTCTTTTCATGCTGAATTCTCCCAAGGCGTATCCTTTAAGAGAACGCCTGATGCATGAACGGATTTGCGTGATCTGCTTTTAAAGCAGACGTATTGCTTTTGTACTACAAATATACCTTATTTTTCGCTTAAAGTCAATGCTTTGTAGCGTTCTTTAATATTTTTTAAGCATATTGTACATTTTCAACATATTTTTTTGTTGATTTTCACACATTTAATTCATAACTTTTTTTAAAAGTTACAATTCGGTAACTGACTTTTTGACTTTATTTACCATATATAATACTTGTCTTTTATTGCAATTTACTAACAATGACAACTTTTTATCAGGATATATACCCTTTTTTTGTTAAGTATGTATGATTTTTCTTGTAAGAGCCTGTTGAGTATCTTTTTATATGCAGATTTTTGATGAAGCCATCAGAAAAATCTGCCTAAATGGCATGCGGAAAAAGATGCTGAACAGACTCTAATACTAATCACTCGCCTCCTGTTGCAAGCTCGGCGTATCTGCTGAGTATCATGCTCGCATCAAGAGGATCAATGCTTCCGTTTCCGTCATAATCAGCATTTTCAATGATCGCTTTTCCAATTGGTCCCTCCACTCCGGTCGCAAGGCAGGCGTAATGAGTCAGAACCATACTTGCATCATACGGAGTAATTGTTAAATCGGCATCAATATCGCCGTATGGGGTATCCATAAACAGATCATGGGGAATATAGCTTCTCGTTATAAAGGTTTCAAAGTCTGCTGTCGCTGTTATATATGTAAGATCTTTTATGCTTATCGGCTCGGTATAAGGCTGGTATTCGCCGCCTACGGAATAATAAATATCAGCTCCGTCCTTGACAGAAAGTGAGATCGCATCTCCATAGTCCACACAGCCCGACATTTCCGAAAAATCAACAGTATTGACAGGATTCTGGTAAATCTTGATAGGAATATTGCCTCCGATAGTTCCCGACGGTCCCCGCGAATAGATCTCTTTCATATTCTCTAACATTTCTGCGGCTTCCGCCATAGCTTCCTCGTCGTCCTCATCTATACCGTCATAAATCTCGATCTCATAAGCCTGCAATATATACTCAACGTCCTCGTCACTGTTTATCCAATCTTCATGTGTTATGTCAAACCATTCCGAGCCGTCCGCACTGTAGAAGCTTTCACTTTCGCCTGTGCAGTCAATAAGCTGATTATAATCTATAATATTTCCGAGACTGATTATTTCATCATTTTCCTCATCATAAACATAACTGCACGCTTCAATGGGAATAACATATGACGAATTGGGATTATATGCATTTATTACAACGGAGTAATCTTCTTCATCATGCAGTATCACATTTTCATCAAGTTCTATCGTGAAATACCCTGATGTATCAAAGTACGCATATGTTGTCGCAGACGGAGTTCCCGATGTCGGATCATTAACGTCGCTAAGATCGGTATAAATTGTTATGTAATATTCCGTATCAGGATTCGTAACATATGTTGAGATAGCTTCAAGCTGCCATCCGTCCACATAATTCTTGAACACATTTGCCATATACGAATTGTTCGCTTCCACATCTGCGGCGAGCGACTGCATAGGAATGAATGTATCATAATTTTCCATGTACATATATTCATCGCTGTCATCAAGTTCATATACTGCAAATTCGCATAATGATTCGTCCTCATATGATATCCACATTGTGCCTTCATCGCCGGAATCATAGCCCCAACTGTTTTTTATCAGCCATGCGCCGTCCTGAGAGGGCTGAATATTGAAATTTTCGGCAGGGTAATTATCGTCCCAGCCGATTATCGAAACGGCATGATTTGAAAATTTAGGACGTTTAGTGCTGTTTGACGTGCAGAAATCATAATTATAACAAACCTCGGTGTTCGAATAATATGACACATCTACAACTCTTCCATCAGAGAGATACCTTTTTACAAGTTCATTTACTTCGTCGGCATTCGTTCTGTACCAGTTAAAATCAAAAGTCTGCGATTCTTTCAATCTGTAATCAGATTCGTATTTCATATTCAAAACGTTATTCTCATTATCGAAAAAATCAAGATCATCATATGGAAGCTTCTTTTCGGAAACAGGCCCTATACCCTGCGACCAGAGATTGATTGCCATATAGTAATTTCCGCCTCTATTAAGTTTCTCATACAAATCTTCCGACCAGTCAAGAATCTGATCATAACCATAAAACGTATAAAAAGCCGTGTGCAGTTCCGACAGATCAATCAGCGGATTCGACATCACTATGCTTGATTCGGCGCTTGAAATTGCAGCGTGCGCCCAACAAGTACCGAATTCTCCCTGATTTTTTATAGATGTTACGTAACCGTAATCGCGCAGATCAAATGACGACGGATAACTCTCGCGTGTACTTCTGCTCTTAGCGCTCAATCCGTAGCTTACGCCCGGCGTAGGAATCTGAACGGGAGTTTCGTTTTTGCTGTTAATAATAGGGTCTGTGCTGAAATGAGGCAGAGACACTGCCGACCTGCCTCCTGATTTTTCGATTTCTTCGGCATTGACGGTTACCGGCATTGCGCCGCATATAATAGCCGCCGAAACAATTGCTGAAATAATTTTTTTGTTCATTTTGTACCTCTTTTTACTTATTTTGAAAACGTCATAGCAGTATTTTGAGAAACTGTCCTAATCGCTCACCTCCTATACATAATTATAATACCGCTATTCTGCTCCCAACGTCAAATAATATACAACGCCAAACCATTCTCTAATCCAATATGTAGGCACGAGCCACAATGAAGTTGGCGCGGAAATATTGTACGAACGTATCCCCTGCCGCTTGGCAAAAATATCGGCGCGCAGCTGATGATAACCGTCGGTAACAATAGTTATATCACCGCACAAATTTTCACGCTCTATTATTGCCTTTGAAAAAGCAATATTCTCCTCGGTATTTTTGGATTTATCTTCAACATAAATGCGATCGGGAGAGATGCCCCGCGCCATGAGATAATCGCTCATTCCCGAAGCTTCGCTCACCGGCTCATCAGCGCCCTTTCCGCCCGAAACGATAACTTTCACATTTTCATGCTCAATAAGATAATCATAAGCCGCATCAAGTCTGCGTCTCAGCATTAAACTCGGACCGCTGTCTTTCATCTGACATCCCAGCACAACAAGTGTTGTATTTTCATCTTTTGGCTTATCGTTCATTTCTTTCAGCATAAATCCGCTTATGACCATACCGAGAATAATTCCCGCCGCCAGCATAACGGCTATCACAACGGCAATTATTCTTCCCCAAGTTCGCTCCCAGAACCATGAACCGATACTGCCCGATATTTTCGGAAATGCAAACGCCGCAGCAGCTATTCCCGATAAAACAGCTCCGAAGCAGTTGCCCAAGTTTATTATTCTGTTTGCCATGGGAGCTGTGAATAACAAAAATAATATTAAAAATACTGTCGTAAATATAATTCTCATTCCGTATTTTTTTACCATATCGTCACCCGTCGGCAAAACCGTACAAAATACGGCTGCACTTTTGTATGGTCTTGCTTATCCTTTCTTTTTCGATGTAAGTTTAATTATTCTGTCAAGTTCTTCTTTGGCTGTCGAATCACTTCCCAGGTGAGTGGGAACGCAGTTGTACAAGCCGTGAAAATCAGAGCCGCCCGTACATATCAGTTCATACTTATCCGCAAGCCTGCGCAATTCATCGCGATACGCTTCGTCAGCCGAATAATGCCCGATCTCAACGCCGTCTATCTTGCCCTTTTTCGCAAGCTCTTCAAGCAGTTCAATATTATCGTACTGCGCAGGGTGAGCCATAACAGCCGCACCGCCTGCGATATGGATAAGATCGATAACGAAATTTACATCGGGATATTCACGCTCAACATAGCAGCAGCCGCTTTTCGGATTAAACAGTTCTCTGTCGAGATCGCCGTAAAATTCCAGAGCATATCCGTAATCTATCAGAGCGCGCATAATATGCTGTTTGAAAATACTTTTCGCCGACGTAGTATGCTTTAATATACTTTCAATAGTAATGGGGAATTTCTCCATAACTTTTGCTATCATTTCCTTGGAGCAGGCTTTTCTGATCTCGCATGATTTCAGGCAGAGTCCCTCCAGTCTGTCGGGCTTCTGCGGAGCGTAGCAAAGAATATGTACCTTACTCCCTCTTGATTTGTCCCATGCGGAAAGTTCGACGCCGTGAAGAATCTTCACGCCCTCGCGCTGACCGAGAACGTCCGCTCTCGAAAATGATGACATCGTGTCATGATCGGTAATTGAAAGCCAGTCGATCCCCATACGTTTCGCCTGAGAAATGACATCTTCAATACCGAGAGAACCGTCTGATAATTTTGTGTGACAATGCAGATCGCAAATCATAATTAACCTCTTCCTCCGCCCTTGCTATCTTCCGATAATTGCGGTCATAAAAAATATGCAGTTCTTTGGAATTTATAAAGTTATACTCCCCCTATTGCAAATCAGACAATAATTCTGACATAAAATCCGTCTGTCTGCGTCATCCCCCTAATCGGGGCGGACACCCTCTGTCACTTCGTGACCTCTCCCTACACTGTAGGGAGTCACCTCACCATACGCCAGTATGCCTTCGTCGTCTTCCTTGACATACGAATTTTCTGTTCAGCATTCTTTGTCCGCTTTGTAATAGAGAGGAGTAAAAAAGACTGCTTTCACTTAAATATATTCAATTTAAGTTAATAATATTATATCATGTTTTTTTAATGATTACAAGCGTTTTTGTGCATTTTCACAAAATTATCAGACGTTTCCATTATTGAAGAGCCGCGTAAAGTTCTCCCTTGCGGAAGCCGCTCTCCTTTGCAACGGCTTTACAGGCTTCCGTAGGCTTTTCGCCGTTTTCAATAAGTCTGCGCACCTGCTCCATTGCCTGCTCCATAGTTATCTTATCATCATCGGCTGATTTTCCATCGATAAGCAGTACAAACTCCCCTTTCGGCTCTGTATGAGAATAATACTCAGCAGCTTCGCCAAGAGTCATACGCAGAACTTCTTCATGAAGCTTCGTAAGCTCACGGCAGATGACTATTCGCCTGTCGCTGCCGAAAAATTCCGAAAAATCGGATATTGCGGCTTTCAATTTATGCGGCGCTTCATAAAAGATCATCACCGCCGTCTCATTCCTCAAAAGTTCCAGACGCTGAGCGCGCTCTTTTTTCTGAACAGGCAGAAATCCCTCAAAAGTAAATCTTTTTATATGAAGCGCGGAAATTGCCGCTGCTGAAGCCGCCGCAGTCGGACCGGGAACTACTTTCACTTCTATTCCGCATTCGCTGCACATACGCACAAGAACTTCTCCCGGATCGGATATACACGGCATTCCCGCATCCGTAACCACGCCGCAGTTCTCCCCTGCCGCAATTCGTGAAATTATCCGCTCCGCGTCTGATCTGCTGCTGTGTTCGTGAAAACTTACCAGTTCTTTTTTAATCTCATAGCGATTCAGAAGCTTCAATGTAACGCGAGTATCTTCGGCGCATAAAAAATCGACCTCCTGCATCATTCGCAGCTGACGAAGAGTTATGTCCTCCATGTTTCCTATCGGCGTTCCAATTATATATAAAATTCCGCTCATTATATTATTCCTTACCAATATCGTAAATTTTTTGCAGTTCCTCCGAAAAGCCGTTTTCACTTCTTATGTAAAGCTGCGGCTCGATCTGCATAAACGGCTTTGAACCTTTTTTTCCCTCAACAAGAAAAAGCCACGGAGCTTCATCGGGATTTTTTGATACGAACCGCAGTCTTTTCGGCTCTATCCCATGTCTTTTCATAGCAAATAATACGTCGCTCAATCTTTCTGGACGATTGCAGACGCAGAGCCTGCCTCCGAATTTCAGCAATTTTTCCGCGGCTGCGCATATGTCGCCGATATTGCACATTATCTCATGACGCGCAATGCGCTGGGCTGTCAGTTCGCTTTGAAATCCTGCGTTTGCCGCTTTATATGGCGGATTACAGGTAACAAGATCAAGCCTTCCAACCGGAGCGCCGTCCCACAATTCTTTAAGATCGGCGCATATTGGAACTATTCCCGATACGCCGCTTTTTTCCATACCGAGACGAAGCTGTTGTATTGCTCCCTCCTGAATATCAACTGCATAGATGATCTGAGGAGGACGGCTTTTCTGCATTATCAAAGGAATGATACCGCAGCCCGTGCCGAGATCACAGGCTTTGTCCTTTTGACGATACCCCGAAAATGCCGCTAAAAGAAATGCATCTGTACCGAAACGGTGATCGCTGCTTGCACATACGTAAATTTTATCAGTCAGCTTTTCGAATTTCAATTCCAACTCCAAAACTGTTTCTCCTTATACTATAGTTCCGCCGCCCACAACAATATCGCCATCATACAATACAACAGCCTGACCGCTTGTAATAGCGCGCTGCGGCTGATCGAATTCTACAAAATATCTGCCGTCATCCAATTTTGATACCACGGCAGGCTGTTCCGACTGACTGTAGCGAGTTTTCGCGGTCACGCGCATTGGTTCGGTTATATCCTCAACAGATATAAGATTCATATCCTCCGCAATTAGAGAGCTTGTGTAAAGGTCTTTCTCATCGCCGAGAACTACCGTATTTTCCGCTGTATCCTTACGAATAACGTAAGCCGGCTTTCCGAGGGAAATTCCCAGTCCCTTGCGCTGCCCTATCGTATAATTTATAATCCCCTTATGCTCGCCGAGAATATTTCCGTTCAAGTCAGTAAAATTTCCGCAGGGAATCTCCGCTCTCGTAAATTTTCTTATAAATTCCGCATATTTTCCGTCTGGAACAAAGCATATATCCTGACTGTCGGGCTTGTTGGAATTCGCCAGCCCGGCCTTTTCCGCGATCTCGCGCACCTGCTTTTTTTCAAGTCCGCCAAGCGGAAAAAGAGTACGTGCAAGCTGCTCCTGCGTAAGCGAATACAGAACATACGTCTGATCCTTGCTTCTGTCGGCAGGTCTTTTCAAGATATATCGGCATTTTTCCTCATCATATCCGCAACTCGCGTAATGTCCCGTAGCTATATAGTCATATCCGAGTTCCATTGCACGTCGGAGCATTTTGTCAAATTTAACATATCTGTTGCATTCGATGCAAGGATTAGGAGTTCTGCCGCAAAGATAGCTTTCCGCAAAACGGCTCATGACATTTTCACGGAAGCAGTCCTTGAAATTAAACGTAAGATGATCGAAACCAAGCCGCCTCGCAACGCTTTTCGCGTCAAGAACGTCGGAAAGCGCGCAGCATGTCTTACCGATCTCCTCAGTCTGAATAATATCTTCATCGCCAAACATTTTAAGCGTAACACCCATGACTTCATATCCCGAATCACGCAGGATAAGAGCGGCGACAGAACTGTCCACTCCGCCGCTCATTCCAACCATAACTTTTTTCATATTATCATATCCTCATTAAAACAAGTTCTCTATCTCATCAAGTCCCGAAATATAAAAATCGGCAGTTTCCGCCAGTGCGTCCCTGTCGCATTCCGACGCCTTATCATAAACCGCCGCCGTTATAAATCCCGCATTTTTGGCTGTCTCAACGCAATGCAGTGAATCCTCCACAACAAGTATCTCATTCGGAGTCGCGCCGATCATCTTTGCCGCGCCGAGAAAAATATCGGGGAATTTCTTTCCGCACGGATATTCTCTGTCCGTCAAAAGGAATGCGAATCTATCGCGGATTCCGCATCGCTTCAGCGCCGCCTCCGCAAGAGAAGCGTATGTAGCCGTCGCAACTCCGCAGGGAATTCCGCGGTTGTCAAAAAAATCAAGTATTTCCGCTGCATATGGTTTCAGCGGAATATTTTCCTCATACTCAATGCGGACAAGTTCCTCGATACGCTCAATCACATATTCGACTGTGCAGCTCAAACCAAATTCACTGATAAAATATTTCGCCGACTCGTCTATCGTCATTTTTTTCATTCTGTCAGATATATCTTCCGGCGGATCGTTCACGCCGTTTTCCGCCAGAAATTTTCGATCTATATCGTACCATATCCGCATGGAATCTATAAGAGTTCCGTCAAGATCGAATATTACTCCTTTAATATTAAAATCTGCCATAATTGTTACCATAAACCACTTCTATACCGCTGTATACCTCTGTGATCTCGCGCGGCTTATTTTCCTCGATCCATTTTTCCTGCGTTTCGGCATCGTTATATTCAACTCCCGCGCTCTCTGCGTTCCCCAGAAGTATCACAGCCTGATTTCCCATTTCGTTGTAAATACTCTCAAATCGCGCCATATCGTAATCTACATTACCCACAAGCGGATCGGCGATAGCTACAGTTCCGTTGTTGTAATCAAATCCGTATATCGTCAGGCAATGCTGAAAGGGATTAAAATAAAATTCCTTTCCGCAGCCGTGTTTGAACTGATATTCCGCATAAGTCTGGCGCTGATCTATAGTCGACCAGACTACGACAGGTCTGCCCTCTTCAATCTGATAAAAAACTTCTGTAAGCATGAATCCTGTAAGATTTAGTGCATACCAGTCCGAACCAATACAGTCAAAGTAACTGTTTGCCGTTCTTGTGATAGCGGCGGCGTTACAGCCGAATCCGTTGTAAGACTTCGGGTCGCCGAGATAAGCCTCGTCCATAGACCAGTAAGCCTCCGAGTCTATCGGCATGAAAGTATCGCAAAGATCGACCTTATCAATGCCGAATCCGTAGAAATTAATAGTCTGCGCAAGAGCCGTTACTTCACAGCCTGTAGGCAATTCCGGCATTTGCATAACAGTTTCGAAACCGTCTATAACACAAGCCGTCGCCGGTACGTAGTCCGCAGGGGGCGAAACGTCGATCTTGATTTGTTCGGGAGCCGTCGGAACAGGCGGCTCGTTAGTCATCGGTTCGGTAATTTCGGCAATTTCCGTTGTAGTTTCAACGGGAATCCGAATGCTCTGTACAGTCATTTTCTCCGACTGCGTATCGCTTGCGATCGGAACAGTTCTTCCGCATGAAAAAAATAACGAAGAAGTTATCGCAGCGATCGTTAAATATGTGAATTTTCTTATCATTATATACTCCGTTTTCCCAATAAGGCTGATTCAAAACCGCCTTATTTTTATCCCTGTGCTGAATTCTATTCCTCCTATTTTAGGTTTTCCATAAGCGAGAGCGTATATATCCGCCGCCCTGCTTTCAAGTTCCGCAAAACGCTTTGCTGCGGCGCTTTTCTCTGAAAGCTTTGCAAGAGAAGTTCCCCAAGGAAGAACAGCTTTTTTCTTTGCCGCAGCCAATATCTCCCTGCCGCCCTCATTCAGAGCAAGCACTCGTATATACGACGGTAATTCAGCCATATCGCTTTTTTTGATTCCTATAAGCAGCGACAATATGACACGCCTTATACGCGCCATTGTAAATCGCTTTGACTTGACGGCTTCAAGTAATTCTCCAAAAGAAGCCTCGTTTCTTGCAGCGTAAATTCGCTGTGCCAACCCTTGCCCCGCGTCGTTTATTTCTGATATTTCCTCAACAGAAGCCGTTCTCACGCGGTATAGGATCGCACTTTCCAGATTTTTTATATTCGTCGTTTCATCGTTGAGAGCATCAGCCCAGATCGGCGGAACATACGATTCGGCTTCAGCCATATGACTCCGAATATATGACGCGCTCGCCATGTTTTCGGAAGTTTTTTCGCTGTCATGCATAATTGCCGAACGCTTTACTGTAAAAGGTTTTATATTTGAACCAAAATATTTCAATGCCCGAAGATATTCGATTGCAAGCACATTATTGGGTTCGGATATTATTTCGGCTGTGTTAGGCGAAATATCAGCTAAAACCGCGCTTAAAGCCCTTGGATAAGTATATCCGTTTTTCATAAGTTCAGACAATTTTTCGGAATCCGCAATGGAACCAACAGCCCCCGCAGTTTCCGAAAGCTTCGCAATATCGCCGCATTCGCTTCCAAATGAAAGCTCGTCCACCGCGCCAAGAGCATCAAGTATACGCACCGCGCCCCTTGCGAAAAATTCCGCGGAAGAAAGGCAATACTGCACGGGAAGCTCCAGCACAAGATCAGCTCCGCAGCGTACTGCAAGATCGGCGCGCCTGAATTTATCAAGAACAGCCGTATCGCCGCGCTGAACGAAATTTCCGCTCATCACACAAATTATTTTGTCCGCACCGTTTTTTCGCGTTTCGGCAATATGATGAAGATGACCGTTATGAAAAGGATTATACTCGCACACGATGCCGCTTATCTTCAATATTCTGTCCTCCATAAAACTTTCTGACTCAGAACCTGTCCACATAGGAATTTTGTGCGGATTTTCGAGCATAACTTTGACGAGGGCAAGGAGGAAAAGTGAAAGCATACTGTCGTATGATGAGCTTTTTCAACACAGCGATCGGCAAAATTTGCCGAAAAGACGTGCGGAACTTCCTATGTGGACAGGTTCGTAAGGGCATCTCTAAAAATCTGTTTGGTTAAGTAAAAATCAGATAGGTGCATCGGTTGCAAGGAAAGCCCTCGATGGCGTGCTGTCGCACTCCGAGAGGGATTGACGCAGCAAACGATGTGCATAGCTGATTTTTGCCAAAAGAGGTTTTTAGAGATGCCCTTAAGTATCTCTTCCTATTTTACTACCTATTCGCAGAAAAAGCAAGCGGTTTTACAATAATTTTGCATTTTTCCATTGTTTTTTCTTACTTTTATCAAAAATTCAGAAAAAAGACTTGAAATTTTTTCAAAATAGTATATAATTATATATGGAAAATTTTTTTGAAAGGAATTGTAACCCATGATTATTTTAGTTGTTAATGCAGGAAGCTCTTCTCTCAAATATCAGCTTATTGATATGGCTGACGAAAGCGTTATTGCAAAGGGCAACTGCGACCGTATCGGTATCGACGGTCATATCGCCCACAAAACTTCAGACGGAAGAGAGCTTAACGAGGACTGCGCATTCCCCACACATACCGAGGCTTTTATGAAGCTTGTTGAAACTCTTACATCAGGCGACGCAAAAGTCATTGACAGCATGGATCAGATTTCCGCTGTTGGTCATCGCGTTGTACAGGGCGCTGATATTTTTGACAAGTCCGTTCTTGTAACCGATGAGATCATCGACAAGATCGACGAACTCCGCGAACTTGCTCCCGTACATAATCACGCTCACGCCCTCGCTCTCCGCGCCTGCAAGAGCGTTATTCCGGAAAACGTTCCGCAGGTAGTTGTATTTGATACTGCTTTCCACCAGACAATGCCTCCCAAGGCTTATATGTTCGGTCTCCCCTATGAGGATTATGAGAGCCTGCATGTTAGAAAATACGGCTTCCACGGCACTTCTCACCGCTTTGTTTCGGCTGCTCTTGCCGAAGCTATGGGCAAGGATATCAAGGATCTCAAGATCGTTTCATGCCACCTCGGCAACGGTTCTTCCATCACGGCTGTAGACGGCGGCAAGTCTGTTGATACTTCAATGGGCTTTACTCCCCTTGACGGCGTTGTTATGGGTACTCGTTCGGGCGCAGTCGATCCTTCCGCAGTTACATTCGTTGCAGACAAGCACGGGTTCTCACCCGCTGAAATGAGCGATTACATGAACAAGAAGTCCGGATTCCTCGGCGTATCTGGCGTAGGCTCTGATAACCGCGATATTACCGACGCTGCTCAGCACGGCAACGAAAGAGCTAAGCTTGTTTCCGATATGCTCGTTTATGAAATCAAGAAGTACATCGGTTCATATGCAGCTGCTATGAATGGTCTCGACGCTGTTCTCTTCACAGGAGGTATAGGCGAAAACGCTTACGATGTAAGAGCAGCTGTCTGCAAGGATATGGAATTCTTCGGCATCAAGCTTGACGAAAAGGTAAACGACGGTCTCCGCGGAAAGCTTACCAAAATTTCCGCTGCCGATTCCAAGGTTGAAGTATGGGTAGTTCCCACAAATGAGGA
Source organism: uncultured Alistipes sp. (assembly GCA_964401315.1). Lineage (GTDB taxonomy): Bacteria > Bacillota > Clostridia > Oscillospirales > Ruminococcaceae > Ruminococcus. The sequence continues at coordinate 57,895 of CAYNYB010000009.1, forward strand.
GCTTCTTATCGCAAGAGATACTCTCGCTCTTATTTCATAATAAGTAATTCTTTAAAGAATTCATCCGCATGGAGATTTTCATATCTCCGTGCGGATATTTTTGTATTGACATATTTATTTCAATGTGGTAAAATTATAGAGTAATCGAATAAAAGTTCTGAAAGGAGCGGCGCTCATGGCTGATGTGAACAAGATCATTAATAAATTACTCAATGACGAAAAATTTATGAACAGCAAAAGTATACGAAATAAAATTTATGCGGATCAGCCGCTCATCAAACGCGCGTCCCAGATAAAAACTCCCGAAACACCCGCTAAAATCAAGGAAATGAAAGCTATTGCATTTTCCTCGGAAGCCTACTGGAAAACTTCTGCATGGCTTTTTTACACGCAGGCACAATTCATGGCGGATTTCACCGATGTTTATGATTATTCCGAGGATTTTGCAAAACAATATCCGATATACTCCGATCTTTCGAACGAACAGCTGCGCGGATATTTTTCATGGCGGACGCGGCTGAGAAGCGGAGAATTTCCTCACGCTCCCACACCGTTTATCATGATCTATGCCTGTGAGATAATTCACAATATCGGCGTAGAATCACCCGAAAAAGGCTTTGAACTCCTGCTGAAGCTCTATGAAAATTACGATTCCGAAAAGAAGCGGCTATCGCGGCTGCTTGCCGATCATGCCGTGTATTACAAGCTTTCGAAGGATCATATTAAAAAATGTCCTCTGTTTTTGAATGACATTCATCTTGAAATCCTCATAAACTGCGCAACAGCTTCTGATGAAGATATTTTTTCGGCAATTAAGGCTCTCTCGGGATATAATATTGAAAAATCGCGATTTTTTACAGACAATCCCGAAAAATTCACCCATGCGGCAGTACGGATATTCCGCAGATTATCGGATTTTTACGCCGCTAACCGCAAAAACGGCTTTTGCAATTATTTATTCGGAAAAATTTCCGAAGCGATATACACTTTATTCGACGGCGTGGTTTTTTACGACGTGAATCGTGACCGCACTTTCGATTTTCAAGTCAATTCGATACGCAGTTATAAATGCCGCAGAGGTTCATGGGTGTGCTGCGGTTATCAAAAACTCGGCAGCAGTAAAAAGCTTGGCGAAATAATTCGCTGCATCGACCAGATGATGCGCAGTCGCTACGAATATAAATATAAACTGAATGCTGAGGAAATCGGAAAAAATATCATGTCGATTATTTCAAAGGAGCTTGATGAGATTGATCGTGAAGAAAGAAAAAAAATTTCGCATATTGAGATAGATATTTCGCAGCTTTCAAAAATTCGCTCTGATGCCGATATTACGCGCGATATGCTGCTGACTGAAGAGGAAATTCCCGACGAAGAAGAATTGATCGAGGAATCTGCCGATATCTCCGAAAACTTCCCTGAAACAACTCAGAACGGCATTCTTTCCGCCGATGAAGCAAGATACATCGGCGCGCTTATCAACGGCGGAGATCATCAGGCTGTATGCCGCAAGATCGGCATAATTCCCTCTGTAATGGCTGACAATATAAACGAACGGCTTTTCGATATCATAGGCGATACAGTAATTGAATTTATTGACGATTCGCCGCAGATAATCGAGGATTATGAAGATGATCTGAGAAATCTTTTAAAGAATGGAGAATTATAAATGAACGATAAAAATTCACCTCGCAGGACAGTAAAAATCCCTAAGAGAATAGCCGCCGCCGTCATTAATTCCCTTAAAGGCGGAGTTGTGCCGAGAGTCGGTCTGCCGTACATCACGGTCGGCAGAAAAATGAAATTGACGCCCTGCTTCATGACGTGGATATTATTCAGGAGGGCGGCGCTTCATTCCGATTTATTGCGGGAAAATACGGCAGCGGAAAAAGCTTTCTTTTGCAGGCTGTCCGCAGTCATGTTATGGACAGGAATTTCGTAGTTGTCGACGCAGATCTTTCGCCCGAACGCAGATTGCAAGGAACAAAAGGTCAGGGACTTGCCACTTATAAAGAGCTTATCCGCAATATGTCGACGAAAACCCGTCCCGACGGCGGCGCGCTTACGCTTATTCTCGATCGTTGGATAAGCAGCATTCAGACTGAAGCTGCCGCAGAGGTTTCTGCTGATTCGGCGAAATTTCCGCAGATAGTTGAAAAGAAAATCTTCGAAATAATAAATTCTCTCAGCGAAATGGTTCATGGATTCGATTTCGCAAAGCTTCTGACGATCTATTACCGCTCATACGTCGGCGGCGACGACGAAAGCAAAGCTAAAGTCGTAAAGTGGTTTCGCGGCGAATATTCCACGAAAACCGAAGCTAAATCCGAGCTGGGAGTTAATATTATCATCACCGATGACGATTGGTACGAATATATAAAGCTTTTCGCAATGTTCCTCAAACGCGCGGGATATAACGGTATGCTTATTCTGATCGATGAACTTGTGAATATTTATAAAATTCCAAATTCTATCACACGGCAGTATAATTATGAAAAAATATTGACAATGTATAACGATACGCTGCAGGGCAAGGCGAAATATCTTGGGATAATCATGGGAGGAACTCCGCAATGTATTGAAGATACGAGGCGCGGCGTTTACAGCTATGAAGCTTTGAGATCGCGTCTTGCCGAAGGACGTTTCGGGCGTGAAGGAGTCAAGGATATGCTCGCTCCCGTTATTCATCTCGATCCGCTGACTTATGAGGAAATGACCGTTCTTACCGAAAAATTATCTGATATTCATGCCGAACTTTTTGGTTATGAACGCACTGTCTCTGAAATAGATACGGTAAATTTCATCAAAGCGGAATTTTCACGAATCGGTGCAGGCAGCCACATCACTCCCCGTGAGGTCATACGAGATTTTATCGAGCTTCTCAATATTGCATATCAGAATCCGCAGATAAATATCAGCGAATTTATTGCTTCAAACGGTATTGAAACGCTGTCATCTCAAAGCGATGAAAATGACGGCGATGAAGATTTTGCGGAGTTTGAGATATGAACGCCTTTGACCGCTACGCCGATTTTATTCAAGATTTCATTTATCGCAGCGGCTGGGAATCTCTTCGCGGAATACAGGCTGCCGCCGCCGATGCTATCTTTAATACCGACGATAATCTGCTACTTTCCGCTTCGACGGCGTCTGGCAAAACGGAAGCCGCGTTTTTTCCCATTCTTACGCTGTTTTCCGAAGATCCGCCGCGTTCCGTCGGAGCAATTTACATCGGTCCTCTCAAGGCTCTTATAAACGATCAGTTTTCGCGCCTTACAGAACTTTGTAAAGAAGCTGAAATCCCCGTGTGGCGCTGGCATGGCGACGCTCCGCAGTCTCAGAAAAGCCGTATGCTGAAAAATCCGTCGGGAATTTTGCAAATTACGCCTGAATCTCTGGAGGCAATGCTAATACGTAAACACGCGCTTATTCCCAAAATCTTCGGCGATCTGCGCTTTATCGTTATCGACGAAGTTCATTCGCTCATGCGCGGCGACCGCGGCGGTCAAACGCTTTGCCTTATTCGGCGAATTGCACGGCTGGCTGAGGTAAATCCGCGAATTATAGGGCTTTCCGCTACTATAGGCGATCCCGAAGCGGCAGGAAGATTTCTTTCAGCAGGCACGGGCAGAGAGACTGTTATCCCGAAAATCAAGGCTCCAGGCGTAAAATGGCGACTTTCTATGGAGCATTTCTATATTTCGCCCGAAAACACTCCTGATTCGGAAACCTCTGCGGAAGCTCTGCCTGTTCTCGATCAGAAAACTGATACTGCCCCCAAGAATGCGGACGCAGGAATGGGCTATATTTTTGAACATACAAAAGGGAAAAAATGCCTTGTTTTCGTCAATTCCCGTGAAGAATGCGAGGCTGTCACAACTACGCTCCGTTCATATTGCGAAGCGAATCACGAGCCTGACAGATTCCTTATACATCATGGAAATCTTTCGGCTTCATACCGTGAAACTGCTGAAGCTGCAATGAAAGACGATGATATTTTTATGACTACCTGCACCACGGCTACTCTTGAACTCGGAATCGACATAGGCAGGCTGGAGCGCGCTTTTCAGATAGATGCGCCCTTTACTGTATCGTCGTTTTTACAGCGAATGGGACGAACGGGACGTCGCGAACTTCCTCCCGAAATGTGGTTCGTTATACGCGAGGAATTGCCCGAACCGCGTTCAATGCTCCCAGAGACCGTGCCGTGGAAGCTTTTGCAGGGAATCGCTCTGATTCAAGTATATATAGAAGAAAAATGGGTAGAACCGCCGAAATCCGACCGTCTGCCGTTTTCGCTGCTGTATCATCAGATAATGAGCATTCTTGCTTCAAGCGGCGAACTTACTCCTCCGCAAATCGCTTCACGTGTGCTTTCATTGAATTATTTTCATAGGATTTCGCAGGACGATCTCAGGATAATGCTTCGGCATCTGCTTGAGATCGACCATATCCAGCGCACGGAAGAGGGCGGAATAATTATCGGGATCAGCGGTGAACGCGTTGTCAACAATTATAAATTTTACGCGGTATTTCAGGAAAACGAAGAATATACCGTGCGCTGCGAATCGCAGGAATTGGGTACGATAGTAAGCCCTCCGCCCGTTGGAGAAAAGCTTGCCATAGCAGGTCATGTGTGGCTTGTCGAGGAAGTCGATCATAAGCGTCATCTTGTCTACTGCACGATGATAAAGGGAAAAGTGCCTGCTTATTTCGGCGATTGCCCCGGCGATATAAATACGAAAATTCTGCTGAAAATGCGCGAGGTTCTGCGCGAAGAAAAAATTTATCCGTATCTTATGAAGAATGCCGTCACACGTCTTGAACGCGCCAGAATTTCCGCTAAAAACGCAGGAATTACCGATTCTCCGCTGATTTGTCTCGGCGGAAGTATGTGGGCGCTTTTTCCGTGGCTGGGAACATATGCTTTTTTCGCTCTCGAACGGTTTCTGAAACTGAAATGCAGCGAACGTCTTGGGCTGAAAGGGCTTGATTCCGCGCGTCCGTATTATATCCAGTTCAAAATGAAAGCTTCTCCACAAGAATTTTTTAAAATTCTTGCAGAAGAAGCCGCTGTTGAATTTGATCCTATCGAGCTTGTTTACCAGAATGAAGTTCCTGTTTTTGAAAAATACGATCAGTATGTTCCCACTGAATTGATACGCAAGGGATTCGCATACGGTATCCTCAATATCAAGGAAATGAAGGAACGTATTGCGGAATGGGAAAAATACGCGCTACGATGCGGATTTTTCTCCTCTGAATAATCTGCTTATCCATTCCGTTACAACTGTGAGATATCGAAGCATCGGCTCGGCGATTATAGAGAAGTTTATGCAAAGGAGTATGCAGCTGACCGACATTCCGGATACGCTGAAAAAACTGCCGAGAAATATCATCGATAATATCATGAGAAGCCCGCAAGCTACCCAGATTCCCCATTTTATGGAATTCATCGGCTTGCTTATGCGGAAAAGTATCATCATTCCCACTACGCTGAGCAGAATAGTTGAAGCCGTCGAAATATCTTCCTGAGCAACATTGAAAATGCTGCCGAAAATTATCATTGCCGCCACGATAGCCGCGTCCGTAAGACCTGCGGGAAGAGCTTTCAGCAGGATGTTCGTCATGAATCTGCCTTTTATCAGATCGCGGTTGGGAATCTGCGAAAGCAGCAATCCGGGCAGTCCGATCGTAAACATACTTATCAAGGAAATGTTAGCGGGCTTTAACGGATATGTTACGCTTGCAAATATGGTTGTCATCGCCATTAGTACCGAGAATATATTTTTCACAAGAAATAAACTTCCCGAACGCTCAAGATTATTTACGACTTTTCTGCCTTCCATAACGACATCGGGCATTTTTGAAAAGTCTGATTCAAGCAAAACAAGCTGTGAAGCCTGCGCGGCAGCTTCGCTTCCCGATGCCATTGCAACGGAGCAGTCGGCGTCTTTCAACGCGAGAACGTCGTTGACGCCGTCCCCCGTCATCGCAACGGTTCTGCCTGCTTTTTTAAGCGCGCGGACGAATTTTCTTTTCTGTTCGGGCGTAACTCTGCCGAATACCGTATAATGCAGGACTGCCGAATTTATCGCTTCATCGCTCTTCAGCGTGGCTGCATCTACGTATTTTTCGGCGTTTGCAATTCCTGCCTGAGCAGCTATTTCCGAAACGGTCACGGGATTATCTCCCGATATTACCTTAATTTCAACACCCTGTTCGGCAAAAAATTTAAACGTGTCCGGCGCGCTTTTGCGAATCGGATTTGACAGCAGCACAAATCCCAACGGTTCTGTCTCGGCTGTCAGCGCCTTTCCGTTGGGAATTCCGCCGTATCTGCCGAATGCAAGGACGCGATTGCCCTTTCTGCCGTTTTCCTCGATCATTTTTGCGAACGGTTCAACTTTTTCTTTCAGCACCAATTCGGGTGCGCCAAGAACGTAAGCTCCGCTTTCAAGCACCGTGCCGCTGTATTTGAATTCAGATGAAAAGCCGCTGTGAGATTTGATTTTCTGCCCCGACGGAGCGGTAAAATAATTTTTTACCGCAAGCATAGTAGCATTATCGGCAGACTGTGCCGCCGCAAAATCGCTTATAAGACTTACGAGTTCATCTTGGGGTAGATTATTGGGAATCGCCGATATTACGCTCATTTCACTTTCTGTGATCGTTCCTGTTTTATCAACGCAAAGCGTGTCTACACGCGCGAGAGTTTCGATGCACTTCATATCGTGTACAAGCACTTTTCCCATGGCAAGCCGCATTGTACTGATAGCGAGAGTTGTGCTTGCAAGCAGGAAAAGCCCTTCGGGGATCATGCCCAAAACTGCCGCAACCATAGCCTGAATACTGCTGCTGACATTGTTATGTTCAAGAAAATGCTGCTGATAAAAAAGCAGAAAACCTATAGGAATTATCATGATCCCGGCAATTTTCACGATTTTATTGAGAGAGCGTATCATTTCCGAACGCTCTCCTTTTTTTGTTTTTTTAGCCTGCAATGTCAGCTGCGAAATGTAAGATTCCTCTCCTACTCTTTCTAGCCGCGCCCTGCAAAATCCCGAAACTATGAAGCTTCCTGACATCAGCGTATCGCCTGCGCTCTTGGATATTTCATCGGATTCTCCGGTAAGCAGCGACTCGTTTACGGATACGTGACCGTCAATTATCACGGCGTCCGCGCTTATTTGATTACCTGCGCGGAAAACCGCAATGTCATCGAGAACCACATCTTTAGAGGGCAGCTTCATTTCCTTGCTGTCACGAATTACCGCGGTAAGCGGCGCATTCATGACTGAAAGCTTGTCCAGAACGCGTTTTGAACGGAGTTCCTGAATTATGCCGATAAGAATGTTTGCAATTATTATCGGCATAAATGTAAGATCACGCAAAGTTCCCGCGTAAATTATCAAACCGGCAAGAATAAAAAATATAAAGTTAAAATATGTGAAAAGGTTGTCTGTAACTATCTCCCCGACAGTTTTCGAGGGCGGCTCGGCGGGGCAGTTGTCGTAACCCATACTTTTTCGGTCGGCTGCCTGCGCCATTGTCAGCCCTATATCCGGATCGGCTTTAATTCTCTGCAGCGATTTCGGAGAACTGGTATTTCCCTTATTCATGTTAAGCATTCGTCCTTTTTGTTGGAATTTTTGTCAATATTGACATTATATCACATAATTCCGTTTTTTTCAAGTATTAACTCAATTCTGCGCAATTCCTTATTTCAGAAAATATTCACCTGAAACACACACTTTTGAGTATTCCCCGAATCCACTTGATATAGTCCGGTTTCTAATAATAAAAAAATATTACTCCGTTTGTGCATTACATACAAATTTATACTTTAGGTATAAACGATTTTGCCGTTCACTTTTCGTACTTTTTTAGAAAAAACGCATTACTAAATTTGATTTTTCTTTATATATAGCCATATATCCATATATATTTTTTATATATCAAATTTAAATTTAGTATTATTATTTTAGATTTTAAGCATTTTACAGTAATTTGTTAATACAAAATTCATTTTTAAAGTTATTTTGAGCTACTCGATTTTGTCAAAATATACAAATTGTAATTGTAAAATTCAGACTAACTGCCGAAAATCATGTTTTAGACAGTTTGTACACAATTGCTTAACAAATTATGTGCAATAATGTGATATTATAATAACAGAAATGATAAGTCTGTAGGTTACAAATTATATACAGCATACAGCTTAAAATATAAATGCAAGAAGGTAATACAAATGTTGAATTCCAAGAAAATTTTATCCAAAATTACTGCTCTCACCGCTTCTGCTGCCATGATGGGTGCTTCATTCGGTGGAAATTTCTCCGCTACCTCAGTCACTGTCAACGCTGCGGGAGGAGATGATTACGCAAGACTGCTCCAGTACTCGCTTTACTTTTACGACGCCAATTACTGCGGTCCAAATGCAGGCGAACGCACTCGCCTTTCATGGCGCGGCGCCTGTCACACCAACGACGGCGTTACAGGCGGTTTTCACGATGCCGGCGATCATGTGAAATTCGGACTTCCTGCCGGTTATACGGCATCTAATCTCGGCTGGAGCTACTATGAATTCGGAAACGCTTTCGACTCAACGGGTCAAACTTCGCATCTCAAAGAAATTACCGATCATTTCGCTGAATACTTCAAAAATTCTACCACACTGAACGGTTCAAGCGTTTCAAATTTTGTTTATCAGGTCGGCAACGGCGACGCCGATCACGCTGTATGGTGCGCCCCTGAAAACGACAATAACAATGCCACAAGAACGATTTACAGTACTTCCAACGGCGCAAGCGATATTGCTGCAGAATATGCGGCTGCTCTCGCCCTCAATTATATCAATTTCAAAAACGAAGAAGATCTGAAATATGCAAAGGCTCTCTATGAGTTTTCCGTTAAATATAATTCAATAGCAACTGACGGCTGCAATGGATTTTATAGTTCCACATCGCTTGACGACGATCAGTCATGGGCGGCAGGCTGGCTCTATTTAGCTACAAACGACAGCTATTACAAAGATCAGTGCGTTTCAAAACGCCCTGAAGCGTATTGGTTCAACAACTGGGATAACGTTGCCGTCGGCGCAAACTGCGTTTATGGATATATTACGGGCGACTGGAGCAAGGCTCTCGGTTTCCTCAGAGGTGAATGCCACGGCGACAGCTTCAAGGTTCCGAATGAATGGGGAAGTGCAAGACATAATGTTGAGCTTCAGTTTAACGCTCTCGTCGTTTCTCGTCATGCCAATTTTGATCTCTCCTCGTGGGCAAAAGGGCAGATGGAGTATATCATGGGCAACAAGGGCGTGGGAAATGCTCCCGCAAGATGCTTCGTTGTCGGATTCACCGATAATTCCGTAAAATATCCACATCACCGTGGAGCTTCAGGCTTTACAAGTATAAGTCAATTCAATAATTCAGGCAGTGAATACAGCAGCAGCGGTCATACTCTCACAGGCGCTCTTGTGGGCGGTCCTACTGATACGAACGGCTCTTATGTTGATTCTGTCAAGGATTATCAGGCTAACGAAGTCGCTCTCGATTATAACGCCGGTCTTGTAGGCGCGGCAGCAGGTCTGTACGCATTGTACGGCACGGGTTCTGTCGATCCCGTCGAATCTATTCCCGAAATAAAAAACGACGTTACAGACCCTACTCCCGGTCCCGTTCAAACTACAATTTCAACATCGTCCACTCCCGTTGTCACAACTACTACAACCGCAGCTCCCAACATTGAGGTGATTCCCGGTGTAAACAAGATCACTGTTAACCAAACTCATTACTCAAATGAACAGTGGGATTCATGGTATTGGCATGAACTCGGTATAAACAGCACTGATAAGGTTACAAAAGTTGAAGTCGCGATCTCCGGTATCAACGGTTCTATAGGTCAATGGCAGGGTGCTTTCGGCACTACCTCGTCAACCGGAAACTGGATTCAGACGGATAATCTCACATATAATTTTGACAATTCGGGAATCGTTACATGGGAAGTTTCCGATGCCGATTCCGCTGTTATAAATTATAATTCAGGCGAATTGAGATTCGGCACATGGTACTGCTCAGGCGGCGATTTCACGATCGATTCAATTACGATCTACAAGGAATCGGAATTTGCCGCAACAACAACAACTACTACTAAACTCACTACTACCACTACAGCAACTACTAAACCCGCTACTACCACTACAGCAACTACTAAACCCATTACTACTACAACCACGACAACAACTACTAAACCCGCTACTACTACCACTACAGCAACTACTAAACCCATTACTACTACAACGAAAACAACTACTAAACCCATTACTACTACAACGAAAACAACTACTAAACCCATTACTACTACAACGAAAACAACTACTAAACCTGCTACTACTACCACAAAAACAGCTACTAAACCCACTACTACCACGAAAACAGCTACTAAATCCACTACTACAATCACCACAACAACTACTAAATCCACTACTACCACAACTCCTCAGCCGATAAAGGGCGATGTAAACAACAATGGCAAAGTTGAAATTGCAGATCTCGTTTCTATGCAGTATTATCTCCTCGGCAGAGATAAGCTGACTGCTGAAGAAGAATCTTTGGCTGACATCAACAATGATGACAGAGTCGATGTTTACGATTTCGTACTGCTCAGACAATTGATCATTAACAAATAATATACCTGTTCTAAAAGCCTGTATTTAGTGAGATATCACTAAATACAGGCTTTTAAAGATTTTTCGTAATATAAATTTATTTCAGCAGCGCAACAGCATCAGAAATAGTTTTTTCCATTGCTTCATTTCCATATTTATCAACATCAGATTTGCTCTTAGCGCCGTGAGTAAGACATCCAGCACCGCCTATACAACCTCCTGAACACGCCATACCCTCAATAAAGTTAGCATCAAGGAGATTTTTTGATTTTTTAATAAGTGCGGTACGGCAGGCTTCGATACCGTCACAGGAACAGGATTTAAGCTCAAAATCATCAATTCTCTGTTCTTTCAATCCCTCTGCTACTGCTTCGGAAAGACCTCCGCAGCGTGCAAAAATTCGTCCGAAGTATGACGCGTTGTCAAGAACTCCCTCTTCGAGAGAAGTAATGTCGATATCACGGCTGTCAAACAAGGCTTGAAGTTCCTCAAAGGTAAGAGCTGCGTCAACATATGGTTTGACGGATTCTTTCTGAACCTCTGCTTTTTTTGCAGTGCATGGCCCTATAAAAATCACCTTTGCGTTTTCGTCCGTCTCTTTTATATACTTGGCTATCGCAGCCATTGGCGACAGATTATGAGATACAAAAGGCTCTAATTCGGGGAAGGATTTGTGTATGTAATCAACAAAGGCAGGACAGCATGAGCTTGTCAGAAATCCTTTTTCCGCCAGCTCCTTTGACTCCGCCAATGCCACCATATCAGCTCCGAGAGCCGCTTCAACAACGGTATGGAAGCCAAGTGACTTAATACCCGTAATTATCTGACCCAATTTTGCATAGGTGAACTGACTTGAAATAGATGGAGCAACTACGGCGTACATCTTGTAATTGCGTCCCTCACTGCTCTTTTTAAGCAGATCAATGGCATTAAGCATAAACGATTTATCCATGATCGCACCGAACGGACACTGGTAAACGCAAGCGCCGCAGGAAATACATTTATCGTTGTCAATAGTCGCCGCCTTGTTTTCGTTCATAGAGATTGCCTTGATTTTGCAGGCGTTCTGACACGGACGTTTCCGGCTTACTATAGCTGTATACGGACACACCTTCGCACAAGCTCCGCATTCCTTGCATTTAGATTTGTCGATATGTGCAACATGATCGTTATCAAAGGAGAGCGCACCAAACCGACACACATCCTCACATCTGTGAGCAAGACATCCGCGGCAGGCGTTGGTCACTTCAAAGCCTCCCACGGGACATTCGTCGCAGGCAACATCAATAACCTCGATAACGTTGGGATTATCCTTGTTTCCCCCCATTGCCAGTTTCACACGCTCTGTCACAATAGCACGTTCCTTGTACACGCAGCACCGCATGGTGGGAACATTGCCGGGAACAATAATTTTCGGAATGTCAAGAAGATTGTCGTACAGCGTATCATCCCACGCCTGACGTGCCACCTCACGGAGTACCTTGTATTTCAAATATTGTATCTTTGTATCAAATTTCCGCATGACATCCTCCTAAAAATAGCTTACCTTGATACGTTTTCCCATTTGCTTCAGACAGCGTGAAAGCTCCTCAACGAGTTTCATTTTAATGTTGAAATTAATGGGCAGATCAGGATTTTGATGCGCAGGATTCATGGCTCTTCCCACATAGAAATTAATGTCCGTAGCTTCCTCAAAAAGAAGCTGACAAATCAGCGAAGCGCCGTCCCTTCGGTGACTCCATTCCTCGTAAAGCTCATTTCCGCTGAGGTAATCCTCCGCATACGAAAGCGCTTTGTTTACCGTAATAACGCCCTCAGTTACGAGGTCGACGCCCTCGATTTTGGCAATTGGCGGAACATCGGATTTTTCATATTCGATACTTGCCCTGAGTGGTCTGCGAAGGTACTTTGCGGCAATTGTAGAGGTCGTTCCGCCGCAAATTATGTGCTTGCCTTCCTTTGAGAAAAACAGAGACATCATGCGGTCGCAGTCGTTGCGGTTGGATGGCGGTCCGAAGAGGATGTTCATTGGTTCACGGCGGCGGACTTTCACTACACAGGCAGTAGCATCGTCACCGGGCTGTTCACCGTAGAGCTTATTCACTTCGTCAACGAGATATGTAGAGAGCGTTTTTGCCGTATAGCCTGCGTTTGCAAGAGCCTCCATAAAAACTATGATATCATCTCTCTGCCAGCCGAAATTATAGTCGATACCAATACCTGCATGAGGACATCCGTCGCTCATTGCAACAAAAACATCGTTCTCCTGAAGCTTGATAGATGATCGAAAAATCTTCTTTCCGTCAATGTGCATTTCTGTTTTCGGATAGTCGTAATTCTTGCCGTCACGGATAAGAATCACCATTGGATTGTCATATTGGATAAGTTCTGCCGTCTCGTTGTTTATAAGGTGTATTATTGTGAATGTAGAATATGCTACCCCGCGTACCGCGCAAATAGGCAGAGTTGCTGCAATAGTCTTTACGCAGTCCTCGATGGAAAGTCCGTTTGCCATCATAGTTGATATAATTTTTGAGGTTAGAGTCGATAAAATACTCGCTTTAACGCCGCTTCCAAGACCGTCCGCAAGAACGATTACCGTGGAATTTTCGTCCTGCTCAACTATATCCACATGGTCGCCGCAAAGCTGTTCGCCGACATGATTGATGCTTTTCCAGCCAATATCAGTACAAAGATTATTCATTAGTGATACTCTCCTTTAATTTGGAAAGTGCGATTTTCGTTTCAGCCGCAGTTTCACCTAAAAGCGAGGCTATTTCCTGCACTATACGCATCTGCTTATCAACGACCTTATCGGCTATTTCAACAGTCTGACGGCTGATGTTCTCTTTCTTTTCACGCTCGGTTTCTTCATCGGTAACATCGCTCATAATGCAGATCAGCAGATGATATTCCTTGTCATAAATTACCGACTGTTCCACGTATTTCTTGTATTCTGCAAGATAAATTCTGCGGTCACAGACATCGTGTCCGCTGTTGAGAACCTCCATGAAAACAGAAGGATCGAGAATACGAATGACCTGTTCTCCAAGAACGTCGGACGCATAGCGGATATTCATTATCTTCCTTGCAGCATTATTTATCTGCTGAACTTCAAGACTTTCGTTGAGTACAATAAGTCCATTGGGAGTATTGTTCACTACGTTGTCAGAAAAACTCTCAGCCTTGTCTTTCAGGAATGGCAGACACATGGAAACTTCCGCTTTACCCTGATATATAGCAATAGCCTTCTCACGGCAGGTATTATAGCCGCATGAACCGCAATTAAGCTCGTCGGCCGCCTTTATCTTGCCCATTTGACGAAGAATAGCGGCTATCTCGGTCTCGGACGGCATCTGGGTTCTACGCCCGATGATCTCAAAATTTTTCTTCAATTCTTCGTTATCGGGCATCTCAACATCAAAATCAAGTTTTCCTGCAAATTTAGCAATTGCGGAGTAGTCACGGATAGGAGAACGATGATTTTTTTCCATAACCGGACCTCCCACGCAGCTTCCCACGCAGGCGGACATCTCAATGAAACAGTTCTTTATATTTCCGCTTTCAATTTCTTTCAGTGCAGCAATGCAGTTTTCAACACCGTCGATTGCCATATATGTATATTTAGGGTTCCCGCAAGCCATTGTTTTGAGGATTCCACCGGTCGTCGGGAAGAATCTTGCACGGCTTTTTTCTTCGCTGTCAGAAACTTTTTTCAGTTCGATATTTTCGGCTTTGAGCCATGCGGAAAGCTCCTCGAATGTCAGCACAGCGTCAACGATACCCTTGTACTTGTCGGCTTCGTCTTTTTTGGAAACACAGGGTCCAATGAACACTGTTTTTGCCATTGGATAGCGTTTTTTCAAATCGGTACAGTGAGCCTGCATAGGAGACATAACGTCCGCAAGACACGGCAGTACGGTTGGAAAATATTTTTGGATAAGCAGATTTATGGAGTGACAGCATGAGGAGATAAGCACATCACGATTCTCATCGCCAAGCATACGCTCATATTCTGTTTTGACCATAGTTGCTCCGATTGCAGTTTCCTCAACATCAAGGAATCCAAGCTGTTTCAGAGCCTCGGTCATAGCGCCGATTCCCACACCCTCGTAATTAGCCGCAAAGGACGGTGCAAGGCTGACTACAACGGGATTATTCTGCATAAGCACTTTGACTTTTTCAGTATCGTCAACTACCTCCTTTGCGTTTTGCGGACATACCACAAAGCACTGACCGCACAGGATGCACTCGTCACCGATGATATGAGCCTGATTTCCCGAAAAACGGATAGATTTAACAGGACAATGACGAATACATTTATAGCAGTTTTTGCAGTTGGATTTTTTTAATTTCATGTAGTCGGACATTTTTTACACTCCCTTATGTAAGCTTTTCGAGAATTTCAGTCTTGAAAAATTCATTGACCGTTTCCGGAGTTACCGAGAAGAATTTATCGTCTACGGTAACGCACACTCCCTGCTGGCATTTTCCCATGCAAAAAGTTCCGCCCAACTCAACAGATTCTTTAAGATTGTGCTGATTTATCTGATACTGAAGCTGTTCTACCACCTGACGAGAGCCTTTCAGGTGGCAGGAGCTGCCTATACATACAGTTATTTTCATAAATAATACCTCCGTTTTTCTATTTTGTGATCAGGAACTGTGCAGTTTATTTCTGCACAGTTCCTCAAAACCTTTTATTCGTAGTCTACGACATTTACCCATGAAAGCAGAAATTCACGTTCTTTTTCATTGCCCTTGACGGACTGTGAAGCCGCAACGATAGGCAGCCACTTCTGTACATAGTTCCTCGGAGTATTGCTCTTGTCGCAGAAAAGATACAGATATTTTTCGGCTGCGTCAATATCGCCGTTAAGCCAGAAAAGCAAATATGTTCTTGCAGCGTCTGCGGAAGCATTTCCTTGAGTAGCGTGCGACCAGTCAAGGATATATGGAGTACCGTCCTCGGAAATAATTATGTTGGAGGGATTAAAGTCCCCATGACATAATTTGTTGTGTTTGGGCATACCCTCAAGACGTGTGTGCAGGTCGTAACGTGTAGTAGCGTCAATGTCAGCCTGAGAAATTTTTCGGTTCATTTTGTCTTTGAGCTTATTAAGCATCGGACAGGTCTTTGACTGTACTTCAAGCTGTAAATTCACGAACATTTCAAGATACTCATCTTTCTTATCAGGCTCCTCCTTCATAAGCTGAGCGAGTGTCTTTCCCTTGATATATTCGGAAACGATTGCCCATTTGCCCTCAACGGTGGTTACCTCGATTACCTTTGGGATATTCAGTCCGGTTTCCTCAACACGAGCCTGATTGAGAGCTTCGTTGAGAACGTCCGACTTGGAATAATCAGTATCGAAAATTTTGATACACTGATTTCCGTCACGGTACACAGTTTTTGCAGTTCTTACTGCGATAACTCTTTCAAGATTCATACTCTGACCTCCTTACTTGTTACGTGACTTAACATACGTCTGCTTAACGCTGTCCGCATCTGTACTCTTTAGATCTGTTGAATTATCTGGAATTTCTTCCTCAGTAAAGTGAGCCTCGCCGTAATATGCGTTGAGATACATCTGCTTTATCTCACTCATAAGCGGATAACGTGGATTTGCTCCTGTACACTGATCGTCGAATGCCTGCTCGGTCATCTCGTCCAGACGGTCGAGGAAGTCCTTTTCATCAATATTGTATTCTTTGATAGACTTTTTGATACCGACACGCTCCTTAAGCACGTTGATCTTCCGGATAAGTCCCTCTAACTTTTCCGTATCATTTTTGCCTGTAACGCCCAGATACTCGGCAATCTCGGCATAACGTGCAAGAGTGTGAGGATGGTCGTACTGAGAGAACGTACCCATTTTTGTGGGAGTTTCACTTGCATTGAATCTCAAAACTTCTTCTATCATGAGAGCGTTTGCGACACCGTGGGGCAGGTGGTGGAACGCGCCTAATTTATGTGCCATAGAGTGGCAGACTCCGAGAAATGCGTTAGCAAAAGCCATACCTGCCATAGTAGCTGCATTTGCCATTTTCTCGCGGGCTTCTACATCATTCTGACCGTTATCGTAGGCTCTGGGGAGATAATCAAAGATCATCTTCAGCGCACGGAGTGCAAGACCGTCGGTATAGTCGGTCGCAAGCATCGAAGCGTATGCTTCAAGGGCATGAGTTACAGCATCAATACCCGAAGCGGCTGTAAGTCCTTTGGGAGCGCTCATGTGGAAGTCGGTGTCGATTATTGCCATATCTGGGAGCAGCTCGTAGTCGGCAAGAGGATATTTCACACCGCTTTTCTCGTCGGTGATAACGGCAAAGGGAGTTACCTCAGAGCCTGTGCCGGCAGATGTTGGGATCGCAATAAAGTAAGCCTTTTCACCCATTTTCGGGAATGTGTAAACACGCTTTCTGATGTCCATGAAACGCATAGCCATATCCATGAAGTCAGCCTCGGGATGTTCATAAAGTACCCACATGATCTTTGCAGCGTCCATAGCCGATCCACCGCCGAGAGCGATAATACAGTCGGGCTGGAAGGACTTCATAAGCTCCGCACCTGCCTTTGCACTTGCAAGGGTCGGGTCGGGAGCAACATCATAGAACTCAGTATACTGTATTCCCATTTCATTCAGCTTGTCTGTAATTGGCTTAGTATAGTTGTTCTGGAAGAGGAAACTGTCTGTAACTATGAATACTTTCTTTTTATCCATAACGTTTTTCAGCTCGTCAAGTGCAACAGGCAGACAGCCACGCTTTAAATAAACCTTTTCAGGCGCTCTGAACCACAGCATATTTTCTCTCCTCTCTGCAACAGTCTTGATGTTTATAAGATGCTTTACGCCAACGTTTTCGCTGACGGAATTTCCTCCCCATGAGCCGCAGCCCAAAGTCAGCGACGGCGCAAGCATGAAATTGTAAATATCGCCGATACCGCCCTGCGACGAGGGAGTATTTACCAGTATACGGCAGGTTTTCATGCGCGAAACAAATTCGTCAAGCTCTGCTTTTTCCGTTGCCTCATTGAGATAAATAGAAGAGGTATGACCGTAGCCGCCGTCAGCAATAAGATGTTCAGCCTTGTCGAAAGCGTCATGAATATCCTTGGCTTTATACATGGCAAGAACGGGAGAAAGCTTTTCGTGAGCGAATTCCTCAGAAATGTCCACACTCTCAACCTCGCCGATGAGTATCTTTGTACCCTCCGTAACTTCAACGCCTGCAAGTCTTGCAATAGTATGAGCCTTCTGACCTACGATTTTGGCATTCAACGCACCGTTTATGAGAATAGTCTTGCGAACCTTCTCTGTTTCTTCAGCATTGAGGAAGTAACAGCCTCTTGCGGCAAATTCATTTTTTACTGTATCATAGATTTTCTCATGAACGATCACAGACTGCTCCGAAGCGCAAATCATGCCGTTATCGAATGTTTTGGAGTGGATAATCGAGTTGACTGCAAGGATAATATCGGCAGTTTCGTCAATAATAGCAGGAGTATTTCCCGCGCCAACGCCAAGAGCCGGCTTTCCGCTTGAATATGCAGCCTTTACCATTCCCGGACCGCCTGTTGCAAGAATAATGTCAGCCTCTTTCATGACAAGATTTGTCATTTCAAGACTTGGAACGTCTATCCAGCCGATAATACCCTCGGGAGCGCCTGCTGCGACAGCGGCTTCAAGAACTACTCTTGCAGCTTCAATAGTGGATTTTTTTGCTCTTGGGTGGGGGCTGATAATGATTCCGTTTCGTGTTTTAAGTGCAAGGAGAGTTTTAAAGATAGCCGTGGAGGTAGGATTAGTGGTGGGAATAACAGCAGCAATAACGCCTATAGGGTCGGCAACCTTTTTGATGCCGTAAGCCTTGTTTTCCTCGATAACACCGCAGGTCTTTACGTCCTTGTAAGCATTGTAGATGTACTCCGACGCGTAATGATTCTTAATGACCTTGTCCTCCACAATGCCCATACCGGTTTCCTCAACAGCAAGCCTTGCAAGAGGAATACGCTGCTTATTGGCGGCAGAAGCGGCGGCAAGAAAGATCTTATCGACCTGTTCCTGAGTGTAACCGGAAAAGATCTGCTGAGCCTTTCTTATGCGAAGAATAGCCGCTTCCAGTTTTTCCACACCGTCAACGAGTTCATAATTTTTCGTTTCCATTTTAGTCCCTCCGTAAAATTTTATTGTGCAGATGTGCAAGTGATAATTCGAGCTTCTCTTGCAGTAAAACAACATTTTCAGGAACGATCAGCTCACATCTTGCAAAGCTCCAGATTGCTGAAATATTGCATTTTATCATTAAATCGCATATTTCCTGAGCAGCATTTTCAGAAACCGTTATTATTCCGATCTTAATGCCGTTCATAAAACAGAAGCCCTGCATTTCTGAAAGCGGATAAATTGGCTTTCCTGATTCTGAATAATGCACTGATTCATAAATGTCGAAGGCTGCAATTATTTCAATTCCATAATCTTTGAATCCTTCGCAATCAAGCAGTGCCCGACCCAGTTTTCCGGCTCCGACAAGAATGACCTGACAGGTATCCTTCTGACCGAGACAGTTCTCCAACTGACATATAAGCTCCTCGGTTTTATATCCTGTCTTAGGTCTGCCTTTTCCACTGACAGAAGCTAAATCTTTGCGAACCTGAACCTCTCCTAAATCAAGATCTTTTGCAATCTGTGTTGCTGAAATATTTTGACTGGTTGATTTAATGGTTTTCAGATACTGTAAATAAATCGGCAATCTGCCAAGAGTAGCTTTCGTAATGCTTTTCATCACTTCACACCTCCCTCACTGTCTTGATTATAACATAACTTATCCGGTTTGGGAATTGTTTATTTTACATACCGGTAATGTGTTTATCGATATACCCTATCCCAAACTGCGGTAAATATTTTGTATATTTGTATTTTTTCACACAAAATAGATAATATACATATCGAATTAAGATGAGAATATAAAAATGTCCATTGCCTTAGAAGCAACGGACATGAAAATAAGGTCATAAATATTGTCTTTTTGACCTGCACAATTCGGTTATGAAAAGCCTGTCAAGATCGGTAAGATGATAGTCCTTGCGATAAATAAGCACGTCCTTGTAAATTCTGCGGTTATCGGAGCATTTTTTCTGAACAAGTCCGTAGCGTTCAAGGAGTTTTTGAGGTGCAAGGGATACCCACATAAAAGTATTGGTATTTTCAGACAGAAGATCGAACTGACTTGCACGCTCAAAAATTAATATCCTCTTTTCGATGTTATCCGGAAGCTCCACTTTTTTTATTGCAGAGGCAGATATAGACGGTACAAACGGATCGGCATGAGTTATTTCCACATAAGGCTTTAGATCCTCATAACGGATATTTTCATGATCTGCAAGATGATGTTCACTGCTCATTATAAGGACGTATGTAAATTCCGTTACCAGCTCATGAATAAAACCTTTTTCTTCAAGCATTTCTCTGAAATACTTGTCATATTCCTCGGAATAGCGAATGATTCCAAGTGAGTAGTCATTTTCAAGTATATTTTTTATAACATGAGTTGTATCTGTTTCGTTATAAAATAATTCGGCAGGGTTATCCGGCTGTATCATTTTGGAAAATTTAGCAAATGCCTCGGAAATATAACAGGCACGAGGTACGGAGATCGAAAATTTCTGTTTGACCTTCATTCCGTTTTTATACATGGCTTCAAGGGAATCTATTTCAGCTAAAATTTTTTGTGCATATCTAAGGAATTCTTCACCTTCGGGAGTAACCGTCATGCCTTTTGCAGAACGAACAAATATCGTTATCCCAAGTGATTTTTCAAACTCCTTGATCGCACGGCTGAGATTTGGCTGACCAATATAAAGATTTTCTGCGGCTTTGTTTATAGAACCGACTCTGGCTGTTTCAACCGCATATTTAAGATGTAGTAAATTCATTTTTTCTGTCTCCGTTTTTTATTCAGAACTTGTGTTCATAGGATTTGTATGTGTATTTTCGAGCATAATTTTACCGATAGCAAGGCGAAAAAGCGAAAGCAGACTGACGTATGGCGAGCTTTTTTAACGCGGCTATCGGTAAAATTTGCCGAAAAGACACGTGCAGCAGCCTATGAACAAGAGTTCTTATTGTTTTATTTTGAAATATCATCAAAAACCTGTTTAGGAGTCAAATGGTTTTCTCTAAGCACTTCATCAATAGAATACCTGTCAAGGAACTCCTTTTTCAGACCGTAGTTGTAAACCTTAACATCAGATGGTCCATAAAAACGTGCAATTTTCTCACCAAATCCTCCACTGAGGATACCGTCTTCAAGGGTAACAACCTTTGTGTGATTCTTTTTCAGTTCCTCAAGCAATTCATCATCAATGCCTGTAATAAAGCGTGGATTTATCAGTGTTGGAGCAATTCCTGTTTTCTCGGCAATCAGGGCGGCGAGTTTTTCTCCGATCTGATAGAAGTCACCAAGAGCAATAATCGCAATCTTCTCACCCTGCCGAGTGATTCTGTACTTGTTGATATCACTGTAATCTGTATCCACAGGAGCATCTGAATGAATCACACCATTGCACGGAATCCTGACAGCAACAGGATATTTGTCCTGCTCAATACTCCAGTCAAGCATTGCGAAATATTCCTCGCAGTTAGTCGGAGCAAGATATACAAGATTCGGGATATTTGACATCATCGGAATATCAAAAATTCCGAGATGCGTTACATCGTTCATACCATAAACAGATGCAGTATTGACAAGCAGCGTTGCGGAATTTCCGTTTACGCAAAGATCCTGTGAGATTTGGTCATAGGTTCTTTGGAAGAAGCTTGAATGGGTTGCAAACACAGGCTTTCCGCCGTTCTTTGCAATGCCTGAAACCATAGCAACAGCGTGTTCCTCAGCGATTCCGACATCAACGAACTGTTTGCCTGCCTCCTTACGTTTATCCTCTGTAAAACCAATGCAAACAGGAACTGCGGCAACTACTGCAATCACCCGTTCATCTGCCTTCATTTTTTTAAGCAGATAATCGCAGGTCATTGTATCGTAATTCTCACCATCTCCTGCAAATTTCGATTTTCCTGTTTCAGGGTCGAACGGCATACACCAGTGCCAGTTTTCTTTCTCCGTTTCGGCAGGTGCATAGCCTTTTCCTTTCAGCGTATTGATGTGAACAACAATCGGATGATCGATGTTCTTTACTTTTTCAAATGCTTCAATCAGTTTGGCAATGTCATTTCCGTCGGCAACATAAAGGTAAGCAAGTCCCATAGCCTTAAAAAGATTACACTTGCATTCACCGTTTGATTCACGCAGAGCTTTCAGATTTTTGTATAAGCCACCATGATTTTCAGCAATAGACATATCATTGTCGTTTACAACAATGATAAAATTACTCTCAAGTTCCGAAGCAAAATCAATGCCTTCAAGAGCTTCGCCGCCGCTGAGCGAACCGTCCCCGATAACTGCAATGATGTTTTCTTTATCGCCCTTTAAATCCCTGCCTTTTGCCAGTCCGCAGGCAAGACTGACAGAAGTTGATGTATGACCAACATTGAAGAGATCATGCTCACTTTCTTCCGGATTTGTATAACCTGAAATGTCGCCGAAATGTTCATCACAGAAGTAAGCCTCCTGTCTGCCGGTCAGCATTTTATGCGCATAGCTTTGATGAGAAACGTCAAAGACAAATTTATCCTTTGGAGAATCGAAAACATAATGTAAAGCTATCGTTGCCTCTACAAATCCGAAATTCGGTCCGAAGTGTCCGCCCTTTTTGGAAAGACGGTTCATAAGTCCGTCTCTGATTTCTGCTGCAAGTGTGTTCAGTTCTTCAACAGAAAGCTTTTTTATATCTTGGGGTGAATTTATTTTTTCGATGTACATATGTATTATCCTCTCTGTTCAGAGTGTGTTCACATAAAATCAGCGTGCGGTTTTTCATGCATAATTTTGCCGAAAAGACGTGCATTTTAATGCGAACACGCTCTGATTATCGTATAAAGTTTGTATGATGAAAAGTTTCTTTTTTAGGCAGACCATATGCCTTCTTGCCAAGCTCAATACTTCTCATCAGAAATGTCATATTTCTTGCAAGAGTTCTCATCTGCTGTAATCCCTCTGTGTCCTGTGAAGCCTCCCCCTGTTCTCTACCATGTATGCCGTTCCAGTATTGACCCGATGCAACTGGCATACCGCAGATTGTGAAATACTTGTTGAGTTCATCAAATGTTGATGTAAGTCCGCCACGTCTTGCCGCCGCAACAGCCGCACCGACTTTCATTGTCTTGTCAAAATTAGTACTGTAGAAAAGTCTGTCAAGAAAAGCGATAAGTGTTGCATTGGCAGAAGCATAATAAACAGGACTGCCAACCACAAAACCGTCGCAGGCTTCAAATTTCGGTGCTGTTTCATTTACAATATCATCAAACACACATTTTCCTTTTTCAGCACACGCACCGCAAGCAACACATCCTCTGATGACTTTGTTTCCGATATTGAGTATCTCTGTTTCTATATTATTTTCTTTAAAAATCTTCTCCATTTCATGCAGTGCAATGTACGTATTGCCATTTGCATGAGGACTGCCGTTTATCATTAAAACTTTCATGTACCAAACCTCACTTTAATTTATTATAATCTTCGTCTGAAACTGCTTCCAGCCACTTATTTAAAGCGTTTTCACCGGGAACTTCGATTGCAAGATGTGAGAACCAGCTGTCAGGCGCTGCGCCATGCCAGTGCTTTATACCACTGGGAATATTGATACAGTCGCCGGGATTCATTTCAATCGCCTCTTTACCCCATTCCTGATAATAACCTCTTCCTGCAACACACACAAGGATCTGTCCGCCGCCTTTATCCGCATGATGAATATGCCAGTTATTACGGCATTTCGGCTCGAAAGTAACATTGAAGATTCCCACTTGTGAAGTAGAAATCGATGCAAGATAGCTCTGACCAATGAAATACTGTGCAAACGCATCATTCGGCGCGCCGATTGGGAATACCATTTCCGCTGTGTGTGCCGACTTTGCATCATCGGGAATTTCCGTTTCCGTCCACACTTCCTTTGCCATATTGAAAACAGCCCATGCTTTCGGCCAGCCTGCATAAAATGCAACGTGTGTAATAACAGCGGCAATTTCACTCTTTGTCACACCGTGTGCCTTAGCATTTTCAAGATGATATTTCAGAGAAGAATCCGTCACACCCGATGACATGAGCGCAACTACTGTAATGATACAGCGTGTTTTCAGATCAATATCCTGATTGTTCCAGTTCTCTCCGAACAGCACATCATCATTGAAATGGGCAAAATCAGGTGCGAATTCTCCGAGAGCGTTTCTTCCTGCGGTTTGTATGATTTTTTCCATAAAATTACCTCCGTTTATTCATATGAATTGCTTTGCTCATCATCCCATACAAGCACTCCTGTGCGGACTGCTTCCTCGTATTTGTCTATCTTGTAATCCAGTTTTTCAAGAGCTTCATCATATTTTTTTCGCTCTTCCAGAATTCGCTCTCTGGCTTCTTTCAGCAGATTGCATCGTGCCTCGATCGTGTGATCCCCCTCTCGGAACATACAGACATACTCTATTAGCATTTCAATCGGCATTCCTGCACTTCTGAAACAAATCGCATTTGCAACCCATTTGACATCTTCTTCCGTATAGTCACGAATACCACCGGCTGTACGATGTACTTCGGGTATCACACCAACACGTTCATAGTATCGGAGTGTATCAGCTGTAACTTTGAACTTACTGCAAACTTCCTTTATTGTCATAAGCTACCTCCTGAAATCTGTTACTATCATTATACACCATGGAGTTAACTCTAAGTCAATAGCTACTTCCACTTTTTGTATATTTACACAAATTTCAACATCAAAAATGCGATTTTTTCGCCTTAATTGTCAATAGCTATAATTCTACGATTTTCAAAGCCAGGGTTGTTAATCAATGTACAGAAACGGTTAGCAGTGAATGCCAATGCACGTTTTTTCACAAAGTTAACAGTGTAACTATCTGAAAGTTCGTGTATATTTACACTGTTAACTCGCTTTATTTTGTGGTACAATTGTTATATATTCGCCGCTATTGCAAAGTGTTCAGTAATGCTGAGAATTCGTGTTCTTGATGTTATAAAATAGGAGGAGTTAACAGAGTAGGAAAGAGCAGTTTATTGAGGGGCTTTCAGTTGAAAATACCGATCTCGGAATTATAATTGATACAAAAAAATTAACCGCAGAATTCGGAGAAGACCGCATAAAGGGCGATAAGCTTGCTATTGAAATGGTCAATAATACTTGACACATTTCGCTCAAAATATTATGACTAAGCAGCAGCGGATAGTTCATGGTAGAACCTCTGCCGTTTAACTGAAGGCGGAAGTCCGCCGATAGATGAGCATGAATCAGCCGTATCTTCATACGCTTATTTTTTCTATTGAATCGGAAGATTGAGAAATTTTATTTTAACTTGAAATAGGTTAGTACGAAAAGGTTGATATAGACTGAGCCTATTAAAAGTTATAGAATAAATGTATTGGACATTGTACAAATTCTATGGTATAATATTTTAAAACATACTATGTATATATGTAATGTAAGCGAAACAACATACAGTATGTTATTCATATTGATGAAAAGATATGAATTATAATGATTTATAAGATAGGAGAGATAGGATATGGCTTGCTTTATTGTTCCGGCAGCAGAAGCAATTGCAGCAACAGTTGCAGTACATATTTTAGAATCAAAGGAGAAAAAAACGGAAACGATGTGTGTGGCAGAGGATGTGAAACATATCAAGATAGGCTTTTCGAGAAAGGTCAAGTGGCTCTCAAAGCTTCTCTGGGGCGGTTCTTCTTTGTTGGCATTTGAACACGTATGGCATGGAGAAGTTCAGCCGTGGTTTCCGTTCCTGACAGCAGCGGGAACACCGGAGTCCGCAGCAATGATTCACGAGATGTCTACAGTTGGTGTTGTTATGGCGCTTGCAGTGACAGCGGCGTGGCTTGGCATGGTGGCGGTGTCCCATATTTTTGAAAAAAGTACAAATCAAACAGAAGTTATGGGCGGTGAAAAAATATGACGCTTTTGGTAACAGTGATCGCTGCCGTAATTTGTACCGTTATCTGGTACAAAACAGCGCCAAAGGACACGATGAAAGTTTCAACACTGTGCTTTATCTACTGGGGTGCGTCTTTGATGTGGCTGGTGGATGCATTTTTTGAGTATGCACAGCTTCGTGCAGAATTTTTCACACTGTCCGTACAGGATATTGTAAACGATGCGCTTCTGGGGATTTCAGCGGTCACACTTGGTCTTGTCATCTGGCTTGTCAAACTGCTGTTTACCGACCCCAAAAATGTATTGAAGCCGTACCATAAAAAGGAGAATTGACTTATGAGCGAACATACACATCACCATACAGAACATCTTGAGCATGATCATGACAATAAAAAACCGCACATTCATTCTCACCGTGCGCTGATCGGTTTTGACAAGCATGGAATTCCGACGATTGTTGCCAAGGCAGACCACAGTGATGAAGATGATCCAAATGCATTTATTCGTGATTACATGAATGCAGTTGCGGAGTACAAAAAGACGTTTCCGTCCAAGCAGGATGTAATTGAACAAACACCTGACCCTGCTGTCAGGGAGATGCTTCTGCGTGCAGAACAGTTGGGCATCGACACGACGTTTGACCGTTTTGATAAGCAGAAACCGCAGTGTAATTTCGGTCTTGCCGGCGTCTGCTGCAAGATTTGTAACATGGGACCATGCCGTATCACAGCAAAATCCCCTCGTGGCGTATGTGGTGCGGACGCTGATCTGGTAGTCGCGCGAAATCTGCTTCGGGCAGCGGCGGCAGGTGCTGCACAGCATGGTATGCACGCAAGAGAGATTATTTTGTCACTGAAATGGGCGGCAGAAGGCAAGCTTGACATTCCAATCATGGGAGAGCAGAAAATAAGGGCAACTGCTGAAAGTTTTGGTATTCCGACAAAGCACCGTACCACAAAGAAAATCGCCATTGACTTAGCTGATGCACTGCTTGCGGATATGTCACGCACTGAACCGGACGAATATAAAACGATCAAAGCCTGTGCTCCGCCGGAACGTCAGGAAACATGGAAAAACCTTGATATTCTGCCAATCAGTGCGTATCATGAAGTGTTTGAAGCGTATCACAAAACGGGCTGTGCGATTGACGGCGACTGGAAAAGTATCATGCAGCAGTTCCTGAGATGCGGACTTGCGTTTACATTTTCAGGCGTTGTGGGAGCAAATATCGCAACGGATAGCTTGTTTGGCGTAGGCGACCGTGTGACGTCCAAGGTCAACATCGGCGCACTTAAAAAGGGCTATGTCAATATAGCCGTTCACGGACATCTGCCCACGCTTGTCAGCCAGATTGTCAAGACCGGACAGGAAGAAAAATTCATAGAGCTTGCAAAGTCAAAGGGTGCAAAGGGAATACGTTTTTACGGCATCTGCTGTTCGGGATTGGCGGCTATGTACCGTTACGGCGGAGTTATTCCGCTGTCGAATGCTGTTTCTGCGGAACTGGTGCTTGGTACCGGTGCATTGGATCTTTGGGTTGCAGACGTTCAGGACGTATTTCCGTCTATAATGGAAGTGGCGAAGTGCTTTAAGACGACAGTTGTCACAACAAGCGACTCTGCAAGACTGCCCGGTGCTGAACGTTATGAGTACGATCACCACCATTCCAATATCGGGGAAACAAAGGCTCTTGCCGAAAAAATTGTGATCCGTGCTATTGAAAGTTTTGAACAGCGAAAGGGAATACCTGTATACATTCCAACCTATGAGGTTGAAGCAGAAGTAGGATTTTCCGTGGAGTATGTACATAAGAGATTCGGCAGTATGCAGCCGCTTGCCGATGCTTTGAGATCCGGAAAAATTCTCGGTATTGTAAATATGGTAGGATGCAACAATCCCAAAGTTCTGTACGAAAAGGCTATTGTTGACGTTGCGGACGTACTGTTAAAAAATAACGTCCTTATTCTGTCAAATGGCTGTGCATCGTTCCCGCTTATGAAACTCGGTTACTGTAACACTTCCGCACTGGATAAGACCGGCGAAAGTCTCAAAGAATTTCTGACACCTGATTTACCGCCTGTATGGCACGTCGGTGAATGTATTGATAATACACGTTCGTCGGGAATATTTGCAGGAATTGCAAACGTTCTCGGAAAAAATCTCTATGAAATGCCGTTTGCTTTCACTTCTCCGGAGTGGGGAAATGAAAAAGGGATAGACGCAGCGTTAGGATTTCGTTTAATGGGTATTAACTCCTATCACTGTGTTGAGGCACAGATCTATGGTTCACAGAATGTCATTGAGTTCCTGAAAGACGGTACAAGAGAATTATTGGGTTCTGTAATGCACGTTGATACCGACCCAGTAGCACTTGGCAATAAAATAGTTGAGGATATAAAAGCCAAAAGAAAAGCTCTTGGCTGGGACTGATTCTTATATAGAAAGAGTTGATAGATATGAAAAAAATAATTTCAGTTCTTATGGCAGGTGTACTTGCATTTTCATTGACAGCCTGCGGTAAAAAATCTGATGATTCAAACACAATAAAAATTGCTTATCTGCCCATTACGCATTCTCTTGCCGTACTGGAAACGGCGGACGAACTGGCAGCACAGACGGGTTTACGGGTGGAGCTGGTCAAGTACGGTTCATGGTCGGAATTGCTGGACGCACTGAATACCGGACGTGTTGACGGTGCTTCGGCGCTGATTGAGCTTGCCATGAAGTCTAAGGAACAGGGCGTTGGTATTAAGGCGGTTGCACTTGGTCATAAAGACGGTAATGTTATCATTACTTCTCCGGACATTACCTCTGCGGAGGACTTGAAAGGCAAAACGCTTGCGATACCGCACAGACAGTCGTCGCATAATATTCTGCTGAACGACGCACTTGCATCTGCCGGACTTACGATCAATGACGTGAATATCACAGAGCTTGCCCCGACAGAAATGCCCTCTGCACTTGCAGGCGGACAGATCGACGGTTACTGTGTGGCAGAACCGTTTGGTGCAAAAGCAGTTTCACTGGGTGCAGGCAAGGTACTCTTTACTTCGGAGGAACTGTGGGAGGATTCTCTCTGCTGTGGATTGGTGCTGACGGATGCGTTTATCGAAAACCGCAGTGAGGATGCTAAAACCTTTGTCAAGAGCTACAAACAGGCAGGACAGAATCTGACAAAAGAACAGTCAATGGAAACAGCGGCAAAGTATCTAAATCAGGATAAGGATGTTCTGGAGCTGTCTTTGCAGTGGATCTCCTATAACGATCTGGAGATCACAGAGGAGAATTACAGCACGCTGACAGAAAAGGTAAAGGCATACGGATTATCAGAAAATCCGCCGTCTTATGCAGACTTTGTAAAAAGCGACTTTGAGTAGAGAGTGAGATGATGTAAAGTGAAGAAGTTACTCTCTTTGAAAAACATTGTGATTTCTCTGGTGGGGCTGCTGGTAGTTTGGCAGCTTGCATTCTTGGTCAGCGATGTTAATGCGGCACTGTTTCCGTCACCGTTACAGGCGTTTCAGGCTCTGCTTGATATGGTAACAAGCGGCGTACTGCTATCGCATATCGTGTCGAGTATGTATCGATTTGCTGCCGGATATATCAGCGCAGTGGTCATTGCCGTATTGTTGGGCTTGATATTCGGAAGATTGCCGAAGGTGTTTCAGTACATCAACCCGGCAGTGCAGCTGCTCAGACCTATCTCACCAATGGCATGGATGCCGTTTATCGTGTTGTGGTTCGGTATTGGCGATATTCCGGCAATTGTTATAATCTTTATTGCGGCCTTCTTTCCGGTTCTGCTGTCTACCGTTTCAGCAGTGGGCGGTATTGACCCGATTTACTTGAAAGTCTCTGAGAACTTCGGAATACGCCAGCCGCAGATAATGTGGAAGGTGATTTTTCCGGCGGCGTTTCCGCAGATAGCAAACGGAATTCATCTCGCGCTTGGCACTGCATGGGTATTTCTTGTAGCCGGAGAGATGATCGGTGCACAGTCGGGACTGGGATATTTAGTTATTGATGCCAGAAATAATCTGCGTGCGGATATTCTGTTTGCAGACATTATCGTCATCGGACTTATAGGATTGCTGCTTGACACGCTTTTAAAAGCCGCTGAAAAGCGAATTATGAAAGCATGGGGAGGTACAGACTGATGTACATTGAAGTAGAAAACGCTGAAAAAACTTTTTTACAGAATGGCAAGGAATTTACTGCATTCACAGAAGTTTCACTGTCCATAGAAAAAGGTGAATTTATCTGTCTGCTTGGACCTTCCGGCTGCGGTAAAAGTACACTGCTCAATGCGATTGCAGGATTTTCTCCGGTGACATCCGGCAGTGTGAAGATCGAAGGAAAAGAGGTGAAATCACCATCCGTCCGGAATGTAACAATTTTCCAGAATTACGGCTTACTGCCGTGGCGGACAGTACAAAAAAACGTAGAACTCGGATTAGAACCCAAGAAATTGTCCAAAGCGGAACGACATCAGATCGCAGACAAGTATATTGAACTGGTTGGTTTGTCGGAGTTTAAAAAGTCACATCCCCGACAGCTTTCCGGCGGTATGCAGCAGCGTGTCTCCATTGCGAGAGCGCTTGCTGTAGACCCTGACATTATTTTCATGGATGAACCGTTCGGCGCACTGGATGCCATTACCCGTATGAAATTGCAGGATGATATTCTGTCCATTTCTAAGCAGGAGCAGAAAACAATTATTTTTGTGACTCATGATATTGAGGAAGCAGTATTCCTTGCAGACAGAATTGTTATCATGACACCGAACCCCGGAAAAATCAAGAGCGTTGTGACTGTGCCGCTGAAAGGACACAGAGAACGTACCGCCAGCGATTTTCTACAGATTCGTGATAAAATTTTCGACTTGTTCAATATGAAGCATGAAGAACAGATCGAGTATATGATTTGAGTATGGATAGGATTTGTGAGAGTCGGACTTGTTGTCAGGCTCTCCTTTTATTAGAACTTGTGTTCATAGGCTATTGCACGCATCTTTTCGGAAAATTTTACTGATAGCTGCGTTGAAAAAGCTCACCATACGGCAGTATGCTTTCGCTTTTTCGCCTTACCCTTGGTAAAATTATGCTCTAATATCCACGCACAAATCCTATGAACACAAGTTCTTAAAAGAATAAAGTCAAGTTCATGTACATATGAGAATAGTTAATTATGATAAGTAATCATCAAAGTAATTGCTCGTATAACATAGTATCCTTCTGATAATGGTGGAGAAATCGCAGGATTTGTTACAGTCATACACGGGAGATGTTTCTGAACATTTAGTAGTTTGTTCGGAAGTTATTGGTTGAGTGGACGTTGTGGTTATTGACTTTACGGTTGTTGTGACTTGTGTCGTTGTTGTTGCAGCAGTGTCTGTTGTAGTCGGTTCCGTTGTCATCGGTTTTGTAGTTGTTGCTATAGGTTTAGCAGAAGTCGTAGATTGAGCTGTTGTCACCGGTTCAAGGGAGGTTGAGACTTGTTCCGTGGTTATTGGCTTAGCGGTAGTAGTTATCTGCGTTGTTGTTATCGGCTGAGTAGTTGTGGTGGACGGTGGGGTTACAGTATCGCCGTTTTCGCCCGGCAGGTATGCATCATTAGATAAACTATTGGAAGCGGCAAAAAACTGTGACCAATAATATACTCCATCTTGATAGAATACACCAACTCCGATATATTCCATTTTCTCATTGAGAATATTTGCACGATGTCCGGACGAATTCATCCATGCATTCATGACACTCTCCGGATTTTTCTGACCATAGGCAATATTCTCAGCCGCAGCTCTGTATTGGATTCCAAGTTCTGACATTGCAGTAAAGCAGCTTGTGCCATTGGGACGAGTGTGTGAAAAATTCGCTTTCAATTCGCTTGCTCTGATGTTTGCAGCTTCACTGAGTAGCGGAGAAATCTTGACAGGCTGCAATCCATATGCATTACGTTCTTTGTTTACCAGTACAGCTAATTGTTCGGCGTATTCTGCAAGCTGGCTGCTGTTATAAGAAACAGTCTTGTTTTCCTGTAAAGAACTTCTGAAGTCCATTGCATGAACACTAAAAGCTGTTCCGGATACAAGAACGCAAGCCATAATTGCTGAAATAATTCTTTTCATTTTAAAACCTCCATAATGTTTCTTAGAGATAACATCTCTATTATCTAAAATAACATTTTTGAGCTTTTATGTCAATGTAAAAATATTTACTATTTCTAAATGTGAAGAACTGACATGATCAGAGCGAAACGAACAGAGGGAAAACCATACAAAATTTATATGATCGCCGCTTCAAACAAATTTCTTCGTATTTATTACGCCAGAGTCAAGGAAACAATGCCTACGCAAAGTTCATAATATCTATTCATAGATTCCAAACCGGAGGCATAACATAGGCACGGCGTAGCCGCTTGACCTTGACAGGTTATCATAAAAATGCTACAATGGCTGCCTCGATGGTGACTAACTTCATCTATTCATGAGTTCCTCACCATCGGCATGACACTCTTAGCATTTTTATGATGTTCTGTCAAGGTTATCGGTTGGTATAACTGCATTTTCTTTTGTAGACAACTTCGGCGGTCTGTTTGTCATACATATTCAAAGTTTATGAACAATTGTAAATTCTACTTTATGGGTATTGACTTTTATTTGCAGGTCTCCTTTCATCGAAATTTTCAACTGACAGGCATTCAGCTACCCATGATACTGTGGCATCCGCAACCTTGCATATCAGCATACACTCCGAGCGGATTCAATGCGAAAATCCGTACTGCCTGTAAAACCGGATGGAGCGCCTCCCGAATAAACAGCCTACGTGTAAACAGCTAACTCACAACTCTGGAGAACAGACTCCAAACGGAAGAAGCCTTACGGCTCAACTAAGTAAAATCAGAACTTGTTCCTGCTGATTACAGCTATTTTATCATGGGTATGTGAATGCCTGTTGATCATTTGATTAAACCCGGCGTAACTTCGCCGCAGCAGTGAAATCTACATTCGCTACGCTCATTCCAATTTCACTGTTGCTCTTCTTAACCGAGCGTGGCTTAAGGTTCATTGGGGTACTCTTGAAACTACCCTAAAATCTATTATACGAGGAAAATATTATGGCAAATAATCGTTATCAGCTTAATAAGAAACTTGCTCAGATGCTCAAAGTCGGCGTTATTATAGACGTTACAACGCCTGAACAGGCAAAAATAGCAGAATCAACAGGCGCTTGTGCAGTTATGGCGCTGGATCTGAGACTGCATCAGATGTTTCTGAAACTGTAAGAATATTCCAGTTGAAAGATAATTTCAAAAAAAGAGGTTTTAAACAGAAAAATGTTTAAAACCTCTTTTTACACTCAAAAATTATCCGTTACTTAAATTATATAGTATCAAATTTATATACTGTAATCATCGCCGTTACCGTCGCGGTCGGCAATATCCTGCAAGGTTATACTGTCAAGATAACCCGTGATCTGCTGATAAAGTCCCTCCCAGACAAAAAGCGTGGAGCATTGAGCTTTTCGCGGACAATCATTGACCTCGTATTCAAGGCAGGCAATAGGAGCAAGATTTCCCTCAGTGGCGCGAATAATATCCCCGACTGTTATCTCACTGCCCTTTTTTGTAAGCAAATATCCGCCTTTATTCCCACGAGTAGTTCGGAGCAGACCGGCTCTGTTCAGCATGGGTACAATCTGCTCAAGATATTTTTTTGAGATATTTTCACTTTTGGCGATCTCTTTAAGCGAAACATACTCGTCACATTGGTGCTTTGCCAGATATACAGCCATTCGCAGTGCATATCTGCCTTTTGTTGAAATTTTCATTCCGATCTCTCCTTTGAAATAATACTATACCTAATTATATCATAGATTTAGTATGAGTTCAAGTGTTTTCGGCAAATTATTTTACAGCCGCAAAGCCATTTTTAAGGTCGTCAATAATATCGTCAATATGCTCTGTACCGATAGAAAGACGAACGGTATTTGGTCTGATACCTGCGGAAAACAGCTCTTCCTCGGTCATCTGAGAATGCGTGGTAGATGCAGGGTGGATCACCAGCGACTTCACATCGGCAACATTGGCAAGCAGCGAGAACAGCTCCAGACTCTCGGTGAACTTCTTTGCGGTCTCGGCGTCGCCCTTGATGTCGAAAGTGAAAATCGAAGCCGCACCATTGGGGAAGTATTTGTCGTAAAGCTCCTTTTCTCTTCCCTGTGCCAAGGACGGATGATTGACACGTTCAACCTGCGGATGATCTTTCAGAAAATCAACGACCTTCAAGGCATTCTCCACATGACGTTCCAGACGAAGCGACAGCGTTTCAAGTCCCTGTAAAAGCAGGAATGAATTGAATGGCGAAATAGTCGCACCCTGATCTCTCATGAGAGTTGTGCGAAGCTTCATGATATAGGCGATATTGCCACAAGCTTCGGTGAATACAACGCCGTGATAGGACGGATTCGGCTTAGAAAGTCCGGGGAACTTGTCATTCTGCGCCCAATCAAATTTACCGCCGTCAATAACTACGCCGCCCATTACCGTGCCGTGACCGCCTATGAATTTTGTAGCGGAATGTACCACAATGTCAGCCCCATGCTCGATCGGTCTAAGCAGATAGGGAGTCGCAAAAGTATTGTCCACAATAAGCGGAATGCCGTGTTTATGGGCAATTTCAGAAATCGCTTCAAGGTCTATGACATCGGAATTGGGATTGCCCAAAGTCTCAGCATAGAGAAGCTTGGTGTTCGGTTGAATAGCTTTCTCAAAGTTTTCGGGATCTGACGGGTCAACGAAAGTGGTCGTAAGCCCCTGTTCTTTCAAAGTATTGGCAAAAAGATTATATGTACCGCCGTAAAGATTCACGGAGCTGACGATGTGGTCGCCTGCTGTTGCGATATTCTGCACTGCATATGAGATCGCTGCCGAACCCGAAGCTGTCGCAAGCGCTGCCGCACCGCCCTCAAGAGCTGCAATTCTCTGCTCAAAAACATCGGAGGTCGGGTTCATCAGACGGGTGTATATGTTGCCGCCCTCGGTCAGTCCGAAACGTCCTGCCGCCTGTGCGGAATCCTTGAAAACGTAGGAGGTCGTTGCGTAGATCGGCACAGCTCGTGCATCTGTTGCAGGGTCGGGAGATTCCTGTCCTACGTGAAGCTGTAAAGTCTCAAATTTATAATTCTTGCTCATGATAATTACCTCTAATCTTATTTATTATACCTGATTGGTAGGCTATGTTTATATTATAGCACGCTTTTCCTATCTTGTCAATAGGTTTTATGAAATTTCTTGAAAAATTTTCAGATACTGAACAGTCCTCATATATTCATTGCATCGTAAACAGAAATACTTTGCATTACAGAAGTAAATATTTTTCCGTGATTTGTACCTGAAAACAGCTTTTCACCGTTCCGAAAGGCAATAAGCTGTGCTGTCGGAAACTCCGTCCATACACCGTTTCCAAGAGGAGTGGTACTGAAATAATATCCGTTATCGGTTTTCAGATAAAACAGCGTTTCCTCCATATTTTTGTGAACGTACAGAATCTCTCCGTCCGAGATGAGTAGATTCAGCTTGTTGTGTTCCGAAAGCTCCTGCACAGCTTCATCTACAACTGCAAAACGTTCACTCTCATTACTTGGACGTACCTTGTTCAGCTTGTCAAGCAAATACAGAAAAACACGCTCGGAATCCGTATTTCCATGCTGTGCCGAACGATAAGGAAAAGTCCTGTTTACCGCATAAATCGTGCCATTATGTATCAGCGTCCAGCGACGACCTGACATATCAAAGCCGCTGAAAGGATGGCAGTTTTCCGTTTTGACCGCACCTGCCGTAGCAAGTCGAATATGCGCCATAAAATGCTTTTGCGGCTCAGTTGTTTGAGCGATCTCCTTTGCAAGGGTACTTTTTATTGAACTGACAGCTTCTTTTACGATCTCATGATCGCCATGATGCTCACGGTATATTCCCCAGCCATGAGGGTGCTGCGCACCGTGACTGAAAAACTCCGATAAATAGCCGCTTATATCTTCATTTTCTTTCAGACTTACACCGAATAATTCGCACATTGCTCTAAACTCCTCTCATAGATTTTAACGCAGTACCGTTGATTTTCTGTCAGCTTTCTTTCCTGATATTCAAGCGCTTTTTCAGCATATGCATATCCCTCAAAAAACTGTTTCATTTCGGTGATTATCGCCTTTGCCTTATCAACATAATGCTGATTGGGCATATATTTTGCGGCTGCCTTATGGTCGAAAACAGCTTTTTCCTGTAGCTTCGCAGTAAAATCAAAGTCAGGCTGATGCAGCAGATACAGCATCAGAAGATGCGCAAATTCGGCATCTTCGCTGAAAATTCCCACATCACTCAACGGATTCAAATCAAACATTCGCAGCTCAATGTGGTCGATACCATTTTTCAGCGCATCAAGACTGTATGTACCCTTTGGCTTCAGACGGACAGGCAAATACAGCTCCGCAGGTGACAGGAGAAGTCCGTCGTCAATATAGCCTTGTATGCTGTCGGTGAATGTTTCAATATCGCTGTAGTCAAGGGTCGGTATGAATTGATTCCAGTAGCCGAACTCAGAATTTCTCATTGAGCCGTAACCACTGAACATCTTCTCCGAACTGCCTGTCTCAACAAACGAACTATCATATATCGGACTTGCAGCAGTCAGCAGAACGATCAGCCAGCTATGCCGGAAAATCTGTTTCATAAGTCTGAAATAAACTCTGTCCTTGAACTGCCCGAAATCCTGTTCAGTATCATTGATCTCACGGAGATACTTTTCTGAAAGTGAAAAGTTAAAATGTATTCCCGAATAAAGCATCAAGGCTTTGCCGTACTTCTGTTCAAGCTGTTTGCGGTAATTGAATTTTGATATTTCCATACCGGTATGGGCAACAGGGATTTCCGATACATCCGAAAAATGCGGCGGATTTGAATAGACATGAAGCTTTTCACTGCTTTCAGCAAGCTTTTTCCTTGCAGTCAGATCCCATTGTGCAAGCTCTGCAATGGCATTTTTGACAGAATTATTCACACCTGTAATAATTTCAAGCTGATTTTCGCAGAAGTCACGCTGCAAATGCGGATCATCGAAAGGGTGTGGAGTCTGGGCAAGTCTGCCGTTTTTATCAATTCGGAGCGTTTCACGTTCCAAGCCAAATCCGCCCTCAAACAAATAGTTACTGAATGTATTCATCACATCACCTCAAAAGCGTCCGCCTGAAAAATCAAGCAGACGCTCTTTTTTTTCTGATTAAATTGTGTAGTCCAGCTTTCTTTCATCAATGATCCGCTTGGATTTATGCTCCGAACGTGTATCAAGACCGCCGTCGGGATGTACAACGACTTTGTAAGGCTTTACGCCGATTCTTGCCTTTAATGCCGCTGAAACCGTCTCTGCAACAGAATCATCAGATGCAGGATTATCGGAATTTTTCTCGATCTCAACGGAGTATTTGCAGGTGAAATCCTTTTCAAATACACGAATAAGATATTCGCCTGTAACGCCGTCAAGTTCTCTGATAACCGCCTCAATATCGCTCGGGAACACATTGACTGCGGAAACAATAAACATATCGTCCTTTCTGCCGCTGATGTGGATTCTTCCGTGAGTGCGTCCGCATTTGCAGGGCGTGTTGTCTATGTAGCCGATGTCGCCTGTCTTGAAACGAATGAGAGGTCTTGCATGTTTACGAAGTGTTGTGAACACCAGCTCGCCTACTTCACCGGGCGGCAGTATCTCACCTGTATGAATGTCAACCGTTTCCACAAGAATATGATTTTCCGCAATGTGCAGACCGTCATGATACTCGCACTGTGCGGCACAAGCGCCAAAAATATCGGAAAGTCCGTAGAAGTCGTAAACCTCAGCGCCCCATAGATCCTCAATTGCCTTTCTTGTTGCGTCAATAGAACCGCCAAGTTCTCCCGCAACGATAATTTTCTTGATAGACAGATCTTTTTTCGGGTCGATGCCCGCTTTCTTCGCCTTTTCGCCCAACTGCCATGCATAGGACGGGCTTGTCCAGATGATTGTTGGCTGGTAGGTTTTCAGAATAAACAGCAGTCTTTCGCTGGGGAGAGTGCCGCCCCAGATACACAATGCTCCGAGGTTCTGTGCGCCGATTACATCAGGGCCGCCAACATACAGGGAGAAATTCAAGGCATGAACATAGCGGTCATTCGGTCTCATGCCGATCTGCCAGAACCAGCGACTTTCCGTATCCTGAAATTCGTCAAAGTCCTTTTTGGTAAACGGACTCATTGTAGGAACTCCCGTCGAGCCTGACGATGTTGAAATAAACACAACATCTTCTTCGGGAACGGCACATAATTCACCAAGGAACGAGCCTACGCCCTGTGTGTCACGCTGTGTGGTCTTGTTGATGAAAGGGAACTTCTGAATATCGGCAAGAGTGTGGATATCCTCCGGCTTTACACCTGCTTCATCAAATGAACGCTTGTAATAGGGAGCGTTGTCATAGGCAAACTTAACGATCTCTTTCAGATCCTCAAGCTGCCTCTTTTCAAGCTCCTCACGGGGCATTGTTTCAAGTTCCTCATTCCAGAATTTATTGTTAACATCTCTTGTACTCATGTTGCATTACCTCCAATTACTTCATACTAATTCATCATCAACCTGTAGGCAATCTTGACAGCCATAATTCTGTCACTCTGCGTCAGAAAATCTCACCATACAACAGTATGCTTTCGATTTTCTTCCTTGATTGACAAAATTCTATCTGTCAATCTTGTCTACAGAACGATAATGAATTAGTATCACAGGTTTTCCTGTTCTGCTATTATTATACACCTATATTTCCTATTTGTCTAATATGTATTATCTATAACAAGTTATAGATTCAATCTATAAGGCATTACCTTTTCCAACGCAAAAGATACCGCTGTAATCTATAAGCGAAAAAATGTGCGAGCATAAGACGAATACGCATATAGAAATAAAGACCGAAAACATTTTCTTCAATTGCTTTCGGGCTTAGTTTTTGTTACTTGTTTATTTGCATATATCAGAATTTATAACTTTCAAAATCAAAAGTGTGATCGTCAATATTTCTGGGTAGACTTCCATAATCAGAAATTCCAGTTGTTTCCCGAAAAGCTCGTTTGATTACTTCTTCAATAGTGGAACGATCGCTTTCCAAAGCGACAGGCAGCCTGACAAAAACTACTGGTTCTCCTCCATATAGAATATCAGGTTCAGGTATAATAAATTGAAATAAAAAAGCCTTATAAAATATTTTGAAAACAACTGGGGTTTCGACTCCGTGCTTTCCTATGCAAACAATATAAGTTTCATGTTCTCTATCAACACACCATTTTGAAAATCTATTATCATACCGAAATCCAGAGACCTTTTCAAATAATTTTCTGTCTTTCTCAGCAACTTTTTCATAAATAAACATAATACTGTCTTCTCCAAATTCTGATTTATCTTACTAAAATTATACATCAAAAGTAGCTATATGTCAATATAAAAGCTGTAGTATTTTTAATTATAATCAAAAATACTACAGCAAAAAATTTCTATATGAGTATAGCTATTATTGCTCACCCTATATTCAGACCTTCAAGTATTCTTTCAGTTTTCTGATATATACATTTCCGACTTCGCTTAAAAGTGCGTTTTTTCTCGTAATATAGCCGATCTCCATAATGCTGTCATCATCAATTGGTACGGCGGCATAGTCATCTCCGTTAAGACTGCCGCAAATAATTCCGGAGCAGAACGTGTAACCGTTCAGACCTTTCATCAGGTTCAGCATGGTGGAACGGTCTGATGCTTTTATCACTCGTGCATAATCCGATGTGCTGTAAATCTCCTCTGCAAAGTAAAACGAACTTTTATCCCCCTGCTCAAAGGTTAGACAAGGATAGCTTTCAAGCTCCTCAAAGGTTATTTTTTTACTGCCTGCAAGGGGATGTTCTTTCCAGAGATAGACATAAATTCCGCAGTCAATGAGATGATGAAATTCCAGATGATTTGTTTGCAGCAGCTTTGTGAGAACCTGTCTGTTGAAGTCGCTGAGATACAGCAGACCGATCTCACTTTTCATGGAAGCTACGTCATTTATCACCTCAGACGTTTTCGTTTCATAGACTGCAAATTCATAATCAAAGGTGTCAAATTCCTTGACGGTGTTCACAAATGCCTTGACTGCAAAGGAGTAGTGCTGTGTGGAAACACCGAACTTTTTCTTGACATTTCCGCCTAAATATTTCTCCTGCAAGGTTTCATACTGCTGATAGATCTGCCTTGCATAAGTCAGAAATTCTGCGCCGTCAGCGGTCAGAGATACACCCTTTCCGCTGCGGTAAAAAATCGTAATTCCAATTTCCTTTTCGAGTTCATGCACAGCACTGGTCAAGGACGGCTGTGCGATAAAAAGCTGCTCTGCCGCTTTATTCATAGAGCCTGTGTCGGAAATGGTGATAATGTAATTTAATTGCTGTAAAGTCATGATATTACCCCTGTGGCTTTATCTTCTTTCGTATGTCCGAAAGTCGATTCAATGCTTCATTCAGTGTGTCATTCTTCTTTGCGAAATGCAGGCGGATATAGCGGTTTTCAGGCTCTTTAAAAAAGCTCGAACCAGGTACGGCTCCCACGCCTACATCTCTTGCAAGCGTCTCGCAAAATTCCAGATCGCTGTCATATCCGAACTCTGAAATATCAAGCAGAATATAATATGCTCCCTGCGGAACGGTATGACGTATGTTCAGATCGTCCAGACCTTTGAGGAACAAATTACGCTTCTCAGTGTATTTTTCCTTCAGCCATTTGTAGTAATTATCACCGAATTTCAGTCCCGTTACGGCAGCCTCCTGCAATGGCGCAGCAGCTCCCACTGTAAGAAAATCATGGACTTTTTTCACCGTGTCAATCACATCAGGCGATGCGATAACATAACCCAGCCGCCAACCCGTAATGGAATAGGTTTTCGACAGCGAACTGCACTGAATTGTACGTTCCCACATCCTCGGCAAAGTGGCAAAATAAGTATGCTTATTCGGCTCATAGACGATATGCTCATATACCTCGTCAGTGATAACAAAGGTATCGTATTTTTCTGCAAGATCAGCGATTATCTGCAATTCCTCACGGCTGAAAACCTTTCCGCAGGGATTGGACGGATTGCATAAAATGAGCGCTTTCGGACACTGTTTAAATGCCGATTCCAGTACGTCCGCATCAAAATTAAATTCAGGCGGATTCAACGGAACATATATCGGTTCTGCTCCCGAAAGTATGGTGTCTGCTCCATAATTTTCGTAAAATGGAGAAAATACAATGACCTTATCCCCAGGATTTGTCACGCTCATCATAGCCGCCATCATTGCTTCCGTACTGCCGCAGGTTACAACGATCTCGCTGTTTGGGTCTATTGTTCTGCCCGAAAAACGTGCGTACTTTTCAGCAAGCGCTTCACGGAAATTCTGTGCGCCCCATGTGATTGAATACTGATGAAAATCCTCCTTTGTCACCTGTGCAAGACGGTCTAAAATTTCCCTCGGCGGCTCAAAATCAGGAAATCCCTGTGACAGGTTCACAGCTCCGTACCTGTTGGAAATTCTCGTCATTCTGCGGATAACGGAGTCCGTGAAATCCGCTGTTCTGTTTGATAATGTGGGCATATTACTTCCTCCAATCTCTGCGAATCTTCTCCCATTTTGCATCACGGGACTGAATAATCATCTGAATATCCTCGTCTGTCAGATGTCTGAAACGACCTTGCTTTTTCAAATAATCCGAAACGCTTGTAAATTCCTTTGGGTCGTGATTCAGCGTAAATTCGCCGTTTTCGTACTCCGCAAGATACCATAGACCGCAGTCCGCAATTTCTCTTGCGGAATCGATCGTGTCGCTGACTGGGATTCCCCAACCCGTAGGGCATGGTGCGATAACGTGAATATATTTCGTACCCTTGATCTTCGACGCTTTTT
This sequence comes from uncultured Alistipes sp., assembly GCA_964401315.1. Lineage (GTDB taxonomy): Bacteria > Bacillota > Clostridia > Oscillospirales > Ruminococcaceae > Ruminococcus. The sequence goes on from CAYNYB010000009.1 coordinate 99,618, forward strand.
CCACCTTGTTCAGAAAATCCGTCATATATCCCACCGTAGCCGTTGCGGCATAGGGAATATCATGAGCCGCCACGATCTCAAACATATTCTTTTTCGGACGGATATTTCCGTGTACATTTTTACCCGTCGGCGTAGTTGTCGTCCTTGCACCGAAAGGCGTAAGACCGCTTTTCTGGATTCCCGTATTCATGTAAGCCTCGTTGTCGTAGCAGATATAGATGATGTTGTCGTTACGGTCAATAGCTCCCGAAAGCGCCTGTATTCCGATGTCTGCCGTACCGCCATCACCAGCGAATCCAACCGCTGTAAAGTCTTTGATACCTCTTGCACGGAAACCTGCTTCAATACCTGTCAGCATAGACGCCGTGCCTGCGAATGTAGAAATTATGGCATTATTTGCAAAACAAAGCTGTGGAAAATTAAATCCCACCGCCGACATACAGCCTGCCGGAAGAATGGCGACTGCGTTCTTTCCCAGAACTTTAAGGGCATTTCTCACCGCAAGACTTCCTCCGCATCCTGCACAAGCCTTGTGTCCATAGAAAAATTCGTCCCTGCACAAACTTTTAGCTGTCACGCTCACTTACTCCACCTCAATTCCGATAAAATTTACACGTTCCGCACCGTTTTCTATTGCAGAAAAAATATTCTCGATATCCGATTGGGAAATATTTCGTCCGCCAAGTCCTCCTATAAAGTTATATGACGGTATATCCACTTTTTCAGTATGCAACGCTGAATTTACATTGGTGAAAACTGTGCCTTCATTACCAAAAGAAATATCTTTTTCCAGCACTCCTACAGCCTTTGCATTTTTCACGGATTTCACAAGCTCGGCAGTCGGGAACGGTCTTAGGTAGCGAAGTCTGACAACACCAACTTTTTTACCCTCTGCTCTCAGTTTATCCGCAGTTTCACGGCAAAGTCCGGCAATACTTCCGATAGTTATCAAAATAAATTCAGCATCTTCCGTTTTGTAATTTTCGATCAGACCGCTGTATTTTCTGCCGAATATTTCCGCAAATTTTTTCTCCGATTCAGCTATCACGGAAACGGAATCCAGCATTGCCTGATGCTCCTTGAATTTGAAAATATAGTTATAGTCAGGACCTGCTGAAAACGCCATATTTTTGGGATTTTCCAAGTCAAGCTTATTATCCGTTTCAAATTTCGGAAGAAATTTATCTGCCTGTTCCTCGTTCGGAATATCCACTTCTTCATAAGTATGCGTGAGAATAAATCCGTCCAGATTCACCATAAAAGGCGTTGACGTTTTTTCGGCAATATAATAGCTCATTAGTGCAAGATCAAGGCTCTCCTGCGCATTTTCCGCATACGCCTGAATCCAACCGCTGTCAAGCTGCGAAATGCTGTCACGCTGATCGCCGTAAATATTCCAGGGAAGTGCGGTCGAACGGTTAGCATTCATCATCACGATCGGAAAACGTCCTCCCGATGCGTAATAAAGGCACTCTGCCATGTAAAGAAGTCCCTGAGATGAAGTCGCCGTAAACGCGCGCACTCCTGCCGCACTTGCTCCCATAGCGCATGACAGTGCGGAATGCTCAGATTCAACATGAATAAATTCGGACTTCAAACTTCCGCTTTCTGCCATTTCCGAAAGCCGTTCCACAACGATAGTCTGCGGAGTAATGGGATATGCCGAGATCACGGCAGGCTTTGCAAGTCTGATACCCTCTGCAAACGCTTCGTCACCTGATAAAAATTTCTTCATTTTCTCTCAGCCTCCATTTCTATGGCATTTGGCTTGCAGATTTTCTTGCAGATACCGCAGCCCTTGCAGAAATCATAATCTATCACAGCCTTGTTGTTTTCGATAGAGATCACACCGTCGGGACAGTACAAATAACACTGCATACACCCCACGCATTTTTCCGTGTCAATTATCGGTCTGATACTTCGCCAACCGCTGTTTTTCGTCACAAGATAGCCTGCTTCAAAGGAAGTATCCGAGGGAACTTCCGCAAATGAGAAGCTTGTTTTTTCTCTCAGATATGGTTTCATTTCAGTACCTCCTCTGCGGATTTTCTGACCGCCTGTTTATTTTTATCACGGATTTTTTCAGGCATATATCCGTCAATGGCACGCTCGATGTCCTCCACTGAAACTGCTCCCGATACCGCTGAAAAAATACCAAGCAGAATTGTGTTGACTGTCGGCAGGCGCAGTTCCTCCGCAATGGAATCACAGTCAAAAGCGATCAGTTTTTCGTCAGCGAATTTTCTGCTGTTGATGATAATTTTACCATTATTTTTCAGCATATTTTTTAGCGAATCGCTGTACAGCGTATCGTCAAGAATTATGATATAGTCCGCTTTTTCAGTTTCACTGCGGTCAAGAACAGGCTTATCGCTGAGCTTTGTAAACGCTCTCACAGGAGCGCCGCGTCTTTCTGGTCCGAAGGACGGAAATGCAAGGGCATGGTTTTCGCTGCCCTTGTCGGCATATGCTGCTCCAAGCAGCTTTGCGGCTGTGAACGCACCCTGTCCACCTCTGCCGAGCCATATTATTTCTGTCATGTAATTACACCTCTTATATATTTATAATACTGATTCCACTGAGCATTCTTCTGTCAGATGATGTCTTTCACCTTTTTAAATACAGCCTCCGCAAGCCGGGCGTGACCCTCAGCAGAAAGATGCTCATGGTCGGTCTCGCTTGGCTCTGCAAACTGTGAAGCATCCAGAAATGAAGTATGCTCCTCACGGCTGACCTTGCAATATGCCGCCGCCAATCCCTTGGAAACATCAACAGAATGATGTGAAAATTCGGGATCAAACTCGTCCTCCCAGACCTGCTGACCTAAATGGATCGGCGAAATCACAAGCACCTTACTGGTCGGTGCAAAGCGGCGAACCTGTTTCACAAGTCTTGCAACACCCTTGCCAATGACATCGGAAGAAGCGCCGTAGACCGTTTTGCAGTCATTGGTTCCAAGCATAATGATCGAAAGGTCAATTGGATCATGAGATTCCAGCAGAGTAGGCAGCACCTTGACACCGCACCTGCCGTCACGAAGAGGATCATCGAACACGGTTGTTCTGCCGCACAAGCCCTCCTCCACAACATGATATTTGTCCTGACCGAGTTTTTCGCTCAGGATACTTGTTCAGCGAATGCCCCACGGGAAACGCCGCCTGTTTTCGGAATCAATCCCCATGTATTGGAATCACCGAAGCATAATATCTGTTTCATACTATCACCTTTTATTTTTCACCTGAAGTTCCTGTGCCTTGACCGTTATTCGTGAATCCATTGCAACAAACTCTGTCGCAAAGGCATTACCACCAACAATATTTCTCCTCAAATATTGTAACTGCCTGCAATAACGATTTCCTCCTGCCAGTCCATCAAATCCGCAAGAGTAATACCATCCAATGTATCGTGTATGGCTGTATCAAGCTTTTTCCACATTCGGTATGTCACGCACTGATTCTGATTCTTACATGGACTTGCACAGTTCTCTACACATTCTACAGGAGAAAGACTGCCCTCTGTAGCAGTTAGAATCTGAAACATGGTGTACTGTTCGGGAGGATATTTCAGAAGATAACCGCCCTGATTTCCTTTCACACTCTGAAGCAGCGATGCCCTTTGCAGCAGCATCACAATTTGTTCCAGATATTTGACTGAAATATTCTGACGACCGGCAATATCTTTTAATCTTACAGGTGTTCCGTCATTATGATTTGCTAAATCAAGCAGCATTTTGATCGCATTTTTTCCTCTCGTTGAAATCTGCATCTCACACCTCCCAATCAACGCTCTCTATATATTATATCATACCTATAGGAAAAGTCAAGTAGTTTTTTTCTATAACTCGTTATAGATTCAATCTATAACGAAAAGGACAGACGTATATCTGATCTGTTGTTCTATTCTTTGCTGACGGGAATAAAGTTTTCCCCTGAATTTGATAGCTCTCTGGAACATCGTCAAAGAATATGCAGGAAAGCTGTATCATAGCCTCTACATCTGTATCTTCTTTTGTCAACATCAATTATGGACGATGTCCAAACAGTTTTATTCCGATAAAAAATAGCTATTTGTTTACTTAGTGTAAAATAATAGTAGGCAATATAAAAAAAGAGAGCAACCCATGGAGTTGCTCCAAAGGTCACAGTGTGCTAAAATGTAAGTGAAGAAGAAATACAAAGAAAGCAGAGTGACCTAAAATGAGTATAACATATAAAATCGAAATAGACAATAGCAAACTTGAAAATTTTTTGGAATTTATTGAAAAAATATTCACATCAGCAATGGAATTTGGAAGAACAGTTTTAAAAGAACATCTCGAAGCTCTTGATGAGAAGCTTATGGTAAGTCGAGACGCAAAGAAATACCGTCACAAAGGCAGCCGCAAAACCGCAGTGAAAACGAAACTTGGAACTATAGAATACGGTCGCAGGATATATTTTGACACAGAAGAAAAGAAACACGTTTTTCTGCTTGCGGTGATTTGATAATACTGTATGGCAAGAAAACGCATCTCGCCGTATGTATCGGATGCGGCATAAGCCTGAACAAGCTCATTCCAATATGTGATGCCAA
>CAYNYB010000010.1:0-101889 GCA_964401315.1 uncultured Alistipes sp.
GTTTTCGGCGAGGTTTTTTACTGCTGTAATTAAACGCGGGTTATTCTACGCTTACATAACAGGCGGCATTCTGAATAATGTCAGTTGTTATAAGAGTCCTGATTCAGAAACTCGATCACGCTTATTTTAGGAATCTTGTGACGGCGTCCGATACGGATAGAGCATATCTTTTTCTGCTCAATCAGCGAATGAGCTTTATTTCTTCCGATATGAGGCATTTCCCTCATTTGGTCAAAAGAGACGATATCGGGATAATCCTTAAAAGTATTTTCAGAACCTGTCCACATAGAAATTGTGTGCGGATTTTCGAGCATAATTTTGACGAGGGCAAGGTGAAAAAGCGAAAGCATACTGTCGTATGGTGAGTTTTTTCAACGCAGCAATCGGCAAAATTTGCCGAAAAGACGTGCGGAATTTTCTATGTGGACAGGTTCTCAATAGTAACCATAAATTTTCTCCATTTCTGAACAAGCTGCTTGACTTGTTCCGTTAATTGTAATATAATGTGAGTTCGATAGAAAAAATCAGTCAAGCAGGCATAAAAAGTCCTCTTGAATATCAGAATAAGAATAAACAGAGGGCTTTTTAGGAAGAAAAGAGTAAGCTGACAGAGCAGAAATCAGATTGACAATGAAATTGGTTACACTGTGATATCCGGAATATTCTGTATCGCAGATGTTTTTCAGAAAATCATTTATTGATTCGATTACAGCAAATTTGAACAGCTCTATGACGAATGGAAAGCAAAGAACATTACAGGCAGGGCTTTTATGTGGAGAATGGACTTATCGTCTAATATCTTTTACCGCTGTGTGTGTATGAAATACGCAATGGCATCATCGAGCCGATTTATGCTTGATGATAGCTGTCAACGGAATGGAGAAGTCTTTAAGAGCCGTCCACTCCAGAGGAACTGAAAACTTACAGCAATTCCACTTTATCTCAAGTGGAATTGCTGTAATGTTAATGTAGATTTATTTACGGTTTAATATATTATGTAATTGAAGTGAGCGGTATCTGCTCTAAGTCCCACGAACTATCCGAATGAATGGTTATCAGTTCCGCACCACGCTGTTGTGTTTCGTTTTCGATTCCGGGCATCGCAAGATAGTCAATGCTCATTCCGTAGGTTAAGCGTATACCCTTGTATTCCAAAGAAGCATTATTGTAGTGATCGTGACCGCAGAAGAAGCCGGATGTGCTTCCAAGCTCTAAAGCTGTATCAAACAATTTGCTTGGGTAATCAGAACAGCAAACCTTATAATTTGTTATACCGCCATGATCTCCTGGATTTTCGCCAAAGAAGTATCGAACTTCATCGCTGCCCTGCTCGTAAAGTTCGGTAGCAGTACGATACTCTTGAAGCGGAATATGAAAGAAAACCATAGAATTAACAGTGTGTCCTGCCTCTTCATTCATTCGCCGAACTTCATCTGCATACCAATCCACCTGATCGTCGTGAATATAGTCATAAACATTTATACCATCGCCTGTGTAAGCATTGGAGTCGATCAGAAACAGTCCTGTGTTAAGATCTCCAGCGGTATTTCTGACCTCTATCAACTGATTGTTTCTTCCCATAATATCGGGTTGTACATACGGATAGAGCAGATTGCCGGAGGTCTTGTAGGCAAGTGATTTATATACCTCGTTCAGTTCTTTTTTATCGAGTGATGCAAGAGTTTCGGTATCGTGATTGCCGTAGGTGAACGCCCACGGAATACCTGTGTTCCGCATAAATGCCGCAAACTGCTGAACAGGCGCAGAATTGTTGAGCGACATTGACATTATACCCATTGGAAAGCAGAGGTCGCCCGTTACGATAACAAGGTCAGGCTTCGTGTATTCGATTTCAGCAAAGCAAGCCGCGAGAGCCTTAATATCCTTTGGATAGGAATAAAGACTTCCGCCAATGTGAATATCTGTAAGATGAAGTATCTTGAAATCCTCTGTAGATGATGTTATCGTATAAACTCCTGTTTCATCATTATACTCGATATTATGAGTATTATGTTCCACAACAGGCACGGAGTTAATATACGATTGAGTATACCAGGTATCACGTTGTAAAAATGAAAATCCTAATGTTAAAACAACTGCCGATGTGATAACTGCAACTCTTTTTTTGTTGAAAACAATATTTTTGAAGGTGAGTTTTTTTCTCAGCGTAAGGTTATAGATCAGCATCATTATGCCGAAAACAGCAGCTGCTGCCACAAATACATTTCCCGGGTAGCTTATATTGCTGCTTTCAATTACAGTAAATAGCGTTATACCTATCCAGTAGATAAAAGATAAAATACAAATACCGGTGCTGTGCTTTTTGGCTTGTTTTCTATCAGGCATGACTATTCTGTTCAAAATGATATTGTGCAATATTAAATTTTTGATAAAAATAAACATCGGCACTTCGATCATTATTGCATTTGAAAAGAAATTTTCTGCAAGCTCGGCAGATTTGGAATTTCCGAAAACATAGAAACTCAACTCCGAGCCGACGAATACAAATAAAATGGTTATCAGCAAAGCGATCGAATTAAATAATTTTTTTGTATACTTATCCGACAAGTCTCTTAAATAGTAAAATGCTGCATTGTCATATTTTAATTCTTTATTACTGCGCTCGATTTTGATTATTTTTCTTATACACTTAAATGCAAAAAAGGCATATATAACGGTTATTATAAACGCAAAGAAAAATTCGTTTTTTAAATTCACTCCATCATATATCGCCCATAAAAGTTCCACAAACGCGGCAACGCATAAAACCGACGATAAGTATGTCCAACTGCGCTGTTTCCGCATAATTTTCTTTGCTGACTTTAACTCTATGGCGTCGCCCGCATTTCGCCAAGTCTTTGCCTGTTCATCGGAATAGCCTGCAAGCTGTGCCATTTTTGTAAGTTTACCATATTCCGAGAGCAGTTCATCAAGCGCTTCGCCCTCGGTTCTGTCTTTGCATAGCTTTATATACTCAGCTTCAAGCGCCGACTCTATCTTCTCCTGTGCTTCGGAGACTTCGAGACTGTATGGTATATCGTCAAACACAATCTCTACAAGATTACTGATCCTGCTGTTCATTTCATTTCCGCCTTTCGTTATTGTCATAAAGCCTGTTTAAGATCCTGTTTAATATTTTTTTCGCATGTCTTTTCGACAAATTTTGCTTGAAAATCCGCACATAAAAAGATACTGAACAAGACTTTGACACACTGCGCTCCGAGGCGAGTATATAGTAAACCTACTGGAAAATCAAACAAGTTCACCGATAAAAATTTTCCATAGCTATGTTGTCGTCCTTGCTATGGAAGATTTTTGTTCAGTTCCTTTTGTATGATTTTCAAGTAGGCTTACTGTATCAATCATCAATAAAAAATTTATAAGGCGGAATACCAAGAGCCTCGGCAATATCAAAAAGAGTATCGAGAGACAGCGTTCTCTGCACGTTGGGCGCTTCAACAGCTCCGATAAACGATGTGTTTTTTTCTACCATTTCTGCAAGCTGTTCCTGAGTAAGTCCTTTTAGTTTACGATAATAACTTATCTTGATACCCATTTTTCGATAATACTCAAAATGCTCTTTTTTCATGATGCCACCGCCTTTCAAATAATATTTTATCATAAAGGCTTGACAATATGAATTGAATGTATTACAATAATTATTGTAATCAATGGACACCAATTATAAAAAGGCAGGAAAAAAGATGAAAACATTATGTTTTACAGGTCACAGAAATCTCCCATATGAACGGGCGGATCTTGAATTAAGGCTTTATAATACTATTGAAAATTATATACTATTCCACGATTTGACAGATTTTTACGCGGGCGGCGCAATCGGCTGGGACACTCTCGCGGCGCTGACCGTCCTTAAGCTGCGGAATATTTATCCTCATATCCGCCTGCATCTGGTTCTGCCATGTTCCAATGAAGAACAGACTGCCAAATGGTCTGCAAAGGACAAGGAGATTTTTTACAAAATTCTTTCCGAAGCCGATTATGTGGAATATACCTCTCAGCATTATTACAACGGCTGTATGAAAGTACGCAACGCCCGACTTGTTGAATGCGCCGACATTTGCTTCTGCTACTGGAATACGTATAATTTGCACAGCGGAACGGCGCAGACGGTCAATATGGCACGAAAAAAAAATATTGATATAATAAATTTCATGTATAGTAAGCCTGCTTGAAAATCAGTGAACTTATTTGATTTTTCAGTAGGATTATTATATAATCAATGAACAATGCTCCTCGAAAATTATTCGGGGAGCATTGTTATTTATAAGTTTTAGATTACTTGTTAAGACGAGCCTCGATCTTATCAAGTTCTTCATAAAGAGCAGCAGGGATCTTGCCGCCCTTAGCAGCGATGTCGTCGTTGTAATATCTTCTCATCTCAGCGATCTCAGCCTTCCAGAGGTCTGTATCAACGTTAAGAAGCTTATCCATGATCTCAGGTGTAACCTCGTCTTCAATGCCTGAAACGTTGATGTCGCCCTTCTTAGGCAGATATCCGATAGCTGTTTCATCAGCGTCAACAGCGCCCTCGCATCTCTTGATGATCCAGTCGAGAACACGCATATTGTCTCCGAATCCGGGCCAGATGAAGTTGCCGTTTTCGTCCTGCTTGAACCAGTTTACATTGAAGATCTTAGGAGCTTTATCACCGAGCTTTTCGCCCATTTCGAGCCAGTGAGCCCAGTAATCGCCTACGTTGTAGCCGATGAAAGGCTTCATAGCCATAGGATCGTGACGGAGAACGCCTACTGCGCCGGCTGCCGCAGCTGTTGTCTCGGAAGATACGGCTGAACCTACATAAGTACCGTGATTCCAGTCGAATGACTGATATACAAGAGGAGTTGTGGAAGCGCGGCGTCCGCCGAATACGATAGCAGAGATCGGAACACCCTCGGGATTGTCGAATTCAGGAGAAATGCAGGGGCAGTTTACAGCGGGAGCTGTGAAACGTGAATTGGGGTGAGCAAGCTTCTTGTTCTTGCCGTCTGCGCCGACTTCGGCAGTCCACTCCTTGCCGTTTGTCTTGATTCCTGTCCACTCTGTAGCGTCCTCGGGAGGATTCTTGTCGAGACCTTCCCACCAAACTGTGTTCTCGGCATTGTTGAGAGCAACGTTTGTGAAGATAGCGTTCTTCATTGTGGAAGCGAGAGCGTTGTAGTTGGACTTTGCATTAGTTCCGGGAGCAACGCCGAAGAAGCCGTTCTCGGGGTTAATAGCATAGAGTCTGCCGTCCTTGCCGGGCTTGAGCCATGCAATATCGTCGCCTACTGTGAATACCTTGTAGCCGTCCTTGAGGTAGCCCTCGGGAGGAATGAGCATAGCGAGGTTGGTCTTACCGCAGGCAGACGGGAATGCGGCGCATACATATTTTGTATCGCCGTCGGGCTTCTGAACGCCGAGAATAAGCATATGTTCAGCCATCCAGCCCTCGTTCTTACCCTGGAAAGAAGCGATACGGAGCGCGAAGCACTTCTTGGAAAGGATAACGTTTCCGCCGTAAGCAGAGTTGATAGACCAGATAGTGTTGTCCTCGGGGAACTGAACGATGTATCTGTTTTCGGGATCAACCTGAGCCTTTGAGTGGAGACCGCGAACAAAGTCGTTGGAATCGCCAAGCTTATCAAAAGCAGCCTTGCCCATTCTTGTCATGATGTTCATGTTAAGTACAACATAGATAGAGTCTGTGATCTCAACGCCTACCTTGGAAATAGGTGAAGCAACAGGACCCATTGAGTAAGGAATGATGTACATTGTTTGACCCTTCATAACGCCGTCGTACATGGGGCGGAGCTTTGCGTACATTTCCTGAGGATCGCACCAGTTGTTTGTCGGGCCTGCGTCCTCTTTTGTCTTTGTACAGATGAAAGTTCTGTCCTCAACGCGGGCAACGTCGTTTACGGCAGTTCTGTGATAGAGACAGCCGGGAAGCTTCTCCTGATTGAGCCAGTACATCTTGTTGGGGTCGCCGTCGGGAAGAGAAGTAACTTCTTCTCTGAGCTGGTTGAGCTGTTCTTCCGAACCGTCGATCCAAACTACCTTTTCAGGCTTACAGAGAGCGATCATCTCTTCAACCCAGGCATTTACATTTGCATTTGTTGTAAGTGACATTGTATTATACCTCCTAAAAATATAATCTTATCAAATAAGAAAGCGATTCGTAATTCTAAAAAATTCAATCGTTTCTCAAATACTATTATATACTTTTTTTGTCAAACTGTCAAGGGCGGAATGATAATTTTCTGACGAATGATATGCGTTTTTTTAAATATCAATATATTTCGGAGAAATCACTGTTTTATGGCAATATGCACAATGTTTTCAACATAAAGTTGTTGAAAAAGCAGAATCTTATATTTTTAGCGGAATATCTATTGAATTTCCTTAAAAATATGGTATAATAGTATGTAGATAAAGTTATAGATCTACAGAACTTATAGATTTACAGAACGGAGGTAATTCCAATGAAGAAACCTATCATAACTATAGAACGCCAGTACGGAAGCGGAGGAAGCATTATCGGAAAGCTTGCTGCCGAAAAACTGGGCATCAGCTACTACAACCGCAAAATTCTGGATCTTACCGCCGAAAAATGCGGGATACCCGCCGAAAATCTTGAATCCGCCGAAGAAAGCGTTCCCACAAGCTTTTTATATTCCCTGCTTATATCGGCAAATCCCACAAGAGCCATGGAGGATAATCTTCCTTTATCGGATAAAGTTTTCATTATGGAAAGCCGCATTATAAGCGAGCTTGCCGAAAAAGAAAACAGTTTTGTGCTGGTAGGACGCTGCGGAAGCTACGTTCTTGAGGATAAGGGCTGCTTCAGCGTGTATATCTACGCGCCGCAGGAAGCAAGAATAAAACGCTGCGTGGACGAATACGGAATTTCGCCCAATAAAGCCGAAAGCATCATGAAAAAGGCTGATAAGCGCCGCGAAACTTTTTTCAACGTCAATACGGGAAAAAGCTGGCAGGATAAGGATATTTATTCCCTCTGTCTCAACAGCAGCGAGCTTGGCGACGAACTCTGCGCCGAAATTATCGTTAAATCCTATCTTGAATATAATAAGAAATTCGCAAAGTAATTTTGCAGCAGGTACGTTGAGTACCTGAAAAGTCTCCGTATTACGGCGATTTTTCAGATTCTCAACGAAATATCTCTCTAAACAGGGAAAGACTCCTCTTCTGAGGGGTCTTTTTCTGCTTTTCGGCATTATCAAGAGGAACTATCTTCTTTAATCCTTGTTTATAAAGATTAGTCGTTATACTCCTCGTCCAAATTATTTCTGTACCCTAAAGGGTACAGAAATAATTTAATCTGGGGATTCATAAGGGACTCAGTCCCTTATACAGGGTGATTTCAAGGGGGACAGAGTCCCCCTTGATCATGCCGTAAGGCATAAATAGCTACCCGACGATTCCGGAGCGCTCAATGCCCTCGGTGAAATATTTTTGCAGGCACACGTACATTATCAGCACGGGCGCTATCGAAAGCAGGCAGCCTGCTTCTTTCCAGACGATTTGCTCGCGGGGCGGAATTTCCACTGTTGCGGAATTAAACAGCCGCATTTTCAGTTCCGTATCAAGATTTTGCAGCATAAGGGAAATTGTTTTAGTATTCGTAAAAAAAGTTGAACTAACATAATAATCATTCCAGTAAAGCACCACAGAAAATAGAAATACCGTTAAAAATGCCGAAGCCGCGTTCGGGATCATGACCTGAATAAACGTCCGCAGCGGGCCGCAGCCGTCAATATAAGCGGCGTCCTCCAGTTCGCGCGGCATTCCCTTGAAAAACTGGCGGAATATCAGTATCATAAGTCCCGATTTTATGCCGTTTCCAGTGAGCGCAGGCAGGTACATCGTCAGCATATTGTCAATGAGATTTACAGTAAATTCTCCCACTCCGAAATGGCGGAACTGCCAGTACAGCGGCATGGAGATTACCTGCGGCGGCACGAGTATCATCATTATTACCACGCCAAAGAGCAATTTTCTTCCTTTAAACCGAAAACGCGCGAAGCCGTATCCCGTGACCGAGCATGACAGCACCTGCACAAATGAGCAGCCCACATTAAGTATCAGCGTGTTTTTCATGGTATTCCCAAAATCCATCGCCTGCATTGTCTCCCTGATAACGTCAAGGGTATAATGACGGGTTATCCACATTACGGTCGGGTCGGTCATATCGGAACGCTCGCGGAATGCACAGCTTACCATGTAAATAAGAGGATACATTATCACGAATCCCAGCCCGAAAAGAATCACAGTTCTGAATACTCGCCATATTATGTCTACAGCCGCTCTGCGGCGCGTATAGGCGCGTTCCTCGCGGTTCATCTTCATCATGCGGAGACGTTTCGCTTCTTTTTTTTCAGTTCCAGCCATAGAAAAACGCCTCCTCAATCAGTCTCATAATAAATTGATCTGCTCGCCGCAAACGTTATAATTCCGATAGCGGCGAGGATAGTGCCGAAATAAATCCACGCCATAGCCGCCGCTTCTCCGAATTTCCAATCGCTGCCCATCGCAAGAATTCTCCCCATAACCTTATTTGTCGGGCTGGTAAATGAATCTATAACGGTAAAAATAAAATTTGCGAGAATAAACGGACTTACATACGGAAACGTGATTTTCCAGAAGTACTCCCAAGCCGTCGCACCCTCAATTTGAGCGGCTTCCTTTGCCGAGGGAGGAATATTCTGCAATGCGCCGAGAAAAAGAAGAATCTGTATGCCGCTTGACCAGACTATTCCGAAAACGTTGTCGGCAACGGCTGATATCATGCCGGTCATTTTGTCGCTTATTCCGTATATTCCCAGAAATTGCAGAAGCTCTCCCATAAGATCGGTAGAAAACATTGTCGAAAACTGTATTCCTCCGCCCGTGTTTCCCGTGGTGTTCATATCGCCGCTGATGATCTTGTAAACAGGTCCGGTGACGATTATTACAGGCAGAAAAAATACGGCTCTCGCTATTACTCTGCCGCGGAATCTCTGATTGAGAATTACTGCGATAAACAGGGAGAAAATAAGTATCATCGGAGTTTTCCAAGCCGTCTCGATAAGCGTATCGCGTAAGTACTCCGTATAATAGGGATCGGCATTCAGAACGTCCTTGTATTTGTCAAATCCGACCCATTCCGTCAGCATTCTGCCTGTATCTATCGAGACTTCGTTGAACGAATACCACAATGATTTCACAAGGGGGATAAGAAAAAATATTAGCGTTCCGCACAGCCACAGCCCGATAAATCCATATCCGTACAGACTTTTTTTGGTGCTGTACGATAATTTTTTTCTGCGCTTTTTTCTATTTTCTGACATCAGCCGCCGCTCCTTTCAAGCTTGATCAGTCTGCCGTTGAAGTTGAGCGTTTTTTCGTCGAGATCGGCGCTTACGACCGTACCGTTGGAATACGCCGCCGTGATCAGTCTGCCACCGTTTTCGATTTCGCAGCCGATCATAAAGCTGTCGGAAATATCATCGTATATCGGCTTCAGCAGCTTGTATTCCTCCGCCGCAACAGCCGTCTGCTCCGAATGATTCGCATAGTAATAAACGTCGTATTCGGTATCTTTCAGCGTATCCGTCTCCGCATACAGCATATCATACCGCAGCAGACTGCCGAAAACCGCTGATTTTAGAAGCATATCCGTTGAATTGGCAGCCGCATTCACAGCCGTAGACGAATACGGCACAAGTCCGTGCATGACCATCTGATAAAACGGCACGTCCTCGTTGAAAATATCAAATCTGCTTGATGTCAGCGGCACATTTACGATATGGCTCGCATATGGTATCGCGTAAGCATTGGCGCAGTCGGCGATAATTCCGTTTTCCAGTTTATCATCAATATATCCCATACATTCTTCAGCCGCTTTCATTGCGTCGAACCGCGAAATTTTCTTCTTTCCGTAGTCGCCATATAAAGAATCCGAAAGCTCGCTCAACGCCATTCCGTTCAGTCCATTATCGGCAAAATTATCAGCCGCTTCGGTGAATACCTCGCTGAAAAGACTTGGCGACAACAGCGACATATTATCCTTGAAGCCGTCGGGAATTCCATACGCCCTGTCATAGCTGACTATCCGCGCATACGAACCCGAAATTCTCATGCAGGTACTGTTCAGCGAATTATAGCCGTTTCCCGAATAAAAGTCCCTGTTGTCGGAAACGGGATAAAGCGTGCAGCCGTTTTCGTCAATGAAATCCTTCAGCTTTGAAAATCCGCGCTTGCCGCCAAGAATGCCCGACGGTTCAGCCGATGTATCTATCTTGTTTTCAATGCCGTCATCAGTCCAGTTATGGTATGAAACTATCATATTTTCACCGCCGTTATCGCGCAGTTCCGCGAGAATTTCAGCAGCTTCCTCATAAGACGTCACGGCGGTTTTCATGGCAACGGGAATGCCCAGAATGGGCTTTTCTTTCTGAACGCCGCCGTAAATGTCGATATACAGCGGAGAATTACCCGAATCGACTTTCGGCGAAATACCCTTTTCATTTATCAGGTAATTTCTGAAGCATTCCGCAACGTCGGAATAATCGGCGTTTTCAGCCGAAATCGGATAATACCGCAATTCTATATCGTCGGAATCTATATCGCCGCTTTCAAAAACCGTGAATTTATCCGTACTGCTGCCCGACATATAAAAAGTATCCGTTCCGCGCAGTCGAAAAGTGAAATTGCAGAGATTATAGCTGCTGTTGGACTGACGCGAGACACGAACGGACAAATCGGCGTTTGAATCTCCTTTTGAAGCTACCACAAGCAAGGCGTTGTCTTTCTTGACAATACCGTAAAGCGGCAGATAGATCTGCTCCGCGACTGCTCCGCGAACCGTCGGAACAGCCGTTATATCGTCTCCGTAAACCTTGCGCGAGTAGGCGTTATTGTCCATAGTTCTGCCGTTATTGAAGCGAACCAGTGCGCCGCATCCGTCGGGGATCACGAAATAGCCGTCCTCCTCCTCGGAAGCCGCTCCGAAACTGCCTAACAGAGTTATCTCCGTGGCGATGTTTACAGAATTATATTCCTTTATCTCCGAAATTTTCAGCGACGCTTTAAGATGATCTTTCTCCAGCGTATATTCAACAGGAAATTCAAAGCCTGCCGAATCATATTTGTAATTCACGCGTATACCGTTTTCAATATCGCTGACTGTTATGACGGAATCAACAGCGGAGCGCAGAACGTTATTGTTGGTGCTTTTCTCGGGAATACCGTAACGCAGAGTATTCGACGATCTCAACTCGCTTATGAGCAGGGGAGTTGCCAATTCGTCCTGCGACGCTCCCAACGGCGACGACCGCCATATATAGCCCGTGAATTTGTTTTTTATGCCGATATTGCCAGATTTATCGTCAACAAGCATGATGTAGGAGTCGTTTTCGGCGCACTCGCGAAAATTTTCTGTCTCCTGACTGTCAAAAGCAAAACTTTTATTATCTGCTGCCGTATCTTCATTCGTATTTTCATCTTCAACATCCGCAGAGGCGATAAAGATACGTCCGTCTCCGTAATTTCCCATATACGAATTTCCCGAAGCTGACAGCAGCGATACCGCGGCAATGCAGACGGCGATATATTTTAATTTATTTTTAAGCATATTTCCTCCTACGAAGAGTCTGTTTAAAATCTCGGTGTGTGCGGATTTTCGAGCATAATTTTGCTGAAGGCAAGGAGAAAATTTGCAGGCATACTGTCGTATGGCAAGGATTTTCGACGTAGGATTCAGCAAAATTTGCCGAAAAGACGTGCGCAGCGAGATTTTAAACAGGCTCTAATGCAATCTGTAAGAGATTTCCATATATACGGTTGAAATGAAAAGATAAATCTGCTGTATCAGTGACATGAAAAGCACCAGAAGAAACAGCATTACAAGCATTGCCGCAACCGTAAATATAACGGCAAATACAGCTTTTTTGAAAGAATATTGGTGAACCGCCTTTACAGCCGAAAACAGCAGAACCGCCGTCCAGCACATTCCTATGATCTGTATCACTTCTATAAATACGTATTCGTCGCGTATCAGGATATGGGAAAGCAGCGTGTTTATAAAGCTTTGACCTATATACGGCACAAGTGCGTACGCACTGTAAATGCAGATATTCCGCAGCGTTCCCTCGCCGTCGAGAAACGTGCATACTGCGCGGTTTCCGACAGTCCACGCCGCGAAAAGCACAAAACTTTTCATGATAAACGGCATAACATTAAATATTTTATCATATGGGATATAAAACTGAAATCCATACAGTCTTTCTTCTGTAATTTGCGAAATAAACAGCAGGCTCACAATGAAGAACGCCGCTTTCAGCGAACCTGCTTTTTTCCAGCGCATATCCTCGAAGCCCTCAAAAGGGTGCGTTATCGCATACTTTATCCATTGCGGCGGTTTAAGCTCCGTCATTTTGCATACATTATGCAGAGATTTTCTGCGTTTTTTCAGAATTATAAACGCAGCCGCGATAATCGCCGCCGCTAAAACGATCGCCCCGAAATTCTCACGGATAAGCTCCATTCGATAGCCTTCGAAAGCTTTATTATAAACGCTGCCTGCATTGGCAAGCCTTGCATATTTCATCGCGTCCTTATAATCGCCCTGCCGCAGCAATGCAAGCGCAACTCCGAGATTGGCGCGCCTGTAATTTCCGTCGCGGCGCAGAACTTCAAGCCACGGTTCGAGAGCCTTGTCATAATAGCCTGCATTGTGAAGCGCAGACGCTTTATGAACGACCGCGCCGAAATCCGTTTCCGTAAATATCGTCACGGTATTTTTCATTGAATCCGCCACATAAAGCTTATCGCCGTGAGATTCAAGCGCCGCCGCCTGATCGAATCCGCCGACCTGTTTTGCAATAGTTCCCGTAATAAAAAGCAAATTGCAGTCCTCGTCATACTGAAATATTCTGCCCGTCGTAAAATCAAGACAGTTTATATTGCCGTCCTCCGCAATGTCAATATCCACAATAGACGGAGCAAGAAGCTTATTTCTCGTAGTATCGTAAACGGGAGTGTAATCGCCGAAATTCAGCTCCATATTGGCGAAAATATTATTTCCTGCCGCGTTCAGTTTTTTCACCGTATCCGTAGTCTGGGTTGACGACGAAGTGCAGGTGAATATGAAATCGCCGTCGATGTCAAAGCTTGTAACGCCCGACGGAACGTTCCTCACGCGCCTTGCACGTTTTTCGTCGGACATGAACAGCCCTGCCAAATGCTCCGAAACTATCTCCGAAGTGGGCTGAACTCTGTTTGCGCCGTAAAATCCCATAAATTCACCGTCGGGCGCGAACATCGCCGCTCCCGTGGTGATATTGTTAAGCACAACATAAATATTTCCTGCCTTGTCCGCGATCACGCGCATGGGCGTGAAAGTACGCTTCTGATCGAAAATTTCCGAGTCGGGCTTTATTATTTCTTTTATTATATTGCCCTCGGTATCGCTTACAAGTACTCGCGAATTCTCGCTGTCCGCGATATACATATTGTTATCGGCAGCCGATATGAAAATTCCCATGGGAGTTTTCAGCGAGGTTTCCGAACCGTCGGGCATTATAAAGCTGTCGTATATCTTTACGGCTTTTGTGAAATTTTCATCGACGGCTATCACCCTGTTGTTGCCCGAATCTACGATATAAAACAAGCCGTCCGCTCCGTAAAAAATATCCGAGGGGCTGTTCAGCTCTCCTGCATCGAGATCGTTTCCCGAAACGCTCCGCTCCGCAGTATAGCCTGCCTGAGAGGGGATCGGATCGTTTCGGCGGTCGTAATTATAAACTTCATACGGCTCGGCAAACGCAGTAATTTCAAGCATTCCGCACATTATACAAATTGCCGAAATAAACGCCGCTATTATTTTTTTTAACATAAGCGTTAGTCCTTTATTCCCGAATGCGCCATAGTCTCGATTACCTGCCTTTGAGCAAGCATGAAAACAACTATCGGCGGCACAAGCATGAACACCGCGGCAGCCATTGCAACGCCTGCTTTCGCAATTCCAGCCGCCGCTGCTTGAGCAACTGCCGTGGGAAGCGTTTTGTACTGCTCCTGAAATATCAGCGAGCCTGCCTGCATATTCCAAGCCGCTTGAAACGCAAATATGATAAGAGTCATAAGCGCAGGCTTCTGATTTGGCATGACGATCTGCCAGCATATCCTCATAAGTCCCGCTCCGTCAACTTTCGCGGCTTCTATCATGGAATCGGGTATCTGACTTATGGACTGCCGCATGAGGAATACTCCGATCGGCGAAGCTGCATACGGCAGTATCAATGCAAGGGGATTGTCAATAATACCAAGTTTTGACATTACGATATACTGCATGATGTATATTACATTGCTCTGATACAGCAGAGCCGCGACTATGATTCCGTTTATCAGTTTGCTGCCGGGGAATCTGCATTTCGCCAGTACGAATGCCGCCATTGACGAAAATACGCATTGAAGCGCAGTTACCGTGACGGTTGCCGACAAGCTGTTGAAAACATATCTCGAAAAAGGTACTCGGCTGCTGTTGAGGGAATCGAACATATCGCGAAAATTGTCGAGGGTAGGTCTTATGGCGTAAAGCTTCGGAGGGAATACAAAAAGCTCCTCAACGGGTTTCACCGACATGACGACCGTAAGATATATGGGCGTTACCATGAATATCCCCGTGATCAGAAGAAAGAGGAAAACAGCTATGGTTCCGCCTGTTTTTCTGCCTGCCGCCCTGTTCGAAGCTTTCAGCTTCACCGTATTCACCTTAGCCAACTTTACGCCCCCTTAGTAATCTGCCTATCAGCCTGCTGCACAGAAACATCATCACGAACAGCACCATACATATTGCCGAAGCGTAGCCCATTTCATAGCGCACCCAGCCGTAATCGTAGGCGTGAGTCATTATCGTATGCGCTCTGTAGTCCGTGCTTGGGAATCCCACAAGATTCTGCGCGACCGTTCCCGCCGTAAACGAGCTTACTATCTGCATGACGGCTGCGAACATCATCTGCGGCTTCATCGACGGTATAACTATGTAAATAAGTTCCTGCCAGCGGTTGCGTATACCCTCTATCGCGCCTGCCTCGTATAATGAGCGGTCAATATTCTGAAATCCTGCGCGCAGAGCCAGAAATCCCGCTCCGAGCGAGATCCACAGCTGCACGACGATAGTCGCGCCAAGGACGTAATTTCCGTCCGTAAGCCATTGTATAGGCGAATTTATAACGCCCAGATTTATGAGAAACGAATTTAAATATCCGTTCATATCGCCGCTGAAAATAAGCTGCCACACGGTGTAAATAGTCGCCATAGAGGGCGCGTAAAAAATCAGCGTGAATATTGTTTTCAGTTTCGGCGGCATTTCGTTTATCAGCCAAGCCAGTAAAAAGCACAGAATAAAGCTGACCGGGCCCGTGAAAATTGCGAAAACAAGCGTTACGCGAATCGAACGCATGAATATTTTATCCGATAGAAAAAGGCTTATATAGTTGGACAATCCAACGAATTTCGGGGATTGAGCCATATTGAAATCCGTAAATCCCATGGGCAGCGACATCACGACGGGTATCACCGTAAAAATCACGAAAAATATCATAAACGGCGCAAGCATACCATAGCAGGCTTTATTCCGCTTGATATCGCGCCATAATTCTCCGAGACTCCTTTTTTTGCCGCTCCTGTCTGTTTTTGAAAGCACCATGCCGTTACTCCTCTTTAGGAATCATAAAGAAATAATCTGCACGTTTCTGCTTGCCTGATTTATCCTGCGCATAAACGCGCATCTTATTTCTTTATGATTCCTTAGCTTCAAGATTTTCTCGTTTCCTTGCGATCTCTTCATTTATATCGCGGTTGTACCAGATAAGGGTATCTCGCGGATTTTCCATATTGTTGACCGTCTCTCTGAACGCGTTCATAATATTTCTCGTGACCGCATATGACGACGGCAGAATGGGAATCTCCGTGAGTTCCGCCTGCTGATCGTAAAGCCGCTCCAGTTCGCTCTCCGACCACGACAGCCGCGACAGCGCTTCAACGTTTGCGGTATCGAATCTTCCCATAGTTCCGAGCAGACCCTCTATCTGCGTTCCGTAATGCGCCTGCGTATCGGCTTCGGTGAACCATTTTATGAATTGCCATGCGTTCTCCTTGTTTTCAGCTTTTTTAAAGATTACCGCTCCCATGCCCGTGGAATTCGCCGCGTGAGAGATCGTTCCGTCCTCACGAACAGTTCCGGGAACTTTGCAGAAATCCCACAGACCCTTTATTTCGGGAGAAGCCGCCGAAAGCTGATTGTAAAACGTGTAATCCGCGATAACTATGGGATATTCGCCCGTTCGAAATCGGCTGAACGCGTCATACGTCTGAACGAAGCTGTATTTCGTGTAAAAATCCGTCCATTCCTCAAAGGACTGCACGGCTTCCACGGAATCGAGAGCGGACTCCGTAAGCTCGTCATTGTAATAGCTTCCGCCTTTCTGCAAAAGCAGCATCGCATACGTATGCCCTGCTTCCGTGGCAGGAGAAATATCCGCAGGCGGCAATATCAGACCCACGGACATATAATTCCGCTGCAAGGCAGGCAGCATATCTATAAGCTCCGTCCATGTTTCGGGCGGCGACGTATAGCCGAGTTCCGCGAGAATGTCAGTTCTGTAAAACATCATCGGAAACGTCTGACTTATCGGCAGACCGTAAACTCCGCCGTTGTATTCGTACGGAGTCATGGCGTTTTCTTGAAAACGCTGCGTAACTTCCATGAAATCGGGAAAGCCTTCGGTATCGGAAATATCGACCAGCAAATCGCGCGCGGCAAGATTTACGGGGAATTCTCCTTCCAGAAAAAGCGCTGCGTCAGGGCCTTTCCCGGCAAGAGCAGCTTCTATTATTCCGCCCGAAACAAGATTCACGGAGATCGGTATACCGTATTCGGGAGTGAATTCGTTTTCCACCATTTCATTTATCACCTGCGCCTGATCTCGTCCCAGCGGCACCCATACTTCAAGAGCGTCCTCGCCGCTGACGTCGGAAAGCGTTGTGTAATCCTCGAAAAATGAACCGAAAAACGACTTTATCCCGAATTCAGCCGATTTGAAAAAATTTTCATCGCAGTCCGAAAATTCTGTTCCCTCGGGAGCGAGTTCGATGTAGTCGATCTCAAGGGGCTGATCGCGGTAATCGCACATCCACGCCGACAATGAAGCAATATTGTCTTTGAGAGCCTTCAGATAATTTGGTATCTTCAATGGTTTAGCCGTGCATTTATCAAGAATTACCGCCATATTTTCAAGCGCGGCGGCTTCCGAACCCGAAGAACCCGAAAGCGATTCTATCTCGCCCTGAATTTCTTTAAGCTGCTGCGAAATTTCCGAAAGCCCGTCTACCAGATCGGGAACTTTTTCATGCACATAATAATCGGTATATTTATCTGGAGCAGGTCCTGTTATCATGAGAATTTTCCTGTAATAGCCGTTCAACTCCGTCACAACGCCGTCGAGCCTGCGCATGGATTCGCCGATCTCTCCGGGAACGCATTCCAGCGTTATTGTATGATCTTTTCCGCCGTCAAGATAGACGAGTATGGTTTCTCCGCTTTCGGTTTTCGGCGAAACTACGCTCCAGTCCGTATCGTAGCAGAATTTAACCTGATCAAGCTCGCGGCACGGAATTTCGCCATCAATATAAATCCGTCTGTTGGAATAAAATCCGCGCATTTGATCTTGCCGCGCTTTTATTCCGATACCGTAAAGACCGCCGCTGCCGATCTTTTCTTTCGGAACGCTCCATGTGACGGATTGAAGCGCTTTTTTCCAGTTTGCGCCGCCCAGCGTATTGTAAACCACTTTTATGGGATCTGACGGCGAAGTCAGATAGCTTGAACGGTCGGAATTGGGATACAGCGTAAAATCCGATTTATAATCTGCATTTTCGCCCTCCAGCCGTATAAGTTCCGAAGCGTTTTCACTGCCGACAGATTTGCGGTACTCGCTGTAATCGGGCGGTTCGTCGGGGTTAAAGAAACGCAGTCTTTCAATGGCAAGCTGCGCTCTCTCCGATGAAAATTCGATCTCATGGCTGCCCTTTTCAAGATAAAAGAAAAGCGGCTCGCCGAAAAGACCGTCCACATCGCCGACAGTACAGCTTTGCCACATACTTTTCTGTATCTGGGCGGGGCGAACCTGATTTCCGCGCGAATCCTTGTAAATATCCTTTTCGTTTATCCAAACGCGGTTGAGAGTGATGCGCGAAGCGGTTTCATAAGGCGTTTTACCGTCGATTTTCATGGAAAGCTCAATATGCGCGCTGTTGGATTCCATGGAAAAATAATTAACGCCAAGGCAGTATATCCCCGATTCTTCGACATTTATCTCAAATGCGGCATCGCCGTCACTGCTTTCCCAGATAAGTACGTTGTCTCGTATATCGCCGTCAGCTCCGTAGCTGCCCGTGGAAAATACGCCGTTTTCCGTATAAACGAGTTCTTTCACTCCGAACGCGATCTCCGCTTCGGGTCGAATCTCGTTCCTGTATTTATCGTAATATTCGCTGAATGTGGGAATATCGGTATCTATCGGCTCTATGGGGTAGTATTTCCCGTCGGATTCCGTATTGTAAAGTTCCGCATTCCCGACGGCTTCTTCAGCAAATGAATTAAGCGGAGAGGATATTGCCGTCATGAGAATCAAATTCGCCATGATTCCCGAACATATTCCGCGCAGTATTTTTTTCATGTTCAAGCAGTTCTCTCCTTTCCGCAATTCATATAATTTCTTAACAATTATACCAAATTTATCACCGATTGTCAAGAATAAAACGTATAAATCTCTAAGAGTCTGTTCAGTATCTCACCGCGCACGACTTTTCGGCAAATTTTTCCGACGACTGCGTTAAAAATCCTTGACAGGCGTCAGCCTGCCTGCGGATTTTTGCCTTGTCCTAGCCAAAATTATGCTCGAAATCCGCACACGTTGAGATACTGAACAGGCTCTAATAAAGTTCCTGTTCAAGCCTGCGAAACGTTTCGGTGTCGAAAAATTCGGTTATGGGAATGTTCAAGCCGTCGCACAGCTTCTTGATAGTCACAATGCCGATATTTTTCGCTCTGCGGTTGACTATATCATTCACAGTCGACTGCGTTACTCCCGAAATTGTAGAAAGCTTATTAACGGTTATTCCGTTCATTTTGCAAAGTTCAAGTATTCTCTCCGAAACCGCTTCTGAAATATTCATAAAAAATGCCCTCTTTCATTTATTAAGATTTATATTTTGTATAAATCTCATAAATAATAATATCATTTTTTATAACAATAAATTGTCGGTAAACCGTTGACTTTTTTCAAGATATATGATATAATTGTAAATGCTGATACTAAAGTGAATCGGCATAAACAGAAAGGGGTTATTTTATGGAGAAAATTCTTGAAGTAAAGGAACTTTCCAAGCAGTACAAAAAAGTGCTTGCGGCGGACAAGGTTTCCTTTGAGATCGGGAAGGGTGAAATCTTCGCTCTTATCGGACCGAACGGCGCGGGGAAAACAACAACTATCCGCATGATATCGACGCTTATTAAGCCTACGGACGGCGACGCGGTCGTCAATGGCTACAGCATCATAAAAGAGCCTGACAAGGTTCGCGGCTGTATCACATACCTGCCCGACGAAGCAGGCGCATACAAAAATATGACGGGTAAAAGATATCTTCGTTTTATGGCAGGATTATTTTCAACGGATATCGACGCGATCAATGGCTATGTCGAGCGCGCAGAAAAAATATGCGGTCTGGGAGATCGCCTTAACGATAAGATCGGCAGCTACAGCCGCGGCATGATACGCAAGCTTCTTTTGTCGCGCGCCGTAATGAATAAGCCTGCGCTCGCCATTCTCGACGAGCCTACCAGCGGTCTTGACGTTCTCAACGCTATTGAGATACGCAAAATGATAAAAGATCTCGCCGCCGAAGAGGGGATGTCTTTCCTGCTTTCGTCCCACAATATGCTTGAGATCGAATTCGTTTCCGACCGCGTCGGAATAATCGCGAAGGGTCATCTTCTCGTCAGCGGCACTGCCGATGAATTGAAAAAGCGATATAATGCCGCAAATCTCGAAGAAGTTTTTGAAAGGGTGGTGAACGGCAATGAAATTCTTTAATCTGCTGAAAAAGGAGCTTTCCGAGCTTCTTACATTACAGACCGTCGCAAGTATCATTATTGTAATGGTTCTGTTTCTGGTGCTTGGAAACGTTATGTCCGACTCGATGGAAAAGGCGGTTCAGAATGAATACACTATTTCGATCAGCGACCGCGATAATACCGATTTCACTTCCGCGCTCAAAGAGCAGCTGCGCGCAAGCGGCGTGAAGCTTACCGAATATTCCACAAACGGCGACGATTATTCCGCCATACTTAATGACGTCGGCGAAGAATCTCTGATAATCATTCCCGATGGCTTTACGGAATCCTTGAAAAATCACGAAGCTCCGCAGCTTATCAGCATTTCAGCCATGGAATCTTCAGCCATGCTTTCGAATATCACCAACGATACAAGCGGCGCGACAGGTCTGATAAATTCCTGCATTTCGTCGTCGATCGCTTCCGAACTCGGTATTTCTTCCGAACAGTACGCCCTTATGAACGATCCCGTAACGCTTTCGGAGCATACCGTTATCGGCGAAAAATCCGCAGAAATAAGCAGCGGTCAGGTAATGAACAATATTATGATGAAAAATATGATACTTCCTATCATTATTTTTGTACTCATAATTATGACTTCGCAAATGCTTATGAACTCTATCGCAAACGAGAAAATCGACAAAACCCTTGAAACCCTCCTATCCGCTCCCGTATCGAGAACGGCTGTTCTCGGCGCAAAAATGCTTGCGGCGGCTATTGTGGCAATGCTCAACGCGGTCTGCTATATGGTCGGTATGTCGGCAATGATGAAAAATGCGACGGGCGAGATTACGGAACAATTCAATACTCTCCCGGCAGCAGAATTCATGCCGGTAGACGAAGCTCTTGAAAAGCTCGGTCTTGCTTTGGGCGCAGGGGATTACGTTCTGATAGGAATTCAGCTTTTCCTGACGATAATAATCTGTCTGTCGCTTTCGCTGATGCTCGGCGCTATGGTAAACGATACGAAGCAGGCGCAGACCTTTATAATGCCGCTCATGTTCATGGCAATGATTCCCTATATGATCTCGATGTTTGCCGATATAAATAAACTGCCCATGTTTATCAGAATCGTAATTTACGCGATCCCATTTACTCATACTTTCTCGGCTATCTCAAATCTTTCGTTCGGTCACACGGGAATTTTCTTCGGCGGTCTTGCTTATCAGGCTGTTGTATTCGTTATCTGCATGGTATGTGCGCTCAAGCTTTTCAGATCCGATCTTATCCTGACTGCAAATCTTAATTTCGGTCAGCGTTCCAAATTCAAAAAGGCAAGCAAATCCAAAGGAGAATAAACCTTGAACGTAAATCTTATAGTTGTTGGAAAGCTTAAAGAGGATTATCTCAGAAACGCCTGCGCGGAATACGTAAAACGGCTTGGAAGATACGGCAAAACAGAAATCAGAGAACTGGAAGAATGCCGCCTAAGCGATTCGCCCTCCGAAAAGGAGATCGCCGCCGCTTTAAAAAAGGAAGCAGCGCAGATAAAAAAATACGCCGTCGGAACGGTAATTCCTCTGTGTATTGAGGGAAAACAGCTTTCCAGTACAGAGCTTTCGGAATTCATCGTTTCGGCAGGGATTCAGGGCAGCAGCACGATCTCTTTTATAATTGGCAGCTCCTACGGTCTCGACCCCGAAATAAAAAACATGGGCGGTCTGAAACTGTCCATGTCGAAAATGACTTTTCCCCATCAATTGGCGAGAGTAATGCTTCTGGAGCAGATCTACAGAAGCTTCCAGATCGCAGAGGGCGGTAAGTATCATAAATAATTTAAAAATCTCCCATAGAAAACTTGATAAAAAATAATTGCCGCTCTGATACAAAATCAGGGCGGCTTTTATTAATAGAATTATTACGATAAATCAGAATTTATTTGCCCTGTAAACTGGAAGTTATAGTAACCAATCTAAATTCTTCGCATTAGGAAAAGGTCTTTTCCAGTACACTTCATTACTCTGAGCTTTAATTAATAGTTCTTTTTTTGTTTGAAGTAGCTGCCTGTCCATTTTTGATATTAGATGTGCAGCACCAATTTGACAATCAGAACCATCATAATCATCATTCAACAAGAATGAGAACAACATATCAGCTAAATCTTCATCATTGAGATAGTTATCAAAAAAGCAGTTAATGTACTCTTGAAATCGAATATTTGAATTCCAAACCAAATACTCATATAAATAATCCTTATTCCATATGCCATTACATATTGGAATAATCCCTTTTAATTCTTCTGGCGAAGAAAAAAACATTTGTAACACTCCATTCTATCCACAAATACTGATTTATCTTAGAGCCTGTTCAGCATTTCCCTAATCGGGAAGATGTGATATTAAATGTTATAACAATACTGCTCCGCCCTGCGTTTCCACGGGAGCAACGCCCATTATGTAATCCTTGCCGCAGTCGAATCCGCCGAGATGTTCCCGAACCGTTTTATATGCTATATCAGGTCGGTTATTTTCCTGACTAAGATGACCGAGCAGAATATGAGTTGCGCCGTTTTTAATAAGTTCAGCCGTGAATTCTCCGCAGTCGTCGTTTGAAAGATGACCAATGGGCGAAAGAATCCGCTGCTTCAGATATAACGGATACGGACCGTGCCGCAGCATATTTTCATCGTAATTCGACTCGATAAGCACCATTTTACAGCCGAGCAGACTGTCTCTTACCTCGTCGGTAACGTGACCGAGATCGGTACAGACGGCTATATCTATTCCCTCGGGAGTACGGATTTTGTAGCCGCAGCTATGGATAGCGTCATGCGGAGTATCAAAGCTGCAAATCTCATGATCGGCGCAGACGACTTTCTTGCCGTTCATGTCAATTAAAATCGAATGAGGAGCGATCTTATCGCTGTCGCACAATCTCTGGAGCGTTCTTTTATTCCCGTAAACCGCGGCGGAAGTATTTTTCGTAAGCATTTTCAGTCCGCTTACATGATCGCTGTGTTCATGGGTGATGAATACGGCTTTCACCGCAGATATCGGGATCCGATTAAGCGTAAGCGCCGCCGTGAGCCGCTTGTAGCTCGCTCCGCAGTCGATGAGAAAGCCTGCTTTTTCATTGCCGATAAATGTGGAATTCCCCTTGCTGGAGCTGAATAGCGGGTATATTCTTGCCATATTATCTTCGAGGAACTCTCGAAACTATTCTGCCTGCAAAATCGTTGAAATTCTGCGTCTGTAAAATAACTCTTCCCGGTCCTGTCAGCTTTGTAAGGAAAAGTCCCTCGCCGCCGAAAAAGATATTGCCCAGTCCCTTTACCGTTTCAACGTCGTAGGATATCGTCGTTTCGAATGCGACAACGTTTCCCGTATCAACTTTCAGAATTTCGCCGGGAGCAAGATAACGCTCGACCTTATCGCCGTCAACTTCAAGGAACGCCATTCCGCTTCCGAAAAGTCTCTGGAGAATAAATCCTTCGCCGCCGAAAAGGCCCGAAGTGAATTTTTTTGTGAAGGTTGCCTTAAGATCAACGGATTGCTCCGCACAAAGGAACGCGCCTTTCTGCGCGATCATTTCGCCGCGTGAAATATCAACGGGAACTACGCATCCCGGAACTGTCGAGCCGAACGCTATTTTTGCGCCGTTGACTTCCGAAGTGTAATTCACCATAAAAATGGACTCTCCCGTGAACATTCTGCCGAGACTTCTGCCTAATCCGCCCCTTGCATTCGTATTCATTATTATTCCGTTGGTTTGCCATACCATGCCGCCGCGCTGTGTGTACATTGATTCGCCGCAGTTAAGCGTAACTTCAACCGCGGGCACTGTCTGTCCGATAATTTCGTATGTCATAAAAATTCTCCTATCTGCTCAATTCCGAGCTGTCATAGAGGAATGCTCCTCTGTTACTTCTATTTTATCATATTACTTGTTTTCTTGTCAATAGATTTAGAACCTGTCCACATAGAAAATTCCGCACGTCTTTTCGGAAAATTTTGCCGATTGCTGCGTTGAAACAACTCACCATACGACAGTATGCTTTCGCTTTTTCGCCTTGCCCTCGTCAAAATTATGCTCGAAAATCCGCACACAATTTCTATGTGGACAGGTTCTTATATTCTCGCAAATCAATTTTTACTTTTTAATATTATTAAGCTGAACTATTCTCTTGAACCACTTTATAGAAATCAGATCTAAGAGATTCTCAAATAGAATCCATTTGGGAAAAGAAATTGAATAAAAATACTATGAGCAAAGTAAAAATTATTGCCGCTGAAATAAAGGACAGAATTTTTGCGGATTTTTTTGGAAAATTAAGCTTGTTCAGAATTAAATTTATAACTATTCCGGCATGAAACGAAAGTGACAGCGGAATAACAGGCGCTATATAACCGATCATATATAATACACATAGAAAATACATAGGATATGTGCTAATAAAACTATAGTGAGAAATAATATTTAACGACGGAAAAACAGGTAGTATAAATAATGAATGATAAGGAATAACAGATAAAATAAGAGCTGTTGTAAATGCTTTCTTTTTCATATAATTTTCCACCCCTTTTAATATCGTACCATATCTCTTATAGGCTGTAAAGTGATATATGTAATTGAATAAGTGACATATATCACAAAAATATTAAGGGTTTGCATAATACCTGTAAAAAAATAAGGCTGACGCTTTTTCGTGAAGCGTCAGCCTGAAAGGTTTACCAGTTTTTCTGAAGCTTTTTTGCAAGGAAAATATAGATCACAAGCATGATGATCTGGAAAACCGCTGAACCCTTGCTATCGGAAAAGAACACCGAAATAATGTCAAGGATAAGAATAGCGAATGCGATCTTCGAACATTTTTCGTAATCTTCCTTTAATCCTGCGATCGCCATAATGACAGTTGCCACTGACGGTATCAGCGCTAAAATAACGACCAGAACCACAAAACCGCCTAAAGCCGCTGTAGTTCCACCTGCATCGGCAGCAAGCGACCCCAAACCAAGCGCTCCCACGAGAAGAATGCCTGCCGGAATAATCGTTGCAATGAGCAGCAGAATGTTCCAGACTTTGAAAAGAATTTTCATTATGTACCCCCTTTATCATTGTATACTCCATTATACTCGCCTCTATTGAGCGTTGTGCAGCAGATGCGAGTCTAAAAACCCCCATAATGAAGTACCGATATTATTGTATCATATATTACTTAATTTGTCAAGCAAATTTAAGTTATTTACATTAAAATCATTTTTTACCCGTTTTAAATTGATTCGTTGTAGATATACGTCGCATAATATTGAATAATTTCCGAATTTATGGTATAATTTGTTTGACCGTCGAAGTCGCGGTTTAATAATGTGTAAGGTGGTTTTTATTATGCAATCCTCGCGTTCTTGGCTTGTGACGCTTATTCTCGCTATTTTTCTCGGCGAATTGGGCATTCACAGATTTTATGCCGGAAAGGTAGTCAGCGGTCTTATCTGGATGTTTACAGGCGGTCTCTGCGGAGTCGGCTGGATCATCGATATTATTCTCATTATCTGCAATCTGTTTTATGACAAAGAGGGTAATCGGATTCACATTTGATTTGTTAAAAATTGAAATTTTTTAAAAGGTATTGACATTTTTAATTCGATACGTTATAATAAAATCAGTAAATGCTATGAAGGGAAATAAAACCTTTTGAGTTTTTCAGAGAGTCGGCGGCGGTGAAAGCCGATAAACGTAAATAGGTCATAGCTCCTCCCCGAGCAGTCGGTTGAACGGCGGCGCTTATGCCGTCAAGTAAATTTGAACGGGTTCTCCCGTTACAGAGATATGCGTTATACGATGCAGATGAGTGGGTGCATTATCGTGCACCAAGAAGAGTGGTACCACGGAATATAATTTCGTCTCTTCCATGCCGTAGGGCGTGGGAGAGATTTTTATTATCTGCATAAAACTTTAATGGGAAAGGTGATACACATGAAAAACGCTGAAAAATACACAAGACAATTTTTTGAAGCTCCGCAAACCGAAATGAAATGGACGAAAAAGTCCTACATCGACAAAGCTCCCGTATGGTGCAGCGTCGACCTCCGCGATGGAAATCAGGCTCTTATTATCCCCATGAGCCTTGGCGAAAAGCTGGAATTCTTCAAGCTGCTCGTTGATATCGGATTCAAGGAGATCGAGATCGGATTTCCTGCCGCTTCCGAGACTGAATATGAATTCTGCCGCACTCTTATCGAGCAGGATATGATCCCGGACGACGTTACGATTCAAGTCCTCACTCAGTCGCGCGAGCATATCATCGAAAAGACTTTCGAGGCTCTGAAAGGCTGCAAGAACGCTATCGTTCATCTTTATAATTCAACAAGCCTTGCCCAGCGCGAGCAGGTTTTCCGCAAATCCAAGGAAGAGATAATCGATATCGCCGTTACGGGCGCAAAGCTCTGCAAGGAATACCGCGAAAAATATGAGGGAAATTTCCGCTTTGAATATTCCCCCGAAAGCTTTACGGGAACAGAACCCGAATTTGCACTGGAGATCAGCAACGCCGTTCTCGATATATGGCAGCCGACTCCCGACGATAAGGTAATTCTGAATCTCCCTGTAACGGTTCAGTTGTCTATGCCCCACGTTTACGCCAATCAGGTTGAGTATATATGCGATAATATAAAGTACCGCGAAAATGTTGTGATCTCTCTTCATCCGCATAACGACCGCGGCTGCGCTGTTGCCGATACGGAAATGGGCTTGCTGGCAGGCGCTGACAGAGTTGAAGGAACTCTCTTCGGAAACGGCGAGCGTACCGGAAACGTGGATATCATCACACTTGCGATGAATATGTATTCTCAGGGCGTAGATCCCGAACTCGATCTCAGCGATATTCCCAAAATTACGGAGCTGTACACAAGAGTTACGAGAATGAGCGTTTACGACCGTTCTCCATATACGGGAAAACTTGTTTTTGCAGCGTTCAGCGGTTCTCATCAGGACGCTATCGCAAAGGGCATGAAATGGCGCGAAGAGGGTCATACCGAACATTGGACAGTACCCTATCTGCCTATCGATCCCGAAGATCTCGGACGCGAATATTCAGCCGACGTTATCAGGATCAACAGTCAGTCGGGCAAGGGCGGCATCGGATATATTCTCGAAACGAGATTCGGCTATGATCTGCCTAAAAAAATGCGCGAGGTTGTCGGCTATAAGGTCAAGAGCGTTTCCGACCACAAGCACAAGGAGCTTCTCCCCGACGAAGTTTATGAGATATTCAAGACAAATTACGTGGGTATTACCACTCCGCTTAATATTCTTGAGGCTCACTATGTTCAGTGCGACGGTATCGAAGCTTCCGTAACTCTTGAGTTCAACGGCAAGAAAGCTATGGCTTCAAACGTCGGCAACGGTCGTCTCGACGCTGTCTGCAACGCTATAAAATCATACACCGATCTTGAATTCAGCATCAACACCTATACCGAACACGCACTGGAGATCGGTTCGGCTTCAAAGGCTGTTTCCTACATCGAGATCATCGCCGACGGCAAGAGCTACTGGGGTACGGGAATCGACAACGATATCGTGGTTTCTTCCATAAAAGCATTGGCAACGGCAGTTAATGTTATGCTCAAATCAAAAGAAAGCGAGTAATATCCACAAAAGCAGCAGTGTTATGTTGTTTGTGATATACAGATTCAACAAAATGAAATAAAATATTCCGCTCCTTATTGATTTTGCTGTCATAGTGTGTTATAATGAACATATTAACAGCATTTTCAAGAGGAGCGGAACATAATGAGAACGGTTTATATTTCTTCCGGTACTATCATTATTGTCGGCGCAGTCATTAACGTCTCTGACTGCCGTCGTTATTCATTCTGCCATAAGGACGTTCCTGCTTGATATATCACGTATTGCGTGTAAGCATGAAGTTTTAGGCTCTCGGCGGAATGTCGGGGGCTTTTTTTGTCAGAGACGGAAATTTTCAGCTTGATTAATAAATTTTACAGAAGAAGGAAATATACTATGAAAATATCAGGAGCAAGAATTATTGTTGAAACCTTGATAGAACAGGGCTGCGATACTGTTTTCGGTTACCCCGGCGGTCAGGCTATCAACATATTCGACGAGCTGTATCTCAACAGCAGCCGTATCAATCATATACTTACCGCCCATGAACAGGGCGCTTCCCACGCTGCCGACGGCTACGCAAGAGCAACGGGAAAGGTCGGCGTTTGTATCGCTACTTCAGGTCCCGGAGCTACTAATCTCGTAACGGGGATCGCTACGGCTTATCTCGATTCCGTCCCTATGGTAGCTATCACGGGCAACGTTCCCACCAGTCTTATCGGCAGGGACAGCTTTCAGGAAGTCGATATCGTAGGCATCACAATGCCCGTTACAAAGCATAATTTCATAGTTCAGGATATTCGCGAGCTTGCCGATACTCTCCGCACTGCTTTCAAAATTGCAAAATCAGGCAGACCCGGACCGGTTCTGGTCGATATTCCAAAGGATATCCAGACGGGTACGTGCGAATTCGAACCGAAAAAAGAACCTGTTCGTCCCTATCCGCTGAATTTTGCTTCCGATCTCGCTCTTAAACAGGCTGCGGAAATGATAAAAGAGGCTAAACGGCCATATATTTATTTCGGCGGCGGAATCATTGCCGGCAAGGCTGCAAACGAATTGCTTGCCCTCGCCGAAAAGATCGACGCGCCTATGGGCTGCTCGCTTATGGGACTTTCGGCAGTTCCGTCGGATCACCCGAGATTCCTCGGAATGAACGGTATGCACGGTCATTACGCTTCTTCCGTCGCTCAGGACGAAGCCGATCTTGTTATCGCTCTCGGTGCGAGATTCTCCGACAGAGCAACGGGCGACAAGAATCGTTTCAGCAAGAATTTCAAGATAATCCACATAGATATCGACTCCGCGGAGCTTGATAAGAATATCTCTTCCGATCTCGCTGTATCGGGAGATATAAAGGACGCGCTGTTCCGTCTTATACCTATGGTCTCCAAGGTTGACCGTCCCGAATGGGACAAGCGTATCGAGGAACTCCGCGCCGAGGAGCAGAAACGCCTTGAAAGCGCAGCCGCCGCAGTATTCGAGAAGAATTGCGGAAACTGCACCACTCCCTGTCCCATGACCGGAGTTCCCGCCGACAAACGCCTTGATCCCTACACGATCATAGATATAATCAGCCAAAAAGCCGACGAGCATGACATTATCGTTACCGATGTTGGTCAGCATCAGATGTGGACAGCTCAGCGTTACCCGTTCAAAAATCCGAGAACGTTCCTCACAAGCGGCGGTCTCGGAACTATGGGCTACGGCATGGGCGCTGCCATCGGCGCTTCCGCGGCTCAGGGCAGACGAAGCGTTCTCTTCACGGGCGACGGCAGCTTCGGCATGAATCTTAACGAACTCGCCACGGCTGTTTCGCAGAACACGCCCCTTGTTATCGTTATCATGAACAACGGCGTTCTCGGTATGGTTCGTCAGTGGCAGACGCTCTTCTTCGATAAGCATTATTCGAATACAACTCTTGCTCGCAAGACTGATTTTGTCAAGCTTGCAGAGGCTTTCGGCGCAAAGGGCGCGAGAGTTTCCACCGCGCAGGAGCTTGAAGAAGCCGCCGCTCAGGCATTCGCATATAACGGCACATTCATTCTCGACTGCGTTATAGACTGCAACGAATTCGTTCTCCCCATGCTTCCGCCCGGAGGTTCTATCGAGGACATTATTACAGAGATAAAGTGAGGTGAACGGTATGGAAAATAATCAGTATGTTATAGGAGTTATCGTCTCCAACATAAGCGGCGTTCTTTCGCGCGTTTCGGGAATGTTCACGCGGCGCGGATTCAATATCGACTGCCTTACGGTAGGGGAAACGGAATCAAGCGGATTTTCAAGGATCACAGTTGTTTTTCACGGCGATTCCGACATAAAGGAGCGTATTGTACGTCAGCTTCAGAAACTTCACGACGTTAAGGAAGTTGAAGTTCTCGACCGCCATGAAACCGTAATTCGCGAGCTGCTGCTCATTAAAGTAAGAAATACCGCTGAAACTCGTCAGGATATCATGACGGCGGTTGAAATATTCCGCTCGAAGATCGTCGATTATTCTCCTACGGCTCTTATCTGCGAGCTTACGGGCGAAACCTCCAAGATCGACGCTTTCATCGAACTTATGAAACCCTACGGCATCATGGAAATGTGCCGCACGGGCATGGTTGCCATAGCGCGCGGCGACAATTGCCTGAAAACTGAAAAATAAAAGAACGATTATAATTGCTTATTGCAATTACATAAATTAATATTATTAAAAGGAGATCTTTCATCATGGAAAATACTGCTAAGGTTTTTTACGAACAGGACTGCGATCTTTCACTTCTCTACGGAAAGACAATTGCTGTAATCGGCTACGGCTCACAGGGTCACGCTCACGCACTTAACGCCAAGGAATCCCTCGGCGACAACGGCAGAGTTATCATCGGTCTTTACGAAGGCTCTAAATCATGGGATAAGGCTGTAAAGCAGGGATTCGAAGTTTTCACTGCTGCTGAAGCTGCAAAGCAGGCTGATATTATCATGATCCTTATTAACGACGAAAAGCAGGCTGCTCTCTACAAAGAGGACATCGAGCCTAATCTCGAAGCAGGCAATATGCTTATGTTCGCTCACGGCTTCAATATCCACTTCGGCTGTATCGTTCCTCCTGCCGACGTTGACGTTACAATGATCGCTCCCAAGGGCCCCGGACATACTGTTCGTTCCGAGTATCAGGCAGGCAAGGGCGTTCCCTGTCTCGTTGCCGTTCATCAGGACGCTACAGGCAAGGCTAAGGAAACAGCTCTCGCTTACGGTCTTGCAATCGGCGGCGCACGTGCAGGCGTTCTTGAAACTACTTTCAGAACAGAAACAGAAACAGACCTCTTCGGTGAGCAGGCTGTTCTCTGCGGCGGCGTATGCGCTCTTATGCAGGCAGGTTTCGAGACTCTCGTTGAGGCAGGCTACGATCCCAGAAACGCTTACTTTGAGTGCATTCACGAGATGAAGCTTATCGTTGACCTTATCTACCAGAGCGGCTTTGCAGGAATGAGATATTCTATCTCCAACACTGCCGAGTACGGCGATTATATCACAGGTCCCAAGATCATCACAGACGATACAAAGAAAGCTATGAAGAAGGTTCTCTCCGATATTCAGGACGGTTCTTTCGCTAAGGAATTCCTCCTCGATATGTCATGCGCAGGTAAGCAGGTTCACTTCAAGGCTATGAGAAAGCTTGCTTCCGAGCATCCTGCTGAGAAGGTCGGCGAGGAGATCAGAAAGCTTTATAGCTGGAACAACGAAGAGGATAAGTTCATCAATAACTGATTTAAGGAACTTTATTCGGGTGACGGTTCATGAAAGTTCCGTCACCTTTTTTATAATTGTTCTCCACGGTAGAAATATACAGCAACTTGAAAATAAAACATGCTTTGCACCTTGACCGATTCTGTTTTTTGTGTTATAATATAAGTACAAAAATATAGGAAAGGTGGTGAAAATTATGGGAATGACTGATAAACAGTTTAACGGATTTGTCCGCTTTGTGTTAGACGACATTTTAGAGGTACTCGAAAAAATGCCGGAGGGCGAAGAAAAAGCGAAATTGCAGAAATTAGCCGACAATCTCCAAAAAACAATTGAAGATTAACCCATTTTTATAAATCCATTTTGAAAAGTGTGTGAAGCCTGTTTTATTCAAGGCTTTGCACGCTTTTTTATAAGGGAAAAATATTATGTCAGATTTGTATATAAGGAAGTTAAGACCAAATGCCAAGCATCTTATCGCTTTTCTGCTTATCCTGTTATCCGCCGTGCTTTTTATAAACGGTTTTCACAGAGCGTGTCGTATCAGCAGTCGGCGTACAATGATGGGACTTACTTTTGAACCCGAGGTGTATGAAGGCGACAGTATACTTTTATCTTCCAGTCCTATTAAAGCAAAATTAAAGGGCGATGAAAACAAAACGGCTATAGTTAAGAAAACTTTGTCCAAAAACATAATTGAAGAATATGATGTTTTTATAGTTCATGTTGCCTACGCATACCGTCCTGTTATGGTGAAAAAAGGTACAGAGGAATATGATAAATTTCTTAACGGAGAGGAAGTAACAGGTTATTTTACAGAAAAGAATTTCGATGATTTTCCCCAATTTATATCGGATATGAACAGCGTCTATGAACTTGAAAAGGAAATTACGGACAAGAATTATTCAAAACTCGGAATTGTAATTGTTGACCGTACAAAAGAAATTCTTAGTTTTTTATGGGGTATACCTTTCCTTATTATCGGCATAATTCTGCTGAAAATTTCGGGGACTCCATTTGCATATACAAAAATAGCCGACGATGAGGAATAATATAGACTGCTTATGTATAAAATCAAAATTCCGCATATATGGGGCATTCTGCTTATAATCGCCGGACTGATTTTTATTTATTTAGCTGATATTTCTGTAAGGAATGACAGAAATCACGCTGAAACGAGTACCATACAAGAAACTGAAATTGCACCGCCTGAAAGACCTGACAATATGAAGCAGCTTTCTCTTGCTATTACAGGAGGTCTGTGCCTGATTGTTTCAGTCCCATGTTTCTATATTCCGTACAGCGAATACAGCTTTAGACTTTTCAGACGTAGGCGCAGAAATGACGATACAGATGAACAGGCTGAAACGGAATTTGATTACCCCGATGATGATTTTGACTATGTTCTCGACGAAGAGACAAGAAAAATATTGATAGAGTTCAGAGATGAACAGCGAAAAAAATTAAAAAATAAGGTGAAGTAAAATGAGTGAAAATTTTTTCTGTTCGGGAGTTGAAAAGGCTTCACAGCGTTCACTTTTCAATGCGCTCGGACATACAAAAGAGGAAATGAAGCGTCCTCTTGTTGGTATTGTTTCGTCTTATAACGAGATAGTACCCGGACATATGAATATAGATAAAATTGTTGAAGCCGTAAAGCTCGGCGTTGCTATGGGCGGCGGTACTCCTGTGGTTTTCCCTGCGATCGCAGTATGCGACGGTATTGCAATGGGTCATACGGGAATGAAGTATTCTCTCGTAACGCGCGATCTTATTGCGGATTCCACTGAATGTATGGCTCTTGCACATCACTTTGACGCTCTCGTAATGGTTCCCAACTGCGACAAGAATGTTCCGGGACTTCTTATGGCGGCGGCAAGAATCAATGTTCCGACTGTTTTCGTAAGCGGTGGACCTATGCTTGCAGGTCACGTAAAGGGCAAGAAAACAAGCCTTTCGTCCATGTTTGAAGCTGTCGGCGCTTATACGGCAGGCAAGATGTCGCTTGAAGACGTTGAGGAATACGAAAACAACGCCTGCCCGACCTGCGGTTCATGTTCGGGAATGTATACAGCAAATTCCATGAATTGCCTTACGGAAGTTCTCGGCATGGGACTCAAAGGCAACGGAACTATCCCTGCCGTTTATTCCGAAAGAATCAAGCTTGCAAAAATGGCTGGTATGCAGGTTATGGAACTCTACAGACAGAATATCCGCCCCCTTGACATCATGACGGAAAAGGCGTTCATGAACGCTCTCACGGCTGATATGGCTCTCGGCTGTTCAACCAACAGTATGCTTCATCTGCCTGCTATCGCAAATGAATGCGGAGTTAATATAAATCTTGATATTGCAAATGAGATAAGCGCGAAAACTCCTAATCTCTGTCATCTTGCTCCCGCGGGTCACACTTACATGGAAGATCTCAACGAAGCAGGCGGAGTTTATGCCGTTCTTAACGAGCTTTCAAAGAAAGATCTTATCAATCTTGACTGCATGACCGTTACGGGAAAAACTGTCGGAGAGAATATTTCGGGCTGCATAAATAAAGATCCCGAAACTATCCGTCCTATTGATAATCCCTACAGCGAAACAGGCGGAATTGCCGTTCTTAAAGGAAATCTCGCTCCCGACCGCTGCGTAGTAAAGAGAAGCGCGGTTGCTCCCGAAATGCTTTGCCATAAAGGTCCTGCACGAGTTTTCGAAAGCGAAGAAGAAGCTATCAAGGTTATCTACGAGGGCGGAATCAAGGCTGGAGACGTTGTTGTTATTCGTTATGAGGGTCCGGCAGGCGGTCCCGGTATGAGAGAAATGCTCTCGCCGACTTCCGCGATTCAGGGGGCAGGTCTCGGCTCGACTGTTGCACTTATCACGGACGGACGTTTCAGCGGCGCAACCCGCGGCGCGGCTATCGGTCATGTTTCCCCCGAAGCTGTAAACGGCGGAACTATCGCTTATGTCAAGGACGGCGATATTATTTCTATAGATATCCCCAATTACAGCATTAATCTTGAAGTTTCCGACGAAGAACTTGAAGAGCGCAGAAAGACTATGCCTATCAGGAAAAAGGAAAACATCACGGGCTATCTCAAACGTTATGCTTCTATGGTTTCCTCTGCTGATAAGGGCGCTATCATCAACAAGTAAGCTTATTTCTGTAAATCAGGATTTACCGGAGGACTGATAATGGGTATAACTGTTAATATATATTATAGCGGAGAAAATGGAAATGCAAGAAAATTTGTCGATGAAATGGAAAGCAGCGGAACTGCACAATTAATTCGTAACGAGGAAGGCAATATAAGATATGAATACTTCTTTCCATTAAATGATACGGAAACCGTATTACTTATCGACAGTTGGAAGGATCAAAAGTCAATTGACCAACATCATGCTTCAGCTATGATGAAAACAATAATACTTCTTAGAGAAAAATATGATCTGCATATGGAGGTTGAGCGTTTCATTTCAGATGAAAACGGAATCCCCGATTCAGATACCCAATTTATAAAGAAATAAATTCTGATTTAAGAACCGGTCCACATAGGAATTATGTGCGGATTTTCGAGCATAATTTTTACGAGGACAAGGCAAAAATCCGCAGGCAGGCTGACGCCTGTCAAGGATTTTTAACGCAGTCATCATAAAAATTTGCCGAAAAGATGTGCGTAACTTCCTATGTGGACAGGTTCTAAAAGTGATATCTAAATTAATATTTGAAAGGAATGATAAACATGGGTATGACAATGACGCAGAAAATTCTTGCGGCTCATGCAGGACTTGATTCGGTTCAGGCAGGACAGCTTATTCTTGCCAATCTCGATCTGGTACTCGGCAACGATATTACATCGCCCGTAGCTATCAAGGAATTTTCCAAACTCAACAAAGACGGAGTTTTCGATAAGGACAAGGTGACCATGGTAATGGATCACTTCGCTCCCAACAAGGATATCAAGGCGGCAGAGCAGTGCAAAATGTGCCGCGATTTCTGCGGTGAAAACGATGTTACAAATTTCTACGACGTAGGCGAAATGGGTATCGAACACGCATTGCTCCCCGAAAAAGGTCTGGTTTCCGCAGGTTACTGCGTTATCGGCGCGGATTCTCACACATGCACTTACGGCGCATTGGGAGCATTCTCAACGGGCGTAGGCTCGACTGATATGGCTTGCGGAATGGCTATCGGCAAGGCTTGGTTCAAGGTTCCGTCGGCTATCAAGTTCAATCTTACGGGCAAGCTCCGCAAGTATGTTTCGGGCAAGGACGTTATCCTGCACATAATAGGAAAAATCGGCGTTGACGGCGCGCTTTACCGTTCAATGGAATTCACGGGAGAGGGACTCTCTTCACTCTCCATGGCTGATCGTCTCTGCATCGCCAACATGGCTATTGAAGCAGGCGCAAAGAACGGCATTTTCGAGGTTGATCAGATCACTCTCGATTACATAAAGGAGCATAACGGCGCTGAACCAGTGATTTTCAAGGCTGACGACGACGCTGTTTACGACGAAGTTATAAATATAAACCTTGACGAGATCGAGCCTACCGTATCGTTCCCGCATCTTCCCGAAAATGCCAAAACTTTCGGCGAATTCGGAGATATTAAGATAGATCAGGTCGTTATCGGATCATGCACAAACGGCAGACTGGAAGATTTACAGGAAGCTGCCGAGATCATGAAAGGCAAAAAGTGCGCAAAGGGAGTTCGCGTTATCGTAATTCCCGCAACCCAGAAAATTTACCTTGACGCTATGGAACAGGGACTTCTGAAAATATTCATCGAAAGCGGCGCGGTAGTTTCAACCCCAACCTGCGGTCCGTGTCTCGGCGGATATATGGGAATTCTCGCGGCAGGCGAACGCGCAGTTGCTACGACTAACCGTAATTTCGTCGGCAGAATGGGTCACGTTGAATCCGAAATTTATCTCGCAAGTCCTGCTACTGCGGCTGCAAGCGCGGTTACAGGCAAAATAACAAGTCCTTGGGAGGTCATGGGAAAATGAAATATACAGGAAATGTTATCAAATACGGCGACAACGTTGATACCGACGTTATAATCCCTGCTCGCTATCTTAACACCAGCGATCACAAAGAACTTGCTTCTCACTGCATGGAAGACCTCGACAAGACTTTCGTAAGCCGCGTTCAGGACGGCGATATTATTACAGCCGGTCAGAATTTCGGCTGCGGTTCTTCCCGTGAACACGCTCCCATTGCTATCAAGGCAAGCGGCGTTTCACTCGTTATCGCAAAGAGCTTCGCGAGAATCTTCTACAGAAACTCCATAAATATCGGTCTTGCTATCGTTGAATGCCCCGAAGCTGTAGACGGGATATCCGAGGGAGATAAGGTCGAAGCCGATCTGGACAACGGCATTATCCGCAACCTCACAACAGGCGCGGAATTCAAAACAGAACCGTTCCCCGAATTCGTTCAGAAAATTATCGAAAACGGCGGTCTTATCAAGTCTATCGCCGACGGAGTTATAAAATAATGAGTGATATAATTAAAAATCTTAGGCAAATCGCTCCCAATTAAGAAATATTGGAGGGGACTTTCACAAGCAGTTTTTTCAGCAATGACGGTGAAAAGGAACTTGTTGTATGTATCAAAACCGGCGATATTATCGACTACACCGAAAAGTGCATTGAGCATTTCAACTCGCTTCCTGATGATGTGATCGACGAAATCTGCGAGGGCATTATTGAAAGCTGTGAAGAAGAATACGAACTCGAAAATGTCAGGGATATTCTTGAATACTGCTGGTTTACTTCAATGATGATCGACGTTCCCGAAGACGACGGAATATCTTATATAATCGAGGGCGAGGGCGACTGGGGCGAAGTTGTCGGATTTGTTATAAAAAATGGCAGTCTTGCTTATGTCGGCGCTGATTATGAAGAATATTTATAATAAGGAGATCAAAAAATGGAATTTAACATTGCATTGTTAAAAGGCGACGGAATAGGTCCCGAGATCGTGGACAGCGCCGTTGCCGTACTTGAAAAAACGGCTGAAAAATTCGGTCATAAATTCAATTTCACACCTTATCTGATCGGCGGCTGCGCTATCGACGCAACGGGCAAGCCCTTACCGCAGGAAACTGTTGACGGCTGTCTTGCAAGCGACAGCGTTCTTCTCGGCGCGGTAGGCGGTCCAAAATGGGACGATCAGCCGGGTGAAAACCGCCCCGAAAAGGCTCTTCTCGGAATCCGCTCCGCTCTTGAGCTTTACACAAATCTCCGTCCTGCCAAGCTGTATCCCGCTCTCAGAAACGCTTCTCCGCTAAAAGACGAGATAGTCGGCGACGGTTTCGATCTCATGATCGTCCGCGAACTTACCGGCGGTATCTACTTCGGCGACCGCGGTTACAGACAGGGTAAATACGGCGAGGAAGCTTACGATACGGAAGCGTACAGCGTTACTGAGATCGAGCGTATCGGACGAGTTGCATTCGATTCCGCAATGAAGAGAAACAAGAAGCTTTGCAGTATTGACAAGGCAAACGTTCTGGAATCCTCACGTCTCTGGAGAAAGACTATGCACAAGCTTGCCGAGGAATATCCCGAGGTTGAATACAGCGATATGTTTGTTGACAACGCGGCTATGCAGCTTGTCCGCAATCCACGTCAGTTTGACGTTATCGTTACTTCGAATATGTTTGGCGACATTCTTTCCGATGAAGCTTCGCAGATCACTGGTTCTATCGGTATGCTTGCTTCAGCTTCAATGGGCGCAACTACACGCGGAATGTACGAGCCTATACACGGTTCTGCACCCGATATTGCAGGTCAGAACAAGGCTAATCCGATCGCAACTATTCTCTCTGCGGCTATGATGCTCCGATTCTCATTCGGTCTTGCAGACGAAGCCGACGCTATCGAAAAGGCTGTTGACGATGTTCTCAATGCAGGCTGGAGAACTGCCGATCTTATGGGTAATTCCGAAGGTACTCCTCTTACCTGCACGG
This sequence comes from uncultured Alistipes sp., assembly GCA_964401315.1. Taxonomy (GTDB): domain Bacteria; phylum Bacillota; class Clostridia; order Oscillospirales; family Ruminococcaceae; genus Ruminococcus. The sequence goes on from CAYNYB010000010.1 coordinate 38,442, forward strand.
AAATCACAGAAAAAATATTAGAGGCATTATAATGGGCAACATTCGTGAAAAGCTGGACGATCTTTACTGCGGACTCTCTTCTCTTGCGGTTTTTCGCGGACTTCTGAAAGATCCCGTGATAGCTGCCCTTGCAAAGCTTATTGGCGAGCAAGGCGAAAACGGCAGCTTTAACATCAACAGTTATGCTGAATTCGTTTCGGAGCTGTACAAATACGGCTCCGATCTCAGCAAATATATCTTCCGCGCAGTATGTGAAGATGAAAATTTTTATATAATCGGAAAATCCAACAGCAGAAATTTCAGCGAGTGTATTGAAGCGGCAGTTCTCAACGAACTTGACATTCTGCAAAAAATTTCGCAGCTTACTCCGGAGGAACTGCAATTCGGATATTACCGCTGTATTGCTCTTCCCGAGTGGAAATGTTCCGCCGTAGATTTCGTTTCCGAATACAAAAGCCGCATTGAAAATATCGGGCGTTATGGCTACGGTCATTTTGCCAAGCATACCATGTTTATTCTCCGCGGCGGCGAACCCGTACCCGTAAAATATCCCGATCCACAGCGGCTTTCGGAACTTTTCGGCTATGAAAGACAGCGACAGGCTGTCATAGCAAATACTCTCGCTCTCGCCAAAGGAAAACACGCTCAGAATGCTTTACTGTATGGCGACGCGGGTACGGGAAAATCCTCAACGGTAAAAGCTGCTGTAAATGAGTATGCGCACATGGGGCTGCGGCTTGTGGAGGTAACGAAAGAACAGCTGAAAGATATACCGGCACTTATTGACAAATTAAGTGAAAATCCGCTGAAATTCATCATTTATATCGACGATCTCACTTTCTCAGAGGGCGAAAACTGCTTCGGCGCGTTAAAAGCCGTTCTTGAGGGTTCAGTTTCGTCAAGAGCGGATAATATTGCGATATACGCTACCAGCAACCGCCGTCATCTCGTTAAGGAAAGCTTTTCCGACCGCGAGGGCGACGACGTTCACCGCAACGATACAATGCAGGAGCTGCTGTCTCTTTCAGCAAGATTCGGTCTGCGCGTAAATTTCAGCCGTCCCGATAAAAAGGATTACACGGCTATCGCTATGGAGCTTGCAAAAGCGCACGGGATAGATATGCCTTTGGAGGAATTATCGCTGAAAGCGGAGCAATTCGCGATATCGTCAGGAAACGGACGTTCTCCGCGTACTGCGAAACAATTTATAAATCAATTGATTATGGAGATGTAAAAATGCTTTCACTTGATAAAATTTATCACGCAAAATATATTCTGAAGCAGGTCATTCGCGAGACTGACGTTATACAAGCGCCGAAAATCAACGCTGATTCGAATATATGGCTCAAAACGGAAAATCTTCAGATAACAGGCTCGTTCAAGGTTCGCGGAGCTTACTACAAAATGTCATGCCTTTCCGACGAGGAAAAGGCTAAGGGCGTTATTGCCTGTTCGGCAGGAAATCATGCCCAGGGCGTTGCTCTTGCTGCTGCGCGGAACGGTATCAAATCCGTTATCTGTCTTCCCGACGGCGCGCCGATATCTAAGGTTGAAGCTACAAAAAGCTACGGCGCGGAGGTTTGTCTGGTCAAGGGCGTTTACGACGACGCTTACGCCGAGGCTCTCCGTCAGCGCGACGAGTACGGATATACTTTCATCCACCCCTTCGACGACGAAAACGTTATCGCAGGTCAGGGAACGATCGGTCTTGAACTTATCGAGCAGATTCCCGATATGGAAGCCGTTATCGTTCCCGTGGGCGGCGGCGGACTTATTTCGGGAGTTGCATTCGCTATCAAAAGTCTGAATCCCAATATCAAGGTATACGGCGTTCAGGCGGCAGGCGCGCCGAGTATGTTCAATTCCATACGCGACGGTCAGATCGAAACTCTCGAAAGCGTTTCAACAATTGCCGACGGTATCGCCGTAAAAGAACCGGGAGAAAATACTTTCAAGCTTATTTCAGAATACGTTGATGAAATCGTAACCGTCACCGACGATGAAATTTCGGCGGCAATTCTCGCTCTTATGGAACAGCAGAAGCTTGTTACCGAGGGCGCGGGAGCAGTTTCCGTGGCGGCGGCAATGTTCAACAAGGTGCCTGTCAAGGGTAAAAAAGTCGTATGCCTGCTGTCGGGAGGAAATATTGACGTTACCATACTTTCACGCGTTATCAAGCGTGGTCTGCTCATGACAGGCAGAAACAGCACTCTCAATATCGAACTGCTCGATAAACCCGGTCAGCTTATGGACGTTTCGAAGATTATTGCCGATCTCGGCGGAAACGTTATTTCCATTCATCATGAGCGCGCAAACGAAGGCTCGGCGGTCAACGGCTGCTATCTCAGGATAGTGCTTGAAACAAGAAATTACGAGCATATCGAGCAGATCAAAAACGCGCTGAAATCAAGCGGATTCAAAATTACCAATGATTAACAGGAGGAATCTAATATGATAAAAATTCATACTGAAAAAGCGCCTGCTGCCGTAGGTCCTTATTCTCAGGCTGTCGTTTCAAACGGAATGGTATACACAAGCGGTCAAATCGCTATAAATCCACTCACAAACACGGTCGAGGCAACTACCATTGAGGAGCAGACGGAGCAGGTTATGAAAAATCTTGCGGCTGTTCTCAGCACAGCAGGTTCTTCATTCGAAAAGGCTGTAAAGACTACCTGCTTTCTGGCGGATATGAACGATTTCGCCGCATTCAACGAAATCTATGGCAAGTATTTTACGGAACTTCCCGCAAGAAGCTGCGTAGCAGTCAAAACGCTGCCCAAGAACGTTCTTGTTGAAGTTGAAGTAATCGCCGAATCCAATCTTTAAAAATAATTAACTGCCGCCGTGGAAATCTGTTTGTGCTTTCGGTATTATTAAAGAACTCTATTTCCCTGAATATTCTATGCCTAAGAACATTGACTTTAAGCTCCCGTTCTGCTTCGCCGAAGTACCCTCAGGGGGGACACCGGCGAAGCAATATCGGGATGCTTAAGTGGGACAGCGTCCCCCTTGACAATGCCGCAGGGCATAAATTGATTTCCATACACAGCCGCAGAAACGGAGGTTTTTATGACTGTTCGCGAAATGCAGGAGACGATCCTGAAATTAAAAAAAGAAACCAATACAGCTATTCTCGCCCACAGCTATCAGGCAAGGGAAATTATCGAGATCGCCGATTTTACCGGCGACAGCTATAAATTAAGTGTGGACGCCGCAAATATCAGCGCCGACAATATTCTCTTCTGCGGCGTACATTTTATGGCGGAGACCGCTAAAATGCTTTCACCCGAAAAACACGTCTATCTCGCCAACAAGGACGCAGGCTGTCCCATGGCTGAGCAGATGGACAAGGAAATGATCGCTCAGCTTAAAGCTGTCGAGCCTGACCGTACCGTTGTCGCTTATATCAATACGACCGCCGCTCTGAAAACCGTGTGCGACGTATGCGTTACTTCATCAAGCGCGCTGAAGATCGTTAAGGCTCTGCCTGCCGATAAGCTTCTTTTCATTCCCGACTGCAACCTCGGCGGCTGGGTGAAAGAACAAGTCCCCGAAAAGGATATAAAGCTTCTTCAGGGCGGCTGCCCTACTCATGCGGCGATCTCCCCAAAAACTGCGGAAAAAGCCAAAGCCGATCACCCCAACGCGCTTCTGCTAGTTCACCCCGAATGCCGCCCCGCCGTTACAAAGCTTGCAGATTACGTAGGATCTACAAGCGGTATTATGGATTTCGCAAAAAAATCGGACGCAAAGGAATTTATTATCGGCACGGAAAATTCCATTGCCGAGCATTTACAGTACGAATGCCCCGATAAAAAATTCTACCCTCTCAGCAAAGATCTCGTATGTCATAACATGAAGCTTACCACTCTTCCCGACGTATATTCTTCTTTGATGGGAATTTCGGGAAATCCCAACGGCGAAGCTTTCGAAATTCTCATGGACGGCGAACTTATCGCTTCCGCAAGAAAATGCATAGACGAAATGCTGAAATACGGCGGCTGAGATCATGATAGAAAAATTATATAACTCGGGCGATCTTTCCGATGAGGAGCTGAAACAGATAATTACTTCAAACGATGACGGCGTTTCGGAGCAGCTTGCTCTGTACGCCGACAAAGTCCGCAGGCAGCATTACGGAAATAAAGTTTTCCTGCGAGGTCTTATCGAAATATCTTCATATTGCAGAAACGACTGCCTTTACTGCGGTATCAGGCGCGGAAATAAAAATGCGCAGCGCTGCCGACTGAATAAAGCGCAGATTTTCGAAGCCGCCGATATCGGCTATAAACTGGGATTCCGCACATTCGTCATGCAGGGCGGCGAGGACAGCTATTATACCGATGAGCTTATGTGCGGAATCATCGCCGCTATCAAGGAACGCTATCCCGACTGCGCCGTAACGCTTTCTCTCGGCGAACGAAGCTATGAAAGCTATAAGCGGCTGCGTAATGCAGGTGCAGATCGTTATCTTCTGCGCCATGAAGCCGCCGACAGCGATCTTTACGGTAAGCTGCATCCATCGGAAATGACTCTTGACAACCGCGTGAAATGCCTGTATAATTTAAGAGAGCTTGGTTATCAGGTGGGCGCGGGATTTATGGTAGGCGCGCCGTTTCAGACTACGGAAAATATTATTGCCGATCTTAGATTTATGCAGCAGCTTCGTCCTCATATGATAGGAATAGGACCTTTCGTTCCGCATCACGATACGCCTTTTGCAAATGAAAAAGGCGGAACGGCGGAACTTACACTGCGTCTGCTCGGAATTATCAGGCTTATGTTTCCGACTGTTCTTCTTCCTGCAACTACTGCGCTTGCGACGATCTCGAAAGACGGCAGGTCAAAGGGACTGCAAACGGGCTGCAACGTAATAATGCCTAATCTTTCCCCGAAGGATATGCGCGATAAATATGAGTTGTACAACAACAAGCTTTCCTCGGGAACTGAAGCCGCAGAGGGGCTTGCTAATCTGAAAAAAGAAGTTGAAGCCGCAGGATATGTAATTGCCAATGAACGCGGCGACGTCTGCAATATATGAGAACAAGTTCTAAAGGAGATTTTATGAGAGTACGTTTTCATCTGCCCGATTTCGCCGGGCGATTCAAATTAAATTTAATGTTCGCGGATATGCTTAAAAACCGCCCTGAATTTTTCCGCGAGGGCGTTGAAATAGCGTCGTTTTACGGCGTATTTCCTCCTGCAGTGTGGAACGGCGGACGTACGCAGGGCGGAGTTTGCGACCGTTCCTTCGTAAAACAGGTCATCAAGGCGTTCAACGACCGCGGTATTCCGCTGCGCTTCACATTTACAAACCCTGCGCTGGAAAAGAAGCATCTCAGCGATCCTTTCTGCAATATGATTCTTACGCTGGCTGACAACGGGCTTAACGAAGCTATCGTAATGTCTCCGCTGCTTGAAAATTATATCAGAAATAATTTCCCCAAATATAAGCTTACAAGCTCTACCTGCAAGAGAATAACCGACCCCGAAAAATTAAAGGAAGAGCTTGAAAAGGATTACAGCATAGTCGTTGTTGACTACGATCTCAACAACAATTTCGAGGTGCTGGAAAAGCTTCCGCGAAAAGCAGACTGCGAACTTCTGGTAAACGCCTGCTGCGAGCCGAATTGTCCGCGTCGTTCCGCGCATTACCGTTCTATTGGCGAACAGCAGATAGCTTACAACGAGCATATCAAAAAGTATCCGAATCTGCCGTTCGATCCCTCAAAGTACGATCCCGAACATTTTCGCGACTGTCCGTATTCTCAGCGCGGCATATTCGAGATCAGAAATCTTTGCACACATATTTCTCCTGATGATATTTGGGAAAAATATGTGCCTATGGGCTTTGAGCAGTTCAAAATAGAGGGACGCACTTCGAGCCATCTGAATATTATAGAAACATATATGTACTACATGGCAAAGCCCGAATATCGCGATGAAGCACGTTTTACTCTGCTGAAAGTGCTTGAAAATACAAACGCGCTTAAATTTAATTAGGAATTGTGCCAAAATAACTTGCGCATTTCCTTAGGGCATGCGCTGTCACAAATGATCGGAGGAAAAGCCATTGTTTGATTTTATTAAAACCATAAAACGAGATATAGCCCTCATCAGGGAAAGCGACCCTGCCGCAAGAAACGCAGTAGAAATTCTTCTGACATACCCCACTTTGAAAGCAATACGCTGTTATCGTATGGCACATTGGTTCTATAAACGCAAAAAATATACTGCGGCGCGTATTATTTCGCAATGGGCAAGAAAACAGACGGGCATTGAAATTCACCCCGGCGCAACTATCGGAAAAGGGCTTTTCATAGATCACGGTATGGGAGTAGTTATCGGTGAAACGGCTGTAATAGGCGATAACTGCCTTTTGTATCAAGGCGTTACACTTGGCGGAACGGGTAAGGATAAGGGCAAGCGTCACCCTACTCTCGGCAATAACGTTCTCGTGGGCGCAGGCGCAAAGGTTCTCGGGCCGTTCACTGTAGGGAATAACGTTAAGATCGCCGCCAACGCCGTAGTTCTCAACGCTATCCCCGATAACTGCACTGCTGTGGGAGTTCCGGCTCATATCGTAAAAATGAACGGAAAGCGCGTTCATAAGGTTACCGCAGATATAGATCAGGTTCATATCCCCGACCCCGTTTCTCTTGAAATATGTCGTTTGCAAGCGCAGGTAGACGGTTTGAAAAAGGAAATTGCAAAGTTGAAATCACAAAGTTGAAATTGCAAGGGAAAATGTTTAATACTAAGAAAGGATATTTTATATGCAGCTATACAATTCTCTGACACGTAAAAAAGAAGAATTTATTCCGCGGGAGGCAGGCAAGGTAAGTATGTACACCTGCGGTCCGACTGTGTACCATTTCGCTCATATCGGCAATCTGCGCAGCTATATCATGGAGGATATTCTCGAAAAATATCTGCGTTTTACCGGTCTTGATGTGAAGCGCGTCATGAATATCACCGACGTCGGTCATCTTACAAGCGACGGCGATACGGGCGACGATAAAATGCTTAAGGGCGCAAAACGCGAGCATAAAACAGTTATGGAGATCGCGAAATTCTATACCGACGCATTCTTCGACGACTGCAAAAAACTCAACATCAAGACTCCCGACGTCGTAGTTCCCGCAACGACTTACATCGACGAATTCATACGTGTTATCGGCGTTCTCATGGAAAAAGGATTCGCTTATGAAGCAGGCGGAAATATTTATTTCGATACTTCGAAGCTTGATAAATATTATGTGTTCAACGATTTCAAGGAGGAAGATCTTGCCGTCGGAGTTCGCGAGGGCGTTGAAGAGGACGACAATAAGCGCAATAAAGCCGATTTCGTACTGTGGTTCACAAAATCAAAGTTCGACGATCAGGAACTTAAATGGGAATCCCCGTGGGGCGTCGGCTATCCCGGCTGGCATATAGAATGCTCCTGCATAAGCATGAAAAATCTCGGCGAATATCTCGATATTCACTGCGGCGGAATCGACAATGCTTTTCCGCATCACACAAACGAGATCGCCCAGAGCGAAGCTTATCTCGGTCATGAATGGTGCAATTACTGGTTCCATGTGCTTCATCTCAACACCAACAGCGGAAAAATGAGCAAGTCCAGCGGCGAATTTCTTACGGTATCGCTTTTGGAAGAAAAGGGCTATATTCCCGTTATCTACAGATTCTTCTGCTTGCAGTCGCACTACAGAAAGTCGCTTGTTTTTTCGTGGGAAAATATGGAAAACGCAAAGACTACCTACACTAAGCTTATCGCGAAAATAAAGCCCCTTATCTCCGATTCTTACGAACCGCTTGACAAGGACGAATATGACAGGCTTATGGCTAAATTCAACGACGCTCTCGGTAACGATCTGAATACGGCGCTGGCAATTACGGCTATTTACGACGTACTGAAATCATCGGCGAATAATTTCACTAAGCTTGCCCTGTTTGAGGAATTCGACAAGGTTCTCGGTCTTGATCTTATTGAGAATGCAAGAAAAATTATCGAAGCGCCTGCCGAAGAAATCCCCGCCGAGGTTCTTGAACTTGTTGAACAGCGCAAGGCTGCGCGCAAGGAGAAGAATTTCGCGCTTGCGGACGAGATTCGTGATAAGATCGCGACTCTTGGCTATGAAGTCAAGGAAACTCGTCAGGGTACGGAAATAAATAAATTGTAAAACTCAAAAAAATGCCCTCTGAAATTCAGGGGGCTGAAATTTTTATTCGAAATCATCAATAACATTTGCATCAAGCTTCTGGATTTCAAGAGCGTCCGCTGCTGTAACGCCGTCGCAGCTGCCGTATACGTCTGCGTTATATCTGCCCTGATCGGACAGGCTGTATTCATCAGCATTTGTAAGGCACTGCAATATAAGAGTTGAATCCGCTATATTTACAGAGCCGTCGCAGTTTGCATCGCCGAGTACTGCGTTATACATATCTATGCTTGAACCGAGTGAACTGGAATCACCCAAAGCTGTAGGACTTGTATAGTCACCATGAAAAATAGTATCGCCACAAGCTTCATTAATCTTTATTGAAAACTCCATAAGCTCCTCGACTGAAGTATTTTCATTTGGCGGAACAATCTGAATAGTCTGAGTGCCGCCTTCATGTTCTTTAACTTTCACTTCCCAATCTGGTAAGTTTTCTGTCATATAACTTTGAATAAGAGAGCTTTTTTCAGCTTCAGAAGCTAACAAAAAGCAAGAAGTCAGCGGATAGTCTGTGTAGCTGGAGTAGAGATATGTTATTTGGTTTCTGTTAATGTATTTAAATCCTGATATAAGATTTTTCTCTTTGAGAATTTTACAGATGTTTTTAGCGTCATCAATTTTAACGCTGTATTCCGGTTCGCTAAAGCTTCCGTATCCGGTTGTATATATTTCATATTCGTAATCCGGTTCAGCCAGGGCGGATATAGTTCTTTTTGCAGCATTGTAATGTAAATCTGTTTCTTTATCATCACAATAACCCTGAACTACACTTCGAATCTCCTTTTCTGAAACTCCGTCCGCAGGATTAAAAACAACGATTGAACTAAGCTGATGTATAGCCATCAAATCAGAACCGTTTTCATTGCTGTAAAATTTATTAAATTTTTCAATATCACTCCAATAATGGAAGTAACTTTTCGCAATATCCGTATCAATGAGACTATAACCATCCAGAACATCCTGATAGTTGTCTGAATCTGAATCGTAAATATAAATAACAGCGTTGGACGACAAAGCCACAATAGAGGCGAGAGTGAGAGTAAGTGCTGTTAAGGTTGAAACAAGTTTTTTCATAATTCAGTCTCCTTTTTAAAGATTTTTATTATTGTTATAGAATGCGAGTAATTCAGGGATTATTCTTACGCCAAGATTGTAATCGTAATATCTTGACTCATGCGTATTAATACCAATAACTGTTTTGTATTCATTCCATGGATGACCTACAGGCTTAAAGCCTTCTTCCACATAAACAGGACCGCCGCTGTCACCACCGGCAGTATCAGCGTTATAACTCAAGCGATAAGGATCACCGTTATATTGAACGCTTCCGGAAGCTTTAAACCTCAAACCGTAAGCATCTCCATTTCCGTCGGGATATTCATTAGGATACTTCTGTGGAAATCCCGAAACGATTACCTGATTATTAGTATTATTAAGATAACCATCTGTAGCAATTCCAAGAGAGAACATTCCGTATTCACTTAAATCAACTGACGGAACATACAGCAAAGCATAGTCATGTCTGTTTTTTACATTTTGAGCAGTAGATATGACATAATTGTCTGGAATGTGTACAGATTCTGCATGGAAGCTGTTGATAACATTATTGTTTTCGTCAACGATCTCAATTGTATTGTCAATGAATCCATTATTATAAACACAATGAGCCGCTGTCGCAATAACGTGGTCTCCCACGATAAATCCCGTACCGCCAATAGATAATTTTACAACAGCAGTATCAGTATCTCTGATCATGTTGTTATTGCCGATAATTTTCATCGGCATACAATCGGGATTTGTTATATTTCCTGATGTTGCGCTATTAATAGTAGATTCGTTTATCGTGTAAGACGAGTAAGAAGTCGAATTGCTACTGCTGTAGTTGTGTTTGCGATAAGTGCGAGTCTCAATGGTTTTGAGCGTCGTAGTATCGTCGCCGGCTGGGGCTTCGGGAAGAATAGGGTTATCCTTATTAGTTAAATAGTGAAGAATTTTGTCTGAATCCATTTCGCTGATAATACCATTCTGATCAACGTCCATGGCATTCAGATTGTATGTAGGAATCCTGCCTGCAAGGAATTGTTGAACGTAAAGTGCGTCTGATGCAGTGAGACCGCTGTAGCCGTCAGGATCTCTATACGCGGCATACGCAGCTAACGAGGTAACTGCAACGCAAGCCGCGGTGAGTGCGGTTAAAGCTGCAATTAGTTTTTTCTTCATGAGAAACCACCCTTTATTTTTACTTTTTTATATTATATCACGCATAAACTAAGGTGCCAATAGTTACTTTTACTAACAATTAACAATATTTCTTACAGAACGATACAATTGTCGTACTATATAATATGAATTTATTAAAAAATGCTATTGACAAATTATATAAAATGGGATATAATTACTTAATAGATCAAATATATCAACCCTCTTCTAACCGTTGGACACCTCTGCGAAGCCGAAGTGCCAACCGAACTGATAGGAGAGAATATGCCTGTCGAGAATTCGCGACGACCGATGGAATTTATGATCCCCTACATATTAATGCCTAAAAAGTATCCAAAAATGCCTGTTCAAAATTAAAGTTCGTACGACTGCACAAAACGGACGCTTTTATTGACAGAATTATGGTAAAAAGTGCCGAGCAGACTATAATAGAGGGTAGTATAAATTATGATATGAAAAGAGGTTTATAAATGTATACTTATTCATCTGCACCGGATGCCTTTGGAGTAGCTTTGCTGATAGTATTAGCCGTTTACGGAATTATAATGCTCGTAGCGCTCGCAGTCGGGATCGTAACTATTATTGCATACTGGAAGCTCTTCGAGAAAGCAGGGGTAGAGGGCTGGAAAGCTATCATTCCATATTATAATACGTTTAAGATCGCCCAGATCGCCACGGGAAACGATCTCATCGGCTGGCTGACGGTAGGAGCGTCAGCGGCAAGCGTGGTGATTTCAGTGTTGATTCAAGTCGCTCAGGTGTTCGTCGGTACTGATAACATCACAGCTTCGATTTTCGTTATTATCTTCTCTTTAATATCCATGGCGGTCAGTCTTGCGCTGGCAGGTCTCAGCGGATATACTCACTTTATGCTCGGAAAATCTTTCGGAAAATCTACAGTCTGGAATGTGCTTATGATCTTCTTTCCGTTTTTCCTTGTAATTGCCATGGGATTTGATAAAAATCTTACATATGTCGGACCTAAAGGCGAACCCACAAATTATTATTATTGATATTGACAAATCGGCTGATTTGCGGTATACTTAATTATCGATAAAATTGAAAGAGGTAGTAAAAATGCTAAAAAATTCAGATAAAATCATGGACAAGATCGTCGATCTTTGCAAATCCAAAGGCTTTGTTTATCCCGGTTCGGAAATTTACGGCGGTCTCGCCAATACATGGGATTACGGCCCTCTTGGTGTTGAACTGAAAAACAATATCAAAAAAGCCTGGCTGAAAAAATTCGTGCAGGAAAACAAGTACAACGTCGGTCTTGATTCCGCTATCCTTATGAATCCTCAAACTTGGGTTGCTTCGGGTCATATCGGCGGTTTCTCCGATCCGCTCATGGACTGTAAGGAATGCAAGACGCGTCACCGCGCCGATAATCTTATCGAAGATTTCGACGGCACTAACGTTGCGGGCTGGTCTAACGAGCAGATGACGACGTATATCAATGAGAAGAATATCGTTTGTCCCAACTGCGGAAAGCGTAATTTCACTGATATCCGTCAGTTCAACCTGATGTTCAAAACTTTTCAGGGCGTTACCGAAAACAGCAAGTCGGAGCTTTATCTCCGTCCCGAGACCGCTCAGGGAATCTTCGTAAATTTCGCAAATATCCAGCGCACTACGCGTAAAAAAGTGCCTTTCGGCGTTGCGCAGGTGGGTAAATCTTTCAGAAATGAAATCACTCCCGGAAATTTCATTTTCCGCGTTCGTGAATTCGAACAAATGGAGCTTGAATTCTTCTGCAAGCCCGGCACGGACCTTGAATGGTTCAGCTACTGGCGCGGATTCTGCAAGGATTTCCTGCTCACGCTCGGTCTGAAAGAAGAAAATATCAGACTCCGCGACCACGATCCCGAGGAACTCTGCTTCTATTCCAAGGCTACCACGGACTTTGAGTATCTCTTCCCATTCGGCTGGGGCGAACTCTGGGGCGTTGCAGACCGTACCGATTACGATCTTACTCAGCATATCAACACCAGCGGAAAATCTCTTGAATATTTCGACCCCGAAACGAACGAGAAGTACATTCCCTATGTTATCGAGCCGTCTCTTGGCGTTGAGAGACTTTTCCTCTCTATCGTTACGGAAGCTTACGACGAGGAAGAGCTTGTTTCCACGGACAAGAACGGCAATGAGAAGAAAGAGATACGCACCGTTATGCATTTCCACCCTGCTCTTGCTCCGTTCAAATGCGCCGTACTTCCTCTTGTTAAGAAGCTCACTCCCAAGGCTGAGGAAATTTACGATATGCTCTCCAAGAAATTCATGTGCGATTTCGACGAAGCGGGTTCTATCGGTAAGAGATACCGCCGTGAAGATGAGATCGGTACGCCTTTCTGCATTACCGTTGATTTCGATACGATCGAAAAGGACAATTGCGTAACCGTCCGCGACCGCGATACGATGCAGCAGGAGCGTGTTGCGATCGACGATCTCGTGAAATTCCTTGAAGAAAAAACATCTATATAAGTAAAAAGAAAGGTAAATAATTATGAAATTCAGTGAACTTTTAGAAATGCTCCGCGAAATGGCAGCAGGTATGAACTCCGCAGATACGGAAGATTTAGCCGTTAATTTCCGTATGACCGACGTGTCCGCACCCGATATCGACAACGACGATCAGAAGCGTGAGCCGGGAATCTTCTACATCTCCATTAAAAACGGAAAAGGCGAGATAATGCCTTATCGCTACAATGATACAAACTGCACTATTTCCATGAAGCAGGATAATTTTATCAAGCTTATCAATGGCAAGCTTGACGCCGTTGCCGCTTTCACTTTCGGCAAGCTTAAAGTTGACGGAAGCATTGAGCTGGCGCTTAAATTCGCCAATGTTATCAAGAATCTCAAGTAAAAACAGCACAGGGAGTTCGCATGATTTTGCGAACTCCTTTTTTGTTATGCACAAATGGCAAATTCGTAAAATGCAACCGATTTTAACATTGATGTTATTTTGGGTTGGTTGACGTTACATTTTTCCTGTGATATAATTATAAACAGATAAACCGATATTATCTCAAGGAGCAAAAATTATGACTATACAATTCAGCAGATTGAAGATGTTCCGCAAGCAGAGCGGCTTTACGCAGGAGGAAATTGCCGAAAAATTAGGGGTTTCACGTCAGGCTGTGGCAAAATGGGAAAAAGGCGAAACCCTGCCCGATATTGAAAGCTGCATTCGCCTTGCCGATATTTATGAGACGACTGTCGATCTTCTGGTGAGAAGCGTCGGCGAGGAGGAAAACATAGGCGACGGCAAGCATATTTTCGGCTGCGTGAAGCTTAACAGTAAGGGGCAGATCACTCTTCCTGCAAATTGCCGCAGCGTTTTTGGAATTAAAGAGGGAGATAATATTCTTGTTCTCGGCGATGAGGGTAAGGGGATAGCTCTTGTAAATTTAGGAAGTATTTCGGGAAATATCAGTCGTATGAAAGATAAATCCGCTCGAAAAAAGAACGAGGAAAAAGAATCATGAAAGCAGCAGAAGTAAAAAATCTTACGAAAAAATTCAAGGAGAAAACAGCCGTCGACGGTATATCGTTTTATGTTGAAGAGGGCGAGCTTTTCGCGCTTTTAGGCGTGAACGGCGCAGGAAAAACCACCACTATTCGTATGCTCTCCTGCCTTTCAACTCCGACGGGCGGCTCGGCGATGATAAACGGAAAAAACTGCGTTTCCGAAAGCGATTCCGTAAAGCCACTTATCGGAATTTCTCCGCAGGAAACTTCCGTTGCGGAAAATCTTACAGTTCGCGAAAATCTTGAATTCACCGCCGCTGTTTACGGATTTGATAAAAATAAGATAAAATCCCGCACTGCTGAAATGATCTCCACATTTAACATGAGAGATGTTGAAAATTCCCGCGCAAAAACTCTTTCGGGCGGTTGGAAACGCAAGCTTTCAATTGCCATGGCGCTGATAAGCGAGCCGAAAATTCTCTTTTTAGACGAGCCTACACTGGGTCTTGATGTGCTTGCTCGCCGTGAATTGTGGAGCGCCATAGAGTCTCTCAAAGGCAGGATAACCATAATTCTTACTACTCATAATATGGAGGAAGCCGAGCGGCTTTCGGATAAGATCGCCATTATGATAAGCGGAAAAATCGCCGCTATAGGCTCTCTTCAGAAAATCGAAAAAATCGCAGGAAAGTCGGGACTTGAAAACGCCTTTGTTGAAATTGCGGAAAGGAGCGTTCGCAATGTTTAAAATAAAAGCCTTTGCTTCGCGGAATATCAAGGAAATCGCCCGCGATCCGCTAAGTTATATTTTCTGTCTCGGATTCCCCGTTGTCATGCTCGTCGTCATGACTGTCGTCAATCAAAGCATTCCGAAAGAAGCGGGCATGACGATTTTCAGAATTGATAATCTTGCAGGCGGAATAGCGATTTTCGGACAGACATTTACAATGCTTTTCACCGCGATGACCGTTGCCAAAGACCGCAGCGGAGCATTTCTGGTGAGATTATACGCATCGCCGATGAAGTCGTCGGATTTCATCGGCGGATATATCTGCCCTATGGTAATTATTTCGGCAGTTCAAACTATTGCCTCTTATATGGTTTCGTTCGTAATCTCACTGATTACGTCGACCGGTATTTCCCCGATCGGACTTCTTTTGTCAGTTGCAGCGGTAATTCCCTCATCGCTTATGTTTATCGGATTCGGACTTCTTTTCGGAACTCTTTTTAATGAAAAGACTGCTCCCGGATTGTGTTCGATAGTAATTTCTCTCGGCTCATTTTTAGGTGGAATCTGGTTGGACGCAGATTCCACGGGGGGAGTTATTCTGAAAATCTGCCGTTGTCTCCCTTTTTATTACTGCACAAAAACCGCAAGATCGGCAATTTCTCTTGAATTCGGAATCAATGATTTTATCATTCCTATAATTATTATAACGATATGTGCAGCCTTTATATTATTTATTTCGTCATTTGCATTTAAAACAAAAATGAAAGCAGATCTATCATAAGAAAAATTCCCATACATAATGAAAAACTCCGTACTTATAACAGGTACGGAAGTTTTTTATATCTATTTTTAGAATCTGTCACAAATAATGGTATTGGAAACGTTATTATATATGAGACGTCTCAAACAGAGGTGATAAGATGACAAAAGAAGAATCAGCAAAACTGAAAAGGCTATTTGAGATTTACGAGCAGCCTATGTACAGGATCGCCTATGCGGTTTTGAAGGACTCGGCGGCGGCTGAGGACGCGGTTTCCGACGCTTTTATGCGGATAATTCCCAAAATCGGGAAAATAGGCGAGCCGGATTCTCCGAAAACCAAAAGCTATGTTATTAAAACTCTGAAAAATACCGCTATCGACATATACAGGCGGAAAATGAGATTTAATAATTATTTTACGGAATCAGAAGAGGAATTCGAAAAAATTCCCGATACTTCGGAAAATTACAATGACATAATTTTTAGTGACAAAACCGAGAGAATGCTTGATTCTCTCGGAGAAACAGACAGACAAATAATTCTTTTAAGATGTTCGGAGGAAATGACGTGGCGAGAGGTCGCGAAATCTCTGAACATGACAGAATCCAACGTCCGCAAAAGATATGAGCGGGCAAGAAAAAAACTGCTTATTAAGGAGGAATTTTTTCATGAAAACAAAAAGCTTTCCGAATAAACATGATTGGAATAAAATTGTTGAGGAAGCGTTTTCCTCCGATGACACACATGATTTTTCCGCGCATTATGAACTGCGGAAAGAGCGAATGCAAAGAGGTATTACCATGACAAAAAATACTGACAGAAAAAGAACAAAAATCATCGCCGCCGCAGTTGCTTCCGTCGCTGCGATCGCGCTGATACCGACTTCCGTTTATGCGTATAACCGCATTTCAGCTAACATCTCCAAGACGGATAATTACCAGACTACCGTCCAGATAAGCACTCCCGAATCGATTTCCGAGCCGATAGCCGAGAACAGCGACAAAAAGTTTATGTATTATCGCTTTAACTGGCTTCCAGACGGATATGTCAGGGAGGATACCATTCTCGGAGATAACATCATAATCGACCCTGTCTCTGAATACGAGCCTTTTGTCAACTTCCCCTATGTCAACAAGGAAACGAACGGCGAGATCATGGTTCAATTTTATGATCTTCCGAAAGATACGAATATAAATATTGATCTGCCGTTTTCCGAGAATTGCGAAAATTACACAAGCGGCGATAAGACGGCTATGATAAATTACCGCACGGAGAATATCATAGATATGACCATAGCCGGCGCGAACAGCGAACAGCCCGGTTTCAGCAGACAAATATTCGTGACGTTCGGGGAAACTTCTTATCTTGCCGTGATATACCTGAGCGACGATATAAGCGAGGAAGATATGCTGAAGCTTATCGACAACATGGAGCTTATCCAAACCGAGGAGAAAAGGTACAATGACTATATTCCGTTCCTTGATAAGGATAACAGTTCAACATCGAGTTATGAGGAAACTTTGAAGAATGTTGAAAATATGAATGTAGTTAATATTGGCGACACGGCATATTATGACAATAACGAAGAGTTTGGCGGCTTTTCGTTTACCCTTGATTCTGCCGAATATATCGACAATTTCGACGGCATAAATACCGACTCCATCGGAATGTATGCGGATTACAGCCATTACATGGACGAAAACGGCAGCATCGTTGAAAATATCCGCAGCATTGTTGAATACGGCAACGGCGTTACTTCGAAAGACGAAGTGATTGCTCAGGAAAGTATTCCAATGCACATTCTGAAAATCAAGGCAACGTTTACCAATACCCGCGATGTTGAAAATGAAATCGGAATCGAGCCTACGCTGTTCGTGGTTCAAGACGGAACACCGCTTGCTTATGGAATGTTTAAGTACAAAGATCATAGTTATATAGATTCCGTTTCGGGATTGGGTGGTTCGCTGAATTTCTTCTCCATGGATACCGCTCCCGAAAAGAAAGGCAGCAAAAATGCGGTTCATTTAGCTCCCGGAGAATCCGCGGAGGTTCAGCTTGCATTCTGGGTTCCCGACGATCTGAAAGATGAGACGTATCTTATGCACCGCATCGGCTACGGCTATGACAATCAGATAAATAAGGGTTCTCCCGTTTTTGATGTAAGATACAGTTCAATTAATTAGACCTCCTGCAGCCTGTACCAATTGTACATAATTGGTGCAGGCTTTTTATTGATTTAGTAAAATATTGTCAACAACATTGACATTTATGTGAAAATTGTGTATAATTAAAGTGTTGGGGTATATCGTCACTAAAGGAGAAGAGTCATGGCAGTAAATGAACTAATATCAATAATTGAGGGACAAATAGAGCAGCCGCTCTGGGGAAACTGGTATATAAAAGAACGAATAGGCGGCGGCGCGTTCAGCGCCGTATATCGCGTTGAAGCAAGACGAATGAACCGTATTGATGTTTCCGCCCTAAAAATAGAACCTATCACGGCATCGAATACATTATTTGCTGATGAACAGAGAAAACGTTCATACATTGAGGAACGCAAAAAATATATAGACGCCGAATCCTCTATAATGTACAATCTCAAGGGCTGCCCGAATATAGTTGCATACGAAGAGGAAGATCTTAAAGAATTTTACATAGACGGAAAATTTGAAGGCTATTATTTTTTGATACGTATGGAATTGCTTACCTGCCTTTCCGACGTTATTCGTTCGGGAAAAATGGATTTTTCGGAGAGACATATTATCGAACTTGCCAAACAGATAGGAAGAGGAATAAAAGCTGCCCATGATATAAAAGTTATTCATCGCGATATCAAGCTGGATAATTTCTTTATTTCCGACGACGGAATTTACAAGCTGGGCGATTTCAATGTTGCCAAGCAATCTGACAGAGCAAACACTTTCGCAGGAACTTTCGGCTATCTCGCTCCCGAAATTTACCGCGCAAAAGCAGGTACGATAAGCGGTTATACAAGACAGGCTGATATTTATTCCTTCGGCATTTGCCTTTATCAGCTTATGAACGATCTCTGCTTTCCGCTTGAGAAGCATATGCCGCAGGAAGAAGCTTTCGACAGACGTATGCGCGGCGAAAGACTGGTCAAGCCCGAACACGCTTCTTCGGGTTTTACGCGTATAATTTTAAAAGCCTGCGCCTATGATACAAAGGAACGCTATCATACAATGAGCGAAATGCTTGCGGATATTGAAAATTACGAAGCGTGGACAAATCGGCAGAGTCTTGATAAATTCCGAAGCGAAAGGCAAAAAATTCAACGGAAGCCTGCGGAAACTTACGGTTCGGGCAGTAATTTTATTAAAAATTCCGAACCTGATAATAAAAACAGCTATAATAGGTCAAGCTTGCGCAGCGACAGGAATAATTCGCGCAATAACACCGATAATTCAGTCGACAGCAAAAGGAAAAATAATAAAAATCAGAATTTCGATCCTGCGCCGAAGTACAATGTGATCGTGAGAAAAAACGCGAAAACACCTGTTCTCATAAATTCCGACGCTAAACGCAGAACCGCTATAATCGTGCTGCTGCTTTGTCTGCTTTTTATAGTTCTGATAGCAATGATATGCCTTATCGCATTTTTATAGGGGGAGACATGACAAATTCAATTAAAAAAAGCGGCTGTATTAAAGTTTCAGCTGTTTCGGATTCAGGTAAGATCCGCAGTAAAAATGAGGATAACTGCTTGCTGGACGACCGAGGTATACGCTTTGCGGAAAAGTGTTGCGATGTTTTTGAGCTTGACAATAAGACAAGACGTATACTGGCAGTCTGCGACGGTATGGGCGGCGAAGCTTACGGCGATCTCGCGTCGAGGATCGCGGTAACTTCCTTTTCAGAGTTTCTTCCATATATTCGAGAAGCTTCGGCGGATAAGCTTCACAATGCCGTAAATTTGTGTGCGTCCGAGATCAACAACCGCATTTGCGATATGGCGGAGGAAATGTGTGTCGGCAAAAGCGGCAGCACGCTTGCGATGGTTTGCATCGACGGCGAAACCGTAAGAGCATTCAGCATTGGCGACAGCAGAATTTATTTTTACAAGGACGGCGAACTTCGTCAGATCACGGAAGATCAGACGCTCGCAATGCGTAAGGTCAAGGCTGGGATATATACGCTTGAAGAAGCGAAAAAAAGCCATGATTCTCATGGGCTGACGTCGTATCTCGGCTCTGATATACGCAGAATAGGGCTGAAAGCTCCTGCCTATCCCGAATTTAACGCTAACGGAGGAAAAATTCTGATATGCAGCGACGGGCTTACGGATATGTGCAGCGACGAATTGATCGCGAAAATTCTGGGAAGAGATATCGACAATGCGGCAGGCGTACTTGCGCAGAACGCTTTAAAAAACGGCGGAGAGGATAATATCACCTGCATAGTCATTAATTTTACATAAACGCCGAATAATTATTGCCATAAAAAAGAAGCGCCGCACAAATTTTGTGCGGCGCTTCGTCACGGCATTTTAATGATATATCGTAGGTATATCAGTGTTTCTTAGCTGTTGAGGAGCAGCTGTTTCATCATGCACAGGTCGTATACGTCCAATCTGTCGTCTTCACACAGGTCAGCCGCCTTCCAATTGTCGAGTGTTATATCCGGTTCAGCTAAAAGCCATTTTCCCAAAAGAGCAATATCCGCAACACTGAACTCACCGTCATTGTTTATGTCGCCCTGAACAGGATCTTTTATATCTTCTCTGGGCGAGAATTCCTTTCCGCCAATTGCAAAGAGTTTCTTCTGAAGCTCCTGATCTGCCATTTTATAGGTCTCACGATCATAATGTCCGCCCGGAGTTGACCACATCACAGGACAATGTCCGCGCGTATACGCTTCTTCGCAGACAGATGACAGAAATCTCTGTACGGACTCCGGCTCTTTGTTTGTGGTCGGACAACCGTATTCGCCGATGATAACAGGAATACCCTTGCCTGTGAAATTTGTTTTCATCATATCCATTTCACTTCGAAGAGATGCATAATCCTCTTCGCTTCCCCATGTCGGTATTGCTTTGCCCCAATCTGCGTCCTCTTCCAGAATCGCAAATCCTGCTGGAGAATAGTAATGCACGGAAACTGCCATTCGGTTTGCGGGATCGTTCGGCATTTTGAAGAGAGGATCGCAGGTACGGTCTATGCCGGTGTTATAACCGGAGATCAGCAAATGTCTCTTTGGATTGTTGCCGCCGGAGCTTCTTATAGTATCAACAAACGCCTGATTGATCTCATTGCAAAGCGCATAAGATTCAGCTTTTCCTGTGCCGTCGCCCCACGGATTCCATATGCTGTCCCAGCCAAGCTCTTCATTCTGTGATTCGAATATCAGATAATCGTCATAATCCTTAAAGCTGTCTGCGATCTGTTCCCACATATGCACGTAGCGTTTCATGCTTTCCTCTTTGTTGTCCGGGAAATTATTTACCCAGCCGCCGTCCCAGTGGATATTGATAATTACATACATACCGCTTTTAAGGGACCAGTCAACGATCTCATGAACTCGTTCATCGTATTCGTCATTGATCGTGTATGTACCGTCATTAGCCATCATATTTGACCACGCTACAGGTATACGCAGAACGCCGAAACCTTCCTTTGCAATGCCTTCGATCATTTCCTTCGTGATCTCGGGACTTCCCCACGCCTTCTCATAATCTTTTGGCTTACCTTCACTGTACTCGGCAATCCAGTCGCCGCAGGCTTCAAGTGTGTTGCCTAAATTGATGCCGATGCCCATATCTCTGACTATCTCCATAGTTGACATATCGCGCATATCGTCCACGGCATACGTTGTTGATTCAACGCAGGTCAGCAGCATCAAACCTGCTGATAAAACAGAAACGATCTTTTTTACCATAATAAGTTACCTCCGACAATTTTACATATTTGTGCATGATCTCTTCTATATTCTTCATTATATCACTAATTTCATGCAATGTCAACAGGCTTTAAAAAATAACTTTGCCAACTCACTCAATATTTTACTATATAATAAAACCTCTCCGATGTTTGCGGAGAGGTTTTTATTATATCTCATTTGAGCTTGAGTCTGAATTTTAGCCGATCTTAGGAAGAGTGTCGAAAGACTTCTGAAGCTCCTCGTCAGTGGGAATATAATCGCCCATTTTTCCGTCGTTATAAGCAGCATATGCGTACATATCGAAATAACCAGTTCCCGTAAGTCCGAAGAGAATTGTCTTTTCTTCGCCTGTTTCCTTGCATTTGAGAGCCTCGTCGATAGCCGCCTTGATAGCGTGGCTGCTTTCGGGAGCAGGAAGAATTCCCTCAACTCTTGCAAATTTCTGCGCAGCTTCGAATACTGCGGTCTGTTCAACAGAGACAGCTTCCATGAGACCCTGATCGTAAAGTTCGGAAAGAATCGAACTCATGCCGTGATATCTCAGACCGCCTGCGTGGTTTGCAGAAGGCATAAATCCGCTGCCGAGAGTGTACATTTTCTGGAGAGGGCAAACCTTACCCGTATCGCAGAAATCATAAGCGTAAACGCCGCGCGTAAGACTCGGGCATGAAGCGGGTTCAACGGCAACGATCTTATAATCAGCTTCGCCGCGGAGTTTTTCACCCATAAATGGCGCGATAAGTCCGCCGAGATTTGAACCGCCGCCTGCGCAGCCGATTATGGTATCGGGCTTGATACCGTATTTATCCATAGCGATCTTGGTTTCGAGACCGATAACAGTCTGATGCAGGAGAACCTGTGAAAGAACGCTTCCGAGAACATAGCGGTAGCCTTCGGAGCTTGTGGCAGCTTCAACGGCTTCGGAGATAGCGCAGCCAAGGCTTCCGTTTGTATCGGGAAATTCTGCGAGGATCTTTTTGCCGACTTCCGTCGTCATGGACGGAGACGGAGTTACGCTTGCGCCGTAGGTGCGCATAACCTCGCGGCGGAAAGGCTTCTGCTCGTAGGATACCTTTACCATATACACCTTGCAGTCCAGATCGAAGTAGGAGCAAGCCATTGAAAGAGCCGTACCCCACTGACCTGCGCCCGTTTCAGTTGTTACGCCTTTGAGACCCTGCTTTTTGGCGTAGTAAGCCTGAGCAATAGCGGAATTGAGCTTATGGCTGCCGCTGGTGTTGTTGCCCTCGAATTTATAGTAGATCTTTGCAGGCGTACCCAGCGCTTTTTCAAGGCAGTATGCGCGGACAAGCGGAGATGGGCGGTACATTTTATAGAATCCGAGTATTTCTTCGGGAATGTCGATATAGGGCGTGGTATCGTCCAGTTCCTGCTTTACAAGCTCGCCGCAGAATACAGCTCCCAGTTCATCGGCGGTAACGGGCTTTCCCGTTGCGGGATTGAGGAGGGGAGCAGGCTTTTTCTTCATATCGGCGCGGACGTTGTACCACTGTTTGGGAAGTTCCTCTTCCGAAAGATAAATTTTGTATGGAATTTTCTCGTTTGACATAGTAATTACTCCTTGTTTTGGGGATTATATTTGAATTATATTCTCAAACATTATTATATCATAAATGCTTCTTTATGTCAACGGCGAATCAATTTTTCGACGAAATTAATTTTCAAGGCTAATTTCTGATAAACTATTGATTTTTTACTTTAATATGTGTTATAATAAAAAAACAATGTGTTATGCAGCAGATGAACAGCTGCGGAATTATTTTCAGGAGGATCATGCAATGAGATATATCGGAGAAACCTGCGCTGTATGCGGACTTGCGTTTACCGAAAGCGACGATGTGGTCGTATGCCCCGAATGCGGCTCTCCTCATCATCGCGGCTGCTACAGTATAAACAATCGCTGCGCAAAAGCGGAGCTTCACACGGAAGGATATAAATGGCAGAGGAATACCGTAAATAATAAAATCAGCGACGCCGATGTTGACGTATATATCAACTGCCCCCGCTGCGGTGCGCAGAATTCGCCCGAAAATGCAAGATGCCGGAATTGCGGAGCAGCTCTGTCCGAAGAAGAAAAGACTTCCGGAGGCGAAAATCAGACCACGGGAAATCCGTTTCTCGATCAGCTGATGAAACTTGACCCCAATGAAAATATAGGCGGCATATGCTTGAAAGAAGCAGTCGGATTCGTGAGATCGAATTTATTGTATTATATACCGCTGTTTCGGCAGATGTTTGCAATGGGAAGGAAAATTTCATTTAACATTATCTGCTTTATATTTCCGCCCGTTTACTTTGCAAACAGACGAATGTGGTCATGGGCGATACTTACGGCTGTACTTTCGGTTTTGCTGTCAATGCCGTTGATGATAAGCTATTTTGTTGGCGCGGGACTTGAAAACGGCGGAATATCACTGTTTTCTCAAAGTGTGAACGACGCTGTTCTTGCAAACAGAAATACGCTGTCAACGATCGTTGATATCTGCAACATAGCCGATCTCGGAATGCGCATACTGATGTGCCTTTTCGGAAATTATATTTACTATAAATATGTGATAAAGTCGGTCAAGCGAATAAAAGCTGCGGCAGGAGACGACACGCCCGCTTATCTGGTTCGCGCAGGCGGAGTAAGACCGCTGAATTCATTGCTTATAATAATCATAATGTTTGCTATGACAATGATATCTACTTTAGCCGCTCAGTATCTGCTGGAAGCGTTTTTGTAATTTTGCAGTAAGGAGAGAGAAATGGACGAATTTATAAATATTGATGAGTGCAATGCCGAGTCTGCCGCGCTTAATCATGAAATATACGAGCTGACAAAGCGGCTGAACGAAAAGGAAAAGGAATGCGCTGCGCTTATGACCGCCGATCCTGCCGATCCGTTCAATAATCCTACGGAATACAAAGGCTTCGGCGGCGATTATACAAAGATACAGCCGCGTCTCGGAATCAGGGGATATAAGCTTCCGCTTGAACCCGATCACGCCGAAAAAAAGGCTGTCCGCCGCTATTATTCGATCGGCGGCTGGTGCATGATCTTCCAGTTTTTAATGTCGTTCGGCGCGTCGGTGGTGCTGATGAACATCATCATGGCTGTTCTGCAAATTCTGTACCCCGAGGCGGGATTTAACGCCTTATATGACTACATGCGCGGCTCGTCGATACTGGTTGCGCTGAACATGATAGTATATCTTGCCTGCAACGTGCTGAACTCCTTTATCGGCATGAAATGGGCAGGCGTAAAGGCTTCGGCGCTGATACATACAAAGGATTTCAGCGCTGCCAAAGCCGTGCAGTACTGCTTTGCCGCTTTGTTTATATGGGTGATATCAATATATGCGGCAACGGCGATCGGCGATGTTTTCAGCAAATACGGCATAGATACTATGGTAGATCAGTCGGGACTCGGAGAATCCGCAATGGGATTCGTAACAACGATAATTTACACTTGCATAATCGCGCCGATCACCGAGGAATTACTCTTCCGAGGAATGCTCCTGCGCGTATTCTCAAAGGCGAATCAGCGATTTGCTATGATAGCGACCGCCTTTTTCTTTGGTCTTGCTCACGGCAATATACCGCAGTTTCTGCTGGCGTTCCTGTTGGGAGTTTTTCTGGCGCACATCACCATGAAGCACGACTCGATAATTCCGGGCATAATAGTTCATATGTTCATCAATTCGTTCTCTACCGTATTTTCTTACTTGGCCGATGCGGGCAATATCGTTGTGATAATGGCAACCTTAGCGCTGTTTGCCGCGGCGATACTGGGAATGATAATGCTTCTGGTATTCCATGGGGAAAACAAAATTCCCACGACTACTCCCGAACAAAGCCGACGCGGGATCGCCATTGCGTCGGGTTCTATTCCGTTTATGGCTGCTGCTGCGATAGAAATTATATATATGATATATGCTCTGACGGCGAATTGATTTTTAAAAAGCCGGCATACCTTTTTAAATCGGTATGCCGGCTTTATTGTTTACATAAAATCAATCCTGATTTATTATTTCTTTCTGAGCGTCTATGGCATTCTGACCGAGAGACGGGGAATTTTTAAGCGTCTGCTGAAGCTTTTCCTTGGTGTGCTTTATATCCTCCAACGATCTCTTGTGCGAATTTTCTGCATCGTTGAGCATTTTTGCGATAGAAAGAGCAGCGGATTTCTGAAGCTGAGCGGTGGAATCCTGAGCCTTGCGAAGAATATCGAGAGCCTTTTTCTTGGCTTCGGTAATTATAGCCTCCCGCGAAACGATCTGAGCGGCACGCTCTTCAGCCTTTCTGATAACGCCCTCTGCATTTATCTTGGCTTCGTTGAGAATGCGCTGGCAGTCAAATTCAATCTTTTTGGCTTCTTTGAGTTCGTGGGGCAAATTCAAGCGTATATCGTTAATAAGTTCTCGCATACGTTCGCCGTCGATTATCTTTTTATGCGACATAAAAGGGACAGATGCCGATTTATCGAGCAGTTCGTCCATTTCATCGAGAATTTCATCAATATTCATAATTTAACCTCTTTCTTTTACTGGTGATTATTTCACAAGCCGCTGTTGTATATCATTAAGAATTGTTTCGGGAACAAAATGGCTTATATCGCCGCCGAAATACGCGATCTGCTTGACCACGCTCGAACTGAGGTACATATTTTCGGCAGATGTGGTAAGAAATACGGTTTCCGCGCCCGAATACAGCTTTTTATTTGCGAGAGCCATCTGAAATTCATATTCAAAATCGCTTACGGCACGAAGTCCCTTTACAATGGCGATAGCGCCGACATTTTTGACATAATCCGCAAGAAGCCCGTCCAGTATATCGATCACTACATTGTCGAGATCGCGGGTCACGGATTCTATCATGATCATGCGTTCCGTCGCCGTGAAGCTGGGCTGAGCTTTTCCGGCATTGCGGGAGATAAGTACGATAACCTTGTCGAATAGTCGGGAAGCTCTTGTAATAATATCGAGGTGTCCGAGAGTAACCGGATCAAAGCTTCCGGGACATACGGCTATTCTTCTCAATTTTATCTCCTCCTTTTCAATATCATATATTATAACCGATATTTTACTGTTTGTCAAGCTAAAAATAAGATATTTCCCCATTACTGCGTTTAAGAACTTGTTCTCATAGGATTTGTGCATGGATTTTCGAGCATAATTTTGACGAGGGCAAGGCGAAAAAGTGAAAGCATACTGACGTATGATGAGCTTTTTCAACGCAGCAATCGGCAAAATTTGCCGAAAAGACAGGTGCAATATCCTATGAGAACAAGTTCTAAACGAGGAGTCAATCACCATTTTTATGCATAATCCATATAATGAAGCGTGGATATACTCGCATCTATTGCAAACTCCCCAATAGATTTCGAGATGAAATTTTAGCCGAAAGATATGGGGAGATTGGAACAGAGGGGAGTATAAGAGCCTGTTTGAAATCTCGCTGCGCACGTCTTTTCGGCAAATTTTCCTGAATCCTGCGTCCAAAATCCTTACCATACGACAGTATGCCTGCGGATTTTTTTCCTTGGTTTCAGCAAAATTATGCTCGAAAATCCGCACACATCGAGATTTTAAACAGACTCTAATACCACAATTCGTCAGAACGGAGAACAATATGAATAATAAAATTAAAATACTTATTGCGGGCGGCGATATGAGACAGATATTCTGCGCAGAAAAGCTCTCACAAAAATATGATATATGCGTTGTTGGATTTGACGACGAATATATTACTAACAAAATATTGTTATATAAAAATAATAACGAGGCTGAAAAATATGACTGCGCGATATTGCCGATAATGCCCTTCGATGAAGCCGGAAATATAAATACTCCCTGTTTTGCGGGAAAATTAACGACCGATAAAATTTATTCCATGCTGAAAAAGAACGCCGTCGTATTCGTCGGAATCGACGATAAGCGCGTGTGGGAAAAATTTCCCGAAACGGCTGTAGTCAATTACATGAGCCGCGAGGAACTTTGTCTGAAAAATGCCATTCCTACGGCGGAGGGAGCGGTAATGACAGCGATTCGGGAACTTCCCGTAACGCTGAACGGTACGTCGGTTCTGATAGTCGGCGCAGGCAGGATAGGAACTGCTCTTGTGACGATTCTAAAAGGATTCGGCGCAGACATAACTTTAGCTGTACGAAACGGCAGCGGCGTTGCAAAAGCGCGTATTCTCGGTGTGAAATCGGTATTTACAAAGGAAATGGACAGTGAATACGCATTGGTATTCAACACTGTCCCCGAATTGATCTTCGATCGCGAAAGGCTTTTTAAATTTGATAAAAATACGCTGTTTATAGATCTTGCTTCACGTCCGGGCGGAATTGATTTTGACGGCGCGGCGGAACTTGGACGCAAAGTCATATGGGCGCAGGGACTTCCCGGAAAAACCGCTCCCGTGACGGCAGGAGAATTCGTCGCCGAGACTGTGATCGGCATACTTGATGAAAGGAGCGAAAGCTGTGAATGAAAGTTTGAAAGGAATAAAAATCGGATTTGCGATGACAGGCTCGTTCTGCACATTTGAACGCTGTTTCAGGCAGGCGGAGAGACTTCGCGGAATGGGTGCGGAGATCATACCGATCATGTCGGAGAATGCCGCGAAGTTTTCAACACGTTTCGGCACATATGTTGAAAATCTGGAGAAGATGAGATCAATATCAGGTAGAGACGTGATAACTAATATTGCCGACGCCGAACCGATCGGACCGCATTCCATGACAGATATAATGGTTGTTGCTCCGTGTACCTCGAATACTGCCGCAAAACTCGCTAATGGTATCACCGATACGTCTGTGACCATGGCTGTAAAATCTCATCTTCGCAGCGGAAAACCTGTTGTACTTGCGATCGCTTCAAACGATTCGCTGCTTGGTTCGGCGAAAAATATCGGGGAATTGTTCAACCGCAAGAATTACTATTTCGTACCGATGCTGCAGGACGATATAAAATTAAAGCCCGCATCTCTGGTTGCGGAATTCGAAATGATACCGCAGACTGTTACGGCAGCTTTTGAGGGAGTACAACTCAGACCGATTATCTACAGTTCGGAAAAAATTACAGAATAGCTTGTGTAGTGTTGACTAATAATATTTCTGATATAAAAATGTTTTGTGCATAATTCCGAAAATTATTAAAATTTGCAAATAGTACTTGATTTATTGGAAAAAGGTGGTAAAATAATATTAGCACTCAAAGAGATAGAGTGCTAAGGAATCGTTGATTTTAATTCAGGAGGTATATATCATGACTATCAAACCATTACAGGACAGAGTTGTCTGCAAAATGACAGAAGCTGAAGAGACCACAAAAAGCGGTATCATTCTTTCGGGCAGCGCCAAAGAAAAGCCCGAGGTCGCAGAGGTCGTTGAGGTAGGTCCCGGAACTTCCGATGTTAAAATGGAGGTCAAGAAAGGCGATAAGATCCTCATTTCCAAATACTCAGGTACTAACGTTAAGCTCGAAGGCACAGAATATATCATCGTTCGCATGGAAGATATTCTCGCAGTCGTAGACTGATGTGATCTGACAGAAAATTATTAAAAGGAGATATTTACTATGGCAAAGGATATTAAATACGGCGAAGACGCAAGAAAATCACTTCAGGCAGGTATTGACAAGCTTGCCGACACAGTAAGAATAACAATGGGTCCCAAGGGCAGAAACGTTGTTCTTGACAGAAAATTCGGCGCACCCCTTATCACTAACGACGGCGTTACGATCGCTAAGGATATTGAACTGGAGGACGCTTTTGAGAATATGGGCGCGCAGCTTGTCAAGGAAGTTGCCACAAAGACAAACGACGCCGCAGGCGACGGTACGACTACGGCAACTCTTCTCGCTCAGACTATCGTTCGTGAGGGTATGAAGAATATTGCAGCAGGTGCAAATCCCATGGTTCTCAAAAAGGGTATCGCCAAGGCTGTAGATACAGCTGTAAAGGCTATCGTTGACAATTCCAAGTCGGTTGAGGGTACAGAGGATATCGCAAGAGTAGGTACTGTTTCTTCTGCCGATGAAAATGTCGGAAAGCTTATTGCAGAGGCTATGGAAAAGGTTACGGCAGACGGCGTTATCACTATCGAGGAGAGCAAGACTGCCGAGACTTACAGCGAAGTGGTTGAGGGTATGCAGTTTGACCGCGGCTATATTTCGCCTTATATGGTAACTGACACTGATAAGATGGAAGCTGTTTACGACGACGCGTTCGTTCTTATTACTGATAAGAAGATTTCTTCCATTCAGGAAATTCTTCCCCTGCTTGAACAGATCGTAAAAATGGGCAAGAAGCTTGTTATTATCGCCGAGGACGTAGAGGGCGAGGCTCTTACTACGATCATTCTCAACAATCTCCGCGGAACGTTCAAGGTTGCAGCTGTAAAGGCTCCCGGATTCGGCGACAGACGTAAGGAAATGCTCAAGGATATCGCTGTTCTTACAGGCGGCGAGGTTATCACAAGCGATCTCGGACTTGAACTTAACGAGACTACTATCGACCAGCTCGGAATGGCTAAGCAGATCGTTATCCAGAAAGAGAATACTATCATCGTTGACGGCGCGGGCGATAAGGACGAAATCAAGGCAAGAGTTGCTCAGATTCGCGCTTCTATCGAGACTACAACTTCTGATTTCGACCGCGAAAAGCTTCAGGAAAGACTTGCCAAGCTTGCAGGCGGCGTAGCTGTTATCAAGGTTGGTGCAGCAACTGAAATTGAAATGAAAGAAAAGAAGCTCCGTATCGAGGACGCTCTCGCAGCTACAAAGGCTGCCGTTGAAGAAGGTATTGTTGCAGGCGGCGGTACTGCATACATCAATGCTATTCCCGTTGTTGAGAAGATGATTCCCGCTCTTGACGGCGATGAAAAGACAGGCGCTAAGATAATTCTTAAGGCTCTTGAAGCTCCTGTTCGTCAGATCGCTGAAAATGCAGGTCTTGAAGGCAGTGTTATCGTTGACAAGATTCGCCGTTCACGCAAGGTTGGCTATGGCTTCGATGCTTACAATGAGGTTTACACGGATATGATTCCCGCAGGTATCGTTGATCCTACTAAGGTTACAAGAAGTGCGCTCCAGAATGCGGCTTCCGTTGCAGCTATGGTTCTTACGACAGAGAGCCTTGTTGCTGATATTCCTGAGGAAAATCCTGCTCCTGCAATGCCCGCAGGCGGAATGGGCGGTATGTATTAATTCCAATTTCAATACAAAAAAACTCCCGTATCAATTGATATGGGAGTTTTTATTATTATATACAGAGTTATTCCTTTTCAATAAGAAGTTTTCTAAGCATAACCATATCAAACACATCGAGCTGGTTGTCATCACATATATCTGCGAGCTGCCAGCAGTCAAGACTATCGCCATTTCCGACGAGCCATTTCTGAAGCACAACAAGGTCTGCAATATTAATATTGCTGTCTTTATTTACATCGCCCTTGAATCCCTCATTTATATCCCCGTTTTCATCGGAAATATATATGCCAAGTGTATTAAAATGATAACCGTCATGGCATATTTCAATATAAGAATCAGGCGGCATTTCAAAGCAGGCAACTATAT
Source organism: uncultured Alistipes sp. (assembly GCA_964401315.1). Taxonomy (GTDB): domain Bacteria; phylum Bacillota; class Clostridia; order Oscillospirales; family Ruminococcaceae; genus Ruminococcus. The sequence continues at coordinate 69,336 of CAYNYB010000010.1, forward strand.
AATCATCCCAATATTCATTTTCGTATATTTTATAAGAAATAGGAGCCTTGACATCGGATTTTTCCGAGAGACATATTCTGTCACCTCTGAATGCTGAGACGCTATAGATACACTTTATACAGCATATATAGCCGTCTTTTATAAATATTTCGCCGTTTTCATTCATGAATGTTTCCGCTTCATCGGCGTTTTTCGGAAGCCAGATCGGCGGCAGCTTTTCAGGCGGTTCAAGTTTTTCTTCAAGCTTAACAAAATCATCGGAAAGAGATTCAATTTCTATTTCACCGTCGTTGCAGACAATTTCCGCTATACTTTTGTCAGCTTTAAGCTCAAAATGCACCTTATCTTCATAGTTAGTCAATTCAGCTTTACAAACAGTGAGCGTATCGTTTTCAGACGTGAAGATCAGTTCGCCGTCAGGGTACGCATAATCACCGAAATAATGAACATCTGCTGTTTTTGTATCGAAATATCCGACTTGTGAGCAGTATGTATAGGGATTCCATGAATAGGTAAAATAAATTTCATTCCATCCGTCATTATTAAGATCTCCGAGAGCCAATGACGTAACTCCCAGACCTCCCTCATTTCCGATAAAACGCACCACTTTCTCATCAATCGCCAGATGTGCTGCACCTGTAATCGAATTCTTATACAAAAACATCCAAAGGTCTTCGATACTTGTATCATCAGGATTTTCGGGAATAGTCCGAAGCCAGTAGCAGTTCTTTTCGTCGTTTAAAAGAGCGCGGTCGCCTATCTCCACACCGTTTGTATTCGAATTATCTATCATCGCATAGAAGTCATCTACAGAATCCTTGGTAGGATACAGCGAATAAACAGTAATGCCGTCAGTTTCTTCTGCGGTAGTCAACTGATTTTCATTATATAGACTTTTGCCGATGATATTATTATCATCGGCAAAAGTAACACAAACGCTTGAAGCAAAAAGCGAATGAGTAAGAATTACAGCTGAAACCGCACTTGTTAAAAGAAATTTTGGTTTCATTTTAATACCTCATGTTATTCCTTGACAGGAAGCTCGGAAAGCTTATATACGCCTGCGTCTACCTTCTGAATAGCGAGAGCGTCGCTTGCCGTAACGCCGTCGCCGTTATTGCAGCAGTCAGCGTTGATCATTCCCTGATTGGAAAGCTTGTATTCGTCCTTGTTTGTCAGGAACTGGAGAATCAGCGTAGCGTCGGCGATTTCAACCTTACCGTCGCAGTTTGCGTCGCCGTAAACTGTCTTGCCTGATGTTGTGGTTGTAGTCGGAGCTTTAGTTGTGTTTGGAACTGTAGTTGTATTGGCAGGCGTTGTAGTAGGAGGAACTGCTCCCGAAAGCTTGCCGCAAACGATTCCCGCGCCGACTGTTGACATATATACCGTGCCGAATTCGTTCATATCGCCTACGAGGAAGTTTCCGTTACCCGTACCGCCGTAGAGATGATCGGTATTAATGCAGTCCCATGATTTGCCGGCGTCTGTTGAACGGTAGATTCCCTCGGGATCGCTTTCGGAGGGCTTGCCGTACATATAAAGCGTATTTACGCCGCCTTTCTTTTCGGGAGCGCCGTAGCCGAGGGTTTTACAATAAAATACGTCAGTCTTTTCAGATTTTTTGCCTTCGTCAGTGATAATGTAAAGACCGTTCCAGCCTGCCGCCATAGCGATAGTGCCGTCCTTAATATATGCAGGGTCGCCTGTATGATCGCACATATCATACTTGCATATCTGATTATCCTCCCATGTTTCTCCGCCGTCGTGGCTTACGTATATAGAGTAGTGACATTCGTCGAAAGTAGGCTCTGTTTTACTCATATCAGAAGACCAGTACTCGTTATACGTTACTGCCGAGGCATATACAAGAAGCGGATCAACAGGGTCTACTAAGAAGCAAGTTACTTTCTTGCTGTTTATGGACAGACTTGTCTCCCATGTCTGACCGAAGTCGTCGGAATATGAAACGGAAGCGCTTTCCTTACCGCTCTTAATGAAGCGGTATTTTCCCTCGCCGAGCTTTACAACAGCAGCTTTACCGCCTGAAGAGGGTTTCATGCCCTCCCATGTTTTACCGCCGTCGAGAGTGTAGTATCCTGAAGCCTGATTATTTGCGTCGCCCTCTGCAATACGTATCATTACATTCGGGTCCTGCGGACAGTATGCTATAGCTGAAGTTGAACCCATATTGGGCTTATACTGTTCGGGAATAGCGTTTATATCCTTGTGGATAAATCCGTCGTAGTCGCCGATAGCGGAGTAATTATCGCCGCCCGGTACGCTTACGAAGTCAAGGCATACGCATTCCTCAATGCCGTCGGGCTGGAAGTAGAACTGAACGCCTGTTTCGTCCCATACGTTGTCGCAGGCAAAAACGCCGTTACCTGAAGTCATGAGAACTCTGTCAGGATCTCTCGGATCGATGAGAATACCGCTTCCCCAGTGACAGGCTTTACCGTAGATCCAGTCATAGCCGTTTGTGCTTATTGGTTCTGATACGAAAATTTTGTAGGGGTCTCCATCGCCGTAGATAGTCTCGCCCTGACCGGGAGTAATATCCTGCCATGTTTCGCCGCCGTCTGTTGAACGGAAGAAATGGTCGCCCCACGCAATGCTGTTGTCAGTCCATTCTTTTTCGTACCACTGGTCAGACCACATACCGCAGGTTCTTGCAACCATTTTATTGGGGTCGTTCTTATCAACTTCGATCATGCCGATAGCATTTTTAAGCTCCTCGAACTGAGTTACTTTTCCTGTTTTGGTGTCATACTTGTACGCGCCGCCTGCCGCACCTGCAAAAGCGAGACCGCCGATGTATGTGAAGAATATATTTCCCTGTCCGTCATTGGTTATCGAGCAAGGATAATTTTCAGTCGGCAGATCTTTTGTGAGAACGGTAAACTTATCGTCCTTTACGTTTGCGACGTGGATATTAGCCTGACCTGTAACGGAAGTGCCTACGTAAACCTTGCCGTCCTCAATAAGAATGCAGCCGATACCGTTCTGCTGATTGTATTCCTTTGAAGGCTCTGTGCCGCGTACCATATGATCTGTCCACATGGGATATTTAAGCTCGCCCGAGAAAAGACCGAGATCGTCGTAGCCCATAACAGGCGACCAAGTTTCGCCGCCGTCCGTGGATTTGATAAGAGCGGATTTGCCTGCGGTAACGTCGCCGCCTGCATAGATCACTTTCGGATTATCGGGATCGATAGCGATCGGCTCGATGCATTCACGTCCGTCGCCGTTGCCGTGAACCTGAATATGCTCCGTAACGTCTACGGAAGTAAATGTCTTGCCGCCGTCGGTAGTCTTGTATATAGCCGTTCTTGCGTCCGAGAAATAAGCGCAGCCGCAAAGGAAATAGACTGTGTCATCATCCGTGGGGTCGATAGCGATTCCCTTAACGCTGAGCATACCTCTGTCGGTATCGTTGATGAACGCCATGATCTGTTCCCATTCGCTTGTTTCGTAGTTCCACTTGTACGCACCGCCTACGTCCGTACGAAGATACATTTCCTTCTGACCTGTCACGATGCCCGAAACAAAGCCCGCACCGCCGATCCTGACAGCATCCCAGGTCATAGACCCCGAAATGTCTGACGCTGCGGATACTTCCCGAAAGTCAGCAGCGTTTGGTGCTATGCAAACGACGCTGAGGCAAAGGGCAAATAATCCGGCAGCTGTTTTTTTGAGTAGATTCATTTGCATTTCCTCCTAAAGATTTAATTTATTTATATATATTTAATATAAATTAAATAATATACATTTATCTTCTAAGGCTATTTTACCATTAATTCCGCTCATTGTCAAGAGCTTTGTTTGAAAATTCAAAAATACTTCCGAAAATTTAATTTCGTGCAATTTTATTTATTATACTTGACATATAAGAAAAATTTTGATATAATGTTACTAACGATAAATAATTACATTATTAGGCGAATGTTTTATTTTTTGGGAATTCTAAGGAGGAAATTGAAGTGAAACAACGAAAATTTAAGGCGGCGGCAGGAATATTGTGCGCTGCCCTTGCAGTAGGTTCGATTCCGCTTGCGCAGTCAACGGAGCGCGCTTCGGGAGCGGAAGTGATAATGGGCGATGTGAACGGCGACGGAGTTATTGATACCTTCGATCTCGTAATGCTGCGGCAGCTCGCCGTTTCAACTGATACATCGTATACGAATGCCAAGACGGCAGGCGACGTGAACGGCAGCGGCTCTATTGACGGGGACGATCTCGTTATGCTGTCCGATTATCTGCTCGGCAAAAAAGTTGAATTTAAGCAGTATATACCGCCTACAGAGCCGACTGTAGAAAGATATTACGCGGAAGGTGCGGAGCTGTACGACAGCTGGACTGAAACGACCAACGCAGGCTTCGAGGGCGATTCCTATGTAAACTTCAACAACGTTATCGGCAGCTATATCGAGTGGACTGTTGAATCTCCTGCGGACGGAAATTACGAAATCAATTTCCGATACGCCAACGGTACTGACGCAAACAGACCTGTCAAGCTTATCGTCAACGGCGACCGCGAATACGGTCAGTACGTTGATTTCAACGGCACGGGCGCATGGACTGAATGGAAAGATCAGACGACTGTTGTTTCCCTGAAAAAAGGCACGAATACCATAAAAGCCTATGCCACCACTCAGAACGGCGGCCCGAACGTCGACTTCATAGAGCTTGTTAAAACTGATACGGAAGCACCCCATGAGCGCGCCGTTCAGGGCAAGCGCGTTGAAAATCTCAACCGCGGCGTAGCTTCGGCACACGCCAAAAACGGTAATATGGTAAGCTGGAGACTGCTTGCGACCGATAATGAGCAGACTAAGTTCAAGCTTTGGAAAAACGGTCAGGAGATGCTGGGCGAATTCACGACGGACGACCCCACGAATTTCTTTGATACGGGCGGAACTGCAACAGACTGGTATACGATCGATGTTTATGTGGGAGATGAATGCACCGAATTTGCGCAGGCTTCTTTCAATTTCCCCAACACCAACAGCGGTCAGAGCGGCGCTTATTTTGACATAAAGCTCAATAAGCCTGCCGATCTCACGATGCCCGACGGTTCTACCTGTTCATATTCTCCGAACGACTGCTCAGTCGGAGATATTGACAATGACGGACAGTATGAATTGTTCGTTAAATGGTATCCCTCAAACGCTCAGGATAGTGCCAATAACGGCTATACGGGCAATATTTACATCGACTGCTACAAGCTTGACGGTACTCAGCTTTGGCGCGTCGACCTTGGCAGAAATATCCGCGCGGGCGCGCATTACAATCAGTTTATGGTCGGCGACTTCGACGGCGACGGAAAGGCTGAACTTATCTGCAAAACTGCCGACGGAACGGTTGACGGTATCGGAAACGTTATCGGCGACGGTTCAAAGGATTACCGTTCGGCGGCAGGCAGAATTTTAGAGGGGCCCGAATATATCACCCTCTTCGACGGCGCAACAGGCAAGGCTCTTGATACTGTCGACTACAAGCCCGGACGCGGAGACATAAGCGCGTGGGGCGATAAATACGGAAACAGAGTGGACAGATTCACCGCCTGCGTTGCATATCTTGACGGCGTAAATCCCTATGCCTGCTTCGGTCGCGGATATTACACACGCTCGGCAGTTACGGCTTACACGGTTCAGAACGGAAAGCTTAAGGAATACTGGGCATATGATACGGGACATGATTCCTCGGTTGCAGGCTACGGCGACGGAAATCATCATATAATGGGCGCTGATGTTGACGGCGACGGAAAGCAGGAAGTCGTAGTCGGCGCGGCAGTTATCGACGATAACGGAAAGCTGCTTTATACAAGTAAGCTCGGTCACGGCGACGCTATCCATATCGGCGATTTCGACCCGAAAAATCCCGGCGTTGAAATTTTCCAGTGTCAGGAAGAGGGCATTAAGGGAGTGAGCGGTTTCGGAATTACACTCCGCGACGGCAAGACGGGCAAAATACTGTTCAGAGAAGAATCAATAGACGATACAGGCAGATGTCTTGCGGATAATCTCATCGCAGGCAACGGCGGCGCAGAAATGGTCGGTTCTCATAATGCGATCGTTTATTCCGCGGCAGGCGATCATCAGCAGGTACTCACTTGGGCTGAGATCACAAAATGGGGAATGAATTCCGTAGTTTACTGGACTGATACAGCCGAGAGAGCGGTTCTTGACCGTACAATGGCCGATCAATACGGAAAGGGACGCGTATTTACGGGCGACGGCGCAGGCTACAACAACGATACGAAGTCAAACGCCTGCCTGACTGCCGACATTCTGGGCGACTGGCGCGAAGAAATGCTTTTCCGCGCGGGCGACGATACTATCCGCGTATTTACGACGACGTACACCAGCCCTTACAACATTTACTGTCTCATGCAGAATCCTCAGTACAGGGTGCAGGTAGCGGCGCAGAACAACGGTTACAATCAGCCGCCGCATACTGATTTCTACCTTGACTCCGTTGAATACACCAGACCCGAAGAGCAGGACGTCTGGGTCGTCAAATAATCAATAAGAGCCTGTTCAGTATATAACACAAAAAATGCCGCACGATAATGTGCGGTATTTTTTGTGTTAGAGAGATTTTTTATATTATACTGTATTATGCGATTACGGGGAGGCTTTTGCATTCGCCGAGAATGTACTGTGCAAGAACCTTTGCGTCAGCTTTTGTAATGATACCGTCGCGGAAGCAATCAGCTGTTTCAAGATTAAGTTCAGTCATTTCTTTTTTTGTATTGCTGTTGAAAAGGTAATTTGTGATTGCAAGATAATCGTAAGTATCAACATATCCGTCGCCGTTGATGTCGCCTTCTGTCATTTCAGCGGTTTTTTCTTCGCCTGCAATGTACTGATCTGCGAATTCAGCATTTGTTCTGATAACTGTAACCTGCCAGTAGTAGCCGTAAATGCTGTCCTCTTCATAAACTGCGCCAACGCCGATGTGTGTAATGTCGGCTGCCATGAGAGCTGCCCAGTGGTCTTCGGAATTTTTCCAGCAAGTTAACGTTTCTTCTGCTGTGGAAGTGCCTGCTGCAAGTACTTCAGCTGCGTAGTCGTAGGGGATAATTTCTTCGTCGATGATATCTTCAATGCCGCCGGACATTTTTCTGCCTCTTGCCATTGTTTCGTAAATGCTTTCTTCTGCTCTGATCTGCGCTGCTTCGTTGACTTCGGGAACAACATATATGGGAGCGAGACCCTCGGCTTCTCTTGCTTCGTTGATCATGATCGCGAGCTTTTCCGTCATAGCTGTTATTTCTTCTTCATCTGCGCCGCTGACATTCATCACAGTCATTGTCGCCATCATTATCGCTGCTGCTATAACGCTTATCATTCTGTTCATCATATTCTTAGCATTTTTCATCATAATTAATCCCTCTTTATCTTAACTCTCGGTTGAGTGTTTGGTTCTTTTCTATGATTAAATTATACCATGGAAGGTTTGTGATTTGCACCCTAATTTTCAGATTTTTCACCATAATTTTTCGTTTCAAGCAAGATAGTCCCCCTCGAAAACTGTTCGAACAAACGATCGGAAATAATTAAAAATAAAAAATATGTTCGAACCTCTTGACATTTTGGAACTTACGTTCTATAATATAAATACAGACAAAACATATATTCGCTCAGAGCCTGTTTAAAGGAGGAAAAAATATTGTCAAGACGTGAAACTTATTCTGATACTTATACCGGCGAAGCGGATTCTCATATAAGAGAGATCCTGTATGGAAAGGACGACGATGAGAGTCCGCTGAAAAGATTACTGTTAAATGTTATAAATAATGAGCTTACAGCGAGACAAAAAGAGATAATTATGTTATACTATTTTAAGGAGATGAGCATAGTGGAAATAGCGAAGCTGAAAAATATATCGCCACAGGCAGTTTCCGCGCTTATGGCGAGGGCGAGAATGAGGATATTCCGTGTAATGAAGTATTACATCAATAGAAGATTTTGAGAGGGAAATAAAAATTATGAATACGCCTATTTATGATTTTATAAAAAAATATGATAAGAATAATATTCTTCGCTGTCATATGCCGGGGCATAAGGGCAGATATAATGTCAGGGAAACGGAAATGCTCTGTCGGTTTGATATTACGGAGATATGCGGCGCGGACAGCCTTTTCGAGGCGGAGGGAATAATTTTCGAAAGCGAAAAAAATATGGCTCAGATTTACGATACCGCTGCAACTCTTTACTCGGCAGGCGGTTCTACGCTCTGCATTCAGGGAATGCTCGGAGCAATGCGCGACGACGGCAGACGGATAATCGCCGTCAGAAACGTTCACCGTGCATTTCTGAACGCTGCCGCTCTTCTCGGTCTTGAAGTCGAATGGGTCATGCCCAATTATAAAAACGGCATACTTTCGGGAGAAATCCCGCTTGAAATTATTGAGGAAAAATTAAAAAGCGGCACAAAAGCCTGCGTTTACGTGACTTCGCCCGACTATACGGGAAGAATGGCAGATATTGGCGCGATCTCAAAAATATGCCGAAAATACGGCGCATTGCTGATAGTTGACAACGCTCATGGCGCGCATCTGCATTTTATGCCGAAAAGTCTGCACCCGATAGCCCTCGGAGCGGATATGTGCTGCGATTCGGCGCATAAAATGCTGCCTGCGCTTACGGGAGCGGCAATGCTCCACATGGCGGACAGGCGGTTTGTCGAGCCGCTAAGACGAAATATGGGACTGTTCGGTTCAACAAGCCCGTCATATCTGATAATGCTGTCGCTCGATCTTTGTATAGATTATCTCAAGAACGAGATTCGACGCGATATTGATGAAAATCTCAGACACGCGGATAATTTTCGGCAGCAATTTGAAAGCAGACTTGATTTTGTTGATGGAGACCCTTTTCATATCACGATAAATGCTGCGGAATCGGGATTCAACGGAAACGAACTTGCCGAGCTTTTGAGATGTCAGGGCGCGGAATGCGAATATTCCGACGACGGCATAATAATTCTTCTGATGTCGCCGATGAATCGCGCAGGAGATTATTCCCGTCTGGCGGCGTATCTGGAAGCCGCACTTGCAAAGGCTTCCCGAAGAAAAAGAGTTCCGCAGGCTGCACTGAAAAAAATTCCCGAAAAGGCGATGAATATACGGGAAGCTGTTTTTTCAGCCTGCGAAGAAATTCCCGTTGAACTTGCCGAAGGCAGGATATGCGCCGCGGTAAAAGTACCGTGTCCGCCTGCCGTTCCGATCGCAGTCAGCGGTGAGATAATCGACGGCGGCTGCATTGAAATTTTCAAAAGCTATGGGATAAAGACAGTATTAGGAATCATAAAGAAATAATCTTCACGTTTCTGCTTGTCCGATTTGTCCTGTGCTGCGTTACACTCCCTTGAAATACGTCAGTATTCCTGCGGTCGTGCGCCTTGCACAGAACAAATCATCCTGCGCATAAACGCGAATCTTATTTCTTTATAATTCCTTAGTATGCAAATGAGGTATGTATCATGAAAAAAATATATGGCAACGAATATCTGCTCGGAACATTGAGCAGTATGATAGAAAGCGGAAAAACCGCCCATTCAATTATATTTTACGGCGAAAAAGGCAGCGGAAAAAAACTTATGGCTGAAAGCTACACGGCGCGGCTTCTCTGTGAATCTCCCATTAACGGCGAGCCTTGCGGAGTCTGCCCGTCGTGCAAAAATGTCGGTTCGGGTTCTCACCCAGATGTTATTCACGTTCCGAAAGAGGGCAAACTGGAGGCTTATTCCGTAAAAACCGCGCGCGCGGTTATAAACGACGCTTTTGTGAAACCAAATAATAACAGCGCCCGAAAGATATATATATTCGCCGACTGCCGCGATATGAGCGTTATCACGCAGAATACGCTCCTCAAACTCGTTGAAGAGCCGCCCGATTATGCATATTTTATTTTCACGGCGGAATCCAAATATGAATTTCTGCCGACGATAATTTCACGCTGCATTTGTCTGGGAGTTTCGCCGTGTTCCGAAGCCGACGCCGTTCGCGCCCTTACCGAAAGCGGATTCGGAAGAGATGAAATAAACGCCGCGGTTTCATGTTTTCACGGAAATATCGGAAGATGTACGGATTATATAGTTGACGGTGAACTTCGCGCTCATGTGGATTTGACAAAACGCGTCGCAGATAGTATAATAAGAAGAGATGAATATTCGCTGAACGCTTCCTTTTATTCGATCGGGAGCAATCGAACGGATATCCGCGAAATTCTTTCCATGATAGACAAGCTTGTCCGTGACGCCGCCGTACTTTCACAGGACAGCGAGGCTAAAACGGTAGGCTGCTGCCGTGAAGCTGCTGTTAAGCTTGCGGGAATCATTACGGCGTATCAGGCTTTCAATGTCCATAACGTCATCGAAAAGGCGCGCGGAGCTGTCGACGCAAACGTCAGCGCACCTCTCGTACTTGCGGCGTTGTGCGCGGAAATTATGAATATTACAAGTTGAATCGAATGTTAATAGAACGGAGTATTATATGAAAGAGATTGTAGGTATAAGATTTAAAAAAGTCGGAAAAATATATTATTTTTCTCCGAACGGGCTGAAACTCGAAACAGGCGATCATGCTATCGTTGAGACTGTCCGCGGTGTAGAATGCGGCGAGGTTGTTATTGCCAACCGCGAAATTGAAGATAATTCAATATCTTCTCCGCTGAAACCAATTATCAGGCGCGCTGATGAAAACGATATGAAGATAGTGGAGAAAAATAAAATGCGTGAAAAAGATGCGTTCAGAATATGCGAAGAAAAAATCGCACTGCGCAAGCTGAAAATGAATTTGATAGACGTGGAATGCACGTTCGACAATAATAAGCTGTTGTTTTATTTTACGGCGGAAAACCGTATAGATTTCCGCGAATTGGTAAAAGATCTTGCAGCCGTGTTCCGCACACGAATAGAACTCAGACAGATAGGAGTCCGCGATGAAGCGAAGATTCTCGGAGGCCTTGGAATTTGCGGCAGAGAATTTTGCTGTAAGGCTCATATGGGCGATTTCAATCCCGTATCCATAAAAATGGCGAAGGAACAGGGGCTGTCTCTTAATCCCACGAAAATTTCGGGTACTTGCGGCAGATTGATGTGTTGTCTGAAAAACGAGCAGTCGTCTTATGAATCGCTGCTGAAGATAACGCCAAAGATAGGCGCGATAGTTGTAACGCCAGACGGAGACAAGGGAAAGGTAGTTGACGCTAATCTTATTACAGGGAAACTCCGCGTTAAAACCGAAAAATCGGAAGTTCCCGCAACTTTTGACCGCAGCGAACTCAAACTTCTCAAGGACGTTGAGATCAAACTGAACAGGGAAGAAATGCGTGCGCTGAAAAATCTTGAGGATAAATAATGACGAAGGTAAATTACGGCAGAATGCTTGATGAAAAGCTTGCTGAGTTTGAAAAAAACGGAGAAAAACCGTCGCTGCTGCTTCATGCCTGCTGCGCGCCGTGCAGCAGTCATACGCTGCTGTTTCTTTACGGAAGATTCGATATAACGGTTTATTTTTGCAACCCCAATATTGCGCCGGAATCCGAGTATGAATACCGCAAAAACGAGTTGAAGCGGCTTATAGGAGAATTGAAGCTTGATGTTAAAATGATTGACGATGATTATGATCCGTCGCCGTTTTATGAGCTTGCAAAAGGCTTGGAAGATCTTCCGGAAAGGGGAGAGAGATGCAGGCGGTGTATAGAATATCGGCTGCGTAAAACGGGGATTCTTGCGGCTGAATCGGGCTTTGATTATTTTACAACCACGCTGACTATCAGCCCTCATAAAGATCATGAATTTATAAATTCATGCGGCGGAAAATTGGCTGAAGAATTGGGCGTAAAGTATCTTTTTTCAGATTTCAAAAAGCATGACGGATATAAGCATTCAATTGAACTTTCGCGTATCTATGATCTTTACCGTCAGGATTACTGCGGCTGCATTTACAGTAAAAAGGTGAGATAAAATGGCTAAAGAATTGAAAACGAACGCAATGAGATTTCTTGATAAAAAGAAAATTTCCTACACGATACAGACGTATCAGTGCGACGAATTCATCGACGGCGTACATACCGCGCAGCAGCTTGGACAGCCTTTGGAGGAGACGTTCAAGACGTTGGTTGCCTGCGGAAAATCTGGGGAATATTATTGCTTTCTGATTCCAGTGGCATTGGAGCTTGATATGAAAAAGGCTGCAAAAAGCGTTGGGGAGAAATCCGTTGAACTTATTCATGTGAAGGATATCACTAAAATTACGGGATATGTACGCGGCGGCTGTACGCCGATAGGAATGAAGAAGCAGTTCAAAACGGTGATTCATTTTACGGCTGCGGAAATGGAATTGTTTTACATAAGCGGCGGAAGAATTGGTACGCAGATAAGGCTGTCTCCTAATGCTCTTGCGGATTCTATAAGGGCGAAATTTGAGGATATTGTTCAATAGAACCGATAATAAAAACAGGCTTCCCGAATTATGGGAAGCCTGTTTTTATTTATATTTTATCTTTTGCTCACTTGATTTCCAGACGCTTTGCAACGGGTTCCTGCGGCTTCTTTTTGGGAAGTTCAATAGTGAGGATTCCGTTTTTGTATTCCGCGGAAATCTCATCGGCGTTTACGTCTGAAATCCCGAAGCTGCGCTTGTAGGTTCCACAGGTACGTTCGCGGCGTATATATTTGCCGTCGTCGCTCTTATTTTCGCATTCGGATTTTTTCTCGGCGGAAATAACGAGATAATCGCCGTTTATATCAAGGCTGATATCGTCTTTTTCGAAGCCGGGAAGTTCGGATTCCATAACATATTTATTGCCTGCATCTCTGATATCGGTTCGGCAGGTGTTGACGGGCATACTGCCGCTGAAGAAATCCTTGTCGAAATCGTCGAGAACGCTGAAAAGGTTGAAAGCGCTGCGTGTGAAAGGTGTCATACCGTACATCATAATAAATTCCTCCTGAAATATCTCTCTTTGAATCAGCGGAATATCGCATGATTCCAGTTTATTGTATGTGATTTTCCGAATTATATTCATGCTCCATCGGAATCATTCCTTTCCCTTTGATGATTATATAATACCCTTGATTTATGTTCGGATTATCAAGAGTTTGTGAAAAAAAGATGAAAATTAGCACTCTTATGCATAGAGTGCTAACACTCGCTAAAGGAGAGTGCTAATCAAAATAATTGAAAATAATTTTGAAAATAGTGAAATATATCAGCAGATTTTTTCGTCTTAATAGATGAGGACCTCAGAAAGGAGTAAATCATGAATGATGCATCTATTATACAGCTATTTTTGGACAGGAATGAAGAGGCTATCCGTGAAATTGATTTAAAGTACGGGAAGCTCTGTCTGCGTTTAGCCAATAATATTTTGATGTGTAGGGAGGACGCAGAAGAATGTGTAACTGATGCATATCTCAAAATATGGAATTCTATTCCTGATGATCGTCCTGATAATCTGACAGCTTATATATGCAAAATTGTAAAAAGATTATCGTTGGACAGACTGCGTTATAAAAATGCCAAAAAAAGAAATGATGAATCTTCTGTTTGCATTGATGAGTTGTCTGAAATTCTTTCAGATCAAAAAAATCCCGAAGATGATTTTATAATCAGAGATTTAAGCGATTCAATCAGCAATTTTCTTTTGAAAGAGAATAAAACTAACAGGCAGCTGTTTATAAGGCGGTATTGGTATTACGATTCAATAGAATTAATTGCCGAACAATTTGAAATGAATTCAAAAACGGTTACAACTATTTTGTTCCGAATGAGAAAACGACTAAAAAAATATTTGAAAAAAGAGGGGTATGATTTATGAAAAAAGATAAATTTGATACTGCTATTGATGGCATCAATGAAGATCTGATTGCAGAATCGGCAAATATTATTCCGAAAAGAAAACGTATTCATATCACAAGATATGCTTCGGCAGCAGCTGCGTGCGCTGTTTTTGCCGTTGGCGCTGCTCTGGGCATAAACTACGCTTCAACTTCTCCTGAATTATTGAAGTATAAAGAACTTAACAGCGGTGTTGTGGAAAGTCAGGATACTGACATTTCTACATATCAGGCAGCATCTGAATCAGTCAATGAAGAAAAAGACATCAATAACGTTTCTGATTTTCAGTCTACAACTGAAAAGAGAAATGAGAAGATCGTCAAAAATAAGCAGTCTGATGAAGATAAAGCGGAATCTTGTATTAATGATTCCGATTCAGCCATGAATGAAAATGACAGCAATTCTGGTACGGTTATTAATGACGAAACTACATCAGGCGTTGAAGTTCCCGATTCAGATATAAATGCAAACAACCGCCCAAACAATGACAACTCCGATACAAATATTCCTGCTGAAACTCCCTCCGACGCTGTAAATGTTGATCCGATCATAAATACAAATGGCAATGATAATAACAGTACTCCTGATACGTCTGTTTCCGGTAATGATATTTGTGACATACTGTGGTCAATAACAGTAAATGATAAAACTTATATTGAGAACCGCACATATTCCGGTGGTTTTACGCCCGATCAGTATCTTGGAACGATCGCTGAATTTGAGGTTTCCGGTCCGTATGATATGTACAATGCAGCCAACGAAGTTTACACAGCAGCCGAAAGCGAAACAGTTTTGCTTATAAAACTTTCAAATGGTAAAATGGTAGTCCTGACATTACTTTTCTGATCTATAACAACAAAGCCGTTATCTGTGATTTGCAGATAGCGGCTTTCATTGTTGTATAATTGTATAAACCAGAGTTTAACGCTCAAAAGGTTTGTTAAATGAGCCGATTTCAATCAGATTTCCTTCCGGATCTGCAATATAGCAGGTTCTCTGTCCCCAAGGTTCTGTTGTAGGCTCTAATATTGGGACTGCTCCTTTTGCGATTGCTTTATGATACTCAATATCAACTTCTTCAAATGTATCTACGTATAATGCAATTTCAAAATGACCATTTACACCTTTAAGATATTCGTACTTTCTATTAGTCATATTTTCAAAGTCGTTTCTTCCATAAAGCAGAAATAATGTACCGTCTTTTATCAGATATACATTTGATGTGTTTTCAGCTTCTTTGATTTCAAAACCGAGTACGTCTCTATAGAATCGAATCATTTTCCCCATGTCATTAACAAATAATCCAAAACCGTCTAATTTCATAAACTACTCCCTTAATTTAACTATTTAAAAGCATAATTATCATTTTGTTAATAGAAATGCCATAGCACTTTTGCATTATGATCAAAAATGCTATGGCTAAAATTTCTTTATCAATGGTGTATGAATGTGCAGGGGATTATTTATCAGCCTTTCAATTCAACACGTCTGATCTTGCCGCTGATAGTTTTCGGCAGCTCATCGCGGAATTCAACGATTCTCGGATATTTATAAGGCGCGGTATGCTCCTTAACATACTGCTGAATCTCCTTTTTCAGCTCTTCCGTACCCTCTGTTCCCTTTACAAGAACGATAGAAGCCTTTACTACCTGACCTCTTACGGGGTCGGGAGCAGCGCTTACGCCGCATTCCAGAACATATGGAAGCTCCATGATAACGCTTTCGATCTCGAACGGTCCGATACGATAGCCCGACGACTTGATAACGTCGTCAACACGTCCGACGTACCAGTAATAGCCGTCCTCGTCTTTCCAAGCGGTATCGCCCGTGTGGTAGATGTTGTCGTACCAGGCTTCCTTGGTCTTTTCGTCGTCGTTGTAATAACCGAGGAACAGTCCGGGCGGCGTATTTTTATCCGTGCGGATAACGATCTCGCCTGTTTCGCCCGGTTTAACGGGATTTCCGTCGGGATCAACAATATCAACATCATATTGAACATTGGGCTTGCCCATAGAACCGGGGCGAGCCGTCATGCCAACGAAATTGCCGATAACAAGGGTGGTTTCGGTCTGACCGAATCCCTCCATAAGCTTTACGCCCGTAGCTTTGAGGAACTGATTGTAAACCTCGGGATTCAGGGCTTCTCCTGCAACGGTCGCATACTTTATGCTGCTGAGATCGTACTTCGAGAGATCTTCCTTGATAAAGAAGCGGAACATTGTAGGCGGTGCGCAGAATGTAGTGATACCGTATTTTTTGAACATGGGCAGAATCTTGTCTGCGTGGAATCTTTCGAAATCGTACACGAAAATACACGTCTCGCTGAGCCATTGACCGTAAAGCTTGCCCCAGAGAGCCTTGCCCCAGCCCGTATCGGAGATCGTGAGGTGGATTCCGTTGGGATCGACGTTATGCCAGTAACGGGCGGTAACGAAATGACCGAGTGCGTACAAATGGCTGTGCGCCGCAATTTTAGGATAACCGGTAGTGCCTGATGTGAAGTACATGAGATTCGTATCGTGACCGCATGAAAGCTCGTCGGGATTTGTGGGACGTTCGAAAACGTCGCTGCATCCTTTGATTCCCTCGTCGAAATTGAACCAGCCTTCGCGTTCGCCCTTGACGATCATGCGAGTGATCTTCATGCCGCATTCTTCGATAGCAAGATCGACCTGATGAGCAACGTCGCCCTCAGCAGTGCAGACGATAGCTTTAACGTCGGCAGCCTTGAATCTGTAGGTGAAATCGTGCTGAACAAGCTGATTTGTAGCTGGAATAACAATCGCGCCGATCTTGTGGAGAGCAAGGATAGAGAACCAGAACTGATAGTGACGCTTGAGAACGAGCATTACCTTGTCGCCCTTTTTGATACCCATTGAGCGGAAATAATTGGCTGTCATGTTTGAATATTTCTTTATCTCGGCAAACGTGAACATTCTGTCGTTCATGTCGTTGTCAACATAGATAAGAGCCGTCTTGTCGGGATTTTTAGCCGCAAGAACGTCCACAACGTCGAAACCGAAGTTGAACGTTTCAACATTCTTGAAGCGGATTCCCTTCATCGCGCCGTTTTCGTCGGTATCTATCTCGACGAATTGATCTGCAACGGGATTTTCGACCTTAGCAAGATCAAAATTTGTAACGCCGGGAAGAATAACGGGTTCGAGGTGCTGGATAGCGTGCTGAGGAGCATTGGCACCGAAAACAACGGCGTAGAATTTACATTCGCTGCCGCCTACAGCCCATTCGTCGTGAGGTTCGGAGCTGTCGTAATAAATGGAATCGCCCTCGTTGAGGATCTCGATATTATCGCCGACGCGGACTTTAAGCTGACCGCTTATAACGATGTCCATCTCCTGCCCCTCATGGGTGTGAGGGTGCGGAACTCTGTATTTTTCGTCAACATAGGGAATCGTAACGAGGAAAGGTTCGCCGATCTTATTTTTGAAATTTGGAGCAAGGCGCATATAAGTCAGACCTTTTCTTCTTACGATAGGGAGACCCTCGCCTGCTCTCGTGATATCATAGCTGTTGATGTGCGGAGATTCGCCCTCCATAAGGTCTGTTATCTCGACGCCGCACACGTTAGCGAATTTATAGATAAAGGTGAAGCTGAAATCCTTTGCGCCGCCCTCGTAAGCCATATATTCATATGACGATATGCCGCACTTATCAGCCATTTCCTTGGGAGACAGACCTACCGATTCGCGCGTAAGCTTAATTCGTTCGGCTACCTCTCTTATCTTAAACTCTGGATTCATGGAATTATTCATGGTAAGCCTACTCCTTTCTTAAAATTTCAAGCAGAATTTTGCTTGTTCAGATGTACATCGGTAAAAAAATTTCTACCGATTTATGCTTACATAAATCTAATTATACCATAACAATGCGGAATTGTCAAGATAATTTGTGCAGATGTTACATTACAGCGTATATATAAATTTTATACCCTAATCGAAATTAGCAATTTGCAAATACTAAATTTTTATATATTCGATTTTAATACTTATTGTATATTTTTACCTTGTGCAAAATGCTGAATTTTATTGTATAAATTACCAAAAATGCACGAAATATCTTTAAAATTCACTTTGAATGTGATAGAATAATAATAGATTAAGTGACCGTTATAAAAATATTTAAACTCAAAGTAATAAATTTGATAATATGTCAGGGGTGTGTTTTATGATGACGATTACAAAAAAATTTCTGTCAAAATTCATCGGCGTGTTTACAGCAGTTTTAATGTTGTGCGCAATGTTCGTCTTTCCGCAGAGCGAATCATACAGTGCGTCCGAGTCGTCCGCCGAAATGAAATCAAAGGCGAATAAGCTGGCGATGCTCATTAACGAGTACAGAGAGGAAAACGGATTGAATCCGCTTTATATCGTGCCTTATCTCAACGATGTCTCGGATATACGCGTGAATGAATCAATTGAAAATTTCTCGCACTACCGCCCAAACGGTACGAAATTTTCCACGGCTATCGATTATAGTATTGTTCCGTTCAGCAAGGTTTACGAAACTCTGGCGGCAGGCTCTGATACTGCGGAGGATACGTTCGAACAGTGGATGAATTCCGAAGATCATCGCAAAATACTGCTCACGCCAAACATCTCTCATATGGGCATAGGCATTACTTATAATGAGGATACCCTGTATGAATGGT
This sequence comes from uncultured Alistipes sp., assembly GCA_964401315.1. Lineage (GTDB taxonomy): Bacteria > Bacillota > Clostridia > Oscillospirales > Ruminococcaceae > Ruminococcus. Next base: position 87,857 of record CAYNYB010000010.1, read on the forward strand.
ACTGGCAGGCAATTTATGCAGTTACGAACGCGCAGTATGCCGACCAGTATCTTCCTACCGAATATGAGGTCGTTCCCAAGGCTGAGGGTGATATTACGGGCGACGGACTTGTTGATACTTATGATTATCTTTCGCTGGCTGACTATTTATATAAGAAAGCAAACAATATTCCCGTCTATTTGAATCCGGCGCAGCTTCAGACGGCTGATTGTTTCAGAGACGGTCTTTTGACTGAAGCCGATGCCAAGGTAATGGTTCGCTACATTCTCGGCGAATATAAAACCCTTCCTTTTATATTCTAATAAGAATAAATATTGAAATGCAGCTCCGCTCATGAAAAATGGGCGGAGTTTTTTGTTTTCTTAGAGCCTGCACGATAGTGAGAAAATATACTTGTCGTATTTTTAGGGTATAAAATCGCAAAATTAGGGTATGAACAACTGAAAAATCATGGTATACTTTAATCATGGAAGAGATAAGAAACAACCGCACGAGGCGGTGAAAGCTTCCGAGTTTAAAAGAAAGCGCAAACTATACTGAAAGTAAAAAGTTTGTGATGATTTTATGAGGTGTATATTATGATGACTATGGTTAGAAATTTTGCGAAAAAAATGGTTGGATTCTTCACGGCAGCAGCTATGACAGCTGCAATGGCAGCATTCATTCCCGGTACTGCATCGGCAACAGAAGAGATTGCAGACGCACAGCTCCGCTCGATGGCGAATGAAGTTGCGATACTGGTAAACGAAGCAAGAAGAGAACTCGGACTTCCCGAGATTTACGTTGTTCCTTACCTCAACGAGATCGCGGAAGACCGTTCCGTAGAGATTACGGTTGAGTTCGCTCATTCCAGATTAGACGGTTCGAAATTCTCCTCGATCATTGATCGGGAAGTTGTTCCCTACACATACGTTGCCGAAAACATCGCGGCAGGTTCGGACACGGCAGCAGGCGCGTTCGAGCAGTGGAAAAATTCTCCCAGCCACTGGAAAGCGATTACAAGCAATAAGATCACTCATATGGGAATCGGCGTTACATACGATCCCGACGGCGAATATGAATGGTACTGGCAGCAGACATTCGTAAAGACGGATAAAGAATTTGAAGATCAGTATCTTCCTACCGAATATGAGATCGTTCCCCAGGCTGAGGGCGATCTGAACGGCGACGCGGTTGTTGATACCTACGACTACCTTATCCTCTGCAACTACATCTACAAGAAGAATGTTGACGAAGCCGCATACCTGAACAAAGCGCAGCTTGAAACAGCCGACTGTTTCAGAGACGGTCTTATCACAGAAGCCGACGCGAAAGTTATGATGCGTTATCTTCTCGGCGAGTATAAATCTCTTCCTTTCGAATTCTAAGAAATAAGAATAAATCAATACAATTTGCAAATCTTAATGCCTCCGGAGCTTCCGCTATCGGAGGCTTTTTTTATTCTTGCAAAATCAAATAAAATGTAGTATAATTGTGATAAAGGAGATGAATCTGAATGAAAATAAAATTTACGGTAATTTTAGCAATAGCGGCGCTGACTTCCGCAATGATGACAGGCTGTTATACTGCCGATGAACTGACCGACTACAGCAGCGGCGTTTCCGAATCTGTATCTGAATCCGTTCCGGAGTCGGAATCAGAATCAGCGTCGGAATCTTCCGAAATTTCGGAGAATTCTGAAAATTCAGCGGAATCGACCGACGAAATTATCACGGAAACTACTGCCGAAATTTTCGACGACTACAGCGACGATACCTATGTTGAATATTACTTTCGCACGGAAAAACAGCGCGATCAGCATTTTGAAAAGCATGGCGGAGAATTTGAAGATGATTTCGGATATGAGACCGCCGAGGACTACGAACACGGTGCGAGCGATGTGATAAACGATCCCGACGCGCTCTTCAAAACAGAAGCCGAGGACGGCGACGGCGTGTATTATATCGAGGAAACCAACGAGTTTGTCATACTTTCAACGGACGGCTATATCCGCACGTATTTCCGCCCGTCGGCAGGAATAAACTATTTCAACAGACAATAAACGGACTCTAAGCAGGAGATAAATATGAATCCAAGACTTCCTTTTTTACGCGAGAAAACGTCGAAATTGACAAGTTCTCCCGGAGTTTACATTATGAAAAACCGCGGCGGCACGATAATTTACATCGGTAAGGCAAAGAATCTCAAAAAGCGTGTGACGAGCTATTTCCGTGAAAATCCCGATCATACGCCGAAAGTTGCCGCTATGGTCTCGAATGTTTTCGACTATGATTTCATCGTGACCGACAGCGAATTTGAAGCGCTGGTTCTGGAGTGCAGCATGATAAAGCAGCATAAGCCGAAATACAATATTCTTCTCAAAGACGACAAGGGATATTGCTACATTCGCGTTTCGGACGAGGAATATCCGCGTATCACCGAGGAAAAAACTACTCATTCATCGGGGAAATATCTCGGGCCGTACACAAGCTCTTCAATTGCGAGAGAAGCCGTGAACGAAGTCAACCGCGTATTCATGCTCCCGACCTGTCGAAAATGTTTTCCGCGGGATTTCGGGAAAGAAAGACCATGTCTTAATTACCACATAAAAATGTGCATGGGCGTATGCCGCGGCAAGATCGGCAAGGAGCAGTATCGCAATACTGTCGCGGAAGCCGTGGAATTCATACGTTCGGGCAGCGCAGCTTCCGTTGAGCGAATGGAGCGTGAAATGGAAGAAGCTGCCGAGGATCTGAATTTCGAGAAAGCTGCGCTGCTCCGCGATAGGATAACGGCTGTGAAAAAAGCCTCCGAAAGGCAGAAAATGGTGGGCAGCGGAGTTGATTCAGCCGATGTTGTCGGAATCGCGGAATTTTACGGCGGAGTTTATATTTCAGTACTCATGTACCGTGGCGAAAGACTCTATGACAAGGCGGTTTTCGAACTTGAAAGCGGCGACGGCGAGGACGTTCTCGGCAGTTTTATGGTTCAGTATTATCATGACAGGGACGATATACCAAAGATAGTTGCCGTGGAATATATGCCGTCGGAAGCAGAACTTATCGAAAAGCTGCTTGAAAGCCGCAGCGGAAAAAACGTTAAGCTTTATCAGCCGCAGAGAGGAAAATTTGCGGAACTTATCCGTCTTGCAAAGAATAATTCAGCCGAATACGCCGCCCTGAAAAGCAGCCACACGGGAAAGGAAGTCATTGCCCTTGAACAGCTTGCAAAACTTCTCGGACTTCCGCATCCGCCAAAATATATTGAAGCGTATGATATTTCGAACCTTTCATCGGAATCAATGGTTGCGGGCATGATAGTATTCGAGGACGGCAGACCGCTGAAAAAGGCTTACAAGAGATTTTCGATAAAGGAGCAGGAATATCAGAACGACTACGGCAGTATGCATGAGGTTCTGAAGCGGCGTCTGCTGCATATCGTGAACGGCGACGGAGATGAATATTTCACGCGTACTCCCGATCTTATCCTGCTTGACGGCGGCACGGGTCATGTTCACGCGGTTCAGCCGATTCTTCGGGAGCTGGGTTTGAATATTCCTCTTTTCGGAATGGTTAAGGACGATAAGCACCGCACTCGTGCGATAGCGGCAGGCGGAAGCGAAATACAGATAAATCAATTGCAGGCTGCGTTCAATCTTGTGACGAGGATTCAAGACGAAGTGCATCGTTTTTCCGTCAGCTATATGCATTCCAAGCATAAGAAAAAGACCTACAGCTCGGAATTGCTGACAGTTAAGGGGGTCGGCGAAAAGAAAGCTGCGAAAATACTTCTCAAATATAAGACGAAAGAAAATCTCCTGCGCGCCACGGTCGAGGAGCTTGCTGTCACAGCAGGCATAAGCCTTGAAACGGCAGGGGAATTGTGGAATGTTATTCAACGATTATAAAAATTTATTAAAAAAGCTTCCGTATTTTGAAATACAGAAGCTTTTTTGTCATAAATTATAATGTGCCGTGGGATAGGGATTTCAGGTATGCATTGATAAATCCGTCTATATCTCCGTCCATAACAGCTTGAATATTGCCGTTTTCAAAGCCTGTGCGGTGATCTTTTGCAAGCGTGTAGGGCATGAATACGTATGATCTTATCTGGCTGCCCCATGCGATCTCGCGCTGAACGCCCTTGATATCCTCGATCTTTTCGAGATGCTCGCGCTCCTTGATCTCAACCAGCTTGGAGCGGAGCATTTTCATGGCGTAATCCTTATTCTGATACTGGCTTCGCTGAGTCTGGCATGAAACCACGATGCCCGTAGGCTTATGGATAAGGCGGACTGCGGAGCTTGTTTTATTTACTTTCTGACCGCCTGCGCCGCTTGAACGGTAAACTTCCATTTCAATATCCTCGTCGCGTATCTCAACTTCGATAGAATCGTCGATTTCGGGCATTACTTCGAGAGCCGCGAATGAAGTATGACGTCTGCCTGAGGAATCGAAAGGAGAGATTCGCACAAGACGATGAACGCCCGACTCGGATTTCATATAACCGTAGGCATTTTCGCCCTCGATGAGAATTGAAGCGGACTTTACGCCTGCGTCGTCGCCGTCGAGATAATCCATAAGAGTGACTTTGTAGTTATGGCGTTCAGCCCACATATTATACATTCTGTAGAGCATTTCCGTCCAGTCCTGCGCTTCCGTGCCGCCTGCGCCGGCATGGAAAGTGAGGATAGCGTTTGAATTATCGTATTCTCCCGTGAGCAGAGTCGAAAGTTTTTCATCCTCAAGCTTCGCCTTGAACGCGGCGGCTTCCGATTTTATTTCGTCTATCGAGCTTTCGTCGTCCTCTTCAATGGAAAGCTCAATAAGCGTTATCGTATCCTCAAGCTGATCGTTCAGCTTGTTGAATCGCTCTATTTTGCGTTCCAGAGACTTAGTCTTCTGCAAAACCTTTTGTGAATTTTCAAGGTCGTCCCAGAATCCCTCGCGGGCAGTTTCTGCATTAAGCTCCTCAATTCTTTCTTTGGCGGCTTTTATGGCGAGTACGTCGGCAAGCTCTTCCATTTCCTTGCGGTAGCCGATCATTTCAAGTCTCAGTTCATCAAGAATAATCATATAATAATTTCCTTTCAGTATAATAAATCTACTAGACCTCCTCGGAAACTAACGCGCACTGCCTGCTATAATCTTTTAGCGATATGCGTCGTCTTCCTTCTCGGAGGGCGGCAGCCCGCCTTCGTCGTCATCCTTGCCTATCACTAAAATCTTTCGGCAATCGTCACACGTTAGTTTCCGAGGAGGTCTATTGAATATTGCAGTATCAAAATCATTATACCACATTTTTCATGATACTGCAATATTTTTTTTATTTTTTCTTGCAAAACAGGGCGATATATGTTAATATAAATTAAGAGTGAGGAATTGGATTCCTCTCAACACACAAGATAAAGGAGATGTTTTATTGGACGCTTCAATATATAAATGTCCGAACTGCGATGCGGAGCTTGTTTTTGATCCGCAGACTCAGCAGGTGAATTGCCTTTACTGCCGCAGTACGTTCACTATGGATTACATTAAGGAATTGTACGGAGATGTTACTCCGCCGACCGAGCCGGTGCAGAGTGACAATTCGGATCACGGCGCGAATCTGTATCACTGCTCGACCTGCGGCGCGGATATAATCGCGGACGCCGATACAACGGCTACGTTCTGCTATTATTGCCATAATCCCGTAATTCTTGCAGGCAGACTGACAGGCGATTACAAGCCGTCGAAGATAATCGGATTTCAGATAACGAGGGAGCAGGCTGTAAATGCGTTCAGAACATGGTGCGCCTCAAAAAAATTCATACCGTCGGATTTTAAATCGGACAGACAGCTTGAAAAAATGACGGGACTTTACGTGCCTTTCTGGGTGACAAACTGTCGCGTTCGATCGGATTACCGCGCTGTCGGACAAAAGATCCGCCGCTGGTCGTCGGGAAGCTACCGATATACGGAGATCTCGGAGTATTCCGTTGAGCGGTGCGCCGATGTGATCACAAACGGAATCCCTGCGGACGGTTCAAGCAAGATAGAAGACCTGCTTATGGAGTCCATAGAGCCTTACGACTACAGAGCGTTAAAGGATTTTTCCATGGCGTATTTCAGCGGATTTTACGCGGATAAATACGACGTTGACAAGGCTGGAGTTTTCCCGAGAATACGCGAAAGAGCCGCCGAAGCCGCAAAAGGCGTCGTCAGAGAATCGGTGGGAAGCTATAATCAGATAAATGTGCAGAATGAAACGTACAACGTTGCAAAAACCGACTGGCAGTATATAATGCTGCCGGTGTGGTTCATGACTTATCAGTATAAGGGCAGGATGTACGAATTCGCCATAAACGGTCAAACCGGCAAGCTTGCGGGAACTCCTCCTCTCGATACGGGAAAGCTTCTGCGGTTTGCGGCTATGATAGGCGCAATAATCGCTTTGGTAATATTTTTGGGAGGGCAGATGTTTATATGAAGAGAATATTAAGTTCAGCTTTAATTTTCATGACTCTTCTGTTCGTATTTTCTGTAGCCGCGCCTACGGAATTTTCAGCGTATGCGGATTCTGCCGCATCGCGATTCATTGACGACGCAGATGTTTTTTCAGCCGAAGAGGAAGAAGTGCTGAATCAATTCATTGTCGAAACCGCCGAAAAGCTTGATCTGAATATAATCATATGCGCGGCAGGTTCGCGGCTGAGCGCTTCCGATTATCGGAAAGAGGAATTTTCCGAGAGCAGCTATAACGATATGTTTGGAAAAAATACCGACGGCGTATTTTATTTTATGGATTTGACAGGCGATTCGCCTGCCTATGATTTTATTTTCACAAGCGGAAAGGCGGTTGCGTTTTACGAGAAGAATATTGACAGAATGTTCGATGAAATTTTCGTTCATATGCCGCCGTCGTCGGTTTCGGATTATTCTTATCACAAGGACGAACTCATAAACGCCGCGCTGACTTTTTTGAAAGAGCTTGAAAAATACGACCGCTCCGACCGTTCGGTTTCGTATTATGATCGGGAAACGAACGAATACTATAAATATAAGAACGGCAAAACCGTGATAAAAAACGGACCTCCTCCGATCAGGAGACTTTTTCCGATCGTATTCGCGCTGCCCGTCGGGATTATCGCGGCATTGATATATTATTACTCGACAAAAAGCAAGTATAAATTTAAATTTTCGGCAAACCCTCGCGTATACGTTGCAAGTAACGAATCCGCATTCCACCGCAGATCGGATAATTTCATACGCACTTATACGATCAAAACAAAGATTGAAACATCAAATTCGGGCGGCGGCTCACATCACCGAAGCGGAGGCGGCGGAGGTTCTCACCACCACGGCGGCGGACGGCATAGATAATTTTAGAACTTGTTCTCATAAGATTTGTGCGTGGATATTCGATCATAATTTTACCGAGGACAAGGCGAAAAAGCGAAAGCATACTGACGTATGGTGAGTTTTTTCAACGCAGTCATCGGTAAAATTTGCCGAATAGACGCGTGCAATATCCTATGAGAACAAGTTCTTATTTTGCTGCCGCATGATTTTTTCGAAAAAATAGTGACAAATGGAAAATAATGTGCTATAATAAAAACGATAATCTATTTTAAAGGACGTGTTGTTATGTCTGTAAATTATGATGTTGTTATTGCCGGCTGCGGCGCGGCAGGTCTTTACGCCGCATTGAATCTACCGTCGGAGCTGAATATTCTCATTCTCTGCAAAAGAGAACTCCCTCTCTGTAACTCAATGCTCGCTCAGGGCGGTATCGCAGGAGTTTATGATTCGCCCTCCGACAGTATACAGTTTCATCAGAATGATACTCTTGTTGCCGGCAGCTTTAAGAATAATGTGGAAGCCGTCCACACTCTCGTAAGCGAAGCCGCACAGGATCTGGAAAAGATAATCGAGCTGGGCGTTGAATTCGATAAGAATCCCGACGGCTCTTATCACCGCACTCTTGAAGGCGGTCACAGTCATCACCGCATTTTTCACCGCGCCGATTCAACAGGCAAGGAAATTACGACTACACTGCTTGAAAATGTTCGCGGACTCTCGAATGTTACTATTATGGAGAATACTTTTATGTGTTCCGCAAAGAAAACTTCAACGGGTTATTCCGCATTCCTGAAAGACGCCGATGATAATTATTCCACGGTAAACTGCCATTTCATGATACTTGCAACGGGCGGTATCGGCAGAGTTTACCAGTTTACGACGAACTCCGCTATCGCGACGGGCGACGGAATAACTTTTGCCTATGAAATGGGCGCGAAAATCAAGAATTTAAGCTATGTTCAGTTCCACCCGACAGCGTTCAACAACCGCGCTACCCGTGAATGTTTCCTTATTTCCGAAGCTGTCCGAGGTGAGGGCGCATACCTGCTGAACTGCCATAAGGAGCGTTTCATGCATAATTATGACAAGCGCCTTGAACTTGCTCCCCGCGACGTGGTTTCCCATGCGATAATTCTGGAATCGCGCAAACAGAATTCCACTGATTTTTATCTCGATATAAGCTATAAGGACAGCGAATTCCTGAAAAAGCGTTTCCCCATGATATATAAGAATCTGCTGGAGCAGGGCTGGGATCTCACTAAAGAGCCTGTGCCGATATTCCCGTGTCAGCATTACCTCATGGGCGGAATCGACGTTGACGGAAATTCCGAAACAACGCTCCCGAATCTCTATGCCTGCGGAGAATGCTCTCATACGGGCGTTCACGGCAGCAACCGTCTTGCAAGCAATTCTCTTCTTGAAGCTCTCGTATTTTCACGCCGCGCTGCGGAAAATATCATTGCGAAGCTTGACAGCATTCCGAAGGATTTTGAAGAAGTCGAATTTAATGCAAATCTTGGCGGCGAACATATTCCCTCGGGAATCCGCACGGAAACGCGCAAGATAATGCAGAACAGCTATTTTGTAATTCCCGATAAGGAAGCCGCCGCTGAGGGTGTGAAGCGGGTTGAAGAGATTCGCCGCGATCTGCTCAGCGGAAAATATGTGATAGACGCCGATTATGTGCTTGCGAAATCCATAGTTACGGTGGCTTATATTATATTGAACGAAGTTATTTTGTGATACAAAATCATTGGTTTCAGCTTTTTTGGTAATTTTTAAAAAGATATTGACAAATTTTAAGAAAATATGTATAATATTAATTAAAGATAGCGGCGATATTTACGGAAATATGAACGGAGGTATCTTATGAAAAAATCAATATCAATTCTGACAACTGCTATTTTATGTGCAGGAATGTGTTCGTTCCCTGTCTATGCTGCTGACGAAAAACCAAAATACACTTGTAGTACTCCCGAAGAACTTCTTGATATTTTAGTTTCGGAAGATGAAGAACTGTCCGAGGGAGAGGCTTTTTATCCCGAAAACTACAAGATCGACGTAATAGATAGAGGAAGCAACAGATATGACATTGTTATATATGGTCTGAAAAGTGTAAACGAGATCTCCGAAATCGAAGAGAAATCGAGGGAAAACGGCTGTATATGGGCAGGTTATCCCGAAAAGCACAGCGGAGTACGCAGACAGTTCGGTTCTGTAAATATTAAGTTTGAATTTAACGAACCTCCCAGTGTCTTCTTTTTTGTAAACGACACTCTCACTGATTTTATGGGAAATGAGAAGCCTCTGCTGTATGCTGCACAAGTGTATGATTTTGATGTTGCCCCTTATGTGTGCAGTAATATCATTCCCGGAGATACCGATTTCGACGGAACTATAACACCTGCCGATGCCTCGACTGTGCTTTCAGCTTACTCCATGCTTTCGACGCTTTCAACAGGCGAAGAATTGTTCTTCAATTCAACAATATTCGATTACAACAATGACGGTCAGATCACCCCTCTTGATGCTTCAATGGTTCTTTTGGAGTACGCCGCGCTTGCAACAAAATAATTAATCATTATAAGTTGGCGATTAAACTAATTATAGTCGTAAGGAGAAAAATTATGGATTATGAAGATGAAATGGATTTCGATTTGACAAAAGCAATGGGCCTGGATAAACTCGGACTTTACTACAGTATCAAAGCAGACGGCATAGAGGGCGAATGTTTTGACTACAGCGTGTACCTTGACGGTGACGTTACAGAGGAAAAATGTCAGGAAATATGCAAGGCTATAGAAGATTTCCAGAAGCCTTACGAGGAAAAGGATATTTATATGGGCTATCTTGATATTTCCAAAGAAGATGACAAGATATTTATTTATCTTGATTTGGGCAATACAAAATGCGATATGCAGTTTCAGGACGGTATAATAAAAGGTATTCTTACTGCACTCAACAGTGTATCGGGCATAAGGTCTGTCGTTGTCAATGAAGGTCTTTACGATTTTTAAGAGGTGATTTTTATGAAACTTTTACAATGCTATATCGACGATATTATAAAAACCGCGCTCATGGAGGATATTAACTACATCGACGCGGCAGCCGATAATCTGATACCGCTTGAGCATACAAGTTCGGCGTACTACGTTGCAAAGGACAGCGGCGTTGTGTGCGGAATCGAGATCGCTAAACGTGTTTTTGAGATGACGGGCGGAAACGTTGATTTCAAAATACTGATAAACGACGGCGCAAAGGTGAAAAAAGGCGATATTATAGCCGAACTGGAGGGAAGCACCCTCACAATGCTGAAAGGCGAGCGTACCGCACTGAATATCCTCCAGCATATGTCGGGAATCGCCACGGCTACAAATAAATGCGTGGAGCTTGTTGAGGGAACGAAAGCTTCTGTTACCGATACGAGAAAAACTCTTCCCGGACTGCGCGCTTTGCAGAAGTATGCAGTCACGGTCGGCGGCGGAAAAAATCATCGATATAATCTTTCAGACGCGGCTATGCTCAAAGATAATCATATCGACGCATACGGCGGAATTACCGCTGCTGTTGCAGAATTGAGAAAGCATATCGGTCATACCGTGAAAATTGAGGTCGAAGTGCGCACTCTTGACGAACTGCGCGAGGCTTTGGTTAATAAAGTTGAGATAATCATGCTTGACAATATGTCCTGCGATGAAATGAAGCAGGCGGTTGAAATTACCGACGGATCGGCTCTTCTTGAAGCTTCCGGCAATGTTACCGCGGAAAATATCCGCGCCGTTGCGGAAACGGGAGTGGATATAATTTCGCTCGGCGCGCTTACTCATTCCGTGAAATGTTTTGATATCTCCATGAAAATTAAAACTCAAAAGTGAAAATAATCTTTTCAGCCCTCTTGATAAATGAGGGCTGAAATTATGAAAAATATAAAGTTAAAATAAAAAAATATTTCGGTTTTCTTGGAAATTTGTACTGCAAATATGCAAAATTTGCCTGTATTTCGCGAAAAATTCACTATAAAAATTTTTTGGAATTTTTTTCGAAAAACCCTTGACAAATCAAAAAAACTGTGATATAATTAATATCGTCGTCAGGGGCAAGCACAAAACGCTAAAGACTGAACGACAAAGAATAAATGGCTGCATGGGGGTTTAGCTCAGCTGGGAGAGCATCTGCCTTACAAGCAGAGGGTCACAGGTTCGAGCCCTGTAGTCCCCACCATTGGCCCGGTAGTTCAGTTGGTTAGAACGCTAGCCTGTCACGCTAGAGGTCGTGAGTTCGAGCCTCATCCGGGTCGCCATTTATGCCTCTGTAGCTCAGTTGGTAGAGCAGAGGACTGAAAATCCTCGTGTCGTTGGTTCGATTCCGACCGGAGGCACCATAAAGAATGTGAAATATCATTCTTTATAAAATGCGGATTTAGCTCATCTGGTAGAGCGCCACCTTGCCAAGGTGGAGGTAGCGAGTTCGAGCCTCGTAATCCGCTCCAGAAGTATTGGGGTAATAACCTCGGTATTGTTCGAATCCCGAAGCAATAGTTTCGGGATTTTTTCTTTATATTCAAAAAATTCTCTTCGGCGGTGAAAATATGGCGACATCTAAAGAATATTACGATTTTATTATGGGACAGATTTCGGGACTTGAAAATATCAGAAGCCGAAAAATGATGGGCGAATATATTATATATTGTAATGATAAAATCGTAGGCGGGATTTATGACAACAGATTCCTTGTGAAGCCGACGGAATCCGCAAGAAATTTTATGCCTGATGCTCCGCTGGAATTTCCTTATGAAAATGCAAAAGAAATGATTCTTGTTGAAAATGTTGATGACAGACGCTTCCTTGAGGTTTTACTGAATGCTGTAGCTGAAGAATTACCCGAAATCAAGAAAAAGAGGTGACTTGTGGAGAGGGAAATGAGATACGCCGTTCTTATTGATGCTGACAATGTGGCGGCGAAGTATACTAAAAATATTCTCGATGAGCTTTCGAATTACGGCATAGTTACGTATAAGCGCGTTTACGGCGACTGGACTCGCCCGAATCTTGCAGGCTGGAAAAATATGGCTCTTGACAACGCTGTTACGCCTGTTCAGCAGTACAGCTATACTACGGGAAAAAATGCGACGGATTCCGCGATGATTATTGACGCCATGGATATTTTGTACTCGAATAATGTGGACGGCTTCTGCATTGTGTCAAGCGACAGCGATTTTACGCGCCTTGCCATTCGTCTGCGCGAGTCGGGCAAGCACGTCATAGGAATGGGCGAAAAGAAAACGCCTAAGCCGTTCAGCACTGCCTGCAACGCTTTTAAGTATCTCGAAGTCCTTGCCGAGGAGGAGCTCCAGAGCATCAGCGAGAGCGACAAGGTTGAACTGAAAACGCTGGAATCGGCTATAATTCGCATTATTGCGGAAAATGCCAATTTGCAGGAGGAAATAAATATCGGCGAATTGGGCAGCAGATTGCAGGGGCGCTATCCCGATTTTGATGTGCGAAATTATGGCTATTCTAAATTTTCGCAGTTTTTAAAGGATTTTGACAGCCTGAGTTTTCGTCAGGTGGGCAGCAGTATTCTGGTTTCGCAGAAAACCCGCGAGCGCGATCTCGAAAATGTTGAAAGCGTTCTGGCGGCGATCGTCCGTACGAATGGCTCGAAAGGCTATAATTTGGGTGAATTGAAAAAGCAGCTTTGCGCGAAAATGCCCGATTTCAACCTCAAAACTTATGGGTATTCGAAATTCAGCCGATTTGTGGAGAATCTGCCGTCATTTAAAATAAGAAATAATACGGTGCTTATTGTTAAATAATAGTGTGAAAAACGGCTTGCGGAGTTAGATTCGCAAGCCGTTTTTTAAGGGAATATTAAGAGATATCATGTATTTAATTTAAGAAACAAATGCTATAATAACATCATTGATTAATTACTGCTTAAGGGAGGATTATATGGAAAACATAATAATGTTGGGATATGAAATTGGCGTGGAGGGATTGGCGGTTGTCTTGGCGGCGGCGATATGTGCTGTTAACAATAAGAAGAAAGGCGCGAAAGAAAGTGGCAGGCATATTTTGTGTATGGCAGCTTTTGTTGTGTATATTGTTGGCGTTTTTCACTTCACTGGAGCCGGTACTATGTTTGATGCGGATATTTATGGCGTGAAATTTAGCGGAGAACAGATGAATTTGATTCCTTTTTCAGACAGAAACATAGATGTTTTAGCATATGTCTTGAATATTGTGCTTTTTATCCCTTTAGGATTTTTGCTTCCGTTTATTTGGCGTGACTACAAATCGGTTCGATATACCGCGATTTTTGGAGGTTTGTTATCGTTGCTGATAGAAATGAGCCAACTGTTGAATAACCGCAGAACAGATATTGATGATTTGATATTAAATATAGTAGGAACTTTATTTGGATTTTTATTATTCAGCATTTATCGCAATATATGCGTTTCGTCTAAGGCGGCAAAAAATAAAAGCGAAGCGATAATTTATGTTTTAGCAATCTTTTTGGGACGATTTTTTCTTTTTAATGAACTCGGTGCAGCTAAGCTGTTATTCAGATTTTAAAACTTGTGCTTATGTTTTTATTGAATAGTGTACGTTGGAGAGAATGAGTTGGCAAATTATACAAAATAATTGAAAATAGCAAACAATTCTTCTACTTGACAACACAAGAAAAAGGTGGTATAATGATAAAGCTGTCGAA
>CAYNYB010000011.1:0-100961 GCA_964401315.1 uncultured Alistipes sp.
GTCGTTACGGGAGACGGACGAAAGCTCGGTCTTGACCAACGTCTTTATGACCTTAGCTTGCCCGACGAACCGCAAACAAAGCTTAATGCCTGTGTTCAGAACGTCTTTGACATATGGGAGAGAACGTCCGACAAGAAGTCAACGCAGCTTGTTTTCTGTGATTTGGGAGTACCGCAGTCCAAAGAGGATTTTAAAAAGAATGGTGAGCGATTTGACGTATATGCTGATATTCGTTCAAAGCTAATAGAAAAAGGCGTTCCCGAAAAGGAAATAGCGTTTATTCATGACGCAAGCAGCGAAACAGAAAAGGCAAAATTATTTGCCAAAGTCCGCAGCGGAGACGTGCGTGTTCTTATCGGTTCAACGCAGAAAATGGGCGCAGGAACTAACGTACAGGACAAGCTGATTGCATTGCACGACCTCGATTGTCCATGGAGACCTGCTGACCTTACACAGCGTTTGGGACGTATGGTACGACAGGGAAATGAAAATGACAAGGTAGATAATTTCCGATACGTTACCAAAGGCACGTTCGACGCATATCTTTATCAAATGGTCGAAAAAAAGCAGGAGAGCATTGCTCAGATATTCACATCAAAAGCTGTTGCACGAACCTGTGATGATATTGACGATATGGCTGTAGACTTCATGCAAGTTAAAATGGCTGCTGTCGGTGATGACCGTATCAGGCGGCAAATGGAGCTTAGAGAAGATATTCGCAGTCTGAATATGCTGAAAAACACATATTTGGAGAACAAATACGAAATCGAGGACAATATAAAAAATCTTCCTGCCAAAATAGCCGTAACGGAAAATATAATCAATGGAATAGCCGAGGATACCAAAGCGATAGAAGCCTATGTACCCAAAAAGGATATTGACGGAAAAGAAGTTTTTGAAATGAAAATCGGGAATACTCTTTATACCGACAAAAAAGAAGCAGCAGAAGCCTTTAAGAACGCTATGACAAATGCGGTTATGGGAAATCCTAAAGCGCAAACAGATATAGCTGAATACAAAGGCTTCAAGATTGCCGTTTCCTATGACAGTCTTTCAAGAAGTCACATAGGGCATATAAAAGGCAAAAACAGCTATCCCTTTGACTTAGGCAGCAGCGAAAGCGGAAATCTGACAAGAATTGATAACGCAATAACTTCTATTCCAATGAGAATTGGAAGATATTGCAATGAGCTTGAAAGAATCAAAACGGAGCTTGCTGACAGTAAAAAGGAAGTTAATCAGCCGTTTGAGTATGAAACGGAGCTTGAGGAAAAGAAGCAGGAGCTTGACCGTCTTACCGATGAGATAAATGCGGACAAAGTAAAGGGTGAAATTCCTCCTGAACAGCCTGAAAGCACTGTTCCCGACGTTCAGCCAACATCAGAAGCAAAAGAGGATCCGTCAAAGCAGAAGCAGTCCGAAAAATCCAAAAGCCTTAACATCAAGTGGAAACAAAATGACAAGGAGCTGCGGATAGCTTATGACAGTACAGCCGAAAATAAAATCACGGCTTATTCAGACGGAAAGGAAATCGGGCATTGCACTGTTGGCGAGCTGCTTGTTTCCAAAATCGGCGAAAGTGAGCAGAAAAATTATCCTGCCGAGATTACAAAGTGCGTTAAGCCCTTAAATCTTGCGTTCAGCAGTAAAATGGCTATGCACATCAATCATTTTGCCCAAAAAGTAAGAGAAGCAGAAAAGTCTGTTTCAAAAGACGATAAGGCTCTTTTCTCCCGTGACAGAATTATGAGTGACGATTTTAAGCCAACTTCGGAAAAAACTTCCAATACGCTTAAACCGCAGGAGCATTAAAATATTCCCCCGAATACAGTCGTGTGTTCGGGGGATTTTTTTGTTGAAAAAGTAAAAGAATTATGGTATACTTACTTACGAGACTATTTGTTTAATAATATTACAGAATGTGTACAATGGCACTCAATATGATATTAATATTTATTGTGTTTTTTGTGTAATCCTACAAAAATAAACATTTTTTTTTAAAATCCGAAAGAAAACAACACTTTCAAGGCATTTATACATAAAAAAATTGAGGATAAAATGTTTTTTAAGGAGCAAACAGTATGTATGATGAAATCGTAGACAGGTATTACAGAGTAATTCTGAATTACTGCAAATATAAGCTGAACGGCAGTAAAACAGCCGCAGAAGATGTTACTCAGGAAGTGTTTTTAACGCTTTATCAAAAAATCGAACATCTGAAACTTAGTGAAAATATAAAGCTGTGGCTTTACCGTACTGCTGATAATAAAATAAAGGCGTACATAAGGAAAAATCCGTCTTTCCTGCCGATTGAGGACTGCTTGGAAATAACACAGGAAGATGATTACCCGTCGCTTTCGGAAAGCGACTTTGAATGTTTAAGCGGTGAGGAAAAGGATTTACTGATAGATTACTACAGCAGCAAAAGCCGAGAAAATATCGCCAAAGCCAACAATATGAATATGAATACGCTTTATATTCGTATTCACAAAATCAAGAAAAAGCTTGCGGCTAAATTAAGCAAAAATGACAAAATAAAGATGTGATTTTTATGCAGATATACAAAATTATACTTATACCGAAAGAAAACAGGCATTTTAAAGCATTTATAAGGCAGAGGAGCGAAAATGTATGAAAAAACTTTCAGAGAAGATAAATGCAGACAAGCATTTCAAATCGGAAGCATATTTATATATGAAACAGCAGCTTGACGAAGAAACAGCAAAACCATTGCGCAAGCGTGATTTTGAAAAAATCGAACAGCTTACTGAATCCATGAGCGAGCTTCTTGATGATACGGATACAGACTGTTCGGAGGGAATTTCAAAGTTATATTCCCGTATTGAACAGGAAAAAATCGGGAATAGAAAAGCTATCAGAGTAATAAAAAAATTTTTCCCTGTCATTTGCTGCGCTGTGGTCATATTGGCGGCAAACTGCATATCTGTTGCTGCATGGAATAAGAACATTGTATCAGCGGTCATCGAATTTACCAAAGGCGGTTTCTCGGTAACTTTTGATAAAAAAGATGTAGTTGAACTGCCAACGTCAGAGAACGACCCTTATGGAATTATTGCGGAATGCGCTAAATACGATGTTTATTCCGAAACGCCGTATTATTTGCCAAAGGGTTTTGAACTTGACAGCATTGAAACTAATATCAATGAAGAATATGCCAATGCTGTAAGTTTCCGTTTCATTAACGGTGATAAAAGTATCTGTATGGAATTTATAAGATACTGGGGCGAGATAGGACAAATCGGAATACCGAGTGACGATTTCAATATTTCTGAAATTGAAGTGAATGGCTGTCCTGCAATAGTTTCAAAGGAGGACAACCAGTACACAATAACGTATCAAACCGATAAGACTGTTTTTTTCATGTTCACACAGGATATTACATATGACGAATGTGAAAAAATAGTTGAATCAATAAAATGACAGGAGCAGATTTATGAATAAGACGTTTTTAGCTTTAGGTGTAGCAGGAGTACTGACATACAGTATCCCGACAATACCTGTTAAAGCCATTTCAAACACAAATGTACAGACCGTTTCAACCAATAGTCAGACAAGAACGGCAGGACTGATAATCCGTTATGATTTAACCGTATCTTCATCGGGCGGCAAGCTATGTGTAAACGGTGTAACCAAAGCAAACGGCAGTATGAAGTCAATCGGATATAAGGATATTGTAATAGAATACAGCAGCGATAACAGTAACTGGCACGTTGAAAATGACGATATAGACGATTTGCTTAAATCAGGCAGCAGTTACTACCTTAACAACCATTTGATGGACGTTAAAGGCGGTTACTACTATCGTATTACTTGTACCCATTACGCAAAAGAAAGCGGCTTGTTAGGCAGCTCTCAGAGCGTGGAGAACACCTCAAACAGCGTTTGGATAGATTAAGTTGTGTCACCGTGACACACTGTGAAAGGCGGCGGTCATATTGATTGTGGGCAACTGATTTTCGACTTCTTATCATACGCAAATAAACCTTTGGAGAAATCCAAACGGCTCAGGAGACATATTTTTTGACCTACACTTCGGACGTACTACGAAAATACATCAGGATTGACGGAACGGTTTTCTCCTCACATTTGAAAGTGAGGAAATCATAATGAAAAAATTTATGAGTAAACTTGTGGCTTCGGCTATGACAGCAACTATGGCAATGAGCATGATTGGCGGCTTTGGAGCAAGTGCTGTTGAATGTGAAGAACACAATAATGTTGGAAGCTTTTTTATAAGCAATTCTATTGACAGTACAAACGCTTATAATCCAAACTTGTCAAGTCGTTATTTTGCTTGGTATCCGACAGAAACACAGCCAAGCAATTCAACAACTTGTTGGGCATACAGCATACGTTCAATATGCAGATATAGAGAACGTGATGAATATAATAATTCAGCGGTAACTATCGAAACGTTAAAAGCAGAAGCATTGCTGTATGACGAAGATGGAAATATTGACAATGGCATAAAAATTGGTACAGCTGAAAAGATATTAAATAGTCACTTTCCATCAAGCGATGGATATAATGTTCATCAGGTTAGTGCCAGCGAACTTACTTTTACAAATATGCAAAATAGCATAACAAAGGCTTGTCCTGTATATATACAGGGAGTTTGTACTACGGACAGTACTTTGGGTCATGCTTGTGTTGCAATAGGCTACAAATATGATAGTCAAACAAAAGAACTTTTGGGTTTACACTTCTATAATCCTGCGACTGGAGCGTTGGAAGAATGTGACATAAAAAATGGAGGATTTTACTTTAAAGTTGGCAGCAAGGAATTTAAAGTAAATAAATCTATTATGCTTATTTAATATTTATCTAATAGATGTTGTACTCTGAAAATCTATAGATTCACTTAGTAATCAAGAGTTGATTATGATTTTTGATTACTAAGTGACATTATTTCTAATTAGCCAAGATAATAGGAGGAATATCGCTTTATGAAATTTCAAATCTGTAATCTGATTTTAATAGCAATTGTTTTATTCAATCTTAACACATTCAACGTATATGCTGATAATTCTGTTGAAGAAAGTGGTCTTGAAATAATTAGCAAAACAGAAGCAACTTCATATATTCAATCTGAGTTCGGCAAAAAATCAATAAGTGATGTTATTAAAGAATGTTATGAAAACGAAATCCCATTTCAAAGTGGTGTGAGTGAGGTTGCTATAAGCAATTTATTCTATATTCCAAGATTTTATGACGGGGACGATGTGCTGTTATTATCGGAAAATGAAAAGTACAGAATATTTTCCATAGTGATGTATAAGGAACATATAATTGGCTTATTAGAATTATCTCATTGGTATATTGATGAAGATATTCATTTAACATATACTCCAATTTCATATGATATTAGTTTAGCTTTAAGCAATGATATTCATTTTTTCATTTATACAACAGCTTTTTATGATATAAAAAAAAGTGATGTAAATGACAGCGAAGCTGGTGCAAGAGAACGAATCTGTGCAATAGATAATAATAACGTTGTAGTTCCGATATTAGGATATGAACTTCCTGAAAATAAAAATCTACAAAATAGTATGTTTAATAAGTATGATGTAGCTAATAAAAAAAGTGAAACTTTGAAATTAAATATATCTATAGATGATGTGGAGTGGTATATTAAAGATTATTCAGATAAAAAATATCTTACAAGAGTTGAAAATGGTTATATATTAACTGGTGAATTTTATAACAGCGATTCCCAAAAGTATCAAATAATATTTCTTGATAATTCAACAGTAAAATTAAAAAACTGCAAATCTAACAAGTTTATTAGTATAAATGGTAATTCGCATTTTCGACTTGATTTTCGTACTTATAATTATCTTGGAAAACCATATTTTTTTATAAGCGTACAAAATGCGAGTAATATGGTGTATTTAACAGAAAAAAATAATAATTTTTTTGTTACACAACTCAATTTAAATGATTTCTCAGATGAAAAAAATTGGTTTTTTGAAAAAGCACAATAAAACTATTACAAAAATTCCCATCGTGGAAATTTTTAAGAAAGGTGGTGGTTAATTTGATTGTATTCACTTGATTTCAGACTTTTTTACACACACAACCAAAACATTCGGAGAAAATTCAGACAAAATATTAAATATACTTTTTAACACATACCTCAAATGCACTACAAAAATACATCAGGAATGACATTACGGTTTTCTCCTCACACATGAAAGTGAGGAAAACTTTATGAGATTAACAAAAAAACTTGCGGCACTTGCTACTTGTGCTGTTATGATGACTTCTTCCGTGGTTGGTACAGTCGGTATGAGTACATCAGCAACTGGCAACGAAACATCATCTACATATACGGTTACACCAAATCTGATGACACAAATAAATGCATGGGCGGATTCACTCTATTCTTTAAGTATTAATGGTACTTTTGCAAGGTCAATAAGTTACTCAAACGGCAATTGGTACACTTCTTTAGGTGATGTTGAGATTTTGACGAGACTTATCTATGCAGAAACAACAGCAAACCCCAGCTATTACCCAAACGAGCATAGGGCTGTAGCTTGGATATTGGTAAATCGTGTCGATGATGGCAGATTTGGTGGCAGCACATTCCGTGCCGTTGCAACAGCATATGACCAATTTGAGACAATTGTAGGTTATTCTGGAAATACTACATCAGAAAACATTACTGCAACCAAAAACGCAAGAGAACCCGATTTATCAACATCTGATAGCAAAGCGGCATGGAAAGACGCTATCTGGCTTGCTTGTACACTTTTATCTGTATCAAGCACAAGTGATTGTTCTTCTATCTTTAGTAAGCCTTATGGAATCACTAATCAGCTTTATTTCAGCGGCTCTAAATCCGTTACATTTGGAACTACTAACAGTGGACAACTCAAAATAAGCGGCAACGAAGTAACTAATGCCGCCTATGCGGGTTTTGGAGTAGTAACTACTCTGAAGCAAGCTACCGATAATGCTTCAAAAAACAGAAATATTTACTATAATAAAAAATAAGTAAAAAGGGAGTAATAATTTTGAAAAAAATCATAACTTACTTTATTATTTTTATAACGGGTGTATTTATCAGCGGAATGTTTTGTCAATCTATGTATTCTCATGCTGCTGAAACTAATAGTCAGTTAGCAATAGTAAGTACAATTGAGGAAATGACAAAAGACATTATAAATGAAAATAATTTTTTTTATTACTCAAATTCGCCGATTTATACTAATGAAAAAGTAAGTTATGAAATTTATTCTTACGATAAAAAATACTATATGGTTTTTCCTGATACAGAAATACCGTTATTTTGTCACACATTTGAACTTCATGGAAATAATTTATTCTACATTGGTAAGGAAGAAGCTAATAATACTGTTTTGTATGCAAATGGAACTTTTTTTATCGACGGAGTAAGTATCCCTGATTATAGCAAATACAATAACTGTTATGATACATTTGATTACACAACAATGTGTGAAAGTATTTGTGAGCGTTATCAAGAATTTGCTGAAAAGAAAATAGCTGTTTATGCGGTAAAATCATTTGAATGGGATATGTCACTCGGTGGAGGAAAAAACGTAGTAGTTAGTATAGATGATAGCTACTATATAGATACATATGCCATACTTGGTAGCAAAGGGTATATTTTAGCAAGAACCAATTACTCCCAAACTATTGAAAACAACTCAAGCTATGAAAAGCTGATTTCCAATTCATTTGGACACGCTGTGAAATATATTAAAAATGATGAATAAAAATAACCGAACAGAGTTTGTGACTCTGTTCGGTTATTTTTTTTATAAATCCAAATCATTCTTTTTAGTCCTGCCGATGTCTTTGCCCTTACTGCTCGTAGGAGCATACTTATCCGATTTAAGCTCGGCAATAGAGAATAAAGGCTCTTTTTCCTGCTCGTGTTTCTGAACAGGCATTTTAGGCTCGACCGATTGAACGGCTTTAGGTTCAGGCTTGTTAGGCTGACTTTTGGGCGGTTTGTTTTCGGGAGCTTTCTTATTCAACTTTGAAACTGTCTTTTGAAATGTGTCCTTAATATTGGAAAAAATGTCGGCTGCGCTGATTCCAACAAAATGAGCAGCCCTTTTGATTGCTGAGACTGATTTAATTACAGTTTTTGGTGTTTCGATTGTGACAAGCGGCTTAGCCGTTAATATTGTTCCGCCCTCGTTACGAACGCTTTTCATAATTGTAATTCCTGATGATAATTCAGCGTTTTTTTCACGGTTTGCAAGTTCAGCTCTGATAAGGTCTACCTCTTTAATGATTAAGTCTTTGACATCATTGTTATGTGGGTCTTTTGACTGTGCCATAAGTCTGTCGGCTGCTTCTTTCAACATTTCATTGGTATAAGGGCTTCTACTACCAAAAATCTCAAGCTTACGTTCATACGCTTTACGAGTAGCTTCTGTTTCGGTTTGGAAATATTTATAACGTTTGCCTTTAAGCTGCCTTAAATCCTTTGCAACAACTGAATTGGTGGAACGCTGTGCCGCTTCGGCAATCAGTCGCTGCTGTTCCGCTATAGGTAGTTCTGTTATTACCCTGTCAACATTGTTTACCCTGTCATGCTCGATAAGAGACATTATCGTAACTTCGGGAACGCTTCTGCGCCCGTCATTGTTGTATGTCATATCAGAGGGAAATTGTGACATTCCGTGAGCGATTTCGGGATTATTCTTATCAAGCTTGAAAAAAGCATATATTCTTTCATCAGGAGTTTTTTTGTTCTCTGTCTCAAATACAAGCATAAAATCAGCGGCTATTTCAGAGCTGTAGGGGCGTTGTGTTCTATTACATTTTGAATCCCATGAATACGCCTTTATATGTCTGTTATTCAAAAAATCACGAAATTCTGTAAGCGTATCTATCCTATCGTCAAGAGTATATGTAACGCCATTCTTTTGAGGGTCGTTAAGCGGATTATTCCATGAAGAACTGCTGCAAGCGTCTTGATATGTAACACTATGGTTCATTATATTATTATATAATCTACTGCTGCTTGTATCAGAAAATGGCGTTAAATCAGTAAGCTTTTCCAATCCTGCTAAATGCATGAAGCCACTATCATCAAAACCAATAGTCGTATTGATAATCGTTCCATTATTGTACAGACATATTCTATATTCATAATCGCTAAGTTCTGCATATGAATCTGCACACTGATATAGTTTGTCATTATTCTCCACTTCGACACCTCTTTACATAAAATAAGCGGCTCTGAAAACAGAACCGCTTATGCATATTTTCTTTCAGCATTTCTGCCTACGTCAAGTCTGGTTATTATGCAACCACCAAAGCTCCATGCACACCTCTTGACTCCTGCGTGACACTTCATAGCTTAGTATTACCGCATACTCACTGGCAATACTGATTTTCATCATTTATATTATATGCTATTTTTTCAGTTTTGTCAAGTATTTTTGAAAAAATTTTCGGTATTATTTTTGTACTATACTTACCAGTTTTCTATATCTTCTATTTCTATTTCTTTTGTTTTTTCTTGAACATCTGAATTTACAGCAATTACACTATTGTTTGAGGATTGATTAAATTGATTGAGTTCCTTTGATAGTTCACGAAGTTCTGAAAGAGAGTATCTCATTATTATCGTCTCTTTATCAACGAAAACAGCATCTTCCTCTAATACTTCAATTTCTTCTTGTTCAACTTTTCTATATCTTCTGAAAAAAAGAATTGACTTTGAAAAATTCCATAGCCACATACCGACAATATACAGCCAAATGTACAATTTTTCTGAAATTTTCGGTAGAAAAGCAAAAAACAGTACAGCAAGCCAAAGTAAAGCCACCAAAAACACCCATTCTATAACAGAACTATCCTCGGCAATCTCAGTAAGCTTTTCAGAATCAGTGACAAGCATAAAAATACTTATTACTGCACAAGGGAGCATGAGAAGAATTCCTATAACTCGTACTATGTGTGCAGCGATTGCAAAAACTAAACAAACTGTTTGGTCTACTAATAAAACAGCTCCTGAAATTAATGCTATAATCAAAAATAAAATAAATCTTATTGGAAGTGTTACTATTTTAACCGTTTTCATATATGTCTCCTTAATCTTTAATCTCGTTCTTAAAAACGTCTAAAAGCAGCTCTGCCGATATGTTGGCAGAAGCTGCAAGAACCTTTACTTTATGTAGTATTTCAACGATTTTTTCAAAATACATTTCCTGTGCATTTTCAACGCAGTTTTCTGTGAGAAGATAATAGTTTGATTCTGTGCGTGAAACGATTCCTTTTTCAGCAAGAACCTTATAGAGCATACCCATTTGCTTTTTTGCCAAATCGTAATCCCTTGAAAGAATCATGTCCCCTGCTTTCTTTTCGCCGTGTGTAATAGAGCGAATGATTTCATTCAGAACCATGTCCTGTTTTAAAAATTCCATATTTCAAAATCTCCTTTGTAAAATTTGTGTCACTGTGATACACTCTTGTTATTCTTATAGCATTTCAAACCTTTTCCAAATCTCTCGTGTGAATACCATTGATGTACTAATTCAGGTTCAACATAGAGTGTGTCAGCATAGTAAAGACCATTACTCACACGGGGACTAAGAACAGCCTTATATCCAGCTTTACCTATAGAAACAAACCGTTGAAAGAATCCGTGAGGTACAATATATTTAAGTCCCCTAAAAATATATTTATATCCTGACTTATCATATAGCGTATCACCTCGACAACATTCTATGCCGTTCCTGTCATATACACAAAATTCACGTTCTTCTATCATAATGACTTCCTTTCTGTGTATCACTGTGACACACTCTGAAAATGCTTGTCAAGAAGCTGTGCTATAAGTTCATCAAGCTCCTTGTCGGGAATATCAACATTGTATTTTTGGCGAACATTTTCATATACAGTGCTTGATGATTTCTTTTCTGTTTTGTTAGTAAGAGTAAAGAATATAGAATCTGCTGTAACATCGCCCTTAAAATCGTCTGCAAGGCTTCTGACACGCTTTGCAAGTGCAGCGGACAGTTTTACCTTTGCTTTGTCCAAAGCCTGATACAAAGCGTTCTGAACGTCTGTATCAAGTTTTGCAATGTATTCAACTGCTCCGATATTTATGATTCCCGTATCGGTCATTTCCTGCAATTCGGGAATGAGACGGTTTACATCAAGATAACGATACATTGTTTTCCTCGACACATCAAACTTGACAGCAATTTCTTCCGCTGTGGTTTCATCATCGTTCCGCAGTCCCATGTACCT
The DNA here is from genome assembly GCA_964401315.1 of uncultured Alistipes sp. GTDB lineage: Bacteria > Bacillota > Clostridia > Oscillospirales > Ruminococcaceae > Ruminococcus. The sequence goes on from CAYNYB010000011.1 coordinate 11,266, forward strand.
TGCAAAGATTTTTCCGTATTCGCTTGGCAGCGTTCTGTCACGCTGAATGTTGCTTTCGGAAATAATCCTAAAAACTTCTTCGTCCGAGTAATCCTTAACAATGCAAGGAACAGAAATCTGATTGAGCGACTTAGCCGCTTCAAGTCTGTGGTGACCGCATATGACCTCATATAAGTCTCCCTTTGGTCTTACACGCAGCGGAGTAATAATACCTATATCCATTGCACTTGCCGCTATCTGTTCAACCTTTTTCTGATTGATTTTATACGGCTGACCGCCGTTACTGTCCATATACGGCTTTAAGCGTGAAATCTCAATAGTTGTAATCTTTTCCTTGCCGCCCCATACTCCTGAATAGCTTTCCTCCAGTTCTGTCGGGATATTATCCTCAACCTTGTCCTCGATTGCCTTGCGGCTGTTTTTCATAGCTGTAAAATCTATCTTACCCATATGTACCTCCTGTTTATTTTCGGGTTCTTCCATTACCCAACATTTGATATGCCTTGCTGCCATATCCCATGTGAGAAATATTTCCTTATCTCCAAAATCAAATATGATTTTGTCTAAATCACATTTAAGCGTATAACGTGTATTTTTGTCATAATATAATTGCTGTTCTATACCTTTATGCAATCTTCTGAAAAATTCCGCAAAGTCAGCATTGTTTAGCTTTTTTGCCTTTTGTCGTTCCATATCTGTAAGAAGAACATTAAATCCGTATTTTATTGCATTGGCATATTCCTGTCCGTCCCATTTCATATTGCTGTCTCTGTTTATGTCTCTTTTTTCACAATATTCCTGCCAAGTTTCTTTACGATACTTACCGCTGTAAACATATCGCTGTGCAAATTCCAACTGTAACTTATTAGGAATAATGCCTTTACACTCGTTACGTTCCGCCTGTGCATAGATTGTTATGCCCTTTAGTTTTTTTAGATGTTCAACTCTGTAAGCTGCATTGTCTACATCTGCCGTCACAAGGAGATATATAAACAGCTTATACGGTTTTATTCCATGATTCAGCAGAAGTTCAGCAGCATTTTCAATCGCTTTAATCTGAGCTGTAGTGTCGCAGCTAAACCGTATGTATTTTATCCACTTGATTTTTGATAAGATAGCGGCGATTCTGTCACTTACAAGACGTGCGTCCATTCCTTGATTCAGGTCGATTTGATAACCGCTGTCAATCAGACTTTCAAGCTGTTCTATCCCATACTCACAGGCAAGAATGTTGTTGTCCATAAGAACCAGTTTATTACTATCAGGTCTGACAAGCTCCTGCCAATTTCGATACGGCTGTATATTTCCCTCTTTTTGTGGAACAATGCACCAACGGCATTTATTGGGGCAACCTCGTGTGATGTAACCTATAGCATAATCACATTCGGGATAAATTGAGTAGTCGGGAATACATCTATCAATCTCATCGGGCAGAACGGAATGAATATCATATCCTGTGCCGCCCTTTATTGTATCGGGCGGCAAATACGGATTGTCGGGAGTAAAATCAAAAATCTTACTGGAATACACCTTATCATATTTTTCAAGAGGATTCCACCATTCAACAGTATCTCCAATTGACTTATGATAAGCAGAAATTTTCATAAGAGCGTAATTCGGAAATGTCTTTCTTTTTAGGGATTCCTTTTCGCTGTCATGTAAACCTATTTTCATTAATCATTACTTACTTTCTTAACCGAAATTATAGTTAGTTTTCTGCGATAGTTCCTACGAAACTGATTGAGCAATCTTGCTGCTACGTATGTTGCAAATAAACCGTCAAAATTGTCGGGATAGTCAAATCTCTGACGACCTGTGTAATATGTTTCCATATTGTGTACTAATATGCACTCAAGATTATCAAGTCCACTCAATGCTGTTTCATTAATTAATGTAAGGCTTTGAGGCAACCACATTTTTTTTAAGTTGGGAAGATTGCGAAACGCATATTCACTGCACCATACACATCCATTCGGAATAAAGATATGTTCAACATCTTTGTTAAGTGTCGGGAAGTCCTCATACGATACTGATATAGTATCGTTCGGAAGTTCGATTATCTGCTTTTCAATATCTGAATTATGCAAAGAGATTTTATTCATTATCTGATTCCTCTTGTTTGTTTTCAGTACCTTTATCCTCCGCACATACCATACGATAAGCATTTATCGCTGCCATGGTAAATTTAGCAAAACATATTGTTCCTATTAATGCCACAGCAGTAACCTCATAAATTATAAAAGAAAGTGCTTTAGGCAAGCCAAGCAAAACCATTACACCTGCACAAGCAATATCTACACACAATGCACCGATACATGAAATTATAAATCTTTTCATTTTAAACTTGTCCTTTCTGTGTCACCATGACACATTTCATATTTTTTTCATCTCTGTTTGATTGTCTGTTCTTCAATTTTACTCATCATCTTATCTTCTTCCAATGCCCCTCGTATAAATCAAAATTAATTATTTCGTAAACCGTCTATATAAACTACTAAAGCATAGTGAAGCGGTTTATCTGGTTGTGTTTGTATTGTTACATTGTATCCGTCAATCTTCAATTTCACATAGCCGAACGGAGACGATAACTCCGTTTCGACCTTTTTCCATTCTTCAACTGTCATAGAACTGTCCTTTCTGTGTCACAGTGACACATCAAAATTAATTTGCAATCCATTTGCCTTATAAAAATCGTCCACATAATAAACGCTTTTGTTTTCAGCTATTGCTGCAACAATACTGTCAAAAAGCTTTTGCAAGACCGTCGAAGTGTTTCTGTCAAGAATGGCAAATGTAAAACTGTCAGCATGGCTTATTTCAGCAACAAGAATACTTTCGCCTTTTCGCAAGCGACCTCCTGCTGTTTGCATTAGCCTATCACTCTTTTCACCTGTCGGTATTCCGATTTCGTTGTACAAAGACAGATTGTATGCCTTTCTTGTAAAAACGTTATCAATAATTGGGTTATTAAAAAGGCAACGTGTGTATAAAATCATCTTATTTTTCCTTTCTGTGTCAAAATGCTTCTGTGTCACTGTGACACAATCATTTTTTCATCATCTTCTGTCCTTATTAGTATAATCATCTGCACTTCATCTCATCGGTCCTTGTTACTCCCGTAAGTTGTTAATTATCTCTCTTAGCTTTCGGTTCTCCTCTTTTAGAAGAAAGACTTGCTCAAGCAGTTCATCACACAACATCTTTCTCGTCTTGCCGTTATTGTGTCTGCTGTATGCCTTTTGATTTTTTAGCACCGTTTCTTTGCAAGGCTTACAATACTTCGTTCGGATTATCTTATAATAACTTGCCGTTCCGTATGGAGTTGTGCCGCTGTCATGATTGCCAATCCAACAGCCGCACATTCCGCAGAAATGGTCTGCACCGTTTACTTTATAATCCATGCTCCTCTCACCTTTTCAATGTTTCGTTCAACCTTTGTTCACCTTAGTTCATGGAGAACAAAGGTCAAATATGTGTCCTTTGTTCCTCGTTCGTTCGCACCCGTAAGGGCGTTAGGGTAATTTATATCAGCAAGGGGAGGACAATGGAGGAAAGTTCCTCCCCTGCTTTCTAATCGCCCACGTCATTGAACGTAATAACATTGTTTGGCTCTGACTTGCCGTGACGTTTCGGGAGTTTGTAAACAGTTTTCAAAAGCTCCTTTTTGGTTTCCTTATGGATAACCTTTGCAAGGTTGCGAAGCTCCTTGCTTGAATTGTTTTTACCGTCAATCATAAAGTGTAGCTGCCTGTCCTGACCGCTGACGTTATCGCTCCAAAGAATTGTAATACCCTTTCCCCTAATATTGTATTGTTCTAAGTTCTGCAAATCAAGGTCAATCATCAACTGCTCTGTAGATGATAATCTCTCTTTCAGCGCATTTGATTTTTCAAGCCTTTCTTTGAGTTTACTCATATTAACATGAGGGTGATACCATATCCACTTGAACAACCCCCAAAGCGGCAGAAGCAGTGAGAAAATAATTGATAATACACCCAAGGTGAATATTTCACCGTTGGTCAAATCCGATGTTTCTGCCATTAATATATTGAAATTCATATTCTTTTCACTCCTGAATTTTTTCTTGACGAAATGCAAAGAATATGATATAATAACAATATCAGGCATTTCGTCTGTGTGGCAGAGCAGAACCGTGAGCGTAGGAACTTGGCGGTCTGCTCTGTTTTGTTTTTACCTATTGTTTATTCACTGCTCGGCTCGGAGCTGCCTAACAAATCCTTACTGTCAAAATAATCACCAATAGCATAAGAGTTGTAAACATCTTCGCTTACATCAAAATAATTGCTACCTTGATATGTTTCTCCTTTATACTCAAATTCTGCGCTGATATGTATGCGGTAAACTGTAGGAACATAATTTTTATTACCATTATAGTTGTAACCGACCTTACCGTCATAATAACCCACTCCTGCGCCGCCGACCGTGTGTCCGTTGATTATTTCCTTGTCTGTTATAATTCCTGCCGAAACGCTTGCTTTAGAATTATATCGCTGCTGTTCACCTAAGCTGTTAAAAGCTCTCTCGATAACAATCCAGCAACCAATAATCATAAGGACAAGTATTGCTATCTTAAAAAAAATCAATAGCATTTCTGTAAAGTCAAAATAAGTGCTTTTTCTCACATTATCTTCAGCTTCTTCTGTATTTTCATTCATTTCGTCAAATTCGTTCATTTTTTCATTTCCTCCATATTTTTTGTTATTCAATCGGTATAATTTTATAAACTTTACCGTTGATTTCAGTTGTAGATTCGTATGTAGTTTTCTCCTGAAAATTTGATGATGATTGTGAAATATTACCTTTAGGCTTTACCGTATAAACGCCGTCATTATAATCAATGATATCGTATTTACTTTGAAATTCGTTCATATCAACATCGCTGTTTACGACAACTTCATATTTACCAGTTGGCTTTTGAAATTCGTCAATTTCTGGTATGTATTCGAAAGACATAATTATACCAGAAAAAAAATAAATACAGCTAAAAAAGCACCAGCTTTGTCATAAAAGTCATTTCCAGTTTTAAGAGATAAACTCTCACCGATTCTATTCAATCCATATGACCCCACGGCTGTAATTATCATTGCTATTATCATCATTATGTACCCCATATAACTTGTTGTTGTACATTCTCTAATGACAGTTACTCCACCCATTGTTTATTCTCCTTTATAAGTGTGTCACCGTGACACACCAATAAGATTTTTTTAGCTTCTTTTCCGATTGTGTTTTTTACATTATTACCGAGATATTTATTGCAATCACGACAATAACATCTTCCTGAGTATGTATGCTCTAAATAATCGTACATTTCATAATTTGGTGCTTCTTCACCATTAAACATACTATTAAATTCGATTTTACCTTTAACAGTTTGTTTTTCATAGTACATTTCACATCCACAAAATGGGCAGCATTTTAAATCGCTGAAATTGAAATCATTCATTATTTTACCTCTATTGTGAGTTTGTAAGGAATCAATTACTGCTACCGATATATACTTCTTTAAGTTCATAATTGATATGTATTTTATCAGTAGGGTAATCGCTGATTACCACTTTGTTGAAATCAACGACAGAACCATTAATATAAACAATGTAACCATTCTGAATTAGATTATCTATTTCAGCATAATAACTATTTGCTTTTTCCTTAGCATTTTCAGAACGATATGTATTTAGAAAGCCAACTGCCAATTTACTACCTACTATAGTAGTAAACATTATAGTAGCTACAATAGCAAACACCGTTCCCTTTTCAATATAACCTTTCTTTTTATTTATAACCCATAAAACTATGTTGCATATAACTAATCCTGCTAACAAAACGATTATAGGCAAAAAAAGCATAAAAATATCCTTTAACATATCACGTTGTCCTCTCCACGATTTCCTCTGCAAGCTGTCTGTAAGCCTGACCGAGAGAGCTGCTCTTGTCAAACACGCTGCTCTGCTGCTTTAGGATAGCTTTTTCAGTTTGTGCAGGACAGTACGGTATCGTAGTTCTGAACGTGGTATCGTCATACTCGCCACGAATGGAATCGGCAAGAGAAACGCTGACATTCGTCCGCTGCTGTTTGTTCAAAAGTATTCCGAGTATACGCAAATTCCTGTTGGTGCTGCTGTTAATTGAAGCAACCTTATTCAGCATTTTGTCAAGTCCCTCGTAAGCGTATATGCCGCTTTCAACAGGAATAATCACATGGTCACTTGCGTTCATGGCGTTGCTTGCAAGCAAGTCAAGGAGCGTTCGGCAATCAAGCAGTATGTAATCATACTCCGCAAATACATCGTTGCTCAAAATACGCTTGATAACGTAGTTACTATCCTCGCCATTAGCCATAGTGCTTGTAATGTTGGTAAGCATGGGGGAGGACGGTATGTAATCTATACCATTCTCATTGCTGCGTATCACTTCTGAGAAGTTTGTCGCAATGTCGGCAACGTCATTGTAAATCAATTCGGAAATCGTAGGCTTTCCGTCTTTGATGTAACCGAGCGTTCTGCTTGCGTTCTGCTGTTGGTCAAGGTCAATAACAAGAACTTTCTTGCCGAGCTGAGCAAGACCTCCTGCAACGTTCACCGTCGTTGTTGTTTTTCCTACTCCGCCTTTTTCGGAGCAGATTGAAATAATCTTTGGCATTTTAATTCCTCCATATAAAAATTTTTTATTTTCAAACGAAAATAGCAAATATCTACTTCCGTTTTTTATGCAGCCTTGGTTTTTGATAAGTTACAATTATTGTAAATACTGATGAAATAGCCATACCGTCGAACCAATAACTTATATCGGTTTCTTTATACCATATTGCATTTATTGCAAACCCTATAAGAAATGTAATAAGAAGTGCAAAAACCAGCATAGCTACTAAATATTCTTTTTTTGCAAACTCATTTTCTTTTTCAAAATATTCTATATCCAAAGTATGAACATCATTATTAGATTCTTTAGGATGTACTGTATACAGAAACATTCTGCCATCAGCGTAATAATTATCTGCTTCACTTGAAAATACGTTTGGCAAAACAATTCTTAATTTTACATCATCTATCACAAACTCTGTACCTACTTCATATTTCCCCTTATTACAATAAATTGGTTTTATAAGAGTAACTGTTTGACCTTTCTGATACGAACTGTATTTTCTGCAAAATTCATCTTCCGTTAAATAAGCATTAAGCATTATTTTCTCCTCCGTTTTCCATACTGTTCTCATTAATAGGCAACGGATTATTTCTTTGGTATATTAAAACCTCTTTTATCTCCGAATTTAACAACCGACATATCTTTTTTTCATTTTTTCTTCTGAGAGATTCTATTTGCTTGCAGCCTAACATTGTTATCCCCATAATTCCTAAAACACACCAAGTAGCATCAAATATTAGATTACACAAAATACCTGATACAATATTTCCTGATGGTAGATGGAATATGCCGCTATCACACCATGTGCCATCAACCCAACCAAGAATTGATATAGCTATCAGACCTACAAACCAAAAAAATGTAAACAGAATAATTCCGACATTGATATGCTTTTCTTCAAGAAAATCATTATATTCTTTTGTCTTATCAACGTCAATCATGAAGTATTCTCCAACAAATTTTTGTATTCTTTGTGGATATTTCGGAACGTCCTCTGGAAGAATACATTCGCCTTTTTTTTGAATCATATCGTCCAAATATAAGGAGATTGTATGTAAGTAACAACCATTTGACGATATGACCTCATATCTGTTTCCGCATTTTCCTCCGTAACGAAGAATAACTCGTGTTCCTTTTGTAAGTATGCCAAGATGTAGCTGCAAGTCATTTTTTAAAATAAGGATAGTATTCTCGTTTGGCATAATCTCTGCAATCATTTCTTCATTTGATTTGAACATCTTCTGCCCTCCTGATTTTTACCGTATGCGAACCCGAAGCCCCTCTAACGGAACAGCATTTCCGTCGCTGCTCAACGACTTTGAACCGACAATATAATAATCGTCTCCGTCATGCTCAATGCTGCTTACAATCCAACGGTAATGCTCGTTCCAACTATCATAAGCATAGTATTCAATGCAGTTTCCACAAGTGTATTCATGCGCACTGCACCCATATCTTCCATTGCTGTTTTTATGTAAAACATACTCACCCTTTATAGGCTTTTCAAGATAGCTCACGGTATAGCTTGCTTCACAAATTTTCCTCATTGCCGAACAAAGTTCCTCAACAAGAAAAAGCTGTTCAGGATTGTTCAAATCTGCTTCAACCTCTGACAAATCGTCATACTTATCAATCCCTGTTTTATTGATAAGATGTTTAAATTCAGGGTTGAGCTTCGACAAAGATTTCATCAATTCATTAATGTTCATAATGTTACCCCTTTAAAATATTTACGGCAGGACTTGTGACTGCCTTTAGCCGCATTACCAGAGCATTTTATGCTCTGTCACTCTGCTTATTAAAAATTATTTCTCCGTCAATGTAGTCGAAATGTTCTTTTGTTGTTCATTTTTGCTTGCTTCTGTTGCGTTCATCAAAAAACGGCAAATAATTCTTTCAACATTTACCCAAAAATTCTCATCTCTTTTTTCGTAGTCTCCCTTTATGCTTGTAACTAAATTGTGAGCATGATTCCGAATATCTTCCTCGTTTTTGAGGTCGGCAAACGGATTATACCACACAGGCTTACCCATGTTTGCTGTATCAATGCTTTTAACACAGTATCCTGCCTTTTTAAGCACTTCTTCACACACTAAGTTTGTCGGGTCTGTCACAACATAATTAATATTTTTTTCAGACATGATTGCTGTACCTCCTAATTGGCTGCTTCTTCAAGCGTGGAAATTATTTCCTCAATATTGCCAACAACATCTTGGCACACATCAAATGCAGTATTTAAATTATCAGCAGCTTCTTCTACTTGATTATAGCGTTCAGACTCTTGAAGATTTTCAGGAATATTTTCAAGACATTCTTCCTCCTCGTCTTTCACAATTTCAATATCTGATAAAATGTTTTCCACTTCCTCAGAAAGAGAATTAAGTTTGCTAATGATTTCTGCAATATTTTTTCTTCTTTTGTTATTCATAATTTTACTCCGTTTCTCCCCGTCTTGCCGATAGGACAGCTTCACATTCGTGTTACTCACCTCATATCTATATTATACCATAGTTGTATACTTTTGTCAATATAATAGACATATATTTTTAATATTTAACTAATAAATATCTATTCCAATTCTCCCTTGGATTTCATATGCTCTTGCTGTGAGTTTTCCAAATATTTGTCTAATTTTTCTTTTGCATTTTCAAGAGAACTGAGCGACTTTTTTACATCGTGATATTTTACAAGCAGCGTTTCTCTTTTGCTTTCTTCTTCTGTGATTTTCATTTCAAGAACGGCTCTGTTCGGTAGGGAAGTACCTGTATATTTTTCTCTAAGCCATTCTTTTGAAGTGTTGTAAATTGCAAGTTCTCTGCTATGTTCATGCCTGAATTTTTCCTTTGAACCTGACTGCAAAAATTCATCATGAACCGATTTTGTTTCCCAATAAGTGTTAAGCATTTTCAATAATTCTCTTTGCTCTCTGATTGATGTTTCGTAGCCGTTCAATTCCTTTATCATATCAAACCTTTTGTCATACTGCTCAGAGATTTTTTCTTCAAGCTGTTCGATAGAACCGATTCCATAATCTGACAGTTGATTCAGCAGCCGTGAAGCTTCCTGCATATTTTTCAGAGCTGCCCACCTGTTCAGACCTACAGCGTTATCATCATGAACTTGATAAAATCCCGATTCTTTTGTAAGCTTTGCTGAACGCTTTTTTATTTGACGTTCAATTCTTTTTTTAATCTGTTCAGGCTCGTAATACCAACCAAAATTCTTTTTACTGCACCTTGTAAACCGTTCCTGTTCCTCGGCTCTGAACGACAAGGAATTACCCCTGATTTTGTATTCGTAGTTCATATCATTCTGCATTTTTTTAAGGAAGTCATCGAAGCTGTTAGCAGATAAAATGCAAGTATCTATTGCGTGTTTCAGCTTGCCCTTATATGAATTGTTCCGTTGGTCTTGAAGCCATTCATAGTAGCATTTTCCATAACCTTTTTCGGGCATTGCAATAACCGATAATTTATTTTCAAGACAAATATCATCGCTGATTTTTCTAAGTTGTTTCCATGCAGGATTATTCTTTCTGTCGTGTTCTGTTCCAAAGGATAAACCGTTTTCAAAATTCACTCCGCATATTATTATGTGGTTATGAATATGCCCACGGTCTATATGAGTAGATATAACATACTCATACTTTCCTTTCAATAATTCGTCTGCCGTTTGTATTCCGATTTGGTGAGCCTGTTCGGGAGTAACTTCATCGGGACTAAATGATTGAATACAGTGATATGCAAGATTCTTTCCCGAATAGTTGTATTTATTTCTTGTCATTGCAAATTCCAAATAGGCGGTTGCTTCGGAACAAGCAAAGGTAGAAACAAGAATTTTTTCGTCCGTCTTTTCAGGATTTGTTATATACGAAATAGCCTTGTCAACAGTACACTTAATCGAATGTATTTTTGTGTAAGCCATTGTTGTTTTCCTCCGTTTCTTTCATGAAAAGTTTCATCAGTTCGACCTGTTGTTTTATCAAAATATCAACCTTATCCTTTAAATCCTGCAAATCTTCTTCGTAAAAATTACTTGTGGAATTGACACGCTTTGCAATTTGATTTACGCTTTTGGAAACGCTGCTCATCAGATAGTTGCTCTTTCTCATTTCACTTTCAAAATCGGAATAGTCGTATCTGATACATTCGCCGTCAATCGCCATTTTCCTTAGATAGGCTTCACGGTTCTTTATGTTCAGCACTTTCATCTTTGCCTTAATGAATTTCAGTTCATCATCATCTACTCTAAAAAAGAGCCGATTTTTCCTTATTCGCTGTTTTTCTTTAGCTTCGTTTTTCTCATTCATTTTGTTATCCTTTCTGCTATTGAGGGCTTGGGATACTTCCCAAAATCATTTTTCGGATTTGTCCGAAAAATCTGCGAGTGGACACCCACTTGCGTTGCTTGCTATTTTTGAATCATCATTTCGTCCCCTCCGCTCCCGTCTATGCTATACCCCACCCGTGCAGTCTGACCTCAAATATACAGTTTTCCACAGGTAGCAGGGGACGAAGTTCACTATATATTATAGTGAATTTATTAGGCGTTTGTAAATAGGAAACATTTTGTTAAAATAAAAAAATATATTTAGATGTATTTACACCACAACTTTTTTAATGTATAATTTAAGGGTAGTAAGATTTTCCGCCGATATTTGCGGCATAAAAGCCGTAAATACAAACACGGAGGTCTTTGCTATGAGCAAAAAAAAATTCCGTCTGGAGGACGGAACACAAGTAACCAGTGACATCGGGATTTACAAGGCATACGCAAGCAAGCGGAATAAGGAACGCTATCTCAAGCGGAAACAGGACGAATACGTTAAGTTTTCCCTTGACGATGAGCGAACGCAGGATTTCGCCAACGGAGAGAATGTTGAGGAGCTTGTTGAACGTCAACAAGCAATCACAAAGCTCCGTCAGGCAATCAAGCATTTGACCGCACGAGAACAGGGGATAGTTATTGACTACTTTTTCAATGATTTCTCTCTACGCAGCCTTGCAAAGAAATACGGAACAAGTCACACTAAAATCAGTAGCGAAATTAACGAAGCATTATCCAAGCTCAGACAGTACATAACAGACAAAGACGGTTAAACCAAATTGGCTATATCGCCGATTTTGTATTAACTTTCTGTGAAAACGTCCGAAATAGCTTTACAAATGCTCCAAAAATTCACTATGTATTATAGAGGGATATTTTTCTCTCTGTAAAATTCAGCAAAAACACTAATATAGAAACTTGAAAAATATTACGATTTTTATCGTGATTATAGAATGATTCTGCAAGTGACAGAGAATAATCGGTGTCCGCAAAGACTTCCTGTTTTGTCGGGAGATAAAACAAACAGACCAATATCTTTTTGTGAGGTTCAAGGAACGAGCGACAGTCCGTCCGCATAATGCAATGGCTGCTCCTAAAGTCAACGGAGCAGAATGGACAAGCCTGAATTATTCCGATAATGATACTTCCGTATTGAACGCTTCACCGCATTGTACGGCTCACCCACAGGCATGGGAAAGAGGTGTGTAGTAATACGCAGCCTATGAACAGTCACTTGACATCTGACTGACTTGCAGTTTTGTTCAAAAATTACTTTAAGGAGTATATCCTTATGATAGAAAACAACAGCATTAAATGTGTCAATAACCAAAAAGAAGAACTGCACGTTTATACCATAGGAAATACAAAATTTACTGTTCGTGTTATCAATAAAAATCAGAATCCCGATTCCGTTCTAAAGAGGTTAAAAAAAGTTGCAATTAACCATATGCATACAAAAAATTAACAATTTAAAACTGCTCTGAGATTGAAATTGTTGTATAATGTAAATTGTACAATAATTTTGTTGTCGGGGCATATCTAAACGGAGGATTTTGATATGTACGATAACAACAATTCGGACGGAAAAATTACCGCCCTTTACTGCCGCCTTTCCCGTGATGATGAACTGGAGGGAGAAAGCAACAGCATAACTACACAGAAAAAAATTCTGATGAAATATGCGGAAGATAACGGCTTTGAAAACTGCGATTTTTACATTGACGATGGCATTACTGGAACTACATCAAATAGACCTGATTTTCAGCGAATGCTTTCTGATTGTGAGAATAAAAAAATCGGAACTGTCATTGTAAAAGATTTGAGCCGATTTGGAAGAAATTATCTTGAAGTCGGATATTACACCGAGATATTTTTTCTTGAAAACGGCATAAGATTTATAGCTGTAAATGACAATGTTGACAGCATAAAGGGCAATGATGATTTTACGCCTTTCCGCAACATCATGAATGAATATTATGCAAAAGACATAAGCAAAAAAATCAAAACATCTCTCAGAAGTAAAGGCTTGTCGGGAAAACACATCAGTCGCTGTGTCTACGGTTACAAAACAGGTAAAGACAAACAGGACTGGATAATTGACGAGCCTGCGGCAGAGGTTGTAAGAATGATTTACAAGCTGTTCATTGACGGTAAGGGTGTCAGTGCGATTGCACTGCACTTACAGCGGCAAGGTATTCTCACTCCTGTTGAGTATGCCAAGACCAATGGCAAGTATCAGACTTGGGACACGTTCGGTCATCATGCTTGGTGTTCCGCAACAGTTTCAAAGATTTTACATCAGCAGGAGTATGTTGGTGATACGGTTAATTTCAGAAGTTACAAACCGTCCTACAAATCAAAAAAGCAAATCAAGAATGACAAAAGCGACTATGCGATTTTTAAAAATACTCACGAAGCAATTATCGACAGGGAACAGTTCGACCTTGTTCAGAAACTTCTTGTTTCACGAAAAAAGGTTTACGCTAAAGGAAAGCCCGACCCACTCAGGGGACTGATAATGTGTGCCGACTGCGGAGCAAGACTTTACTTGCAGAGACAAGCTAACCGTGATTATTCTCATCTTGACTGCTACTATTGTGCAACATATAAGCGTGAAAAAAGTGCTTGCACAAATCATCGTGTTTTACTTTCCGACATCAACGAAATTCTTTCAAGGGAGCTTCGCTTCATAACTGAAATGGCAAACAATAACCTTGAAGAACTCGTCAAGCTTTTGCAGAAAAATTCTGAAAAGAGTAACCGTATCAATCACGGTTCTTTGATTAAAGAAAAAGCAGCTTGTAAAAAAAGAATTGGTGAGATTGACTTGATGATAAAAAAGCTTTTTGAGCAATCAGTTACTGGCGGCTTATCTTCTGAACGATTTGCTACTCTCACAGCCGACTATGAAAACGAACAAAAATCACTGAAAGAAAAACTTGCGGACTTAACAAAAAAACTTTCGGAACTTGACGAAACGGACAAAAGTATTGACAGATTTATTGCTGTTGCAAAGAGATTCGCTGACTTTGAAACACTTACACCCGAAATCATAATTGCATTTGTTGACAAGATTCTCGTTCACCAAATGTATCTTGATGATGACGGAGAAAAATGCCAACAGATTGACATTGTTTTCAATTTTATTGGCGAGTTTGAACATGACAGCAGTTTGTTATGAGTTTTGTTCGCAGTGAAAACTTGTAATAGTAATAATTATACATCAAATTTGTTACATTGTCAATAGAAACACCACAGCACTTTTGACTAAAAATCATAAGTGCTATGACAAAAACTTCTTTATGAGCGACTGTCTTGGGTGTGAGGAGATTTGTTTATAAAGGTATGAATTTTCTAAAATTTCTTCAAAAAAGTAAGTAATGCTACCATTTGCGCAAAATGGCGATTGACATAAAATTGTTATTGTGATACAATATAAATATTACAAACTCTAAAGGAGAAAAAATATGAGTAAAAACGAAAACAATACGAAAAGAGGAAGCTTTTCCGGTCAGCTCGGATTTATAATGGCTGCCGCAGGAAGCGCGGTCGGATTGGGAAATATCTGGCGTTTTCCGTATCTGGCAGCGAAAGACGGAGGCGGAATTTTCATACTGGTCTACTTGATTTTGACAGTCACATTCGGTTTCACGCTTCTGACAACAGAGATTTCAATTGGCAGAAAAACGGGTCAAAGTCCACTTACAGCATACAAGGCAATACATAAAAAATGGGGTGGGATCGGAATTATCGCCTGCCTTGTTCCGATAATAATTCTTCCGTATTACTGTTCTATAGGCGGTTGGGTGCTGAAATATTTATCGCTGTTTATTACGGGCGGCTATCATGAATCTGTATCAGAAAATTATTTCAGCGGTTATATTTCGGAGCAGTTTCAGCCTATAGTCTGGATGTTCATATATTTTGCGATTACCGCGTTCATAGTATTTTGCGGAGTTGAGAAGGGTATCGAAAAATACAGTAAAATTCTGATGCCGATATTGGTAGTAATGATTATCGGAATTTCGATATATTCTCTTACGATCAGCCACACGGATGAAAACGATATAACGCGAAGCGGAATTGACGGTTTGAAAGTTTATCTGATACCGGATTTCACGGGAATGACGCTGAAAAAATTGCTTGTAGTGATCATGGACGCTATGGGACAGTTGTTCTTTTCGATAAGCGTCGCAATGGGAATCATGATTACTTACGGCTCTTATGCCAAAAAAGAAACGAATCTGATACAGTCTGTGAACAGAATCGAAATTTTCGATACGGTTATCGCGTTTCTTGCAGGTATGATGATCGTTCCGGCAGTATTTACGTTCAGCGGACGTGAGGGAATGGCAGGCGGTCCGGGGCTTGTATTTATTTCCCTGCCAAAGGTTTTCGACGCCATGGGAACGGCAGGAAGATTTATAGGTCTTGCATTCTTCCTCGTTCTTTCCTTTGCCGCAGTTACATCTTCGGTTTCAGTCATGGAAGCGATAGTTTCGAGCATTATGGACAAATTCGGATATTCACGCCGAAAGAGTTCTCTGATAGTAACTGCATATACGCTTATTGCGGCTGTAATAGTTTGCCTTGGTTATAACTTGCTTTATTTTGACATTACTCTGCCAAACGGTACTCATGCTCAGATACTTGATGTTTTTGATTACATAAGTAATTATATAATGATGCCTCTTGTTGCGTTTCTGACGAGCATTCTCATCGGCTGGGTTGTAAAGCCGCAGGTGATAATTGATGAGATCACACATGGCGGTCATAAATTCGGCAGAAAAACTCTTTATATCATAATGATCAAATTCGTCGTACCGATAATGCTGCTCATGCTGCTTCTGCAATCGGTAGGTATATTAAAGTTGTGATTGTTTTGAAACTATTCACAAGTAGTGTTCACAAATGGAGGATAATATGGAATTTCAGAAAAAATCTGAAAAAATTTCAGTCGGATTCGGAACTCAGCGAATAGCCGGAAAAGGAAGCCTTGATTCCGGAACGCCAATAAAAAAACGTGATGATTCTGCTGAAATTGTAGGAATCGCAGCGGCGGCAGTTGCAGCCGTACTTATGGTTTCGTGGAAAGCGATAAAATTATTCAGTAAAAAGAAAAAATAATCGAAAGAGGATCAGTATAAAAATATAATGCCCCTTGTGTACTGCGAATACACAAGGGGTAAAAACATATTAGTATATGATTTTATGAATCGAATAATACTCGAAGCTTAAACGTCCATAAAATCCTTTTATTCGAGATTTTGGCAGAGTGTTATAACAAGAACGTCGTCAACGGAAGGGTTCTTTACAAAGAAATCTGTAGTCTCAACTTTGCGGTATATTCCGTCGTCGCCTATCTGACGGGTAACGATCTTCACGGATTTTTCGCCTCTCTTATAGGCAGCCATAAGGTTGTCAATAGAAAAAGTTGATCTGAAAAGCTCTTGATCATCGGGATGCATCGTCATAGTACCATGAGCGATAAGCTCCTCGAAAATTCCTGTCGAAGGGCATGAGGTCGCAGAAAAATTCTCATACGCCATCATATAGAAGCTGTTGCGTGTGAGATTTGCCATGATAACAAGAGGAAATTTTTCGAAAATCGCTTCCATAAGCAGATTGGAGGCGCTTGCAGAAGCCTGTGTTACAAGAATATCCTCGTTGTAATCATCCATTATCCTTTGGGAGCAGGCTTCACCGAACTGATCTTCGGGCATGGGCTTTGCAAAAAGAAAACCCTGAATAAGACGGCAGTCGCAAGTGCGCAGAAACCCAAGCTGTTCACGTGTCTCAACTCCCTCTGCTATAGTAGTAAATTTGAGACGATGTGCAAAGGCAAAAATACTTTCAAGGACGATTCGTTCTTTTTCGCTTTCGCAGTTTCCGCTGAGAAGCGAGCGGTCGATCTTGAGAACGTTTGCGGAAATATCCTTTACAAGACCTAAAGAGGAGAAGCCGCTTCCGAAATCGTCTATAGCAACGTTGAAGCCATCGTTTCTTATCTCTGAAACAAGTTCTACAATAATATTGGAATCACGCATCATAGCGGATTCTGTCAATTCTACCTCGATAAGATTTCTGGGGATTTCGTAGCTGTCAACGATCTCGCATAGCTTATGTCTGAATCCGTCTTCGGCTATATGTTTTCGCGAGAAATTCACAGCCACCTGAACGCAGCGATGCTTATCGGTTCTGCGCTTTTTTAGAAAGCGGCATACCTCGTTAAGTATATACCAGTCGATTTTAAGGATAAGATCGGTCTTTTCGGCGCAGGGAATGAACTCTGCTGGAGAAACTATTCCTCCGTCAGGCGTTATCCATCTTGCAAGAGCCTCCGCGCTGACGAGTTTTCCGGTGATGGAATCGTACTGCGGCTGATAATATGCCTTGAATTCATGGTTTGCAAGAGCCTTTTCTATCTTGCTCATTAAAGCAATATCCTGCTCTGTAAGATTAGTTATCATAAAATCTCCACCTTTATACATAATAATCATTTACTATGATTATATCATATTTTTCATTGGATTTCAAGAGAAAATCATAATTTTTATGCAGTATTCGGCAAAATTTGCCGCAAAGACGTGTGTGTAGAGATATTGAACAGGCTCTTAAATGAGGAGGTCTATTATTTTGCAAATTACTTTGACAAAACAGCTTTGAATTGATTTTCCGACGATGAAATTGTAAATTTCAGATTATTCAAGTCAGCTGCACTCTTAACGATTGCAAGTCCGATACCGCTTGATTTTTCATTTCGGGATTTATCACCCTTTACAAACGGCATAATCAAATTTTCTGTATTAACATTATCTGCTGTATCATTTATAATTGTGAGAGAATTTTTATCAGCTTTTATTATGATTCTGCCGTTTTCAACAGTATATTTTATGGCATTTGATATGAGATTCTCTATTGCAGATTCAATTGTAGTTCTGTCTGCCATTAATTCACATTCGCCGTTTAATTCAACAGTAATATTTTTTTCACTGAGTATGAGATTATATTTCTCAATTGATGTTTCGACAATTTTTTGCATCTGAACAGATTCTTTTTTCGCTTTCTGAATTTTATTGAGATGATTCAATTCAAGAGTGCGATTCACAATGGTATCAATATAAAATACATTTTCCGTAATTGCGTCAAGGAATGATTCTATATGTTCGGAAGTTCCTTTTTCAAGGTGTTTTTTCGCATTTTCAGCATAACCGCCGATAGCGGTCATCGGAGTTTTAAGGTCATGGGCAAGATTATTTATAAGAGATTTCTGATAGTCCTCAAAAGCATAGCGCGACTTATTTATAACATTCTGTCTCCAACTAAGAAGAAATGCAACAATAAATAAAACAGCAGAAACTATAATAACATACTTCCGGTACAATTTCATAACGATATCCGAATTGTCGTCTACAATCAATGAAGTATAAAGCTTATACGATTCGCCGTCAATATATACAGAATTCAGTGATTCTAAGAACAGTAAGTCTTTTCCGTTATAGTTTTTTCCATAAATACCAAATGATCGGTTTTCATCGCTGAAATTCACATCTGCCATAATATCATCAAGAATATTTTTTTCAATACCATAAAAACCACAGACAAATGCACGTGGGGCTTCCTTTGATGGCGGTTGATTCAGAGTAATAAGTTCATAGTTTTTATCATCAAATTCTATATTTATTTCTTTTGTTTCAACAGTTTCAAATTCAGAGAGATAAGCGTTGTCATTATCGATCTCTTTTGAGATTTCAATACTTCCCGTATGAGGAATAAATGAATAATCAGACTTATTAACATATACACTGTCAATGACAATATTATAATTCCAATGAGTGTCTAAATAATCTGATTTTATTTCCGAACGATATTCAAACAATTCGTCAAGCTGCGGCAAATTAAAATGTTCTCTGTCACACACATACCAGCCGTTCTGCGTGTAGTCATCGAATTTCATAACCGCCTCAAGTTTTTCTTTATTGGATGCAACTATATTATTATCATTGCCAATGATTGCAGAAACGGCATAACAGTTTTCAGTGAGATTACCTGCCAGCTGTGAAAAATAGTCTGAAGAAAAATCCGTAAAATCAATACAATAATATGTGTATGGTGATAAATAAGCGTTGATTTGTGCAAGAGGATATTCACATTCCGCATTTAATTTATTGATTTTCGACATTGTATCTGAAACAATCCTTTGTGCTTCAGCTTGGGCTTCATTGCGTATATATATGCGCATATATTCGCGCAATCCGAATGCAAAAGCGAATGAAGCCATAAAAGCAAGCAGAACTGACGATACAAAAAGTCTCAGAAAAGTTATACGCTTTTTTCTTCTTATTTTTAATTTCATAAAAAACCTCCTTTAGAGCCTACTTAACAGACTCTTAATCTTCCGTAAGTTTGTAACCCATGCCGACAATCGTTTTGATTTGCTTACCCGATTTTCCGAGAGCCTTTCTCAGCAGACGAATATGATTATCCACAACTCTGTAATTCCCAAAATAATCGTATCCCCATATATTATTAAGAAGTGTATCACGGTCAATTATCCAGTTGATATGATTCATAAGATAATGCAGGATTGCAAAAGCCTTTGGAGTGATTTCAATTTCATTGCCGTTCACAAAGCATTGAAGTGTATTCGGATTGATTTCAATACTGCCGCATTTCATAATATCGGATAATACCCTGCCCTCTGCACGTCTCATAAATGCCATACACTTTGCATAGAGTTCCGCAAGTGAAAAAGGCTTTACAATATAGTCATCGCAGCCGAGCGTATAGCCGTACAGAATATCCTCTTCGCGGCCTCTCGCGGTGATAAAAATTACGGGAATATCGCTTTTCATGCGGATTTTTCTGCATATAGTGAAACCGTCTGCATTTGGGAGCATAATATCAAGCAGAATCAGTCCGATATCATTCAATCCTTCATCAATAAAATCAAGAGCATTCTGTCCATCCTGTATGATAACAGTCTCTGCGCCCTCGTTATTAAAATAAATCCGTATCACCTCGCAAATCTGTTGTGCATCTTCGATTACAAGTATCTTTTTCATAGTTTCCTCCTTTCTTAGTTATCATAATACCATGTCGATATGTTTTTGATGTGTCTTTATAATATTATTTTAATGTTTTTTGGATCTTATGTCAATAAATCGATAATACAGCTAATTTAATTGATTTTTAACAAATTGTGGAGTGTAACAGAGCACCTTGGAAACCGGAGAAAGTCTGTTATACAATAAGATTTAGCAATATTTGATAACTCTTGTTAAATCCAGCAAAAAATGACTTGACAAAAATATGCATTTGTAATATGATTAAAGTGATAAAATTATCGTTCATATTTTTTGGGGAAAATTTTTACAAATATACTCCCCTCTGTTCTAAAACCAAATTATAAGAAGAGTGTTCGGGTTTAGAACAGAGGGGAGTATAATGAAAGAGAGGTCGATTAAAATGAATAAGAAATTATTCAAAAAAACTATCAGCTGTGTAGTTGGCGCGGTATTGTGCTTTTCAAGCATTCCGGCTGTTTTTAATGCTAACGCTTACCAGGAAACCGGTAATAAAGACGGCTATGATTATGAACTTTGGAATCAAGACGGCATAGGTTCGGCTAATATGGATGTTGGAAGCGACGGCGCATTTTCATGCAGTTGGAGCAATATCGAAAACTGTCTTTTCCGAACAGGAAAAAAATTGGGTTCTACACAGGATTATAAGGCATATAACGGTATGTACATAGATTATGATGTTGACTACGAACCTAAAGGCAACTCGTATATGTGCGTTTACGGATGGACTGAGAACGGCAAGGGCGAATATCCCACTGTTGAATACTACATCGTAGAAGCTTGGGGAAGCTGGAGACCACCCGGAAACGCTACATCTTTGGGAACAGTTGAAGCTAACGGCAATAAGTACGATATTTACAGAACAGTAAGAAATAATCAGCCTTCAATTCACGGAACCGAGACGTTCTATCAGTATTGGAGCGTCCGTCAGGATAATCCTGCAACAAATAACGTGAAAAAGAACATCAGCGGTCGTATCAGCGTTTCCAAGCACTTTGAAGCATGGGAAAAGGCGGGGCTCGATATGAGCGGCAAAATGTTTGAGGTCGCTCTTAATATTGAGGGTTATCAGTCTAACGGTTCTGCCGTTGTTAATAAAAACGGTCTTGTTATTGGTGAGGGCAACGGCGATAACGGCGCAGTTCCGATAACTCCCATAGAACCCGATGCAAATGGATATTACTTCAATTCAACTTTTGAAAACAATACCGACGGCTGGACGGGAAGAGGCGACGCTTCTGTACAACAGACTGCCGGAAGCCTTGCTGTAACAGGCAGAACGGATTCATGGAACGGCGCTTGCATTTCTCTCGATACTGCCGCTTTCAATCCAGGAAAAAGCTACGGTTTTTACGTTAAAGCTAAGCAGGATTCCACAAGTTCCGAAGATTTCAAACTCACGCTTCAGTGCAATGTGGGCGGTGAAGAGCAGTATCTCAATGTCGCTTCCGCAACTGGTGCAAAAGGCGAGTGGGTAACACTCTCTAACCCAAGCTTTACTATTCCTGAAGGCGCTTCTAATCTTATCCTTTATGTTGAGACAGAGGGTACAACGACTGATTTTATTATTGATGACGCTATCGGCGCGGCTGAAAATAAGATTCCTGAAGTCGGTGTTCAGATTCCTGCTGATTTCCTTATTGGCGACCTTAACGATGACGGCTTTATTGATGTTTACGACGTTGTTCTTGAAAGAAAGGCTGTTCTGAACGCTTTCGCGGGCGCATCAAACTCACCTGCTGCCGATATTGATCAGGACGGAAATGTAAATGTTACCGATCTTCTTCTCATTTCAAAATTCGTTCTTGGTGAGATCAAAGAATTTCCTGTTGTTACAACAATAACAACAACCACAACAACTTCTCCGTCTCCTGCTGCAACTACAACTATTACAGCTTCAACAACTGGTAATACAAATGATAAATCATTTATGGATTCTATAAAAGATTCAATAACAAACAACGTTCCGGCTAATATTACCGGTTCAGCAAACAACGAATGCAAAGAAGAAAAAATAGAATATTATTCTTCTATTGCCAAAAAGAATAAAAAAGCTGTTGTTATTCTTCCGCCAAACTATTCAACAAGCAAGAAATATCCCGTTGTTTACGTAAATCACGGTATTTTTGGTTCGGAGAACGATATGGTAGGCTACTGTAAATCTATCGGCGGAAATCTCATGAAGAACGGTGAAGCAGAGGAAATGATACTGGTAAGCTGCGCTATGTATACAAGCCAGAATTCCGATCAGTGTGCAGGCTTTACATCTGAAGAGTGTGCCAAGTATGACGCTTTCAGAGAAGATCTTATCGAGTGCCTTATGCCGTATATGGAGGAGCATTATTCCATTAAGACAGGCAGAGAAAATACAGGTATCTGTGGATTTTCAATGGGCGGCAGAGAATCGCTTTACATCGGCATCACGCGTCCTCAGTATTTCGGATATATCGGAGCTGCGTGCCCCGCTCCGGGAATTACTCCCGCGCAGGATTCGTTCATGACGCATCCCGGCAATATGCAGCCGTCTGAATTCAAGATACAGGATCATACATATGATCCATATCTGCTTATGATAACAGGCGGTACAAACGATATGGTTGTCGGTACTTTCCCGCAGCAGTATCATGAAATGCTTATCACAAACGGTCAGCCTCACATCTGGCAGGAAATCCAGGGCGGAGGACATGATCAAAGCTGTGTGAATCCGATGATGTACAATTTCTTAAAAAATGTATTTAAGGCTAATTAATTGAAGATATGCAATAGACTTCCTCGGAAACCGGCTTTGTCTGATTTGAAATGTTTTGCATGGACAGCGCTTTTCTGGTTTTGAGGAGGTCTATTAATTATCAGACCTGTTCCATAACTTACAAAACGCTGCCTGATTTGTCTTTTTTGCGCCATTCAGCATTTTTTCGGTTATTGAACAGGTCTATTATGATATCAAAATATTTTCTTCATTTTATCCACCAAATCTGCAAATTGTGGGTTGTGAATAAAATGTGAATGCTGTATAATAAATATACAAAGATACAAATTGGACGAATAAAAATTATAAAAACGAGAGGAATGATTATTTTGAACAGAAAAAAAGTTTTGGCTGCCATGACTTCTGCTGTCTGCTTTGCAGGTACTTTCACGATAATGCCGCAGATCGCAGGTATGCAGACTTTCGCTTCGGAAGCTGTCAGCAACGGCTTTGAGACTGATTATGAGGGTTGGCACGGCAGCAGCGACAGCGTTGTCCTCACAGCCGTTGACGGCGTGGGATCAGGATCATCAAGAGGAATGAAAGTAAGCGGCAGAACGAGCAGTTCCGACGGTGCGGCTTCATCAAAGGGATTCTACCTTTGGGGCGGTGTAAAGTACGACTACAGCGTTAAAGTTATGTCAGATACGGACGAAACATTCCGACTTTCTCTGCGTTGCCTTGACGAGAAGACTGATAAGGAGACTGTTGTTGAACTGGACAGCGTTTCCGTAAAGGAAGGCGAATGGGCAGAACTTTCGGCTTCATATAAAGCTCCCGAAAATTCATACGAATTTGAGTTAATCATCACAACTGACAGTACGGCAGATTTCGTGTTCGACGACGTTTTGGTAACTACCAAAGAAACAAAATCCGTTGAAGCGGCAGTTGCAGGAAAGGGTCTGAAAGACGAATTCGCAAACTACGGATTCCGCGTAGGCAATATCCTCAACGGAGGTACTGTTAAAAATTCCGCTATCACCGCTATCATGCTCAAGGATCATAACGCTATCGAGTGCGAAAACGAAACAAAGCCCGATGCTACTTTGGTTCAGAACGGCACTACCAATACCGATGTTAAGGTTTCACTCAACACTTGTGCGGCTATCGCCGATTTCTGCGTAAAGAATAATCTTGGCTTCCGCGGTCACACTCTCGTATGGCACAGCCAGACTCCCGAGTGGTTCTTCAAGGATAATTTCCAGAACGGCGGCAGTTGGGTTTCGACTTCTGTAATGGATCAGCGTCTCGAAAGCTATATCAAAAATATGTTCTCAGCTTTTGCAACTCAGTATCCCTCGCTTGATCTTTATGCGTACGACGTATGTAACGAGTGTGTATCAGATGACAGCAACAGAACTGCTAACAACGGCGGCGCAAGAGAACCCGGCTATGGCAACGGAAAATCGCCGTGGGTACAGGTTTACGGCAGCAATGCTTTCGTTGAAAAGGCTTTCACTTATGCAAGAAAGTACGCTCCCTCAACTTGTAAGCTTTATTACAACGATTACAATGAGTACTGGGATCACAAGCGCGACTGCATAATCAATACTATTATTAAGCCGCTTTATAATAAAAACCTCCTTGACGGTATGGGAATGCAGTCTCATGTACCTGCAAACGCTACCGGATTCGCAGGTACGGATGCATACATTGAGGCTATGGATATGTACCTCTCTATAGGCTGCGATCTCCAGATCTCAGAGCTTGATATATCTGTGGAAAGCGGCAAGTACAGCTATACCGATCAGGCAAACAAGTATAAGGCTATTTTCCAGCACGCTATGGATGTAAATACAAGCAATAAGTACAACGGTAAAGTAACTCTTGTTCAGCTTTGGGGACCTAACGATGGAAACTCCTGGCTCTCCGCAGGTTCAAACGCTTTGCTTTATGATTCGAGCAATAACCCCAAGGAAGCTTACACAGCGCTTACTTCATTAGTTCCTGACAGTCAATGGGGCGACGGTTCGAGCGTCGGCAGCGGCGATGTAAAAGATCCCGAGCCCAACGATTACGGTTGGTGGTATCAGTGCGGCTTTGAAGACGGCGACGACAATTGGACCAACAGAGGCGGAAACAAGGTCGCTGTTACCGATAAGGAGCATTACACAGAATGGGGAAGCCATTCTCTCGAAGTTACCGGCAGATCCGAAACATGGCAGGGCGCTGCTCTTGCTCTCAGCTCCAGAATTTTTAAGGCAGGGGAAAGCTATAGCTTCTCTGCTCACGTTAAGCAGAATTCGGGTGAAAACGTTAGGTTCATGATGAAAATCGAGTACAAGGACGGCAGCGGTGAAGCAGCTTACGATGAAGTTGCAAACGTAACCGCTCCCAGCGGCACATGGGCGCAGCTTATAAATACAAGCTACACTATTCCTGCCGACGCCTCCGATATCAAGATATACATTGAGACCGAAGAATCTCTCACGGATTTTTACATCGACGAAGCTATCGGAGCTGTTGACGGCACAGGTATCGCAGGCGAAGGTCAGCCCGATTTTCCAAAAGCTCCCTCTGATTTTATTGCAGGCGATGTCAATCTTGACGATGTAGTTGACGTTTTTGATCTCGTTGCCATGCGTAAAGGTATTATTGACAAATTTACAAGCGATGCTGCAAAATACGCCGCTGATGTAAACGCTGACGGCGAAGTTGATGTGGCTGATCTTGTATCGCTTCATAATTTCTTACTCGGAATGAATGAAACGCTCAAAAAGCCTGTCGTAACCGAACCTACCACGGAAGCTCCTCCCGTTAATAAAATGCGCACAATTTCGGAGTATACTCCTATAGTTGCAGCAGGTGTATCTGAATACGAATCAGATGATTCCAAAACGGAAAAAGCAGGCGTGAATTACGGTACGCTTGAAAAAAAGAGTTATTACTCCAACTTCTGCGGCAGAAATAAGAAATATAACGTTCTTCTTCCCGCAAATTACAATGAAAACAAGAAATATCCCGTACTCTATGTTATGCACGGCTACTGGGAGGATCAGGACAGAATGATACTCACAGGAAACGACCACATACCAACTCAGCAGATTATCGGTAATGCTATTGCTGAAGGTGCGGCAGAAGAAATGATCGTTGTTTTCCCGTACATCTACTCCAGCCAGACTCAGGATAACTGCTCAGGTATGGACGATGCCAATAATCAGGCATACGACAATTTCGACACAGTTCTCACCACAGAGCTTATGCCTCTTATTGAGAAAGAATACAGTGTAGCTACCGGAAGAGAAAACACTGCTATCACAGGATTTTCCATGGGCGGACGTGAAGCTCTGATGATCGGTCAGAAGCATCCCGATCTCTTCGGATACATGGGTGCGATCTGTGCGGCTCCCGGTGCGACAGGTGCGTTTAAGTTTGCCTCTGAGGAGGAAGCGCCGTCACTGATTTTCCTGACAGCAGGAAGCAATGATCAGACAGTTCACAATACTCCCGAGGGCTATCACAACAGCTTTACATCAAACGGAGTACCTCATATCTGGCACTATGTAAACGGCGGTTATCATGGTGATAATTGTATCCGCGCCCATATTTATAACTTTATAAGAGTTATTTTTAAGGCATAATTAAGCTATCTTCTAATCATCCCTCATAATGCGGTTTCATTTGGTTGAAGCCGCATTTTTATATAATAGATCCCATGTTAGAACTCTTGCGAAATTGATTTTTAGCTTACTAAAAATCCTGCAAAAACTGTGGGGAGTCATCTTGACAGGCGTCGGCGCGTCTGCGGATTTTTGCTTTCTCTTCATAAAAATTATGCTCGAAAATCCACGCACAAATCCTATGAACACAAGTTCTTAAACTTTCTGAAAAACAATGGTAATATTCATAAATTCGTCTCGTGGTTCTGCAAAAACATCACCATTCATTTTTCTCATAAGACGGCGGCATATGTAAAGCCCGAGACCGCTGCCATTTTTTCCGTCAGCATTTCTACCGCGATGAAAACTCTCGAAAATATGCAGAAGTTCCGTATCCGGAAGTGTGTTACCGCTGTTTTTCACTGTTATAAGCTGACAGCCGTCCTCTTCCGTGAACAAGATTTCTATCAGCTTTCCGTCGCCGTATTTTATGGCATTTTCAATGATATTCTGAATAACCTCAATACTGCGTTCGATATCGCCTTTGATAAGGCAGTTGCTGTAACTTTCTATTTTAAAATCAGTATGTAACATTTTCAGCTTTTCACTGTAATAATAGGAGATTCGAGTTACAAGTTCTGACAGATAAAACTCGCCGTTATTTACTTCAAGCTGTAAAAAATCTTTGTCAGACGCCTTGATTATCTGAGAAATATAGTTTTCTATTTCGTCAGCCTTGCGATTGATGTTTTCGGAAATTTCGATCTGCTTCTCATTATCAGGATACAATCCTTTTGAGAGCGCTTTTGAGTATAGTTTTATTGCCGAAAGCGGAGTTTTTATATCGTGAGACAAAGACAGCAGCAAGGTTTTCTTTTCTTTCTGAAGTTCAAGTTCATGTCTTTTCTGTTCTTCCATATTTTCACGCAGAAGATCGACTCCCCAGACAAATTTGCCGAAAAATCGATTTTTGTTTTCTTTTATTGGAGCGGTAAGATTTCCCTTTGAAAGTTCGTATGGAATGTTGACCAGTCTTTCAAAAGGCACAAGAATTTTCATGCGGATATAGAGCATTACACCGATCATGACCGCAGATATAATGATAAGTATTATATTTGTGATTATTGCTGTATTTGAAATTTTAATCGCGGAGGCAGTATAGTCAAATCGGTAAAGCTCTCCGCCGATCTCACGCACTGCATAGTCGCTGTCAGTTTTATAAAAGCCTTCGGGAGAATCCGAAAATCTCACGATGCCCGTTACATATTCGCAGTTCGACAAGTCTGCTGAGCTGAAAGAGTTTTGCTCGATCATTACTGCCATTCGTTCGATCTCGACGCGGTAGGGTCTGCCGCTGACGGTATTGTCAAGATTGAAGATCAGCAAATTCGCTCCAGCAAAAATCGCGGCAATGAGCATGATAACTCCGATAAAAATTCTGTTGAACGCTTTCATACAAACTTATACCCCACGCCCCATACTGTCAGGATATGTTTCGGGTTTTTCGGATCATCTTCAATTTTCTGCCGCAGCCATTTTATATGTACAGTCAGAGTCTGTATTTCAGAAAAGCTGTCGCTTCCCCATATCGTGTTGAAAATATATTCTTTGTTAAGTGTTTTTCCCTTATTTTCGATAAGCAGAAGCAGTAATTCAAATTCTTTTGCGGTCATATTGATTGAAACATCGTTTTTACTGACTGTTTTGCCTGCTTTATTAAGCTTTAAACTGCCCTCGGTAATTTCATTGATAGCATACCTGCGCGAAAATATGCCTGAAATTTTTGCAAGCAGAATGTCGATATCATACGGTTTTTCTATGTAATCATCAGCGCCGAGAATAAGCCCGTTAAGCTTATCCTCCTTATCTGTTTTCGCACTTACGATAAGTATCGGAGTGTTGCTTTGTTCGCGTATTTTACTGCATACGGCAAATCCGTCAAGCTTTGGCAGCATAATATCAAGCACTATAAGCCTTGCCCCGTATTTTTCATACAGGGACAAGGCTTTTTCGCCGTTTTCAGCAACTGACACCGTATAATTTTCAGCGCGGAGAAAGTCACACAGCAAATCTGCAAGTTCTTTATTGTCTTCAACTATCAGAATATCGGTCATATTACCAGCCCATCTCCATTAACCAGTTATTCAAAGTACGCTCACGTTCTCTCATCTGAGAGGCGTTTTGGTATCTGCCTATATTATACTCGCCTTTTATGTTTCCGTCAACTATATACAGCACTCTTGTGCATTTTGCGGCAACTTTTACATCGTGAGTAACAAGCATGATAGTTGTGCCTTCGTCGTTCAACTTCGTCAACTCATCCATTACTTCGTCGGAGGAAGTTCGATTAAGTGCGCCCGTAGGCTCGTCGGCGAAAATAATTTTCGGATTATTGATCATGCTGCGGCAAATGCAGGCGCGTTGGAGCTGACCTCCCGAAACTTCGGTAATATCATTATCGGCAATGCTGATGATGCCAAGCTTGCGCATAAGCATTTCACCCCTCTGCACTGTTTCTTTACGTGTTTCCTTAGTTTTCTTGGATTGGCAGGCGGGAAGAATAATGTTATCGAGTACGGTGAGATTTTTCAGCATATACATCTGCTGGAAGATAAAACCCATTTCGTCAAGTCTGAGATCGGCAAGTTCCGTTTCACCCAATTTGGCAATATCACTGCCGCAGAACTGTACTTCGCCTGCTGTAATGCTGTCCATGCCCGAAACGGCATAAAGAAGTGTAGATTTACCCGAACCCGACGGTCCCATTACAGCAACCATTTCGCCCTCGTCAATGCTGAAATTCACATTTTTCAGCACATTATTCTGACGCTTATTCACAATATATGTTTTGCATAAATCATTTGCGGTTAATACTTTACTCATAGTAATTCTCCTTTATTCAATATTCGTAGCTTCGGAAGTTTTTATGGTTTTGGTGTAAAGCGATGTTGTCCAGGCAGTTATTATAGTTACTGCAAAAATAATCGCGGGATAAAGCAGGAATATCTGCAACGGGTCGATATTGAAATTGATATCTGTTGCCCCCATCATTCCGAAAATGGGAGTAATACAAAGCTTGGTCATCGGTATAGAGGCGATTGCAGCTAAAAATGCTGCTGCAAGAGCTGTTATTCCGAAACGCAGACTATGCCAATTGATTATTGCACCATTCCTGAAACCGATAGCTTTGAGGATAGCTATTTGACTGCGTTCATCAGAGATAAAGGAACGTTCAACAAGTACAGTTACAAGAATAACCACGATCAAGGTTATAGCTAAAAGCAGATACTGAACAGCCTCCATAGTAGGCACAACCGATATACAGTCCATGCAGTATTCAGCAGCATTCATAACTTTGTCACAATTGTAAAGCTGCTTGATTTTTTCCTTGCGGTTTTCGATTTCCTTTTCCGACGGATTATCGGTAAAATCTACCTGCCACTGTCTGACAGAAGAAATAAAGCTTATATCGACAGGGGCTTCATCGCTCAATCTGATAAGTTCGCCTAAATTATTCATAGTCTGGAAATATGCAGTTATGATACAGTCGATTTTTTCCGAACCGTAATCAATAGTTACCGTGTCTCCGATCTTAGCGTCGAGCATTTCTGAAATCTGCGGCGTAACTGCGATCTCGTTTTTGTATTTCGGAGTAGCTCCCTCAAAATATTCGTATTCATCTGCTTCGATACCAACGCTCTGCGCGCAGGAAATTGAATAATCTTTTTCTTTTGATATGACTTTATAGTTATATTGAATATCCACGCTTACATCACATGGCATACCTGCCGTCGAAATTTTATCGGAAATGCGCTTTAAT
This sequence comes from uncultured Alistipes sp., assembly GCA_964401315.1. GTDB lineage: Bacteria > Bacillota > Clostridia > Oscillospirales > Ruminococcaceae > Ruminococcus. Next base: position 41,512 of record CAYNYB010000011.1, read on the forward strand.
TCTTTGTAAATATCATCTTTATCACTATTATTCATAAGCGTTATAATACTTTCAGTATCGGTTATATAAAGATCGCTTTCCGTGCCGAATATAGTGATAAGATTAGAGCTTTTCATAGTCGCGGTCGTGTTCACCACAATAAGAACGAACAGAGTGCATATAAAGAATGAAATTATGACTGTTATAAAGCGTTTAGGCGCGCTTAAAATATCGTTTATCGCCATGTACAATGACGGTTTTGCGCTTGTTTTTCCGATTCTGAAAAAACTTTTTTTATGAAAACGCTCTCCCGTCTGTCCCGAGCGGATAGCGTCAATGGGAGTAAGCTTTTTAACCTTACACGTACAGCCGTAAGCGAACAGGAGAATAATAAATATTGTACATATCGTGCTTATAATGTTTATAAGCATACCTGAATTATTGCCAAGCACCATATTTTCGCTTACCGACATAATCAGCATTTTACCGAATGGAATGCTTGTGCAAAATCCGATAATACCGCCTGCCATCGACATAAGCAGATACTTTATAATGTAAAGACCTCGTATTTTAACATTTTTCAGTCCGATAGCCTTCATAACTCCGATTTCTCTGTATTCTTCAGCAATAGTAAATCCAATTGAGAAACGAAGTACAACGAATGAAACAAGAATAAGGCAAATGCTCAATATCAGCACAATAAACGCCACTATCATTTCCATTACGTAGCACATTCGAAGCATATTTCTTGCACCGGAAAAGGAAATTCCCGGTATATCGGTAATAACAGATTTAACTGCTGTTACATCATCAGTTTCGACATAAGCTATCTCTCCCTGATAGTGTGCTTTTATCATTTCATCGGATAAGAATTTATCATAGTCTGCTTGATTCAGAAAAAATCTTGTATTGCCAATCATATCAGAACCTAAGAAAGCGTCCTTTAGCTTGCCTGCAATTTTCAGTTCAAGCTGAACATCACCCAATTTTAAGCTGATACGATCTCCGATTTTAAGATTATTATTCTGTATGAACTTTCCGGTGATCATGACCTCACCTTGCGCTACCTCTGTAATGATCTTATTGTTTTCGTTAAAAAAATTCAGTTTTGCGTCAGATATAGATTGAAAAACCGCAACGTTTTTTATTTTGGCATCTGTACCGTCAATTTGTTTAACGCTGTTTTGCGAACCGAAAATGCAGTGTTCGATTTTGTAGCTTTTCACGCATTCAGCCTTTTCAAGTATAGGCTCAGCGTTTCCGGTGGCATTATCGCCCACTGTGATAAGTACAAAGTCTCCGACTCCTGCTTCATCAAGATAATAATCCATTCCGTTCATAACAGTAACCACGTTGTTCAAACCGCTTGAAACGAACATTACCGCAAGAATAATAAACAAAAGAAGTATCACATTCATTGTTTTCTTTCGTTTAAGGTCTTTTTTCAATATGTTCAGATACATATTTATACCGCCTTTCTATGTTGTGATTACATTGTAGCATAGAAATTATTAAATAATCCTTAAATATTGAAAAAGAGTTCTAAGACTTAGATTGATATCCACACTCCTGATTTATCGTTGAAGTCAAATACCGCTTCATTCTTTTTTGAAATCTGTAATGAGTACAAACCACTTTTATCATCATCAATAATATCGCGTTTATATATAAGATACAATATAAATTCTTCTTGAGAAGTCGTTATTTCATAATATTGCTTTGATATTTCTATTTGATCTTCTGTTTCAATGTTAGATTTCACTTTCAAAAATGAGGTATTGCTATCTTTTTTAAATGATTTCGTTAATTTCTTCAATCTAAGTTTAGTTTTAAAATTTACAGAAAAATATTCATTTTTCATATTCACATATAATTTACCTTTTATTATTGATGAAACTATATAATCAAGAGATATTCTTGTACCATATGTGTTGTCTATAATTATAGAATCGACCGATTCAACATCAATATCAAAGATATTATTAGATATAATTGAAGCAATTTCCGGTGACAGATCAGATATTAGCAGAGGTTTTCTCGGAGATAATATTAGTAGATAATTTGTCGTATCTCCTTCACCTGCACAAGCGTCAAAAATATATGAATCTTTGGCTGAATATTTAAACAGATCTGTTATTTCCTTACTTCCAAAATAATCGTCGAGTATTTTATTGTTTTTTTCGGATTCATAAATAAATTTTGGAATATTTCCGAATCCTGATGTCAAAAATTCAAGAACCCGACCATATTTATCAATAGCATACCATGCATTTAATTCAATAAAATTGTTGTCAGTAAAGCTCATATGATTCCCTCTAAATTAATAAATGGAACTATTTTCGATGTTTCAAATTGCGGAATCGATACTTTAATGCCATTCAGATAATTAAGCGGCGAATTTTCGGGAAAATCAAATTCAAGACTGTAGGCGCACAGCATTTGACGAAAAATTCCATACCTCTTGTTGAGAGCGATATTTCCGTATTTTCCGTCCCCGAGAATAGGCGCGCCGACATGAGCAAGATGTGCTCTGATCTGATGCGTCCTGCCCGTATACAGCCTTATTTCGAGAAGATACAGTCCGGATTTTTCGGCTATTATCTTATAACCGGTTAGAATTTCCCGTGAACCCTCCGTGGGAATGTCGGTAATGCGGACAATATTTCTCCCTTCGTCCTTTTTGTGATAAGCCGTGATAACATCTTCGGAGCGCGGCGGCTTGCTTACAGTCACACATCGGTAGATTTTGTGAACAGCTCCGCATTTTATGCCGTCGTTCATTTCACGAAGAGACGCGGAATTTTTAGCTGCGGTCACAAGACCGCAGGTGTTGCGGTCGAGACGGCTGCACAATGCAGGCGCAAAGGAACTTTCCGCAGAGGGATCAAAATCTCCTTTTTCATGTAGATATCGCTTTACGCGGTTGATGAGCGTATCGGAATTTCCCGAGCTGTTACCGTGCGAATCAAGTCCGACAGGCTTAAAGGCAATCAGAATATTTTCGTCCTCAAAAACTATTGAAAGCTCATTGGAAGCGTTCATGAAGCTGAGATCGTGAGTTTTTACAGCGGCAACGTCGTCCTTGACATAAACTCTCACAACGTCTCCCGCACATAATTTCGCCGAAATTTCGCAGCGTTTGCCGTTGATCTTTATATCTTTTTTTCGTATAAGTCGATACATCATGCTTTTGGGCAGATCGGGCATAGCTTTTGACAAAAACTTATCTATCCTCTGACCGCTGTCATTTTGATTAATAATAAACTCTTTCATTTGTATACTCCATATATATTTTCGTGATTTTGCATATAAATCAGCTTTATATTTAGCATGAATCACCAAATTTTTTTTATGAATTTGTTTTTTACTTCAATTTGCTTGCATAAAAAATAAAATTATGCTATAATTACAGTAAGTTTTGACATAATGATTACAAGACAATGACCATGTTTGAAAGGAGATGAAGTGTTGTGAGCATAATCACAAATTTGCTTTCTGTGGCGCTGTCATGCTCAATAGGCTGTTTGTCATTTGCTGCGGCATATCCCTCGGCATTGGCTGCGACCGATTATGACAATAGTGTATATTTATATGATAACATAAATTTAACAGAAAGTAAAGACCCTGTTTCAGATGAAGAGCCTTTTCATGTCTTTGAAATTTACGACGCATTTTACGGAATAACTACTACAACAACTACGGCAACGACCGAGAAACCAACTACAACAACAACGACTACGACCGCGAAACCAACCACGACAACAACGACTACGATAGAGAAACTAACCACAACAACTACGACCACGAAACCAACCACGGCAACAACAACTACGACCGTGAAGCCAATCACCACAACAACAACTACGACCGTGAAACCAACCACGACAACAATGACTACGACAGAGAAACTAACCACAACAACTACGACCACGAAACCAACCACGACAACAACGACTACGACCGCGAAGCCAACCACCACAACAACTACAACCACGAAACTCACCACGACAACAACGACTACGACCGTGAATCCAACCACAACGACTACAACCACGAAACTCACAACGACAACAACGACTACGACCGTAAATCCAACCACAACGACTACTGCGGCGACATCCACCGATCCTGCCGTTCCAACAACTTCCACGATCACTCCCAATTTCCCGAACGGTGTATATCTTCGCGGTATCGACGTTTCAGAGCATCAGGGAATGATAAACTGGACAAGCGTAAAGGAAAGCGGACTTGCAGATTTCGCAATAATAAGAGCAGGATATGGCAGAGAACTCTATCAGATCGACAAATATTTCCACTACAATATGCAGAATGCGCAGGCAAACGGCATTGATGTCGGAATTTATTGGTACAGTTACGCTTCGACGCCCGAGGAAGCCCTTATGGAGGCGCAGACCTGCTACGAGATAATCAAGGATTACAGCTTTACATATCCTGTTTATTATGATGTTGAGGAACGAAGGATCACCGATAATCTTACAACTGCCGAAGTTTCTGCGCTGTTCGATGTGTTCTGCTCGTTTTTTGAGGATAAGGGCTATTATGTAGGAGCGTACAGTTACGCGAATTTACTTCAGACCAAAATTTACAGAAGCGTTCTCGAGAAATACGACGTCTGGGCGGCGCAGTATGATTCGCAGCTTTCGGCTTATAACGGTCATTATGGTATATGGCAGTACAGCAGTCAGGGCGCTGTTGATGGAATAAACGGAAATGTTGATATGAATTACTGCTACAAGGATTATCCGGCACTCATTGGGAAAAATCCGAGTGCGGGAGGAGACCGTCCCATTATTCCTCCGGTTACGACGCAGACGGATTCTTCAGGCATACCCGTTCAGACCACGACGACGGTTTCGTTTATAAGTTCGCCACAGTCTTGCGGAATTGATATTTCAGCAGAAAACGGCGATATAGACTGGAATTCGGCTGCTGCATCGGGTGAATTTTCGTTTATCATGCTGAAAGCAGGCGAGGGTGGAGAAATACCGCAGAAAGACGAGTATTTTGAGAAAAATTTCAATTCTGTCAAGGAAGCGGGAATCCCGTGCGGGGTTTACTGGAAAGCAAAATCAACGACTGTCGAGGGAATCCGCGCCGAGGCTGTAGAATTCTACAATATAGTCAAGGGACGGCAATTCGAATATCCGATGTTCCTCGATTTAACCGATGAATCTATAACGCAGGCGGGTCTTAGTGCAAGTCAGCTTTGGGAGCTTATTGATAATTTCTGCCTGTATCTGGAAAACAGAGACTGCTATGTGGGAATACGCGGCAGCGAGCAGTTTTTACAGACGTCCGTTGATCCTGCCATTTTCACCAAGTATGATGTGTGGCTTGATTCGGATATTCCGTTTACTCCGACATTCGAATATGGATACGGCATGATGTATGTCGGAAACATAAATGTCAACGGCATAAATGGCACGGTAAATGTAAATTCCGCAAATAAAAATTACATAACGATCATGAAGAGAAATCATTTGAACGGATTCTGATCATAAACAAATGAACCGCTGTACAGAATTTGGTGCAGCGGTTTGTTAATTAAGGGGGGATTTTTTTGATAGAATTTATAATCGGCGCGTCGGGTACGGGTAAAACGACTGCTATGTTTCAGCGCATAAAAGGATTTTCCGAAAAAGGAATGAAACAATGCGTTCTCGTACCCGATCAGTATTCAACGGAATTTGACAAAAAGCTTTATTTTTATATCGGAGCGAAAAATTTCAATAATATTTTTTCAGGAAGTTTCAACAGTATTGCCCGACAGCTTTTTCAAGATTACGGCGAATCTGACCGAAACGGAGAATATGCCGATGAAATGGCGCGAATGATACTGATATATCAGGCGATCGCAGCTGCAAGATCATCTCCTGATACGCTGAATTTTTTCATGACTCGAAGCAGGCAAGGCGGATTCGCAGAGGAAATTCTGAAACTTATCACCGATATGAAGCATTCTGGCATAACTCCGCAAAAACTTATGGAAAAATCAACTTATCTCGATCGCCGTCTACGTGATAAAACGGCTGATATTTCTGCGATTTTTTTCGAGTATGAACGGTTGATGAAAGAATACGGTTTTAAAGACAATCTTGATAATATCCGCGAAGCCGCAAAAATCGCCAATCTCAACCGGTATTTTAAGGGAATCAACGTTTGTCTTGACGAATTCGAAAGCTTCAACAAAGATCAGATCGATATGCTGGAAGTTATTTTTTCGTCGGCGGCAAATGTCATTATAACACTTCGTACCGACGACGTAAACGCAGGAGAATTCACGCTTTTTGAGACGGTAAACAACACTTACAGGCAGCTTACCGCTCTGTGCAGAGACATCAACCTCGAGTATAAGGTCACGCTCTGTGATAAGACTTATCGGTTTAAAAATCCCGATCTGAAATATCTCAGTGAGCGAATCATGCGAAATATTGGTGATGATCCAAAAAATGCGCCTTCCGCGGAAAATATCCGCATATTTGAATCAAGAGATATGTACAGTGAAGCGGAGTATATCTGCGCTGAAATGAAGCGGATGATCTTTGAGGATAAAACGCTGAAATACAGCGATATTGCGGTAATTTCAAATAATATCGAGCAGTATGCCGAAGTTTTGAAAGCGGCTTACGCGAGATATGATATTCCGTATTTTCTCAGTGTTGAGCGACAGGTGAATCACACGGCGATAATGGCGTTTTTCATATCGCTTCTTGATTTGCTGACGGCGAAAAAATTTCGCAGCGAGCAGATATTCAGATTGCTGAAATGTGGAATTCTCGGCAAAACTTTGACTGAAACATCGGAATTGGAAAATTACTGTTATAAATGGAGCATAGACGGTGACACATGGAATACGCCATTTACTGCCGAAGACAGCAGCCTTGAAAGAGTTGAACGACTTCGAAATGAAACGATTGCGCCGCTTTTGAAATTGAAACGTCGATTAAAGGGTGAAATTACAGCTGAAGAAGCCTGCTGTTTGTTGTATAATTACTTTACTGAAACCGACGCGGAGAAAAATATGAGCATGATCATGACGAAGCTTATCAAGGAGAACCGTGATTTTGAAGCGGCTGAACTAAAACGTCTATGGGCGTGTCTGATGGATATTCTCGACGGTGTGGCGGAAACTCTCGGAGACAAGCAGATTCCGTTCAGGGAGCTTGCCGATATTATGCGTTCGATGATAGGCAGGATAACTTATTCCGTGCCGCCTCAGACTCTTGATTCCGTAATGACCGCGTCTGCAAGAACCGCAAGATTAAGCGCCCCGAAAGTAATTTTCGTGATCGGCGCGACAGAGGGGGATTTTCCGAATCAGGTATCTTTACATGGTCTTTTTACCGAGGGCGACCGCGAAAAACTCTCCGATCAGGGAGTTGACATTGCAAGACCGCTTACCGATCTTATCGCGTCCGAGAGGCTTATAGTTTATAAATCCCTTTCCACGGCTTCTGAAAAGCTGTATGTTACTTATCCGCGTTCCGATTTGTCAGGGCAGGTGAAATATCCGTCCCGTATTATCGACAGCATTCAGAAAATGTTCGGCGGCGAAATGCTCGTTACCGACAGCGAGCTTTCTCCCGATTTTTACGCTGTTACAATGAATTCTGCGTATTATCATTATTTGCAGGACAGATCGCTCAATAATTCTTCGACGGAATCGATAAAGCAGGTTCTGCTTTCGAATGAGCTTTACAGAGAACGTGTGAAAACTGTTATACCACGATCTGAAAAGAAACTGGAATATACGGTAGCTACGGAAATTATACGCAAGCTAAAAAGTTTTGAGCCGCTGCGTATTTCGCCTACAGGTCTTGAGAATTACAATAAATGCCACTTCATGTATTTCTGCTCGGATTTTTTAAATCTGCAAATGCCCGAAAAAATTGATCTTGATGTGAGAATTGCGGGCGATCTTACGCATAACTGTTTCTATTCGATAATGGCTGCACGCGATAAAAAGGAATTCGAAACGCTTTCATACGAGCAGCTTTGCAAGGAAATAAAGAGTGAAGCCGAAAAATACCGCAGGGACAAAATGGCAGGAGATTTCGCCAAAACTCCGCGTTTCGAACTGCTTTTCAACAAACTTACGGAGCAGCTTATATCGATTTTTATACACACTCAGCAGCTGTTGATGGCGAGCGATTTTGTCCCCGACGCTTTCGAACTCGATCTGCGTAAGGAAAATTCTGTGCGGCTGAATTTCAGCGGTGATAAGGAACTGGTTTTCGGCGGAATAATAGATCGCGTTGATATTTGTGAGATCGAAGGGAAAAAATATTTAAGAATATCCGATTATAAAAGCAGTGAAAAGGAAATCAGTGCGGAAACTCTCGCAGGCGGTCTTAATCTGCAAATGCTGCTGTATCTTTTTGCGGCGTCGGAAAAAAACGCAGTATACAGCGATCATATTCCCGCAGGAGTATTGTATACACCTATTCATCTGAACGATATCATTACCGAGGAATCCAAGAAAATGTCGTACAATCAGTCCGGAATTGATTCCCAACTGAAAACTACAGGACTTATAATAGACGACATCGACGTTCTTAATGCAATGGAACACGGGATCGGCGGAAGATATATTCCTGCGCAGGCGAAAGTAGGCGGCGGATTGTATAAAAATTCTTCTGTAATTTCGAATTCGGGAATGGATAAATTAAAAGATTATGTTTATCAAGCGCTTGTTGAAACTGCCGAATCAATGTACAACGGAAAAATAGAAGCGATACCTCTTGCCGCCGCAAAAGGATTGGCGTGTAAATATTGCCGATTCAGCGATATATGCGGAAACGGCGATGGTCTGATATCGCGTGAGATAGATTCCGAAAAGCTGAACGAAGCTGAGAAAATACTTGGCGGAAAGGAGTAAAATTATGGATTGGACAGATCAACAGGAAGCTGCGATAAACGCGCGCGGTTCGTCAGTAATCGTATCGGCTGCGGCAGGAAGCGGAAAAACCGCCGTACTTACCGAACGTCTGGTGAAACTGATCGCTGACCCGGAATCCAACATCAGCGCCGACAGGATAGTTGTGGTGACATTTACAAATGACGCGGCGTCTGAGTTGAGAAAAAGGCTTGACACGAAGCTTCGTGCTATTATCGAAAAAAATCCCGAGAATTCTTATCTCCTTAAACAGCAGGCGCTTTTGCAGAATGCGAAAATTTCAACGATTAATTCATTCTGTTTTGAACTTCTGCGTGATAATATCACGGATCAGGGAATAACATCGGGATTTTCAGTTCTTGATGAAAATGATGACAACGTTATAAAATCTCAGGCAATGGAAGAATTGCTGGATTATTACAGCGGCGAGGAATACGAGAAAATATCATATCTTTATGACCGCTTCTGCATTAAAGATCACAGCGCACTTGTGAATATAATAAATAAGACGGATAAATTTCTTTCGTCCGTGGCAATGAGTGATAAATGGCTTGATATGGCGGTTTCCGAGTATAAAAAGAATTTTTGCGATTCGATTTATTTCAGTACGCTTTTTGACGGAATTTTAAAAAAATTCCATAATGCGGCGCGGCTTGCAGAAGATAATCTTGCGATGATCAGTGATATTTTTCCGGATATGAACGCTGCAAAAGCTAAAGAATCACTTGCGCAGGCGCATGAGGACTGCATTATCGTTGAGGATGCAATAATGATGGCTGAAAAACGCCGTTTTCCGAACGAGCAGGAGATCGTATATTTTACAAAATTTCCAACGCTGGTAACAGTAAACAAAAAAGTTATGCATGATATTGCCAAACGTGAAGTCTATAAGGCAAGGCGAAATAAGATAAAAGATATTTTGAAATCAGCCGTTTCAACGCTTAATTCCGCTGAAAATGATTTCGTCGAAACGGGTGAAGTCGTTGAAATTCTTGCAGAAGTTATACGCAAATATCGCAGTCTTGTATGGGAGCGGAAATGCGAAAGAAATTCCATAAGTTTCGATGACGGCGAACGCCTTGCGCTGGAACTTCTTGCGGATATTGATGAAAACGGAAATTTAAAACAGTCTGAAATCGCGGAGCGGCTTTCAGAATTCTACAGCATTATAATGATCGATGAATATCAGGATTCCAATAATAAGCAGGATATGATTTTTAAGCTGCTGTCGAAGAATTACGGACAAAACGATCTCGGTGAGCCTGAATACGGCGATAATGCGTTTCTTGTGGGCGACGTCAAGCAATCTATCTATCAATTCAGACTGGCAAATCCCAAAAATTTTATTGATGTAATGAAAAGCTGCTCTCCTTACGGCGGAGATGAGGTAGGCAATAAGTATATTCTGCTCAACAAAAATTTCCGAAGCAGCCGCGAAGTTATTGATTTTGTAAATTTTATTTTTACAAAGATAATGTCGGAAAATTGCGGCGATATAAATTATAACAAAGAGGAAATGCTTTATTACGGGGCAGAGTATTTTTCCGCGTCACATGAGGATAGCCGAAAAACGGTAGTATCCTTCATAAATACCGATCCGCTGACTGAAGACGATAACGAGGGCGAGGCTGTTGAAGCTCCTGAAGCTGAATTTACAGCGGAAAAAATCGCGGATATGATTCGAAATGAAGTTCCTGTGACTGAATCCGACGGTAATGTCCGACCTTGCAGAGCGTCGGATTTCTGCGTTCTTATTCGTAAAAATTATTATGCAAAAGCGTACGTCAAGGCGCTGGAGAACAGGGGAATAAATGCAAAAGGCAGCGATGAAAAGGGATATCTGAAATCTCAGGAAATAGCAATACTTATCGATTTGCTGCGGATAATTGAAAATCCGCTCAGAGATATTCCAATGGCTGCTGTTATGTTATCGCCAATGTACGGATTTACAGTTGAGGAACTTGCGTACATAAAATCCTGCGACAGGAAAAATAATGTTTACAGCATAATGCTTTCCGCAGTAAACGGCGAAATTTCGGGATTTGATCAGAAAATAGCAGTCAAGATAGGCTCATTTTTGGAAACTCTCGATTGCTTTCGTCTCGATTCCGTCACAATGACTATTGGCGAACTGATAGGCTCAATATACGACAGAACAGACTTTATATCGGTAATGCAGCTAACTCGCGACGGCGAAAAAAAGCGCGCAAATCTTCGTATGCTTATTCAGTATGCGCAGAATTATGAAGCTTTTGCGGCTGCGGAAGGCTGTGGAGGACTTGGAGGATTTTTGCGGCATATCGACAAAATTTCCGAGAACGGCGATTATAATCAGGGTAAAGTTTCTGCGTCTTCCGGTGATTATGTTGTAGTTCAGACTCTCCACAAGTCCAAGGGATTGGAGTATCCGTTTGTATTTATATGCGAAACTTCGTCGAAATTCAAATTTAATTACGATCAGGTAACGTGCTGCGACGACGGCAGAATAGGATTTGTACTGTTTGACAAGGAATTGCTGCGAAAATACAAAACGTTTCAGAGAAATATGCTGACAGAGGAGCGGAAAATGGATTCGCGAAGTGAGGAAATGCGCCTTCTTTATGTTGGAATGACGCGCGCGAAACAGCAGCTTTTCATCAATCTGAAATGCGGAAAAAAATCATTGGAAAGAACCGAAAAGCTTATTGAAGAATGCGTGGTCAACAACAGCAGTATTAACGAATTGACAGCCGCCGCCGAGAGTTTTTCAGACTGGCTTTGGCTTTGCCTTATGATTCACGGCAGTTTTTTGGAGATTGCCGAAAAATTGGGAATAGAAAGTGAAACGTTCGGATTTCCGGCTTCCGACTGTAATGACGATTTGTTTGATTGGAATTATGTTTCTCTGGAAGATCTTACCGGTTTCAGATTTGAAGAGGAAGAGATCTCGGCTCAGGCTGACCCGAAACTTGTAAACAAACTCTTTGAAATCATTGGAAACGATTATGATCATACTCTCTCCGAAACAGCGGCGAAACTCAGCGTTACACAGATTTCAAGGAAATTTCGCGACGACGAAAGTTTTGATTTTCATTTGAAGCGTCCGAAGTTTATAGCCGAAAAAAGCAGGCAGACGGGCGCTGAACGCGGTACGGCGATACATACATTTTTCCAGTACTGCGATTTTGATAATGCGGTAAAAAACACTCTTGAAGAAATCGAGAGGTTGCGGGAGCATGGATTTTTGACAAAAGCTCAGGCTGAATGTATTGAGCCGAAAAAGATAATGGCTTTTTTCAAATCTGATCTGTATGGCAGGATACAAAAATCCAAAAGTTATGTGCGTGAAAAAAAGTTTACAGTAGCGGCTGCGCAGCTTGAAATCGACGATCCCGTATTTCTCAGATTAAGAAATTCAGACGGAATGATCAAAGGAATAATTGATCTTATGTATGAAGAGGAAGATGGCATTGTGATTGTTGATTACAAATCCGACCGCGGTGCAAATGAGGCAAAGCTGTGTGAAAGATACATGAAACAGATGGAAATTTATAAGGCAGCGATTGAACTTATTACCGAGAAGAAAGTGAAAGGGCTGATACTTTATTCCATCGAAATGGAAAAAGAAATAGTTCTTGAATAATAGACATGATCTATAATAAAGCAGCGCCGCATATTTTTTTGCGGCGCTGCTTTTTATGATAGGAGATTGAAAATTATCTGTTTGATTGAGAATTATCGTCTGTTTCCACGGATTCATGAAGAACAAGCGGAATATCAAGATCTTCGCCGTCGCGGTAAACTTTTAGCATAACAGTTTCACCTGCTTTGAATTTATTCTTGATGCTGTTAAGTTCTTCCATTGTTGAAACGGCTTCGTCATTGATGCCGATGATAACGTCGCCAACTCTTATACCTGCTTCCTCGGCGGCGCTGCCCTCAGAAATATCGCGGACGTAAATTCCCATAGGAAGTCCGAGATAGCTTGAATATGCCTCAGTAACGTCAACGGCGGAAATACCTATCTGTGGTCTGCCTGTAACGTGACCGTTGTTGATAAGATCGTCGATTATGACCTTTGCGTCGTTTATTGGAATAGCAAATCCAAGTCCCTCAACGCTTGCAGAACCGAGACTTGATGAAATTTTAGCGGAATTTATACCAACGACCTGACCGCAGCTGTTAAGAAGCGGACCGCCCGAATTTCCCTCATTAATGGCAGTATCGGTCTGAATGAGAGTCATTCTCTTTTCATTGATCGAAATTTCACGGTTGAGCGCGGAAACGATGCCGCTGGTTACAGAGCCGAAAAGCTCGAATCCAAGCGGATTTCCCACTGCGATCACAAGTTCGCCGACTCTGAGATCGTCGCTGTCGCCAAATGTTGCGGGAGTGAATCCCGTTTCATCTATTTTAAGAACTGCAAGATCGGTTTCGATATCGTAGGCGATGATCTCTGCATCGTATTCCTTTTCATCGTTGAACAGAACGGAAACGGATTTCGCCTTTCCCGCGTTATACTGGCTCATGTAGATAACATGAGCGTTTGTGACGATATATCCGTCCTCGGTCATAACGATTCCCGTACCTGTGCATGGAACTTCCTGTGAACGCGTTTCGGTCTGAAATCCCCAGTTCCATGATGAATATTCCCGCGAAATTTCAAAAACTGCGGAAATTCCCACGACAGACGGCATTATTTCATCTACTATATCCGGAAGATATTTTGCGTCCGTTCTGGTTGCAATATCGAAGAGTCCGGGTAAATTTTGCGGAGTCGGAACAGTCGTGGGCTGTTCCGTTGTATTTTCAGCTTTTGAAGTATCTCCGCTGTTCGGATTTTTAGTGGTCGAATTTACTTTTGATGAATTCGACATATTAAATCTGCTTGTATCCATGAATTTATATATCTGCACAGAACCTGCGCCGACGATTCCAAGACAAAGCAGAAATGCAACAACTTTTAAAGCAGTATGATTTTTCGGCTTTTTAGGTTTCTGAGACTGCGGCTGACCGCCCGAATAATAGGAAGAAGTTCCGACGGGAGGGGGATTATAGCCGTTAAAGTTATTATATCCGCTTCCGCTGTAATATTGGCTGCCGCCGTTATTTGCAGTTTTGCCATACTGTAAAGAATACGAACCGTCAACCGCATTTTCAGCAGGCTTCGGCGGATCGTTATTCACTTTATTTTCGCTGATTTCGTTGTTCATATCAGACATGATCTAAGACCTCACATTACGATTTGTCAAGCGTGTCATGAATTACGCTCTGATTATTATTATATCCTTTTATGTGATGAATATATGATAAGGAACGGAAAATATTGAAAAGGAGCTGCTCCGTAAATATCGGAACAACTCCTGAGAATAAATTTTATTTTTTATCGGTAATTTTTGTATTTGTTTTCGCGGTAAATTTCTTTCCGTATACGAGAAATCTCTTGTGCATACCGCAGCCGATCATCCCACATTCGTCGAAAGCTTTTATTTCAAAAGTAAATTCTCTGCCGTTAATATTTGTGAGAACAGCTTCGGCAGTCACGTTCATACCCTTGGGAGTAGCGGCGGTGTGCTTGATATTTAATTCTGTTCCGACAGTTGTTTCATCATCTTCGAGAAAATTCTCAATGCAGTTACAAGCGGATTTTTCCATAAGCGCAACCATAGACGGCGTAGCGAATACATCAAGACTTCCGCTTCCCATTGTCGACGCCAGCTTATCGGAAGAAACTTCCGCAGATGCTTTGCCGATGATTCCTGTTATAATAGTTTTCATGATCGATCTCCTTTGCTTGTTTCGAGAATTTCTTCCGGTATCGGGCATGGCGACATAACATCGCCGACCACACGATCATATGTAAGAACGTCAAGTTCTGTATTATCGGGTGTGCCGTCGTCATAATCAACAGAGTATATCGGTATTTCTTCCATGAAATTGTCCATTTTTTCAATGAAAGCATCATGAGGAGCATCTATAACGTCGATTATAATGTAAGGAACATAGAAGAACGAAAATTTTTCAGTGGGAACTGATGAGAAATCAGCGTCGTAGTTGCTCCAGAGAAAATATGTCTGCTCATAAAGTTCCTTACAGTTGTCACCTGAAATGTCAAGCTGATTGTAAACGCTTGTTTCTCCGCGCAGCGACGGAAAATGATCGCCGACGAAGAACACGAGAGTAGGTTCGTCGATTTCATTGAGTTTATTAAGGAAAGTTGTCATAGCTTCATTGCTGTGCTGAACCCATGTAAGATAATTTCCGAATTCGTCATCGGGATCCTCTCCCTGATTATAGGGCTGGTGATTCTGCATCGTAGTTGTATGGATATACATCGGATCGTCGGTATTCTTTATCAAATCAAAAAGCTGATCGTAAACCGTATTATCATCAACATATGTGCCATAATGTTCGATAGGAACGGTAAAATCGGTAACGCCGTCAATATCATCGTGGAATATCATGCGATCGTATCCGAATTCTCCGTAAATACGAGATCTGCTGTAGAACGAACTCTGGAACGGGTGAACATATGCTGTGCTGTAACCCCAGCTTTTATAGTATTGAGCAATAGCAGGCTGTTCACGTTCTGCAAGCTCACGCTGAGGCATATTCGGCGCGTTCAATCCGCGAACCGGCAGACCGAACATCAACTCGAATTCCGAACGAACTGTGTAGCTTGCATAAGTAGGCGTGATTATTGTGCCGCTGATACCTTCGGAGCGTGCTTTGTCGAAGTCCGCATAGTACGAATCATCGACGTTCAGCTTGTCAAAAATGCGGAAATCAGCAAAAGATTCGCTCATAATAACGATAACATTAGGCTTTTTTCCGCCATTGAAATCTCCGCTTTCATCAACGCTGACCGACGTTATCTCATCAACGAATTCCTCGTTGTAATTAGCAGGCTCTACCAATCTGTTCGCATAGCTTTCAGAGGCGGTCTGAACAAGGAATGCAAGAAAGCTGTTGTTGTCGAATTTCTCGTTGAGAAGAAAAGTATTGTTTGCGGCTGTCGTATCGAGTTTGAAAAAATCATAGATCGGGTTGTAAAATCCGGGAAATACGATCATGCAAAGCGCAACAACAGTGCAGGCAACTGCGGTTATTGCACGTTTTACAGGCCTATGCCGCGGTAGTTTTGGATTGAAATAAAAAATGAGAGCCACAAAAGCCAGAACTATCAGACAATAAATTATCAGATTTGGCGTTATGCGTATGTAAGCGAAAGATTTGAGACTTTTGACGCTTTTGAAAAGCTTCATATCCGAAAGTATAAGGTGATTTCCGTTGGTGTTATATTTAAATAATTCGGTGATGCTCAGAGCCATATATATAAAACTATGAACTGCGGCTGCCAGCCAGCCCTTACGAAAAGCGGCTATCAGCAGCGTGAAGATCAAACCGGAAGCGATAAAATTGAAAAGCAGTACCGTGGGACGATCAATGGCGAATTCAAGGAACGCTCCAACTTTTTTAAATTGGTTTATCTCAGCCATACAGGCGATAAATATAGGGAATATTATCATGAGCGCAGAATTCAGAGATTTGAATTTTTCGTTGTTATTTTCACGCACCCCGTTGAATTTCTTGATTTTCTCTTCGACTTTTTTGAATAGTGATTTAATTTTTTCCGTCATTCCAATCCCTCCGTTAAAGTCAGGCGATTATCGATTCGCAAGCAATTCTGCGAATTACAGATAAGTTTGATTCTGATATATATTAATATATCACATAAAATCAAAAGTTTCAAGTCAATTTTCGAATTATCATTATTTTGTCATTATTTTCGTCGCTTTGGTAATTATGTACTGAAATCGTATAACATATTTGTGAATTTTGACGATATGGGGCTTGGCGAAAATGTGATATAATGATTATGTAAGAATACTCATAGAAACGTATGGCATTGTTGTAAAGTTTGGAGGCGTTAGTTATGAAAAAAACGGCTGTAATAACAGGCGGAGCAGGAGGAATAGGGGAGGCATTATGCCGAAAAATGTCAGAGGAGGGCTATCTTGTTATTGTTGGATATTCGTCGTCGAAAGATAAAGCCGAGCAGCTTGCAGAGGAGATAAATGGCGAAGCTGTAAAGCTTGATGTCACAAAATATGATGAGATAAATGCCGCTGCAGAAAAAATTGGTTATGCGGAGCTTCTCATCAATAATGCAGGGGTTTCGGAAATAGATCTTTTCACCCGAATTTCAGCCGAAAAAAGCAGAAGGATTATGGAGACTAATCTTATTGGAGCAATGAACTGCTCAAGAAGTTTTTTACATGAAATGATAAGCAGGAAGCGTGGCTGTATCATAAATATTTCCTCGATGTGGGGGCAGGTCGGCGCATCGTGCGAAGTTGATTATTCTGCTTCAAAAGCAGGTCTGATAGGCTTTACGAAAGCGCTCGCTAAGGAAGTTGCACCGTCGGGAATTCGTGTAAACTGCATTTCGCCGGGATTTATCATGACCGAAATGAACAGTAGGTTTTCCGCGGAAGATTTAGAAGCGATACGAGAGGAGATTCCGCTCGGAATGTTCGGAAAACCGCGTCATATTGCGGATTCCGCAGCTTTTCTCGCATCTGATTCAGCTGAATACATAACGGGGCAAATTATAGCAGTTAATGGCGGAATGGTCATATAGGCAGCGGTCAGTTATGTATATTGTCAAAGTGATTGTTAAACAATTTAAATTTACATTTTTTTCAAAAAAACCTTGACAAAATTTTTTTCTTGTGATATACTTAATGAGTATCGTGCAGTTGTACGGTATTATTATCCTTGCCCGCAGTTGGTTGCAGGGCGAAATCCAGAAGGAGGTGTACAAAATGGCAAAGGTATCCGCTAAATACGAGGTAATGGTTGTATTCAGCCTTAAAAATGGCGAAGAGCCTATGAAGGCTCTTATTGAGAAGTTCAAGCAGAGAATCGAGCGTCATGCTGAAGCTGTTGAAGTCAACGAGGATTGGGGTAAGCGCAAGCTTGCATATCCTATCGAGGACGAGACAGAGGGTTACTATGTAATCTACACATTCCAATCTAAGCCCGATTATCCCGCAGAGCTTTCAAGACGTCTTAACATCACAGACGGTATTCTTCGTTCAATGATAACAGTTGTTGAATAATAAGCCGTGTTCCATTATTTCAAGGAGATTGTCAGATGAATAAAGTAATTTTAATGGGCAGACTTACTGCTGATCCGAATTTGAACCAAACAGCGAGCGGCATTTCATCGTGCAGATTTACTATAGCTATCAACAGACCTTTTACAAATAAGCAGACAGGTGAAAGAGATGCGGATTTTATTTCCTGCATCGCATGGCGGCAGACTGCCGAATTTATCAATCGCTATTTCAGAAAGGGCAGTATGATCTGCGTAGAGGGAACTCTCAGAAACAATAATTATCAGGATAGAAAATATCCAGATGTAACTCACTACACCACAGATGTTGTTGTTGATAATGCGGAGTTCTGCGGTTCAAAGACTGAATCCGGAACAGGTAATTATTCTGCTCCTCAGAATAATAACTATAATAATTACGGAAATGGTTATCAGGCTTCTCCTCAGCAAGCTCCTGCGGCAGCTCCGCAACAGCCTGCGCAAAATAATGAGAATATGTCTTATGGCAGCTACAACGATTTCGAAGAAATCCTCGGAGACGGTGATATTCCGTTCTGAATGCTGAATCATTATTACGAAAGGAGAAATTGTCATGGAAAAGGAAAGAAATTCCCGTCCCTCAAAAAAGCCGCGCAAGAAGGTTTGTATGTTCTGCGCTGACAGAATTGAGAGAATCGATTATAAGGATCTCGCTAAGCTTAGAAAGTGCATGACTGAAAGAGCAAAGATCCTCCCCAGACGTGTAACAGGTACTTGCGCATTCCATCAGCGTGAGCTTACAGTTGCAGTTAAGAAGGCAAGACAGATCGCTTTGCTTCCTTACGTTAGCGACTAATAAATAAATTAAGGGAGACTCAGGTCTCCCTTTTTATGTACGCTCCTGCGGCATCTATCTTCTTTGAATCAGAAAGATCAGGAGCGTTTATGATGGCTATTGCCTGTTGTTTGCGGCGCTTACTGCGAACTCCTCGTTCTTGCGGAAGAGGAGAGTAATACACCAGACTGCCGAGATCGCTACAAGAATGTAGACTGCTCTTGCGGCAAGACTTCCTGCACCGCCAAGCATCCATGCGACCAGATCAAGCTCGAAAATGCCGACCAGACCCCAGTTGATACCTCCGATGATCAGGAGTATAAGTGCAATTTTGTCCCACATAAAGTGAACACCTCTTTTCACGGCGTTTGATCGCCTGAAAATAGTATTGCAAAAATCAGCGGATTTATTCAGTAAAAAAATGGAAAAAATGCCCCGTAAGAATGCGGTGCTGCAATTCTCACGAGGCATTTTCTGTATTTAATTACTTAACAATGTACTTGTCGATCTCAGCAAAGAAAGCTTCCGCGTCATCAGTGTGAGCATTAAGCTCGATGGGCTTAGAAAGATCGAGACTGAAGATACCCATGATAGACTTTGCGTCTACTGCATATCTGCCTGATACGAGGTCAATGTCGAATTCATACTTCATAACGATATTGACAAATTCCTTAACGTCGTTGATTGCCTGAAGTAAAACTGTAGTCTTAGTCATAATCATTACCTCCTGATAATGTTCTGTGTGTGGTTTTTTCTTGTTTATCTTTTCTTCCGTGCGGTTTTCCTTACCGCAACTATATAATACCACTAAAAAACGCCTATGTCAAGGGATTTTTTATAAATTCGTCAATTTAGTATACTATAGTGTTCAATTGATGTTATTTTTTGGGAATAAAGAATAGTTATTTATACTGCACAAAAAGACGCGATTGCTTTTGTGCAAAATTAACATGACAAAAAGCTGGTGAAAAAATGATAGAGGGGTGAAATATGTATAAGGTTTATTTTATAACATTTGGCTGTAAGGTCAGTCAATACGAAACTATGTGTATCAGGAGTTGTTTTGAAAGCAGAGGATTCGAATCCACATACAGTGAAAATGAAGCTGACGTTTTTGTTGTTAATTCCTGTACGGTTACGGGTAGCGGAGACAGCAAATCTTTGTATGCGGTGAGGAAACTGCGGAGAAATTACCCTGATTCCGTAATAATTCTCACGGGCTGTCTCCCGCAGGCTGCTCCGGATATTTTGGAAAAGTGCAGGGAAGCTGATATTATCACGGGAACTCGCGACAGAGAACAGATTCCGAGACTGACTATGGAAGTTATTTCAAAAAAACGGCGTATTATTGATGTTTCGGACTACGGCAGGCATGACGATTTCGAGGAAATCCCATTTTCTGCGCCGTTTACCGAAAACGGAAATACCCGCGCTTTTATGAAGATTCAGGACGGTTGCGATCAATTCTGTTCATACTGCATTATCCCATATGCGCGAGGACGATGTCGCAGCAGATCGATGGATTCTCTTCAAGATGAAGCGCGGCGGATTGCAAAATCGGGTTACAGGGAAATCGTGCTTGTAGGTATCAATCTTGCGTTTTACGGTCGGGAATTTGGGCTGCGGCTTGTTGACGCGGTTGAGAAATGCTGCAAAATAGAGGGAATAGACCGTGTACGGCTCGGTTCGCTTGAACCTGAAATGATCTCCGACGACGATCTGATACGCCTTTCGAAATTGCCTCAATTTTGCCCTCAGTTCCATTTATCGCTTCAAAGCGGCTCAAACGCAACTCTTCGCCGAATGAATCGTAAATATACTGCCGAGGAATATTTGATGCTTATTGAAAAGATTCGCAGAATTTTTCCGAATGCCGCATTCACCACTGATATTATGGTCGGATTTCCGCTTGAAACAGATAAGGAATTCGAAGAAACCGTTGCATTTGCAGAAAAAGTCAGATTCTCGAAAATACACGTATTTCAATATTCGCCCAGAAAAGGTACAAAAGCCGCCGAAATGCCACAGATTCCGCAGAAAATCAAATCCCAGCGCGCTGACTGTATGAAAGCTATCGGTGAAAAGCTTACAAAGAATTATCTGAAAAGCCTTGTCGGCAAAACTCTTCCCGTGCTGTTTGAGCGTGAAAATTCGGAGAAATTTCATCAAGGTCACGCTGCCGATTATACCCTAATAAAAATTTTTCGTGAAAATTCAAAAAAAAGTTTGCGTAATTCTATTTTTTATGTTATAATAGAAGAAAGCCGCGGCGATCATTGCTTCGGCAGAATTATCGATCAGGAATGGAGATAATAAAATGTCCGTATTCAGAATTTATTCAGAAAAAAAACCGGAATTCGCTGTTGAAGCACGTTCGCTCCTCAGCGATATCAGAACCGCTCTTCGCCTTGACATCAACGGCATAAGAGTGCTGAACCGATACGACGCTGACAGACTCAGCGAAGAAGATTTTAAGGCTGCTGTGAATACAGTTTTTTCAGAGCCTGCCGTAGACGTTGTTTATGACGATCTGCCGAAGCTTGAAAACGGCGAAAGAATTTTTGCTGTTGAATATCTTCCCGGTCAGTTCGATCAGCGCGCAGACAGCTGCGAACAGTGTATTCAGATTCTCAGACAGGGCGAGAGATGCCGTGTAAGAAACGCGAGAATTTACATTATCGACGGCAATCTTACAGACGAAGAATTTGAAAAGTTGAAATCATACATAATAAATCCAGTTGAAAGCCGCGAAGCTTCCCTTGATACGGTCGATTCGCTTGATTCCAACTATGAAATCCCAACTACAGTTGAGGTTCTTGAGGGATTTATAAACCTGAATGAAAAGGGACTTTGCGCTTTTGTGGACAAGTTCGGACTTGCTATGGATTACGACGATATCAAGTTCTGTCAGAATTATTTCCGCAATAAAGAGCATCGCGATCCCACTATTACAGAAATTCGTATGATCGACACTTATTGGTCGGATCATTGCCGTCATACTACTTTTTTGACGAATATCGAGGACGTCAGCATTGTTACGCCTTACATCAAGGATACTTATGATATGTACATTGACGTTCGCAAGGAACTCGGCAGAACGAATAAGCCTGTTACTCTCATGGATCTCGGCACTATTGCTGCAAAGAAGCTGAAAGCCGACGGTCTGCTGCCTGATCTTGATGAAAGCGAGGAGATCAACGCCTGCTCGGTAAAGATCAAGGTCGATATTGACGGCGAGACTGAAGATTGGATCCTCATGTTCAAAAACGAAACCCACAATCACCCTACGGAGATTGAGCCTTTCGGCGGCGCTGCAACCTGCCTTGGCGGAGCTATCCGCGATCCTCTTTCGGGACGTTCATATGTTTATCAGGCAATGCGCGTTACGGGAGCTGCAAATCCTTTGGTTCCCGTTGAAGATACTATCGCAGGCAAGCTTCCTCAGCGAAAAATAACTGTCGGAGCGGCTAACGGTTACAGTTCTTACGGAAATCAGATAGGTCTTGCCACGGGGCATGTTTCCGAAGTTTATCACCCCGGCTATGTTGCAAAAAGAATGGAGATCGGCGCAGTTCTTGGCGCTGCTCCCGCGGAAAATATTCGCCGTGAAAGACCTGTTGCAGGCGATGTTGTAATTCTTCTTGGCGGTAAAACAGGTCGTGACGGCTGCGGCGGAGCTACAGGTTCTTCAAAGTCGCATACCCTCGAATCTCTCGAAAACTGTGGAGCAGAAGTTCAGAAAGGTAATCCGCCCGAAGAAAGAAAGCTTCAGCGTCTTTTCCGCAATCCCGATGTTACACGCATGATCAAGCGCTGCAACGATTTTGGAGCAGGCGGTGTATCTGTTGCGATAGGAGAATTGACGGACGGACTCGTTATTAATCTGAATGCCGTACCTAAAAAATATGACGGACTTGACGGCACGGAGATTGCTATATCCGAATCACAGGAACGTATGGCTGTTGTGATCGCGCCCGAAGACGTGGATAAATTCATGGCTGAGGCAGCTAAGGAAAATCTCGAAGCTACTCTCGTAGCCGACGTTGTTGCCGAACCGAGACTGAAAATGAACTGGAATGGCAAAACGATAGTAAATCTTTCGAGAGAATTCCTTAATTCAAACGGCGCGCCTAAATATACGAACATTGTTGTTGATATTCCCGATTCTCCCGAAAATGAAAATATCACCGATAATGCCGAAGAATGGGCAAAACTCATGGGTAGCCTTAATGTATGCTCTCAGAAAGGTCTGATTGAAAAATTTGATTCAACTATCGGCGCGGGAACTGTTCTTATGCCGTTCGGCGGAATTTATCAGATGACTCCTTCTCAGGCAATGGCTGCGAAAATTCCTGTACTCAAGGGCGAAACAAATACCTGCTCGCTTATGGGCTGGGGTTATAATCCCGATATATCCGTAAAGAGTCCTTATCACGGCGCACTGCTGGCTGTTGTTGAATCAATCGCAAAGGTCGTTGCGGCAGGCGGTACTTACAAGAAATGCTGGCTTACTTTCCAGGAGTATTTTGAGCGCACAAAGAATGATCCAAAGCGTTGGGGTAAGCCTATGGCGGCTCTTCTCGGAGCATTCAAGGCTCAGCTGGAAATGGGCTGCGGATCTATAGGCGGCAAGGATTCCATGTCCGGAACTTTCGAAAACATTGATGTTCCGCCTACGCTTGTATCTTTCGCAGTATCGGTTGCAAAGGCTGATAAGGTAGTTTCCACGGAATTCAAAAAGGCAGGCAGTAATGTAATTTATATCGAACCTGAATATGATGAAAACGGTCTTCCTGTATTTGAAAGCGTTAAGTCCGTATTTGACAAGGTAGAGGATATAATTTCCGCAGGCAGAGCGGCTTCCGTATGGACTTCCGGTTATGGCGGAATTGCCGAGGGTATTGCAAAAATGTGCTTCGGAAACAAGCTTGGATTTGAATTTACGACAAAGCTCGGCGCGAATAAGCTTTACAAGCCGTGCTATGGTTCGTTTATTATTGAACTTAACGGAGAGCCTTCCGACGATGAGCTTGTTATTGGTAAAACTATCGACAATTACAAGATTTGCACATTTGATTATACGGTCAATATGGATAATCTTCAGCGCATATGGGAAGGAAAGCTTGAACCCGTATTCCCGTGCAGAATAAAAACTACAGACTCTACGCCTGCGGTTTACAGCTATAACTGCGAAACTAAGATCGCTTCTTCGGAAAAATTCGCAAAACCGAGAGTGCTTATTCCAGTATTTCCTGGAACGAACTGCGAATATGATACCGCAAGAGCTTTTGAAAAGGCAGGCGCGTCCGCGGAAACTGTCGTTATCAGGAATCTTTCCGCAGGAGATATAGAGCAGTCTGTCGATTACTTCGAAAAGGCTGTCAGGGAATCTCAGATAATTATGATCCCCGGCGGATTCAGCGGCGGCGATGAGCCTGAGGGAAGCGGTAAATTTATCACTGCATTTTTCAGAAATCCCAAGATAAAAGATGCCGTTCACGATCTGTTGAAAAACCGCGACGGACTTATGCTCGGTATTTGTAACGGCTTTCAGGCGCTTGTAAAGCTTGGTCTTGTTCCATTCGGCGAAATTGTCGACATGGACGAAAATTCTCCTACGCTTACCTTTAACACGATCAATCGTCACCAGTCAATGATGGTAAATACAAGGATCGCTTCAAATAAGAGTCCGTGGCTTTACGGTACGGAAGTCGGCAACATTCACTGCGTTCCTATCTCTCATGGCGAGGGCAGATTCGTTGCTCCAGCAAGTCTTATTCAGCAGCTTGCAAACAATGGTCAGATCGCTACTCAGTATGTTGATCTTGATGGTATGCCCACTATGGATATACGTTATAATCCGAATACTTCAATTGAAGCTATCGAGGGAATCACTTCTCCCGACGGACGAGTTTTCGGTAAAATGGGACACTCCGAACGTAAGGGCAGCTATATTTGCAAGAATGTTGAAGGCTGCAAGGATCAGAAGATTTTTGAAAGCGGCGTTGCTTACTTTAAGTAAGAACTTGTTCTTACGGGATTTGTACGTGGATATTTGAGCATAATTTTACTGAGGGCAAGGCGAAAAAAACGAAAGCATACTGACATATGGTGAGTTTTTTCAACGCAGCCATCGGTAAAATTTGCCGAATAGGCGCGTGCAATATCTTATGAGAATAAGTTCTAAATTCTGAGAAATTTTGAGGAATTCCGCACAAAGAAATCAGGTGTGTTGACGCTATGCTTACTTTTATTGCAAGCTATCCAATAGATTTCGAGAAAAATTTTAGCCGAAAGATATGAGAGAATTGCAACATAGGTGAGTATATCGTAAAAAGCTTTGTGCGGATTTCTTTAAGGCAAGGAGATCGATATGAAAATAAGATGGAACGCCAAGTATAACACGATTTCCATTTATACTGTTTTAACATTTACCGCCTGCCTGATTGTGTACACCGTCATCTTTAATTTTACTGTTTTCGGTGATGCAATAAAATCATTATTCACGGTTCTCGCTCCTATTGTATGGGGATTGGTAATCGCTTATATACTCAATCCGATAATGATGTGGATAGAACTGCGAATAAAAAGTTTGACAGAGCGAAAAAAACCGAAGCCAAAGCTTACCAGAACCATATCGCTGTCTGTGACTATGATTCTGTTTTTCGCAACGGCTGCCGCTCTATGTTCAATAATTCTCCCGCAGGTCATCGACAGCATAATGGGAATTTTCAACAATATCGGAGCGTACATAAATAATTTTCAGAAATGGATAGACGGCGTTCTGGAAAGATATCCAAAGCTTCTGACGATCGTAAATGATCAGATTCAGAATATTGAGGACGCGCTCATGGAATTTGTAAATAATATTGTCCCGAAGATCGGCGATATTATGCTCAAGCTGACAGATAGCACTATGAGCCTGATCGTTTCAATAAAAGATGTGATAATCGGAATAATTGTTGCCGTATATCTTCTTTTTGACAAAGAACATTTTCAGGCGCAATTGAAGAAAATAGTAACTGCAATACTTCCAAAACGTGCAGCAAGGGGTGTTATGAGAGTATGCGCGCAGACAAATGCGTCAATAAGCGGATTTATGTCAGGAAAAATCATTGATTCCATAATACTTGGAATTCTTTGTTTTATTTGTATGTCTGTTATGAAACTCGATTTCACGGTTTTGATTTCGGTTCTTGTTACCGTTACAAATATAATTCCGTTTTTCGGTCCGATTATCGGTGCGATTCCAAGCGCTATACTGCTGCTTGTTTCAACTCCGAAGCAAGTAATACCATTTCTCATTCTTATATTTATACTTCAGCAGCTTGACGGAAATGTAATCGGTCCGAAAATATTGGGGCAGTCTATCGGAATCTCCTCATTCTGGGTGCTTTTTTCAATTCTTGTAGGCGGAGGACTTTTTGGCTTTGCAGGAATGGTACTTGGCGTACCGATATTTGCAGTAATTTATTCTCTGATTAACGAATATATATCATATTTGCTGGAGAAAAAGAGTCTTTCTACAGTTACGGCTGATTATCGTCCCGAGCCGCCCATATTGATCACTAAAAAGAAAAAATTGAAATCAAAAGAAAAATTGGAATCTTCCGATGAATCTGAGAGTAAAGATGAATAAAAAAATCCTCCTGTAAAAAGGAGGATTTTTTAGAATCTGGCTTCACAAGAAGATCATGTAGATTTTCAAGCAAATTTCGTTGAAGACAAGTTCTTATTCAGTCGGTAGTGATTTGATTACACCTGCGTCAAGTTTTTGAATCGCGAGAGCGTCCTGAGCGGTAACTCCGTCGCCTACATTGCAGCAATCGGCATTTATCATACCTTGCACAGACAATTTATACTCATCTTTATTGGTGAGATATTGAAGAATAAGTGTAGCGTCGGCAATTTCAACTTTACCGTCGCAGTTGGCGTCGCCGATATTTTCTAATGTAGTTTCAGTCGTAGTTGATTCTGCGGAAGTTGTAGTTGTATCTGTTGAAGTTGCAGTGGAAGCAGTCGTTGTGGAAGCAGTCGTTGTGGAAGCAGTCGTTGTGGAAGCAGTCGTTGTGGAAGTTGATGGAATTTCGGGTGCGGAAGTCTTGTAAACTCTTTCGTACATACAATTCGCCCATGTTTCACGCATTGCCGCATATCCTACG
The DNA here is from genome assembly GCA_964401315.1 of uncultured Alistipes sp. GTDB lineage: Bacteria > Bacillota > Clostridia > Oscillospirales > Ruminococcaceae > Ruminococcus. Next base: position 68,484 of record CAYNYB010000011.1, read on the forward strand.
TCGGAAGGGTGAACTCCGTCGCCGCTGAGATAATCGGGATGTTCTTCAAAAAAAATCTGGAAATCAGGACCTTGTATCAATTTATCGCCGTATTCCTCATAAAGCTTATCAATCATGGCATTATACAGCGGCACATTGTCCTTGACATCAGCATTTGTAGAAGCAGGAATTTTTGGAAGAACAGGAATTTTTCCTGCATTCAGAATAGCGTCGATCATATATTTCGTGTTTTCGTAATATTCCTGCGTGAGGTAATCTTTGCCCCAGCAATCATTCGTGCCGTATGCAATGCTGACATATTTAGCCTGCGAAACCGAAAGCCAGCGGTCGATATTATCTCTTCCGTCGCTGCTGAGAATTCCACCGATACCGCCGTTTTCCTGTACAGGAAAATATTTTTCATCGATCATATTGATATGCGTAGCAAAACCTGTTCCGTAGCAATTATTCATACCGCCTGCCGTAATTGAATCGCCGAGGAAAAGCCAACTGTCAGATACTCCGTTGGGTGCGCTGTGAATATCAAAATTTATCGAGGCAGTTTTTCCCTCCTGACCGTCAGCTTTAGAAATATTAAGGCGAATCCAGTTATAACTCTCCATAGAAACAAGATGCTGACGTGATGAAAGTGTATTATCTGTAACAGTTTCAACGATTTCCCAGCCGTCTTCAGGATATTCTCCACCGTCGGCAGCATTGACTTCGACCGTATAGTCAGAGGGTTCCATATTGCGGTTAGCATAGCTGCCGATATTGTCGAATGCGCTTGTATTGTACCAAACGGCAAGAACCTGTTTTTTCTCCTCATTGGGAACGTTGGAGAGATCGTAAGCAAGATAATCGGGCGAAGTCATAAAGCAAAATGAGAAATAATGCTCGTCGTTCGCAGATTTCGCGTCGCCGCTGCCGGAATATGACGGACAGTTTCGGCTGATAACGGGATTAGGTTCGATCGCCGCATTTGCGTTAAAGCAGCTGAGAGCGGCGATCAGAGTTGACATAGCAGTTGTAGCCACGATTGTTTTTTTGATTTGTTTTTTCATGCATAGCGCTCCTTCTACAAAATTGTAATAAAATTATAACATTTTTATTGCAGAAAATCAAGATACTTTTTATTAACATTTCAAATATAAAAAGTTTTGAAGCGATGAAATAAACTAAGCCCCCGAAATTTATTCGGGAGCTTAGTTCTGTAATAGACCTGTTCTAAAACCTCCGAAGCACCGCCTGACTTGTCTTTTTTGCGTCATGCTTTGTCAATTTTTCTGAAATACATACAGTATTCCTTCGAAAAATTGACTGTGCTTGACACAAAAAATCTTTCGTCATTCGGCACTTCTACGGTTTTAGAACAGGTCTAATAAGTTATGCAGCGATTCAGAGTAAATATTGCAATTGTTCTTGCATTTTTTATTCGTCCGCTAATTTTGAAATTTAAAGCGAGTTGATTTTCATCTGGAGAAGAGTCTTATCAACTGCGCAGGCAATAAATTCGGAATTCGTGGGCTTGTAATCAGAAGTACTTACGGTATATCCGAAAGCAGCATTGATTCCCTGAGCGCCGAATCTGTCCCATGCTTTATCGATAGCGCCTCTTATTGCGCGCTCAACTCTTGCAGGAGTTGTGGCATATTTCTTTGCCACCGAGGGATAAAGCTGTTTTGTTATGCAATCAAGTCCGCCTCCGTTTTCGATGCATTCAAGAATTGCATAGCGAATGTAGCGATAGCCTTTGATGTGAGCAGGAATTCCTGCCTGTCTAATCAATTCGGTAACCATGATCTCTGGGTCGGTTCCGTTATAACCGGTTGTATTTACAAAAGATTTCACAATTTCCGAAAGCTCGTCAGCACTGTAAGGCTTTGGCAAGAAGTAGGAAGCGCCGCTGTCGAGGATCTGTCTTTCAATAAAGCTGTTGTCGATTTCCGAAAGAACAATAAATACAGGGCAGCTTGTGATCATTGAACGTACTTGTTTGATCACTGCGATCGCGTCGGTGTCCTCAATTTCCAGATTAAGTACAACGACATCCGGCAAATCCGAGAGGATCGCTCTGATCAGCGCTGCTTCATTATTTTCGCACACAGCTGCATAAATGCCATGTTCTTTGAGAACTGCCGCGGTTTTTGTTCCTTCGATTGTTGTGCTTTCGCAAATAATTGTTTTAATGGTTTTAGTTTTCATTTTATTTCCTTTCGATTTGCCGAAAGGTATATATTCATTAGCAATTGATCCATTTAGATCATAACAAATTAATTTAAAGCGCATATTATTATCAAAACGAATCAATTTGATCGGGGACATCACTAATACGTTTAACTGCGTCAGCCGCTTCCGATAGTCGACATCTCGTTGGCAGCAATATTCACGGTCAATGCCATAGTGCTTGCCGATCATCGTAGATAGAAATTCAGAATTAGATCTTATTCTTATTCCAAATCCGTGATCAGAAAATTTGTCCCCATAAAATGCAGCATACATAATTTCAGCAAATTCTTTTTTTATTACTGCATTGAAAAAGTGTCACAGGATAGAGAATTTTCAGATTAGGAAGAATAACATCGTATTAAGGCAGCGCCTTAAAATCGTTATGGTTTTGCAAATAATATAATAATGTATTTTTCGTCATTCTATACAATTTTTGCATTACCATATCGTTTCGGAAATATATGCATAAACTTTGACGAATAAAATTTATGCGCATATCTGAAGATGTTGTGTATAGCAGCAAAGTGGTTCGATATTATCCGTATGAGGACAATTTCTTCAATGTTTTGTTGATTTTCATCAACAAATCTATTTTATCACATTCGATTACAAATTTCAAGCTTTTGCGTCAAAATAATTTCGGAAATTTAAAGATAGGAGTCGAATTTTTCCGAAAACGGCAAATTTCAAGTTTTATCGAGGAAATTCGACTTTTTTCGTTGTTGGTTATTGCCAAAAAAATCTTCCCTATTTATGCAATATTACAATTTTTTCTTTATGATGCAACAATTTTATAATTTTTTGACACTAATTTAATAGAATAACATTTTGGAAAGGTGATTGATTATGAAAAAAATCATTATATTGCTTACTTCATTGATTATGCTAACATCATGTGGAATGATCGACAACGGCAGTTATGCAAAACAGGGCAGCGAAAACTCCGCCGAAACAACCAGAACGATAGACAGTGAGGTTCTAAATGCAAAAACGATTTTCGATTTGAAAGACAGAATGACCAATACCGCTGATTATATCAAGTTCAGCGAATGCGGCGATTTTGACGAATTTGCGGCGTATTACGATCTGCTTCAGATTTCGGGGAAAAATGATTATATAGAGATTGAAAATGACGGCGGCGATTATCTTTTGTTCTTGTATTGCTATTCGGACTATGGCAGAGTCATGGAAAATGTAAACGGAATTGACAAGAAATATTCTGATAATACTCTTGCATTGGAACTTGAAAAAGAGCTTCGCGAGTTCGAACATATGGGCTGTGAACCTGATATGAGTTATTGCAGGTGTTTGATCAAGGTTGATGAAGATTTTGATAAATTGACGATCGACGGCAGGGAATATACAAAATATGACGGCGGAAGAATCTATGTTGACGACAAATACGGAATGGCAGACGGAGAATTTAACATACTTGTTCCCGTGAAATATGATTTGATAATGGATTTTCAAATAAACGAATCGTCAATGGAAAATCCGCTTACATATTACCGAGTATGCACCGAGGGCGGCAACGGTATCATAGATGAAAATTACAATACTGTTCTTAGTCCGATTTATTCTAATATCATCTATCTTGGCGAAAGCAAATATATGGCAATGAAAAAGAAAGATAAGAGCAATGATATAGGAAATTATCAGATTTGCGTGATCGACAGCGATGAAAATATAATACATGGTTATATTGACGGATTTATTGACGGAGGTCAGCTGAATTCCTGGCATAATTATGCTGATCAGGTGATTTTCGGACGAAGTGACGGCAATAAATATTTGAAAGGTGTAATTAATAAAGAGCTTGAAGTCGTCATAGAGCCGCAGTTCAAGAATATTAGCGTCTGGTGCGAGAATAGCGAAAACCAATTTTACGTTGTAGAAAATGAAAGGGAAGAATTTGCCGTAATAGATTGGAAAGGAATTCAGCGGACAGATTTTGAGAAATCTTCGGTTTATGAAGTTCAGACAGCGTATCATGAAAAGTTGAATAATCAAATTTACACAGAAAAAGACCGTATCAAATGATACGGTCTTTCCGATTTGTCACCCTGAAAGGAATCTATATCATGCGTGTAAACGCTGATTATAGCTTAATAAGAAAATGTTTTTTCAATAATTTCACCGCTGTCAGGAATTGTAAAGGTCACCTTAACCAGCGATTCATCGTCGGAATTATGATAATTTATCACAGTCATATTCTGCATAGACGCAGTTATGCTTCCGTCATCATTTTCAGTTTCCGTGTAATCTTCAAGACTGCTGAATGCGTAGAAGCCCTCTGGCAGATCAATACTGCCGAGATATTGATAACCATTGAAAGGACTTGGAGCTCCTCCGGGGAAGAGACGATATACATCGGCAGTATTTTCATTTCCAAAAGTATACTGATCGATCAATATGTGTGAATAGTGATCACCTGTGGGCAGAATCTTAGTTTCACCGCCTGTTCGCGGATAAGCGTTGTTAAAATTAATGGAGTTGGTGGTGACATTGCTTCCCTCATACTTCTTATCAACTGTTACGATATGAAGAAAATCACCGCCAAAGCAGCTTAAAGGCTGTTTAGATGCGAATTTCAGATCAAGACCGTTTTCGCCGTTAGCTGCGGATAAAAGTTTGTGAGTAGATTCCATAACATCGCTGTCAACCCATATGTATGCGGATTGCTTCGACCAGTCTATGTTTTCGGCGCTTAAATTTACTATTTCATAAATTTCAGGCACAAGCGCTTCCTTGAACAGAGATTCAAATTCTTCATAAGACGATACCCAGAGACTGTCAATTTGCAGAAAAGGTTGATCAACTTTAGAAATCATTGATATGCTGCCGAGATCAAATTCGCGGTGCGACGCCGTTATGGGAGCTTCCCACGTCTTGACGCGGACAACATCTTCGCGGTGATACTGTTCGCGCGGAATAGTTACCTGCGTAAGTTTGATTACACTGTCTGCGAATCCGACCGTATCAGTTGATTTGTCATACGTAATTACGATTTTACCGTATTCTTTATTAACGGTTACATCTGTCAGCCAGCTATTTGAGCGGCTTTGATAATAAAGATCGAGAATAAGCACATTTTCCTCGAAATACTCGTCTGTATAAGTTGATTTAAGGGATTTCTCAACGCCATATCCGAATTTTCCGTCGATAAAGCTTTCAAGCTCCGCCGTACTTTGAATCACGGCAGGGGTGTTATCCGAAACAGCGAATTCAATTGCGGAATCGTTTATTGCGCTTGTGAAATCTGCTTTGACAGCAGGAGTAAACGGCGGGTCAATCTCTTCCCAAATAACGTCGCCGTCAGCCCAGAGATTCATCGGTACTGCGACTTCGGCGATGTATGGGGGCAGGGGAGCAGACCAGTGAAGATTAGGATCAGTGGCATCGTAATATTTGATAATAAGAGACGAAGCATCATACTGAATAGATTGATAAGCATACTTATCAGTTCCACTCAGAAATTTGAGACAAAGCACGTTATTGTCAAAGAAGTTTTCGTCATATCGTGTAAGATAATCGTCAATTACTTCTTGCGAAGCTACTTCTATTATTATGCATTCGCCTGTTGTAAGCAAAACAAAGTGCGGCTGAAAATATTCTTTCAACTCGCTTACTGATGTTATCACAGCTTCTTCCCGTCCCGGCTGTTTACCGTAATGCATTCCATCGGGAAGATAATCGGCGCAGCGTGTGAATGTTTTCATTATCTTATTGTCAGCTGTTTCAACCATTTGTCTCATCAGAATGAAATCAAATATATCCGCATTTCCGTCGTCATTCACATCGGCTGCATATATAGCGTAAATCGGGTCAATGTCGCATTGACCCAGCAGATAGCGCTGCATAAGCACAAGGTCAGCCATATTCACAGTGAAATCGGTGTTCAGGTCACCCTTCATAGGCGGATCAAGCGCCTGAGCGGACATTGTGGGGATAGATGCTATAACCGCCAATGCCGCCGCCATAGTTATAAGTGCTTTTTTCATGGTAATTCCTCCTTGTTTATATAGTTTTAATTATACCATTCATTATGTTTAACGCAGGAATTTCATAAATGTGCGGATAAAAATGTTAATATTTTGTAAACATTAGGAATTATTTCAGATCGCCGAGGAGCTTTTTTCGATATGCCAAGGCGGCTTGCTCCTGTTTGTTATCGCCGAATTCATAGTAAACTCTATTCGCGAGCGCGTCTGGAAGATACTGCTGTTTTACGTAGTGATTTGTGAAATCATGAGGATAAAGATAATGCTGTCCTACAACTTTCGCGCCGTTTCCGTCGAAATGCTTATTTTGCAAATGACGCGGAAAATTAAGTGCGTCGCAGCTTTTAACGTCGTCAAGTGCCGCTGCAATTGCCGTGTACGCACTGTTGGATTTTGGTGCGGTAGCAAGCAAGATTATAGCTTCTGCAATGGGCAGGCGGGCTTCGGGGAGTCCCAACTGCAAGGCTGAATCCACACAAGCTTTCGTTATAACTATCGCCTGTGGATAGGCAAGTCCGACGTCTTCGCAGGCAATGCAAAGCAGACGTCGGCAAAGCGGTAGAATATCTCCGGCTTCTATAAAACGCGCAGCATAGTGAAGAGCGGCATTTTCATCAGAACCGCGGATAGACTTGTGAAATGCCGACAGTATATCGTAGTGCTGATCGCCGTCTCGGTCGTAGCGCATATTGCTCCGCTGTACAAGCGTTTTCATGGTTTCTTCCGTAATTACGGTTTTGCCATCAATTATCTCTCCGCATAGGGCGCACAGTTCAACTGTATTCATGGCTTTCCGAACATCTCCGCCGCAGCCGTAAGCAATAGTTCTGCATATTTCATCAGTTGCAACAATCTCGCTGCCTGATTCTTCAGAAAGAAGTCTAAATCCGCGCCTGATAGCAGGTATAAGCTGTTCGGCAGTCACGGGCTTGAATTCAAAAACAGTACTCCGGCTGATAACGGCATTGTACACTGAAAAATAGGGATTTTCTGTTGTTGAGGCAATCAGCGTAATATCGCCGTTTTCGATATATTCAAGAAGGCTCTGCTGCTGCTTTTTGTTGAGATACTGAATCTCGTCAAGGTACAGGAGAATCCCGTTTTCCGCTCCGAAAGTGCCGACCTGCGCTATTACGTCCTTGATATCGCTGACGGAGGAACTTGTTCCATTCAGTTTATAAAGCGACATTCCGCAGTTTTCGGCTATAATTCGGGCAACAGTAGTTTTTCCAACTCCCGATGGACCGTAAAATATCATGTTGGGAATAGTGCCGCTGTCGATTATTTTTCTTAATGGTTTATTTTTACTCAGAATATGCTCCTGACCTACAACATCGTCAAGGGTTTTGGGGCGGATTCTATCGGCTAATGGTGCGGACATGGTGAACCTCCTCAATATTCGCATTTTTTCGGCAAACGGCTTTTCAGTAAAAATTGCAGTTCTCTTGCTCCTTTGCATGAACGCATATTTATTCCTACTTTATGCCCTTTTGCCTTTATAATCAGAAAAACTGTTTTTGTATCGGATTTTTTGTAAATTCTTTCAATATCATTGAAATCAATAGTTCTGAATCTGAAAAAAAATCTGTACTCAATTTTCCGTTCCCCTACATCATATTTCACAAAAAATCTGAAAGTAAAGAACATAAATATTGACATGGGTAAAATGCAGATGCAAAAGCCTGCCAAAGCTCCTGTATACGCGCCCTGAAAAAGCGCTATAACGAACGGAAGTGTTACCAATATAAGCACTATCAAAAGAACAAATTTATCCTCACCATATTTAACAACTCCTCTTAAACAGGGTGTGCAGTTATGTTTTTTATGTTTGTGTTTTCCCATAAAACCTCCTGTAAAATAAAGGCGGACAAAATGTCCGCCCAATATTTTTAATTATTTATAAAGTGGGAACTTCTCGCAGATCTCAGTTACACCTGCACGAATTTCGTCAGCCTTGTTTTCAAAGTCTGTAGCACAGAGGTAAATGTATTCAGCGATCTTCTCCATTTCCTCAACTCCGAGACCTCTTGTTGTAACAGCGGGAGTACCGATTCTGATACCGCTTGTTACGAAAGGCTTTTCGGGATCGTTGTGGATAGCGTTCTTGTTTACCGTGATGTAAACTTCGTCAAGACGATGTTCAAGCTCCTTGCCTGTAATGTTGAAAGGACGCAGATCAACGAGCATGAGGTGATTATCAGTACCGCCCGAAACGAGATTGAAGCCGCGCTTGAGAAGTCCGTCAGCAAGAGCCTTGGCATTCTCGACAATCTTCTGCTGATACTCCTTGAATTCGGGCTTGAGAGCTTCGCCGAAGCAAACAGCCTTAGCAGCGATAGTGTGCATAAGAGGACCGCCCTGTGTGCCGGGGAAGATAGCAGAATTGATCTTCTTTGCGAGAGTCTCGTCGTTAGTCAGGATAAGACCGCCTCTCGGACCGCGGAGAGTTTTATGAGTAGTTGTAGTAACAATATCTGCATAGGGAACGGGAGATTCATGGCAACCAGCCGCAACAAGACCCGCGATATGAGCCATGTCAACCATGAGAAGCGCGCCCACGGATTTAGCGATCTCGGAAAGCTTCTTGAAATCGATCGCTCTGGGATATGCACTTGCACCTGCAACGATAAGCTTGGGTTTATGCTCATTTGCGAGAGCCTGAACGGTATCATAGTTGATTGCTTCTGTCTCATCGTCGAGACCATAGGAAACAAAATTGAAGTATTTTCCCGAAAGGTTTACGGGTGAACCGTGAGTAAGATGTCCGCCGTCGGCAAGGCTCATTCCGAGAACCGTATCTCCCGGCTGAAGAACCGAGAAATAAACGGCAGTATTAGCCTGTGCGCCCGAATGAGGCTGAACATTGGCGAAATTTGCACCGAAAAGCTTCTTAGCACGTTCGATAGCAATAACTTCCACTTCGTCAACGCATTGACAGCCGCCGTAATATCTTTTTCCGGGGTAACCCTCGGCATATTTATTTGTAAGAACACTTCCCATAGCAGCCATAACAGCAGGGGAAACAATATTTTCGCTGGCAATAAGTTCAAGATTGCGTCTCTGTCTTGCAAGCTCCTTATCCATAGAAGCACCTACTTCGGGATCGTACTTTGAAACAAAGCCGATAGAATCCATAAGATCGTTATACATTTTAATCTTCTCCTTAAATCATATTTGAGGGCGTGTAAGATAAATAGATTTCAAAAACACACCGCTTATATTATACAACATTTTGAATTTTTTTGCAATAGAATAATGCATATTTTGAGAAAAAAATGGAACTTCAATTAGATCGGACGTTAATGACTCAATTTTGTCGACTCCCTTTGGCTGAGAAATTCGTCCCATGTGATATGACTCAGTGTAGTTGCATTCACGGCATAGTAAGACAGAGTCAGCGAAGCGTCTAAAGCATTGACAGTGCCGTTTCGGTCAATGTCGCAGATAGACATTTGCTCATCACTTATCAAAAAATCTCTGTTCGTGGAAAGTTGGCTGTACAAATTCAGAATATTAGAAGCGTCGTGAACGTCAACTATTCCGTTTTTATTATAATCGCCGAAAAATCGACATAAAGTGATTTCGAATACGCCGATAGCCTGAGTGCTGCCGACAGGATATATTTCTACATCTGCGGACGTTTTTTCATTTGAGAACGCTTCTTCCAAATCATCAACAGATAATGAGCATTTTGATTCGATGTTAACAGTCTCTGTAAGCTTTTGTGTAAATCCGCTGCCGTTTTTCAGCGGAACCTGCTCAAAAACGTGGATTGAAACTGCCATGCCGTCTGTATTGATTTTTCCGTCTGTAGAGAAATATTCGGTTTTATACGGCAGCGAATCGCATGAAATCGTCATTTCTCTATAAAGAGGCTGTATTGAAATATCTTCATTTATTGCCTTATTTACTGGGAAATTAGCCCATACATTGAATCGCCTTTCGGTATATTTGTCGGGAAAGCAGTTTAGCTTTGAAGTATCAATTGAATTTTCTTTGATAATTTCGCCGTGACGAACGGTGAACGTATCAAAAGGCTTGCCGTCGAAATCCAGAATCGTAACTGTATGTGTTTCGGAAGATTTATCGGCAGCCGCGTTGATCGGAATTGCAGAAACCATAAGCAGCGCTGCGGAGAAAGCCGCAATTATCCCTTTATTATTCATATTCATATTGCTCCTTTCTTCCTCTTACAAAGTAAAAGCGTATATTCTGCGTTATCGATGAAACGATCGAAACATATTTAGCGTAATCATAAACAAGCAGTACCACATTAACATTAGCCAGCCGCGTTGTATCGGTGTATTGCAAAACCGCGTAAAGAAGCACTTTATCGCTTGGAAGTTCGCCGGCTATCTCCTCTGCAAGTTCGCGGAATTCCTCAATGCGCTCATCAACAGTATCATGATCCGCCAATTCAAATCCGAACGAACCTGTGCGAAGCTTGATAGGTTTCCAAGTGCTGTAATCGACGTATTTGTAAAAATCAACTCTCATTTTTGTCATCTCCGGCAGCATTTTTGGAATTATTATTCATCTTTTTAAGTTTCATCTTAAAAGAAACGATTCCCGAAACAACGGAAACAATTATAAAAATTCCTACAAGAACAACAGCTGCCAAGCCCGTCGGGAAACTTTTTTCACTGCCGTCCGCGGCGATATACACGATCATATCAGTTATCGGAAAGGTCATAAATATCCTCCTTATTTGACAAGGCAAGTTCAACGACTTTGCTGTAAAATCCGGCAGGATTCAGCATAATACGCTCACCGATAAGCTTCGCCTGAGTCATATCAGGAGCAAAAAGTTTCAGATCCATAAGATCGCTGCGAGAATCGAGACAACGCACACATACATAGCAGCCGTTTTCGAGGGGTTCAAAGTCGAGTTTAATTTCCTGCTCATATTTAAGCCGCGTAAAATATCTCAGAGCAGAAAGAACAAGGCGATCGCGGTACGCCTTTGGAGCGTAAGTTTTCAACTCGCGCGCGCATGCTTTGCCTTTTGGGAGAAGAATGTAATTTTTTTTCCCATTATCCTCTTCAATTTTTAAATGACCGTTTTTCAGAAGATAGTCAATGGAATCGTTGTACAGAAAAAAATTAACGCATTCCGTGCTTATCAAAATATCATAAAGATTCTCTGTTCCGACGGGTTTGTCGATCTTATACAGCAAATAACAGATAAGAATATTCAGCATAGGAAGTTCGGTTATTTCTGTATTCGCCATTTTGCTGATCTTGAAAATATTTTCGTCCTGCATAATTTGTCACCTTAACAGAAATTTGGATAATCTATCATTTTTGAAAGCAATGCGATATTGACTGACGCTTCAACGCATGGAACAGCTTTCGGAATGAAGCATGACTCCGAAAAATTATCGTTCGGCGGTCTGAAAGCAACTTTCAGCGTTATAGGCATTCCCGACGAGATACCATTGATAACGCCGCCGTGACAGTTTGTTTTTGTAAGCGAATATCCGCGGTCGTCCGTATAAAACGTGTCGCTGTATTGACTGCCGAGCATTTTTGCGGCTGAAAAACCTGCGCCGAATTCAAGCCCGGACGCTGTGGGAATTCCGAAAATAAGCTGTGCAATATTATTTTCCAGTCCATCGAAAATTGGTGAACCTACGCCCGCGGGGACGTTTACAGAAGCACATTCAACTATGCCGCCGAGACGTTCGCCTGCTTCATGTGCTTTTTCCATATCCTCTATCATCAGCCAGCCCATGCGATCGCTGATCACGGGAAAATCCTTGCTGCGTACCGATATAACGGCGTCGCGGCTGATATTGACCGGATCAAAGGGATTATCCTTGATATTGTGCAGAGAAGCGATATGAGCGCCCGTATAAATTCCGCGGCGTTCGAGAATTTGTCCGCAGACCGCGCCTGCAAAACAAAGCGGGGCAGTAAAAAGATCGCTGTTTAAAGCGGAATTCTTTACATCGCTGTATCCGCGGTAATGTAATGCACCCGTATAATCGGCAAGACCACACTGAATATTAGAGCTGCGGCAGTCATCGGATGTATCGATACAGGAATTTTGCAGTACGGCACAAAGAGGCGCTCCGGTTGTGCGGTCATTGCGGATACCCGACATGATACGAGGTGAAGAAATTCTTTTTTTATTAACTGTGGAAATCGATTTTGGAGAAGTTCTTGCAAGAAATTTAACTATTTCTTCGGCATTGATATACTCGCCCTCGGGGAGTCCGTCGATATTTACTCCGATAATCGGATCGTGAGCTTCGCCGAAATATGAGACGGTTATCCTATTTTTCCAGATCAATGACATCAGCATTACCTCCAAGCATAGTATAGTCCTTGAAGAAGTCGGGGTAGGATTTTTCCGCAGCCTCCGCGCCTTTTATAATGACATCGCCGTCGCATCGCAGAGCCGCAATAGCAGCCGCCATAACTATACGATGATCTCCAAAACTGTCGACAGTACCGCCGTGAAGCTTTTTGACAGGCTGAATATCAAGACCGTCCGCAGTTACGGAAACATTTCCGCCGAGTTTATTAAGCATATCGGCGCAGGCAGCCAGACGGTCGCTTTCTTTGATGCGCAGTCTTTCCGCGTTATAGATCAGCGAAGATTCAGAACCATACGCACCCAAAACGGAGAGTATCGGCACAAGATCCGGAATATCGGAGCAGTCGGCTTTATATCCAGTTATTTTGCCGTTATCGCGGGCTGTATCGATCAACTCAATAATTTTTTTATCGCCCTGAACGCTGTTCGGATTCAGATTGCCTATTTCAACTTGAGAGCCGAGAACGTTTGCCACATAGAAAAATGCCGCCTGAGAATAATCGCCTTCAACGTGTTCGTCGAAAGGAGTATAAGTTTGTCCGCCTTTGATTGTGAAACCTGATTCTGTCTCGTTGATCGCGATCCCGAAGCGGCGCAGAATATCGATCGTAATATCAACATAGGGGCGCGATTCAAGACGTGAAGTCAGAATGATCTCAGAATCCTCGTTCACAAGAGGCAGCGCAAACAGCAGTCCGGTGATGAACTGCGAAGAAACGTTGCCTTCAATTTTATAAGTACCGCCGCCAAGTCTGCCGTTGATCTCATACGGCATTTTTTCAGTGATAAACTTTACTCCGTGTTCGGAAAGCTCCCTGATATAAATGTCGACAGGCCGCATCGGGAGACGACCTTTTCCGCGGAAAATCGCATGAGCGCCCAATGCTGCTGCGATTGGGATAACGAACCTGAGAGTAGAGCCGCTTTCGTTGCAGTCAATATCCGCTTGTCCGCAGAGATTTCCGTTCGTACCGTTTACGGTCAGTTCGTTTCCGTTAATTTCAAATGAAGCGCCAAGTGAGCGCATAGCTTCTATGGTCGCTTCAATATCCTTTGACATAGTGATTCCCGAGATCTTTGATGTTCCCTTAGCGAGAGCGGCGCAAATTACTGCCCTGTGCGCGCAGCTTTTTGACGCGGGAATATCAAGTTTTCCCTTTAAAATTGAGGGCTTTATAAGAATATCCATTATCAGTTCTCCTTCGACATGAGCCGTGTGAATTCAGCAACAGGCACTTTGCGTATTTCGGCTTTGCCGATCTCTTCGCAGACGATGTAGCTGATACTGTCGAATTCGCACTTTTTATCTTTTGAGCAATAAGGGAGAAGTTCGGACATCGACGCTTCCGATGAAGTGGGAAGCTTATACGATTCTACGCACTTTTCAAGACGAGCGGTGAGTTCAGCATTGCAGAAACGCCTTGTGATCATGCACATTCCTGCTGCAACTCCCATACCGTGACTATAATTTGTATAATTGTGCCAGCCTTCGATAGCATGACCGAGAGTGTGACCGAAATTCAGTATCATTCTTTCGCCCTTGTCAAATTCGTCGTTTTCAACAACGCTGCGTTTTATATCTATGCAAGCATGAACGATTTCGTCCATGACCTCATGAATATCATTTAAATTATGCTTTTCAAACAACTCAAAAAGAGCTTTATCGCGAATCATTCCGTATTTGATGGCTTCCGCCATTCCGCAGGCAAGTTCATTGTCGGGAAGAGTGCGCAGTATATCGCTGTCGCAAATAACAAGCGCAGGCTGTTTAAACGAGCCTACCAGATTTTTACCGCCTGCAATATCAATAGCGGTTTTACCGCCCACGGAAGAATCTACCTGCGCAAGAAGAGTGGTGGGAATCTGTACAAATTGAATGCCGCGAAGAAAAGTTGCGGCTGCAAATCCCGTAATATCGCCGACTACGCCGCCGCCGAGAGCAATCAGAAAATCGCTTCTTGTGATTCTCTCATCGCATAGAAAATCGTAAATTTTTCCGAGAGTGGAAAGATTTTTAGACTGTTCGCCGTGAGGAAAAGCAAATACGTTCGCGCTGATACCCGCTTCAGCAAGCGAATTCAGGAGCGTTTCCGAATAAAGACCGCCGACCGTATCATCAGTAATGACGGCTGCTTTTTTTGAAGAAAGAACGTTGGCTATAAGATTGCCGCTGTTTTTCAGGCTTCCTCGCTCTATAAGTACATCATAAGGGCAGCTTGTCCCGATATGTATGGTTTTCATTGTAGATCCCTGCCTTTTAACTCTAAATACTATTATAAGTATATCATGATATTCTTATCTTGTCAAGGAAAATTTGTGCAAAAACACAGCAAGTAATTTTTGATTTAAAAGAAATTTGTGACAGAACGGAAAAAATTTTCAATTTGCTATGGACAAATCAAAAAAAATAGTGTATAATAAAAAAGCATATGAAATATATAGTTAAATCGGAGGCTGTTTAAAATGACTAATTTTAAGAAAATCACCGCGGCTGCTGTTTCGGCTGCACTTGCTGCTTCTATGGTTGGCTGTACGCCTTCAATCGGAAGCGGTTCAACTGTCGCTATGAACGTGAGCGGATATGATATTCCTGCGGGACTTTTCATTTATTATACTATTCAGAGTTTTGACGAAGCGAAAAATATTTTACAGGAGCAGAATGGCGAAGCTCCGGAACTCAAAGATGTGAAAAATGCAAAGATTGATTCTATGGACGCTACGGACTGGATTCAAGACAAGGCTCTTGAATATTGCGTTCAGTATATTTCTGTACTCAAGGAATTTGACGACATCAATGCTGCCGGAGGTAATCTTAATATTTCCGAAGAAGATGCAGAGAGCGCCGCTTCAATGGCTTCTTATTATTACGGTCAGGATTCTCGCCTTACGAAAAACGGCGTAAGTCTTGAATCTATGGAAAAAATGGCTTTAAACAGCTACAGAGAGCAGGAAATTTTTAATTATTATTACGGATTTGAAGGTACAGAGGGCTGCTCTGAAGAAGAACTGAAAGATTATTTCGATGAAAATTTCGCGCGAGTTAAGTATCTGTCGATAAGCCTTACCGACAGCGAGGGAGAGAAAGTTAGCGCGGACGAGGAAAGAAAACGCCGCAAGCTTGCCGAGGAATATGCAGAGCAGATCAACAAAAAGTCGTCTGAACTTGACAAAATGCTCGAACTCGATGAAGTAAGCAAAGATTATGACGAATATATAGCGGCGCAGACAACTACAGCTGAGGGAGAAACTACGACGACTACCACAACTACTACAACTGATGCCGATGCTGAGGAGACTACCACAACTACTGATCCTTATGCAAACGAGCGACTCATTCAGAAATCCACAACAACTGCTGCTGAAGAAAAAGAAGATTCGGAAAATTCCGAAACAGAAGCTGCTGAAGAGACTGATTATGATAAGAATAATCGTCTGTTCAACGAATTCCTTTTTAATGACATTACAAAGGGTAAAGCCGAGATTTATGATTTCAGCGAGGATACTATCTACGTTGTTATCAGAGGCGATCTGAGAGAGCGTATGACCGAGGACGACTATTGGTCGGAGGATTATATCAGCAGACTTCAGTCTTTGAGATATTACGACGAATTTATCGATATGCTTGAAAATAAGGCTGATCAGCTTAATTATGACAAGAATAAGTCTGCATTCAGACGTTATGCTCCTTTCAAGCTTGAACTTGAAACAGAAGAATAATTTTTATCATATCAGAGTATTATAAAATTGAAGAACAGCGGTAGTTAGTATCGCTGTTCTTTTTATATCTGAAATCAGTAGAAAATGGTGATTTTTATGAATGAAAATGAGAAAAAAATTGAACGAATGAAGGAGCTTAACAAACTGCTTGCCAAGGCTTCCGATGCTTATTATAATACAGGCGTTGAGATCATGTCCGATCATGAATACGATGCGCTTTATGACGAACTATCCGCTCTTGAAAAGGAAACAGGAATAATTTTAAGCGGCAGCCGCACTCAGAAAGTCGGATTCGAGCCGGTCTCATCGCTGCAAAAAGTCAGGCACACTTCAAAAATGCTCTCCCTCGAAAAAACGAAAAGCATTGATGAATTGCGCGAATGGCTTGGTGAAAATATGGGATTTCTCAGTTGGAAGCTGGACGGTCTGACGATCGTATTGACTTACGACAACGGAATTCTAACGCAGGCTGTTACGCGCGGAAACGGCGAAATTGGGGAGGATATTACGCAGAATGCACGTCATATAATCGGAATTCCTACTGCCGTTTCTTTTAAGAACCATCTTGTTGTGCGAGGCGAATCATTAATGAAATACAGTGATTTCGAACGCGTAAATTCCGAACTTGAAGACGGCACAAAATATAAAAATCCGCGTAATCTTTGCGTTGGAACGGTACGCAATCTTGATCCGCGGATAACTGCTGAAAGAAATATTAACTTTTTCGCTTTTAATTTGGTTGAGGGTTCTGACTGCAATTCATTTACGGAAAGAATAGCTTTATTGAGATCATTGGGATTCCAATGTGTTGACGGTGTAAAAACCGACGGTGCAGAACTTGAATCTCATGTCATGGAATTTGAGCGGGCTATTGCGAAAAATGAATTTCCGTCCGACGGGCTTGTATTAATGCTTGACGATGTAGCCTACGGAAAAAGTCTTGGAGAAACGTCTCATGCGCCGCGAAACGGAATGGCGTTCAAATGGCGGGATGAAGCTGCCGATACAAAGCTTTTAGAGGTGAAATGGTCGCCGAGTCGTACTGGACTTCTTAATCCTGTGGCAGTTTTTGAACCTGTCGAACTTGAGGGAACTACCGTATCGAGAGCCTCAGTACACAATCTCAGCATTGTAAAGCAGCTAAGACTTGGAATTGGAGATACGATCTCTGTGTATAAGGCAAATATGATAATTCCGCAGATCGCCGAAAACAAAACCGCTTCCGATACGCTGGAGATTCCGACGGTATGCCCGATATGCGGAATGAAAACCAAGATAAAAAGTTCAGCAGACGACGTGGAAACGCTGGTTTGTCCGAATTCCCAGTGCGCCGCGAAGCATATCGGAAAATTTGAGCATTTCGTTCAGCGCGACGCCATGAATATCGTCGGATTATCAACTTCAACCATAGAGATGCTGATAACAGAGGGTTTTTTGCATAGCTTCAAAGATTTTTATCATCTTGATGTTTACCATGAAAAAATTGCGGAACTGAAAGGATTCGGGGAGCGATCGTTCCAAAAAATGTGGGAGGCGGTCGAAGCATCACGGCATACCGAACTCAGCAGAGTGCTGTATTCTTTGGGCATACCGAATATAGGCAGAGCAGCTTCAAGGCTTATCTGCGCGGTTTATCCCGAATCAGAGCAGCTTGAACGGCTTACAGTGGAAGAATTGACGGCGATAGACGGAATAGGCGAAGTATTGGCGAATGATTTTGTGAATTATTTTGCCGACGCAGCAAATCTTCAGGAATATCATGAACTGCTTACGGAGCTTGATATCGAAGAAGTCGGGGAAATCGTTGAAGATTCAGCAATATCTGGAAAAACTTTTGTAATAACGGGATCCGTCCATATCTGGAAAAATCGCAATGAACTTAAAGCTTTCATCGAATCGCAGGGCGGAAAAGTTGCATCTGCCGTTTCGTCGAAAACAGATTATTTGATAAATAATGATTCGACTTCTAATTCATCGAAAAATAAAAAAGCGAAAGAGCTTGAAATTCCGATTTTAACCGAAGAGGAATTTCAGAATTTATCTTTATAAAAAGTAAGATCCGCTGTTATTCGACAGCGGATCTTGATTTGTCCCTACAAATGATACATCGATGAAAAATGCAGTTTCATATCCACGAAGTTATCGTACGACAGCTCATATATGCGGATTTTGTTTACGTTTGCGGGTTTGCTTGAAAGCATACATTTTTTCATCGGCCAAGCGGATAATTTCGTCTATATTGAGATTTTCGCTGACGGGAGCCGAAAAATATCCTACACTGGCACGTATTGAATAGGGTTTATTTGATTTTTCATTGTAATCATTGAGATATTCGAAAAATCTGCCTTTGAATTCCTCATAAAAGTCTTCAGCAGCACAATTGCAAATCAGTGCGGCGGTACAAAATTCATCGCCGCCGAAACGCGCGCAGATTTCATTTTGGAGAGAACTTGCAAAAAGCGCCCTGCCAACTGTGATTATGGCGTTATCGCCCTCTGCATGACCAAAATTATCATTAATATATTTAAGTTCATCAAGGTCGGCTGAAATAATAATGAGCGAAGAACCGATGTTGTTTTCGTCTGAAATCTGCCGTTCAAGCTTTTCAAAAAAGCCTCTGCGATTGAAAAGTCCCGTCATAAAATCGCGCTGAGAAAGCTTCTGTAATTCGTGATTAATAGCTTTTATCTGCATACGACTGTGAAAATTTCCGAGTGCCGAACCTATCGTACTCATAATATTCTGCATTTTTTCGTATTCGTCAATATTGATAGTCGACTGAAAAATACAGTAACCCATAACTTGCTCTGTGAAATTCGAGCAGCATACCACTATGGGGCGATCGGAATTCAAAAGCAGGTCGTATCTCGGAAGAAGTTTTTTCAGTGGAATATTGCATTGTTCGTATTCGATATTATCATATCTGTGATAAATAATATTTACATTATCACTGAATGGCGTGTCATCCTTGTATCGGCTGCCAAAATCAGGCGGATCGAAAATACCATCGTTCAACGCAAAAATACAGGTATCGAATTTAAATCGGTTCATTAGGATTCGCGGAAGAAAGTTTATATTGGCAATCTTCGGAACAGAAGCGTGAGTGCTGCACACCATTTTCTGGCGTTCTTCGGCACATCGCAGGCTTTCTATCAACGCCTGAATGCAGCGGCGAGAACTTTGCGGATTGATTTTTTCGCAGCCGCATGATTGGGAATAAACGATACTGAATTCAACTTTATTTTCCTCGTTGACGATTTCGCCACTGATCATTCGCGTAATAAGTTCGACGATAAGCTGTCCCATTTTATCGAAGTCATGCTTACAGGTTGTGATAGTGGGCGGCAGATATTCGGTCTGGCGAATTCCATCAAAGCCTGTAACAATACAGTCGTTTGGAATATTCACGCCCATTTCCTGAAGATAACTGCTTACTGTGATTGCCATTAAGTCGTTGGCGCAGATGATAGCGTCGGGAATTTCGCGTTTTTCTGCCACAAACCATTGATTAAGCAATTCTATCGTAGGAGTTGCCCAGAAGCAACCGTATCCGATATTATCTTCGTTTATCGGAATTCCGTTATTTTCAAGAACTTTTTTGAAAGCATTAACGCGTTCCTTTGAATACACATTGTCCTTGAATCCTGCTATGAAAAACACATTTCTTGCGCCGTGGTATTCAATAACATGACTGCACAATTTCTCGAAAACATCGAAATCTGAAAACGATACCGAAGCGCAGCCATCTATTTTTTTATCGACAGAAACTATTGGAATGTTGTATTCTCTGCAATTTTTCACGACGTCGTCAACAATACCGTCGTCGTACATGATATTGGGAAGTATCACCAGTGCGGAAAGCGCTTCATAAGGGATAAGCCTGAAAACTGCTGAAGCTCCCTTGTTTGTGGCTGCATTTTCGTCATAAAGGTCGGCGCAGGAATTGAATACGATCAGTTTATAGCCGTTGCGTAAAGCGTGTTTATTAAGTTCGGTTACGAGGTTATAGCGATCTTCTTCATGGATAGTAGAAAGGCATACGCCAATAAGCTTGGACTGCTGCATAATTTTTCTCCCTTAAATATGTTGCTTATTTATATTTTACCATATTAACGCAAAAAAGTAAAGGCTTTTTAGAAAAATTCACGGAAATAAAACAAAGTTGTTTTTGATTTTGTGAAATAAGCCGAAAAACATTGAGTATTTTTGTGCATACATACAAAAATAAAAAAATTGAAAATAATTTCGTCTTTTTTACCTTTTAAATTCACTTGTATATATAAGAATAAAATCACACTCAAAACTAAAAATTTATGGAGGTAAAATTTATGAGAAAAATTATGGCATTTCTGCTTGCGCTGACAGTTATGGCGTCGGCAGCGTCGTGCAGTAACAAAAGCGAAAAAAGTGAGAACATCCAGAGTTTTACTACAGAAAGATTGAAAGTTGCGGCATATAAAAAGGAGAATTTAACGATTCCCTCCGAAATGAGACAGGTATATACGTTTATGCAGTATAATGGCGGAAACGATTATCTGCTTCTGGGAACAAGTACTCGCACCCCGGAATTCTGGCACGCCAACAAGGATTTTACGGAATATGAGATTGTTGAATTCCCCGAATTTGACATCGGAAAAAGCTACTGTCTCAACAATCTGGCTGACGGAAGAGTTGCTCTTTTTGTTAATCACGCGGATTACGGTGATCTTCCGCCAATCGGACTTTATGAATATCCAGAAGATTATGATTCCGAAAAATATGACGCGGCAGGCGAATACAAATTCATGATCAAAACTTATTCTCCTGACGGTGAGCTGCTTACGTCGGCAGATGTGGAAGATTTCGGAATTACAGCCGAAAAAAGCTCTTCGATCAACAACCTTTATGCCGCCGAAAATTTTGTTATCGCGGTCATCAACGGCGGTTATGAGATGTTTGATTATGACGGAAAATATCTCGGCGAATTCACTGCCGATGAGGGCGATGTTGACGCTATAGCGCTCGACGGAAACGGAAAGCTTGTTTGCGCGGTAACGTATAAGGAAAATGATGTTGACAAAATGAAGCTCTGCAATATCGACGAAAAAGGCAAGCTGTCGGAGTTTAACAGCGCCGTCTATGATTTTGATGAAACTGTTCAGGATATGCTTGCGGGAACAGGGGAGTACAGATTATTGATCCGCACGCGTTCGTCAATTTACGGAATACGCGCCGATAACAATGAAATAATTCCGCTTATGGACGTATATTCTTCGGGCGCAAGTTCCGATTATATACAGGGCTACAAGCTGATGGACGACGGATATATGGCGGTTTTATGGAACAGCTCGTCGGATTATAAGGTGGAATTCAAAAAATTCATTCCGCGTTCCGATGAAGAAATGGCTGGCATAAAGACGATAACCGTTGCTTATGAGGGCGGTTGGGAAATTGAGAATTTCATAAACAAATGGAACGACGAAGGCAATGAATTTCTGGTTGAACCCAAAAAATATGACACGAATGATGAGTTGAAACAGGACGTGCTTTCTGATCAGCTTCCTGATATATTATGCTTCAGCAGATTTGAAGAAATTGATTTTACGACTATGGACGTATTTGAAGATCTTTACACTTTTATGGACAAAGAAGAGGTTTACAACCGTGATTTCTTCATACCAAGCGTTCTGGAAAGCTGTGAGCAGGACGGAAAGCTTACAGGTCTCTGCAACTCTTTCAGCCTTGATTTAGGTGTGGTCGGCAAAACGAAATATCTCGGAGAACCGAAGGACTGGACTTTTGAAAAGAAAGTTGATCTGACGATCGATCCGCCTATAGAAAGAGAACTGGAGAACGATTCTAAATATACCAGACTGCATGATTTTGTGGTGTGGGAAGACTGGGTCGATTATTCCAAAGCGGAGTGCAATTTTACGGACGAAAGCTTTATACGCTATCTTAAATATTGCGATGAAGCTGAGGTGATCGAGATAGAATTTG
The DNA here is from genome assembly GCA_964401315.1 of uncultured Alistipes sp. GTDB lineage: Bacteria > Bacillota > Clostridia > Oscillospirales > Ruminococcaceae > Ruminococcus. Next base: position 90,711 of record CAYNYB010000011.1, read on the forward strand.
AAGAACACGACGAATCATACTATGAATCTGCTGAATTCAGAGAGGAAATGGATCGTTTACATTATTTTGAATCTATAAAATTCATAGAGGATAAAGAAATATTCTCATATGAGTCGATTTGTAATTATGAGAATTATTCTTATCTGACCAGAGGACAATTCGGCGGCGAACCGATCTCATTTGTAGAGGGTGCGACCGTAGATTGCAGTCCTCCTATGTCAATATGTAAAACTTCGGAGAATAAGGAACTTGCATGGGAATTTATAAAATCCCGCATTACCGATGATATTTATCTAAACAATACTGACTGCTATTATTTCTTCCCCGTTACAAAATCGGGATTGAAGATAGAGGAGGAACGCTCCAGAAACGAGGTACGCAGCTGGGACGATACGGACTACATCGGGCTGACATATCAAATTGGAGATGAAAATATTGAGATAGGCGATATCAGTGATGAGGATTATAAAGCTGTAAATGAGCTGATAAACAACGCGAAGCCGGCTAAAAACTCAAGACCGTATGATTCGACAATATACGAGATAGCGTATGATGAGATAGGCAGCTTTTTCCATGGAGAATGCACGGCTGAGGAATGCGCCGCTCGTATGCAGGATCGTATTTATATATATTTGTCGGAGCAGTATTCATAAGACTTGTTCTATAGACATAAAAATCCCCTTCGCAATGAAGGTGATTTCAGTCTGTTCAAAAACCCCGATTTCTTTGCGGAAAACGGGGTTCAAGTTTTGAGTAAAATCAAAAACAAACAGTAATTCTTGAAAATAGAGGAAAATTAAGTGAAAACGGAGGCTGTCCTCGTTCTTCTGCTTTTGTTGCCAGCATTTTTATCACCTTCCCTTTCTTTCTATTATATCACATATTTGCAAAAAAGCCAAGCTCTGGCTTGACTTTTTCGACAGGCTGCGACGGCATTGCAAGTATATGCAATGCCGTCGTTTTTACTTGATTTCTTTACCCTTTTCAGCCTGATTACGAATAATTTTCTTTGAAGTTGTTTTTTCAAATTCCTTATCTCTTATACGCAGACGACGAATATTTTTCGCCGAGATCATTGAGCTGTTGATTTCGAGAACTTTATTTTTGAAAAGCTCCTCAATTTCATCGTCGGACATATCCTTGCAGAAATCGGCGTTCGGGAATATCTCCGCCGTTATTGCGCCGTCCTCGCTGTAAACGAGCATTTCAGCTATGAAATCGGTTCCTGCGAATTTGTTTTCGATCTCCTCGGGAGAAACGTTTTCACCGTTTGAAAGAATGATCAGATTCTTCTTTCTGCCGGTGATAAAAAGTTTGTTTCCGTCCACATAGCCGAGATCGCCCGTTTTGAGCCAGCCGTCCTCTGTGATCGTCTTAGCTGTTTCGGCTTCGTCTTTATAGTAACCGGCCATGACTGACGGGCTTTTTACCATTATTTCCCCTTCTTCGATTTTCACCTGACAGCCGTTTACTATGATTCCGACGTCGCCTGCGCATTCTGTATCGAAGCGGTCGGCAGTTGTGATTCTGGGGGAACATTCTGTCATTCCATAACCCTGTCCCATTTGATAGCCCATTTCATGGTAAGCTTTCTGAAGCTCAGGAGGCAGATAAGCGCCGCCGCTGTAAATCGTTGTCAATCTGTCTCCAAAAACATTTTGAGCAATCGCTCTCAGCGGTATTTCGGGGCGAGCCTGTGAAACAGCTTTTATCTGCTTATAAATCGTCTCCGCGATCATCGGTACTACCATAATTATTGTAGGACGGAAAAGTTTAAGATTCTGAGCAATTCTCATCATGGAATCGTTTACACAAAGTTGATTTCCGTATCTTAGTGAGCAGAGTATATCGCAGGTAAAGCAATATATATGATGTATAGGCAGGATAGTCAGTACTACATCGTCGGGCGTACTTTCGTTATCCTGACACATTGTATTGTCGACAAGATTTCTGTGAAGGAGCATTACTCCCTTGCTTTTGCCTGTAGTTCCTGACGTGTAAGAAATTGAAGCCAGAGCGTCGGGCGAAACCTCTTCAAGTTCTGCAGGATCATTTTCTTCGAGAATTCTCTGCAGATCGCTTTCAAAAGAGATGAATTCCTCCACATTGGGGCAGTTTTCGCGAATCTCGCTTATCATCGCTTCATATTTTTTGTCATACATAAATATTACTACATCAGCGCGGTTGAGGAGTTCGCAGATCTCGCCGCACGGAAGCTGAGCGTCAAGCGGGACGCAGGCATTTCCGCCGCATACCGTTCCGAAATAGCTTGTCAGCCATGAATAACTCGAACCGCCGATAACTGCGGTATGAATAACGCCGCTGTACTTCGAACGAATATATCCTGCAAGGCGGCAGGAATCTTCATAAAGGCGCTTGAATGTTTTTTCAGCAATTTCCTTGCCGTTCTTCTCGCGGAGAAATACGCGGTCTCCGTATTCGTTTGCGGATTCTCTCAAAAGGTCCTGAAGAGTTTTTATTTTTGTCTTATCCATAAATTTCACCTCATTTTGAAATTTTTTCGAGATACTCAACTGCGTCTCCGACAGTATGGAGTTTCACAACTTCGTTTTCGTCAACAATAACGTCCAGTTCCGTTTCAAGATCTCCGAGCAGGCTCATGAAATCGTAGGAATTAAAACCCAGATCCTCGATAAAACGCGATTCGGGCGCGATACTCTCAGGCTCGACCTCAACATAATTGATTATAAGTTCTTTCAGATGTTCAAACATAATAATTCTCCTTTATATAATTTCGAGTATATCGCCGATGGTTCTGTCTTTATTTTCAATACCTCTGAAAAGTACGCGGCAAAGATAGTAATAGAAATACTCCATTTCACTTTCTGTAACGGCGTCTGCGCGGTATTCGAAATTGAAATTCAAGCCGTTGTCCTCCGGACGGTGCATTACGGTAAGATAAAGCGGCTGCGACGCCACGCCGTTGGTATACCAGCAGCTTTTGTACGGTATATCGGGCATTTCAGGGGTATCCTTATTTATCGTAAGCGGCTGATACGTAAGAGTAATACTCTCGTAACTCGTGCCGGGCTGATATTTCCAATGCTGACCCCTTTTCATCGTGTATTCGATCGGATCATAATTCGCATGACGGAAAATCTTGTTCTGCTCTGCCTGAATAATTCTTATTCCCTCTAAAAATGTAAGTTCCGGCTCCATGATCGTGCGAAGCGGGAAGAAATGAACTCGTGTTCCGCCGGAATATTTTTCGGAAAGAGTTCCGCGGCGCGCTACACAGGTTTTTACGGAAACGTCCTTCTCGTTATCGTTGAATTTCGAAAGCACCGTTCTCATACCCATGAGGAGCAGGCTTGCCATTGAAACATTATTTTCAGCGCAGAATTCCATAAGCCGGGCTGAAGCGTCCTGCTCAAGATGATAAACGGAAATCGCGGCTGTCGGATTTTTGGAAACAACCATCGCCCATCTTTGATCCGGATTGTTATTTTCCCTGCGCTGAGTGATCAATCTGCCCTGTCCCGAAAAATCGGTATACATCGGCTCGCTCCGTGAAATTTCGGACATCCAGAATTCCTCGTCCTTTTTGCGCGCCGCAGAATTCGCCTCATATGCAAGATCCTTTTCCAACTGCGGAATATAGGGCTTTACAGGAGTTTGCTTTATATCGGCATTATATTTAAGAATGCTGTAAATTTCCAGAACCGCGCGGTCAAATCCGACTATCGCGCTTGAATCCATAGTCATATGATCGACTTTCAGATAAATTCCGTTGAATCCGTCGGGCATTTTTACCATAACCACCTTATTCATCGGAGAATTGAATCTCTCAAAAGGAATCGCCGTCCAGCGCTTCATCTCATCGTTGGCAGATTCCTCGTTCCAGTTTGAGAAATCGCGGAATTCTATATCGCGCTCCTCAAACGGAACGATATACTGATAAACCGTGCCGTCCTCGTCCCGAATAAATCTCAGGCGCATCGTATCAAATTTTTCGTATGCCATATAAACAGCCTTTTTCAGCAGATCGAAATCCACATCAAGCTGAACGTAAAGTCCTGTTCCGATACAGAGAACCTGCATCGGCGAATATTTTATAGTGTAATAATGAAGCTTCTGCGCCGCAGTAAGCGGATAGCATTTCATGGCTGCACCGTTAATAATGAATTCTTTCATAAATCCCTCCGTGATCGATCAACCTATATGTTTGGCAAGAAAACTGCCGATCTTCTCTTCGCACAGATCGGTATTTTCATAAAACGCCGCTCCGTGACCTGCATTTTCTATCAGCATAATCTCTTTCGGCGATCTGCATTCTTCGTAATTTTTCTTCGTCATCCACACAGGCACGAAATTGTCCTCTGTACCGTGAATAAACAATATAGGAATATCAGTTGTTTTTACGGCGTCGAGAGTTGAATAGTCGCTGAAACCGTAACCTGCTTTTTTTCGGCACATTCTGTCGTTTATATTCATGATCGGGAAAGGCGGCAAATGATAATCCCGCTTCAGGATGTGGGCAAATACATCATAGGGGGAGGTGAACGCGCAGTCTGCGATTATCGCCTTGACGGATTCGGAAATTCCTTTGAATCCTGCTGTCATAAGCGCCGTAGTTCCGCCCATTGAAACACCGTAAAGCACGATTTTTTTAGAATTTTCAAATCTTCTGCCGATATACTCTATCCACGATTTGCAGTCGTATCTGTCGAGGATTCCGAATCCGATATATTGACCGCCGCTTTTTCCGTGACCGCGGTGATCGACTATCAGGCAGTCGTATCCGAGTTTATGAAAAAAAACTGCAATTGAAGCGCAGTTGCTTATTCCCGTTCCCGTATATCCATGATTGCAGATAACCAATTTATCGCTCGGAGTTTCCGACGGAAAATAGTCGGCATGAAGCGTGATACCGTCGCGTGCCGATATGGTGATGTGTTCAAGTTCCTGCGCCTGAAGCCATTCACGATTGGGAACCATGAATTTTTTATATTCTTCCCACTTACTCATATCCGCCATTTCGCTGAGATCGACTTTAAGTCCTTCCTGCCGCGGTATCGTGCTGTCGAAAAGCTTTTTGGCTCCGAGTGCGCAGGCGATACTTCCGGCGGAAGCTATCCCAAACAATGCCAAGCCGAGTTTCTTCATTATGTCGCCGTCCTTTCAATTAGACCTGTAGTCGAATTTAATAAAATTTCGACCCGCAATTATTTTTGACTGTAAGTCGGAATTTTATTCTCTTAATTTCCGAGTATTAAATTTCAATTTTTATTATTTTCGACTGACGGTCGATTTCTTACAATTTTTAGTATACTCCTTTTTCGACCGATAGTCAATATATTTTTTTTACAAACTTCTATTGAATTTCAGCTGCGATTATGGTATAATAATACAAGATTTAAAAAATCAGTTTGGAGGATAAAAAATGAGCGAAAATAAAATTGATGTTATACTTAATTCTGCCGAGGAGCTTATGTGCAGTGTTACGCAGCCGAATAAAGAGATCACTGTTGACATGATCGCGAAAAACGCGGGAATCGGAAAGGGGAGTATCTATTATTATTTCAAAAGCAAGGACGAGATCGTAGACGCGGTTATAGAGCGTTCTTATTCCGCGGCGATCAGGGAATATTTCAACGACATCCGAAACTGCTTAAATACATTTGATAAAATCAAAACTCTTTTCCGCGCAATTCTGAAAGAGGAATTCTGGGACAAAAGCAAAAACATTATAATCACTCTTCATCTTCAAGACGATATAGTTATTCATTACAAATTAATGATGACCGCTATTAAGACGGTATCTCCATTGCTTACCGCGCTTTTGGCAGAAGGTCAGTCGGAAGGAGCGATACACACGGAATCGCCGAAGGAAAGCGCAGAAATGATCGTCGCTATGCTGACGTTCCTGCTCAACAGCAAATTCTTCCCCTCGGATAAAGAGAGCGCATTAAGGAAAATGAAACTGTATGCCCATGTTCTTGAAACCTGTTTTGAAACGCCGAAGGGCAGCTTTGATTTCTTATTCACTCTGCCGGAGAAATAGACTTACCTATTTCTCCGATTTCGGAATAGGGGGGAGTATATATTCCATTGACATAAGATTCAGTTCATTTTCACCAAATTTACACTTGCATTTTTCAAAGAATCATGATATAATAAAAACAACGATAATATATCGAAAGCATGCTATATTTCACTATTTTTATAATTTATTTAAGGAGTGATAACTTATGAGAACGGATACTAAAGAATTAGTAACTACGATCGCCTACATGATAGGCATACGAAAAAATATTCTTGAACAGTGCTATGATGAAGAATGTCATGATCTGCTTGTTTCACTGTATGAAAATCAGTCGGCATCGGTAATTAGATATTTAAACAAACTGCGTACTACGCTTATGCAGAAATTCAGAAAAACAGACGATGAAATGCGTTATAATTTAAAAAATCTTAACAAAATTGATTATTACGATCAGGATAATATAAAACAGCTTGAAAAATGGGGAATCCCGATAATTAAAAGTAATTACCGTTCAGATAAATATATGCAGGATTTCAATCGTCTTATAAATGAAAATATTGATAAGTGTGCAAATCTTTTTCCTGATTGGGTGAATTGGAATTACATAAAAGATATTTTTGTCCTTCCGCAATATAAAAAACCGAATATCATCAAGCGCGAATTTGAAAGATATATGAGCAAGATAGATTGCTATCCGTTTCAGATGTATATTCATTGGATTCCGGAAGATTACGGCAGTATTCTGTATACGGATGGTAAGTTCTTAAGTATTATATACAAGCAGCACAACGATGTGTTTACAGATTATACCAAATATAAAGACGCTCACAGCGAAACAAAAAATAATATTTACAATTTCATCGAAAAGAGCTTCCGCGTAGCAATTGCGGTGGATTGCGAAAATTCCGATGTTTATAAGCTTTACAGCGTGTTGAAAAATCTCAATCAGGACGAACTTGCAAAGATCGAAAAGATCGTCCTGTACGACGATTATCATACCAACTGCGGTTGGGACTGGCTCGGAAAATTCACGCACATTCCGGTTGAACACGTTGAAGTCGAAAGAGTTACCGATCAGAAATCCCTCGTTGACATCAAAATGACGGCGGGCGTATGCAGGGATTACTTCGAAAACAACATCACCTCATTCATTATCGTTTCCAGCGACTCCGATTTCTGGGGATTGATCTCGTCTCTGCCGAACGCTGATTTCCTCGTAATGTACGAATATGCAAAATGCGGTCAAGCGATAAAAAAGGCTCTTTCGGAGCGCGATATTTATTATTGTTCGATCGATGATTTCTGCTCGGGCAATATCGAAGAATTGAAAAAAGCGGTACTCTTCGACACGCTTGAAAAATATCTGCCCGATATTTTATATGTGAACGGCAAGGAGCTTGTGCAGCATATTTATACGGAAACGCGCATAACTGCAAGCGAAAAGGAAATGGAGAATTTCTACAACAAATATGTAAAAACTCTCCGTCTAAAAGCCGATCTCGATGGCAACTTCACTATTGAGATTTCTAAATAATAAAAACACTCAGCTCGGATGAATTGACCCTAAAAAGTTAGACAATGTTTTATAAAGAGATTTATGCAAAGCGACTAAGAGAAATCTTGGCCGCTTTTTATACTGCATTGAGCTTATAGGAGACAAATAATTAAGAACCTGTCCACATAGGAATTATGCGCGGATTTTCGAGCATAATTTTTACGAGGACAAGGCAAAAATCCGCAGGCAGGCTGACGCCTGTCAAGGATTTTTAACGCAGTCATCATAAAAATTTGCCGAAAAGATGTGCGTAACTTCCTATGTGGACAGGTTCTAAGCTTAAGTTTGACGCGCTTGTTGTTGCACTAATCAATTCCCTTTTCGTGACATACTCTTGATTTCTGAAATTAAAAAATAAGTTTTTGCCGAAAAATAGCCGATTATTCAAATTTAAATTTGTTAAATATAAAAAATAAATATTTTTTTCCAAAAAACTCTTGACAAATCAAATCGGAAGTGATATAATTAATATCGTTGAGAACGGCACCGGTAAGATGATAAAGTTAAGCTGTTCTTAATTCCCCATTATTTAGTCTGGGTGTGGCGCAGTTGGTAGCGCGCTACCTTGGGGTGGTAGAGGCCGTGGGTTCAAGTCCCGTCACTCAGACCATATTGTTACCATGAAAAAGATATTTCATGGAAAAAGCCCGAGAAATCGGGCTTTTTTACTGCCCGGACGGCGAAATTTTCATGGTCAAAACCGTAGATATTTTTCGCCCCATTTTAACGACTTACGGGATTCGAACCCTCAAGTGAGAAAATTCTGGGAGAATTTCAGCTTGATTTGAAAAAACAAGTCCAGAATATACAATTAAATAGTACACAAAGTTTGCAAGACCGTTTTGTCTGGTATCACGAAAATTTTTCGTGGTACGAAACAAAGCGGTCTTTTTTTGTATCCTGACGGTGGTGAAGATATGGAGACAAAAAATTCCGCTTAATACATTAAAACGGAGGACAAAATGAAAAAGTTAAAACTCAACAGCACGCTGAATCATAAGTGCGACCACTACTCGCCTTATGAGATTAGCGTGGAAAAGGTCATAACCTTGTATGGCAAATCGTTTGAGAATCTGAAAAACAACCCTTCTGCTAAGAATCCATATATCGCTGAGTACCGTGACCTGATGTGTATAGACAGTGACGATGTTGCCCATTGTATTCTATTTGTAGACAATGAGTCCGGTGATGGAATACTGGTAGAATCCGAGGGAAGCGATTATGCTCGTAAGTCACAGTTCATTCTGAAGGCAAGAGCATTGATAGAAAACAATGATCTGACAGCTTCCGAGCGTAAACTGCATCATCAATTGAAACAGATTTCTGACAAGATTGCAGAACTTGCCCATTACGGTGAGAAGAATTTTACCTTTTCAGATTTGCTTGAAGAATCTGAGTTGAATGTAAAAGAACTTCTGCGTGATGCGGTAACAGCAATGCTGCGTGAGCGTGAGGATATTCAATTGACTGAAAGTTGCTCCATTGATGTGGATTTTCAGCCTGACATCACAGTCGAAGTCAAGCAAACTCAGGAGCTGACATTTTACTGTCCGCTGAAAATTATCAAAGAGCCGGAAGAACCCGATTATGACTGGGATGAAGGTGCGACACGTTTCTAATTGAAAAGATTAGGCACTAAAAAGAAAACGTAACAGTTATCTGATTAGGAGAACTGATAATCCGAGAAGTGGAATGATGGAGTAACGCCTCGAAACGCTTCCCCTGATACTCCGATTGGCATTATCTGGAAACCGATTATGTCAAAAGCTCGGTGAAGTCGGCTGAGAGATACCGTAATTTGTGAAAGCAAAACGAAAGCTGTTCAGAGGTGAACTGTGTATCCTATAGGTCGGGGGTCTATAAAGTGCATATGGTGAGAATGACGGCAACGTCTGACGAATTTGCGAATGTAAGGGTCTATATCCAGTAAACGCAGAAATGTGTTTGTCGCGTAATGCGATGGCGGTAGGGTAAAGTAAAAATCTTCGTTATGAAATACCCCACAGTGTTACAGGCACTGTCAAGCCGTCAGGCTTATAGCAAACATCTAAGTGCATATGTAAAGATAGGATTATCGGAACGTGGCAGCCTACAATACGCAATATTGCGGTACAGACGAAGAATAATAAGCTGTTTTGATTGTGGGCAAAGTCGTGACATTACTGATGATGTTTTCTGTAATGGAAAACGGAGGGACAGCCACAAGTCAATATTACAAAAATAGTTATAGGTATTGAAAATCATAGCTTCGAGTATGATTAGGATTTTATCCGAGAAAAACGAAACTGAAAGGTGGAGTTGCCTATGACAAAGCAGAAAAAACTAAGACATTTGGAATATTATGATTTGCAGGAATGTTTTGATGATTTGTATGCAAAAAGCAAACAAGGTGAAGTTTTCACAAAGCTTATGGATTTAATATCCAGTGAAGAAAATATACGGCTTGCATATAGAAACATTAAGCGAAATTCAGGCAGTCATACAAGCGGAACGGATAATCGCAATATAGAAGATATAGAGAAGCTTTCCGCTGATAATCTAACTGAGATTTTAAAAAGAAAATTCAGATATTACAAGCCAAACTCTGTAAGACGAGTTGAAATTCCAAAGCCAAACGGGAAAACCAGACCTCTGGGAATACCGACAATAATTGACAGGCTTGTACAGCAATGTATTTTACAGGTTTTAG
>CAYNYB010000012.1:0-91345 GCA_964401315.1 uncultured Alistipes sp.
TCTTTCAGTCCCGTTAAATATCTTGATTACGTGCTTTCTTTGTAATAGGTTACAACATCTCCTTTTCAGTTGATGATAAACTTTCATGCGTATAGTCCGGATCAGATCAAAAAAACTATTGCAATTTCCAAAGAAATATGATATAATGATTAACAGTGAAATTTGAAAGGAATTTTCGAATCTCGTAAATTTTTGGGAACTCAAACTATTAATTGATAATTGCGTCTGTAGGTCAGTTCTGCAATGCAGAGGGACAGAGATTTTAAGTTTATTCTCAGATATCAAAAATGCGATTGCATATCGCCAAAGATATTCGGTGCCTTTGTGCGCGTATATACTCACCTCTATTGCAAGCTACCCAATAGATTTCGAGATAAAATTTTGTCAGACAAGGAGCAAACCGCAGATGTGCTGTCGCACATTGAGGATTGGCGACGCAGACTGACGAAATTTTATCTGAAAGATATGGGGAGATTGTAACAGAGGGGAGTAGAAGGCGCAGTCAAAGGATAATAGGGAAACAGGTGAAAATCCTGTACGATCTCGTCACTGTGATCGGGAGTGCAGACAGGAGCGTGAAATTCGTTGACACGTTCTATTTGCCGCAAGGTAAAGTCACTCGTTTATCGGGGAAGGCTTGTCTGTATGATGAACGTAAGTCAGGAGACCTGCCGAATATCGGTACAGACAGCCCGCGCTGTCAGATCACGAGGCATTGATCGTACCGTTTTCAGACTCTGAGAAGAGTCTGTTTGCGTTGCTTTCTTCTCGCTGAGGAAAGCTTTTTTAATGCCTTTTTCAGAAAGGAATTTAAAGATTATGAAAAAATTAAACGCTTTTTTACTCGCTTTATCCATGTTTGCCTGTTTGACTGCTTGCGGAGAGAATTCTTCGGAATCCTCCGACAGCTCCTCAGAAATATTCAATTCGGAATCTTCTGTTGATGAAAGCCCAGAATTCTCGGAAAATTCTTCCGAATCCGAAAGTTCGTCAGAAGCCGGAGAAGATGAGGATGAAGAAAATTACGAAACAGGCGATGCAAGCCTTGATGATCCCCGAAATCAGGACGATATCGGAGAAAACGAGCTGCTTGTAATAAGTTTCGGAACGAGTTACAACGACAGCCGCCGACTGAATATCGGCGCTATTGAAAACGACATTGAAAAAGCTTTCCCCGAATTTTCGATAAGACGAGGATTTACGTCAAATATAATAATCGATCACGTAAACAGCCGTGACGGAATACTTATCGACGACGTTGAAGCCGCCCTGCAAAGATCGGTCGACAACGGCGTAAAAAATCTTGTAGTCCAGCCTACTCACCTCATGAACGGTCTTGAATATGCCGATCTTATTGAGGCAATTGCTCAATATTCCGACGCGTTTGAAAAGGTTGCGATAGGCGAGCCTCTTCTCACAAGCGACGAGGATTTTGCAAAAGTAAAGGCGGCTCTCATTGCCCAGACCGAGAAATACAACGACGGAGAAACGGCAATATGCTTTATGGGACACGGAACACCCGCCGATTCCAATTCAGTTTATTCAAAGCTTCAGACAATGTTCGACGAGGACAGCTATGAAAATTACTGCATAGGAACAGTTGAAGCCAAACCGGATATTGACGATGTTATCGAAAGAGTCAAGGCTGGAGAATACAGGCGCGTTGTAATTCAGCCGCTTATGGTAGTTGCAGGCGATCATGCAAATAATGATATGGCCGGCGACGAGGATTCGTGGAAAACTGCTCTTGAAGCTGAGGGGTATGAGGTTGAATGCGTTATTCAGGGACTTGGAGAAGATGAAGCTATCCGTCAGATCTACGTGGAACACGCGCAGGCTGCCGTTGATTCGATAAAGTAATATAGAGGTATAATAATGAAAAAAATAAGCGTATTTTTATGTGCGCTGATCGTTGCCGCTGCCGCTGTTTCGTGCGGCGGCAATGAGATCAGCAGTGAAAATTCATCGTCATCATCTGTAATTGAAAGCAATGCTGACGAATCGGCAGAAAAAAGCACAGTTGCTCCGAATCCTGTTGGATTTGACGGAATGACGGAAATTTACGGCGATTCTATCGCAGACGGAGAATATTCCATAAAAGTTGATTCAAGTTCGTCCATGTTCAAAATCGTTGACTGCACATTAAAAGTCAGCGGCGGAAAAATGACGGCAGATATGGTAATGAGCGGAACGGGATACGAAAAAGTTTTCATTGGAACTTCCGAAGAAGCAGAAAACGCCGCTGAAAGCGATTTTATTGCATTTACTGAAAATTCAGACGGACAAAGCGTTTTTACCGTTCCCGTCGAGTCTTTGGACAGCGTCATAAACTGCGCTGCATTCAGTAAGAGAAAAGAATTATGGTACGACCGCGAACTCGTATTCCGCTCAGATTCGTTATCAGCCGACGCTTTTTCCAATTCTGCATATGTAACAGCAGTCGATCTTAAACTTGCAGACGGTGATTACACGGCTGCGGTTGAATTGTCGGGCGGTTCTGGAAAAGCCAAAATAGATTCTCCAACGAAGATCACGATAAGCGGCGGAAACGCTACTGCGGAAATTCGTTGGGGCAGCAATAATTATGATTACATGGTAGTTGACGGTGAGAAATATTTGCCTATATCTATGAATGAGGTTTCGGTATTTGAAATTCCGATCGAGGGTTTCGATTTCAAAATAAATATTGCGGCTGATACTACGGCGATGAGTACGCCTCACGAAATTGAGTACACACTTTATTTTGACTCGTCAACTATCTCTCCGGTGAATGTTGAATGATGAGACATAGTAAAATTATTTTCGTTTATGCGGCGGCAATAATTCTGATGACCTCGTGCGGAACAGCCGCTAATCAGACTTCCAACTCGCCGCAAAACGCGGTTACTGGGCATATGGATCTTGAATATGCCGATCAGTTTTCCGTAGATTATCTTGAAAACGGCTGCTCGCTTATTGAAACGGGCGGAGAAAAATTTATGCTTATTCCGAAAAATTCGGGAGAAATCGAGATTCCGGACGGCGTTGCTCCACTATATCAGCCGCTTGAAAATCTTTATGTCGCTTCATCAGCTTCTGTCGATTTATTTGATGGGATTAATTCGCTGGATTCCATTAAATTTGTTTCAACCGACCGTGTCGACTGGAGTCTGCCATCGGTTGCAAATGCAATGGACAACGGAGAAATTATTTATGCGGGAAAATACCGCGCTCCAGATTTTGAGCTGCTGATCGATGAAAAATGTGGAATAGCCATTGAAAATACAATGATCTACCACACTCCCGACATCAAGGAACAGCTTGAAGAGTTGGGAATCCCCGTTATCGTCGATCATTCAAGCTATGAAACCCACCCTCTTGGCAGAATGGAATGGATACGGCTTTACGGACTTCTTTTGGGAAAATCTGAAGAAGCTGACAAATTTTTTGATGAAAAGACCTCTCTCTTCAATAGTCTTTCAACTGATGATATTGGAGATTCTTCACGAAAAACAGTTGCTTTTTTTTATGTAAGTTCGTCGGGATATATTAATGTACGCCGTCCGGGAGATTATATTTCAAAGATGATTGAACTTGCGGGAGGAGAATATATAATAAAAAGCAGCGGAAATGAGGACGAAAGCGTGTTTTCGACCATGAATATGCAGCCCGAAGCGTTCTATGAAGCTGCGAAAGATGCTGATATACTGATATACAACAGCACTGTCGACGGTGAATATAATTCAATTGATCAGCTGATAGAAAAATGTGCGCTGCTTGAAGATTTCAAGGCAGTTCAGAGCGGCAACGTATGGTGTACAGAGCAAAATATGTTTCAGCAGACTACCGGTGCGGCTGATATGATATGTGATATAAACGGCATAATTAATGGAAAGGCAGCAGATAGAACAACTTATCTTTACCGCCTTGAATAGGAGAAGCTTATGAAAAAATCAGTGAGGAGTTCTCTTTGTTTTGTCGCATTGTCGGCAATGACAGTCATATTATTTTTTCTTAGCATTTGCATGGGCAGCGCAGGAAATCATTCTTTCGGAGAACTGGTTAAACTTTTTTCGGAAGGTGATCCCATAATATGCAAGATCAGATTTCCAAGAGCGGTCGAAGCTGCCATACTGGGCGGCGCACTTTCAGTATCGGGGTATCTGCTTCAGAGTTTTTTCGCCAATCCAATTGCGGGCCCGTTCGTTCTCGGAATTTCATCGGGTGCAAAGCTTACTGTTGCAATTGCTATGATATTTGCACTCAGTCGCGGAATTCCCATGAATTCGGCATCAATGATAGCTGCGTCGTTTGTCGGCTCGCTTGCTTCAATGGGAATGATCCTGCTGATTTCGCGGAAGATTCGGAATATGTCATTGCTGGTGGTAAGCGGCGTAATGATTGGTTACATATGCTCGGCAATAACCGAGCTTGCCGTTTCATTTGCCGACGAATCTAACATCATAAACCTGCATAATTGGTCAATGGGAACTTTTTCGGCAGCAAACAACCATGAACTCAGCGTTATATCCGTGACGGTAGGCTCGGCGATGCTGATGACGTTCCTGCTGTCAAAACCGTTGGGCGCATATCGAATGGGCGAAAGCTACGCGGAAAACATGGGCGTAAATGTAAAGCGATTTCGAATTTATCTGATACTGCTTTCGAGCATTCTGTCAGCCTGTGTTACGGCGTTTGCAGGACCTGTTTCATTTGTGGGAATTGCCGTTCCGCACCTTGTAAAAGGCTTCTTCGGCACAGCAAAACCTATAGTTATAATTCCTGCTTCATTTCTGGGAGGTGCGGTATTCTGCCTTTTTAGCGATCTTACCGCAAGAATGCTCTTTGCGCCGACGGAAATCAGCATCAGTACGGTTACGGCAATATTTGGCGCTCCGATAGTTATCTATATCATGTTAAGGCAAAAATCAAGGAGAAAAAGCTGAAATGGAACTTTTACGAACTAAAAAACTTAATGTCGGATACGGAAGAAAAATTGTAATCGAAAACGTGGAAATTTCCATAGCAGCAGGTGCAATATTGACTCTTATCGGACCTAACGGTTCGGGGAAATCAACGCTGTTGAGAAGTATCGCGGCGCAGCTGAAACCGCTTGGCGGAAGCATTTATATCGGAGGACAGCAGCAGGATAAACTTAGCGAGCGCGAGCTTTCCCGTCATATGTCAGTAATGTTTACGGAGAGATTACAGACGGAAATGATGAATTGCCGAGAGGTTGTGGAAAGCGGCAGGTATCCTTATACGGGAACATTTGGATTTTTATCGGCTCAAGATAAAGAATGCGTTGAAGAATCAATGAAACTGCTACATATCAAGGAAATTGCAGATTGCGATTTTACGCAGATAAGCGATGGTCAGCGTCAGCGTGTAATGCTTTCCCGAGCGATATGTCAGGAACCCGAAATTCTGATACTCGACGAGCCGACTTCATTTCTTGACGAACGGCATAAGCTGGAATTGCTGAGTATGCTGAAAATGCTTGCAAAAGAGCGGAATATTGCGGTTATCATGTCTCTGCATGAGATAGATCTTGCGCAGAAAATTTCCGATACGGCGGTATGCGTAAAAAACGGCAGGATAGCTGCTTGCGGAGTTCCCGAAGAAGTTTTCACTGATGAAAATATCAGCAGTCTGTATGAAATCGAAAAAGGCAGTTTCAGCGTTTTGTACGGCTCACGCGAATTGGAAGCCGTACGCGGAAAGCCTGAAGTATTCGTAATAGGCGGAGCAGGCAGCGGAATCCCAATATATCGCCGTTTGCAGCGCATGAACATTCCCTTTGCGGCAGGCGTTATACATGAAAACGATATTGATTATCCGATAGCCGAACTTCTTGCATCAAATTTGATAACAGAGCGCAGCTACGAGCCTATAAGCGATGAAAAAATTGAATCGGCAAAAATAATTATTGACGATTGCAAAGAAGTTGTATGTCCATGCAAAAGTTTCGGTATGATGAATATTGGAAATAAGCAACTTATGGAATATGCCGCTGAACTTGGAATTTTAAAAAATCTTCCCCTGTAATTTTCCGCAAAGGAAAACGCAGGGGAGATTTTTCTGATACGATCATTCGTTATCTATTTCGATGATTTCACAATTATTTATAGCGAATTCAAGCATCAAATTGATAAGTTCATTACATGAGCGATTAGTTTCTTTCGCAATATTATCGAGATTTTCCACAATTTTTTCTCATATCCTGATAAAAAATACCCTGTATCCGTCATCGCCCTTAATATTTGAACGTTTGCTGATTTTAAGAACCTGTCCATATAGGAAGTTACGCACATCTTTTCGGCAAATTTTTATGATGACTGCGTTAAAAATCCTTGACAGGCGTCAGCCTGCCTGCGAATTTTTGCCTTGTCCTCGTAAAAATTATGCTCGAAAATCTGCGCATAATTCCTATGTGGACAGGTTCTTAAAATTTTGTCTTTTTTTGGGGGCAATTCAAACATATTGCATCTGTATTATATTATAGAGTTGTAAGAAGCTCAGATTTTTTCTGCTGGAATTCTTCTTCTGACAGTATTCCTGCTTCTTTTAATTCATTCAGCTTTTTGATCTTAGTGGGGATATCATCCTGAATGACAACATTCTGATTTTGTCCTCTTTGAATTTTTTTTAGGATCTGATTCTGTCTGAGCAGGTCAAGCATTTCCTTACATTTTACAGCCTGTCCGTCTACGCTAATACCTGTAAGCATTTCAAGTCTAAGTGTAAGTTCTTCACCGTCGCTGTTTGTAAATGTTATCTCGATGTTGTTATCATATCCATAATAGCACGGCACGTGACTTATTCCGAATCTCTCCTTTAAAAACTCGCTTACTCTGTCACTTGCTGTCCACTGGTGTATCTGTTTTACATTTTTTAGTCCGCACATACTTCCAAATATCACTATTGTGATCACTTCCGATATCCTGCAAAAATATCCTTTGTATTCTTCCTATGTTTCTACTTCTTCAAAGTATTCGGTGATTTCGTTATTTTTCATATTTTTATTATATCATATCCTGTCAAGTTTTGAAAATTGATTTCCGTGTGATCTGATTTAGAGCCTGTTTAAACTCTTTCTGTCCATATAGCTAATCAATAACAAACATTCTATAATCTATGTAAAAAAATATATAATCATAACATTTAATAAAATTTGGGAATTATTCAGCGTTTGATATATAATCAACTTACTTTTACAGTAGTTTTTTTACACAATCTTCAATTTTTATACCAAATATGCAGAATATGGGTTGTAATTCTGCTGCGAATATGGTATAATGAAAAAAGTATAGTATATATGTTACATTTTTAAAAATTCTACTTAAGGTAACCTCAAAAATTTCTTCCGAAAAAACAGGCTCTTAGAGGTCTCCTTAACAGAAAGCTGATCAGGAAGAGGCGTAGCGGAAGTCTCTTCAAATAATCATACGTGCTAAACAGCCATATTTGACAAGAGTATAGCTGATTTTACAACATCAAGGAGGAATTTTATGAAATTCACAACTAAAAAATGTATTAAGGCATCTTTATCCTGCATGGCGTCAGTTGCCTTAATTGCTGCATCGGTTTCTTTCCCGGCTAAGATGAGTCAAATGGCTATTGCGTCTGAAAGCTCAACTGTCGCAAATCCCATTATCTGGTCGGACGTACCCGATCTTGATGCTATCCGTGTGGGCGATACCTACTATATGGTAAGTACAACTATGTTTTTCAACCCCGGAGCGCCGATTATGAAATCTAATGACCTCGTTTCATGGGAGATCTGTAATTACGTTTATGATACTCTTGCAGACGGAGATGTTCAGAACCTTACAAACGGTAAACATGATTACGCTCATGGACAATGGGCTACAAGTCTGCGTTATCACGATGGCACATACTACGTTTTCTTCGGTAGCTATGGTACTGGTAAATCCTACATTTACAAAACAAATGATATCGAAAACGGTACATGGACGAGGACCGAACTGAACGGAATGTATCACGACGCTTCGCTCTTTTTTGACGATGACGGCAGAAACTATCTTGTTTACGGTGCAGGCGGCACTATCAAGATCAAGGAGCTTAACTCTGAAATGACCGGTTTCAAGTCGGGCGGAGCTGATAAGGAGCTTTTTAAAACAGGTCTTGACGGTCTCAGCGGAGAAGGCTCGCATATCCAGAAAATCGGCGACTATTACTATATATTCCTTATTGCATGGCCAAGCAACAGCGGCAGAATCGAGCTTTGCTACAGAAGCAAGGATATTCTCGGCTCTTATGAGGGGAAAACTATCCTTAACTCCGATGGCGCTGCACAGGGAGGTATTATAGACACCCCAGATGGCAAGTGGTACGGACTTGTTTTTGAGGATCACGGCGCAGTCGGACGTATTCCGGTGCTTGTTCCCGTTACATGGCAGAACGACTGGCCTATCATGGGCGAAAACGGAAAAGTTCCCAAAACTATTACCGTTGACGGCAGCTATAGCGGAACTTTTCTTGCCTCAGACGATGATTTCAGTTATGGCTCAAACGACCTTGCTCTTGAATGGCAGTGGAATCATAATCCCGATAATACAGCGTGGTCGGTAACTGAACGTAAAGGCTACCTAAGACTGAAAAATAAAACTCTTGCAACAAATATTCTTAATGCAAGAAATACGCTCACCCAGCGAACAGAGGGTCCTGCATGCAGCAGCGTTATCAAGCTTGATACGTCCAATATGAAGGTCGGCGACTATGCGGGGCTTTCCGCTTTCCAGTACAAGTATGGAAATGTTGGAGTTTATGTTGCCGATGACGGTTCAAAAAAGATCTATATGGCTGAAAACGGTGTTGCTGCAAGCGACGGAGACGTTACGGACAGCTACAATAAAATTATCGAGGAAACCAATCTCAGCGGCAATGAAATTTATCTCAAAGCGGATTTCAAATTCAATAATGTTGACAGCGATCTGAATATTTCATATAACCTTGATAAGGCGAATTTTTATTATTCCTATGACGGCAGCAACTGGACAAAAATCGGAAACGAACTCGGTATGAGTTACGATCTTAAGCTGTTTACGGGTTATCGCAGCGCTATTTACAGTTATGCTACAAAAACAACCGGCGGTTATGCGGATATCGACTTTTTTGACTACGAACGAGCCGATTGGAATCAGCCGACCGAGGTTACGCCAAACAGTCTCGGTTGGTATTTCAACAACGGTTTTGAAAACGATGCAGAGGGCTGGACAGGAAGAGGCGCAGCGAAGGTTGCTTCAAGCAGCCAAAACGCATATGTCGGCAGCAATTCTCTTTATGTTTCGGATAGAACAGCTGCATGGAACGGAGCGCAGAAATCTCTCAGTACTTCTGTTTTTAAGCCCGGCAATGAGTACAGCTTCAGCGCAAATGTCAAGTATACATCAGGCAATGCCATCGATACGTTCTTTATGAAATTACAGTATGTTGACGGAAACGGTGATACTCAGTATACTACAATTGCAGAATCTACGGCTATTAAGGGAGAATGGGTTCAGCTTTCAAATTCAAACTTCAAAATTCCGTCCGACGCAACCAATATGTATCTCTATGTCGAAACGGAAGACAGCACAAACAGTTTCTATCTTGATGAGACAATAGGAGCTGTCGGCGGAACCGGAATCCTCGGAGCAGGCTCGCAAAAAATAATTCTCGGAGATATTAATTTCGACGGAATTGTTGACTGCTATGACCTTGTGCTTGCAAGAAAAGGCGTAATAAACGGTATCGACGGTACAGCAGCTAAAATCGCAGCAGACGTCGACCAAAGCGGAGTTTATGACGTAGCCGATCTCGTACTGATTCAGGAGTTTCTCCTTACAAAAATTAACGAATTCCCCGTGGCTGAACCTGTAATTCCGCCTGAAGAAAATCCATGGGACACTTATCAGGAAACAGCTTCGCCTGAAATGCAGAAATTCTATTCCGATGCGATATATCAGATAGGAAATACCGCAAGACTTCACGAGAAAATTGAAAAAGCGCAAAGCGGTAAAAATGTAACCTTAGCATATATAGGCGGCTCAATTACCGAGGGCGGAAGAACGGATACGTGTTATGTAAGCCGTTCAGCTAAATATTTCGCTGATACTTTCGGCACGGGAAGCAACGTTTCAATGATAAATGCGGGTTTATCGGGAACATCTTCTGTTGTGGGACTTATGCGTGCGCAGAACGATATACTTGATGCAAATCCCGATGTTATTTTCATTGAGTTTTCTGTAAACGATCACCCCGAAGAAATCTACAAAAAGGGTTATGAAAGTCTTGTTAAGAAGTGCCTTTCACAGCCAAACAGCCCTGCGGTCATTCTTATTATAAACCGTGCAAAGGGCGGATATTCCATGCAGGAACAAATGGCAGCCATCGGAAAAAATTACGATCTGCCAATAATCAGTATGGACAATGCGCTTACAAATGCCTTTAACAGCGGACTTCTTACCACAGATGATTATTATACCGACGAGTATCATCCACATGAAAAAGGCAATGCGCTGATTTCCGATTCTATTGCTTATTTCTACAGGCAGGCTCTGAAAACGGTCAACAAGTCAGACAGCTATACCATTCCGACATCAACAGTATATGGAACGGAATATTCTACGGGTTCAATCGTTTCTCTCAACGAACTTACAAATTTCAATGCGGGTTCGTTTACTCAAACAAACAGCGGCTATGCAACCTTGCCCTATACACTGAAACACGCTGCATATGGCGGTGATACGCCAATTACCTTCTCAACGCAGGGTAAGGGTATCTTTATTGTCTACAGTGCAAAGGACGATACAGCATTTGGAAATCTCAATGTCACGGTAAACGGCAAGACAACAAAAATCAGTGGAAACAAGCGTTACGCCTGGGGAGGTCCTGAAGCTGACGTTGCGTATATTCAGAATACTTCCGATATTCTTGACGTTTCCGTTAATGTTGAAAATGCAGGTACCGAGTTTACCATTTGGGGTATCGGAGTTGTAAAATAAGAACCTGTCCACATAGGAATTATGTGCGGATTTTCGAGCATAATTTTTACGAGGACAAGGCAAAAATCCGCAGGCAGGCTGACGCCTGTCAAGGATTTTTAACGCAGTCATAATAAAAATTTGCCGAAAAGATGTGCGTAACTTCCTATGTGGACAGGTTCTAAGTTTAAGAACTTGTGTTCATAGGCTAATGCACGTTTCTTTTAGGCAAATTATACCGTTAGCTGCGTTGAAAAGTTCGCCATACGGCAGTATGCCTTTGCTTTTTCGCCTTGCTATCAGTAAAATTATGTTCGAAAATTCAAGTAAAAATCCTATGATCACAAGTTCTACAAGCGGCAGATTCGTTATGAATCCGCCGCTTGTTTTTGCAAAATCTGATTATCAGCTTAATTTTCTAAAAAATGGTATAATACACAGAGAATTATATATGTTAAAATAATAAAATAAATTTCAAGCTGTCTCTTTTTGTCCCGTGTGACGAATGTATTAGTTGAAACGCGTTTCAATCATTACTAAATCAAGGGAGATGAGTTAAAAATAATCGAATAAAATTAAATATGTATCTTTTTGTTGCGTTGGACGAATGTATTAAATGAAACGAGTTTCAACTGTTATTAAATTTGCGGAGGTGAAAGAATGACGGATTCAGAATGGGAGCAGTTATTATACAGTTCCCCGGCAAAAGCTTATGAATCTCTTATTGAACAGTACGGAAATCTTATATATGCTATAGTTCTTAATAAAATCGGAAACTGTGGTTCGAAGGAGGATGTTGAGGATTGTGTAAGCGATATAATGGTTGAATGTTTCAGGAATGCTGAAAAGTTTTCGACAGAAAGCGGAAGTCTGAAATCATTTGTAAGCACAATTGCAAAACGCAGAGCCATTGACGCCTTCAGACAGCTTTCAGCAAGAAATAATATACATTCGAATATAGAAGATGAGGGTATCTTTATTCTTCCTGCTTCGGACAATACTGAAGAAGAAACCGAAAAACGCATATTCAAGCAAAAACTCTGGAATATAGTTGAATCCCTCGGAGAACCTGACTGTTCAATAATAGTGTATCAGTACTTTTACAGTTGTAAGATACACGAAATTGCAAAGATTCTTAAAATGACATCAGGTTCTGTAAAGCAAAGAAGTCTGCGTGCCAGAAAGAAAATAGGTAAGATCCTTAGAAACGGAGGATATCATGAATAAAAATGAAAAAGATTTTATGGATCAGCTTAAAGACCTTGATGATATTTCTGTTGAGAAAATAGCTGAAAAATATCCTGTACTCAATGAGAATACCAAAAAACGTATTTTAAAGAAATGCATGGAAAAAGGCGGCTTTTCTGCTGAAATCGAACATGATGGCAAAGAAGAGATTATTATTTCCGGAACTGAACGCTATAACCGTAATCCATGGTATAAATTTGTTGCCTCTGCCGCCGCTTTAGTTTTAGCTGTCGGAGGAATAACAAGTGTATTCATGCTTAACAGAAACATTGTCGGAAACGATTCTTCGGAAACCGGAAAAACATCTGCTGTAAGAATTTACGACTCTTCGTCTAACAGTGAGTCGGAACAAACTACTGTTACAGCATCAGACAATAACCATACTGCCAGCGATTATGATTCTGCAAACGCTAATGAACATTCGGGAATAATTGTGAGCGGAAGTTCACAGACATCGTCGACTGTTACAGGATATGTAGGAGAATCACCTGTTAATAATTCCAACAACTCGGTATCACAAAATTCCACCACTACAACACCGGCACATAGTACCACTCCTGCATCACAATTACAGAAAACTTATTTGAATAATCTTTATTATGTTGAAATAGCAGGCGTTAGTGGTTATTGTGGTGAGATAACAAGAGGTATTCATGGATATATGGGCTTTGAGTTCATGCCGGACGGTACGCTCACAAAATACTTTTTTGATGAGACGGGCAATGCAATCGGCAGTACAATA
The DNA here is from genome assembly GCA_964401315.1 of uncultured Alistipes sp. Taxonomy (GTDB): domain Bacteria; phylum Bacillota; class Clostridia; order Oscillospirales; family Ruminococcaceae; genus Ruminococcus. The sequence goes on from CAYNYB010000012.1 coordinate 12,958, forward strand.
GTAAAGACAAACTATGAAATCGTAGAAAATAAGTTTTCTTTCGGTGACAAATCAGGAACTATTGTAAATTCAAATGATACTACAAGTTTTACTGTACAATTTGACGACGGCGACATATTTAATTTCAGTACCAAACAACCACCATTCAGAAAGTACTATTTTATAGGAACAAAACCTGATACTTTGAATGGAACGATCTGGGCTAAGTGCTTCGGCAATATGGACGAAAATTACAATTATACTGACAGAAGAACAATTGAGTTCAAAGAAGACGGTGTCAGCGGAACTGTATATATATTATCACACCCACGTAATGTAACAAAAAGCACGATTACAGAAATACCTTTCACATACGAACGAAATGGCGATGAAATTACTTTCTATATGGAAAGTTCCGCTTACGCTATGGTCAAGGCAGAAATTGCGTATAATCCATATGATAATATATATGCGTTGGATGTTGAATATCTGGAGGCAGATGAGTGGGGAACTACGCTGTGGTGCTTCGGTCAGACAGACAGCCTTAACGATTACCATTACAATTACTAAATCCTTTCAAAATATTATAATGCAATCTACATTATCCAACCTCCTTAATTTGAACTCCCTGCAAAATTGATTTTTGCAGGGAGTTGTTTTTGCCGACAGTACTATAGTAACCATACTTGAAAATCAAATAAGTTCACCGATAAAAACTTTCTATAGCCGCGTTGTCGTCCTTGCTATGAAAAATTTTTATTCAGTTCCTTTTGTCTGATTTTCATGTAGGCTTACTATAAGATTCTGTTTAGTATCTTGGGGGAGGCGGATTTTCGAGCATAATTTTTCTGAAGACAAAGAAAAAAATCCAATGAACACAAGTTCTAAATTCCTATTGACAAATTGAGTAATGTGTGTTATAATCTATTTAGATAAACTTCAAATTTGAAGTGTTTCTAAATTCACATTGTTTAAAACGGAGGACATAATAATGGATAATTTGAATGAATTTCTGCCCTTTTTGATTCCGCTTGCTGTGGTTCAGTTCGGATTGCTTGCATACACTATCGTCCATATTCTCAAGCACGATCACTATAAACGCGGAAACCGCACTTTATGGCTTATCATTGCAATAATTGGAATGAATTTTATAGGTCCGATACTGTATTTTATTCTCGGAAAAGAGGAGGATTAACGTCGGAATGAATATTCTTGAACTATCCCATGTTTCCAAACGTTTCGGAGATAAAAAAGTTTTGCAGAATGTGACCTTTTCTGTTCCGCCAAAATGTATTTTCGGCTTTATTGGGCGTAATGGTGCAGGTAAAACCACGACTATGAAATCTATTCTGGGTCTGCTTCAGATCGATAGCGGAAAGATCACGATATGTGGAGATAAGGTAGCATACGGTCATAACCTGACTAACAGGCATATCGGCTACCTGCCCGATGTACCGGAATTTTACTCTTATATGACTGCCCGCGAATATCTCAGGCTATGCGGAGATGTTACGGGAATGAAATCGTCCGATATTAAAAATCGGAGCGATGAGCTGCTTGAGCTTGTGGGACTCACAAACGAAAAGCACAGGATCAAAGGATACTCAAGAGGTATGAAACAACGCTTGGGTATCGCTCAGGCATTGATAAACAGACCAAAGCTGTTGATATGCGACGAACCGACCTCTGCGCTTGATCCTGTGGGAAGAAAAGAAATACTGGATATTCTTTCCGCTTCAAAAGAGCAGACATCGGTACTTTTTTCAACGCATATCCTTTCTGATGTAGAAAAGGTATGCGATCGAATTGCCCTTTTGGAGGATGGAAATATTGTCATATCAGGAACAATAGATGAGATAAAGCATATGCGCTCAGATCCTGATATAGAATTGTTACTGCAAAACTCTGAGGATATCTCAAAGATCACTAAAGCGTTTCCGTATGCCGAAGCGCAGGAGGGAAAGCTCATGTTTAAAAATGCCTCCGCTAATCAGGCTGAACAAATATTGAGCTTTGTTGCCGCACAGCATATTTCGATAATACGCTATGAGCGTCACGAGCCAAATCTTGAAGATCTGTTTATGGAGGTGATCGGAAAATGAATGGTTTTTTCGCTTTTCTTAAAAAAGAGTTTTTCGAACTTTCACGTTCGGGGAAGCTGGTGATCTTAGGTTTAATCTTCGTTCTGTTTGGAATAATGAATCCTGCTGTTGCAAAACTCACTCCGTGGATTCTGGAGCAGTCTGCCGATTCTTTCGGTCAAGGGATCATTATTGGCGAAGTAACAGTTACAGCTATGGATTCATGGGGGCAGTTTGTCAAGAATATTCCAATGGCAATGATCGTGATGCTGATTATGTTCTGCGGTACATTTACACGAGAATACTCTAACGGAACACTTATACCGATCATTACAAAAGGACTTTCCCGAAACAGTATTGTTATTTCAAAAGCTGTTGTAATGATTATTACATGGAGTCTTGGTTTTGGACTTTGTTTCGGGATAACCTACGGTTATACTGCGTATTATTGGGATAATTCGGTGGTAAATAACCTTGCATTTATGGCATTTTGCTGGTGGCTTATAGGAATATTCCTGATTTGCATATTAACACTGTTTTCAGCATTTTTAAATTCCTCTCCACAGGTTATGATGGGAGTCGGCGGAATTTATGCAGCAATGTACATCCTCGGTATGTTTGGTAAAATCAAGGAATATATCCCAACTTTCATTTTGGATAGTTCTTCACTGATGACAGCTCAGAACAAGCCGAGTGACTACTTTAATGCAATGCTGATAACAATTGCATTATCTGTATTATCCCTGCTTGCCTCACTGCCGCTCACTCACAAAAGACAACTATAGAATAGAAAGGATATAACTATGGGCTTTCCCGAAACCTTTAAAGCTCTCTCAGACCCTGCAAGACGTGAAATCCTCACCATGTTACGAGACGGACGAAAATCGGCAGGAGAAATTTCATCACAGTTTGATATGACGGCTGCTACGGTATCTTATCATCTTAAGCAGTTAAAAAAAGCCGGACTGATATATGAAACAAAAGAAAAGAATTTCATTTTTTATTCATTGAACACATCTGTGTTTGAGGAGATCATGATGTGGGTATCACAATTTACCGAAAATACTGAAAGAAAAAGGTCGATGAGTTATGAAAAAAATACGATTGAGCAAAGCTGACCTGATTTCTGCCTTGCTGTGTACAGTAGTCATAATTCCGGAAATTTCAGTTTACAACAAGCTTCCGGATAGAATAGCCACAAATTTTAATGTATATGGTCAACCTAATCAATACTCTTCAAAAAATTTTGCGGTATTCGGTATCCCCCTTTTAATGACTGTAATACAGTTGATACTATGTCTTATTACAAATTTATTTCATCAAACAGGTAAACGAGATTTTATAAACAGAGCTATCCGTTTTATTTCTCCTGCTATGCTTTGTTTTGCACAATTATTCATTCTGCTTTATTCTCTTGGACAAATAAAAAATATCACATCTGTAGTTTGTACATTTACGGCTGTTTTATATGTAATTGCCGGAAATTATATGCCTAAGATACGTCGGAATATGTTCTTAGGCATCAGGACGCCGCATACGCTCGGTAATCAGGAAGTCTGGGATAAAACACATCGCTTTACGGGAGTTATATTTTTCATATGTGGAATTGTGATGATACCATTTTCTCTTGTGAACAATTTTATTGCTGTTATCATGATAATTGCATTCATGATAATTATACCAATTATCTACTCTGAAATGGTGTATCGTTTGATAAATCAAAAATAGACCTGTTTAATAACCTCCAAAACGCTGCCTGACTTATTTTTTTGCATTTTGCTTTGCTTGAAATACATACAGTATTCCTGCGGATTTTTCCTTGTCCTCATAAAAAATACGCTCGAAAATCTGCATGTCATTCCTATGTGGACAAGTTATAAAAATTGTGCCAAACGGAAAAGTTTTGGAATTTCCGGTTGACATTTTTTGAAAAATGTTATATAATGTTAAAAAGGATAAATTTGCACTTACAGAAATTCCAATTGAGATCAAGAGGAAAGGAGATGGATAAAAATTTTTCACAGCAAAGACAACAATGCAGTCTGTGGAAAATTCTTATCAGCGAACTCCTTATTTATCTCAAGTGGAATTGCTGTAGATAAGCTTAACAAGCTTGACCGATTAATCTTGTGAATTATAGTAAGCTTACTTGAAAAGAGCAGAACATACGGAGGACTTGAAGATGCCTGTAGAAAAAAAGAAAAAGAAAGTGCGCATAAAAATGGGCAGAATAGTCGCTGCAATGATTGGTATCGTCGGTGTTATTATGATATTCGACAGCATCAGGCGCGATTTTTTCAAGACCGATTCGCACGTGAAAATTACAGTAAACGGTACTTTCACCATAAAGCCCAATGATCCGCCGGCAAATATTGCTTCTACCAAAGGTAATGAGGAAAACTCCATAGGTTTTGACGAGCCTAAAATGGAGGGATTTACAAAATATGAGATCGCAGCGTCCGAGCTTTCGCGCGGATATCTTGTGCCTGCTACTGCGGAAAGTCCTGCTATGCCTGCGGATAATGTGAAGATGGTAAACCTTAGTGAATACCAAAACGAGTTTTATTCGATAGCGGGCAGCGATATGTCGCTTAACGAAGCCGCTGCGGAGGCGCTGAATCTCCTTATGACCGATTATCACACGGCTACGGACTTAAGCGATTTCGTGGTTTACGGAACTACAAATACATATACTGCCGACGGTTCGGTATGCCCGAGGGCGTTTCCCGACAGTGCAGCCGGAAATTCCGTGGATCTTGCGATTTTGGGTTATGAATCGCTCATTTCCTACGACGGCATGGATTCCCAGAGATGGATTATTGAAAACTGCTGTAAATACGGATTTATCGTGAGATATCCTGAGGGAAAATCAACTGTTACGGGGCAGGAATTTTGCCCTTGGCATCTTGTGTATGTGGGTGCTCCACATGCTGAGATCATGGCTCAGAAAAATCTGTGCCTTGAGGAATATGTTGGAATGCTGAAGGGCTATACTGCGGAATCTCCGCTAAATTATCCGACGGAATCGGGCAATTATACTATTTATTATGAGCCTGTAAGCGGTGATGTTACGCCTGTTCGCGTGCCGATCGCTGGAGGATATTCCGTTTCGGGCAACAACAGCGACGGATTTATCATCACTTCGGGTTTTTGATAGGAATCAACCGCACGAAATTGTATCGCAATTTCGTGTAATATTGCGTAATATTGCACGAAATTTTAACATAAAATAATGCAGAGGTGATGACATGAAAAAAATCTGCATTATTTTATCGCTGCTTATTACGTCGGCGTTGATACTGCCTTTATACGCATTTGCCGAAACTTCTGAAATTCTCGACAGTGCGGAAGCTTATGTTCTGGCGGAAGCTGTAACGGGAACTGTATTGGAGGAAAAAAATGCCGATCAGAAGCGGAACGTCGGCTATCTCAGCAAGCTTATGACGCTTCTGCTTATTGCGGAGGATATTGAAACTGGAAAATATTTGATGTCAACAGAGATTACCGCTTCGAGTTCCGTAACCGGTACTAAAGGCGCTGTCGTTTGGCTTGAAGCGGGAGATACCATGACGGTCGAGGAACTGATTAAGTCTGTGATAATCGGAAATGCCAATGACGCTGTGACTGTTCTTGCTGAAAAATCGGAGCAAACCATTGAAAAATTTGTTCGGCGCATGAATACGGAAGCTTTTGATATGGGACTGCGTAATACGGCGTTTTATTCTCCGTATGGTTATTACGATGAGCGAGAGTATTCTACAGCTGCCGATATTGCGGCAATCTGTTCGCAGCTTTCACGATTTGAATTTCTGCGCCCGTATTTCAAAACCTGGCGCGATTTCGTAAAATCCGGACAGACAGAACTGGTGAGCGAAAATCGTCTTGCGCTAAGCTATGAGCGACATATCGGATTTAAGGCTTGCCATTCCGACGAATCGGGGTTTTGCATTGCCGAGGGCGCTGTCAATGAAAGCGGTACTTGCTATATTTCGGTGATTCTTGGCGCTCCTGATGAGGATTCGTCTTTGAAAGGCGCAAAAATGCTGGCAAACAAGGGATTCAATGATTATAAGGTCACAGCAACTATGTTTCCGGACGAAATGCTCATGCCTATAAAGGTGCGGAACGGCGAAGATTCGGCGGTTGAAGTACATCTAAGACGGCAGAGCAGTCTCGTTATCCCACGCGGCGTCAATGAGCTCAGTACCGTGGTGGTGATACCCGAATATCTGACCGCTCCTCTCGAAAAAGGACAGAGAATAGGCACAGCGGCTTTTTACAGCGATAAAAATCTTGTATGTGAAATCGAAATAGTTACATCAGAAAAAGTTGAAAAGCTGACTCCGCAGTTTGTGCTGAAAAAAGTGTTGTTAAATTTACTGAAATAGTCTGTTGAAAATTGGTATGAATTAACAAAAGTACAATTTGTTTTGTAAAGGTACTTGAAAAAATTCTCAAAATATAGTATTATAAGATAGGTAATTTGTAATGTGTGGACGGCTATGCCATCTGTCCGCATTTATGGAGGTTATAAAAATGTCATTAAAACTTAACACAAAGTATCTCGCTGATTTTATTAACGATGATGAGCTTGCCGGTATAAAGGCTCAGGTCGAAACTGCTGCTGAAATGCTTCACAGCAAATCGGGTCTCGGAAACGATTTCCTTGGTTGGGTCGATCTTCCTACTGAGTACGACAAGGAAGAATTTGAAAGAATCAAGGCTGCCGCTGAAAAGATAAAGGCTAATTCCGATATTCTTATTGTTATCGGTATCGGCGGTTCGTATCTCGGCGCAAGAGCTGCTATCGAACTTCTGAAATCGCCCCTTTACAATAATATCAAGAAAGATACTCCCGATATATATTACGTTGGAAACAGCATCAATCCCACTTATCTCAACGAGATAGTCTCTCTCTGCGAGGGCAAGGATTTTTCCATAAACGTTATCTCAAAGTCGGGTACGACTACAGAGCCTGCTCTTGCTTTCCGTATTTTCAAGAAGATGGTTGAGGATAAGTATGGCAAGGAAGAGGCGAAAAACCGCATCTTCGCTACTACCGACAAGGCAAGGGGAACTCTTAAAAATCTCTCCGACGCTGAGGGCTATGAGACTTTCGTTATTCCCGACGATGTAGGCGGACGTTTCTCTGTTCTTACTGCCGTTGGTCTGCTTCCGATCGCTGTTGCAGGCTGCGATATTGACGCCCTTATGAAAGGCGCTGCAAAGGCTCAGGCTGACTTTATGGCTGATTTCGACAACAATGACTGCTATAAATATGCCGCTCTCAGAAATATCCTCTACAGAAAGGGTAAAGCTGTTGAAATGCTCGTATCTTACGATCCCAGCTTCGTTATGATGTCTGAATGGTACAAGCAGCTCTTCGGCGAGAGCGAGGGCAAGGACAACAAGGGTATTTTCCCGGCTTCCGTTACTTTCTCAACTGATCTTCACTCTATGGGTCAGTATATTCAGGACGGTGCGCGCATTATGTTTGAGACCGTTGTCGACATTAAGAATCCCAAAACCGATCTTTTCCTTGAGCCGGACGCTGAAAATCTTGACGGACTCAACTTCCTCACAAATCAGAATATGTCGGTTGTAAACAGAAAGGCTTTCGAGGGTACTGTTCTTGCTCATACAGAGGGCGGCGTTCCGAATATGATACTTGAACTTGAAGATACTACCGAAGAAAGCGTTGGCTACATGATTTATTTCTTCGAGAAAGCCTGCGCAATTTCAGGTTATGTACTCGGTGTAAATCCTTTCAATCAGCCAGGCGTTGAGAGTTATAAGTCGAATATGTTCGCTCTTCTCGGCAAGCCAGGTTATGAGGGCGCAAAGGCTGCTCTTGAGGCTAAACTCGGTTGATTCAGCGGAAGCTGTAAACATAATACATTAAAACACTCCGCCGAAAGGCGGTGGAAGGAGTAAAATATGATAAATCTTATTACCGGAAAAAAGGGTACAGGCAAAACTAAGATCCTTATTGATCAGATCAACGATACTGTAAAATCTACCAACGGTAACATCGTTTGCATTGAAAAGGGCGATAATATCAGACGTTCAATCAGCTATAAGGTTAGATGGTGCGACGTTGAGCAGTTCGGCATCGAGGGTATTGACGCTTTCTACGGCTATGTTGCTGGTATGCTCGCAGGTAACTACGACATCAAGGAGATCTTCGTTGACGGTATCTTCAAGATCGTCGGAAGAGATTACGATGCTTTCGGAAATATGCTCGAAAAGCTGGACAAGCTTACAGGTGATGACACTACCGTTGTATTCACCGTTTCTGCTGATCCCGATGAACTTTCCGACAACGTTAAGAAGTTTATTAAGTAAATTTCCAAAAAATTCACCGACAGCTATTGACATATTCTGCTGTTTGGTGTATAATTAAAATTGTGATGCTCTGAAGGATTTTTAATATGAAGATTAATTTAAAACAGCTTTTCAGTATCCCCGGCGAGTCTAAGGATATTGATTATGGCATCGAAGCGGAAGAACTTGCTGATATCAAGGGCGTGAAATTTCAGTCGCCTGTTTCTGTCAAGGGAAGGATCTATAATAAGGCGGGTATCGTTCATTTGATTTATACGCTGGATTCCGAACTGCTTGTTACCTGTGACAGATGCCTGAAAGAAATGATAAGATCTTATCATTTTGACTGCGACCATATTGTTGTTCCTTCTGTCAGCGGCGATAATGATGAATATATCGTTGCCGACGGCGAGAGCATTGAACTGAATGAAATTGCGGTTACCGATCTTCTTCTTGATCTCCCGACCAAAATTTTGTGCAAAGACGACTGCAAAGGGCTTTGTATGATTTGTGGCTGCGATCTGAATGAATCGGTCTGCGAACATCAAACAGAGGTTATTTGATGTTGTCTGAAATGGGCGATGTCAATTATCCCACAAATAACATTGAGCTGTGAAGCTCTGTAAGGAGGTGCCAGAATGGCTGTACCAAAGAGAAAAACTTCCAAGGCAAGACGTGATAAGAGACGTTCTGCTGTATGGAAGCTCAATACACCCGCAATGTCCAAGTGCGATAACTGTGGCGCGATCAAGGCTCCGCACAAGGTTTGCAAGAACTGCGGATTCTATAAGGGCGTTAAAGTTCTTAATCTGGACGCAGAATAATCGGCTAACCGATACATGAGGAGGAGAGGAGGCGAGGCTTTCTCTCCTTTTTCTTTTATTATTTTAGAACCTGTCCATATAGAAATTGTGTGTGGATTTTATTACATTGACAGGTTCTTAAGGAAAGATCACCAATGGTTAAAATAAAAAGTGTTGTCAGCGGTTCTCCTGCCGCAAAATGCGGAATAATTGCAGGCGATATGCTGATAAATATCAACGGGAATCCTATCAAGGACGTTCTCGATTATATGTACTATGCTGCCGAAGTCAATGTGAAACTCAATATTGTCCGTAACGGTGAAGAACTGTCTTTGAGCGTAAAAAAAGATGAGTATGATGACCTCGGGCTTGAATTTGATACGTTTCTTATGGATAACAAGCAGAGATGCAGCAATCGCTGTATTTTCTGCTTTATCGATCAGATGCCGCCAAATATGCGAAAGACTCTGTATTTTAAGGACGATGATGCGCGTCTTTCATTTCTGCATGGAAATTATGTTACGCTGACCAATCTCGATCAGTCGGATATTGACAGAATTATTAAAATGAAACTGAACATCAATGTTTCTGTCCATACAACAAATCCCGAACTCCGTGTGAAAATGATGCGCAATAAATTCGCGGGCGAAAAGCTTAAATACCTGTATCAGCTTGCGAAAAGCGGCATACAGCTTAACTGTCAGATAGTCTGCTGCCCGAATTTCAACGATGGCGCGGAATTGAGACGTACTCTCAGCGATCTTGCCAATCTTATGCCGAATATTTCAAGCATGGCGGTCGTGCCTGTGGGAGTTACGAAATTTCGCGAGGGATTATATCCGCTGACTACGTTTAACACGGAAACAGCAGGGGAGACTATTGATATCATTGAGGAATTTCAGCGCGATTTGCTGGAAAAATATGGTACGCGCACGGTTTTTCCGTCCGATGAATTTTTCCTGATTGCTGACAGACCGCTTCCCGATGCGGAATATTATGAGGATTATCCTCAATATGAAAACGGCGTGGGAATGCTTCGTTCGCTTATTGATGAGTTTTGCGCCGCTCTTGATCTTGCGGAATGGGAGGGCGATGAACGACGTATTTCCATTGCAACAGGTCGCGCGCCGTTTAAGATAATCACCGATCTTGCACATAAGGCAGAGGAAAAATTTCCGAAGCTGAAATGCAGCGTTTATCCGATACGCAACGATTTTTTCGGCGAAACCATTACTGTGACGGGACTTATCACTGCGCAGGATCTCATAGCTCAGCTAAAGGATAAGGAACTGGGAGAGGAATTGCTGATATCGTCGGCGATGCTCATGCATGGTACTGATATTTTTCTTGACGATCTGACCGTCGAGGAGGTTGAACGAGAACTTAACATCAAGATTCGTGCAGTGCAGAACGACGGCTACGAACTTCTTGATGCTTTCATAGGAATATAAGAAAGGAGAATGCACCATGTCATTACCAATAGTTGCAGTTGTCGGCAGACCGAACGTGGGTAAATCGACACTTTTCAACAAGCTTATCGGTAAGCGGCTCTCTATCGTGGAAGATACGCCGGGCGTTACCCGCGATCGTATTTATTCGAAATGCGAGTGGCGCGGCAAGGAATTTATGGTGGTTGATACGGGCGGTATCGAGCCTGAGAGTAAGGACGTTATCCTTGCTCAAATGAGACGTCAGTCTCAGCTTGCCATTGATAAGGCAGACATAATTATTCTTGTTACCGATATCAGATGCGGCGTTACAGCAGATGATTACGCTGTTGCAGATATGCTTCAGAAAAGCGGAAAACCCGTTGTTTTGTGCGTTAATAAGGTTGACAGCTTAGGCGAAACTCCTATGGAGCTTTACGAATTTTACAATCTCGGACTCGGCGATCCGTTTCCTGTTTCTTCCGTCCACGGTCACGGAACAGGCGATATGCTTGATGAGATATATAAATTTCTGCCCGACGAAGCTGATGAGCAGTACACCGAAGATCATATAAAGGTAGCCGTTATCGGTAAACCGAATGCAGGTAAATCTTCACTTATCAATAAAATTGCAGGCGAGGAACGTGTTATCGTTTCAGATATTGCAGGTACTACGCGTGATTCTACGGATACGGTCATCGAAAATGAATATGGAAAATTCGTATTCATCGACACAGCAGGAATCCGAAAAAAATCCAAGGTTACCGAAAAAGTTGAGCATTACAGTGTACTGCGCGCATATATGGCGGTCGACAGGTCGGACGTTTGCGTTATAATGATCGACGCAACGGAGGGGTTTACCGAGCAGGATTCAAAAGTTGCAGGATATGCTCATGAGCAGGGCAAGGCTTGCGTTGTTGCTGTGAATAAGTGGGATCTGATCGAAAAAGACGATAAGACGATGCAGGAATTTCGCACCAAGCTGGAGAACGATTTCAGTTTTATGTCATACGTTCCTTTCGTTTTTATTTCAGCAAAGACGGGACAGCGTATAAATAAACTGTATGAGCTTATCAAGTATACAAACGATCAGAACAGTATGAGAATTTCAACGGGAATGTTGAACGATGTTCTTGCATATGCTACAACAAGGGTTCAGCCGCCGTCGGATAAAGGCAGACGACTGAAAATATACTACATGACGCAGCCGTCCACAAAGCCGCCTACGTTTGTAACGTTCGTCAACAGAGCGGACTTATTCCATTTTTCGTACAGAAGATATATTGAAAATCAGATTCGCTCTACCTTCGGTCTCGAGGGTACGCCGGTACGTTTCGTGGTACGTGAAAGAGGAGGAAACGATAAATAATGAAAGTATTTTTTGCTATTGTTCTTGCCGCTGTTATCGGCTATATACTGGGAAGCCTGAACTTCTCAATAATTATTGTCAAGATAATGAAAAATGAAGACATACGCACTATGGGAAGCCGCAACGCAGGACTTACAAATACTTATCGCTGCTGCGGTCCGGCTTGCGCGCTGCTTACTCTTGTGGGCGATATTTCAAAGGGCGTTCTTGCTGTAGCGATGTCGCGTTTATTTGCAGGGCTTCTTCACGCCGGGCTTACTCCCGACAACGATACGCATTATATCGGTTATATCGCAGGATTATGCGCTATTTTAGGTCATGTATTCCCTGTTTTCTACAATTTCAAAGGCGGAAAGGGAGTTCTTGTGGGAGTTTCGGCGTTCATAATAATCAATCCAAAGGTATCGCTTGCTCTTTTACTGATTTTTATTGCAGTTATGGCGCTTACAAAATATGTTTCACTTTCTTCGCTGATGGCTACGGCTTACGGGCCTCCTGCTATCCTGCTCATATCATGGATAGTTGATGACTGTTCATTCGGCAGAAGTTTTATCTACATGCTGCTGAGTATCCCGATGGCAGGAATGATAATCTGGTGTCACCGCAGCAATATTCAACGTCTCAAGGAAGGCACGGAATCAAAGTTTTCGTTTAAAGTTTCAAATAATAAATAGATTCTAAAGGAGGCGCAATATGGCAAATATTGTTATTCTCGGCTCGGGAGGCTTCGGATTGAGTCTCGCAATCAGCGCGATGCTTTCGGGAAAGCATAATGTCACGGTTTGGTCGAAATTTCAGGAGGAGATCGACGAGATCAGGAAAAACGGTGAACATAAGACAAAACTGCCGGGAGTAAAACTTCCCGATGAAATTGATCTTACTTCCGATATTTCCTGCATCAAAGGCTGCGATATTCTCATTTTCGGCATTCCGTCAAGCTTTGTGAGAAGCGTGGCGAAGCAGGCTAAACCTTTTATCAATGAAAAAACAGTTGTTGTAAATTCCGGCAAGGGAATTGAAGAGGGCAGCCTGAAACTTCTCAGCACCGTGATTTCAGAGGAACTCGGGGTAAATAAGCTTGTTGTGCTTTCGGGGCCTTCACACGCCGAGGAAGTTGCACGACTCGTTCCAACAACTATGGTAGCGGCGTCCGAAAATAAGGAAATGGCAAAATATATTCAGGAGCAGCTGAGCAATAAAAGTCTCAGAATTTATCTCAGCGACGATGTAAAAGGCTGCGAACTCGGCGGCGCGCTGAAAAATATTATTGCTCTCTGCTGCGGAATATGCGACGGAATGGGTTACGGGGATAATTCACGGGCGGCTTTGATGACCCGTGGTATTCATGAGATAACGCGGCTTGGCGTTGCGGCAGGCGCAAGAATGACTACCTTCAGCGGTTTGACGGGAATCGGCGATCTCATAGTAACGTGTACCAGTGTTCACAGCAGAAACGCCCGTGCCGGCAGACTTATCGGGCAGGGAATGACTCCTGAAGAAGCTGTCAAGCAGGTCGGAACAGTTGAGGGCTATTGCTGCTGCCGTGCCGCTTATGAGCTTGCAAATAAGCTTGGCGTTGAAATGCCTATCACGGAACAGCTTAACAAAGTGCTGTTTGAGGGCGGCGACGCTGCTTCGGCGCTGAACGCTTTAATGAGCCGTCCACAGATATATGAACATGAAGAATATGCTTTGAGGTGATATTACATGACGAGAATACTTGAATACAGCGGTCATATTAGAAATTGGCGCGGTCTTTGTGCGGAGCTGAACGTTGACAGCTCTCTTCGCCGTGAAGAGCGCGAGTTTGCTATAATTGCGGCGGCTTACGAAAAATGGGGAAATACTATTGCTGATCATCTCTACGGAATGTTCGCTTTCGCCATTTTTGATGAAAAAGAACAGAAAATCTTTGCCCTGCGCGATCATTTCGGAACTAAGCCTTTTTACTATTATGTGACTGCCGACAATAGAATTCTTTGCAGCGGCTCTATCCGAAAAATTATGGAGCAGGATGGTTTTGTTAAGGAACTTAACGTTGATATGCTTCAAATATATATGACACTGACATATGTTGCCGGTGAAGAAACTTTCTTCAAGGGCGTCAAAAAACTTATGCCCGGTCATTGGCTTGAATTCAAAAACGGCAGCCTGACTGTAGAGCGTTATTGGAAACCGGATTTTAAGGCTGATAATTCGAAAACTGTTGAAGAATGGGCTGATGAAATCCATGGCACTATCGAAAAAATCATGCCTGAAGTGCTTGAAGAGCATGAAACGGCGGAATCCTTTCTGTCTGGCGGCGTGGATTCTTCATACGTTTTGGCGATGTCCAACGTAAAAACTACGGATTCCTGCGGATATGACGATGAAAGATTCGATGAATCGCCACTTGCAAAGAAAACTGCTGAGATACTTGATAGAGAAAATAATCGCTGCCGCATAACTCCTGAAATGTATTTCGATATTGTTCCTTATGTAATGTATAATATGGAGCAGCCTCTCGGCGACGCCTCGGCAATCGTGTTCGCTATTGGCTGCAAAGCTGCGGCGGAACATACTAAAATCTGCTACTCGGGTGAGGGTGCGGACGAATTTTTCGGCGGCTACAATATGTATCGCAATGCCGAGAGATATGGTGAAAATCTGAAAACTTTTTATGTTGGCAATACTAACATTATGAAAGAGGACGAAAAACAGCGCATTCTAAAAAATTACAACCCCGATGTGCTGCCGATCAATCTTGTAAAATATATTTACGATGAAACTGATGGTCTTGATCCGCTGACGAAGATGTCGGACGTTGATATTCAAATTTGGCTTGAGGGCGATATTTATTTGAATGTTGACAAGATGAGCAGGGCGGCTGGTCTTGAAATTCGTATGCCTTTGACCGACAGGAGAATATTTGATATTGCGTCGCGTATGCCGTCGGAATTCAAAGTAAATGAGACAACAAATAAAGTAGCATTCCGTACCGCTGCCGCAAAGGTTCTGCCCGATGAGATCGCATTCCGCAAAAAGCTGGGATTTATCGTTCCGATCAGGATTTGGCTGGCGGACGACAGATATAACGCTGACGTCAAGGCGAAATTCAGAAGCGATATGGCTGCCGAGTTCTTCAACATTGATGAGATCAATGCTATATTTGATGATTATATCGGCGGAAATTCCGATAATTGGCGAAAAATCTGGACTATCTACACATTCCTTGTATGGTATGAGGAATATTTCATTAAAAGATAAGAACCTGTTTTCACAAGAAGATTGCATAGATTTTCAAGCAAATTTCGCTGAAGACAAGGAAAAAATTTGAAGGATTACTGTCGTATTGCAAAAAATTTTGACGTAGGATTCAGCAAAATTTGCTGAAAAGATGCGTGAGATTCTTGTAAAGACAGGTTCTAATAGATTAGAGGTATAAATATGTCAAAAACAATCACAACACGTTTTGCTCCGTCGCCGACAGGGTTTATGCACATCGGCAATCTGCGGACGGCGCTGTATTCGTATCTTCTCGCAAAATCACAAGGCGGAAAGTTTATCCTCAGAATTGAAGATACAGATCAGGTTCGACTTGTTGAGGGCGCATCTGATGTAATTCTTGACACGCTTAAAATGACAGGTATCGATTACGACGAAGGTCCTGTCATAGGCGGTGAACACGGTCCGTATATTCAGAGCGAAAGACTGCCGATATACAAGGAATATGCCGAAAAGCTCATTGCGAGCGGCAATGCTTATTACTGCTTCTGCACTCCCGAAAGACTGGAATCGTTGAAAGATGAAAACGGTATCGGCGGTTACGACGGTCATTGCCACAGTCTTTCAAAGGAAGAGGTCAAGAAGAATCTGGCGGCAGGCGTTCCCTATGTTATCCGTCAGAAAATGCCCGAAGAGGGAACGACTTCTTATGTCGATGAAGTTTACGGAGAGGTCGAGATCGACAATTCGGAACTCAGAGATCAGGTAATGATCAAAGCTGACGGTTATCCGACGTATAATTTCTGCCATGTCGTT
The DNA here is from genome assembly GCA_964401315.1 of uncultured Alistipes sp. Classification (GTDB taxonomy): domain Bacteria; phylum Bacillota; class Clostridia; order Oscillospirales; family Ruminococcaceae; genus Ruminococcus. The sequence goes on from CAYNYB010000012.1 coordinate 28,961, forward strand.
GATGATTATCTCATGGGCGTTACTCACGTCGTGCGCGGAAATGAATATCTCACTTCGACGCCGAAATACCGCCTGCTTTATGACGCATTCGGCTGGGAGAGACCGACTTACGTTCATCTTCCATTGCTTATGGGAAAAGATGACGAGGGAAAGGTTTCCAAGCTTTCCAAGCGTCACGGTGCGGTAAGTTTTCAGGATCTTGTGAACGACGGCTATCTTCCCGAAGCTATCGTGAATTACATCGCACTGCTGGGTTGGTGTCCGAAAGATTCCAATCAGGAGATATTTTCAATGAGCGAGTTAAAGGAAAATTTCGGCATTGATGGTCTTAGCAAATCTCCTGCGGTGTTCGACTATGAAAAGCTGAAGTGGTTTAATTCGGAATATATCAAGGCGCTTCCCGACGATGTATATGAGGAAAAGGCTCTGCCCATACTCAACGAGTTGTGCGAAGATCATATCAACACAAAAAAGCTTGCAGCACTGCTTCATACAAGAATTGCATATTTCGGTGAAATAGAGAGTTTTATCGGATTTGTGACATCGCGTCTGCCGATGACTTCCGATTTGTACACCAATAAGAAAAATAAGACGAATCCCGAAAACTGCAAGGAGGTTCTGATAGATTGTCTTTCTATTCTCGAAGCCGTTGAAAATTGGAATAACGATACGTTGTTCGCCGTGCTGAAAGAATACGCTGCTGCTAAGGAAAAGAAAGCAGGTGCGGTAATGTGGGCGATTCGCGTTGCCGTTGGACGTCAGGCTATCACGCCCGGAGGAGCAACCGAACTTATGGAAGTGTTCGGCAAGGCGGAATCCATTGAGAGAATCAAGCTTGCAATTGAAGAATTAGCATAAAAATCAGCCCGAAAGGAGAAAATTCCTTTCGGGCTTTCATTATTATTTAACGTCAAAGAACTGCTTAAGAACAGAGGGTTTCTTGTCGTTTTCCTAAATGCAGGTTACATATTCAAGATTAACAGCATGTGCCTTTCCATTGCAGTCCATAATTACAGCATTTTCTGTAACCTCCTTTATGATACCTCATTCAGCATTATTGGCGATTGAACGTACCAAACATTTGTGACCGATAAATTTCTTTGCTGTTTCAAACATGACAGTATTAATTTCCTTTCTTATTTTACTTGCGGATGAGGAATGTTTTCTTCTCATGCTTTCTATAAATACAATAAAAAGCGGAAGAAATATACATATATATATTGACCAATTCAATATATCACCTCATTCTTCATCAGCCTTATTAAACTGAGATTCGTGGCGCGTAAAGAAGTCGGTTCTCGGAGGCAGGAATTTCAGCTTGTGAGCGGATTCCGTGAAGAATGTCAGCGGCTCGAAAATCGTTTCCCATGACCAGATTCGCTCGTCGACCTGCAAGTATTCGCGGAGTTTTTCAGTTCCGAAAGGTGCAAGAGGATGGAGCAGAATCGCAGTTGTGCGTATGATATGGAAAAGATTTGCAAGAGCCTGCGCGGTTTTTTCCTTATCGGAAGTGTCGCCGTTGAGTGCCTTAGCCATGTATTTGCTGCCGTTTCTGATGTAGCTGTCGAGAACGTAAGTGCATTGATGGAATGCGAATTTAGCCATATAGCGTTCATATTCCAGAACAGCCTTTTTAGCGTCAGCGAGAATGTTCTCTTCGGGAGCAAGATCTGGAAGAATTCCATCAAATTCCTTTTGAGTCGTGTAGAATGCCGTGCGTATCATTCGGTTGTAAACATTTGAAAGCAGCAGGCCGTCCTTTACTACGGGATCGGTATCGTCAGGCGCGGCATCGGGATTGAACGGTTTCGGCATGAAGCTTACCGAACGCTGTCCGAGACCGAGTCCAAGCCAATGCATACGAAGCTGTTCGGGTGTATAATAGTCAAGGAGTTCGTCTGCCATAGGCGGCTTTACAGCACCCGAACTCGAAGCCTTTTTATCAAGAAATAAAATATGATGATTCGCCACGATAACAGGCATTTGCAATTCACCCTCTGGCGGATTTGAAGTTTTTTCTTCAGATTTCTGCTGAGCCATCCACATCGCAGGCTCGGCGATTCCGTAGAAATAAATATTATCCTGTCCGATAAACTGATATACTGTTGAATTTTTGCTGCACCAGTAATCTTTCCATTCCTCGCGGTCGTGACCGATAGATTCCAGATAAGTCTCAGTAAACGAGATAGGCGCCCAGAGCGATTCGGGCCATACCCATACGGTAAGACCATCGACGCCGTCCATCACAGGCGCAGGTACGCCCCATTCAATATTTCCCGTAAGTCGGAACGGTACGAGAGTTTTTCCGGTTCTGTATCGGATTCCGTTTTCCGTCAGAATTTTGCAAGCCTCATCGCAGTCGGAAAGGTCTGAGAATTCGATCGTGAATGAGGGCTTTTTCTTTTCTTCAAGGTAATTATGCGTTGGAATAGTATCCTTAAGTGAAAAATATTTTTCTTCAAATTCGCGCTTGATATAAATCACGGGTGGCTTGAGGAATTCGTCTATCGTTTTCCAAACAACAGGACGAATGTCCTTGCGTTTTTTCAATTCCTCGACCCATTCTTTCATGAGCTGCTCATAGTCGCGGAGTTTGAAATACCAGTTTGTAACAGGCTTCATTGTGGGAGCTTTTCCTGTGAGAGTGCTTACTGGATTCAGCAGATTCTCGGGCATATACTGATGACCGAGATCGCATTCGTCGGCATAGCCCTTTTCAGATGTACAGCCCTCAACAGGACATTTTCCGATAACTTGACGACCGTTCAAGAAGCATTCCGCTTCTTCATCGTAAAACTGCATCGTGGTTATCTGATTCAGCTGTCCTTTTTTGTGGAGCGCGCTGATGAACCAATCTGTAACTTCCTCATGTATCTCTTTTGATCTGCCAAGTCCCGACGCAGCGAATAAATCAGGGGAAATTCCGTATTTCCCGAGAGTTTCCTCCTGCTTGTCATGATTAGCCTGAACGAAATTTTCGAGAGTTCCGCTAAATTCTCCTTTTTCAACCTTAACGCGCCAGCCCTCGGCGATCGGTGAACCGTAGCAGTCAGTTCCCGTTACAAAAATAACGTTATCCTTGCCCAGACGATCGCGGAGAAATCTTGCGTATGTGTCGGCAAAAACCATCATTCCGCCCACATGACCGAAATGAAGCTCCTTGTTTCCGTATGGCATACCTGCTGTAACAACGGCGCGCTCGGGAAATTTCGGGCGCGGAATTTCAAAGTTTTTATTTTTATCTTTATTAGCCATATAAACTATCCTTTCAATTATGTTTTGGTTATCTTTTATTATAGCATAGTTGTTGGAATTTTGCAATATTTTCCTTGAAAATTATCTCGAAAAAGCATTTTCTGTATTTTAAAGCCTGTTCAGTATCTCAGCGTGTGCAGATTTTCGAGCAATTTGCCAAAAAGATGTCAATTTTAATTTGACATTTTCATAATAAAATGGTATAATGATTGTATCAAAATAAAAACTTATACGGTGATGCTTATGAGTATAACATTTGTAAAAAGCACATTATTAAAGTGGATATTTCTACCCGTAATTGTATGTATGCGATTAATCGTTGTTCCAATTGAAGAACTGATTTTATATATTCCGTTTGATGAGGTTTTCAGCTTTTATTGTATTCGTCGATACTCGGAACTTAAAACGAACACGATAATAGATTGCAAAGTACGAATGAATAATTAAATCCTTTCTGCAAATAAGTTTTGCAGAAAGGAGGAATCATATGTTTGAGCAGGATTATATTATGCGACAGATTCGTCAAATAATAAGGGTGTTAGTCAAAGTATTATTTAATATTGATGATGAAACTCCGTCATTATTGTTAATTCAGAATACAGAATCGAAAGAAGCAGCAGGTAAATTGCTAAACAAGATAGATATTGGAAAAATTAATGAAGCAGTCAATGAACTTTCTGAAATGATAAAAAAAGGAACAATGGATAATCTTTTAATCGGGATAATTTTTTATTCGTATCTGAACGGAAAATATGATGATTATTTGGAAGCTAATGGATTTAGACGTGATAATATTGAAAACGGAATAAAACATCTGCTTTCGGAATATGGATTGGAAGATATGGCAAACATATTTTTTCACGATCAATAATTAATTAATGAATCGCCGCACAAATAACGTGCGGCGATACAAATTTGATAAGGAGATAGTTTGATGATATATACAGTTACTTTTAACCCCGCCGTTGATTACGTCATTCATGCTGATAGGATAAATATCGGAAGCGTAAACCGCTTGCAGTCCGAAGAAATACACTTTGGCGGAAAGGGGATCAATGTTTCGATAGTTCTCGGAGAATTGGGAATCCGCTCAAAAGCGTTGGGATTCGCAGCAGGATTTACAGGAAACGCAATTGAAAAAGGACTGAAAGAAAGCGGCGTGGAAACTGATTTTGTGCATCTCGAAAATGGTTTTTCAAGAATCAACGTCAAGATTAAATCGGACGTGGAAACAGAACTTAACGGCTGCGGTCCGGATATAGACGACAAAGCGCTCTCGGAACTTTTCGATAAGCTAAAAATGCTGAAAAACGGCGATACGCTTGTGCTTGCAGGGAGTATCCCAAATACTTTGCCATCGGATATTTATGAAAGAATACTCCAATTTCTTGCAGACAGAGATATAAAAACAGTTGTGGACGCTGCAAAAGATTTGCTTATAAAATCGCTGAAATTTAAGCCTTTTCTTGTTAAACCAAATAATTACGAACTCGAAGAAATATTCGGTATATCACTTGAAAGCGATGATGATATCGTTGAATGTGCTTCAAAGCTGAAAGAAATGGGCGCGAACAACGTGCTTGTTTCCATGGCTGAAAAAGGCGCGCTGCTGTTGGATGAAAACAATATTATCCATAAATGCGGCGTATGCAGCGGCGTTGTAAAAAATTCCGTGGGAGCAGGGGATTCAATGGTTGCAGGATTTATTGCTGGTTTAATTGACGGCGATTACGATTATGCGCTCAAATTGGGAACTGCCTGCGGCGGAGCTACAGCTTTTTCTGACGGATTGGCGAAGAAAAATGACATATACAAATATTTAAAAGGGTTATCCTAAGAGCCTGTTCAGTATCTCGACGTGTGTGAATTTTCGAGCATAATTTTGCTGAAGCCAAGGAAAAAATCCGCAGGAATACTTTCGTATGGCAAGGATTTTTGACGCAGGATTCAGCAAAATTTGCCGAAAAGACGTGCGTGGGGAGATACTGAACAGACTCTAATATAACTCTTTTTTACTGTCTCTTATCAGAAGAATAAAGCAGATCGCGCCTAATAAAACTTCCGGTAGCGTAAATACAGCCCATTGATAAATTTCAATGGTTTTATTGGTATCAACACTTACGATGAAGAAATTTGAAATTCCCGAACCGCCGATGTTATTGCAAGCATGGAAGATCGCGGCAGGGAAAATGCTTCCGCTTTTTTTAGTGATCCACATAAGTATCGCGCCGTCTGCAATGCAGCTGACTGTCATGCATATGATGCCGAGCCAAGGAAATCCCCAGTAATTACGACCGTAATTATGCCCTTCCGATGTCAGAAACATATGCCACAATCCCCAGATAATGCCGCCGAGCAGGCAAGCCCAAGGCGTACCGATAAGCTTTTCCAACTTTGGGTAAAGATAAGCGCGCCAGCCGAATTCCTCGCCGAATGTATACCATGCCATAACAGCCGAAGTCGAGAGAATATTAAGGATAGTGCTTATCATAAAGACAGGAGAATAATTTTTAAACATAGATCCGAAATCAGGCTTGCCGAAGAAAAGTTCAAAGCAGATACCCGACAAAGCGCCAATTATAATAGGCATCAGGAGCGCAATAAGATAAAATTTGATGTTGCCTTTCAGATTGAGATGAAGAAATGAGTTTTTCATACCCTCTTTAGTTGCCTTACGGGTAATAATATTGGCAATTGCAGGCGGAAACATAAGAAGAACCCCGAAAATTGTATATCGCTGATCGCTAAACCAAACGTCAAAGCCTACAGTTTTATTTAGAATGATCTCGGGAATCCACGTTAAAGCAAAAGAGATTATTACAAAAAGAGCTATTCTTTTCCATTCCGTTTTTTTATTTGTCATATTCTTCAACTCCCTTCATAAATAATCTGCACGAAATAAAATATGATATAACATATCCGATCACCGAAATTATGGGGATAATACCCATGATAAGCGTGATCTCTTCAGAAAGCTGATTGTGAATAATCTTGTCTATTGTTCCGTAAATCGCGTCTAAAATTGATTCTGTATTTCCGGGAAGTGGTCCGAACAGCAAATATACTACAGTACAAAATAATGCTATAGCCAATATTATACATTTTACTCTTGCGCCTTTTTTCACACCGAATCGTATTGAAAAAGGAATATCGATCGCGAAATAAAGCAAGATAGCATAAAACATAAGCACGAAAATTCCTATAAGAGACGGCATCGTTTCATCGACCGCAGCCGCCGTTACTGCGCAGTGAATCGTGTCCGTGACAGTGACTGAAATAAGACAGATACCAAGCGTCATGAAAATCATGAGATATTTGCTGTAAACCTGCTTTTTTGCACCGTTCGGAGTTGACTCAATAAAATAAGCCCATTTTTTCATCTCATCAATTGATATTATTGAATTCTGTATCGCGATCACAATAAAAAAGCAGATAAAATATAATGCAAATCGCAGGATTATACCATTGCTTGCATATTGGGCGAGGGATTCTTTCAGAGTTGTCAGGGAAAATCCTTTTTCGAAATCTGATGAAAACACGGTGAAAAAGCTTATCATGACAGGCGGTAGAAATGCTGTCAGTAATAGGAAAAGTTTACTCTGAATAATGTTTTTGTAAAGCAGACCGTTCATTATTTATCCCTCCTTTTAAATATCATGGTGTTGATAATAAATCCTGCTGCAAAGATGATTACTATTGACGGGATAACAAAAACGAATACATGGCTGAAAACGTCTTTTATGTAATCAAATATCGAGAATATTATATCTGTTGCCATTTCATCGTCAGTCATATCAGGGTGATCGTTTAGAAAAGTTTGTACGATATTTTGCAATTTATTAATAAAGTAACGACCAACAAAAAGTAATGGTATCATAAGTATTATTGGCGACGCATTTGAAAGAGCCATCGCTTTTTCGTTTTTAGACATAAGCTTGAACGCCGTCGTAATAAGATCGGCAAGCAGGGAAACGGCGATTATCAGCAAAAAAATCATCAGATAATCGGATTTGAATTCATTGCCGGTGATCGCGCATATCACAACATAATTCAGAAGCAGTATGAGAAAAGCCACAGCAGTCTTTATAAATTGGATAACTGTCTTAACCAGCGCTTTTTCCGCAGGCGATACAGGAATAGACATTGAAAATCTTCTCCAGCCGCTTTTGAGATCGGATTCAATAACTTCATTTTGGCAAATCAATAACGCGGCTAAAAAGGCGATCATGAATATACTTACATTATATCCTATATTATAAGTAAAATTATCTTCGGCAAGGAACGCTAAATTTCCTATTTCGAAGCTTAGCATAAAAAGCCATGCAAGTATCATAAGAGAACAGGTTATAAAAAAGTTCTGTATCAAGCCTTTTTTCATAAGCATGAACTCGCGATATAATAAAGAGTTTATTTTTTTCATTTATTTCACCGCAGCCTTTCGTTTATCGCCATTCTTTCTTGGCTCGGTTGACATAATAAAGCATCATTTCGTCAAGCGTAACGGGATCTATGACAGCGCCCGAATATTTGCTGAGCATGGCTTTTTTTTCGGATACAAGAATTTCCGCCCCGAAATCGTTCAGTCTTGCGCTTACAAAATCCTCGGGATCAATGTCTTTGTAATCCTTTTTGCTGCATTTCAGAATTCCGTGATCTTCAAGGATCGTATCCTTATATCCCGAAAGAAGAATTTCGCCGCGATTGATAAAAGTAACATTATCGGCAATTTTTTCAAGATCGCTGGTAATATGACTGCTCATGAGAATGCTGTGACCTTCGTCCTGCAAATACTCAAGGAAGATGTCGAGAATTTCACTTCGAACAACTGGATCAAGACCTGTAGTGGCTTCGTCCATAACAAGAAGTTCGGCGTTGTGGGACAATGCGCAGGCAATTTGGAGTTTCATTTTCATGCCTTTGGAAAAATTACCAATCTTCTTTTTTTGCGGAAGCTGTAAGCGATCGAGGTAATTCTGATATACTTCGTCGCTCCAGTTTTTATAAATTCCCTTGAAGATCTTCGCCATATTCAGTGCGGTAAAGGTATCGTGAAAGGGAAGTTCGTCAAATACCACAGCAATGCGTTCTTTTATCGCCGCTTCATCTTTGACATGATCCATGCCTAAAATTTTAATTTCGCCATCATCAATGGAAATAATGTTCAGAATACTGCGGAGAGTAGTAGTTTTTCCTGCGCCGTTCTGTCCTATGAATCCCATAATGCTGCCTTTTGGAACATTAAAGCTAATGTTATTCAAAGTAAATCCGTCATACTTTTTTGTAACTCCGCGAATCTCCACGGCATTTTTGTAATCACTCATGGCTTCCTCCATAAATCAAATTAAGAATTTCCTTTAGTTCGTCGAGAGAAACTCCGCACAGCTTGGCTTTTTCGCAAGCCTGCGAAAGCAGTTCCTCAGTTTGCCGAAGCTGTTCCTCATAAAACAACTCCTTGTTCTGCGCCTTTATAAAACTGCCCTTGCCCGTATACGATTCAATAAAACCGTCGCGTTCGAGTTCTTCATAGGCGCGTTTGGTGGTGATAACGCTGATTCTCAGCTGCATTGCGAGATTTCGCATTGAAGGAAGGGCGTCCCCTTCTTTCAGGCTGCCGTTGAGTATCAATGTTTTGATTTGGGAGGAGATCTGGCTATAGATCGGTTCTCCCGATGAATTGCTAATGATGATATCCATGTACGCGCACCTCAAAATGAATAATGTATATATGCTATATACACATTATAACAGGTTGATATCAATTTGTCAAGGAAAAATCTAAAAAAAATTCTGAAAATCTTTGACATCTTAAAATTCAAGTGCTATAATAATAGAAGAAAATATAAAAAGAAGGTTTGTGCTATGAACAAAGAAGTATATGATAAATATGAGATAATCGACGCCCATGCGCATATTTTTCCGGAGAAAATAGCAGAGAAAGCTACTGTAAATGTCGGAAAATTTTATGATTTGCATATGGATAGCTGCGGAATGAGCCGACGTCTTATCGACGGCGGAAACAAGATAGGCGTGAACAAATATCTTGTATGCTCAACAGCAACAGTTCCACATCAGGTTCGCTCGATCAATGAATTTATAGCGAAGGAATGCGTCGCAAATCCTGAATTTTTCGGATTCGGAACGACTCACCCGAAATCCGAGGACATAGAGGGCGATATAAAGCAGATCATGGAACTCGGACTTCACGGAGTTAAGCTTCACCCCGATTTTCAGACATTTGACGCGGATTCTGCGGAAGCTTTCGGAATTTATGAAATGATAGAGGGCAAATTGCCGTTGCTGATGCATTGCGGCGATCCTCGATATGACTGGTCTGCTCCGTCGAAAGTGCGTAAAATAGCGGAGAATTTCCCGAATCTTAAAATTCAGGCAGCCCATATTGGCGGCTATGAGCGTTGGGACGAAGCGCAGGAATTCCTCACTGGATTTGATAATGTGTTTGTCGATATAAGCAGTTCTCTTGCGTTTATGAGTTCCGAAAAGGCGGCTGAGCGAATCAAGGGGTTTGGCGTGGAAAAATGCTTTTTCGGCTGCGATTTTCCAATGTGGAATCATGAAAGCGAGCTTGAATTGTTCCTCCGCATTGGCTTTTCAGATGAGGAAAACCGCATGATACTTGCAGAAAATTTCAGGAATTTCTATAATTTATAAAAAAATCCGCATACGAATGCGGAATATCAATATAGAAATTTTTAGCCCGAAAGCGGTTCAGACGAATTGTTTTCGGGCTTGTTTTTAATATTGTATTACTTGTAGAAATCAGAATTTAACGATGACATTATAAATTGTTCCAATTTTCACCATACAAAACTCCATCATCATCTATTAAATGTCCTTTTCCACGTTTAATAAGTTGATTTCGTATCACTTCTTCTTTCTTGCCGCTTCTGTCAAGTATTATGCCTACTTTTTCAAGAGTGTCAATTTTTGATAATATTTCAGCAATTTTAGTGGCAGAAATTTTATCAACGCAGAGGCACAAGTCAAGAAAATGCAATTTTGAATCAAGCAATGCATCCAAATTTCCAATTTTATGTAACTCATAGATTTTTAAAGCATAAATATTGTGTAGATTTGGTAATAATATAACAGATGGTAAGCATTCAAGCCACAACTTTTTTAGATTTGGAATTTTTTCAACAAAACTTAGGTCTGAAAACTTTCTAATGGTTGGTATATAGCCTGAAATTTTCAGATTTTCTAAATATTCAAGTGAAGAAATATGTCCATATCCTGTAAATTTTCCATATAAATTAAGTGACTTAAGATTGGGATAATGATTCAATATACTTAAATCTACTTCTATATGTGCCATGATTGATAACATTGTCATATCCATATCAACTAAATTATTAAATACACTCAAATCCTTTTTGTTAGATATAGTATACGATGCCATATAATTCCTCCATGTTATAAATTTCGATTTACCTTACTAAAAATCATATTACAATCACAACAATATGTAGATAATAAATTCATAGTACTTCCGACGGTAAAATCAGAAGTACTATAGTTCAAATTTTTATTTTACTATATCTTCATCGTCGAAAGGATCTCCGCAGTTTGCGCAGAATTTCGGTGGATTATACGGATCGGCAGGACTCCAGCCGCATTTATCGCAGCGGTATAGAGGAGCGCCGGCAGGCTTGGGTTTTCCGCAGTCCGCACAGAATTTACCTTGATTTACCACGCCGCATGAACAAGTCCAGCCGTCGGCAGAGGGCTTAGCTTTACCGCAGTTTGCGCAGAATTTCCCCGTATTTGACGCGCCGCAGGAGCATTTCCATTCGCCGACGTCAGCAGGCTTAGCCTTACCGCAGTTCGCGCAGAATTTCCCCGTATTTGACGTACCGCAGCCGCATTTCCACGAATTCGGAGCGGCGTTATTATTCGCAGAAGCCTGCGCGCCCATGCTGAATAGTCCCTGAGCGTTCATACCGCCCATTTGCTGAGCCATATTCATTCCATAGAATCCCATAGCTGCGCCGTTTCCGTTTCCGGCGGCAGTATTCATTGCCTGATTCTGAGCCTCCACGATTTTAGCGGCAGCATTGAGAGGATCGCGGTTCCATGCAAGATCTTCATACTTCTTAATTCGGTCTTCATCTTCTTTTGGAATAGAAACGGAGCGTATAGCGACCTTATCAATTTCAATTCCGCGTTCTTCACGCCATTCTTTTTTCAGAACTTCTTTCATCACTTGGGTGATCTCATCCGTATGAAGCGGAAGCTGGTCGTAAGTGATCGAAGCCGATAATTTAGCGAATGCGGGCTGAAGCTTGCTCATAAACTCGCTGTAAAGCTGATTATCAATCTGTGCGCGGTTGAAGGTCGAAGCGAAATTTCCGCAAACATTTGCATAAAACAGCATAGGATCGGCGATTTTGTAGGAATAAACGCCGTTGCAGCGAAGACCTACGGTAAAGCTTCTGCCGAGATCGGTATATGAAACGCGGAACGGCACGGGAGTTGAAGTTCCGAAGCGGTTATCGGTTATCTCCTTGATGTTGAAATAATATACGCGCTGATCATGACCCGTACTTCCGCCGAAAGAAATTCTCTTTCCGATAGCCTTGAAAGTATCGACGATTCCCGAACCGAGACTGCCTGCAAAAATGCTTGGTTCAGTCGACATATCGTAGGTATATTCGCCGGGAACAGCGCAAATTTCAACGACCTGTCCCTGATCGACGATTATCATGCACTGCCCCTCATTGACAACGACAACGCTGCCGTTGGTGATGATATTTTCGCTTCCCTTGGTATTCTGCGAATTTGCACCGACGCGTTTCATGCCCTTAACGGCAAGAACGTTCGTAGGGAGAGAGTCGCAGTAAAAAAATTCCTTCCACTGATCAGCCATTACTGAATTAAAGCTTGCGACTGCCGCTTTGATCAAACCCATAATAATAATCTCCTTTAATTAAAATTTTCAAATTGTTCGGGAAAAAAGCCGATAACAGCCTTTTTTCCGCAGCGAACGACAGGTGTTTTGATAAGCTGCTGATTTTCAAACAGCTTTTCTTCTTTATCGCTTTCCGTCAGATATTTCATGAGAACAAGCGTGTCCTTATCCTTTGCCTTTTCATTTATCATTGCATCGATTCCGCCCACAGCCTGCATAACGGAAGTGAATTCGCCTCTGCTCATTCCTTTTTCTTTCATATCGATGAATTGAAATTTCACTCCGCGTTCCTTGAAATATCTTTCAGCTTTTTTTGTATCGAAGCACTTTTTAGCGCCGAAAATCTGTATACTCATATTCTGATATCAACCTCCCAATTCAACAGGCAGCTTTCTGTTTTCCAATAGTTCAAATCTGATATCGACGAGGTCAAGACCGTTTTGAGCGAAATACAGTCTTGCTGCGGTAAAATGCGAAAACATCGGTATTTCCTGAGAAAAGGAAACAGGCTTGCCGTTTGTGCCGTTCCATGTGAACGTAGCGTTTGCCGTACCCATACTGAACAGCGTCAGCGGTATCTGAGCAAGCGCGCTTTGAGTTGAAGATGCGGTTATCGTCACCTTATACCAGCCGGGAGTGTTGACAGTCAGTCCAAAACTGTAACTTCTGCCTTTTTCAGCTTTGACATTTCTGAGGTCGAGGGTGAGATCGTTACCGAGATCGTAATAGATAACAGTTTCGTTGGATGGAATATCCTCAGCAGGTCGGTTGATTATTTCAATTTCGTCCTCGATTCCCATAAGCCGCTTCATGGCGTTGGTGCGAAGCAAAAAACGACAGATATTTGCGGCATTTCTCTGAATTTCGCCTTTTTTGAGATCACCTGATCTGAGAGCGGCGAGGGTGTTGTCATCATTGTTTCCGCCGTCGGAGCAGACCATGTAAAGATCGTTCTGAGCGATAGTCATCGCGGCGAAATCGGTAACATCCTCTTTCATTCCGCGCCGTCCGAGATTCGCCCACCAGTCAGTCATGGTTATTCCGTCATATCCCAATTCTTCGCGCAGAATCATGGTGTTCAGATCGAAATTGGTCGCTGTCCACAAGCCGTTTATCTTCCCGTAAGTAGTCATGATGCTGTCGGCTTGACCGTCCTTGACAGCGATCTCAAATCCTTTCAGATATATCTCGCGAAGCGCTCTTTCCGACACGACCGAGTCGAGAAAACGGCGGTTCGATTCCTTATTATTGGCGCAGAAATGCTTGATAGTTCCTGTAACTCCGGATTTGTGCATTCCCTTGAGTTCAGCGGCGGCCATAGTTCCCGTCAGATAGGGGTCTTCTGAGAAATACTCGAAATTTCTGCCGTTGAGGGGACTTCTGTGAATATTCATTCCCGGTCCGAGAAGCGTATCAACTTTATTGGCAGCCATTTCCAGACCCATATATTCAAAAAGTTCTTCAACGAGAGCCGTATTGAATGTTGAAGCTATCATTGTTCCGTTGGGCAGACTGAAAGCTTTTGTACCGCAGTCGAGGCGCATTCCCGACGGACCGTCCGAGCAGCAGGCGGCAGGAATTCCCATATCAGTAAGGCAGTCGGCAACTCCGCCGAAAGCCGAAGCCGTTCCTGCAGTAACACGCGGACTTCCCATTCCCTCGCCGCGGATAATGCAGGCAAGCTGTTCGTCGCTGAATTGCGCGATAAATTCGTCCATGGAATTTGCTCCGTTATAAACGTCGGCAAGCTTTATCCCCTTATCTCCTGTATATTTCAATTCCAATGGCAGACGGTTCAGACGTCTTGCATTTTCATTTACTTCGCTTATGGGAACTGATTCCATAGCGATATCAAATCCGTTTTTAGCGGAAACAGGTCTGATGCGTTGGAGATTTTCCGTTGGAGCGAGAACCTGCGAGCAGCTTTTTACAATTTCCGTAGCGGGAATTTTATAGGAGTAAACGGTATTTTTAACATCGCCCTCAACAAAAAAGCTGTAATCGCCTTTTTCAAGAATCCAGCAGCAGCGGTTTCCGCTGATTCCCGAATCATCGTATGTTGCAGTATCTTTGAGATCGACGGTCAATTCAACGGTCTGAGATTCTTTGGGAGCAAGTTCACGTGTTTTTTCGTAGGCGCAGAGAATTCTGTCAGGCTGACCGAGTTTTCCCTGCGGTCGGCGTTCGTACATCATCACGACTTCCTTGCCCTTGAATTCGCCTATATTTGTGACTGTAACAGTCATTGTGATTTTTCTGTTGATATTTTTAACGGAATCCACAGCGATTCTGAATTGTGTATAGGAAAGACCGAAACCAAACGGATAGCGGATTTTTTCGGGAGCGAACGTACTGAAATAGCGATATCCGACATAAATATCCTCACCGTAAACGCTTTTATCCTTATCGCTGAAGTATTGCGTTGACGGGTAGTCGTCGAGATCATAAGCGATAGTGTCGGGAAGCTTTCCCGACGGTGATACAATGCCCGAGAGAACAGCGGCAGTACCCGTTCCGCCTGTCATACCGCCCTGCCAAACATAAAGCAGAGAATCCACATTGCAGCTTTCAATGAATTCAATGTCGATAAGACCGCCTGCATTAAGCAGAACCACGACTTTTTCGAATGCTGCGCGAACTTTCGTTATCATAGATTTTTCCGTATCCGTGAGGAGATAGGAACCTGCTTCATTGCGGACGTCCTGTTCTTCGCCTGCGGTTCTTCCGATGATAACAAGAGCTGTGCTGCCTTTTTTTGCAGCGTTTTCGACCGTCTCGTCGTCAAGTGGCATTTCAGCCTGCGACCATGGTTCTGCGCCCCAGCCGCTGCCGAGATCAAAAGGATTTTCAATATCCCATTTTTTGTAAATGTTAAGCAGTTCTTCATTGAGCGTGATCCCTGCTTCGATAAGTCCTTCGGGAATATTCGTAACTTTTGAAACATTTACCATTCCGCCCGATCCCGTACCGCTTTTATAGTAATGAAGCTGAATACGTCCGAAAACGGAAACACTCTCGCCTTTTTTCAGCGGCAGGGCGGAATTATTATTTTTAAGCATTACAATACCCTCAGCCACGGTATCGGATGCGGCTTTCAGATATTTGTTCCAGTCAAGAATTCTTTTCATTGATATTACCTCTTGTGTATTTATAATACAGATAATCCCTACACTACAATTATATCAAAAAAGCGAACATATTGCAATAGTTTTTTTAATGAAATCAAAATTGACTTTTTCAGAGCAATGTGATATACTTTTAGAAAAGCTTAAAAAAAAGCGAACATATTGCAATAGTTTTTTTAATGAAATCAAAATTGACTTTTTCAGAGCAATGTGATATACTTTTAGAAAAGCTTAAAAATTTTTCATAAAATTAAATTAAGGATAAAATTATGAGTACTATTTTATTGTTGGAAGACGACGAAATACTTAACAAAAATATTGCCCTTGCCCTTGAATCAGAGGGGTATGGAGTTATAAGAACTGATACTGTGCAGGAAGCCGAAAAATCAGCCGAGTTTGCCGATCTTCTTGTGCTGGACGTTATGCTTGACGACGGAAACGGAATGGAGTTATGTAAGAGGCTTCGGAAAAAATTACAAACTCCCATAATTTTTTTGACTTCCTGCGATGACGAATCCGATATAGTAGAGGGTCTCGACAGCGGCGGCGACGATTACATTACAAAGCCTTTCCGACTTCGTGAACTGCTTTCGAGGATTCGCGCAAATCTGCGCAGATCGCCCGAAACACCAAAAGCTTCGGAACTTCTTGAAGCTGAACTGACTGCCGTCGAAAGTAAGCTTCTCGATTATCTTATGTCAAATCGCGGTCATTATCTCACACGCGAGCAGATACTGGATTATTTATGGGACTGCAAGGGAATGTTTGTCAACGACAATACTCTTTCAGTTAATATAAGTCGGCTGCGCGACAAATTAAAAAAATACAATTGCGGACAGATCGTAACGAAAAGGGGATTAGGCTATAAATGGACAGATCAGACAAATTTATAAACAATCGTCAGCCTAAACGTCTTGTTCTTATTTTTCTGATAATGCTTGTGCTATCCGTACTGTTCAGCGGATTTTTTTCCGTAAAAGCTGCCGGATATATCTCAAAAGAGCAGCTTAAAATTTACTTGTCGGCGGTAGGTGGAGGAGATATACTAAAAGAGCCTGCCGAGGAAAATATAGTCATAGGCGAGGAAATGCTCGATATTCGCGGAATCGATTCCGATATGCCGCCGCAGCTTGTATACAGTTATTTTGCAATACGCCTCCGCATATTTATTTTTATGATTGTCGTTACTAATATTCCGTCAATTATATGGTTTATCTGGTCAGTTAAAAATTTATTTGAAATATATGACGATATTGAAGAAATACAAAACGAATGCATTATAGCAGCAAATAATATTGGATATACAATAAAGCTGAAAGGTCAGAATTCCGATTGCATACGCAGAATTTCCGAATCGGCTGAAATTCTTGTAAACCGTATGAATCATCTTTATTTCGCAATAGAGAATGAAAAAACGTATCTGCGCGATTTTCTTGAAGATTTTTCTCACCAGATAAAAACTTCTCTTGCCGTAATACGCCTAAATACTGATATATTGACTGAAACGAAATCTCTTGACGAAAAACGTCGTGAAGAACTGGACTGCGAAATTCAGCTTAATCTCGATGCAATGGAAGAACTTGTTGTGCAGGCGATCAAGCTTGCAAGGCTTGATATGGATACTGTTGAATACAAGCAGGAAAACTGCCTGTTGAACGATACCTGCAAGCGAGCCGTGAAGCGGATCTTACCGCTTTTGAGAAAGGAAAATATCGCTGTATCATGCGAAATGTCCGAGGATATAATTTTGCTGCACGACAGAGGCTGGCTTTGCGAGGCTATTGAAAATATCCTTAAAAATTCCGCCGATCATTCGGATTGTACAGAAATTAAAGTTGAGATCGAGGAAAATCCCGTATCGGTAATTCTGTCGATAAACGATAACGGCAGGGGAATTCCGCAGTCGGATATTCCGAGACTGTTTGAGAGGTTTGCAAAAAAATCAGGCGATATTACGATGAAAAGCGCGGGATTGGGAATGTCCATCGCGCAGAAGATAGTTCGTGGTCATAACGGCGAAATTTTTGTATATTCCAAAGAGAGCGAGGGAACGCGTTTTGAACTCGTATTTCTGAAATAAATTTTGATTTTGTAACTTTCACGTAAGATTACGGGATTATACTTAATTTAAGGCAATAAATCTTAAACTTAAATTAAAGCTGGAGGAATTTATATGGAAAACGTAATCATTACCGTTGAAAATTTAACAAAACAATACGGCAAAGGAGATAACGTTCTGCTTGCGCTGAACAATGTTAATTTTAAGGTTCACGAGGGCGAATTCATTGCCATAACGGGCGAAAGCGGAAGCGGAAAAACCACACTGCTCAACTGTCTCGGCTCGCTTGACAAGCCTACGGGCGGCAGCATAATTGTTGACAAAACTGACATAACAACTCGTAACGACGCCGAGCTTTCGGCATACCGCCGCAGAAAAATAGGATTTATTTTTCAAATGTACAACCTTATTCCTGTGCTGAATGTTGAGGAAAATATAGTTTTGCCGCTGAATCTGGACAATACCGAACCGGATATGGAATATCTTGACGAATTGCTGAAGATAACGGGGCTTACTTCGAAGAGAAATAATTTCCCACACGAATTATCGGGCGGACAGCAGCAGAGAGTTTCATTTGCGCGCGCGCTTATCCATAAGCCGCCGATAATTCTTGCTGACGAGCCTACGGGAAATCTCGACAGCAAAAACAGCCGCGAGGTAATTTCCATACTTAAAAATTCAATCAAAAAATATAATCAGACTCTCATTCTTATCACTCACGACGGAAGCATCGCCGCTCAGGCGGACAGAATATTCCGTATAACAGACGGCGTTCTTTCCGAATAAGGGGGTGAGGAGATGAAACATCTTATATCGCTTTCGCTGAAATATATCAGGCGGCAGAAATTAAGATCGGCGCTGACGTTCATGTGCGTTACCCTTTCGGCATTTATTTTATGCTCATTCGGCGCGTATATGGGAAGTATCGTCAAAACTATGGAAAATTCAGAAGTGCGGCAGTTTGGTTCGTATGAAGCTGATATTTCGGAATGGATAGACCAATCCGAAGATAAAGACAAAGCCTTGAAAACCATAGCTAATCACGCCGCAGTATCGGATTACTGCGCGTATTATGAGGAATATTTCAATTATTTATCTGCAAATAATAAGCCCGAACCTGACGGAAGATTTTCTTTCATGGAATTTTCTGACGGAAAAAATACCGCGCGCATAAAATTGCTGTCATACGAATCAGCAGCGGGAAATGCGGATTTATGCAATATGTACGAAAGGTTCGATTCGAATATTAATGCCGGCGACGGATATTTAGTTCCCGACTGGATAAGGGATTTAGGATATTCCGAGGGCGACACGATAACGTTTACTTTGAGAAACGTCAACGCAGCTTATGACGAGGATTCCGAAATTATAAAGGAAGCGCGTAAAGAAAATCTGGATAATAATGGTTCTTCCGTATTTTCTGACGACGCAGGATATGCCGACCTTGACTACGAGGAAAAACGAAAAGCTTCACGTTTAAGTCTTGAAAGATATTTGTCCAATGAAAAAGATATAGCGTTTAAAGATATTCCGATCACTGACGAGGAGTACGGCGAAAGCTTTGAATACACCATTAAAATATCAGGATTTTTTGATGTGGTAAGCGACCAGTATATGTGTATACAAGCCAATAACGGCGTAAATCCTATGTTCTATAATATGACGGTACACTCCGACGCGGAGTCGTACGGAATACAGGATACTTTTGTAAGAATAAATGAAAGTATTGACATTGATGACGGCTTGCTGATGCTTTTTGAAGATCTCGGATTTTCGGCAGGCGACTATGATCTGTATCACCCAATTCTCAATGATTATCTGCTTTTGCTGGAATTCAGACTTTCAAGCGGAATCGTGCTTTATATGCCTATGATCGCTTTTTTATGCATATTTGTGCTGCTTATATGGCTGCTTGCGCGATTTGTTATCGACAATGCCTTTGAAATTTCAGCTAAGGAACGCAGTACGCAGTATGCCGCGCTGAGAGTTCTTGGAACTTCAAAAGGTCAGATAGCCGCTCTTGTATTTACGGAAGCCGTTTTCTATATGCTGACGGCAGTACCAACGGGAACTGCGCTGGCATATTTGATGTGTTATTCGTCTATAACTGCCTTGAGAAACGTGGGATTTGTTGACTGCGAATTCAGCATAAATTTCTATATCGCCGCCATATCTATATTCCTCTGCATTCTGGCAATATTCATATCGGCATACACGTCGGCGATGTGGGCGTCGCGCAAGCTTTCGCCTGCTGAAGCTTTAAGCTTCGGAAAACCAAAAAGTAAGAGCAAAGTTCGTCATCATAAATCCAAGCTTAAACTCGGCTCGAAGAGATTTTTCCTGCGGTATATCGGAAAAAATATTATGAGAAGCAAAAGCCGCTATCTTATCTCCACAATTACCATGACTATCGGCGTATTTTTGTTTACATTCGTAATGATGGCAGGAATTACAGTTGGCAAGGCATTTTCGCAGGTGTATAGCGACGAAAATCGCGATCCTGATTTTTTAGTAACTTTTTATGATAATATGTGCGTTGAGGAGGTTGATGCAAAATTCCGTAACAGCGATCTGTTTTCGAGAGTTAGCGTAACGGGAAGTTATATGCCTCGTTTTGACTCGGAAAGTCCCGACGGTTCGGACGATGAATTTCGCGAATTTATAAAGAGCATTTCATTTTACGACAGCGGCGATTATTATAATATTGTAAATTTTGTCGATGTTGAATATTTTGATCAAGAGTTGGCGGAACCACTGGGAATGACGTATGAGGAATTTTCTGCATTGGACGGCATTATTTTCAGCCAGTCGATCTACGGTCAGACAGATGGAAACGGCGAACAGCCTTCTCATGAAGCGTGCTATGTTGAATTTGCAGAATCCGAAATATATACCGAAAAACCGAACAGTGATGAAGAAATAAAAATTATAGGCACTATGTGCAGCAAGAAAGGCGGCAATAACTTTATTGCTTCGATAAATTCTGATCTGGCAAAGAAATTCAACTATGAGGTATGGTTAGATTTAAATGTAAACGGCAGTGAAAATTATATTGAAGCTGAAAAAATGTACACAGAATTAATCGAAAAATACAACGGGGGGGATTCCATAAATAACTATATGTTCGTTACCGGTTTGAGCGAATTTATAAAAGCGATCTTGAAAATGGTTCTTACGCTGGTAGGCGCGATATGGGTTGTCGGAATACTTTCCATGATAAATTCGATCAATACGGGCGTACTCAACCGCAGCAAGGAACTGCTGATGCTGCGAAGCGTAGGAATGACTAAAAAGCAACTGAAAAGAACTATCGTGCTTGAAAGCGTGATGTTCTCCGCGCTTTCCTCAATATTGGGAATTTTGCTTGCTTCTGCATCTTATGCAATGTTTATGAAAAGCGCCGAGGACGAGATTCCGTTTGGGGGATTATGCGGCGGAATTTTGATCGCGGCATTGGTGAATATTCTGATTGCGGCAGTTGCGGCTATTCCCGGTATCAGAAGCCTTGAAAAAGCGGAATCTTTAGTTAAATTTACCAATTAAACTCTCCTCCTTATAATTAGCGTTATGCAAGTATGCATGGCGCTGATTTATTTTAAGTTTAGAACCTGTCCACATAGGAATTATGCGCGAATTTTCGAGCATAATTTTTACGAGGACAAGGCAAAAATCCGCAGGCAGGCTGACGCCTGTCAAGGATTTTTAACGCAGTCATCATAAAAATTTGCCGAAAAGATGTGCGTAACTTCCTATGTGGACAGGTTCTTATTTTACATAACAGGCGAAAGGTATGTGGAAAGATTGTTAAAAACGCTGAAATGATGAATAAGTGTTGCATTTTTTTGTGATTGATAGTATAATTAAAACATATGTGAGATATGTTATAACTCTTATTAAAGAAAATGACTTTTGATTTTGGTAAACAGAAAGAGGGACATTTATATGTCAACAATATTACTTGCGGGCGGAGCAGGCTATATCGGTTCTCATACGGCTGTTGAACTTCTTGAAGCAGGCTATGACGTGATAGTCGCAGATAATTATTGCAACAGTTCTCCGATAGCATTGGACAGAGTACGTGAAATTACGGGGAAATCACTTAAAGCTTATGAATTTGACATAAATGATATAGAAAAGCTTTCGGAGGTTTTCCGCGAAAATAAAATAGATGCGGTTATCCATTTTGCGGGATTGAAAGCGGTCGGCGAATCTGTCAGAGAGCCTTTGATGTACTACAGAAATAATATTGATACGACGCTTGCGCTTCTGGAATGCATGAAAGAGTACAACGTTAAAAAAATTATCTTTTCTTCAAGCGCAACTGTTTACGGCGAGGAAAATCCTGTTCCGTATTTCGAGACTATGAAAAGAGGAGTCTGCACTAATCCATATGGCTGGACTAAAGCAATGATGGAGCAGATATTCGAGGATGCTGCCAAGGCTGACGAGAATTTGTCGGTGATACTGCTGAGATATTTCAATCCCATAGGCGCGCATAAGAGCGGACTTATCGGAGAAGATCCGCAAGGTATACCGAATAATCTCATGCCCTATGTTTCGCAGGTTGCCGTCGGAAAACGCGAATGCCTTACAATATTCGGCAATGATTATCCTACTGCGGACGGAACTTGCACGAGAGATTATATTCATGTTACCGATTTGGCAATCGGTCATGTCAAGGCGATCAACTACATTCTGAAAAACAAGTGTGTTGAAATATTCAATCTTGGTACGGGAACTCCTTACAGCGTTGCCGAGATAGTCGATACGTTTGAGCGTGTGAACGGCGTAAAGGTAAATCATGTTTACGGCGCGCGTCGTGAGGGCGATCTTGCGGAATGCTATGCAAACGCTGATAAGGCGTGGAAAGTTCTTGGCTGGAAAACCGAGCGCACTCTTGAAGATATGTGCCGTGATTCATGGAACTGGCAGAAGAATAATCCAAATGGCTATAAATAAGTTTACGATAAATTTTCCCGACAGTTGATTCTGTCGGGATTTTTATTTAATTAAAACAAGAAAATATGTTCTTACACTTTATTTTTTCTGATGAATATGGTATAATAGAAGTATACTATCCGAAAGGCGTGATTTTATGGAACGTTTTAGGCTTCATTCCGAATATGTACCGTCAGGAGACCAGCCGCAGGCTATAGATAAACTGGTTGACGGTTTAAACTCTGGAAAAAAGGAACAGATTCTTCTCGGTGTTACAGGGTCGGGAAAAACTTTTACAATGGCAAACGTTATAGCAAGAGTGAATAGACCAACTCTTGTTCTCGCACATAATAAAATTCTCGCCGCCCAGCTATGCTCGGAATTTAAAGAATTTTTCCCCGACAACGCCGTTGAATATTTTGTATCGTATTATGATTATTATCAGCCCGAAGCTTACGTTGCAAGCACCGACAGTTACATTGAAAAAGTATCATCTATCAACGACGAGATAGATAAACTGCGCCATTCGGCTACAACGGCTCTTGCAGAACGCCGCGACGTTATTATAGTTTCAAGTGTATCATGTATTTATTCTTTGGGAAGTCCCGAAGAATACCGATCTAACGTGGTATCCGTGCGGCAGGGTATGGAAAAATCACGGGAGCAGCTTATTGCAGAACTTGTAAAGATTCGCTATGAACGTAACGATATTGCTTTTGAGCGAAATAAATTCAGAGTGCGCGGCGACGTAGTTGAGATTTTTCCGGCAATGTCAAGCGATACGGCGGTCAGAGTCGAATATTTTGGCGACGAGATCGATCGTATATCAGAGATAAATGTTGTTACGGGTGAGGTTAAGGCGGTTATTTCTCATGCGGCGATTTTCCCTGCAACTCATTATATAGTAGGTGACGACAAACTCGACGCTGCTATGGAAGAACTCGACCGCGAACTTGCCGAGCGTATCGACTATTTTCAGCAGAATAACAAGCTTGTGGAGGCGCAGCGAATCGAGCAGCGCACTCACTATGATATGGAGATGATACGAGAAGTCGGCTATTGCAGCGGAGTTGAAAATTATTCGCGCGTGCTTTCGGGACGCCCTCCGGGAAGCACTCCGATGACTCTTCTCGATCATTTCCCCGAAGATTTCCTGCTTATTGTTGACGAAAGTCATGTAACTCTTCCGCAGGTTCGAGGAATGTACGCCGGTGACAGAGCGCGTAAGGAAAATCTGGTTCAGTACGGATTTCGTCTGCCGAGTGCATTTGATAATCGTCCGCTTAATTTTGAAGAGTTCAATGCCCATATAAATCAAGCGATATACGTTAGCGCAACTCCCGGTCAGATTGAAAGAGAAAAAACGGATATTATTATTGAACAGCTTATCCGCCCTACAGGTCTTGTCGATCCCGAAATAATCGTGAAGCCTACTCAGGGACAGATAGACGATCTTTATTCCGAAATCAACAAGCGTATTGAGCGCAATGAACGCGTACTGATAACAACGCTGACAAAGAAAATGGCGGAAGATCTTACTTCATTTTACGAGGGAATGGGCGTTAAGGTAAGATATCTGCACCATGATATAGATACTATCGAACGTATGGAAATAATCAAAGATCTGCGAAACGGAATATTCGACGTGCTTGTGGGAATAAATCTTCTGCGTGAGGGACTGGATATTCCCGAAGTAAGCCTTATTGCGATACTCGACGCCGATAAGGAAGGCTTCCTGCGCAGCGAAACCTCACTCATACAGACGATAGGACGAGCTGCTCGAAATGCCAATGGACAAGTAATAATGTATGCCGACAGCGTGACAGGCTCGATGGAGCGCGCTATCATGGAGACGGAACGGCGCCGCAGCCTGCAAATGGCTTACAATGAAGAACACGGAATCGTTCCGAAAACTATTATCAAGGAAATTCGCGACGTATTGGAAATCACATCGAAGCCGAAGCTGGAAAGCAAAACTTCCAAAAAGAATATGTCCGCAGCCGAAAAACAGCAGCTTATCGACAGGCTTACTGTTGAGATGAAAAATGCGGCGAAGATGCTTGAATTTGAACACGCAGCTTATCTGCGCGACAAGATACGTGAATTAAAAGGTGAGTGAATATGAAATACACAAGAGATATAATCACCAAGAGATTTGACAACGGCAAGAAGATGAAATTTGTTTTCTTTTGGGGACATCAATCGCCCGCAGACGGAAGTATTACAAAGAGCTGTTTCAGTCAGTGGTTTGACTGTCGTTTTAGCGTTGATGGAGTGGAGTATTCAACATCAGAACAGTATATGATGGCACAGAAAGCGCTTATTTTTGGCGATAACACGATATACAGTGAGATTATGAACGCCTCCCACCCGAATGAGTTCAAATCTCTGGGACGTAAAATATCAGGATTTGATGAAAAAATCTGGAATGAAAACAAGACTGATATTGTAATAAAGGGTAATACTGCTAAATTTTCGCAGAATCAGGAGCTTAAAGACTTTTTGCTCGGTACAAATGACCGAATACTTGTTGAAGCAAGTCCGTATGATAAGATATGGGGAGTGGGAATGTCTGCAAAAGACTCCGGGATTACAAATCCGAATTGCTGGCAGGGCGAGAATCTGCTTGGCTTTTGTCTTATGGAAGTAAGAGATAAAGTGAGGTTAATATGAAATGATAAATAAAATAGTAATTAAGGGCGCAAGGGCAAATAATCTGAAGAATATTGACGTGGAACTTCCGCGTGATAAGCTTATCGTTATGACGGGACTTTCGGGTTCGGGAAAATCTTCTCTTGCCTTTGATACCATATACGCCGACGGACAGCGCAGATATGTTGAAAGTCTTTCTTCCTACGCAAGAATGTTTCTCGGTCAAATGGAGAAGCCCGATGTTGACAGCATTGAGGGACTTTCTCCCGCAATTTCCATAGATCAGAAAACCACGTCTAAAAATCCCCGTTCGACAGTGGGAACGGTCACTGAAATATACGACTATCTGCGACTTCTCTATGCAAGGATCGGCGTTCCCCATTGTCCCGTGTGCGGCAGGGAGATTTCTCAGCAGACTATTGACAGCATGGTAGATAAAATCCTTGAAATGCCGATCGGAACTAAAATTCAGCTTCTTGCTCCGATCGCGCACAATCGTAAGGGGACATTTGCAAAAGAACTGGAATCCGCGAAAAAATCTGGATTTGTCCGCGTTCGTGCCGACGGCATAATGTACGAACTTACGGAAGATATCAAGCTTGAAAAAAATAAGAAGCATAACATCGAGATCGTTGTTGACAGAATAATTGTAAAAGAGGGGATAGAGAGCCGCGTGACGGACAGTCTTGAAACGATATTCAAGCTGACCGAGGGGCTTGCGATCGTCGACGTTATCGGAGGGGAAGAGATCGTTTTTTCCCAGAATTTTGCCTGCCCCGAGCATAACATAAGTATTGGCGAGCTTGAACCCGTAATGTTTTCGTTCAACAATCCCGTCGGAGCTTGCCCTAAATGTACTGGACTGGGAATGTTCCGTCATATTGCGCCGAGAACCATTGTACCGAATGAAGATCTTTCCATATTAGAGGGCGCTATTTCCGCTCACGGCTGGAACAGTCTTGATGAAACTTCTATAGCGATGATGTATTATCAGGCGATCTCAAAGCGTTACGATATTCCGCTTGATGTTCCCGTCAAGGAACTGACAAAAGAACAGCTTGATATTTTCCTGTACGGAACGGGAGATACCGCGCTTGAACTTCATCGTCCCGAATCTCTCGGCGGCGGCGCGTATTCCACTCCGTTTGAGGGCGTTATACACAATCTCGAACGTCGTTACCGCGAATCGGGAAGTGATTATTCAAAGGCTGCCATAGAGGAATATATGACGGAATGTCTATGCCCCGAATGTAAGGGAAAAAGACTGCGCCCTGAATATCTCGCAGTAACGGTTGGCGGCAAAACTATAAGCGATCTCACGGAGCTTTCGGTAAAAAAAGAACTTGAATTTTTTGACGGATTGACTCTTACGAATAATGAAAAGTTTATCGGCGAAAGAATAATCAAGGAGATCAGGGAACGTCTGGGATTCCTAAACAGCGTCGGTCTTGAATATCTTACGCTGTCGCGTTCTTCCGGAACTCTTTCGGGCGGCGAAAGTCAGCGAATTCGTCTTGCAACGCAGATCGGTTCATCGCTTGTGGGTGTTCTTTATATACTTGACGAGCCGAGTATCGGGCTTCATCAGCGCGATAACGATAAGCTTATCGCAACCCTGAAAAGGCTTCGAGATCTCGGAAATACTCTCATCGTAGTAGAGCATGACGACGATACAATGCTTGCCGCCGACTATATTGTAGATATAGGTCCGGGAGCAGGTGTAAACGGCGGAAATGTCGTATTTGCAGGAACTGTTGATAAACTGCTGAAATGCAGAAATTCTATTACGGGTCAGTATCTTAGCGGAAAAAAGAAGATTCCCGTTCCGTCGATCAGGCGCGAAGGCAACGGCAAATTCTTGAAAATCAAAGGTGCGAAAGAGCATAATCTGAAAAATATCAATGTGGATATTCCTCTGGGCAAGCTGATATGCGTGACAGGAGTTTCGGGCAGCGGAAAATCTTCGCTTGTAAATGAGATAATCTATAAAAATCTTGCGGCAAGGCTTAACCGTGCAAAGACTTTTCCGGGTGATTTCCGAAAAATGGAAGGTCTGGAAAATCTTGATAAGGTTATCTGCATAGATCAGTCGCCTATCGGAAGAACTCCGAGATCGAATCCTGCCACATATACTGGAGTTTTTACAGATATACGTGATCTTTTCGCGAAAACTCCCGATGCGAAAGCGCGCGGCTATAGCAGCGGCAGATTCAGTTTTAACGTTAAAGGCGGACGGTGTGAAGCCTGCGAGGGTGATGGAATTTTGAAGATCGAAATGCACTTTCTGCCCGATGTGTACGTTCCGTGCGAGGTCTGCAAAGGCAGACGTTATAACCGCGAAACCCTTGAGGTGCATTATAAGGGAAAGTCAATTTATGATGTGCTTGAAATGACCGTTGATGAGGGAGTTGAATTTTTTGAACATCTTCCTAAAATTGCGAGAAAGCTGAAAACATTACAGCAGGTCGGACTGGGATATATCAAGATCGGGCAGCCTGCAACGACTCTTTCGGGCGGCGAAGCGCAGCGCGTTAAACTTTCTACAGAGCTTTCAAAACGCGCGACGGGACAGACTATTTATATTCTTGACGAGCCTACTACGGGACTTCATACTGCTGATGTTCACAAGCTTATCGACGTGCTTCAGGAATTGACCGATCAGGGGAATACA
This sequence comes from uncultured Alistipes sp., assembly GCA_964401315.1. Classification (GTDB taxonomy): domain Bacteria; phylum Bacillota; class Clostridia; order Oscillospirales; family Ruminococcaceae; genus Ruminococcus. The sequence goes on from CAYNYB010000012.1 coordinate 56,587, forward strand.
GTGCTTGTTATTGAGCATAATCTCAATGTCATCAAGGCTGCCGATCACATTATTGATCTCGGTCCGGAGGGCGGAGACGGCGGCGGTACTATAGTTGCTCAGGGAACTCCCGAAGAGGTTGCGAAGTGCGAAAAGTCATACACTGGAAAATACCTTAAACCGTATTTGAAATAACATTATGTATATTGCTTGATATCAGAATTAAACGCGAGGTATTTTTGTGAATGTATACAAACGTTATTGTTGATTCGCACATTTTATATAATTTTGGCGTTAAAAATATAGAACCTTTTTATCAAAGGTTTATATTAAAACAAATAAATTAAAGGAGGATTTATCATGAGAAAAACCAAAAGGACAATATTGACAGCGGCTCTTTTTGCAGCTTCCATGAACATGATCCCTGCGGGAACGAATGACGTAAACGCCGTGGCTTCGGACTATGATCCCGCTTTGGAGGACATTCAGGACGTCTACGGTCCTGCACCTGATTATCCGACTCCCGAGGAGACCACAACAGCAACACCTGACATTCCCACGCTTACGACTACAACAGAACCGTTTCAGTGTGTTCCTGTTTACGGACCTCCGTGGTCGTCGGTGTCAACAGAAGAGAAAAAGCCTGATATGACTACGACTTCATCTGATATTCCATTGGTCACTACTACAACAGAAGACCCGTTTCAGTGTGTTTATGGACCGCCGTGGTATATGATGCCCGAAGAAGAATGGCTGGGTAACCTTGATGAAGATGATGTCGTAGATGTGTATGATCTTCTTTTGCTGAGACAGTATATTACTGACGGCAAGGGACTCACAGGCTGGGAAGAGTGGGACAAAATGCGTGCAGACGTGAATAAGGACGGCGAAGTTGGAATGGCTGACCTTATTACGCTTCAAAGATATTTGCTGGGCAGTATAGACAGTCTGTCTGATAAGGAGTAAAAAATGCTTGATGTAAATGTAAAAAAAGATAACATGAAGACTCTGGAGGCTTATCGTGCAGGTCTGATGATCAAACCACAGCTTCGGCATCTGTTTCTGGAGTTGACTCTGCGATGCAACGAAAGATGTCTCCATTGTGGAAGCAGATGCGGCGATCAGCATTCCGAGGAGTTGACAGTCGCTCAGTATTCTAAATTTCTGGCGGAAGTCAAAGGCGATTTCGGAATCGCAAACAAAATGCTCTGCGTTACAGGCGGCGAGCCGCTTCTTCGTAAAGATTTCTTCGATATTATGGCGGTTGCTCATGAACTGGGCTTCCATTGGGGAATGACAAGCAACGCAACATTGATCGATGACAGTGTGGCGAGAGAATTGAAGCGCGTCGGCATGGGAACTATTTCCGTAAGTATTGATGGTCTTGAGGAAACACATGACGCTTTTAGGCGTACCGTAGGCGGTTGGAAAAAGGCTATGAACGGCATTGAAAGTCTTATCCGCGCGAACGCTTTCAAGCACGTTCAGGTCACGACAGTTGTTACTCATCAGAATATAGGGCAGCTTGATGAGCTTTACAAGATTTTTAATGATATGGACATAGATTCGTGGCGGATAATAAATATGGAGCCTATCGGACGTGCGAAACAGCACCCCGAACTGCTCCTCACCGACGATGATTATCGCTATATGTTCGAATACATCAGAAATAAACGAATTGCAGGAGAGCCTGTTACATATGGCTGCAGTCATTATCTCGGTCTGGAATATGAGCGTGAAGTTCGCGATTGGTATTACATATGTACAGCAGGAACATATATAGCAAGTATTATGGCGAACGGCGATATTACGGCGTGTCTTGACATTGAACGCCGTCCCGAATTCGTGCAGGGAAATATTCTGAAAGACCGCTTCAAAGATGTCTGGGAAAACAGGTTTGAGATATTCCGCCGCGATCTTGGAGACGATAATGAAAAATGCCGTAATTGCGCGGAAAAATGCCGCTGTCACGGCGATTCTTACCATAGCTGGGATTTCGACAAAAACGAACCGCAGCTTTGCTTTAAGGATATTCTCTTTTAATAACTGTCCATGCAGGAATTTTTACCGTAATTCGAAGAAATTTCTGTAAGAACTTTTTATAGTAATCCTACTTGAATTTGTTTAAATTTCAAGTAGGATTACTATAATAGATCGGAGGAAAAATGGAGTTTTTGACAAAATTGCTGAGATCGCAGTTGTCTCTGGTTAATAAGCTGTCGGATTCATGCAACATAAAAAATTCGCGCGCTGTTCAGGAAAAACTCGGCAGCATTATGGCGCATGAGTATTTGACGGACGTAACTTATCACACTATAGATTCCGCGGAATTTCAAGGAGAATATATAATTCCAAACAAGAGAAAAAACGACGGCGTGATACTATATCTGCACGGTGGGGGATATTGTTCGGGCGATATGCAGTATGCAAAGGGTTTCGGAACTATATTGGCGGTTCAGGAGAATATTGACGTCTGCTGTACGGCGTACAGACTTGCGCCCGAAAATCCTTTTCCTGCCGCATTGGAAGACGCGCTGGCGGCGTTTCGGAGACTTCTGAAAGATGGCTATCCTTCCGAAAAAATTATTCTCTGCGGCGAATCGGCAGGCGGCGGACTGGTATTTTCTCTTGCACTCAAAATCAAGGAAGAAAATCTTTCCATGCCATGCGGAATTATCGCGGTATCACCTTGGAGCGATCTCACCATGTCTGGAATTTCCTATGAGGAAAATCGCGAAAACGACCCGTCGATGACCTTAAAAAGGCTGCGATTTTACGCCGATCAGTATACGGAAAATGCAAGTCAGCCTTTAGTTTCACCACTTTTCGGGAATCTTGAAGGACTGCCGCCGTCTTTGATTTTCGTGGGCGGTGATGAAATTATGCTGAGCGATTCTGTGGAACTTCATAAAAAGCTTGTTGACTCGGGATGCATTTCAAATCTTCGAATTGCTCCCGAAATGTGGCATATTTACCTTCTTTACGGGATAAAAGAAGCGAAAGAGGACAGAAAGCTTATCACGGATTTTTTGAAGGAGATTCTGTATGGAAGAGCATAAGCGTAAACGCAGGTGGATGAGGCTTGATAATGCGGCTAAGCTTTATCCTGCTGTTCGGACTAAAAAATGGTGTAATGTTTTTCGGCTTTCTGTTACCCTTAATGAGAATATCGATCCCGAAGTGCTTCAGAATGCCCTGAATGTGACTGTCAGGAGATTTCCCTCGATCGCAGTAAGATTGTGCAAGGGATTTTTCTGGTATTATCTGGAAGAGATAGATTCTGCTCCTGCTGTCATTCCCGACCGACCTTATCCATGCGGAAAAATGACGGCTGAAGATATGAAGAAATGCGCGTTTCGTGTCTTGTATTATAAGAAGCGTATAGCTGTGGAATTGTTTCATTCGCTTACGGACGGAAACGGCGGTTTGATTTTTCTGAAAACGCTTGCGGCAGAATATCTTACTCAAAAGGAAAATGCGAAAATTCCCGCAAAATTTGGAGTTCTCGATAGAAACGAAGCTCCAGATGACCGCGAATTCGAGGACAGCTTTTTGAAATATCACGGTCATAAAGCGTTTTCCAAGCGTGAAAAGACGGCTTACAGAATTAGAGGAACTAAGGAAAACGGCGATTTTCACGGCGTGACTATCGGGATAGTTGATTTGAGATCCGTTCTCGCTGAATCCAAAAAGCACTGCGTCAGTCTTACGGCTTATCTTGCGGCGATTATGGTTATGTCGATAATTCAGATTCAGGATTCAAAAATTCCCGATAAAAGAAAGCAGAAACCCGTCAAAATTCTTATTCCCGTGAATCTCAGAAATTATTTTGAAAGCTCGTCTATGAGAAATTTCGTGCTGTATGTGATTCCCGAAATAGAAGCGAATATGGGCGATTTCACATTTGAGGAGATATTGCAGATCGTCTACTGCCAGATGAAGCTGCAGCTGACCGAAAAGCAGATGCAGGCGAGAATAACGTCTAATGTGAAGATCGAGAAAAATAAATTTCTGAAAGCTTTGCCGTTGTTTGTAAAGAATATCGGCATGAGAACCGCGTTTTCCATGGTCGGCGAAAAGAAATCAAGTATTACGATGTCGAATCTCGGCGCGGTAAAAATTCCCGATGAGATGAACAAATTTACGGAGCGTTTTGATTTTACGCTGGGAGTTCAGGCTACAGGCTCTAACAACTGCGGAATTTTATCATACAATGATAAGCTGTATATCAATATGATCAGAAATATTGAAGAAACCGAACTTGAACGACTCTTTTTTACAAATCTGGTACAGCGCGGTATACCGGTGACTATCGAAAGCAATCAGAAGGAGGAATGAAAATGGCATATTGCGTTAAGTGCGGCGTGAAGCTCGGAGACAGTGAAAAAAGATGTCCGCTGTGCCGAACCGTTGTGTATCATCCGGACATCAAACCCGTGGAAAACACGGAGCGACCTTATCCTACAGAACAGCCGGAGGAAATGCAGAAAACAAGTATGCGTTTTAAACTGACTATAGCGTCGATGATAATTCTTATCCCGACTGTTCTGACATTAATTTGTGATTACAGCATTAATTCGACGATCGTGTGGTCTGATATTGTTGTGAGTTCGGTATGCTTTTTGTATTGTCTGATATTTATTCCGCTTTTCGTTCAGAAAAAAGAGCCTGTTCTGTATTTCGCGATAGATTATGCGGCGCTATTGATTTTTGAATGGTATATTTCGTTTACTCTGGGCGGAAATTGGTTCTGGAAATTCAGTTTGCCCCTTACGACTTCGATCGCGCTTATAATCGTCGCGGCAATGCTGATAAAACGATTTACCCGCGTTTCAAATTTGATAATTGCTTCTGTGATATTCTTTTTATCGGCGATGGACTGCGTTTTTGCTGAATTTCTGATCAATAAATCTTTCAGAGATCGTATGTTTTTTATCTGGTCGTATTATCCTCTTATCACTTTTATTATTGTAGGCGTTATCCTGATACTTTGCGACAGGAATCAACGGTTTAAGGATAAACTGGCGAAAAAGTTTTTTATATGAATTTCTATATTCACATATATTTATACTCTCCTATGTTGCACTCTCCCCATATCTATCAGTTAAAATTTTATCTCGAAGACTATTGGAGAGCTTGCAACAAAGGGGAGTATAAAGAGCCTGTTCAGTATCTCTGCGTGTACGCCTTTTCGAGCAAAATTTGCCGAAAAGACGTGTGCGGGAGGATACTGAACAGGCTTTAAAAAACGATTTTATGAATTTGAGATCACTTCGTTTCAAGACTTGCAAATGCTTCGTCTACGATTTTTTTGTCGGGAGCTTTTGTAAAGCAGCTGACTACGGGAACGATTATCAATGAAACTATCATTGAGAATGCACCGGCGTTGATAGGAGAAAGAAGATTCAGAGGGCAGTTAAGATCGATAACAGCCTGTCTGATTCCGTCGAATGCAGAAATTCCAAAGCCGAACAGAAGCATATGGATAACGGTAATTCCGATACCTGTGCAAAGGCTTGCCCAAACAGCGGCAGGCGAAGCTTTTTTCAGGAAGAGTCCGTAGAGGAACGGTCCAAGGAATGCTCCCGAAAGCGCGCCCCATGAATATGACATAAGCGTGGATATTGAGGTATTTTTATTGCAGGCGATAATTACAGAGATAATGAGGAATATCGCAATAAAAATACGAATGGTGAGCATTTGCTTTTTGTCGTCGAAATTCTTGATTCGAGGCTTGATAAGGTCGTTTGTGAGAGTTGAGCTTGATGTGAGAACAAGAGATGAAAGAGTTGAAAGCGATGCGGAAAGAACAAGTACAACAATAAGTCCGATCAGAATATTGGGCAGTGCCTGATGAATGAGCGCCGGAACCATTGTATCGAATAATGGCTTGCCGTTTTCTATATCGATGTGCTTTTTTCCCGAAGTATCGTCAGGGTTGAGGGTGCAGTAAAGGCGCACGAAACCGCCCATAAAGTATGAACCGCCTGCAACTACCAGCGCGAAAAATGTTGAGATTACCGCTCCGCGCTTAATAGAGGCGTCGTCCTTGATGGCGTAGAATTTCTGCACCATCTGCGGAAGTCCCCATGTACCCAGTGATGTAAGGATAACAACGCCAAGCAGATTGAGGGGATCAGGTCCGAAGAGCGAACCAAGAGTTTTTTCTGGTGTGCTTGAATCTGAAATGAGGTTAAGCGCGCTTACAGCTTCCGATAAACCGTTTTTCTTCTGAACTGTAAGGGCAACTACGGTTGAAATACCGATGAGCATTATAATTCCCTGAAAAAAATCATTCAAAGCTGTCGCCTTATATCCGCCGAGAGTTACATATATCGCGGAGAGAACAGCCATAAGAATAATTATTATCGTTCCGCCGTGTTTGCCGAGATCGAACACCATTCCGAAAAGTCTGGACAAACCGTTATAAACCGATGCCGTGTATGGAATAAGAAATACGAATACAATAATTGCCGACGCTGTTTTCAGCGATTTTGAATCGAATCTCTTTTCGAAGTATTCCGGCATGGTTTTGGCTTCAAACTGCTTAGTCATAAGGCGGGTTCGTCTGCCTATCAGGAAGAATGGGATAAGACTTCCGATTATGGCGTTTCCGATTCCGACCCATGTTGCGGATATACCGTAACTCCAGCCGAATTGCCCGGCGTATCCGATGAAAACTACAGCTGAAAAATAAGTAGTTCCATAGGAGAACGCAGTCAGCCATGAGCCGACGTTTCGTCCGCCAAGCATGAAGTCATTTGTTGATTTTGTGCGTTTTGAGGTATAAAAACCGATTCCAACCATTACTGCGATGTATATTCCGAGTATTATAAAGGTAGCGGCTTTTGAACCCATAAAATTCACGTCCTTTCGAATTTTATTGTGCTGCTTTAAATTAATAAAGTACTTACTTGTCATACTATACCATATTTTTTATAAAATGTCAATACTTTTTCTGTAATTTGTTGCGGATATATTCATCTTTTTTTCATTGTAAGCTTATTTTTTATAGAAACTTGACAAATAGTTGTATACTGTGGATAGTGGAGTATATATAAGCAAAAAGCAAACAATTCTGAAAATAAAGGAGCGTACAGATATGAATTTGAAAAACTTTGAGGAATATTTTGATATAAAAATTTTGCAAAGAGGAAAAAATTATTATTATGATGGCGCCATACTGTCAATTGAAATGATTTCAAAAAATGAATATTTTGCTGAAGTTGAGGGCTGCGAAATTTATGAAGTTACAGCAAAAATGAATGATAACGGAGATATTAAGGAGATAAGCTGCGACTGTCCTTATGATTTTGGCGAATACTGTAAACATGAAGCAGCGGTTTTATATGCTTTGCGTGACAAAAATGTAAGAATAATCAATACCACTGTAAATAAATCAACTCTTCCGCAATTACTTGGAAAATGTAATAATACTCAGCTTGTAGAAATCATACTTGAACACGCAAAAGAGGATAAAAGCTTTGCAAACTATCTGCGTATGAAACTCTCCGAGTCCTCTGATTCAAACAGTATTATTTCAGATTTTAAGCGCATTTCCGATATATATTTCAAAGGTCGTTCTGATATTGAAGATGTATTAAAAGCAGGCAGATTGTTTATAGATAAAACAGAAAAACTTTGTTCTTGCGTTGAAAAGGTACAGGTTTATGCTGAGGTTATCACGATGCTGGAAAATGATATTGAAAATTCTTACAATTATAATTACGATGAAGAATCGTGGGAATTGTTTGAGACAATAAGCGACTGCTCAGATTGTATGGAATCCGCTGTAAATGATATTGTAAGCAGTAAAAACGAGAATGATATTGCCTCTGTTTGGGAATGTATGATAAAACATTGGCGTGGCAGCTTTAATATAGACGGCGAGGAACATTTCTTTCCGTCATTACTGCATTTATGTGAATTTCCCGAATATAGGATCAAACTCGATGAACTGCTGGCTTTTCGCCGAATGTCTGTTAATGAATACAGAAAAAAAGAAATTGACAACCAACGTCTTTCAATTATCAAAAATTATGGAACAGAAATTGAAATCGCAGATTTCATAAATTCTTATATTAATAATCCTGATTTTCGACAACTTGCCATTGAACTTGAAATGAATACAAAAAATTATATAAGAGCGGAACAGCTTGCTTTGGAAGGAATAGCCTTAGAGAAGCCGCTGTTTTCATCTGTTTCTCGTTGGCACTATTTACTTCATGATATTTATAAGCTTTCAGGAGATATGCAAAAACTTACCGACATTTGTTATAAATTGATAAAGGACGGTAAGACAGATTATTATGAAGAATGGAAAACACTTATTCCAGCGGAAAAGCGTTGTAATGAAATCAACCGTCTATTAAATGAATCGAAAAATAATTCTTATGAATATATCGTTTCCTATGAAAATCTAAGCGACCGAATATATCAGCTCTGCTGTAAATTTCCGAGTAAGATCAGCTGTTATTATGAAAAACTCAAAACAACTGAATTTATGCAAAAAAGCAAAAATCTCTACGAACAGTATATCAGAAATAATGGTGAACAAGCTTCTAATCGTTCCGATTACGCTATTCTTTGCAAGCAGTTAAAAAAATTCTCTATAGAATGCGATTCAGAACTTGCGTTAAAAATTGCTGCCGATTTCCGACAGTTATATCGTCGAAAGCCTGCTTTTATGGACGAACTGACAAAAGCAGGATTTTAGTTCAGAATCTTATCCATATAGCTCATAATTATGCGAAATCCCTTCAACTCAAATTGAAGGGATTTTTAGACTTTTCGTTTGTTCTACCAGCATATGCTTCATAAGACACAAATCAAATACATCAAGCCTATTGTCTTCACACAAATCTCCTGACTTCCAGTCCAAAAGTGATATGTCGGGTATGGCTAAAATCCATTTTTGCAACATTACTGCGTCGGCAATATTGAATTTACCGTCTGCATTGACGTCTCCGATAAGTGATTTTGATGTATCAAGCGACAGACATTTTATAATTGATGTTCCATTATTTGTAAAGCAGGAACAATATAATGTATTCTCACTGTATGCAAGTGACAGAGAATCGACCACATTCTTTACCAATATATCTCCTGTCATTTCCCAATTCGCGCCATTCAACGAATAAACTGCCAATTCATCGGGATTTTGTGTATTCACTGCAAGATAACATTGTCCATCAGCTAAAATCGGCATCTGCATAAAAAAATTTTTAGAATCGGAATTCGGCAGGGGATATGACGTCAGCTTGTTATCTGAAAACCGATATAGTGAATTTTCGATTCCTGATGGTGCGATCCATGCCGTATTTCTGTCTGAAACCATAGAAACTGTTCCGCAGGCAGATTCCGAAACTGTTGTCAAATTCCACTCACCATTATGATAAACCATAAGCTTTGCCTTGTTTCCATCGTTGATGTCACGATAAGAAATCACCGGATCTCCATTCACAACAGAAATTGACATGTTGCACGCATTTTCTGCAATGTTTTCACCGATCATGGTTACTGTTCCGATTTCATTATCATAGCAGGCTGCATTTAGTTTATAAGGGAAAGTTCCTGTGGTATATGTAAAATACAGCTTATTCCCATAAGAGGTCAGGGCTGCATACTGAGCAAGCTCCGCGCCCTTGTAAATTTCCGCCCAGGTATCCGACGAAATATCGTACCGACATAAATGCAGAAGAAAATTCTTATCATGATACAGTACATAAGGCGTATTTTCGCAAAACGCAAGCTTTGGCTGGTTCATATCCATATAACTTCCGGAACCAAGAGACTTTCCAACTTTTGATATTTTTTTATCGTTAAATCTGTACAGTGCAGCGTATGCATCGTCAGAGGCGATCAAATATACCGTACCGTCAGCTGATGATTCCAACTGATAAGGCTTGTACTTACCTAAACTATCACTGCTGACGCTTTCCCACAGTTTTACTTCGGCAGTATCCGCAAAGTCAACGGAAAATGTAAGCGAATCTTCATTCATAACAATATCGCTGATGCGGATTCCGCTGTTTGTTCCGTTGGAATAAACAAGCGCTCCATCGGTAATATCGGCGTTCCAGTCAAGAGATCCAACTGAATCCGGAGCATTCTCACCACCATAGTTTGACCGAAAAAGGTCTCCGTCTCCGGCATCGAGTGCGGTTTCTTCTGGACGGAATACATATATTTCATCTTGATCGCCCTTAAAATTTCCGTCTTGTTCAGTGTTTATACGATAAACCACCAAACCTGTTCCATATATTTTTACATCCATTTCGTTGGAGTATCGTTTTCCCTGTTTTCTGTATTCCACGGCGAAAAATTCCGTATCAGAAAGAGGTGTTTTCAGAATATAAAGACGATTTCCACTATCGGAAGAAGTCGGAGAAAGTGTGTATGTACCGCTTTCTGTAATATCCTCAGAATCCAGCCATCCGGAAACTGCCGATCTGTAATAAGCAAGCGGATATTGCAAAAATACTGAATTAGACGCCATTATATCCCATGCTCCTACCGGAGTGCCTGTCCGTTTATTACGATACAGATCCGGATATCCAAGAGAATGCAGGAATTCATGACATAAAACTCCTTCTGCACCTGTAATTTGATTCTCAAAAAGCTGCGTACTATTCTGGATATTTACTCTGTCTGCTGAAAGTCCGTTTAATTTAATTCCATTCGCAGAAAATGCTCTCGGCCATATGGGAGAACTCATATCGTCAGCCTCGCCGTCGACCACTAAGATGATATTATCAATAATTCCATCTGAATTTCCGTCCATCGGTATATTATTCGGAATGTCGATGTTCTGAAGCATTTCTACCGCAATTTGCTGACAGCTTAAATATTCAGTTTCATCGGATGAAAGCACATACGGAATGATCGTACCGTCTTTCATCTGCGGAAAATAACTTGTTACCTGCGTCTTGCCATAGGAAATCTCATTGATATAGCCTGACAATGAATGGACGGTATCGGTATCATTGCACATTGAAACAATATTATTGATGCGATCCTCCATGAAATTTGATTTCGAAAGTGGATCTGACTGCGCAAAAAGCACAATGTTATTAAATTGAACCGTACCGGTTTCTGCGGTGGCTGAAACGACAGGAACGGAAAATACAAGTAATGTTTGCGCCATAACTGCCGCAGAAATTTTTTTTAATAATGTTGATTTTTTCATAATAACCCTGCATGATATAAAATTTGATCATGCGACCTTTCTGTTTTCGAGCCTGTTCGGCTATGATAATATCTCTTTATCATATTATATACTATAATGGCAAAAAAATCAAGAAAAAATTGAAAATTTTCTTAGGATTTCACAAAATTCATGATAAAATATATTTGTCAGCATTCTAAGAACAAGTTCTAAAATAATTCCTGTTATTTTCGGCGAGCTTTACTGGATACTGCATTTGAGGAACTGAAATTGATTGATGTGTTTTATCCACCTTTTCTGCAAATTTTGAGTTGACATATTTTCCTTTTCATTATATAATTAAAAATAGAAAAGTCCATTTTATACGGAGGTTATCAAAAATGAGATTTAAAAAACTTTTAGCAGCGATGATGTCAGGCGTTCTGACATTGGGTATGCTGCCCATGAGCAGTTTGTCGGACAACGGCGGAAAAATCAATTCAATACAACAGGTATTTAATAGTCTGTCGTTTAACGCAGAACCAATGGAAGCTTCTGCTGCAAGCAGTAATTTCCGCCGTCCGATCAACAATGAATCACCCGCATGGATCGTACATATTGATACATGGAATTATGCTGATCCTGAGAAAATTATCGATCTTGTTCCTGAAGATATTCTTCCATATGTTATTTTCAACATCTCGCTCTCTATTAACTGGAGTTCAACCGAACATAGATGGCTTATGGTTCAGGACGGTATCGAATGTGCAAGATCATGGATGAAAGCCTGCGCTGACAAAGGCGTCTGGACTATGATTCAGCCGGCAAGCGGCGGACAGTGTCATTTCCCTGATTATCCTGCCGATTATGATTTGGATCAAACGGTATTCGGTGAATTTTTCCGAGATTATCCGAATTTTCTCGGCTTTAACTATGCAGAACAATTCTGGGGATTTGCATCAGAGGACTTCCCTGTAACATATCAGGAACGTTATAACACATTCTCCGCTCTGCTGAAGCTTTGTAACAAGTACGGCGGTTATCTTGATATAAACTGGTGTGAAAATCAATGGGGTTCGGCTTTGAATCCGATTGCCATGCTCAAAACAAACTCCAACTGGGAAAAGGCATGCCGTGAGTATGGAAGCAATCTCATTCTTGAGGAAAAATACACGCAGGCAAGCTACATTGCTGATGTTGAGAGCGAAATTTACGGTGCATATATTTCCGGATATTGCGGAAACTACGGCGTCCGCTGGGACGATACAGGCTGGACGGATTACCCATGGCAAGGCGGCGATCTCGATCCGCAGACCAAAGATCAGTACCGTCTGTCAACAAGCCTGCCAATATACCTTGAACGTATGGCAATGAACGGTATGACAGTTATTGACGGACCGGAGCTTGTCTGGGCGGATTGCGTCAAGGGACTCTGGGACGGTACAGACAGCGAGGGATATAAGTATCGTCAGTGGGATTTCTATGATCAGTGTAAGAATGTAAACGTTGATATCATGCGTAAGTTTGTTGACGGAACAATTCGAATCCCTGACAGAAAAGAAGTAATCGACCGCACTAAAGTTGTTGTTATTCAAGATGTGAATTCCGGAAGCAATGACGATAAGTATTGTTCATATAAAACTTTGTTTGAGGGACTGTATCGTGCAGATAAGGATGGAAACCACAAGGACAATCACAATCCTTACAAGAGTACAGGACGTTATCAAACCATACCGACAGTTTATGGTCTTTTGGACGATCTTGCAAAATCAATTCCCGTACAGATCAAGCAGTCAACTATAGCTTCACGCTGGAGCAGTATCGCTGCAAAACAAGCGGAATTCAATAAGCTTTACCCCGATTCATATTATGCAAACTGTTATGTAGCAAATAATGAAAATACATGGATTACCTATTATAACAGCAAGGTAAGCGATGGTGATAAAGGCGCGGCGTTTGACCTGAAATACAATACCTGTAAATCTCTCGATATCAAGCATCAGCTTTACGGTTCGGCTGTTATCAATGAGTATACCGATCATATTGACGTTTACATGAACAACTACGATGAAGATGACGCTGAAACGCTGAAAACCGAGTCGATCACCATTTCAGGCGCAAGCGCTAAGCCTACTTTTACTGCTAAGGACAGAGGTGAAAATCAGGTTAAGAGTTCAGTTACGGAAAGCTGGAATAATGGTACATATACACTCACTGTAAAGCACAATGGTCCGGTTGATATTTCAATCAAGTGTTCAGGTAATGAAATCGGTCGTTCAACATCTTATAAAAAGGCAGCACAGACTGCTCCTGCATCCCCGAACTTCTATACCGGAGCTCGTCAGTATGAGGGCGAAAACTTTGATATGAAGAATGTTGAAAGTAATGTAACAAACGGCTGTAACAGCGGTCTTAAAAAATATCAGGGTATGGGATTCGTAAAATTGGGTACTAAGGATTCAGCCGCAGTTAAGGATACTGTAAAAACATCAAAAGCAGGAACATTCAAATGGACTCTTCGTTATTCTGCCACATCCGATATTAAGTGCGTTGATCTTTATGTAAATGGCTCTAAAGTTAAAACTCTTTCGCTTACTAAGGGATCAGGCTATGATGACTGGAAAACGACCAGCGAAAACATTAATCTTAAAGTCGGAGAAAATAAAATTGAACTGAAGGCAAATTCGACGCTTCCTTGCTCGCTTTACATCGATAACTTCAAGGTAGAAGGTGATTTTGGCGATTCAGTAATTACAGTTCAGCCACTGAACGGCAAATTTATTAAAAATCTCATTGTAAATGATAAAGAAAATGCTGCTGATTGGTCAATCAATGACAGCTTTGAAAAGGGTGATGTTATATTTGGCGACCGTGACATTACAGCAATAGATGTTCCTGCAAATATTATAGGAGCAGAGGCTGTAAAAACGGCTTGTGATTCCAAAATGTTCGCCAATGATTTAGGTACATTTACAGCAGGCGCTGATACTACAGTTTATGTAGCGGTTGATACCCGTGTTGTACCGATTCTTCCTGAATGGCTCGAAAGCTGGACAAAAACCGACGATGTGCTTACAGCTTCAAGCGATCTCACATTTGCGATCTATAAAAAGAATTTCAAATCCGGCGAAAAAGTTACACTCGGTACGAACGGCGGTAACGGCAACAATACTAACTATCTTGTATTTGCAAAGAGTATGGAGATCGTCCTCAATGGCAAGCTTATAAAGAATCTTCAAGTATTTGATGGCGAAAACGGTTCTGACTGGTCAATTTATAATAATACAGGAGCAGGTTCTGTAATGTTTGGCGACCGTGATCTTACCATTACAAGCTTCCCCGAAAATCTTGTCGGCGCTGAAACTATAAAGACCGCCTGTGACTCAAAGCTTGTTACAACTGATCTGGGTACTTTTACAGCAGGAGCCGACATTACTCTTTATGTGGCTATGGATTCACGTGTTACAGATCCTGTACCAAACTGGCTTAAGGATTGGAAAAATACCGAAGTTACCATGTCAACTTCAAATGATCTGACTCTTATACTTTACAAGAAAAATTTCAAATCGGGAGATAAAGTTCTTCTCGGTACGAACGGCGGTTCAAATGAATCTGTCAACTACAGTGTAATAGCCGTTCCACAGGAGAAGGTTATCAAGGGTGATGTTAATCTTGACGGAGTTGTTGATGCCTTTGATATGTGCGCTGCAAGAAATGGTGCGGTAAACGGCTTCACTAATACTCTTTCCAGTGATGCAGCCGATGTCGATGAAAATGGTAAAATCGACGGCAATGATCTCAAGCAGCTTCAAGATTTTCTTTTAACTAAAATCAAAAGCTTTACAAAAGCCTGAGTTTAGAAACTGACTTCACAAAAAAATCGTGTAGATTTTCGAGCATTTGTTGAAAATCTGCACGATTTTTGTAAATAAAGGATCATAATACTTATTAGAGCCGCATTATCATGGGAAATTCTCACAGTTTCCAAAATTTTCAGCATTTTATCAAATGTTGCTTTGATTACTACGAAATATTTCTGATACTATTTTTTCAACTATTTTATTGAAAAATTAGTAAAAATTTCTCAAAATACTTGACTGTAAATGTTCATTATGCTATAATATAATTATGTATAAAAATTTATTATAATCTAAAGGAGGTTAAAAAATGGGTACATTCAAAAAAATGATTTCTGTATACAGCGCTGTCATACTGGGGGTTAATCTTGCCGCATCAGTGCCGTTGACTTCATCAGCAGAATCGGCAAAAATTGTGATAAATGAAATTTGTGCAAAAAATACGTCGTTTGCGGCGGCAGACGGTAATTTCTACGACTGGATAGAGCTTTACAATCCAACAGAAAGCACTGTCAATATCAGCGGCTACGGACTTTCGGATAATGATACAAATCCGTATAAATTTACATTTCCCGATAATACTGTAATCAATGGCGGAGAACGTCTCGTTGTTTTCTGCGATTCAAAGCTTGCGGGACTGACAGGACAACTTGTCGCTCCCATGGGACTTTCCACCAACGGCGAAACTGTCGTTCTTACAGATAAAGACGGAGCTGCCGTTGATACTGTCACCTTTGGCGTAATGGAGGCGGATATTACCTACGGACGTGTTCCCGACGGCTCAGACGAATTCGCTTTCATGAACATGACTCCCGACGCTCCGAATGAGAAAAATAACGTCATCACTGTTGACGTTCCTGAGCCTGTACTCTCCAGGCAAAGCGGATTTTATGACAGTTCATTTTCACTCTCAATTTCAGTTCCTCAGGGAACAAAGGTATATTACACTCTGGACGGCAGCACTCCCACTACTGAAAGCTCAGTCTACAGTTCTTCTATTTCCGTAAGCGATATCACTTCCTCTCCCAATGTTCTCAGCGCAATAACAAACATCGCTCCCTCATCCTGGAATTCAGGAGTAACCGCTCCTAAAGAACCGGTTGACAAGGCACTTATCGTCAATGCAGTTGCAGTTGACAATGACGGCAATGTCAGCGATACCGTTACAGGCGCATACTTTATCGGCTACAACAGCCGCGCTTCCTATTATAAAAACATGAAGGTTATTTCCATTGTCACTGATAAAGAAAATCTTTTTGATGATCAAAATGGTATCTACGTTCTAGGAAAGACATATGAGGACTGGAAAAACAGCCCCGAATACAATCCAATGACTAACGAATGGGAGATACCCGCCAATTATACCCAGAAGGGCGCGGTATGGGAACGCGATGCGTCTATGCAGGTCTTTGAGAACGGTCAACTCGCCCACAGTCAGAATGTTGGTCTGCGTATCCACGGAGGAGCTACACGAAGCGCTCCCCAGAAAAGTTTCAACGTATATGCGAGAAGCAAATACGGCGCTTCAAAGTTTGAATTCGACCTGTTTTCGGGCAATGTCGTTAGCGAAGCCAAGGAGAAAGTAATTGACAAGTTCGACAGCTTCATGCTCAGGAACGGCGGAAATGACGGTCAGTACACTCGTTTTCGCGATAAGCTGAATCAAACGCTTGTTGCAGACAGAGATATGCTAACTCAGGGCATGGAGCCGTGCGTTGTGTTCATCAATGGCGAATTCTGGGGACATTATGAAATCACCGAAAAGCTGGACGAGAACTTTATCGACGCTCACTACGACGTAGGCAAAAGCAATGTCTGCATCGTAAAAAATCAGCAGCTTGATGAAGGCAGTGAGGAAACCTTTGCCGAATGGGAAGAACTTTATCAATGGATAAAATCCACAGATCTGACAAATTCCGAAAACTATGGTCAGCTTTGCGAAAAAATAGATATACAGTCATTTATCGACTATACAAGCGCTGAAATATATTTCAACAACTGGGATTGGGGCAGTAATAATATGGCGATGTGGAAATCCACAAAGCCAAAAAACGGAAATGAATATTCCGACGGAAAATGGCGCTTTATCCTCTTTGATACGGAGTACAGCCTAAACCTCTACAGCCAGACTCCTCCGAACACGAATTCCTTTACACAGCTTACGCAACAAGACAGCTTCCTCGCTCAGCTTCTTAGCTCCGCCATGAAAAATGAAGATTTCCGCAGACAGTTCTGCACTACTTTTATGGATATGGCGAACGAGAATTTCAGCGATCAGCGTGTTACTCAACTTATCGACGAGCTTTCGGCACAGTATCATGATGTAAGCATCGATACTCACGATCGTTTTTGGCCTTCGTCAAACAATAATTTCGGCTGGGGCGGCGGATTCCCAGGTGGCTGGGGCATCGGCGGAGGCAATGCTGCCGAGCAGAATTACACCAGTGAGGTAAGTTCCGTCCGCTCTTTCTACAAGAGCAGATTCGACAGCATTACCGATCATCTCCGTAGTTTCGGCAGCCTAAAAGGAAATCTTGCAAATATTACAGTAAAAAATGATTCCTCTATGGGCAGTGTGAAGATCAACACAATAACTCCCGATTTCTCAAACGGCTCGTGGAGTGGTAAATATTACACCGATTATCCTGTTGTCCTCAGTGCCGAGCCTGAATCAGGTTATCGGTTGGAATACTGGGAAACCTCGAACGGTGAAAAGATAAGCAGTGCAACTGCCGAAATCAAGCTTTCTGCCGATATGACAGTGACTGCCGTATATGAAAAGTCTGATTTGCTTATGGGAGATGTAAATCTCGATGGTAGGATCGACGGTGACGATCTTGTTCTTCTTAGTCAATTTATTCTCGGCGCTCAAACGCTTACCTCTGAACAGGGCGCTCGTGCGGAACTTAATTCAGACGGACGAATTGATGTATTTGATATAGTCGCATTGAGACAGCTTATTCTCAAATAGTAAAAATAAAAAACAAAAAGACCTGTTCTAAGAGCAGGTCTTTTTTATGGCGAGGTATATATTTTATTTTTCGGTAAATACTAATTTAAATTAAGCTTTGGAGGTTTTATATGGATTTTATAAAATTAATTTTGACATCATTATTATCTGTAACATCACTATTTCTTATAGCAAAAATTATGGGACATAAGCAAGTGGCACAATTAGATTTTTTTGATTATATTAATGGAATTACGATCGGTTCAATTGCTGCTGAACTTGCAACCGATCTTGAAAGCCCTTGGAAACCTTTGATCGCTATGCTGATCTATGGTATGACTGCCATCGGACTCAGTCTGGTCACTAATAAGTTTCCAAAATTACGAAAATATGTTAATGGTTCTCCAACCATACTTATGAATGGCGGTAAGATTTATCGTAATAACATGAAAAAAGCGAAACTGGATCTAAGTGAATTTCTGACTATGTGTAGAGAACAAGGCTATTTTGATTTGAATGATATTCAAACTGCGATTTTTGAATACAACGGAAAATTAACCATATTGCCTAACAGCGCCAACCGTCCGATTACGCCTGCCGATATAGAATTGAATCCCGAACCCGAGCATATTAACACTGAAATTATCATGGACGGACGCATTATGGGTGAAAATTTAAAAAGAATGGGACTTGATTTAAAATGGCTTGAAAAGCAGATAAAGGCTCAGGGCTATCATGATGCAAAAGAAATTTTTTTGGGATTGTGTGATAATAATAACAGACTTTCCTTGTTCGCAGTTAAATGACAGTTCATAATTTAAGTATAAAAATACCGCTTGTGGTGTGATGCCACAGGCGGTTATTTTTTAAAATAATGGTTTATTTTACTGTAAGTTCTGCTATAGATACATAATGCAATATCTCGAATTCTGATGGAGTTTTATTCTTAAGCATCTGCATATGTTCTTCATTCCATGCTTGCAAATTTTCTGTATTAAGCGATGCGCCCACACCACGACATGCACGCATTCTGCCATGCCAGCTTTCTCTGGTAAACGGAATTAATACATCATATTCTTCACGATAAGTTATATCGAAGAATTCAAGATACTCTTCCGGAACCCACATTGGTTTTCGAACTTCTCCTGCACCATTCCATTTCGGATTATATTTCAGAATAACGTCCTCACTGCTTTTGGCAATTTCATCTTCAAATGGCAGCCACGCCATATAAAGGATTAGAAATTTCCCTTCTTTTTTAAGAAGATTTGCAAATTTTGGCGCTAATACTTTATGATCAAGATACCATATACACTGACATGCGGTAATCACATCAAATGTGTGGTCAGGATATTCAATTTTCTCTGCCGGACAAGCAGAAAAATCAATCTTCATTTTTTCAGAATCGGCAAGTAATATAGCCTGCTCTATCTGATTGACTGAAATGTCTGTGCCAGTCCATTTTGCACCAAAACGATACATATTTCTTGGTAAAACACCTGTACCAGTGCCTATGTCGAGTACAGTCTGCCCATCCTTACATAAACCACGATTCAGAATTTTTTGATAAAAAATGTCCGGATAAATATCTCTGTATTTTGCATAATCTTGAGAAGTCTTTCCAAAATCAAAAGAATTTCCTCCATCAATATTGTTTATTTTCTGCATTTTATTGCTCACCTCTTTTCTGAAACACTGTAATGTGTACTTTCTTCATATGACCGAATCAGCGTCTGTTACGTAATTACATTTTATTTCAATCTCTAAAATATCAATCGTGGAAAAGTTGAAGTATTTAATTATTGCGAAGCTTAAATAAAAAATAACTTTCAATTAAAAACAATACAATAATGATAGCAACTGAGATGATTGACAAAATATTTTCTCCAAATATTCCAAATACAGATGTAACTATAGCACTATGCATTACTAATATACTGCAAAACCGCAAAACAAAATCTCTGCTTTTTAGATTACTTTCGGAGTATAAAATTGAGAATTTTCCATTATCCAATCCTTTCCAGAAAAGATTTGAAACAAACATTACTCCCAATATAGCAAAAACAAGTAAACCCATAAACATTCTGAAATCATTAGCGTCGCCTAATATAAATGATAAAATACATATCACTATTGAAACAGCATATCTGAAAAGAACAACTTTTCTTGAAGAATAAAAATTATTTATAAGATCACCATCTTTTAAGATTTAAATAGAAGGTGCAAATAGATATGATAATCTTCTGCACCCCAAGACACCAGTGGACTTTCTTCATATGACCGAACCGGCGTTCGATAATTACTTCAAAATATCTTTCAGTGTCTCCATAAGTTTTTCTATATTGATAGGTTTTGCCACATATCCGTTCATTCCGGCATCTATAGCCTCCTGCCGATCCTCTTCAAAAGCATTGGCTGTCATCGCCACAATAGGAATCGCTGACTTTACGGGGTCATCCAGCGCACGAATGGCTCGTGTAGCCTGATAGCCGTTCATAATAGGCATCTGAACATCCATAAGGATCAGATCATATGCGTCTGCCGGCATTTTCTTCATCATCTCCACCGCTACAGTTCCGTCATCAGCCGTATCAATGATGAATCCGACATTCTCCAGAATAGCCTGAGCGATCTCCTGATTCAGTTCATTATCTTCCACCAACAGGATTTTTTTGCCGTCGAAACGCAGCTCAGGTACGGCGGTTTCATCTGAATTTTCTTGATTCATATACGGTGCAGCCAAAACTCCACGCAGCTCCGAGAAGAATATCGGCTTTGAGCAAAATGCCGTAACTCCGGCTTCCTTAGCCTCTTCCTCAATATCCGTCCAGTCGTAGGCTGTAAGTATGATGATTGGCGTCATATCTCCGATAATTCTGCGGATTCGGCGAACAAGTTCAATTCCGTTCATGTCCGGCATCAGCCAGTCAATTATATATGCGCTGTAAGGTTCGTTTTGATCCAGTGCAAACTCCGTACGGATAAGAGCCTCTTTTCCCAAAGTAGTCCAGTCGGGGTGCATACCAATAGCGGAGAGCATTTTGCTGACGCTGACGCAGGTATTAACATCATCATCTACCACCAATGCCCTTAGATCAGCCAGCTGCTCCAGACGCGGTGATTTCGCAGGATTGTCAGCAACCCGGAAACGGAACTTTACAGTAAACTCCGATCCCTTTCCTTCTTCGCTGACCACTGTAATAGTACCATTCATCATATCTACAATGTTTTTGGTGATGGCAAGACCGAGACCGGTTCCTTGAATTCCGCTTACAGTAGCGGTCTGTTCCCTCTCGAACGGCTCGAAAACGTGTTTTAGAAATTCAGGACTCATACCAATGCCGGTATCCTTGACACGAAACTCATATGAAGCATAGTCATCCTGTTCTTCTGAGGTCTGTATAACACGAACGCTGACCATACCGCCGGGCTTTGTGTATTTCATAGCATTACTCAGAATATTCAAAAGTACCTGATTCAGACGAAGTTTATCGCAGATGATCGTCTCATTCACTACATCCAGAGTATCTATGTAAAATTCCAGCTGTTTTGCTTTCACGTCAGACTGAACGATAGTCTTAAGATCGTGCATGATATCCGGAAGACTTACTTCCTTTTCTTCGATCTTGACTTTTCCGCTCTCAATTCTGCTCATATCCAATACATCGTTTATCAGACTCAACAAATGGTTGCTGGAGGTCATTATCTTACCCAGATAGTCCTGTACCTGAGTCTTGTTGTCAATATGCGTTACTGCCAGTGATGTAAATCCAATAATAGCGTTCATAGGCGTACGAATATCATGAGACATATTATTAAGGAACGTAGTCTTGGCATTATTGGCGTACTGAGCTTGAGCTAATGCTTCAGCCAGAACCTCCTTCTGCTCCTGCTCACGGCGTATCATCTCGTCAATATTCCGAAATCCTACGAGGATAAAGCTGTTTTGCTCAATATCATTTTCTCCGACTTTTACATAAGTATATTGGAAATGATGGTTTTCCCCGTCAGCCTGTATACGATAGCTCCCCGTATATTCATTGTTATCTCTCAAATGTTCTCTAACCTTATCAAGAGAAATGGCTTCTGTCAGGTACTGCCGATCTTCAGGGTGGACGCGATCACGAATATATTGCTCCAGAATCGGTGCATAAGGCTGTTCCTCCACGGAATCTTTTTTCAGTCCATTTGTCACATAGCCTTCCAATTTTACGATTCTTGCAGTACCTTTTTCCTCATTGACAGCAAAAACATTTGTATAGTCATGGCTTAGAGCTTCAACAATAGCAAGCTGTTCGCTCATTTCCTTATTCGATTGTTCCTTGGCGTTCAGAAGCTTCTTGTTCCATCGTCCTTTCAGATAAAGCATCAGGACAATGCAAACAAACATAACAGCGCTAAAGACAGTAATAGTCATCATCTTAGGATGGGCTTGCAAATATTGTGTTAAACTCATATCCCCTATGGTATAAGTGGTATATTTGGAAACAAATTGATTCAGCATATCATTATGCACCTGCTGAATGCACTTGTTCAATATAGATATCAGCTCATGATCTGCGCTGTCGCGGACATACATCTGAAAATCTATATACATATTATTTGCAATGGTGTAATACAGGGAGTTGGTTTTATCGCTATTTACAAACAGCTGCGCCGCATAGGAATACACATATGCAGCATCTGCCTCCCTATCCAAGACAGCCTGCATGGCAGCCTCTCTGGTGGGATAATTCAAAAACTCAATATCTCCGTAAAGTTCCTTAACAATCAGATCCTTGCTTTGAGAATCTGATACTGCAACTTTTTTAATATCTCCAACAAAATCATGTCGAATTACTTTTGCAACACCTGTTGTCATGTAGATGTCTGTATTAAATCCGCGATAAGCAGCGTCCTCCATAATGAGATTGGAGCTAAGTCTGTCAATAACAACATCTACGCTGTTGGTGCTTGCTATATTGTAATAGTCATCCTTGCTCTCCGGAATTATGACTTCATAAGGCAGTCCGGCAAGTTCCATAACGTAGGCAAAATAATCCGGAAGAATTCCCTTTAATTCTTCATTTTCCACATAGGAATAAGGTTCTCTGCTGCCAAGAGCGGTAACAGTGATCTTCTTCTCTCCCGATACAACTTTACTGATGTATTCCTTTTCACGATCCGTAAAGATAAGCTCTGAGGAATAGACCGGACCGTAGTATTTATAATACAGCACATTTTTCCAGTCTCCCTCATTACGATCCATTTGATCTATTGCATAATTGATTTCGTTAAGCAGTTCTGCATCGTCTTTTCTGACGATCGCGTAGAAGTTATCTTCTGCGATGATGTCTAATGTTTTTTCGTTTTCAGCCTTTCTCAAATCGCTGGAAAGAATCGCATCGACCTCGCCGTTTTGCAAAGCGGCAGTAAGTACATCTGCATCATCGTATTCTTTTGTTATGTACGAAAAGCCCTTTTCTTCAGCAAACTCCGTCAGTTTTTCGTTCTGACTGCTTCCTGTCAGCTGCCCTACCACCATTCCGTTATACGCTTTGTAATCACTGCTGTGCAGATCCGTATTGTCGAGCCGAATTGAGAGAATAGTATTGTTTCTGCCGATCGGAGAGGAAAAGGCAAATTGCTCCTCACGTTCCGATGTTCTTCGTGCGGAAGTCACCATATCAATCTCGCCGTTTTCCAACATATTGAGCATTTCGCTCCATGATTGGTCATAGCCTATGTATTGAAAATTCAAATGGGAATATTCAGAAACCAAATTAAGAAACTCAATGCCATAACCGGTCAGACTGCCATTTTCATCTTTCATGTGATAACCATCGAAACAAAAGATGCCTGCTTTAACCGTCTGATTATTAGAATGCACATCGGCTGATACTGTCATAAAGTTGGATATGATAAAGACTAAACATATCATAAATGCGGCAATTATTTTTATACACACTTTGTTTTTAGTCTGCATTGTTCTTACCTCCTGATTGCCCTCGGTCATTGAGAAAGACTCTTTAGTTAACACCGCACAAAGCATGACTTACTTCTTTGTGCGGTGTACCTTAAAATGAAATTATACCATATTATATGCAAAAAATCAATTCGCAGAATACCCAAAAATTATCGGTAATTCGTTTAAAAATCTGCTTCTGTTCCAATGTATTCCTGTTTTTTATTATGCTATATATTTTGACGTTTCAAAGCAATATTCACACAGTTGTCTGATATTTCAGCAAGTAAAAAAATGATTTTTCCATTCTTATTTTTTCAATTAAATATGATACTAAAGATTGCTCAGTGCCAAAATTTGAATTCCATCATGCAAATTCATTTTCAAGATTTCGGTAATTTGGAATAAAATTTATTGAACGAGCGAGTATATTTTCGACAATACAGTGTAATTGATATCAGTATTATACTATTTTTATCATCTTTTTTATATCTTTTTGTGTGATTCGGGTGTACAATATAATGTAAAAGCTGAAATTCATTGTCATGCGATTTAAAACAAACATTTTTTATGTGTGGATTTTCGTGCAGAATTTTGTCGGTGACATGGAAAAAATCCGCAGGAATACTGTCGTATTGCAAGGTGACTCTCCACAGTGTGGTGAGATGTCACAAATTGACAGAAGAGACGGTTTCCCGTTGGGAATTTTGACGCAGTCAACTGCAAAATTTGCAGAAAAGACGTGTGGAAAAAGATACTGAACTGCTCTAAGGAGGCTTGATAACCGAAATATGTGAACTCAAATTCATGTTCATTTGCAACAGAAAGGAATGGTTATAAAATGAAACCAAAAGTAAGAAATCCCAAATTAAAATTGAAAGGCTTTTTAAGTCTTTTCCTCACAATGACGCTATTTTTTAATATGAGCATAATTACTGTACCAAAAGCGGAAGCAGCCGAAACAAACGGAAGATTTATCTATGTTGCCGAAAACGGTAATGACAATTCAGGCAACGGTTCTTCCGAAAGTCCTTACAGGTCGATCAAAAAAGCCGCTGGTGAGGTAACTCCCGGTACTACTGTTCTTATTCGTCCCGGAACTTATATCGAGGACGACATAACGCCTAAAGTGTCAGGTACGGAGGACGCTATGATAGTTTTCAGACCTGAAAAGACTTCCGATATGGGCAAAGTAATAATCAAGCACAAGGATGTTTTTGACGGTTCAACTATCACTCCCCAGGTAAGAGCGCAGTGGCTCAACGATACCGGCTGGAAGGAAGAAGAAGTGCAGCATTACGACAATGCAGGTATTGAATATTCAATAGCAGCACGAAATAATGAACTGACAGACGTTTTTAATCTGTTCGGACGTGATTATATATGGATCGAAGGATTTGTATTCGAGGATTACAAATACGCACGAAGCACGATCAACATAAGAGGTAACGGAAATGTTGTTATCAACAACCAATTTAAAAATATAGGCTGTGTTTACAATGCGCCTTGGAAGTGGACATCTCAGGGCGTACTGCGTCCCGATGTTACAATTCCTATTGCCGGACGAAAAAATGTTGTACGCAACAATTATTTTCAGAGCGTCTACGGCGAAACACTGTGCTATGACGACAGTTCAAAGGACTGCATTATAACTGAGAACACATTTATTGGTAATATAGGCAAAAATGCCGGCGCAGGCGGTGCGGAATCGTCAACTCTGGGCGGCAGAGCTGACGGCAACAGAAATAATGCATTTGCTTTCAATTACTCCGGAGGCTCAGTCAACGGCGGTACAATATGGCTCGATATCAGCGTAAGAGATTTTACCGCAGTAAGAAACGTTACACATAATACCGCTTATTTTATGTTTAATGAATCGGAATGTACAAGAAACTGGGCATATGAAAATATCGTCTATAACAAGCCTCTTGATGAAAACAATCGTATGCCTATTGGTGAATATTTTATGAATTTCCCTGCACAGCGTATAGAAACAGGACTCTATTCAGCATTCTGGGATACAGGTTCAACATGGGACGCAAGATGGGTAAACAATGTTACTTATAATCTTAAAACCGGTATTTCTTTGGACAGATCATGGAATAATGAAGTCAGAAACAATATTGCTTACGAAGATGAAAACAGTATGTACAGCAGTAACGATACTGCGGGTATTGTGGTAAAAGAAACCACTGTAAACGGTTTTCATTCATGGCACGGTATCGACTTAAAGGGCGGCGGCATGCAGATCTTCCGAAATAATCTGTGGTACTCTCCCAGAAAATCAGATTATGTTCGATATATGTACTCTGTACAGTCTCCAATTACAGTTGATGTCTTTAATGCTCAAATCAAGTCAAAAACCGAACTTGCAAAAGATCCTATGTTTGAAAACGCTGCCGCAGGTGATTTCAGACTTAAAGCAGGCAGCCCTGCCATAGGTTCAGGCGACAACGGAGTAGACAGAGGAGCATATGCTGTCTATCCGAAAACCGATGTCGGTTATAATAAGGCTCTTGGTTTAACAGAAGATGTAAATGTAAGCTTTGGTGAACTTAATTCCTCCGTAAAGCCGGGCGATATAATTGATCTCGAACTGAATTTAAGTAAAACTGCAACTGAATCAATGACTTTTGAAGTAGCTCCTGTTGCAGGAGACGCGCGTTTAGATAAAGATTTCAGCTTTATAGACGATACGACTGTTACATTTAAAGCCAGAGAGAAAAGTAAAACAGTTCGTGTTAAAATTCTGGAGGGATATGATCTTGATCAGCTTTTAGTTTTTCGCATTAATCCTGTTGGCAATACTAAGACAGAATCAGTTGGTGCAAGAAATACACATCTTGTAAGAATAAACAGAGCGGAAAAGCGTGTACTTGTTATAAATAATGTCGGCGATTCTATGGGAAATTCCATAGTTGAGTATCATACACCCGGCGAACTGGTAACAATTGATGCCAAAACAAGACCCGGCTACACCTTTAATGGATGGCAGGTAGGTATCGACGCTATGGAAGTGACTTCCATAAGCGCAGACGGCACTCGTGCTACATTTATCATGCCTGAATATAATCAGAGAATACAAGCAAAATGGAAATTGAACGGTCAGCTTGTAAATGTAACGGGAATCACTCTTAACCATGATACACTTTCACTAAATGCAGGAGAAACATCTACTATAACAGCGACTGTTCACCCTGATAACGCAACTGATAAGGTTGTGAAATGGACTTCGTCAAATCCGCTTGTTGCAGCAGTTGACGAAAAGGGCGTTGTAAAAGCGTTGTCTGAGGGTACGGCAGAAATCACAGCAACAACGCTGGAGGACAGTAACAAACAATTTACGGCGAAATGTAAAGTTACTGTTACTGGAACAATTGCGCCGCCCGATGATGATAATAGTTTTGCCGGTAATGTTATCGAGGCTGAAGACTATAATATGCAGTCTGGTATTGATGTTGAAAATTGCAGCGAGGGCGGAAAAGATGTAGCATACATCGAGAACGGAGATTATCTCGGATTTAAAGGTATTCTCTTTGGCAGAGGCGCTGAATCGATCAATTTCCGTGTCGCTTCAAACGGAAGCAACGGTACAATTGAAGTACACCTCGGTTCTCCCAACGGAAAACTCATCGGCAGTATGGACGTCGGCAGCACAGGCGGCTGGCAGAAATGGGAAACACAGAAATGCAAAATCGATAAGACAACCGATGTACATGATGTATACTTCGTATTCAAAGGCGGAGACGGCTATCTTTTCAATCTCAACTGGTTAAGTATCAATTATCCATATGAAAATGATGATCTTATAGGCGACTGCAATCTTGACGGCGCGGTAAACGTTGCCGATGCAGTAATGCTCAAGAAGTGGCTATTAACTGAAAGCGGTGAACTTACCTGTTGGCGGCACGCTGATATTTGCAAGGATAATAGAATTGATGTATTCGATTTATGTATGCTTAGACGTATGCTTGTTGAACAGTAAAAATATTCTATATCAAATATATGTAACCATGGGTATATCTCCTTGATTTTTTCAGTGAGGGTATGCTATAATAGACCTCTTGCAAAATTTCGCAAGAGGTCTAATTATGAATAGAGTATAGAGCATTGCTCAAAGCTTTTTGTATAATGTGACGAAATTTGTCAAAAACGCTTGACAGAATTCAAGAGGGGTGTATAATGATATTAACAATTATAGCGAGGTTATTATGCTAAATCGGAGCGCTCAAGCAAAAAGGAGAAAAACATCATGAAAAAAATTATTTGTGCATTTACAATATGTGTTCTGTTTTTTACAGGCTGTGAATCCAATGCATATCAAAATGAAGATAAAGATGTGAAAAAGCAAAGTAAAATAGAAATATATTCTATACAGAATGATGAGTTATTGAAAAGTACTGATAATCAAGAGATGATAAATCAACTTTTAGAAGTTGATAATTGGGAAACTGTAAATAGATTGCCTGACGATTTGATTCCAGAATATAAGTTGAATGTTTATCAAGAAAAAACCTTGTTATATGGACAAAATCCTAATGATGAAAGAGATTATGAACTTGTTGCAACAATTACAACGTTTCAGAATAGTTCGTATGTTGAAGAAATTATTCCAAGTGATGTTGTAAAAAATATGATTATTCCTGAAGACGCGATGACATTTTATTATTCATGGTCTAATGATTCCATTGAACAATTTCATGAACTTTTGGGATAAATCATTTTTGATGAATATAGCTATACTCGCCTCTGTTGCAAATGTCAATAATAATGATGAATTGAATAGAATTTTCGTCAATCAAGGAAGAAAACCGAAAGCATACTGTCGTATGGTGAGGGTTTCAGACGCAGAGTGACGGAAATTATATCAGCAGTATTGTTGATATTTGCAATAGAGGGGAGTAGAAAGGAGCGACTAACAATCGCTCCTTTCTACGTTTTCAAGACATTCCGTGTATGCCGATAAATTTCCAGCCGTGACAGTGATTTCAGACTATTATTTGTCTGATTCACTGTCCGACATTTGTCGTTGTTGCAGTTTGTTGATAACCGTACTGGAAGTGCCGTCCTTTGATTAGAACTATTGATTCGATGTAGCTTGATGCGGATATTGTTCAGATAGGTATTTTTTGAAATGTTTTTGTAAAGTGTAACCTTTTAATTGCTTTTCTCGATTATCATAGTGAACGGTGCATTGTTCAATGTGAAAGGAGGTAAAAAATGAATGGTATTATATCCGACAGTGAGCTTATAAGGCTGTACGCAGCACGTGATGCGTCAGCTTCTAAACTTAGTATGGAAAAATACAGCGCAAGACTCATTCGATTAGCTTCAACATTTTTATCAGACAAGCGTGATGTTGAGGAGTGCGTAAATGATACATTTATGAAAGCATGGAACTCAATACCTTCACAAAAACCAATTGATTTGTTTTCATTTCTTGCGAGGATATGTCGCTGTACAGCATATGATATCATAAAAAGAAGCAAAACTGCAAAACGCAATGCTCAGATAGTTGAGTTTACAAAGGAAATGGAAGAATGTATACCTGACATAATGAGTGAAACAGAACTATCTGACGAAAAACTTGAAACTCTAATGAATGATTTTCTTGAAAAACTTTCACGAGATAACAGGATTATTTTTGTAAGACATTATTGGTTCGGAGAAACTGTATCGGAAATAGCTGAACATTTTAGTTTCTCGGAAAGTAAGGTAAAGACATCATTGCATCGTACTCGTGAAAAGCTGAAAGATTATCTGTTTAAGAAAGGAGTATCACTATGAAAGGAAATGATTTAATGAGTGCAATGAATGGTATTGATGAAAAATACTTATCCGAATCAGAGAATTACATCAAAAACAACAGAAAACCTAAAAGAAGTGCTTTTAAAGTTGCTGTCAGCGTAGCGGCAGCAGTGGCGGTACTTGCAGTACCTGTAGGAGTTTATGCCTATAATACGTTTATTAATCGTGAAACTGTTGAACAGTATGTATCGAATGCTGAACTTATCGAACAGAAAAGTCCTGCGGCTGTTAAGAACATTGTTACAGAAAACAATGATTATAGAATAACTGTCGATTCTGTTCTTTCTGATGGAAATATTGTTATGATGATTCTTACACACGAAGCTTTAACAGATAGAGGATTACAGATCAAGGAGCATGTGTATGGCTGTCCCGGAACTTGTATAACTTATGCTGACGGCAGTGAAGGCCCTTTTGAGCAAAATGGATTTGACGGAGTTCCTATGACCGGTCCGTTTAGTGCTTATGCCATTAGTAATGAAACGGAATTTACCGGATACGATAAAAGTGTGAGTCTTTTCAGCTGCAGAGATATTGATTTGAGTAAAGATGTTAATGTTGAATTCTATTCAGGTGAACGTGGATGGTCTGGTGCATTAGAATACTTTACAAATAGAGATAATCCTGATTACAAGGGATATGAAGGATTAGTCAATGAACTTGATGGTCTGGAATTTACTACAAGCTTTGCACAAAATGTCGATTGTGTTCAGCTTCAAAGTGCTGACGGAAAAAGTATATCAATGTCTTCCTTTGATGTGTATTCCAGCGATCCTTCAATAATAATTCCTTCAGAAGATAATGAATTTTTCTTCATCACAAATGACGGAGAAAAAAAGCCGTTCTCAGCAAAAACAAGCTGCAGTGCAAGAAGCGATTATGGATGTATTATCTATGGTGAATTCATTGATATTAATGATTACAATGGCGTTGAGATAAATGGTGTAGAATATATGAAATAAATTCTCTCTATTAACTATCTGTTTGCATTTTAAAGGAGCGATTAAAAATCGCTCCTTTTTATGTTTTCAATATATTCCATGTATGCTGATAAATTTCCAGTCGTGACAATGATTTCAGGATTATTGGTCTGATTTACTATACGGCTGTTGTTATTGTTGTAGGCTTACTATATTGTTCCGAATGTTTGATATTGTGCTGAAAAAATGTATTTTGCGGACACTGTTATCCTTTTTTCTTTGATACGGGTATCCATACCTCATATTGTGCGTTCTGTGGATCTGGATTTAAATAAACCTCAATATCTGGAGCGTTGGCATATTCATATCCGGAGGTCGGCAGCCACTCAGTTATGATGCGCTGCTCCAATTCCTGTATCGACTGATTTGTGCCAGTTCCGGAAAAGATCGCCCAGGTAGATGCAGGTACGGCGTATTCTTCAAATTCGCTGCTTATTTTTGTGCTGGAAACGGCGATGAAATATTTCCATTGTTCTTCATCATTGCAGGCGCTCACGCCTAAAAGACCCATTGGCGGAGTATCCATCATTTCTGCCAATTTCTGTATTGTTCCGTTTGCAGCGGCATCATTCCACATATTAGGTACAATCATAAAGTTATTTTCAATTTCCTTATCAAGCGGTGCAGATATGCCAATGATTCGGAATGCTTCTTTTGTTTCGATCCTATAATTCATCTCTGTTGCTCCTTTAACAGCAATTTTAAATACAATTGGGGAAAAAGATTTTACAGATACGACCTTGTCTTTCACGGACGAGGGAGCTATCCCGTGAAAAGACTGAAATGCCCTGTTAAATGCAGTCGGGGAACGGTAGCCGTACTTCTCTGCTATATCAATAATCCGTTCATCTCCGCCTTGCAAGTCTACTGCTGCTAAAGACATTTTTCTTCTTCGGATATATTCTGCCAAAGTAATGCCTGCCAAATAAGTAAACATTCTCTGGTAGTGATAGGTGGAGCAGCAGGCGATACGTCCAAGCTGTTCATAGTCGATTTCACTGGATAAATGTTCCTCAATATAATTAATGCTTTGGTTTAACCTTTCAACCCATTCCATGAGATACCTCCTATCCGCACATAGTGTGCTTTGCGGACATACAATACTTTAGGAATCATAAAGAAATAATCTGCACGTTTCTGCTTGTCTGATTTGTCCAGTTAGGCGTTATACTCCCTTGAAGTACGTCAATTCCTGCGGTAGTGCGCCTTGCACAGAACAAATCATCCTTTTATAAACGCTCATCTTATTTCTTTATGATTCCATTATTATTATAACACATATTCTTTAATTTGTCCTCTCTTTTTTTGCACAAAAAAGAGAGACATTAAGAACTTGTGTTCATAGCATTTTTGTCTTTTTGTATGTGAGCTACGCGAGTACTATAGAAACTGAAGAGGTATGTGAATATGATCTTCCTTTCTTTCACACGCCTTGAAGAATTTTCCCATTGAATTCCTCCGGCGTTGTAAACGTTGGCACGATCTTATGCAGGGCTTGAACAGCAGTTGCTTCGTCATTTTCTTGTGCCGCGTCGTGTAGTTCTCTTAATTCGCTTATGAATGTTTCCTCATCAATTTCGATATGCTTACCGATGTAAATGAGTTTGTTGGAAGTCTTTTTCAAGCTCTCCTCTTCCTTGATCTTCTCACCGTGTCTGAGTCCTGTGAAACGAATCGGAACATCAACATATGGCTCTTTTCCATACATACGGATGAGGTTTTCGGCAAGCGTCACAATCTTGACGGAACGCCCAATATCAAGGACGAACAGCTCCCCGCCCTTTGCCATAGCCGCAGCTTCCATTACAAGACTAACAGCTTCGGGAATCGTCATAAAATAGCGAATGATATCAGGATGAGTAACGGTCACAGGTTTGCCTTGCTCAATCTGCTTTTTAAAAATCGGGATAACTGAACCGTTTGAATTGAGAACATTTCCGAATCTCGTTGCCACAAATTCAGTACAGTCCTTATGCTGCTGCGCTAAATACTGCACAATCATCTCACAGCAGCGTTTGGACGCGCCCATGCATTGGTAGGATTGACAGCCTCATCTGTTGAGATCATTGTAAAATTTTTGACATTATGATATTGTGCCAGCGTAGCTACATTAAAAGTCTCGATCACATTATTCTTTATGGCTTCCATAGGGGGAAACTTCCATAAGCGGCACATGCTTGTGTGCGGCGGCATGAAATACCACATCAGGCTTATATTGTTTCCCCAATTAAACCTTGCCGAAATCAAGCAGCATATTTTGTGTAGGGAGCATTAAAGAAAGCACCGATTTTAGAAGGGTTGAGCTGTAAAGGTTTCAAATGAGAGCGGACGTTATGCTCCAGTTCTTCTTTCGATTGTGAAGAAGCTTTACTTCCGACTGAACGCTTCAAATCACTGTTTACAAGTTCATCAGGATTGTATTTACATGACAGTAAAAGTAAAGTTTTTTTAATACTTGATAATTGTAATTAAAGCCGATAGCGGAATGATAATGAGTGTTTCTGTCAGCATTACGCGCAGGTCTGACAGGACATTTATTTCCGGCTATAAGCTTTTCTAAATTAGAGGGACTGACATGATCAGAACGGAAAAAATTAATGCAGATATGTATAGCAACGGCGTAATTTACTTTGGAACGGTATTTATTATGCTTATCATCATCTATGAGGATATTTTCGGTGATCAACATAGAGAAGTTGTACATGATAAGGCTTGCAAAAATTTCCTGTATCATACAGTCCTTCTTTTTTGAGTGGAAAGCAATAAGTCCGACATGGTATTTAAGTTCACGGAAAGCTGTCTCAATACCCCAGCGCAGCTTGTAGATTTTCTTGATATCTTCGGCAGAAAATTCTTTTTTCCAAAGATTAGTAACAATAGTTTCGTATTTATCATCAGCAATCTTAATTCTAATGATTCTGAATTTAAGCGGATAGGTTTCCTCTGAACCTTTTGGCAGGAAATCAAATGTAGAATTTGTGGCGAGAAATCGATATTTATCAGGATTTTCTTTAACTTCTTTAGTCATTCTTCTGGTAAGAAGTATATTGGCTTCAAAATCAGCTTCCTCATCAAGAGGCAGATTGAATTTCTTTACAATGCCTGTTGTGGATTTGATACGGATAACATACTTCAGACCTTTGCTTTCGAGATGAGAGATATTGTTGTAAGAATCATAATTTCTGTCAGCAACAATGATCGAATCATGCTTGAAATTTTCAAGCATACTTATGAGCGCTTTATTTTCATTTTCTTCTCTGCTATCCTGCAAAACAGCGTCCATATATCTGCGGTTCAGAAGGTCATAAAGTGCATTCATATGAATCAGATTATAGCCTTTTGAATCATCATTGGCACAGTAATAAGTACCCTTGTCTTCCGGAATATTAGGAATGTGAACATCAGTACCATCAACAGCATACAGCCTGTACCCATGAAAGAAATTAGTCTGCGTAAACTTTTTGTTGAATTCTTGAAACAAATGCTGAAATGCCGACGGAAGTATCTTTGATCTTCTCTGAACAATGGCGGAAACAGACACCATTTTGGAATCAAATACATAGAAATCCATAAGTTCCTTTGCGAGAGTTCTGCTTCCCATACCAAGAATAAATTTCATGGTTTTAGAAAATGATAGTTCGCTTTTGCGAATGAAGTCTTTCTTTGGATCAGCAACGAAAGCCGTGACATTTTTCTCCATTCCATCAATAAGTGCATTCAGCTTCTTTTTGACGATTTTACAATATTTCTGCATGATAAAGTCCTCCAATCAGATGTGTATATCTGATTGGCTTCGCCGCATATTTTGGGCTTTTTGTCAATAACTTTTTGCCAAAATTTACATTATATTCATAAAAAATAGTCACAAGGTTCTCTTTACTCCTGTGACTATTTTTGCTTTTCTTAGCTTAATGACATTAGGCCTAGCCGGGGGTTTTCTAAATACAATAACGTTCTGCCCTCCTGCTAAAAACAGGAGGGCAGATTTATATTCATTTAAAAAGGAGTACAAATTTATGAAATCATTCATACCTTGGATCGGCGGAAAAAGTCTGCTTGCCAATAAGATCATCTCTATGTTTCCTGAGAAAATCG
>CAYNYB010000013.1:0-87755 GCA_964401315.1 uncultured Alistipes sp.
CGTCAAGAGGCTGTTTTTTTACCCAAAGTAAATTTTTTTGTATTTTGCGCGTCAAGCAACACTTTTTCCACCACACAGGATTTTGTTCTAAATTCCGATTCCTTACGAATCAGATTTGTGTTGATTATCAGTTTTTCTTTCATCAGCTTTGCCTCCTTTTTTGGAAAATAAAAAAAGACCGTTATGTTCATCATCACTTAAAATTCGTGATAACTGACAAAACGGTCTTTCAAAATTTGCTATTATTCTATTGTACAGAGGCAGGTATTTTTTGGTTTTTTCCCTCTGACCTGCTCCTGTTTTTCCCATATTATTTCTTTGTGAAGGTTCAAATCCTGTACCTTCGCAAAAACGGGCAAAAAACAGCCATGGTTTTACACTAAAAATTTTCGGCTTCTGAGTAGCAAAAAAGCCCGATTATTCGGGCTTTTTTCGGTGTACAGCTATTTAGTATCACCAATATGGTGCGGATAACAGGAGTTGAACCTGCACCGAGTTGCCCCGACTGGCACCTGAAGGTAATGTCACGTTAGTGAATTAATAACTTTCAAACCTTTCTTTTCAAAATATAATATTAAAACGATTAACGAATCTCGTTATTCAAATTCTCATAAACTGTAGTTAGCTTCACATATCTTCTGAGCATATAATTATAAAAAGTTAACAAATTGACTTAAAAAATCAGTCGTATTCCAAACGAATACGACTGATTGAAATTTAATTATCATTTTGCATATTTACTTTTATACTTTTTCCTTCTCTTTTATTATTAATCTTTTCTTCATCAAACAAAAATCGAACACATTAAGCTTACTAATACAAAACTTTGCCATTATTAGTCAGTGCCCTTTTCATCAAACAAAGATCGAATACATTAAGTTTACCGTCTTTACATAAATCGGCCGCTTGCCAATTTGCAATCTCCGTATTTGGTATGCCTAAAAGCCATTTTTGAATCAGCAACACATCGGCAACATTGAAATTGCCGTCATCATTAACATCACCGATAACATCGGTTGTCACAATAGGAGTGGTAGTTACTGTTGTTTCAGTAGTAGTGTCACCCACACCAGTTGGCTCTGTAGTTTGAAATGGATCGGCGATAGGAACGCCCCCCAATGAACCGCATGAATATTTGAATGAATAAATGGTTCCTGTAAAACTGATAGAATTAGAGAATATTAAACTGTATGGATATTCTTCCGTTCCATGTTCTGCAAGATTGACCAGAAGGTCATAAACCATAGAAGTTTTTTCTTCAAAGCTTGCCGATGTGTAATTTTCAGACTCAACAAGAGTATTTATCATTTCGTCAACAGAAGCCATTTCTGAGATTTGAAGTGTTGTGATCCTTTTGATAATCTTAATAGTAATCGTATCTGATATAACGCCGTCTTCCGTAATCGCATAAAACGATAAAACCTTTGGATTTTCATAAGTCACACCATCTGTGTTCAACTCCAACCGCAGCGAATAGACTGCATCATATGGCATATCGTCACCACTAATTGAGAACTTGCCATCGTCAAGCATCGTGTACTCTGTCAAATCGTCAGCGTTGACAAGAGTAATACTCTCACCCTCGTAGTCAGTTTCTACGTAGAAGTATGTTGTTGTGTCTTCATCATCAAAGTATTTTGTTGAACTACAGGTTAAATCCAATTCATATCCATAATCACTGGAATTTGCCGAGGCAAAAATCGTAAAAGAAGATATTACAACAAGACTTCCGATAATCGTAGCAACTGCTTGCTTAGTTCTTTTTAGCCTCATGCAAAACGGCATAGTTATAAGCGCATTGGCAGCCATAGCCATGCCTACAAATGCGGAAAAAATCTTTTTGATTTTTAACATTTTTCAAATTCCTCCTTATTTAGTTTGTTTTGTAAAATTTAAATATTCTTTAGTATTCAAATTATCACCTCACATCATTATTGCTCAGCTTAAAAGACTAAGACAATTGCAAATAAAGAATTAAAATTTGCAAAATTATTATACCATAAAATTCCTTTTCAAACGGAAAAATGGCATGAACGTTGAGATTTTGGGTGTGAACGTAGATTTCACAAATAATTTAGCCTAAATCTGCCAAAATTCTATTGCTGTGTTTCGCAATTAACACCTTATAGAAAAACAAAATATTGCTTAAATTTCTAATATAAAAAGCCAAGCAAATTAAACTTCACTTGGTTTGCAGTATAGCGCTGCGTCTACACGAAATATATTTTTTGTATGCTCAAATTCTACCATTCCATGATATGCTTCCAAAACTTTCTTAACGTTGTTCAATCCATATCCATGATGCTCCTTATTATTTTTAGTAGTAAGTAAATGTCCGTTAATTTCAATTATTTTTCCGCAGTATGTATTTTCTATCGAAATAAAAAGCATTCCCTTGCTATAAGATACCTCCACCTTTATAAAAGGATCATCTTTTACTTTTTCAGCAGCCGTAATTGAATTGTCTAAAAGATTTCCCAGTATTACCATTAAATCGGACGCATTCAATTGCAGATCTCCGGGCACTTCGCTTTCACAGCTTATCTGAATTTCTTTTTGTTTAGCTTGTGAGAGTTTGAGATTTAAAATAGAATCAAGCGCAATATTTCCTGTTTTACTGTAAACGCTGCTGCTGACCAGATCCTTTTCAAGTTTTTCGGCACATTTCTTTATACTATCTTTCGACTCATGTTTCAGCAGTTCATATATCATATCCAATTGATTTCTCACGTCATGGCGAAACGAATTTATTTCCTGTTCTGACTGTTGCATATGTTGACATTGATTGTAATAATATTCTTTTTCCTCTGCCAACAGCGTTGATTGTATTTTTAAATTATAGGAAGAAACAAGAGCGTCATATAAGTAAAATATAAAACCGTTTATTATCAGAAAAGCAATAATCACAATTATTGATTGTACCTGACTGACTTTGCCGTTATGCAAAATTGCTAAAATAGTCGCAATGGAAATAGTAGGAATTCCTACTATAGCAAGCCAGTAACTTGTCGGCATTAATATATTTTTCTTGATGTTTTTTAAATT
Organism: uncultured Alistipes sp.; assembly: GCA_964401315.1. Lineage (GTDB taxonomy): Bacteria > Bacillota > Clostridia > Oscillospirales > Ruminococcaceae > Ruminococcus. Next base: position 3,046 of record CAYNYB010000013.1, read on the forward strand.
ATGAATTATCAATGACACCGCAAATATAAGTACATTGTAAACCACCAATCCTGCTATATTTTTATAGGTTCCTGTCTGAAATACAGACGCTCCCAAATAATTTGTTGCGGCAACGCACACTGATTCAACGCTTACCATACAAAAAAATGTCAGCCCAACTGCAATGATCCTCTGCCCTAAACCGGTTCGATATTGAAGAGATATAATAAAAAGAGCGATTACATTTGCTGCCAAATTAATGATAGGGTAATTCGCTTCAAAATAAACGATAGAAGTAAAAAGAGGATAGATAAAATATAAGCACCATAAATACTTAACATTTCTTTTTTCTGTGCTGTCAAAAAATGCAGTCATAAACCTATGAATGTATAACATTGAAAAGAAATTGAAAATAGTTTGCATCACGTCAAACATACTCATTATTCTTCCTCCTTTTTCATTCGCTGTAATTTCATTCTTTTTTTACAGATTTCAGCTCTTTTTGAAGATCCGATCGGTAGCTTGGTTTTATTGTCGGTCAAAATAACCTGATTGTATTCATAAATTTTTATGTAAATGGGATTTACCAGGTAAGAACGGTGTATGTACAAAAAGTTATATTTTCTAAGAGATTCTTCAATTTCCCGAATCGAACCTCTGAAACAATCTTCGCCGCCCTGCGTATGGATAACCACATCTTTATTTACAACGCTGAAATATTGAATCTCATTTATTTTTACTTTTATCGTATCCCTTCCGATCTGATAAGAAAAGACGTTTGTCCAATGTCCGGAGATCTTCATATACCGCATTATGACCTTTTCCAACTGCTCATCTTTTATAGGTTTGATAATAAAATCCAACGGATGCGTATCATGCAGGGATAGACTGTAGCCGCTTTTCCCGGAAATATAAACGATTTGCTGCAGTTCATCCTGCATAACGTACCTGATATATTCCGCAATATCTATACCTGTTTTTTCATCGACTTCAATATCAAGAAAAATCAAATCGTATACTTCATGATTTTCCTGAATGGACTTGAAAAAGGCTTCGCTTGACGTATACGGTTCAACTTCTATTTTGTGATTATATTTTTCAGAAAAGCTCATCATGTATCTCTCAATGTGTGAGCAGATTTTTATGTCATCATCTACAACTGCAATCCGAATCATACAGCAACCCTCCCTATATAAAAATCATATCATACACAACGGCATAAATTAAGCCGATATCATTAAAAATCTGCATTACAACGCATACACTTCCACAAACTGTGTAAGTGTGTTGCTTCCAAGTAATACCAATCTTGAAAATCTGCATATACCGTTCGTACAAACGTAATACAGTTTTGAATCAGTAGTATGGCTGTACGTTTTTAGTAATACCATTAAAATTGCATAAACCCTTGATAACATTGGAAAAATGCAGTTTGTAATACTGTAATACGAATTTTACAGAACTGCTTCCAATTTAATCAAGCTCATGGATAAGCGCTGAAAAGTCATCCGCATTAAGTTTTTCTTGTAAATACATAGTCTTGGCAGAACTCATTTTGTGTATCCATGAATTATACTGCGAGAAGGTCAAGTCCCTGCCGGCAGGCTTACTTGACAATTTATTTTCAAAGCGTTCCACACGCTTATAATTTCTGTTCTTCGCACGCTCATAATCATCAAGAATAGCGTCCTTGCTTTTCAAATATTTCTGCATTAGTTTGGGAGCAACTTGTTTACAACTCTTGCCATTTGTAGTGATCACTCTGTCACAGTACAGGGTGATTCTTTTTGTTTTGGGAATAAAGAATTTTCCGCAGCATTGACAAATCCTAACTTTTTTCTTCATCTGTGCAAAATTAATAAGCAGAAATGAATAATACGCTGCATATGACCGAAAGAAGTGCATTTTTATCAATTCAGGATTCAAACCTTTTAAATCTTTTTTAGCATATTTTAGTTCATACGACCTTGAAAATAACTCGTCATCTGTAAAAACACATTCTTCAAACCATTTGTCAAGATTATCATATTCTGAATTTTCTTTCAGAAAACGGTACATTTCAGCACGAAAATACAGCGGTTCTTTCATAGCATAAACAACATTGTTCATAAGATTTAACCAATGCATAGCCGTTCCGTTATCCGGTTCAAAAGCTACATTGAGTACCGACGCTTTCAGCAGTTGTCACATAATAATATCGTTCACCTTGATTTCTTCAGCAGTTTCAAGAGCCTTATTTACAACAGTTTCAACCTGATCTTTATAGATCTCGCCGTAATGTTCTCCATCAGGCAATTCCGTTAAATCTTCAACGTACTCAACCATCGTTTCGTATGTTGAAGCTATGATTTCAAGTGTGGAAATCAGTTCATCTTCTATTGTGGTATCTTCTATCTGCTCAAGAACTGACTCGTTAAGAATGTATCGGTGAATTGTGTTCCCTTCAAGATATATGTAAAGTCCATTATTATTTTGCTGCATTTTTGTTTCCTTTCTAAAATATCTTTTTAACATTATATCACATTTACGTATTTTCTGCAATTATTTTTGTCCGTCATCATTAATCTTTAAAAAACAAATTAATAATGACGTATTTTCAATCGACTAAATCTGTGTTAGACTTAAAGTCAAACCAAAAGATTGGAGTGTGATAAGAATGGCAGAAGAAAAAATTGAATATGGGATTGATGAATCAGTCTATGATCCGCCTTATGCATTAAAAAATAACTGTCTCTACGAGATAGTGAATGTTAAGGATCAGGTTATTCCGGTAAAACTTGCGGACTTCGTACCTGTGCTTGTTGCCGAAATAACTCGTGATGACGGTACAGAGCAGACCAAGCAATTTAAGGTATCTGCAATGCACAAATCCGGAATTACTTTACCGGAGGTAACTGTTTCAGCAGAGGAAATGCAGTCGATGAAATGGCTGCTGAACCGCTGGGGAGCATATGGAGCTGCGCAGCCAAAACAAAATGTGCTCAGCAAAATTTGTCATGCTATACTGAGTACCAAAACGGTAGTTGAGTTCAGGACTGTGTACTTGCAGACAGGCTGGAAGAAAATCAACGGAGAGTACGTGTTCCTTATGCCGAATGCCGGGCGACAAATCAGCGTTGAGTTACAAGGTAAACTGAAAAACTATTCTTTGAGCAATAAATGTTCGCAGGATGACTTGATTTACTTGTCTGCTATGCTTGAAAACAGCTTTGCTGCGCAGAACGTTATGCTGCCGCTGTTAGCTGTAACGTTCTTGTGCCCGTTGAATCACTTCTTAAAAATTGCAGGATATGAGCCAAAATTTGTAACTGCTATTATTGGTAAGACTGGTTCAAGAAAGTCAACGCTTGCGGCGTTGTTCCTTTCTTTCTTTGGAAAATTTTCAGCAAGCGATTTGCCCATGTCCTTTCACGATACAGCCAACAGCATCTTAAGTAACGTTTATTATCTTAAAGACGTGCTGACCTGCATCGATGACTTCCACCCAAGCGGAATATTTCACGAACAGGAGATGAAAAGTATCGCTCAGAACATTTCAAGATACTATGGCGATAGAATTGGTCGTGCAAGGCTTAACAGCAAAGCAGAATTACAATCAAGCCGTCCGCCGACAGGCAATGCAATCATCACAGCGGAGTATACTCCTGAGATTTCTGTTTCGGGTTCAGCAAGATATTTCAATATCGAACTGAATGAAAATGATGTTCAGCTTGATGAACTGTCAGAGTATCAGCTGCTTGCAGGCAATGGTACACTTAGTGGAATTATGCGACTGTACATTGACTGGATAAAAGATGTGTATCTTGTTGATGAAAGTTTATTTGTAAAAATGCTTGAAGATATGTTTTTGAAATATCGTTCTGATTTTATAAATGTGCTATGCAGATCAAAAATAAAATTTCATAACCGAACTCCCGATATGCTTGCACATCTGAAAATAGGTTTTGAGTTTTTGCTTATGTTCTTAAATGAACATAAGCAAATTACAAAACAAGAGTATGATAAATTAGAAAAAGTATTTGATGAAATAATTCTGAAAGCTGTTTCATCTAACGCAGAAATCATTGCACTTGAAAATCCTACGACAAAGTTCTGTGAAAAGCTTCGCAGTCTGCTTGACAGCGGTCGTTGCTATATTGAAATAAAAGGTTCGGAGAATAGTCCTCGTCAGAAAAATTGTTTGGGATTGCAGGATGATAATTACTACTATCTTTTTGCGGATGCTGCACATTCTGAGGTGCGAAAGCTGTGTGCAGAACAGGGTGAGCATTTTACAATCAGTAAAAATGAATTACTACGACAGCTAAGAAAAGATGGATTTCTGATTTCTCGGACAAGCAGAAATACAATTTCGATTCGTGATAATTCAAATACGGTGATTAATGTAATCATGCTGGATAAAAAGAAATTCTATTCGGAACGCTGAGCGAATGTCAGCCGATTTGTGCTCTTCAATTTTAAATCGAACAAGTTATCGGCAGAGAGCATAAAAACGGCACACGAGCGAGCGTGGAGCGTTTGTGGGCGTATAGTACTAATTTAATTATCTTCGCAAGCATTTATTAAATCTATCAAGTTCATGAAAAATGCGTTTGTCCAGTGCGGTCACGCACTTGCAAGTTAAAGCATAGGGGTCTGAAGCCCCCTATGCGTTCACAGCGACCGGCAAAGCCGACCGCAGAAGTGCCGAAATTACGACGTATCCACAAGTTGCTTGTGCAATTTTCAGTAGTCGCATCATGGAGTCAAAAGTTGTAAATCGGTCGCATTCAGGAGTCGTAACTGCAAAATAGTGCTGATAATTGGCGTATTTATAGGAGTCGTAAGAAGAAAAGGAGTAGATGTATGGCAAAAGAAAAAATGGCTGTATATTTTCAGCCGGAAACGATCAAGAAGATCGAACAGGAATATCAAGGGGACAACTGTTCATCGAAAACAGAATTTATCGAAAAAGCTGTCAAGTTTTACATCGGCTATCTTCGTCAGCAGGAGGAGGTAAATTACCTCTCCCCGATGATAACCGAGACGGTGAAAGCGCAGATAAAAGGTACAGAGCAGCGGCTTGCAAGATTGATATTCAAGGTCGCAGTTGAGCTTGGAAAGCTGTCTCACATGACTGCAGCAATGAACGATGTGGACGATGAAACGTTGAAAAAACTTCACGCTATGTGTGTTACAGAAGTCCGCAAAATCAACGGTATCATTGACTATGAGGACGCTGTTGAGTATCAGCAAAACTAAAAATCTAAGAAAGGAAAATTTAAAATGATCAATTTAATGTTCACAGGAAAATTAAGTGTAAGAACAACAAGGAGGTCGATAAAATTATGCCAAGACCGAGAGAGATACCTAAAATCAATTCAGTCGTTGTCACCTACAACGGAGATAAAAAGTCCTTTGAAGCTTTTATGGAATCCATGATTCTGGACTACTTGAATTCATGTAGTATAACCAAATCTAAGCCGCCCGAATTTGTTGGTAAGGTAGAAAAAATTACGAAGTCGGCGTGATTGCTGGACTTTCGGAAATGGTTGTGATATGGTTGTCGTAGCACCAAGAAAGGTGCTGCGACTGCCAACTACACAAATTTAAAGGAGGTTGATATGATGAAAGCATGGCTGTACTACAGACTTTCCCGTGACGAGGATGAAGAAATGAACAGCTTACAGAATCAACGGCAGATACTTGTTGACTACGCTGAGCAAAACGGATATGAAATCGTTGGCGAAAGTTTTGATGACAATGTTTCGGGAATGACGTTCAACAGAAAGGGGTTAGGCGAACTTGAAATTGCAGTTGATGAGGGTAAAATAGATGTTGTTCTGGTCAAGGATTTAAGTAGACTGGGACGTCACAGAACACAGACAGAACTGTTCATAGACCACTTGCGACAGAACAATGTTCGTGTCTATTCCGTGACTGAGGGCATTGATTCCACCAATGAAAATGACGATTTGATGATTGGATTCAAGCAGATTTTCAATGATTTTTATGCTAAAGACATCAGTAAAAAGGTCAAGGCTGGAATGCGACAGAAACAGAAAAGTAAAGGTCTGGTTCTCACGCTGCCGCTGGGTTATTACCTTGACCGCAACACCAACGAGGTGAAAATTGATGAGGATACGGCATGGATAGTGCGCGAAGTGTTCCAACTTTATGTTGACGGTTACGGACTTACCACAATTGCAAAAAAGATGAATGCTGACGGTATTCGCTCTCCTGATTACTACTTCAATCGAAAGCTTGCCGACTGGAAACCTGATATTTCAAAAAAATACTTATGGGTTCAAACCGCCGTAAAGCGTATTCTGACTAACGAACTTTACATCGGTACAATGGTCAATCACAAGACTGTGACAAGTAAGATTTACAAAACCAAAACGTTCATACCGCAGGATGAACAGTATCGGCATGAGAATTTCTGCGAACCTATCATAGACGAAACTACATGGAAGCAGGCGCAGTTTTTACTGGAACAACGTTCAAAAATCAATCCACGCTCACAAAACGGTCGCAAACTTCACAGATATGCAGGAATGATAAAATGTGCTGACTGCGGTTCGGGATTTACTGCACGAACACGAAAATGGCGTGGAAATGAATACGTTGACTACACTTGCAATAGCTGCCACAGGTACGGAAAGGAATACTGTACTCCTCATACGATAAGAGAGAATCAGCTTGACGAACTTGTAGAAAATGAAGTGAAATCACTGAGAGATAACATCTTATCTGAGAGCGATAAGTACGATAAAATTGTCAGAGATTGGCTCAGAAAGAAGCCGTTATACGAACAGCAGATTCAAACAAACACAGATAAAATACTTACTCTTAAACAACAAATCGAAGATTTAATCATAGAACGTATCGGTGATAGAGAACACGCTACGGTCTACAACAGTATGATCGCTAAGCGTGAGGAAGAAATAGCTGCTCTCGAAAAAAAGATAGCGGAACTCAAGGAATATGACAAGGTCTGCAAACAGCGAAAAGAACACCTCAAAAATACAACTCAGGTACTTGATGAAATCTTATCCGAGGGCAAAATTTCAGATGTAAATCTCAGAATGCTTGTCAATAAAATTCTGATTCATCAGAATGAGGATAAAAGTCTTGATATAGAATTCGAGATGAACGGTGATTTCAATGACAGTATTTTTATATACACAGAGCTTGAAATATAAGTGTGAAATACAAAAGCCATAGGAGTAATACCCACTATGGCTAATCTTATAATAAAATTCTTTCATTTAACTTTCAATCTTCATCAGATTCTAAGTCTTCAATATCTAAACCATTGATGTTAGCAAACTCCAAATTTGCACGATTTTTTTCACTTTCTGCACATAATTCAGCATAACCAAAAAGCTGTTCTTTTGTAATCTCATCATTATTATAAGCATCTATTTTATTAAGATAATCATTCCAGTCTGGAATTAGAAGCTCCAAATCCGATAACTCATCATGAGATAGTGGTTCTTTCATTTACATTCTCCTATACATTAAAATCACATAAAAGCTTAAATAAAATGGTGCAGGTGAAGGGACTTGAACCCATACCTCCTTGCGAAGACTAGCACCTGAGGGTGGTGTCATGTTAGTGGAAGTATTTCATAGGCGGCTCGTATGAACCGCCTATGATCATTTAATAACATGGATTATCTTTTGGTATAAGACATTTTGATGAGAAGTATATAATAACTCAGAAAACAATAGAAATAGTCTTATACTCTGTATCCTCATCACATCTGAAAGAAATCTGGAGCAAATCATCATTCCGTCCATAAGTACAGTCGCCGCTTTCAAATGAAAGATAGCCTGCCTTTACATCATACAAATACTCGCATTTGTAAATATTCCGAAAAATTTTCCTGTATATTGCAAATCCACTGTGTATGAGTCTCTAAAATTCCTGCACTACAACAATATGTCTGCCATCATCGGAACTGATTGTATTGAAAAGATTATTATTTTTAATATATAGATACTCTCCGTTTGGATAATATGTTGTCATTTATAGCATCAAAAAATATTTTGTCTTTTCGAATCGGTTCCATCACATTTTATCAATAGATCAATCAAAATCAATAGTAAATGTTTTATACTTATCAGAACCTTTTGAATAAGGAAAACTTAATTGAATCGTATCTTCATCAATCCATTCATAAAATCCAGAATTTTCATAAAACGGATAATAATTTGTTTCCATATCATTAATATAAACCATATAATAAACATTTAAGAAACATTTTTTATAAATAGCACAACAAGAGTGAATTGGTCTATCAAATTCCTTTACTATAACTGAATTATTCGAAGAAGATGAAATAATTTTTGTCGTATGTACAGTGTTATTTAAAAAACCGCCTACTCTAAACATAGCTAAAACTAATAACAAACCATATGAACATATTGAAAGGATTGAAAAAATAGTTTTCTTTGTCTTGAAAAAGATAATTCCCCATGCAATTAAGCTACAAATATATAAAATCCAGAATATATCTATAGTGCCAATAAAAAATGCTATACCAACAATTCTAAGTATAACTATTATATTTAACAAAGAAAAAACAACAAAGAATAAAATACGAGAAACTTTCACGATATTTCTCCTCCATAGTATAACGATACGATGGTGATAAATAGTATTTAATAATATATACTTGTAAAATTAGTTTGAATATATAATAATCAGATTAATCAAACATATATGATTTTGAAGCCTTAATATCGGAATACAGTTTTTCGATTTCGTTATATTGATAATGACATTTATTTAATGTTTTAATCTTCATAATAGAATCTATATGAATGATATGTTTTATCATAATCATAAAGTTTCAGCAATACATAATTCTCATGCCATTCAACAGAATAGTTTGATTTATCTAACGTATTTCCTTTATTCATAATACTTTCATTAAAGTGAGCTAATTCTTTATTATTAGAATAGACACTAATAGTTACTTTAGCTGGTCCGTTAAAAGCTAATATTGACTCTGGTTGCGCTTGTGAAGCTATGATTTTACAATAATTATTTGTGTAAGGGGAATTCTCTACAAACCACTTTTCGCTTTCTGCATATTGAAGATCAACTTTCATAAAGAATAAACAATATATATTTAAAACTGTTTGAAGTATAACAATAATAACGAGTGGAATAATCTTTTTTTTCATATGTATGAATCTCCTTATGTTTCGCCATATACCCTATCAAATATGAAAGCAGTATATGCATCACTTGCAGCTTGAGATTGATCGTTTGAAAAATGGTAATCTAACAAAGGCCATTTTTTCTTTAAAGTTTTTTCTTGCGTATTTCCAAAAATTTCAATTCCCAAATTTAAATAATTATCTGTGAACAATCGAACAATTTCACCATATTTTTCTTCCGATAATCCATTTGTAAAAAGCGTGAACCGTTTTGTGTAACCGTCAGTATAGTAATCGGCAAACGCTTTAGCAAAGCCCTCGTTTGAGTAATATGATGATAAACTAATTATTAAACTTATATTATATGCATCTGTATCTGCATATAAGTCTGGCATACTAAATGATGCTGATGAATCTCCCATTAACCCATACAACATTCCATAAAATAATTCATAATCATCAATTTGATTAATACGCTTCATTGTATCGTTCATAAGGGTTTGTAAATCTCCTGCCCAACCGCCTAAACAATCATATATCACTTCTGGTAATTGTGTTTGAGCGAAGGAAAAGGCAAGATTTTTAATATAATGATTATAATCAACATTAAACTTCGTGTCTTCTTTATCTGTGATATATAGATATACAGACATTGTAGCAGCAAGATGCTTCACATCAACTAATTCTTTGTTATAATCTGCGTATATATGTTTTTGGTTTTGAAAATAGTTATACAGGCTTATGTCATTATTTTTTACATATTTTACAAACTCGTAGTCTATTTCACCACCTGCTTGTGGCCACAAAGCGTTGACATAACCTGAATTAAATTGACGAATAAACATTGCTATGAGCCAATACTGTCTTCCAAGCATATACTTATCTCCACTAACATGACTTGGATTATTATCAGTATACTCATATGCTAATTGTTCTAATGATGCTATTTTATCAATAAAGCAATCATTTAGCAGACGTTTTGTTGGATGTGGATCAATGCTATCAATATCAAAATCACCATCTGTATCAGGATTTGTCGGGTCAGACACACAGTGCATAGAAGTAATAAATTGAGCTATATTCATTCCGGAGGAAAGCTGTTCACCGGCATATTGTAATTCTATATTATCCGGAATTCCATCGCCGTCAGTATCAGTATCATAAGGATTTGTATTGATAGGTTCACCGTTAGGTTTAAGACCATAAAGCTCCACAAGATCAGGTATACCGTCGCCGTCAGAGTCCTCGCCGATAAACTGCGGAGGTACATAAACCATTCCACCCGATTCGTAGGTCAGATCATTTGCGCTAATTGCATTATATACATCTCCACCAGTAGCTTTTGCTACCTCCTCTATTCCGTAACCGATAGGAGACGAACCAACATTGATAATGTTAAAAATTGTATTATTACTAAAATCATCGGATGAAATGCTGTCAAAAGTAATGTTATTATCAGTTATTACTACAATTCTATATATATCATTAGTGTTGGTTTCTATATGGCTTTGAGCAGCTGCAAGAGCGCTGTTAAGGTATGCTGTTCCACCGTTATTATTAATTCTTTCGTTTAATATTCTTTTTAGATACTCAGGCTTATACGATAATCCTGAGTCATATTGAACAGCGTCTGCAAATGTTATAATGCCAATTACGTCACTATTACCCTTGCTATTGATTAAATTCTCACTAATTTCAAATCTGTCGCACCATTTTACACAATAATGTTCAGCATCCCATTGACTGCTTATACTGTTTCTAATATGCTCAATGTTTTCTTCTGTAACTCCATTATAACCAACCTTTAATACATGAGTATAATAGTCTGATGAAGCCATACTTGAAGAACAATCCAGCATCAAGATAGTATGCAGATTTTTCTGATAAGAAGTATTTCCAATCCACATTTTACGCAGTTCATTCAAACTATTATTCCAATTCGCGTACCACTTTACACTGTCAACAACCATGTATTGAGAGAAATGTGTAGTGGTAGTACTTACTGTAGAATTTATGGCGTCACGAGCGGTCGGCATTTCCTCAAAAATCTGATCTTCTTCATTGTACCACAAAATTATCAAGTTGTCAAATAAAGTATCGCCGAGTTTTGACTGATCAACTTTAAATGTAATAGTTGCCGATTCAAAATCTGTTGACGAGGTAAAATTGAAAGGCTCGCCAATCATAGCATAAACATTTGTTGACATTGCGTCAATATTGTACATACTTTTAATGGTGAGATTTTTTTCAAGATTGCCGTTTGTATCCATATCCACATTTACTTCGGTAATCGCTTCATCATGAGTTTCTACTTCCTGACATTTAGATTGACCGAACACCTCGTCACCGTCAAGGATTCCATTGCCATTAGTATCAGGATTTAATGGATCAAAATATATGCCGTATTTTGCATATATTGAACCATCATAGCTTTCTTCACCATCAAGCAAACCATCATTGTCAGTATCAGGATTCAGAGGATCAGTGCCATACGTAAATATTTCATCGCCGTCTAAAAATCCATCATCATCCGTATCTGGATTGAACGGCTTAGTTTTATTCTGATATTCGCCCAGATTGCTCAGATTATCACTGTCAAAATCTTCATCGGCATCAGTTACTCCGTTTTCATCTGTATCAACTTCTAATGGATCAGTGTTTAAAGTAATAACTTCATATCCATCAGGAAGTCCATCGTCATCCGTATCTGAATCAAAAGGATCAGTATCGATTACCTTTTCGTAGATATCAAACAAATTATCCTCGTCGCTATCTCCGAGCCATTCTTCCGGTAGATATTCAAGTCCGCTGAAATCATATACCTCTGAGTTTGTTCCGATAAAGCTTGCAATATCGTCCTTATAGTTGATATTGACACTGCCTCCGTTAATTACAATTCTATCAGCAATAATTACACCGTTAAGGTTGATGTTCGGCGAATTAATTGTAAGTGTTCCCAAAGGAGCATAAATCAGACCATTAATGTTAGCTGTGCTGTCGTTTTCGATGGTGATATCGCCGTACTTTGAGTAAATAACAGATGTGTTAGCGTTCTTTACCTCGCCTGTTACGTTGATGTTCATAAGCGAACCGAGATTGGAATTCAAAGCTACATTACCGTCAAGAGAAATATTATTGTAACAGAATATAGGATTATTAATATGTATGTTCATATCCGAATACACATATTCTTCTTCATATAAATCACAATTCTCTGTGAAATACGTTTCTTTAATTTTCTTATCTACATAGACGTGCTTTATTCTTTTTTCAATGTCATTTTCCGTTGTAATTTTTCCGTTGATGTTTCCTCCTACTGAAGTTATGTCAGCATCCTTATTTGTGTGAACATTGCCGTTCATACATAAATTGCTAGCCGTCATTACAATACCGTTTCGTCCGAACATTGAATAAGAGTACTTTTCCGGTTCTTCAGCAGCGGCAGGTATGCTCGGTAAAACGGTCGCAATGACCGCAAGGCTCAGCGCCCCCGAAAGCAGCCTCTTAAGTTTTAATTTTAAATTCATAAATTTCCTCCTCTGTGAGAGGCAACAGAACTCAGTAACGTTCTGTTACCCCACACTTTTTACTTACTTGTTTTTCTTGAATTTTTCAATTGCTTTTGGCATTGCAGATGGTTGTTTTGGTTGATGAAAACACACCGCACATAAGTGTGTCTTTGATTTTCATAAATAATCCTCCGTTTCTTGAACAGACTGAATACACCCAGCCTACACTTCATTTTAGTCCTCGTTTGTGAACTTCTTCATGCTTTCAGGTACTTTTGGCTGATTGTACCAAAACCAACAGGCTTTTGTGCTTGAACTGATTCCTACCATCATTGCAAGAGTCGCAAATGCAGAACCATATTTAAGTACAAGCTTTTTAATGACTTTCATTCATATGACCACCTTTCTGATTTAATATTTATATAAATTCTCGGATGTGCTATTATGTTTAATAGCAGCCGTTTCTTTGAGAATTTAGATACTCATTACGAATTATTAAGCTTTATTTTTTCGGCTATCAAAGCAACAGCCAAAGAAAAGATACCCGAAACTGCATAAAATGTAAATTCAGCTTTAATGAAATAGAAAAATATGCAAAATAAAATCCAAATTGATAATGATATCAAAGTCTTCTTTCGTAACTTTAGTTTCTTTTTCTCCGATAATGGCTTATTAGGATGCTCTACCGGTGCATATTTAAATATTACCACTGCTGAAATTATCAGCAAAGCCGGAGATAACATCATAATTACTTTCAAACTTACTACTTTTATAATAAAAATGAATGTCAGCAGTACGCCCACTAATGTAGTCGTACATCCCCAATGTGTGTTAGCATGATAGCCTCCTGCATAAATCCGTATAGTTACAAAAGCGGTAAGATTTATAAGACAAGCGACAAACTCATGTGATATTAATGCAATTGTTAAAGCTACAATAAAATTCAGTATGGTTGACAAAAGTATCTCTATTCCATAGGCATATACTTCTTCGTATTCTGTTTCAATTATCATATTTTTCGACAAAAAACCTGCTGTTCGCTTTGAAATCTCACTTATCATACACTTTTCACCTCTGCATTTAGTATACAATTGTTAAAATAAACTTTTCAAGGTTTTTGCGTGAAGTGTATAAATTTGGACGTGAAATGCAAAATTTTATTTACAATTTATTCATATTTTGCTTTTGATTCAAGAAATACAGAATGTTTTCAGGCTCTTTAGGCTGACTGTAAGTTATCGTACAAGCCTGTCCTGTAACAAGATATGCAGCTGCATAAATTATTCCAAGAATAATTGTTATCAAAATACATTGTTTGGATTCTCTGTCAATTTTCTTCATTATAAAACTCCTAAATAAAAAATACGTCATACCTGACCGGAAATCGTTCCGATTTAAGTATGACGTATTATTTTTTTATTTTCAATAGTTTAGCGTGAAAAGCTGTTTTCAGTACATGAAATGCAGCTTTTGTTAATACTATATTAATATATCTGCTGTAAATATCCCATTTTCCCATTCAAACGATATTATACCGCCAAGTTGTCTTACAGCGTTCTTAATACTGCTGATTCCTATTCCGTGACCTAAACCAAGCTTGTGAGTTGTAAGGTTATTTGTATCCACTTCATCAGATGAATTCATAACGCAGATACTTAGCTTTTTCTCTGCCTGCACTATTGAAATGTAAACATATTTATTTTCTTCTGCACTTCGTTCAGCTCCTTCAATAGCGTTATCCAATAAATTGGCTAATATTCGGCATAGGAGCATATTGTCAATATTTATTTTATCATATACGTTCACCTTATTTGTAAACTCTATTCCTCGACTTAATGCCTCCTGCAACTTGATATTTATAATTGAATCAACAGCCGATATACCAGTATAGCAGATTCCTCCTGCATCCGACAAACTGTCTGATAGTTTGTTCAGATAATTTATTGCATCCTGTTCATTTCCGTGTCTGAACATTGAATTAGCAACAGAGATCTGATTTCTTATATCGTGTTTCAATTGTCTAATTTCTGTGTATTTACTTTCAATCAGATTATAGTTATCTTCCTCTGCCTTTAGTCTTTGTTCCATGACCTTCATTTTTAATTTATCAGCATATGTATCAAAAAAGTCAAATACTAAAAGATTGAGTATCAGTAAGCCGACAACAGATATAAGGTATATGATTATTTGACGATGATTCAGACCATATGATACAAAAATACCATTTAATATCAAAACGCTTAGCAGCGGAACAAGTATTATCATGATCCAGTTTATAAGCGGTATATCCCTTTGTTTTGATTTGAGGTATTCCACAATGTAAACCGAAAACCAAAAGCAAAACATTTTAGAACAAGCCATACCGATATATCTTCCCAGTCCCGAACTAAGCTGTTCTATAGGAGTGCCAAAATTAAGAAGATAAAGTATTCCCATTGGCAAAATTTCAGCAGTCAGTATTACCATTACAAATATAAAAGAATAGAAGATGATTTTTTGAATTTTACTTTCAAACAAAAGTGTCGATGTTAAGAGCATTGCAATACAAGTAATCAGCAGCCGAAGCCATGGGGAATCATTTATCATTGTTGCACAAGTTAATGCAGCGAAAATACAAACTGATATCAGAACCAACGCTTTGTTTTGATATCTGTAGTTTTCTTTCATCAAATTGTAAAGATAAAAAACGATAATCAGGGATTCGATAAGACAATTCGCTATTTCGATTACATAGTCATATATAGCCATTATCCCCACCTGCTTCTATTGTATTTCAAAAATGATTGTGTAATATTTTCAAGATGATTTCTGCTTGCGTAAAGAGTCTTATTATTTTTCAGGATCACTTCATTTTTCCGTATTGATCCAATATTTGTAACGTTAACAAGCGTACTTTTATCAATTCGCACGAAAAGACAATCCGATAATTTCTTTTCATAATCGGAAAGTTTACCTTTTTCTTCATAATCGGTTTTGTATGTGTGTATGAGAATTTTATGAGAAAACACCTCAATATACAGTATATTGGTAGTCAAAAGTTTTTCTTCACTTCCGTTGCAGCTTACGATTATATATCGCTTGTTACGATAAAATTCTTTAATAGTATCGTAGAGTTGTTTCATGTATATCGGTTCAGGCTGATTTTTCAGTATGTATCTGAAGGCTTTTACTTCATATCCCTGACAGGCGAATTTGTCGTAACTTGTGAGAAATATCATCATTACATCTTTATCTATTTTTCTAAGGTACTCAGCAGTCTGTAATCCATTAAGATGTTTCATTTCTATATCGAGAATCACCAAGTCGTATTTATTTTTTGAAAAATCTGCAATGAAATCCTCTCCGCATGTAAATTTATAAAAAGAAAACTCGTTATCTAATGTTTGCATTGTCAGAATGTCTTTTTTTACTTTATCAATAAAAGTTGTATCATCATCACATATTGCGATTTTCATTTTATCACATCCCTATACAAATATTTTACCATATTCAAATAATAATTGCAAGAAATATTTTTGTTTTTAATATGGATAAAAATCTTCTTACAAAGCATACATACCTACAAATCGCTTAAATTACGCTGGTTTCAAGTAATACTGTCTAAAAAATTCTGCATACACCGTTCTTACAAGTGTAATATAGTTTTGAATTTGTAATATGGCTTGTACGTTTTTAGTAATACCGTCAAAATTCTAATAAGCTCTTAAAATACTGGACAAAGCGCAGTTTGTAATACTGTAATACGGATTTTACAGTATTACTGTCTGATTTCATCAAGTTCATGAATAAGCAGCAAAAATTTCTCTGCATTAAGATTTCCCTGCAAATACATAGTCTTAGCGGAACTCATTCTATGCATCCACGAATCATACTGCGAGAACTTCAAATCCTTGCCGGTTGGTTTTCTTGACAATTTATTTTCAAAACGTTCCACACGCTTATAGTTCCTGTTTTTCGCTCGTTCATACTCGTCAAGAACAACATCATTTCGTTTTAAATATTTATGCATCAGTTTAGGCGCAACTTGTTTGCAAGTCCTGCCATTTAAAAGAATCGCTCTGTCGCAGTACAGGGTGATTCTTTTTGTTTTTGGAATAAAGAACTTTCCGCAGCATCGGCACACCCTAACCTTTTTCTTCATCTGTGCAAAGTTAATAAGCAGGAAAGAATAATACTCTGTATAAGACTGAAAGAAGTACATTTTTATCAATTCAGGCTTTAAACCTTTTAAGTCTTTTTTAGCATATTTCAGTTCATACGACCTTGAAAATAAATCTGTATCCGCAAAAACATACTGTTCAAACCATTCGTCAATATCGTCACATTCCGAATTTTCTTTCAGAGAGCGGTACATTTCAGCGCGAAAATACAGCGGTTCTTTGAGCGCATAAATTACATTATTCATAATATTGAGCCAATACATAGCAGTCCCGTCATCAAGTTCGGAAACCACATTAAGTATCGATGCCTTCAGCAGTTGTCCCATGATTATATCGTTTATCTTGATTTCTTCAGCAGTTTCAAGTGCTTTATTTACAACATTTTCAACCTGAGCTTCATAGATTTCGCCATAACGTTCTCCGTCAGGCAACTCTGTTAAATCTTCGATATATTCAACCATCATTTCATATGTTGATGTATCAATTTCAAGTGCGGAAATCAGTTCGTCCTCTATTGTTGTATCTTCGATTTGCTCAAGAGTGGATTCGTTAAGGATGTACCTGTGAACTATATTTCCGTCAAGTGATATGTAAATTCCGTTGTTGTTTTGCTGCATATCTGTATTCCTTTCGAAAATCTTATCGTTTACAATATTATACCACATTTGTGCAATTTCTGCAATAAATTTTGTCCGTCATCGTTAATCACTAAAAATCCAATTAATGATTCCGTATTTTCAATCAATAAAATTTATGTTAAACTTAAAATCACGCTAAAAGAATGGAGAGTGATAAGAGTGTCAGAATTATTGGCAGAAGAAAAAATTGAAGATGCGATTGACGAATCGGTCTATGATCCGCCGTATGCTGCGAAAAGCGGATGTCTGTACGAAATGGTTCAAATTAAAGAACAGATTGTTCCCATAAAACTTGCGGATTTTGTACCTACACTTACAGCAGAGATAACACGTGACGACGGTGTGGAGCAGACCAAGAAATTTAAAGTATCTGCGATACACAAATCGGGAATTACTTTGCCGGAGGTAACAGTTTCAGCAGATGAAATGCAGTCAATGAAATGGATGCTGAACCGCTGGGGGGCATACGGAGCTGCGCAGCCAAAGCAAAATGTTCTCAGCAAGATTTGTCATGCTATACTGAGTACCAAAACGGCAGTTGAGTTTAAAACTGTCTACTTGCAGACAGGCTGGAAGAAAATCAACGGCGAGTATGTGTTTCTTATGCCGAACGCTCAACGACAAATCAGCGTTGAGCTGCAAGGAAAACTGAAAAATTATTCTTTCAGTAACAAGTATTCAAAAGATGACGTAATTTATTTGACTGCTATGCTTGAAAATAGTTTTGCTCCGCAGAATGTTATGTTGCCACTGCTTGCGGTGACTTTTCTGTGTCCGCTGAATCATTTCCTGAAAATCGCAGGATATGAACCTAAGTTTGTAACTGCTCTCATCGGTAAGACGGGTTCAAGGAAGTCAACACTTGCGGCACTGTTTCTTTCGTTCTTTGGAAAGTTCAGTGCAAGCGATTTGCCGATGTCTTTTCATGATACAGCAAACAGCATTCTGAGCAACGTTTACTATCTTAAAGATGTTCTGACTTGCATTGATGATTTTCATCCTAGCGGAATGTTTCATGAGCAGGAGATGAAAAGTATTGCTCAGAACATTTCACGATACTACGGCGATAGAATAGGACGTGCAAGGCTGAATTCAAAATCAGAATTACAGTCAAGCCGTCCACCGACAGGAAATGCAATCATCACAGCGGAGTATGCTCCTGAGATTTCTGTTTCAGGTTCGGCAAGATACTTCAACATTGAATTGAATGAGAATGATGTTCAGATTGATGAACTGTCAGAGTATCAGCAGCTTGCAAACAACGGTACACTTTGTGGAATCATGCAGTTGTACATTGATTGGATAAAAGATGTGTATCTTGATGATGAAAGTGTATTTGCAAAAATGCTTGAAGATATGTTTTTGAAGTATCGCTCTGATTTTATCAATGTGCTGTGCGAATCAAAAGTAAAATTTCACAATAGGACTCCCGATATGCTTGCACATCTGAAAATTGGATTTTCATTTCTGATTGTGTTCTTAAATGAACATGAGCAAGTTACAAAGTCAGAACTTGATAAGTTTGAAAAAGTTTTTGATGAAATAATTCTGAAAGCTGTTTCGGACAATGCTGAAGTCATCGAACTTGAAAATCCCACAACAAAATTTTGTGAAAAGCTGCGCAGTCTGCTTGATAGCGGTCGATGCTATGTTGAAATCAGAGGTGCTAATAGAGTGCCACATCAGAAAAATTGTTTGGGATTGCAGGATGATAATTACTACTATCTTTTTGCGGACGCTGCACATTCGGAAGTGCGAAAACTGTGTGCAGAACAGGGTGAGCATTTTAGTATCAGCAAAAACGAATTGCTCCGACAGTTAAGAAAAGATGGGATTCTGATTTCTCGGACAAACAGAAATACGATTTCAATTCGTGATAATTCAAATACAGTGGTTAACGTGATCATGCTGAATAAGGCAAAGCTGAAAATTTCAGAATAGCGTTGATTTCGGCGATTCTTGCCCTCCGATTTCAAGTCGAGCAAGTTATCGATAGAGGACACAAAAACGGCACACAGGGCAACGTAGAGCATTTGTGAGCGAGTAATCCGATTACGGCAAAGGTGATGAAAAAATGTGAAATTGGCATATTGCACAAACGAAGCTTAATTCTGAAAATAACCAGTTGATTTATTTCATAGCAAGTTAAAGCATAGGGGTCTGAAGCCCCCCATGCGTTCACAGCGACCGGCAAAGCCGACCGCAGAAGTGCCGAAATTACGACGTATCCACAAGTTGCTTGTGCAATTTTCAGTAGTCGCATCATGGAGTCAAAAGTTGTAAATCGGTCGCATTCAGGAGTCGTAACTGCAAAATAGTGCTGATAATTGGCGTATTTATAGGAGTCGTAAGAAGAAAAGGAGTAGATGTATGGCAAAAGAAAAAATGGCTGTATATTTTCAGCCGGAAACGATCAAGAAGATCGAACAGGAATATCAAGGGGACAACTGTTCATCGAAAACAGAATTTATCGAAAAAGCTGTCAAGTTTTACATCGGCTATCTTCGTCAGCAGGAGGAGGTAAATTACCTCTCCCCGATGATAACCGAGACGGTGAAAGCGCAGATAAAAGGTACAGAGCAGCGGCTTGCAAGATTGATATTCAAGGTCGCAGTTGAGCTTGGAAAGCTGTCTCACATGACTGCAGCAATGAACGATGTGGACGATGAAACGTTGAAAAAACTTCACGCTATGTGTGTTACAGAAGTCCGCAAAATCAACGGTATCATTGACTATGAGGACGCTGTTGAGTATCAGCAAAACTAAAAATCTAAGAAAGGAAAATTTAAAATGATCAATTTAATGTTCACAGGAAAATTAAGTGTAAGAACAACAAGGAGGTCGATAAAATTATGCCAAGACCGAGAGAGATACCTAAAATCAATTCAGTCGTTGTCACCTACAACGGAGACAAAAAATCATTTGAAATATTTATGGAGTCCATGATTCTGGACTATTTGAATTCATGTAGTATAGCCAAATCCGAGCCTCTAGAATTTGTTGGTAAGGTAGAAAAAAATATGAAATCGGCGTGATTGCTGGACTTTCGGAAACGGTTGTGATATGGTTGTCGTAGCATCAGACAAGGTGCTGCGACTGCCAACTACACAAATTCAAAGGAGGTTGAAATTATGAGAGCATGGCTGTACTACAGACTTTCTCGTGACGAGGACGAAGAAATGAACAGCTTACAGAATCAGCGGCAGATACTTGTTGACTACGCTGAACAGAACGGTTACGAAATTGTCGGCGAAAGTTTTGATGACAATGTTTCGGGTATGACATTCAACAGAAAGGGCTTGGGAGAACTTGAAATTGCTGTTGATGAGGGTAAAATAGATGTTGTTCTGGTCAAGGATTTAAGTAGACTGGGACGTCACAGAACACAGACAGAACTGTTCATCGACCACTTACGACAGAATAATGTTAAGGTGTACTCCGTCACTGAGGGGATAGATTCCACCAACGAAAATGACGATTTAATGATTGGATTCAAGCAGATTTTTAATGACTTCTACGCTAAGGATATCAGTAAAAAGGTCAAGGCTGGAATGCGTCAGAAACAGAAAAGTAAAGGTCTGGTTCTCACGCTGCCGCTCGGTTACTACCTTGACCGCAACACTAATGAAGTAAAAATAGATGAAGAAACGGCATGGATAGTGCGCGAAGTATTCCAACTTTATGTTGACGGTTACGGACTTACCACAATTGCAAAAAAGATGAATGCTGACGGTATTCGCTCTCCTGATTACTACTTCAATCGAAAGCTTGCCGACTGGAAACCAGATATTTCAAAAAAATACTTATGGGTACAAACCGCCGTAAAGCGTATTCTGACTAACGAACTTTATATCGGTACGATGGTGAATCACAAGACTGTGACAAGTAAGATTTACAAGACAAAGACGTTCATACCGCAGGAAGAACAGTATCGGCATGAGAATTTCTGCGAACCTATCATAGATGAAACTACATGGAAACAGGCTCAGTTTTTACTGGAACAGCGTTCAAAAATCAATCCACGTTCACAAAACGGTCGTAAACTTCATCGCTATGCAGGACTGATAAAATGTACTGACTGCGGCTCGGGATTTACTGCACGAACACGAAAATGGCGTGGAAACGAATATGTTGACTATACTTGCAATAGCTGTCACAGATACGGAAAGGAATACTGCACCCCACACACCATAAGAGAAAATCAGCTTGACGAACTTGTGGAAAACGAGGTAAAATCACTTAGAGATAACATCTTATCTGAGAGCGATAAGTACGATAAAATCGTCAGAGATTGGCTTAGAAAGAAGCCTTTGTATGAGCAACAGATTCAGCAGAATAATGATAAAATTCTATCGCTCAGACAGCAGATTGAAGATTTGATTATAGAGCGAATTGGCGACAGAGAACACGCCTCGATCTACAACAATATGATCGCCAAGCGTGAAGAAGAAATAGCTGCTCTTGAAAAAAAGGTAGCAGAACTCAAAGAATATGACAAGGTTTGTAAGCAGCGAAAAGAACATCTCAAAAATACAACTCAGGTACTTGATGAAATCTTATCAGAGGGTAAGATTTCAGATGTGAATCTCAGAATGCTTGTTAATAAAATTCTGATTCATCAGAATGAGGATAAAAGCCTTGATATCAAATTCGAGATGAATGGGGATTTTAATAACACATTAAGTATGCCAATTGAATTGGAAAGTGCATAAATTTTAAAGGCTGTAAGCAATAAGCTTACAGCCTTTTTATCACTATATGAAGTTTAAGTGTTTGTTTCAAAGATACTCTTAATCGTTTAAACCTTCCGATTAATATGCTATATCATGATATAAGTAATCTTAGTGTATCTCTAATCCATAATAGTATTATCATTTTTTAATACATGCATTCCCATTTTAAAAGACTCTATTGCAAGTTCAACTACTCTGGGATTACACTCTCTATACTTAAAATAATATAAGATAAGAGCAATATAATTATCTAACTGTTTTTGGTATTTCAAATCTATCTTATTTGATCCTAAACATTCATTTAACAAAATATATGCTGCAAATCTCTCGTTAACATCTATATCTTTCTCGGAATCTAATTCAGTAATATACTGAATTGGTTTTCTTTTTACTATCCATGCTATAGTATATGCAAATATCTTTTCTGTTCTTGGCTCATCTATATTATGAAAATCTGCAAGTCGAAATATATCTGTATAATAATCAAGAACAGTTTGAAATAAAATACGCTCGTTACATTTGGCAGTTCCAGAAAATCCAGCTTCCTCAATAAATTTGTTTGCTGAATCTTTTAATTCTGTAAACCTTTCTCTAAATTTACCTTCACCTATTTTATCAATTATTGCAGAGTAACAATATTCATTATTGGTGTTCATTTATCCACACTCCACTTCTTTAGTAGGGATACTTCCTCAAATGATTTTCCACAATAAAAAATTGCATTTGCCATATCAGAACCCATTTGTTCTCTTAAATTAGCAAAATATGATGCCTGAGTTTGCCCACTAAATTCATAAGATGCATTTGGCAATATATCCATCATATACTCCCCACGTCTCACCTCATCTATCATCTGGTCAAGTAATGAATTTCGTGTTTTCTCATACATAACTAATTACCTCTTCTTAATAAAGAATCACTTGAATAATCCCCAATATTAATTTCAGATTCAACCACATTCGTCTTGATGGATTGTTTTTTGTTCTCATCAACATGACCAATTTGTGATATGTTTTTCCAATCCCTATATTTATCTTCAGAGAACATATTTGAACAATACTCCCATCCACTATTGTTCATCTGAAAGCAAGTAGATATCATCTCATCAAGACAATTTGTTAACTGTGATATCGTACTTGTATATCTTATAAGAAAACGATTGTCATTCCTATAAGGATATTTAACCATGTGATCAAATTCACCAAAAACTTCTTCAGATAGAGTTCTAACTTGAATTTCACAATATAATTTTTTATACCATATTATGTAATGTTGCGATCTATATCCTTTATTTGAATGAACTAATTTTATTTTATCTTTATATACATCTCTATCCCCATAACGAGTATATGCTATGGGGGCTTCACTCATGTACACACTATCTTCTGTATCAAACGGAAATATAGAAGACAACCATTCAAATACATCCTCCCAGTTTTCTTTTGAATAAGTTAATATACGTATTCCGATTAAATCCTGTATAATTTCTATATATTTGTTTTTATCTATATCCTTGTATTTGAATGATTGATCAATACCTCGTTTTCTGATTATTTTTTCAATCAAGTGTTCTGCATCCTTGGGACGACATTTTATTGAATGTATTTGTATTGATAAATTAGAACGTAAATACACTTCTAACTCCTTACAAAACATTTCAATTTCAGGCAGTTTATTAATAATATAATCGTCATATATTTCTTCCAATGTAGTCCATTGCAATCCAGAACACTCAAAAACTTTTTCGTTTTTATATTTATCAAAAAAAATCCTTTTTATTTAACATCTCTTGAATTCATACCTTCTTAATAAAATATAGTAAACAAACTGTAAAAGCAATATTGTATATAAATCACAATGGGATTATACATTATTATTGACTATTTTGTTAAAAAAATTCAATATGCATTTGCACATATCGAATTTTCATCTTGACACCTAGTTTATATAACATCATTTACAAGCACAATACAAAAGAATAAATATTTATCCAAGTTGTATGCATATTGATATAAACTGCTCAGTATCGTAATAAAAAAATACAAAAAAAGCCCATGAAAACGAGCTTTTTTGGTGCGGATAACAGGAGTTGAACCTGCACCGAGTTGCCCCGACTGGCACCTGAAGCCAGCGCGTCTGCCTATTCCGCCATATCCGCTTATTATGAATCTGAAATTTTTACTCGGCTCAGATTCTTTAACCGAGGTGAACTTTTACAAGCTGCTCCACAAAATATGCTGAGATGAACAGCGAAATTATTTTTACACAGACGTAACGCTACCTGAAGCTAGCGCGTCTGCCTATTCCGCCACACCTGCATTATTATGAATCCGAAATTTTTACTCGGCTCAGATTTTTCGACCGAGGTGAACTTTTACAAGCTGCTCCACAAATATGCTGAGATGAACGGCGAAACAATTTTTACACAGACGTAACGCTACCTGAAGCCAGCGCGTCTGCCTATTCCGCCATATCCACATTACAATAACATTATATCACATGTTCAAACAAATGTCAAGAGAAAATAAAAAAATAAAAATAAAAACTTAATATTAAACAGCGGGCAGAAAATCTGCCCGCCATAATGTCATTATTCCTCTTCGACAGGGGTTTCAGTTGTTTCGAAATCCTCGATAACAAGATTATCATAATCAAATTCAAGAAGCTCATTACAATTAGGGCAATTAATTGAACCTTCTTCGAGCATACCCTCGTCAATGAGAATCGAATCATGACAAGAGGGACAAGTTATCTCATAAAGCTCGTCTTCGTCTTCATCAAAATCATACTCATCGTCTTCATCATTCCACTCATCGCATTCTTCGCAGTCAAGATCGTCATCTTCTTCATAGATATCGTCCTCAACCTGCCCAAGATCCTCATCAAGAATATCACAAAGTTCTGTAAGCTCGTCAACCTGAGCCTGAAGATCTTCAACATACACTACCAATTCAGACATAACGTCTGCCATTTGGATCAGCGCCTTGCCCTCCTTAGTGGAATTATCAATTTCGAGACCGTCAAGCAGTCCCTTTAAATAAGACATTTTCTCGGTAAGCTTCATAACAAGCTCCCCCTTTCATTTCAGCCGACTATGCAAACGCACACGACGGCAATTAAAATCAAAAACTTATGCGCGGGACATATACTCGCCTGTACGAGTATCTACTTGAATCTTTTCGCCTTCGTCGATGAAGAGCGGAACTTTGATCTCAGCGCCTGTTTCAAGAACAGCAGGCTTTGTAGCGTTTGTAGCTGTATCGCCCTTAAATCCGGGATCGGTCTGTGTAACAACAAGTTCAACGAAATTCGGAGGTTCAACACCGAAAACGTTGCCCTTATAGGAAAGAATTTTACAAATCATCTCTTCTTTTACGAACTTAAAGCTGTCGCCGAGTACAGATGCACTGATAGGCAGCTGCTCGTATGTTTCCATATCCATGAAATAGTAAAGATCGCCATCATTATAGCTGTACTGCATATCCTTTCTTTCAACGAAAGCTGTGGGAAATTTTGCAGTAGGGTTGAAAGAAGTTTCAACTACAGAACCTGTAATAACGTTTTTATACTTCGTTCTTACAAAAGCAGCTCCCTTTCCCGGTTTAACGTGCTGAAATTCAACGACCTGAACAACCTGTCCATCAAGTTCAAAAGTCACGCCGTTTCTGAAATCACCTGCTGAAATCATTATGATTACCTCCATTAATAATGCGAATTTTTATATTCCGATCAGGGCAAAGCTTAACATCAAACAGTATTCACAATGCCCGATCAATTATAAGTACATTTTACCACATTTTTTTGATTTTGGCAATACCTTAATCAATAAATTACAAAGATATTATATTTTTTGCACTTTTCGTCATATTTATACAGCCATTTTCGGTTAAAATGACAAAATCCTCTATACGCACACCAAATTTTCCGGCAATATAAATTCCCGGTTCAATGGTTACAACGGAATTCACATTGAGTAAATTCTTATAATTAGGCGACGCATTAGGTTTCTCATGTATTTCCATACCGACTCCGTGACCGAGAGAATGCCCGAAATACTCGCCGTAGCCCGCCTCTTCGATAATGCTTCTTGCGATATGATCGAGATCACGACCGCTGATACCTGCTTTTGCTGCATTTATCGCGGCATTCTGAGCTTCAAGAACGATATTATAGACAGTACGCATTTCATCGCTCGGCTCTCCAAGACAGACAGTACGCGTCATATCGCTGTGATACCCGTTATATACCGCTCCGAAATCCATAAGTACAAACTCGCCGCGGCATACTTTTTTATTCGAAGGAACACCGTGAGGCATGGACGTATTAGTTCCGGCTAATGCGATCGTATCGAACGACATTGCTTCCGCGCCGTTTATCATCATCAAACGTTCCAGTTCAAGAGCGATCTCGCGCTCCGTAACGCCCTCTTTAATGAAATCAAGTATTCCGTCAAAAGCCGCTTCCGCAATATCCTGAGCCTTTTGAATACATTTAAGCTCATAATCGTCCTTGATCATTCTCATTGAGTTTATGCTGTTGCTGAGAACGTCGGTATCAATTATCTCAATATCCTTAAAAAGTCTTTTCAGCAGGTTCATCTGACTTACCGTCATGGTCTGTGATTCTATCGCCATATTCCGAACGCCGCGGCTGCGAAGAAGTTCTCCGAGCTGTGGGTAAAGCTTTTTCTGCTCCACAACTTCCGCCGACGTTACAGATTCTTTCGCTTTCTCGATATATCGAAAATCTATAAAAAGATACGCCTTGTCTCTGAAAGCAACAACTGTTCCGTCAGACGATCTCATGCCTGTAAAATATCGCCGATTCACGTCCGAAGTTATCAGTACGCATTCAATATTTTGCGGCATACATTTAAACAGCTTATCAAATTTAGTCATAGCTTACAGCTCCGCCATAGCCTGAACGGCAAGATAATAACTCAAAAATCCGAGTCCGCAAATGCTTCCTCTGCACACGGGAGCAATAACCGAATTCGCTCTGAATTCCTCGCGCGCATCGATATTGCTGATATGCACTTCGATAACGGGAATTTTTATTGCGGCGATAGCGTCTCGGATAGCATAGCTATAGTGAGTATATGCGCCTGCATTAATAATTACACCATCAAATGAAATACGGGCAGCATGAAGCTTATCTATGATCGCGCCCTCATGATTTGACTGAAATATTTCGCATTCAAGTCCCTGCTCTTTAGCCCGGTCGATGATATTGCTGTTAAGAACGTCGATGCCTGCGCTTCCGTAAACCCCCGGCTCGCGTTCTCCGAGGAGATTAAGATTAGGACCGTGTATCACAAGTATTTTTTTTATCATATGCAAAGCTCCTTAATCGTTGTATGTAATTGCTTTAACATTTCTACGCTCTATATATTTCCCACCGCCGCAGTAGATCCGCTTTGGCATGAGGGGATATTCTATCAGGCGGCGAAATTTCAGAATTCTGCTTTTTTTGCCGCCGATAGGCATAGTATAGAGCATTTTTATATTAAAAAGGTTGGCGCCCAGAACATCTGTGAACATCTGATCTCCGACAGCCGCCATAGCGTGTTTCGGTAGTCCCATTTTCATTGCCGCGCGCCGATAGCCTTTTTTGAAAGGCTTTTTACTGTCACTGATGTATTCAAGTCCAACCAGTTTTGCAAAAAGTTCCACGCGAAGTCTGAAATTGTTAGACATTATCACAAGCCTGATGCCGTTACTTTTCATGCAATCAAGCCATTCCGAAACGCCTTCCGCAGGCATTGGATTATTATGACCTGCAAGGGTGTTGTCTATATCGAGAATAAGACCTCTTATTCCCATTTTGCGAAGCATCTCAGGGGAAATATCAGTCACCCTCCGAAACGCAGCCGTTACATTGAAAAGCATATACCCTCCGAATCGCAAATGAAAAAGCGGACTCAGACGCCCGCTTTTATCAACATTTTAATCATCGCAAGATCAATACTTACGCTTACGAGCTGCCTCAGATTTTTTCTTACGTTTAACCGAAGGCTTTTCGTAGTGTTCTCTCTTACGAACTTCAGCAATAACGCCGTCTTTAGCACATGATCTCTTAAATCTTTTGAGAGCAGTGTCAAGTGACTCGTTCTTGCCAACACGTACTTCTGCCATTTATCTTTTCCCTCCCTTGTTCAGAGGTTGCCCATTGGAACCCCGGGCTATATACCAAACACTCTTGCGAGCGTCAGTCAACTGTACCTCAAAATCATTCTTATCGGAATGAACATAATATTATTTTACCATATTTTATCTGATATGTCAAGCTTTTTTTTATTTTTGCAAAAATTCGTTATTTTGCAACAATATTAACAAGTTTATTTGGTACATATATCTGTTTTACAACATTTTTTCCGTCAATAGATTCCTTGACCTTGACATCGTCCATGGCAAGTGAGATAACATTATCCTTATCCGAATCGGCAGGAACGTTCAGCTTAGCCTTAAGTTTGCCGTTCACTTGAACAACAATCTCGATAGTATCGTCCTTGCAGAATTCCTCGTTATATGTTATCCAACTCTGCTCACTGAGAATTTTGCCGAACGTCAGAGAATAGAGTTCCTCGGAGATGTGCGGTGCAAACGGATAGAGCATTGTCGCGAAAGCGCCCAGCTCAGCCTTTGTAATGCTGCCTGCGTTGTAGATCTCATTGATAAGAGCCATCATAGCCGCGATAGCCGTATTGAACTTCATCGCCTCTATGTCTTCTGTTACTTTCTTGATCGTCTTATGGAATGAAGATCTGAGCTTCTCACTGTAATCGTCACCGTCAACGAGAATATCCTGCAATCCCCATACTCTGTCGGCAAAACGCTTACAACCCTTTATGCTTGATTCGCTCCAAGGAGCAGCCTTTTCGTAATCGCCCATGAAGAGAACATACAAACGGAGAACATCTGCGCCGTATTCTTCGACTACGTCGTTGGGGTCGATAACGTTTCCGCGTGATTTTGACATTTTCTCGCCGTCAGGTCCGAGAATGAGTCCCTGAGCGGTTCTCTTTGCATAGGGTTCGGAAGTAGGTACAAGTCCCATATCGTAAAGGAACTTATGCCAAAAACGGCTGTAGATCATATGTCTTGTTACGTGTTCCATACCTCCGTTGTACCAGTCAACGGGCAGCCAATATTTAAGAGCCTCCTCAGAAGCAAATTCCTTGTCGTTGAGCGGATCGCAGTAACGGAGGAAATACCATGAAGAACCTGCCCACTGCGGCATCGTATCAGTCTCGCGGCGCGCTTCTTTACCGCACTTCGGGCATTTGCACTTAACAAAGCTTTCGATCTTCGCAAGAGGGCTTTCGCCGTCCGTACCGGGTTCGAAATTCTCAACTTCGGGCAGCTTCAAAGGCAATTCCTCATAAGGAATGGCAACCATTCCGCAGGTATCGCAATGAACGATCGGAATAGGCTCGCCCCAGTAACGCTGACGGTTGAACGCCCAGTCTTTCATCTTGAACTGCACACCCTTTTCGCCGCAGCCAAGTTTTTCAAGAATTTCAAGAGCCTTTGCAACAGCTTCCTTTTTATTGGAAATGCCGTTCAACTCGCCCGAATTAACAAGTTCGCCTTCGCCTGTATAGGCTTCCTTAGAAATATCTCCGCCCTTGATAACTTCGATGATGTCAATACCGAACTTTTTCGCAAAATCGTAATCGCGCATATCATGAGCGGGAACAGCCATTATAGCGCCCGTGCCGTAGCCCATCATTACATAGTCCGATATATATATCGGTATCTCCTTGCCCGTGATAGGATTTACAGCCGTAAGTCCCTCTATTTTTACGCCTGTTTTATCCTTTACAAGCTGAGTTCTTTCAAATTCGCTCTTCTTTGCGCATTCAGCCTTATAATCGTCAAGAGCCTGAATATTTGCGATAGAATCGCGGTATTTCTGAATTATTGGATGCTCGGGAGCGATTACCATAAACGTAACTCCATAAAGCGTATCAGGTCTCGTTGTATAAATTCTGAGCTGCTCGTCCTGTTCCTTGATCTTGAAATTCACGAATGCACCCGTTGACTTGCCTATCCAGTTTTCCTGCTGGAGACGCACATTCGGGAGATAGTCGACTTCGTCAAGACCCTGAAGGAGCTTATCGGCATATTCGGTAATACGGAGATACCATACTTCTTTGGTTTTCTGAACTATATCGCTATGGCAAATATCGCATTTTCCGCCCTGGGAATCCTCATTCGAAAGAACTACTTTACAGCTCGGACAGTAATTTACATTGGTCTTATCGCGAAAAACAAGCCCGTTCTCGAACATTTTCAAGAATATCCACTGAGTCCACTTGTAATATTTCTCTTCCGTGGTATCGATAACTCTCGACCAGTCGAATGAAAATCCAACTGTTTTCAGCTGCTGCGTAAATTTCTCGATATTTCTGTCGGTAACGATACGAGGGTGAATATTTTCCTTGATAGCGGTATTTTCCGTAGGGAGTCCATATGCGTCGAAACCTATGGGAAAAAGTACGTTATAGCCTTCAAGACGGCGTTTGCGGCTTACAACTTCAAGTCCCGAATACGCCTTGATATGACCAACGTGCATTCCATGACCCGACGGATATGGAAATTCCACCAGAGAGTAGAATTTCTTTTTACTATGATCGTCCGACGCCTTGAATGTGTCGTGTTCGTCCCAGTATTTCTGCCATTTGGCTTCAATTTTTTTATGATCGTATCTGCTCATGATTTTTCATTCCTTTTATATTAAGATTTAAACAATTGATCTATCTCGCTCCACTTATTGGTAAAATGCTGCTGAACGCTTGCAGGGAGAATAAGCAGCAATATGGCAATAACGTCAACGCCGCCCTCAAGCAGGTAAATAAAATGCTTCCAGTTATGGAAAATACCGATTATATTACCCGGCAAATGTACCAGTACCGTCAATCCCAATACAGCCGCAACTACAATATTAAGATACTGCAAGCCGCTGAACATAGCCGCAAAAAGAATAACAGCCTGAATTACTCCGCCAATATCTATTCCACCACCAAGTATCATATTAACAATTACTTTCAAAAACAAGTATCCGCCGATAATTATAACGACTGCCCTGCCCTGCGAATTATTCGTTTTCATTATTCTGCCTCCTTGATCAAAAGCGAACTTATATCCACCTGTTCTCCATCAGCCCATAATCCCTCAAGCTGATAGAAATTACGAGTTTCCTTGTAGAATACGTGTACGATAACATCTCCGTAATCGAGGATTATCCACGTATTTCCCGTATCGGCTTCACGGCGAAGCGGTTCAATACCCTTTTGTGAAAGCTGAAATTCCACTTCGTCTGCAAGCGTACGCGCATGAGTATTACTCGTACCGTTGGCAATTATAAAATAATCTGCAAGTATCGTCAAATCTCCGATCTTTAGCGCCTGAATATCCTCGCCGCGCTTATTGTCAAGAGTTTTTACAATAAGTTCAAGTTTTTCCTGTTCAGTCATATTTACCCTTCTTTCTTCCAGCCATGGACATTCGGATTTCTTGCAGGTTCGGTAGCCGTTTCAAGTTCCTCAAGAGTCATACCCGTATCGTCATACAGATCGTAGCTGTGATCTGTAACAAGCTCAACTATAGAGGTATCGTACTCCGTCATGTCCGTCTGATATGGTCTGTAATATTTATTAAGCAGATCGATAGTCTCCTGCTTATGAACCGAATATACCGAATACGCGTTGCCGTCGGCAGCATAGAAAATCGCGTCCTCACCTGGAACCATATTTACCTGTGCGTCCTCCATTGAGATCGTTGAAGCAAAATCCGCTATCTTTCCTATATCACCAACAGAAAGATCGGTATACATAAGTTCCTTGTCATATATTTCCTTGATATAGCTGTAAAGCTTAAGTCTGCCCTCTTCTTCAACGATATTCATAAGCTTATTCATAGCCGCCGCCATAAAACGACGCTGATTCTGCATTCGTCCGATATCGCCCTGAAGCCATTCAAGACGGAATCGCATGAACCACTCCGACTGCTCGCCGCTAAGCACAACGTCTCCGGCGGGAATAACTTTTTTAGGTTCAAATACGATCTCGTTGTCGATATGGATAGGGATTCCGCCGAGAATGTCAATTATCTCAACAATATCGGGACAAGTTGTGGTCACATAAGCGTCGATCGGTATTCCGAAATTCTCCTGAACGGCGTTTACAGTACGCTGTATCGGCGGATTTATCTCGGGATTGCCCATTGTGTAGATACTGTTGAATTTTTTCGTTACCGATGAAGTGTAATCGGGTAGGCAGGTATCGCGCGGAATCTGAAGAATGTTCAGCTTACCGTGTCCAATATCAAACTGGAATATCCACATGATATCAGTATTATATTCATCAGGTTCAAATCCAAGAAACAGAACGCTGTACTGTCCCTCCACAAGCTGCGGAAGATCGAGTCCATCATTATAATCATCATCAACCAAATCATAGTTAATGTTGAGATTATTTTGAATGCTATCCTTGTCAAGCTCGCCTTCTTTAGCCATGGGAGTCTGCTTTTTGAAATAATTGATCAGCGAAATATTTCCGCCGTCTTTCACATCGACAAATATCGGCATATTGAGAACAAGTCCGAATATCACGACTATTGTTGCAACAATAGAAACAAATTTTATAGCCGCGTCCTTGAATGAAAATTTCTTGTGATAATTTTCATTGTCGTCATCGTATGCATCATAATCGTCATCATAGCCGTGTGCTATTCTTTCATCAGTTCGCCTTTTCGGCTGTATATCGTATGCCTCCGCAGATTTCCTGCGCACGGGTTCATAGCTGCCGCGATATTCATGAGACGGAGCTTCATGTTTTCCGTGATATGCAGTAGTCTCTGCTTCATACTTTCCATGATATTCACTTGGAGCAGCTTCATATTTACCATGATACTCATGCGAATCCGCCTCATATTTACCGTGATATTCATGAGGTGAAGCTTCATATTTGCCGTGATATTCGCCGTGATCTGCTTCGTATCTGCCGTGATACTCATTTGAAAACGCCTCATGCTTTCCGTGATATTCGCCGTCATTCAGCCGAGGAAGTTTTCTCAGCGGTTTTGGACTTCCATTATTCCTGCTTGAATGAAATTCGTTATTTTCCATCTTCATCCTCTTTTCGCTTTGTTCCTTGGGAACTGCACCGGAATAAGCTGTGCGTTTATGCGCTGGATAATCTGTTCTGTGCAACGCAGTATAGAACAAATTACACAAGCAGAATTGTGCAGATTATTTCGGTGCAATTCCTTATTCTTTCATAAGGCGCATGTAGAAATTATATCCCTCAACTGTACATAACGGAAGCATACCGTCTTTTTTCACAACATTTTTTATTGAAAATGAAAACGCCTCCAGCATAGCCTTATTCAAATCGGAATGAACAAACTTACGCATTTTTTCAACATCTTTGTAGCTGCGGTCAGCCGAAACAAGATCGCCGAGGTAAACTATTTCCTCCAACCGCGTCATGCCTGCTCTGCCGACTGTATGAAAACGAATGGAATTGAGTATATCTATATCTTCAACTCCAAAAAATGTTTTGACAAAATATGCTCCTGCGATCGCGTGCCAGAGAGAACGCGTTTCAAGTTCTTCCCTGCAAACCGCAAAACCGCTTTTCAATACAAGCTCTTTCTGCTCCGAACCCGGAAGTTCCTTGCAGACGTCGTGAAGAAGCCCCGCAAAATAAGCTTTATCAGGATCTTCACCGTATTTTTCAGCAAGCTTTCTGCATTCAGCCGCAACATTCAAAGAATGCTGATATCTTTTTTGTGATAAATTTGCCTTCAGATATTTCTTTTTCTCTTCGGGATCGTAAAACAAAACTCTCACCTACTTATATAAACTATTCAACTTTATATATTGTACTACATTTTTGTCAAGATAGCAATAGAAAATCTCATTTTTTACAATTTTTTTTCGGATTTCCGTAGAAGAAATTTCCAGAGGTTCGGAGCTGCAAACAATAATTTCACCGAATTTTCGGAGTTTTTCGGCTTTTTCCTCTAATTTTTCATTATCTCCCTTTTCCCGCGATACAACAGCGAGAACGACGTTTTTCAATATTTCTTCAAATCGATGCCACTTTTCAAACATCATCAGCATATCGCTTCCGACCAGAAGATACAGCTCGTCGTTCGGAAATCTCCGACGAAATTCCTCAACAGTATAAAAGGTATAGCTTTTTCCGCCTGCGTCCAATTCATATCCGCACGGCTCAAGTTTCGGGTGATTCAAGCAAGCAAGCCGCAGCATTTCAAGTCTGTGCGCTCCGTCGGCATATTCCGCGCTTGAACGGTGAGGACTTATCGCCGACGGCACAAGATATATCTTATCAAGCCCAAGTTCCTCCGCTGCCGACAGTGCCAGATGAATATGCCCGTTATGAACCGGATTAAAGCTTCCGCCATAAATTCCTATTTTCATTTTCCTGCCCTTGGAATATTTTCAATTACAGGCTCTTTGGGATTGCGTTTGAAAAGAACGAATCTGCTGCCGATGACCTGTACAACATCAGCTCCGGTCTGTTCGGCAACGGCGTCGGCTGCTTCTCTTGCAGTCCAGCCCGAATTGTCAAGAACGCGCAGCTTTATAAGTTCTCTTTTACGCAAAGATTCGCCTATTTCGCGGCACATCTGCTCGGTAACTCCACCCTTGCCTATTTGAAAAATCGTCTCATATTCCGCGGCAATACCGCGGAGAAACGCTCTCTGTTTACTTGTCAGCATTTAATTTTCACCTTTCTCTTTGAGTAGTTCATACAAATTATTCAGCGCCATACTTCTGTGGCTTATTTTATTCTTCTCATCTTCGGACATTTCAGCCATAGTTCTGCCCTCGTACAAAAATACGGGGTCATATCCGAAGCCGTTTTCACCCTGCTCCCGCAATCCTATAGCTCCCCTGCAAACTCCTTCAACCGTAAATTCCGACATTTCATCGACATATGCGATAACGCAGCGGAATTCCGCCTGCCGCTTATTTTCGGAAATATCTTTCATTTCATCAAGCAGTTTTGCGCATTCCATGCCCTTTGGAGCATATCTTGCCGAATAAACTCCCGGTCTGCCGCCGAGAGCATCGACACAGAGACCGCTGTCATCGGCAAGCACGGGCATTCTGACAGCCTCATAGACTGCCTTAGCCTTTATCATGGCATTTTCCGCGAATGTAGCCCCATTTTCATCGGGATCGCAATTCACTCCCGCTTCGCTCTGCGAAAGTATCTCTATTCCAAGCGGAGCAAGAATTGCGCGCGCCTCGCGGAGTTTATTGGCATTATTCGTAGCCATTACGATTTTTTTATTCATCATCATCGCCCTTCTTTCCGAAAAGTCTGCTGAAGAATCCTTTCTTCTTCTTTTTCTCGGTTTTGTCAGTATTATCTGATTTCTCAACAAGTTCGGGGACTGATTCTGAAATCGTTTCAGATTCGGTCACTGTTTCGGATTCAGACTCGGAAATTATCTCAGGTTCGATGTCTTCGACATATTCCTGCGGTTCTTCTTCGGAGATAATTTCTTCCGCAGGCACATCTTCGGAAATTTCCTCCGCAGTATCAGAAATTTCCGTCATTTCATCATATTCCTCCGACGCTTCTTCATATTCGGATTCGTCGGCTTTATCGGCAACCTTATTTTTAGCGCTTTCGATGTCGAAGAGAGCATCCACGAACATATGGCTGTCAAACGGCTGTAGATCGTCAATCTTCTCGCCCACGCCTATAAGCTTGACAGGAATTCCCAATTCGTTTTTGATCGAAATAACGATACCGCCCTTAGCCGTTCCGTCAAGTTTGGTAAGTACGATTCCCGTAATAGGCGCAGTTTCGCTGAAAAGTTTCGCCTGACTTACAGCGTTCTGACCGGTGGTCGCGTCAAGAACGAGAAGCACTTCTCGCGAGCATTCGCCTGCCTTATTGTCAATTATTCTGTTTATCTTTTTAAGCTCCTCCATAAGATTTTTCTTGTTATGGAGTCTGCCTGCGGTATCTATGACCACCACATCGCAGCCGCGCGCCTTCGCAGCTTCAAGTGAATCATAAACGACCGCTCCGGGGTCGCTGCCCTCGGCGTGTTTAACTATTTCAACCCCTGCGCGGTCTGTCCAGACCTGAAGCTGATCTATGGCTGCTGCCCGGAAAGTATCGGCGGCTGCCACGAGAACTTTTTTGCCCTCCTGTTTAAACTGGTGGCAAAGCTTTCCTATAGTAGTTGTTTTTCCAGCGCCGTTTACGCCGATAACCATGATGACGGCAGGCGAAACGCTGAGATCAAGTCCCGTATCGTCGCCCATTATCTCGGAAATGACCTCGTATATCAGTTCCATGATTTGATTTGGATCGGTAATTCCTCGCTCCTTGACTTTTTTACGCACTCTTGTGCAGATCTCGCACGACGTTTCAACGCCTATATCGCTCATTATCATCTGTTCTTCAAGTTCTTCGAAAAGTTCCTCGTCTATTTTAGTAAATGAATTAAAGATTCGCTGAAGTCCGCCAAGAAAATTCTCCTTGGTTTTTTTCAGTCCCTCCGCAATTTTTGAAAAAATTCCCATATACTCCTCCGTTTATAGCATGATCACGCACACCGTGAATATCATGCGGTATCCTCCTGAAAATCCACCTGTTCCATTTTCAGAAGCTTAGATATGCCGTCCTCCTGCATGGTTACGCCGTAAAGAACGCTCGCTTCCTCCATTGCGCTCCGCCTGTGTGTTACCAGAACAAACTGCGTAGTATCGGTAAATTTCTTGAGATACTGAGCATATTTCCTGACGTTTACCTCATCGAGCGCCGCGTCTATCTCGTCAAGAATGCAGAACGGCGCAGGGCGCAGTTTCAATATAGCAAAATATATCGCTATAGCAACAAACGACTGCTCGCCGCCCGAAAGCGAAATAAGATTTTTTATCACCTTGCCCGGCGGTGCAACGCTTATTTCAATACCAGATTCCAGTACGTTTTCGGGATCGGTAAGGATAAGTTCCGCTTTTCCGCCGCCGAAAAGTTCAACGAAAATTTCCTTGAAATTGGAATTTATTATTCGAAAACTTTCCGCAAATATCCTGCACATTTCTTCGGTAAGACTGCTGATTATCTTCTCCAGTTCGGCTTTCGACCGCTGAACGTCCTCAAGCTGATCCGATAAAAATTCATATCTCTCCGAAACTTCGCGGTATTCCTCGATAGCCTCCACATTTACGCTTCCGAGAGCGCGTATTTTATTTTTTACGGCAGCCAGTTCCAATTGCGCCGCTGTAATATCCTCAGATTTTTCGACAAATCGAACTGCTTCGGAAACTGTCATCTCATAGACGTCCATAAGCTGTCTTATAATACTGTCGGAATCGCGGTTTACAGAATCATGCCGCTCTTCAAGCCGAGTAATTTCTCCCGAAAGCTTCTCCTTGGAGTCGTTAAAAGCTTTCATGCCTTTCTGAATTTCCGAAACAAGCCGATTCTGTTCCGTATGAGCCGTTCTGAAACGCTCTATATCGGCAGTATAAGACTCCGCATTCGTTTTCATAGCTTCAAGCTCGGCGTTAAACTTTACAATATCGGATTTTTTCTCCGCGATAATTCTGTTTCGCTCTGCAATTTCCGCTTCAAAACGTTCCGCGCCGCCGTCAAGTTCCGATAGTTCCGTATTTATACGTTCTATTTCAGCTTCCTGAGCCTGTATATCCTTGCCCAACTCCATATCGCGTATCTTCAGCAGAGATATTTTTTCGGAAAGTTCTGCACGTTCCATGCGAAGTTTTTCGCGGTCTTTCTGACTGTCAGCAAGTCGTTCCTCGGCGGTTTTTATTTCAAAATCAAGTTCCGCAGCAGATTTTTCGGCTTCCGCACAAACTTGATTAGCCTCCGCGATCTTCCGCTCCGACTCGGAACGCTGTCTGTCGGTATTTTCAGTCTGAGAACCCAGCTGATCGATAAGAGAACGGAAGCTTCCCTGCTCCGCGCTGATCTTCATCGTTTCGGAATTGAGTTCAGCCTGCCGCGATCTCGCTCCCTCCATATCATAGCGGAGTTTTTCGGCTTCTGCGCGGGATTTTTCCATTTTTGCGCCGATCTCTTCACGCTGACGTTCCAGCCGCGCGATCTCGCGATCAAGAGTTTCTATCTCATTTTTACGAGTAATGATTCCCACAGATTTCTGCGCCGAACCGCCCGTAAACGAGCCGCCCGCATTGATAACCTGACCGTCAAGGGTAACTATGCGAAATTTATATCCGTATTTTTTGGCTATCATGGTTGCGGAATCTATATCCTCGGCAATGACTATCCTGCCCAGAAGCGACGTAATAATGCCGCCGAACCGACTGTCTGCATCTACGATCTTACTTGCAAGGGCAACAAATCCCACGCAATCCTCGACGCCGTTTTCGCGGAGTTCATATCCCTTGACCGATGTTATCGGCAAAAAAGTTGCCCTGCCGCCGCGCTGCTCTTTCAGAAATCGAATGCACCGCTTGGCGATATCTTCGTTTTCCACAATGATATTCTGCATAGCTCCGCCCAGAGCCGTTTCGATAGCCGTCGCGTAGCAGTGTTCAATGCTGATATTCTGAGCGACCGTTCCGTAAACTCCGCTTAATCTGCCCTGTTTTGAAGCTTTCAGGATCTGCTTTACGCTGCCTGTGAATCCCTCCATGTTCTTTTCGAGATCGTACAGCAATTTCTGTCTTTGCTGTGCGCTTTTCAACTCGTAAAGATT
Source organism: uncultured Alistipes sp. (assembly GCA_964401315.1). Taxonomy (GTDB): domain Bacteria; phylum Bacillota; class Clostridia; order Oscillospirales; family Ruminococcaceae; genus Ruminococcus. Next base: position 41,960 of record CAYNYB010000013.1, read on the forward strand.
TTTTTCGAAATCCTCTTTTGCGCCGTCGAAATCTTCCTTTCGCGATCTGTAGAGCCTTTCAAGACCGCCGAGTTTATTTTTCAGTGATTCGCTTTCTGCGGAATTTTTTTCTGATATGCGTTCATTTTCATTTATTTTCCGCTCGTATTCAGCTATCGTGCTTTCAATTCCGCCTGCTCCGTCAAGGAGTTCCTTCAGCCTTTTTTTCTCATCGGCAGCGTTCTGTTTCGCGGATTCGGCTGCAAATTTCAATTCACTCTGCCTGATATACAGCGCGTTTATCTCATTTCCGATCTTATTAACGGATTCTCCGAGACATGAATTTTTTTCCTCGGCAGCTTCAAATTTATCCGTAACTTCGCGAATTTCGGAGATGATTTTTTCTCTTTCATTTTCAAGACTGCCGATCTTCGATTTGCATTTTTCAATATGCTCTTTAAGTTCAAGCTTTGTTTTTTCGGAATTTTCTATATTCCTTTTTGCGGCGGATATCGCCTCTTCGCAGTGACCGATATCATTTTGAAAAACCGCAATATCGGCTCTTTTCTGCGATGCCGCCTGCTCCTCTTCAAGCATTTTTCTGCGGAGTTCGTCTGACTTCATTGTGCATTCCTGCATACGCCGATAACATTCCTGCAATTTTTCCTCTTCGTGTGCAATGTCGTTTTCGGTATTTTCGTATTCGCTCTTGCAAACAAGGAGTTTTTCTTCAAGCTGATCGAGTTTCTGCCTAAATTCGTCAAGTCGTGTAATCCAGACGGAAATCTCCAGTTTTTTGCGTTCTTCCGCCAGCTTTATAAATTTATGCGCCTTTTCGGACTGGAGTTTCAACGGTGCTACGCGGCTTTCCAATTCCGCGAGTATATCTGAAAGACGCTGCAAATTTTCCTGCGCGCTTGAAAGCCTGCGCTCCGCTTCCGCCTTTTTATATCGGAATTTGGAGATTCCCGCCGCTTCCTCAAAAATATCGCGCCGCTCGCTGCTTTTCGCACCGACTATCTCTGCAATTCTGCCCTGCCCGATTATAGAATATCCGTCTCTGCCCAGTCCCGTATCCATAAACAACTCGTTGATATCTTTCAATCGGCAGGCTCGCCCATTTATCATATACTCGCTTTCGCCGCTTCTGTAAAGCTTTCGAGTTACTGCAACTTCGTTCTCCTCGACATTAAGCTTACCGTCGGAATTGTCGATATTCAGCGTAACGGCGGCAAAACCCATGGGCTTTCTTGCAACAGTACCGGAAAAAATAACGTCCTCCATCTTATTACCGCGAAGAGTTTTGGTCGATTGCTCGCCCAGAACCCATCGAACGGAATCGCCGATATTACTTTTTCCGCTGCCGTTGGGACCTACTACCGCTGTAAGTCCTTTATCAAATGTAAGACTTATCTTATCGGGAAACGACTTAAATCCCTGTATTTCCAGCGATTTCAGATACACAATTTCACCTCCTCAGTTCAACCTCGTATTTTTCAATATTTTCATCAGCAATAATTTTAACTTCAATGCCGTTTTCCTTAAAATACAGAATATTTGATTTCCGCTGTCCGACTGCCTTGCTGATACATGACGGATTGACGGCAAAAACACAGCTTTTTTTATCTCTGTCTATTTTACATTCCATTTTACGCCTGTAAATTTCATTTTCACATAATTCACGGAAAGCAGGATGATAAAATCCGCCGATCATATCCTTTTCTACAAATTCACTTGCATGAAGTCCGCATTTTATTACTCTGATACCCAGCTTTTCAAATTTCTCAAGAAATGCCGATGACATATAAAGAACCGTTTCAAAATCAAACAGCTTATATTCGCCCGACCGGTAAAGTTCTCCGAGTCTGGTGTTTTTCAGAATTACAACAGGATATATGCGTACTGTATCAGGGTGAATACCTTTTATCGCCGAAAATGTCTGATATTCATCGTGTATTGTACTTTTATAAAGTCCAACCATCATTTGTAAGCCGAGTTCAAAGCCGTATTCTCTTATTAATGCGCCGGCTTTATAAACGTCCTCAGCCGTATGACCTCTTTCATTCGCTGAAAGAACGGTATCTGACATCGACTGCGCTCCCAGTTCTATTGCCGTAACACCGTATTTTCTCAGTAAATCAAGAATTTCGGGAGTTATACAGTCTGGACGTGTTGAAATACGTATTCCCTTGAATTTTCCATTGCCGATAAATTCGTATGCGGATTCAAGAAGTTCGATCATATATGACTGCGGAATCGCTGTAAAACTTCCGCCAAAAAATGCGATTTCCGTATTTTCGGGCGACTTTATTTCACCGAGCGCCTTCGTACAAATTTCACGTACATCATTACCTGACGGTGCTTTTTGTGTACCGCTGATCGTACGCTGATCGCAAAAACTGCATCTGTGATGGCAACCGATATGCGGTACAAAAATTGAGATATTAGCGTGTTTCATATCCCATAAGCTCCAGCGCTTCTTTTGCGGCAAGCTGCTCCGCTTCCTTTTTGCTTCTGCCCTTGCCCTTGCCGATAACCTGAGAATTCAGCATTACTTCCACCACAAAACGCTTGTTATGATCGGGACCTTCCTCGCCTATGAGAACGTATTCAACCTTTTCTTCGGGATTTTTCTGGACAACTTCCTGAAGAACGGTTTTAAAATCGTCGAAAACAGGCTTTGCACTTTGCCCGATATCCTTTGGCATAAAATGCAGGATATGCTTTTTCGCAGCTTCCATACCGCCGTCGAGATAGATAGCCGCTATCACAGCTTCAAATGCGTCCGCAAGTATCGAGGGTCGCTCTCTTCCGCCCGTATTTTCCTCGCCCTTGCCCAGCAGCAGGAATTCTCCGAGATGAATCTCCGAAGCAAATACGTGAAGACTTTTTTCGCATACGAGAGACGCTCTCAATTTTGTAAGGTCGCCCTCCGCAACGCTGCGGAGATGAGTATACAGATACTCCGAAACAACAATAGAAAGAACGCTGTCGCCCAGAAATTCCAGACGCTCGTTGCTTTCCAATGAATGCTTTTTCTCATTGGCATATGAGGAATGAGAAAGCGCCTGTTCAAGAAGCTGTTTATTTTTAAATGTATATCCTATAATTTCCTCTAATTTTTCAGAATTATTCATTTTTTTCCGCTCCTTTGCCAACTGTGGAGGAATCCGCATTCAGCTTTACATATTCCTCAATAGACTCGATCATTTTTCCGTCGACGCATTTTTTCGCCTGACGGACAGCATTATAAAACGCCTTTGCATCGGAACTTCCATGAGCTTTTATGACTGGCTTTTTAACTCCGAGCAGCGCCGAGCCTCCTGTTTCACGATAATCCATTTGCTTTTTGAACGCCTTGATCTTTCCGAGTGAAAACAGTGCGCCCAGCGTTCCGATACCCGAATACAGCCATTTGACTCTTCCGCCGAAAAACGAACCCATTCCCTCATAAAGTTTGAGAACGATATTTCCAGTAAATCCGTCGGTAACAACTACCTGACATTCGCCTTTCGGAAGATCGCGCGCCTCTATATTTCCGATAAAATTAAGCCCGGACTTTTCCATAAGCTTATAAGATTCGATCTCCAGTTCTCTTCCCTTGGTCTCTTCCGCGCCGATGTTCAGCAGTCCGACTTTTGGATTTTTAATCCCCATTACCTTTTCCATATATGCGCTTCCCATAACTGCGAACTGAACGAGCATTTCGGGACGGCATTCCGTATTTGCGCCTGCGTCGAGAAGAATAAAGCTCCCCTTATCTGCTGGCAGTACGGGAGACGGTGCGACGCGCTTGATGCCCTTGATTCGCTTGACAATAAACGTCGATCCCATTACAAGAGCGCCAGTGCTTCCTGCACAGACAAAGGCATCGCCTTTTCCCTCAGCAAGAAGCTTCATGCCGATAGCCATAGAAGTATTTTTTCCTGATTTTATGATCTCTTTCGGCTCTTCGTGAATGTCGAACACCTCGTCGGTATGAGCGATTTTCATTCCGCTCAGATTAACTCCGTTATCGGCTGCGCATTTTTTTATAATGCTTTCACTGCCTGTCAGAATTATCTGTACACCCAGTTCCTTTACTGCCATTTCGCAGCCTTTTATTACTTCAAGAGGGGCGTTGTCACCTCCGAAAGCGTCAACTATTATTTTTGCCAATTCTTTCAAGCTCCTCTCTCAGCGCGTTTATGGCACGATTCGCATAAACGCCGTACTTCTCTTTTTTGTCGCGTATCCTTACGCCTATATCGGGAAGAATTCCCATATTTGCGCCCATAGGCTGGAACTTACCGCTATTGAAGCTGTCGCTTACATACGTCGAAAGTGCGCCTGTCATTGTTTCACGGGGCAGTTTCAGCGGTTCAAGACCGAGAATCCTGCGCGCAGTCGCAATTCCCGCAATAATACCGCTTGCAGCCGATTCCATATACCCCTCAACGCCTGTGATCTGTCCTGCGAAGCTGATATTCTTGTTGCTTTTCATTGAAAAATCGCTGTCGAGAAGTTCGGGACTATTTATGAATGTGTTTCTGTGCATTACTCCGAATCGCATAAATTCGGCATTTTCCAGACCGGGGATCATTGAAAATACCCTTTTCTGCTCACCAAATTTAAGATTTGTCTGGAATCCAACAAGATTGAACAGTGAGGCTTCTTTATTTTCGCGGCGAAGCTGCACCACCGCATAAGGACGTTTTCCCGTACGCGCGTCAGTTATCCCGACGGGCTTCATCGGACCGAATCTCATCGTATCCTGACCGCGCGACGCCAGTTCTTCAATAGGCATACAGCCCTCGTAAACGCTGAAAGGGTGTGTTTCAAAATCTTTAAGCTGAACGCGCTCCGCCGAAACAAGTTCCTTGTAAAACGCAAGATATTCATCTTTTTCCATGGGGCAATTGATATAATCGGCGTCGCCTCTGTCATAACGCGAGGCGAAAAAAACTTTTTCCTTATCAAGGCTTTCATAAGTCACAATGGGTGCGGCGGCGTCGTAAAAACTCAGTCCCTCACCGCAAAGTTCCCTTATCTTTTCAGCCATCGCTCCGCCGGTAAGCGGTCCCGTGGCGATTATTACAATTCCCTCTGGAAGCTCGGCAACTTCTCCGCTGATTACCTCGATAAGCGAATTTCTGCGTATCTTAGCCGTAACGCTGTCGGAAAATTTCTCGCGGTCAACGGCAAGAGCGCCGCCTGCTTCTACGGAATTTTCTTTGGCGCAAGGAACTGTCAGCGAACCAAGCATTTCCATTTCGGCTTTCAGAAGTCCTGCAGCCGATTCCAATCTGGCAGCCTTTAATGAATTTGAACATACCAATTCGGCGAATCCGCTGTATTTATGAGCAGGACTGAATTTTTCGGGCTTCATCTCGAAAAGTCGAACATTAATACCATAAGAAGCAATGCTCCACGCCGCTTCGCAGCCTGCAAGTCCTGCTCCGATAACATTTACAGTTACGCTCATTTTTTCAGCTCTCTTTCATATCCGCAGCCCTCGTTTTCACAGATCAGTCTGCCTGATTTTCCGCCCTTGTTGAAAAGAGTTTTTCTGCAGTTCGGGCATACTTCGGCGGTCGGTACGTTCCACGTCATAAAGCTGCAATCGGGATAGCCCTCGCATCCATAGAAACTTCTGCCCTTTTTCGATTTTTTTAACAGCATTTTCTTTCCGCATCGCGGACAATTTCCGTCTGTCTCCGTGACGATCTTTTTCGTATTTGAGCATTCTGGAAATCCGGGACAGGCAAGAAATTTGCCGTATCTGCCATACTTGATGACCATATTTTTTCCGCAAAGTTCGCATATAACGTCGGTTTCCTCGTCGGGAACTTTAACGCGCTTGCCCTCCATAGCTTCCTCGGCTTTTTGCAGATTTTCTGCGAAACCGCCGTAAAATTCCCGAAGAGTCGATATCCAGTCCTTTGAGCCGCTTTCAACTTCATCAAGGCTGCTTTCCATATCCGCGGTAAATTTCGCGTCCACGATCTCATTAAAATGCTCTTTCATAAGTTCGGTGATTACTTCTCCGAGATTGGTGGGCTTCAATTGCTTGCCCTCATGCTCGACGTACTGCCTTGCAGTAATGGTAGTGATCGTCGGAGCGTAGGTACTCGGTCTGCCGATGCCGTTTTCTTCAAGAGCCTTGATAAGCGAAGCTTCCGTATATCGCGGAGGCGGCTGAGTAAAATGCTGATTTCCGCTTATTGATTTCAGTTTGACTTTATCGTCAACAGCAAGGGGCGGCAGCATTTTCTTGACGGAATCCTCTCCGTCGGTGGATTCCTCATAAAGAACGGTGAATCCATTGAATTTCACGGAATATCCTGATGCACGAAATACGCATCCGTTTGCGGAAATTTCTGCGGAGACCGTATCGAGCAGAGCATTTGCCATCTGGCTTGCTATAAATCTTGACCATATCAGCTTGTAAAGCTTATACTGATCGGACGTGAGACCCGATTTAACTCTTTCCGGAGTAAGATCGGGAATGGACGGTCTGATAGCTTCGTGAGCGTCCTGAGCGTTGCTTTTCGTTTTGAAGGAACGCGGTTTGTCGGGCAGATAATCTGCTCCGTAAACTGTCTCGATATACTGTTTCGCAGCCGTTTTTGCCTCGTCTGAAATACGCAGGCTGTCTGTTCTCATATAAGTTATAAGTCCGACAGCGCCTATCCCCTCAACATCTACGCCCTCATAAAGTTCCTGAGCGGCTTTCATGGTGCGCTTGGCGGTAAATCCAAGTTTCCGGGAAGCCTCCTGCTGCATCGTGGACGTAATAAACGGCGGCGCGGGCTGCTTTTTTGTAACTCTTTTTTTCACTGAGGTCACTATATATTCCGCACCTTCAAGGCGTTTCAGCAATCCGTCGGCTTCTGCCTGATTCGGAATTTCCAGCTTATTTCCATCAACCGAAACAAGCGCCGCATCGAAAGCTTTTGATGAGGACGGAGCGGTGAATTTAGCGTCGATCGACCAATATTCTTTCGGAACAAATTTTCTTATATCGTTTTCCCTGTCCACGACAAGCCTTACCGCAACGCTCTGAACTCTTCCCGCGGACAGACCGCGCTTGACTTTTTTCCACAAAAACGGGCTTAATTTATAGCCTACAAGCCTGTCGAGAATACGTCTTGCCTGCTGTGCGTTTACGAGATCGATATCTATTTTATGCGGATTGCTCATACCGTTATTTACGCCCGTTTTTGTGATCTCGTTGAATGCAACACGGTTATCGTCATTCATATCAAGCTTTAACAGCTGCGCTATATGCCATGATATAGCCTCTCCCTCGCGGTCGGGGTCGGTCGCGAGATAAACTTTTCCGCATTTTTTTGCGCGTTTTTTAAGTTCCTTGATAACGTCCTCTTTACCTTTCATATCGGTATACTGAGGTTGAAAATCGTTATCTGTATCAACTCCCAGCTTTGATTTCGGAAGGTCTCGAATATGCCCCATCGAAGCGATGACTTCATATCCGTTTCCAAGATATTTCTGAATTGTTTTCGCCTTTGCGGGCGACTCTACTATAACTAAATCTGACATTTGCATACCTCTTGAATCAACTTATCAGGCAGTTTCAGAAACTGCCTATCGAAAATCTTTTACCCGGAAGCGCTTTTACTGCGCCCGTCATTTCCATTTCAGTCAGCTCTGTTGCGATCTCGGAAGCGTCCATATCCATTTGCAGCGCGATCTCGTCCGTATCGGCATCGCCGGCTTTGAGAATTTCAACTATATTACGCTGAATATCGCTTAATGACGTCTCAATATCAACAGAACTCAAATCCGCAACAGTTTTGGAACGTAATTCACTTTTATTTTCCATATGCGAAGAAAGGCGCATAAGGCGATCCTCCGAAGCTGCGCCGACTGTATCGGTTATGTTTCCCTCAAAAAGATCTCTTCCGCTTCTTTTCAGAATATTCATTGATTCGGACTGAAGTTCTTCATACAGAGGTGACGTGACCTCAAAGCTTTCAATAATACTTTCCGCGCCGAGGAGTACCGACGCTCCGTCGCGTATCAAGTCGGAATTTCCCTTATAAGCAGGATTAATAATATCAGCAGGAGGCAGAGTAAAAACTTCTCTGCCCTGTTCTGCGGCAAATCCTGCCGTTATAAGCGCCCCGCTCCGTTCGGAAGCCTGAAAGATCACAGCAATTCTTCCGAGTGCGGAAAGAATCCTGTTTCGTCTCGGAAAATTCGTACCACGTGCAGGAGTTCCAGGCGGATATTCAGAAATAAAAACTCCGCCCGTTTCGATTATTTCTCTGCGATAACCGAAATTATCTCGCGGATAATTGACATCAACTCCGCAGCCCATAACGCATACGGTAGGTCTGCCGATTCTAACGGCTGCCAAGTGAGCCGTAATATCCGTACCGACCGCGAATCCGCTTATTATAACGATGCCATTCGCCGCAAGTTCACGGCAAATGCGCTCTGTCGTCCTTATGCTGTATTCCGAAGCGTTTCGAGTACCTACGACGGTAACCGTAGGAGTTCCCAGAACACATCGAATGTTGCCCTTGTAGTAAATTACCGCAGGCGGTACGGAAATATTTTTAAGCTGTACGGGATATATTTCTGAATCATAGTCGGCTATTCCGATATTATTTTTTTCGCATACATTAATTATATACTCTGCATTAGAAAGTTCAGTACTCTTGATGCCGCTTATTTCCCTCTGAGAAAGATTCAAACCGCTTTCGCCGTTTTTCAATGCAAAAAAGGCTTTTTCAGGAGTTTCGAACATATTCATTATCTGCCAGACGCGCCGACTTCCCATGCCGAATACCAGCGTAAGCCATATCCAATATTTAGTTTTGGTCAAAACGTTCACCTCTCTTAATCAAACCTGCTTTTTCAGTTCCCACATTAAAATTCCGCAAGCCATGGCTGCATTCAGAGAATTGATAGTGCCGCTCATGGGGATTGTGATACGCCTGCTGCACCGCAGAGCGATCTCCCTCGGCAAGCCGTTTCCCTCATTGCCTATAAATACTGCATGACTGCCTTTGAATTCGCATTCCGTAATTTTTTCGGCGTCCTTATCTATAACAGAGGCCGAAGCCGTTACACCGTTTTTTTCGAGAATTTCAAAAAGGCGTTCGGTATCGTTTTCAACGGCTATCTGCATTCGGAATATCGAACCCATAGTCGAACGCACTACCTTTGGGCTGTACAGTTCGCAGCTTCCCGAAAGTATAACGCCGTCTATCCCGAGGGCGTCGGCGGTGCGTATTATCATACCCGCATTCCCCGGATCCTGCAAGCCGTAAAGCACGATATATCTGCCGTTTTCCCTGAATTTCACTGCGCGTTCCAACGGCATTCTGCATATTGCAAAAACGCCCTGAGTTGAATCTGTCAGAGAAATTTTTCTTCCAAGTTCATTTGAAATGACAATCATTTTTGCGTTTCTCAAATCAGCCTGAAAAAAAGTTTCCCCGAATTTTTCATAAGCCTGCTTCGTCATGATCAGATGGGAAAGACCGCTGTTTTCTCTTACAGCGTCCTCAACGATACGCATTCCTTCCAACACGAATAAGCCGTACTGAAGCCTTTCTTTTTTTGAAGAAGAAAGTTTCTGATACAGCTTGATAACAGGATTGTCTTTTGATGTGATAATATTTTCCAACAGTTTATGCCCTCCGCATTTACGCACGCTGATATGCGCATAAGAACGATTTATTACAACAAAACACGCTCTTATACAGGGCGTGTTTTGTTCAGTGATTAAAGAGCAGCCTTAGCCTTTTCTGCGATAGCTGTAAATCCGACAGCGTCGTTGATCGCGATCTCAGAAAGCATCTTTCTGTTAAGAGTGATGCCTGCTTTCTTGCAGCCGTTCATGAATGTTGAGTAATTCATACCGTTCATTTTAGCAGCAGCGGAAATTCTTGTGATCCAAAGCTGTCTGAACTGTCTCTTCTTCTGCTTTCTGCCGATGTAAGCGTAATTGCCTGACTTCATGACAGCCTGCTTAGCCATCTTGAAATGTTTGCTCTTAGCGCCCCAGTAACCCTTAGCGAGTTTTAAAACTTTATTTCTTCTCTTGCGAGTCATCATTGCACCCTTGATACGTGCCATATTCTTCTACCTCCGATATTAGAACTTGTCTTCACAAAAATCCCATGCATCTTTTCAGCAAATTTTGCTGAATTCTACGCCAAAAATTCTTGCAATACGACAGTACTCCTTCAAATTTTTTCCTTGTCTTCAGCAAAATTTGCTTGAAAATCCACACGATCTTCTTGCGAAGACAAGTTCTTAAAATTACGTAAACGGTTTGCGAAATATCCCTACAGATTACATATAAGGAACGAGCTTCTTGATAGTAGGAGCATTTGCGCTGCCTGCAACGCCAGCGTTACGAGCGATTCTCTTACGCTTTGTATCCTTTTGAGTAAGTCTGTGTCTCTTATTAGTGTGCTGATACTTTACCTTGCCGCTTCCTGTAACCTTAAAACGCTTTTTTGCGCCGGAATGAGTTTTAACCTTAACCTTTGCCATTGAATAATCCTCCTTATTTAAGACAAGTTATATTACTTGCTTGCTTTTGGACTTACAAACATAACGATGCTGCGTCCCTCCATTTTAGCCGGCTTATCAACAGTACCTGCTGAGGAAACTGCCTCCTTGAAGCGGTCAAGCAGTTCTGCGCCAAGTTCGGGATGTGCGATGGCTCTCTTGCGGAATCTTACCGAAACTTTGAGTTTATCCCCTCCCTGAAGGAACTTGACAGCCTGATTAACTTTTGTCTCAAAATCATGTGTATCTATCGTCGAGAACATTCTGATCTCCTTGATAGAAACGATTTTCTGATTTTTTCTTGCTTCCTTTTCGCGTTTAGCCTGTTCAAAGCAATATTTTCCGTAATCCATGATACGACATACGGGCGGCGTTGCCTGAGGAGCGATCTTAACTAAGTCAAGATCTTTATCATAGGCTAATTTCTGGGCTTCCTTAGCGGTCATTACGCCAAGCTTTTTTCCTTCATCGTCGATAACGAGAATTTCCTTATCTCTGATATCTTCGTTGATCTGCAGTTCCTGTTTGCTAATGTTCAAGCACCTCCGGTTAAAAAATAAAACGAGTGCAGACTGATCCACACTCGTACAATACGCACTTATCCTCAAAAGAATATCTACATATTGACCGTTTAAGCTGAGCCTGACGGTGAGAACGGATAGTTCTGCTTTGTTTTCTTTTGATATTATACTACATTAAGCGTTAATTGTCAAGGGTTAATTTTATTTTTGTCAGAACTTACAATTTTTCACTCTGTAAGTTCTTTGATTTTATCCCATATAGCAAAACGCACTCTGTATTTTTTAGGCTGATAAAGTATATCGAGTTCTTCATCCGAAAAAATTTCCTCTGCCGATCTGTCGTTTTCCATCTCCTCATCGCCGCAGGCAGCGGGAATGCACAAAGGCGGATACATTACACACCACCAGTTCTTCCCCTGCGCCGAGCCGATTTTCACTCGAAGCGCACGATATTCGCCCGACGGCATAGTAATATCCCCGTAGACCCTTTCGTCGAATTCCACATCGGCAAGCTCGGCAGTTACCGGCAAATCGCAGCCGTTTTCACGCAGTACGGATTCGGCGATCTCCGTGATCTCTGTAATTTTTTCCGCAGCAGCTGATTCCGCCTCTTCGAGCGAAGTCGCTTCTTCGAAAATTCCACATTCCAGCAACGCGTCTCTGACTTTCAATTTCAGTTTCTGATCGTATTCGCTGTCGGAATCCGCAAGAATATGAAGCCGCAGAACACTTCCCCGAAGCTGTTCAAGACGTCTGCCGTCCCTTATTACCGCGATCCCGTTTGAAATAAGTATTGTAAGGATAAGCCCTGCCGCAAAAATTAATGTTGATATTTTTTTCATTTTTATCACCTCGACTATCAGAATTGGCAGAATAAGACTTAATATTCCTGTTTGAAGAAAAAATTTCCGTCTTTATCCGTCATCTTTCTCCATAATTGTACAGCGCATTATGGAATTTTTTATTATAACTCGGAAAAACAGTTCGAAATATGCAAAAATACAACATATTTTTTGACTTTACCATGTTTGAAAAATATTCTAAAATATATTTATAGCTAAATTACCAAGGAGAAAGTTCAATGAAAAAATTTATTATCGTCATGACCGCAGCCGTTATAGTATTCTTTATGCCGCCTGTCAGAGCCTCCGCCGCCGAAAAAAGCGGCTATGTGTACACTATTATTAATAATGAAGCAACCGTCACGGGATTTACGGGCGAGCCTGTTTATATCGAGATTCCCGAAACTGTTGAGGGGTGCCGCGTTACGGAGATACGCGATAATGCGTTTTACGAATGCGGCACTCTCAGACACATCACTATCCCCGATTCCGTGGAAAAAATCGGGCATCATGCGTTTTATGCCTGTTTTTCGCTTGAAAGCGTATCTCTCCCCGATTCCGTTTCCGAAATAGGAATGGGCTGTTTCTGCGGCTGTTCAGAATTAAATTCCGTATCGCTGTCGGAAAATTTAAGCAAACTCCCCGATTCGTGCTTCCGCAGCTGTACAAATCTTAAAATCGCCGCTCTCCCCCAGAGCATTACTGAAATCGGAGATTTCTGCTTTTCAGGCTGTACTTCGCTGACAACTGTATCTCTTGGCGACGGCGTGATTTCCTTGGGAGACTGCTCATTTTATATGTGCAATTCTCTTAAAGGAATGTACATTCCGCCGTCCGTGGAAAATATCGGCATTTGCGCCGTCGGTTTCATTCCTACGGAATCCGGAGCCGCCCCTCTGGAAGATTTCACACTTCTCGGTATGAAAAAATCAGCCGCGCGGGATTACGCGGAAAACTGTTCGCTCACTTTTGAAAACGCAGAAGATGCCGTTCATGCGTTCGCAATTCAAAAAATCAGCGGAGAACGCGTTGCAATTCCCTCGGTTTTCATAATTTTCGGCGGCATTCTTCTGATCTGCTTTACAATTATGCTGCTTCGTCAAAGAAAAAGATCATAATTTCATAACAAAATCTTTATAATCTATTGATTTTTTTTGAATAATATGTTATAATTATTTTGAAATTGTATCTGTAAACGCAGATATTACATGGAGGAATGTTATGTTCAAATTTAAAAAAATTCTGGCAGCAGCTTTATGCGCGACTATGGCGATAAGTTCCTGCCCGACTGTATTCTTCGCCGACTCAGCGGACGCTACCGTTGAAAATTCGGGGCTTGACTACGACTACGCTCGCGCTCTTCAGTATTCGATCTATTTTTACGACGCCAATATGTGCGGTACTGATGTTGAGGATAACAATCGCCTGTCGTGGCGCGGAAACTGCCATACATACGATTCTAAAGTTCCGATGGTAAACGGCGTCAGCGGCGGTTATCAAAATGGCACTAACCTTTCGCAGGCGTTTATGGACAAATATAAAAACGTTCTCGATCCAGACAGCGACGGATTTATCGACGTTGCAGGCGGATTCCACGACGCAGGCGACCACGTTAAATTCGGTATGCCCGAAAATTACGCCGCCGCAACTCTCGGCTGGGGATATTATGAATTTCGCGATTCCTATGTGAAAACAGGTCAGGACGATCATATTGAAACTATTCTCCGCTATTTCAACGACTACCTCATGAAATGTACTTTCCGCGATGACAGCGGCGAAGTTATCGCTCACTGTTATCAGGTCGGCGAAGGCGGAATCGATCATGCTATATGGCAGTCGCCCGAAGTCGATACAATGGTTCGCCCTGCATGGTTTTTGACAGCCGACAAGCCTCAGACTGATTATGTAGTTTCCGCGGCAGGCTCTCTTGCGATCAATTACCTCAATTTCAAGGATTCCGACCCCGAATATGCCGAAAAATCCCTTGATTACGCAAAGGCATTATGGAAATTCGCAAACGACAATCCCAAAGAATTGAGCGATAACAAAGACGGACCGGTACAGTTTTATCAATCCGCAAAGTGGGAAGACGATTACTGCTGGGCAGGCGCATGGCTCTTCCTTTGCACCGAGGATAAATCATATCTGGAAGACCTCATGCCCTATGTCGATCTTTATGCTCCGTCCGGTTTCTGCTATAACTGGAACGATATGTGGGGCGGCGCAATTACCCTGCTCGGCATTATCGACGATAAATATCCGGAGCTTAAAATTCAGGATATGTACCGCACCGTAAACAATAAAACTCAATACGAACCTGCCGATTTCTGGGAGCAGATCTACAAATGCTATCCCACATGGAAAGGTCTTGAAACTCCCGGAGGATATGCTTTCCTGCTGGTATGGGGTTCTGCAAGATATAACACGGCTATGCAGCTTATCGGTCTGATTTACGATAAATACAATAACGACGGAAAGCCCGGCGAATTCAGTGAATGGGCGCAGAAGCAGATGCACTATGTAATGGGCAATAATCCCCTGAAACGCTCGTATATCGTAGGGTATAACGAAAATTCAGTAAAATATCCTCATCACCGTGCAGCTTCAGGACTTCTTATGGCAGAAGATACAAGAGAGCAGCGTCACGTACTTTGGGGTGCGCTTGCAGGCGGTCCTGACGGCGCTGACGAGCATAATGATACTACTGCCGATTGGATATACAACGAAGTTACGATCGACTACAATGCAGCTTTCGTAGGCGCTTGCGCAGGTCTTTATGAGTATTTCGGAACTCCCGATATGGCTGTTACGGCTAATTTCCCTCCCGCGGAAAAGGAGATTCCAGGTGAAGAAGGCAGCAGCGGTTATTGGGTAGAAGCCTGCGGAATCGACGATCTTCATTCCGACGGCTCAGGCGTTACCAAAGTTTCATTCAAGGTAATGACAGGCTCCAACAAGCCTTCGGATAAAATTTCTATACGCTACTTCTTCAATACAAGTGAAATGGCTAACGGAGTAAGCAGCGTTACGGAGATCAAGGAGCTTTATGATCAGTCTTCCGCCGAAGTTGAAGATGCGGACGGAGTGATCAGCGGTCCCTTTGCATATAAGAACATGAAGGACACTTATTATGTCGAGATTTCATGGGACGGCTATTATATCGCAAATTCCGGTAAAAAATATCAGTTTGATGTGGGAATGTATTACGGCGACAAATGGGATCCCACCAATGACTGGAGTTATGACGGACTTCCTATATTCAAGGAAGACGACGCTTTTTTCGGCAACGGCAACGAGTTGAAAGTTGACAAAATCTGCGTTTACGATGACGGAGTTCTCGTTGGCGGAACAGAACCCGACGGCACTACAGTCAATGACGAAAATCCTACAGAACCCGCCACGCCGCCTGTAACTACCGATAAGCCGTCAAAAAATCTCTACGGCGACGCCAACTGCGACGGAAAAGTTGAAATTGCAGACGCAACGCTTATTCTCCAATATCTCACTAATAAAGATGATTACAGTCTCTCGAAGCAGGGAATGATAAATGCCGATGTTATTGGCAACAGCGACGGCGTTACGGCTCAGGACGCCCTCACTATCCAGCAGGTCGATGCGGGAATCTACAAATTAGAAGATCTTCCTATTAAATAAACTTAAAATTTCAGCCCCGGCGCAGCATGATGCGTCGGGGCTTGCTGTTATATTATTACTCATAAATCAAAATTTACAGCATTAGCAAATATAAGTAAGAATCTCTGTCAGGATATTCATAAAAAACAGGCAGTTCATCTTGCTTAATTCTTTTGAATCCTGATTTTTCATAAAATTTGTGTGAAACAGTTGCAACAGACGGAGTATCTAATATAAGATATTTTAAGTCTTTCGATTTTGCATATTCTAATAAGACTTGATATAAAGTTGATCCGACTTTTTGACCACGATATGCTGTTTTTACAAAAAACTTTTTTAGAATGCCACAATTATTTTTACTCTTCATTAATGCAATTGTTCCAATTACCTGTTTGTTTTCAATTGCTATCCAAAATTTACCGCCATTTTTTTCATATGCAGAATGAATATCCAGCAGATCCGGTTGTTCTTCAATAGAAAGATTGATTTTAGCCTCTTTGTTTTGAATCATGAGTATCAAATCTATTATTTCATTTTTATATTTATCATCATATTCAATAACATCCATATAAGCCTCCGTTAAAATCATAAATACCGACTTATCTATATTATACAACTTTTACTCATCAAACAACGGCGTTGAAAAATACCTTTCCGCCGTATCCGGAAGAATCGTCACGACTGTTTTTCCTGCGCCCAGTTTTTCGGCAAGCTTCAAGGCTGCCGCAACATTAGTTCCGCTGGAAATACCGCACATAATTCCCTCTTTACTTGCAAGATCTCTTGCAGTCTGAATCGCTTCGTCGTCGGTTACGATATATATGTCGTCATATATGTTTTGGTTGAGAATGTCGGGAATTATTCCGTCGCCTATGCCCATCTGCAAATGTGTACCAATATTTCCGCCCGCAAGTATCGCCGCATTTTCAGGCTCTACCGCCCATATCACCATATCAGGATACTGGGATTTCAGCGTTTCTCCGATTCCCGTAATAGTTCCGCCCGTTCCTATTCCCGAACAGAATCCGTCTATCCTGCCTGCCGTCTGTTCCAATATTTCAAGTGCGGTATGATATTTATGAGCATATATATTATTCACATTGGCAAACTGCTGCGGCACAAATACATTTTCATTTTCTTCAGCCATTTTCAACGCGGTATCAAGGCATTCCTGTATACATCTTCCGATATCGCCGTCATCATGGATAAGCATGACTTCCGCGCCGTAATGACGAACAAGTTTGCGGCGTTCTTCACTAACGGAATCGGGCATGATAATGATAGTCTTATACCCTTTCACTGCGCCGACCAGTGCAAGCCCGATCCCCTGATTGCCGCTTGTAGGCTCAACGATTATCGTATCTTTATTGATCTTTCCCTCAGCTTCGGCATGACGTATCATATTGAATGCGGTTCTTGTCTTGATAGAGCCGCCTACATTCAACCCCTCGAATTTAACAAGCACCTCTGCGCTACCCTCTTTAACAAGCCTGTTAAGCCTGATCATCGGCGTATGCCCCATTGCTTCTATAATGTTATTGTATACCATTTTACTGATTTCTCCTCAAAAAATATTTCTATTTTATTATATTATGATTTTCCAAAAAATGCAATAGCTCAGCAGACTGATTTACAAAATTATCTGTCGAACGCTAAGTCCTTGACCACTTCGCCTGCTATTATCAGACCTGCCACGGACGGAACAAATGCGTTCGAACCGGGGACGGGTTTTCCCGAGGGCTGCGATATATTGCTGTTTTTCGTCTGAATCGCTTCCTCTTCGGAATACACGACTTTCAAATCTTTTACACCGCGTTTCTTCATTTCATGTCTCATTACTCTTGCAAGAGGACATACCGACGTTTTGTAGATATCGGCGACTTTAAACCTCGTGGGATCAAGTTTATTTCCTGCTCCCATCGAACTTATCACCGGAACGCCAGCCGCTTTTGCCTGCATTATTATCTCGATCTTCCCCGTTACGGTATCAATTGCGTCGATAACATAATCAAATAACGAAAAATCAATAAGATCAGCCGTTTCAGGCATAAAAAAAATATTATGCGCCATTACTTTGCATTCTGGATTAATATCCGCGATGCGCGCCTTTGCAGCCTCTGTCTTATACATTCCGACTGTACTGTCAAGCGCGATTATCTGCCGATTTATATTGGAAACGCTTACCAAATCGTTATCTATAAGATCAAGCGCGCCAATTCCCGAACGGGCAAGCGCTTCCACGGCAAATCCGCCTACTCCGCCGACTCCGAATACTGCAACTCTCGAACTGCGCAGCCTTTCCGAAGCTTTACTGCCTAGAAGAAGCTCTGTTCTCGAAAATTTTTCCTCCAATGCGATCACTCCCATCCTTGCAATTATACCATATAAAAATCATATTTGCAAGTTTTTCTTGACCTTTTGACAAATTTGTGTTATTATGGTATTATGATGATAAAAAATGTTATTGTTGTTTACAGAAAGGATAATTATGCAATTTAAAGAACTGAACTTATCAAAGGAGATACTTCTTGCCACAGAAGAACTTGGCTTCTCCGAAACTACCGATATTCAACGACAAAGCATTCCACTGCTAATGGAAGGAAAAGACGTTGTAGGACGTTCCAATACAGGTACAGGCAAAACGGCTGCATTCGGTATCCCTGCCGTTGAAAGCATTACAGATGAAAACAAAAAGGCAGTTACGGTGCTTATTCTATGCCCTACGCGCGAACTCGCAATGCAGGCGTGCGAAGAAATCAAAAAATTTGCAAAATATAAGAAGATCGTTAAAACCTCCGCGGTTTACGGAGGTGCAAGTATGGAACGCCAGATAATGGAGCTGAAACGCGGCGCAAATATCGTTATCGGCACTCCGGGCAGAGTTATGGATCACATCAGACGGCGTACTCTTAAACTGGACAGGCTTCAGACTGTTATTCTCGATGAAGCAGACGAAATGCTGAATATGGGATTTCGTGAAGATATCGAATCCATTCTTTCGGACGTTCCCGAAGAAAGACAGACAGTTCTTTTTTCTGCTACTATGCCGCCCGAAATTCTCGCGATAACCGAGAAATTTCAGCGCGATCCCGTAAATGTTAAAATAAAATCTTCGCAGAAAACAGTCGAACTTATTGATCAGTACTATTTCATGTGCGCAATGGGCAGAAAAACCGACGCCCTCAAGCTTCTTCTTGCGGCGTATTCTCCCGAATCAGCCATGGTTTTCTGCAACACGAAAAAAATGGTCGACGAACTTACCGAGGAACTTACGAAAAGCGGAATTCAAGCAGCAGGGCTTCACGGCGATATGAAGCAGGCACAGCGTACTCAGGTAATGAACTCGTTCAAGGCAAAAATAACTTCCGTACTCGTTGCAACGGACGTTGCCGCAAGAGGAATAGACGTAAGCGGCATAGACGCGGTTTTCAATTACGATCTTCCGCAGGATAATGAATACTACATTCACCGCATAGGACGCACCGGACGCGCCGGTCATGCCGGTACTGCATACACGCTTATTACAAGCCGCCGTCAGCAGTATGATCTCAAAGATATTGCACGCTATACAAAGGCTGCAATAACCGAACTGCCGCTTCCCGATAAAAATGATATTATAAATGCAAAAAAAGACGCGCTGATTCAGGATATCACCGAGATGCCTAAAGCCTCTGCTGATATCTGCGAAATGCTCGACAGGCTTGCGGAAAACGGAGTTGACTACCGCGAAGCCGCCGCACGTCTTGTTAATTCTAAACTTGAAAAGGAAATAGCGGCACTGCCTGAATTTGATATGCCAAAGCCTCTAAAAAAAGGAAATCGCAGAGGTGCAAAGACCGTAAAGATAGATCTCAGTATCGGCAGAAGCAAAAAGATCGCTCCCAATTTTATTCTCGGCGCGCTTGTTGACGCTACGGGAATGTCGGGGCAGGATTTCGGAAAAATTGATATCTATGATAATCACACAACGGTCGAAGTTCCCGAAGCCGAATACGATTACATTATCGACAGCACAAATCCCATAAAGATAAACGGTCATAAGGTCGATGTAAAGCTTTACAAAGGCGATCATTCTTCCGAAAAACCTCGCAGAAGAAACGACAGCTATAATTTCGGCGGCAAAAAAGGCAAGCCCGACCGCAGAAAAGCAGCTTACGGAAATCGCAAAAAGACCGATATTTTCGGTGATTACATTCCCGACCGCAAAAAACGCACAAAAAAAAGACACTAAGGGGTGAGATTTTATGAGCGGCAAACCTGAAAAGAAAATGTGGATGAGGATAGCAGTTCTTATTTTAGCAGGGCTTATGATCGTCGGAGCAGTTATTTTGCCATTCCTCAGATAAACACACAAATCAATTTTCGTGCTGACGCTTTGAATTTTTTAATTCAAAGCGTTTTTTCTTTTGGCAATACCGATTTCGACATTTTTTGCGGCTTTCGCAGGATATAATTAGTACATACCCCAATGAGAAGGAGCTTGCCATGCAGACTGTTTATATTGATGTGTTGATAATACTAAACGTTTATGTAAACTATTTCCTGCTGCGTATCACAGCCAAATTCACACGCTCTCCCGTCAAGACTCTGCGATGTATCGCAGCAGCTTTTTACGGAAGCTTTTTTTCACTGCTTATCCTCGCGCCGCCTATCCCCTTTCTTGTGAATCTCGCTATAAAATTCGCAGCCGCTTTTACCGTTGTTATCGCCGCTTTCGGAATTCACGGCATTGATCGCCTGCTGAAAAATACAGCGGCTTTCTTTTCTGCGAATTTTATTCTCGCAGGCGGAATTTACGCCGTATATTCATGGCTTAAACCGCAGTTTATCCACTTTTCTAATACATATTTTTACATAGATTTTTCGCTGATAATTTTAGTTGTTTCAACTGCCTCGCTTTACGGCGCAGTCTGCATTTTCCGCCGATTTACCGACAGATCGTCCGACAGCGGTCCGTTTAAGCTTATAATCAGAACACGCGGAAAAATTTTCACGCTGAATGCGGCTGCCGACAGCGGAAATTTTCTTACCGATCTTTTTTCGGGATTGCCTGTCATAATCTGCGGAAAAAAAGACCTCGACAGCGATTTTGAAAATATATCCGCAGACGCTCTCAAAGCAGGATTTCGTCTGATACCGTTTTCAACCGTGTCGAACAGCGATATAATGCCTGTTTTTCGTCCTGATGAAGCCATTATCGTCAATACGGCAAGCGGCAGAAAAAAATCCGTGGACGTTATGATCGGACTCGGAGAAAATAACGGCAGGGCTGTTTTCAACCCTAAGCTGTTAAATATATAGATAAATAACATAATCAAAGGAGAACAATATGAAGCTATTTGAAAAAATTATTTCTGGACTGAAAAAAATATTGGGCAGCGACGTTTTTTATGTCAACGGCTCTGACACGCTTCCGCCGCCGCTTTCACGTCAGGAAGAAGAGATCGTATTCGCCGGACTCGTCGAAAAAGACCCAGAGGCACGCAAAAAACTGATCGTTCATAATCTTCGTCTGGTGGTGTATATCGCCAAAAAATTCGAATCCACCGGCATAGGAATCGAAGATCTCGTTTCGATCGGTTCGATCGGACTTATAAAGGCTGTCAACACTTTTTCACCTGCAAAAAATATTAAATTTGCTACTTATGCTTCGAGATGCATTGAAAACGAAATTCTCATGTTTTTGCGCAAATCTTCGCAGTACCGCAACGATCTTTCCATCGACGAACCGCTGAACATCGACTACGATGGCAATGAACTTCTGCTATCCGACGTTCTCGGTACAGAGGAGGACGTCGTGAATCGCGGAATCGAAACCGAAGCCGAACGCGAACTTATCAGAAATGCCGTTTCGGAACTCGGCGGTAGAGAAAAGGAGATCATGGAAATGCGTTTCGGACTCGCCGACGGCAAAGAAAAAACACAGAAAGAAGTTGCGGAAATCATCGGCATATCACAATCTTACATATCCAGACTCGAAAAAAAGATAATCAAAAAACTCAGACATAAGCTCGAAAGTATGTGCTGAATCCCATTTAAAACAGACCCGTTCAGAATTTCTCAGTTAATTGGAATTACGAACGGGTCTATTAATTAATTGTATGAAATTTTTCCAAAGTACTTGAATTTTTCACACATAAATGCTATAATATAATGTGAATAAATATAATGTTACAGGAGTTAATAAATGAAAAACTGGCATATCGGCTCTCCCGAAAAAAACACGGTCTCAAAGCTTATGATACAATGCGGAGTTACTTCTCTGGCGGCTTCAGCACTCGCTGCCAAAGGATATTCTTCGCCTGAATCAGTAATGGACGCTCTCAACGTCGGAAAGCTTTCAGATCCGTTCCTTATTGCGGATATGCAGAAAGCCGCCGATACTATCAACGATTTTGTTGATTCGGGAGAAAAGATCTGCGTTTTCGGCGATTATGACTGCGACGGCGTAATGGCTTCTGTTATCCTTTATTCTTATCTGATGGAGATCGGTGCAAATGTTACATATTACATTCCCGAACGCTCCGAGGGCTACGGTCTCAACAATGCTGCGATAGACAAATTAAACGACAGCGGCGTAAATCTCATTATTACCGTTGACAACGGTATCTCCGCTATTTCCGAAGCCGAATATATCTACTCTCTCGGCATGAAACTCGTCGTTACAGATCACCACAGACAGGGCGATGTTCTTCCAAAAGCGGAAGCGGTCGTCGATCCTCACCGCCATGACGATACTTCGCCGTTTAAATTTCTCTGCGGCGCGGCTGTCGCTTTAAAACTCGTTGCGGCACTCGACGGCGGCGATTATACCGCGGCTATGGAGCAGTTCGGTGATCTTGCTGCGATCGCAACCATTGCCGACGTCGTTAGCCTTACCGGTGAAAACAGATTTCTTGCCGCTTACGGTCTGAAACTCATCAACAACAGTGACCGCCCTGCGATCATCGCGCTTAAAGAAATAAGCGGTCTTTCCGATAAAACGATCGATTCGCGCTCGATCGGATTCGGCATTAGTCCCCGCATCAACGCTGCCGGAAGATGCGGCTCACCCAAAATGGCTATGGAACTTCTTCTCTGCGAAGAT
This sequence comes from uncultured Alistipes sp., assembly GCA_964401315.1. Taxonomy (GTDB): domain Bacteria; phylum Bacillota; class Clostridia; order Oscillospirales; family Ruminococcaceae; genus Ruminococcus. Next base: position 64,555 of record CAYNYB010000013.1, read on the forward strand.
CCCGACGAAGCTCTCAGACTTGCCAAAGAACTTGACAGTCTGAACAGTCTGCGAAAAAATATGGAGAGCGAAATTCTCACCCAGATATACGAAACGCTCGATAGATCGCCTGATTTGCTGAACCAGCGCGTTCTCTGCATTTTCGGGAAAAATTGGCATCATGGCATTATCGGTCTTGTATGCTCAAGAATTACAGAACAATTCGGAAAACCATGCTTCATCGCTTCCGAAGAAAACGGCGAGATCCGCGGTTCTGCACGTTCTTTCGGCGATTTTTCAGTATTCGAAGCGCTTACTGCGGCTTCAAGTACGCTTTCAAAATTCGGCGGTCATCCTGCTGCCGGCGGATTCACGGTAAAAATGGGTATGCAGGCTGAATTTACCCAAGTTATAGCCAAATATGCCCTTGATAAGCATTCCGTTATGCCTGCTGCGGAACTGTATGCCGACTGTCGGATAACCTCAAATATGCTGACTGTCGAAAATGTAAACGGTCTGCAGCTTCTCGAACCTTTCGGTACTGATAACGAAAAGCCTCTTTTCATGATTGAAAACGCATATATTTCGAATATATCGCCGCTTTCTGGCGGTATCCATTCAAAACTCAGAATTAATATCGGCGCTGTTTCCGCGGAAGCTCTTTTATTCAGAACTCCGCCCGATCAGCTCCCAGTCAAAATAGGCGACACCTGCGATCTCATCGTTACTCTCGGAATAAATGAATTCCACAATAAAACCACGGTCAGTATTTTCGTTAATGATATTCACCCGAAAAATCTCGATCAGAATAAGTTTTTTGCCGGTTTGAATATTTTCGAATCATTTATGCGCGGAGAAGAACTGCCTGATAATTACTATCCGTCAATGATCCCCACAAGGGACATGACAGCGGCTGTTTATAAAAATATCCCGGAAAACGGAATTTCTTCAGATACACTGTTTATGCGGCTCGTCAGTCAGCAGCTTAATTACTGCCGATTCCGCGTCGCTGTTGAGGCAATGCGCCAACTGGGACTGATCAGCGTTTCTGCCGCCGATCAGATAATTAAGCGAAACAGGATAAGCGGACGCGCCGATCTGAATTCCGCGCCTGTGCTTATTTCGCTTCGTGAAAAAATACAGAAATCGTGAATAAGAGTATTTCTCAGAAAGGATGACCATAATGAACAATTCCAATAGTACATCAGGAAAAAAACGGATTGAGATCTCTATTCCTATCCCCGAGCAGTCAGACGTGTCTCTCGCTAAGGATTATCTTGATTCGATTCCGGATTATAATGATAATTTTACTATTGAAATGATCATCCAGAAAATTCTCACTGACGATAAGCAGTACGATCTGAGCAAGATAATTTCCGCTTATGAATTCGCCGCCAAAGCTCATGAGGGGCAGAAGCGTTCCTCGGGGCAGGATTATATAATTCACCCTCTTGCCGTGGCTTATATTCTTCTGGAACTCGGCATGGATACGGATACTATCTGCGCAGCCCTGCTTCATGATGTGGTGGAAGATACTCCCGCTACGCTGGACGATCTGAAAAAAAGGTTCGGTCAGGACGTTGCGCTTCTTGTGGACGGCGTTACCAAGCTGAGCAAGATACCCATGAATTCAAAAGAACGTCAGCAGGCTGAAAATGTGCGTAAAATTCTTCTTGCAATGTCTCAGGATATCCGCGTTATGATCATCAAGCTTGCTGACAGACTTCATAACGTCCGCACTCTTAAATACCGTCCCCATGACAAACAGCGCGCCACTGCGCTCGAAACGATGAATATCTATGCTCCCATCGCCCATCGTCTCGGTATCAGAGCTATTAAAGAGGAACTGGAGGACATTTCATTCCGCTATCTCGACCCGTTTGCTTATAAGGAGATCGAAAGCATTCTCGAAAGTACAAAGGAAAAACGCGAAGCGTTTATCGTTTCCATTAAGGAGCGGATCGCCGAACGCTTTGAAAAAGAGGATTTTTCCGATCCGCCTACTATTTCGGGAAGAGTCAAGAGCATTTACAGCATCTATAAAAAGGTGTTCATGAATTCCAAAAGCATTGACGAAATCTACGATAAATACGCCGTCAGAATCATCGTGAATACTATTCCCGAATGTTACAGCGTTCTCGGTCTGATACACGATATGTTCTGCCCTATCCCCAACCGGTTCAAGGATTACATTTCAACGCCAAAGGCTAACGATTATCAGTCACTTCATACAACGGTTCTCGGTAAAGAGGGAATCCCTTTTGAAGTGCAGATCCGCACATGGTCTATGCACGAAACCGCCGAATACGGTATCGCTGCCCATTGGAAATATAAGGAAGGAATTCGCGGTAAGGATAAAATGGAACAGCGTCTCGCCTGGGTTCGTCAGGTCATCGAAGCCCAGCAGACTTCCGACGACGTGGAAGAGATCGTCCGCATTATCAAGACCGATCTCGCTCCCGAAGATATCGTTGTAATGACCCCAAAGGGTATGTCGCTTTGTCTGCCTGTGAATTCCACAGTCATCGACTTCGCCTATAGAATACACACGGAGATAGGTCATAAAACTATTGGAGCTAAAGTCGACGGCAGGATAGTTCCTCTCGATTACAAGCTTCAGACAGGTCAGATTTGTGAAATAATCACCACGAAAGATCCCGAAAAAGGTCCTAATCGTGCGTGGCTGAATATTGTTCAGACGAATGAAGCTAAAGCTAAAATCCGCTCATGGTTCAAACGTGAAAAACGCGATGAAAATATTGTTGAGGGCAAGGCGGAGGTTGAAAGACTTTTCAAACGTCATCACATGGATATCCCAGAAAATGAACTTGAAGATTTCCTCAAGGACGATTTTCATCGCCATAACTGCGAAACTCTCGACGATTTCTACGCTTCCGTTGGATATAAGGGAATTTCCCTTGAAAAACTTCTGCCGCGTCTTAAAGATAAATATCAGCGCTGCTACGGCGAGCGAAATATCGAAACGGAAGTTTCCAACATAATTAAACCCAAACAAAACAACTCCGGCAGCATAATTCTCGATCAGATAAGCGATGTGGCGATAAAATTCGCACAATGCTGCAATCCCCTTCCCGGAGACGATATCGTCGGATTTATAACCCGCGGGTTCGGACTTTCCGTCCATACTGCAAAATGTGCAAATTACAAAGCCGCTCTTCAGAGAAATAATTCCGACGAACTTCAGCGTTGGTGCGATATACAATGGTCTGAAAATACAAATACTCAGCTCCAGACAAGCTTCGAGGTCATTGCTACAGACCGCGTAGGACTTGTTTATGATATAACCGCAGTGCTTATGGAAGCAAGAGTGCCGATAGTTCACTCCGCTTCAAGAACCCTGAAAAACGGCAACGCGCTTTTCGAAAGTACTATTATTATTTCCGGTCCGGAACAGCTTAAAACTCTTTTTGATAAAATAAATAAGATAAAAGGAGTAATTTCTGTTGAGAGATCAACGATTTAATAAGGAACTGTCACGAAATAAATTGTGCGTTTAGGCGCAGGATCGTTTATTCTGCGTAAGGCACACAACCGCAGGAATACTGATGTATTTCAAGGTTGTGTAACGCAGCGTAGGACAAATGAGATAAGCGTAAATATGCAAGTTATTTCGTGATGGTTCCTAAATTTCCTATGAAGGCAAATTCTCAATTTACAGCCGCGTTCCCCTTCGGCAAAAATTCAGGATCGTTAAAGAAAAATAAAAATTGATCTTGAAGAATTATAGGAGGATAACCTTATGAAAAAATTTATGAAAAAAATTACGGCTTCTCTTACCACGATCTTGATCGGTTCGTCTTCATTCGCTTTCTACGGCAATATTAATGCGTTTTCGGAAGATTATTCCGATCTTGAATACGCTGACAACGGAGAATGCCTTACAATCACAGGCTGCTCCCGTACCGCTTCAAGAGCTGTGATACCTGCTGAAATGAACGGAAAACCCGTTACTGCCATCAATGGATCGGCATTTGCAGGCTGCTCTGAATTAAAATCTGTCGTTCTGCCCGATACTATCGATACCATAAGCAATTCTGCTTTTTCATATTGCAGCGCTCTCGAATCAGTGACGATTCCCAACAGCATAACCGTAATTGATGAATTCGCATTCTACGGCTGCACAGGACTTACAGAAATCACAATTCCCGAAGGCGTTGAAACTATTGAGTGGAGCGCTTTTGCAGGCTGTACATCACTTGAAACCGTAAATATACCGGAGTCCGTTACATATGTCGGACTTAACGCATTCCTCGATACGCCTTGGCTTAAAGCTCAATATCGTGAAAATCCGCTGCTCATCGTCAACGGTACAGTCTGCTCGGCTAAAGATCATCTTCTTCGGGTGGAAATTCCAAGATCGGCAACCGCTATCGGCGACAGCGCTTTCGAAGCCGCCGAATACCTCAAAACCATTAAAATTCCCGATACTGTCACAAGCGTCGGAGATTATGCATTCGCGGAATGTAAAGTACTGAAAAATATCACGCTTCCCGATTCCGTTACAAGTATCGGAAAGGGGGCTTTTACCCTCTGTGATGAAATCAGTTATTTCATTATTCCCCCAAATGTAACATCTATCGAAGAGGAAACTTTCTCATACACCTCAAGTCTTGAGGATATTTATCTTCATAAAAATGTGCATAAAATCGGCAAAGACGCTTTTGAAAGATGCGAAGTTCTTGAGGCTATCATCATTGATGATCCCGATTGTGAGATCGCAGATTGCGGCAGCACAATTTCAAATGGATTTGATAATGATTTCACTTTCAGCGGCACAATTTACGGTCATAAAAATTCAACCGCACAAAAATACGCTGAAAAATACAATTACAGTTTCGGTATAATTGGTGACGCCAATAACGACGGTGAATTCAATACAGCCGATCTGGTTGCTCTTGAAAACAGTCTGCTGCGTTCTGCAAAACTTGCCGACTGGAAGGCTGTTGATAAGGATAACAGCGGAAATATCGACGTCTACGATCTTATTCTGCTCAGACAGCAGATTCTGGAAAAATAGGAGGAAAAATGAATATAAAAACCTTTCAGCTCGGCGAACTTAATGCTAACTGCTATCTTGCAATGACTGCTCCCGATCAGTGCATTGCCATCGATATAGGCGGTTCGCCGCGCGTGCTGCTGGAATTTCTTAAAATGAAAAATCTGCGGCTGACAAAAATTCTTCTCACTCACGGTCATTTCGACCACATGGGCGGCGTGGAGGAAGTCCGCGCCGCCGTTGATGCGGAGGTTTTTATTCATGAGAACGATGCGGAAATGCTCCAGAGTTCATCAGCTTCTCTGCATTCATCGATCTCGATAATGCCGTTTAAGCCTGTCACAAAATATACAATGCTGCACGGAGGAGAAACAATTTCTGACGGCGAATTCAACTTCCGCGTTCTTCATACGCCAGGTCATTCCCTCGGCAGCGTCTGCTATATCACTGATAATACGATCTTTTCGGGAGATACGCTTTTCTGCTGCTCTATTGGCAGAACTGACTTTCCGGGCGGCAGTGTTCAGCAAATGCGGGATTCTCTTGGACTTCTTTATTCTCTTGATGGCGATTTCAAGGTTCTCCCAGGTCACAACGAGCCTACGGAGCTTTCCTATGAAAAGCAAAATAATCCCTATATGAAGCCATTCAGAACGGAGAAAAATACTAATGAATAACGATTATAAAATGCCGATCGTTCTGATCGGCAATTCTTTTAAATATGAGATAGAAGCGGTCTGCAAGCTTTTTTTTCATACGCAAAGATTCGATTTTTCGGATAATATTGCTGATGCTAAAGGCGATGATTTTATAATAGCTGCCTGCAATGTTTTTGAAGATAAACTTCTGCTTTCCGCAAAAATCTCTTTGAAAGGCGCGGCTGATCATGAGGAAAAAATTCTTCCGCCCGATACCGAAAAAAAAGCTGCCGAGCATGAGATATGCAGATTGATTTATCACACTTTATGCCGCAAAACCGGGATAATTCCGCCCTGGGGACTTATGACCGGAATCCGCCCTGTTAAAAAAGTTACAGAGCTTATGGCGCAGGGAATCTCACATGACGAAATAAAAGAATGTCTTGAAGATCACTATGAACTGTCCGAGAAAAAATTCCGACTCGCCTATGCGACCGCAGTCAATCAACTGCCAATTTTGGACAATATTGACCATCATGCCGCAAGCCTTTATGTATCTATCCCCTTTTGTCCAACGCGTTGCAGCTACTGCTCCTTTGTATCTCACAGCATGGATTCCGCAATAAAATTAATGCCCGAATACGTCAACGCGCTTTGCAAAGAACTGGAGATCCTCGGTAAAATGGTTCGCGAGATAGGTACGAAGATCGATACCGTTTATTTCGGCGGCGGAACGCCAACTTCCATATCCGCAGACGACATTCGGCTCATAATGGAAGCCGTTGCACAGAATTTCGATCTTGATTCAATTCGCGAATACAGCTTTGAAGCAGGCAGACCCGATACCATTACTGAGGAAAAACTGCGCGTGATAAAAGAACTGGGCGCGGACAGAATTTCTGTGAATCCGCAGACTCTTAATGACAATGTTCTTCGTATTATTGGCAGACGACATTCGGGTAAAGACGCTTTAAATGCTTTTGAACTTGCACGGAAGATCGGTTTTGACAATATAAATACCGATCTTATTGCAGGTCTGCCTACGGAATCCGCCGAAAGTTTTCGAAATACTCTCGATACGATCTGCGGTCTTTCTCCTGAAAGTATCACTGTTCATACACTGACAGTTAAAAGATCGGCAAAACTTTTCGAAAATGGAAACGAAAATATGTCAAATCCTGCTGCGGAAATGGTCGACTACAGTATTGATAAGCTGATGAATGAAGGCTATTTACCTTATTATATGTACCGCCAGAAAAATACAGTTGATAATCTTGAAAATGTAGGTTACGCAAAAAAAGGTTACGAAAGTCAATATAATATCTTCATCATGGACGATACGCAGACAATTCTCGGAGCAGGCTGCGCGGCTTCAACTAAACTTGTTTATCCCGACGGTCTTATCAGGCGCGTTCATAATTACAAATTTCCATATGAATATATAAATCGATTCGATCAGCTCATGGAAAAGAAAAAGGAGATTACAGAATGCTTGAAAAAAATCAGTTCCACGACGTTGAAATAACAGCTATTAATTCCGAGGGAAGCGGAGTTTGCCGCATAGACAATATGGCAGTTTTTGTTCCGCAGACTGCTGTTGGCGATGTGGCGGAAATAAAAATTGTGAAAGTGCTAAGTCATTACGCTTTCGGAATTGTTAACAAGATCATAACCCCCTCTCCTGACCGTACGGTGCGTAAGTGTGATGTGTATAAAAAATGCGGAGGATGTGTTTTCCGTCATATCAGCTACGAAGCGGAATGCCGTGCAAAAAGTGAAATCATAAAAGATGCTTTTCAGAGAATTGGCGGACTTTTTCCCGATTTTGACGACTTTATTTCCGCTGAAAATCCTGACCATTACCGAAATAAAGCACAGTTACCCGTTGCTGAAATCGATGGTGAAACTATATGCGGATTTTACGCTCAGAGAAGTCACAGAGTTATCCCGATAAAATATTGTAGTTTGCAACCATACAGATTTGATGATATCATCAACTATATCAAGCACAGTCCGCAGATGAGCAAAGTACCTGCCTACGACGAAAAAACAGGCAGAGGCTGGCTGAGACACGTCTACATCAGACAGGGATTTCACAGTAAAGAAATCATGTTGTGCTTTGTGGTAACAAGTGAAAAAACTTCTCCACATTTCAGAAATATGGTACGTGGACTTATCAGTACATTCAGCGAAATAAAAAGTGTTGTGTTGAATATCAATCCTCACAATACAAATGTTATTCTTGGCAAAAAATGCATTACTCTTTTTGGAAGTGATACAATAACTGATATAATGTGCGGAAACAAAATAAAAATCTCTCCGCTGTCTTTTTATCAAATAAATACTGCGCAGGCAGAAATACTCTATCGGAAAGCTTTAGAGTACGCCGATCCGTCTGCTGATGATGTAATTGCTGATCTCTACTGCGGAGCAGGTACTATCGGACTTTCCATGGCGAAGTACGCGAAGAAAATTATTGGTATTGAAATTGTTCCTGACGCGGTAGAAAATGCAAAACAGAATGCTTTTCAGAATAATATTACCAATGCAGATTTTTACTGCGGAGATGCGGGAGATGTTTTCTCAGAATTAAATGTTCATGGTCTGAAACCAAATATCATTATTATTGACCCTCCAAGAAAAGGCTGCTCCGAAGATACTCTGACAGCTATTTTAAATTCTTCCCCATCTAAGATAGTTATGATCTCCTGCAATCCTTCAACTGCCTCCCGCGATGCTAAATTTCTTTCCAAATATGGATATTCAATCAATAAAGTCTGCGGTGCTGATCTTTTCCCTGGAACGAGGCACGTTGAGTGCGTAGTCCTGCTGACACGAGATAATCGCTAAAATCCCGATTTTACGCAATTTTTCAAAATCTATGCCAAACAGTGCAGTCTCAAATCAGCCCGATTTTCGTGTAAGTGGAAAGGTATCGGGTGATTTGAGGAGGTGCAAAGACATACACGAGTGTTCAGCATTTTTAAGCACTCGGTCGGTTGGTGTGTGAAACTGCTTTTGCGGTTTTTTCAGTGTGTGAAAATGCTGACAGGCTCGAAAGCGACGTAAAATAGAGAAAAATGAGTGTCACAAAGTCTATTACTATCTGGAATATAATTGAGTGCTTAAATATGCGAACTAAAAGCCCCTCAACACCAGAGCAATTATGCTCCGATGATGATGGGATTCGTTTTCGATTCACTTTTCGACGGTTACCGTCACGCCTGATTTGAACTCAAAAACCAGATGCTCCGAAAAAACCGTGACCTTTGAAAGCAGGCGTTTTACCAGCCCATCATCAAATGTCAGCTGTTTCGGCTGCGATCGGATAAACGCCTGTAATTCCTTGATGCGGTTCTGGTACTCAGCCTTTGCCGCATCGTCCATCACTGTCTGTTCCCGAAGTTGCCGCAAGCGCAGGATTTCCTCTGCCAGATCATCATAGTTCTCGTGACGCTCGGTGCGGTCGATCAGTTCATGCTGTAAGTCCGCCATTCGAGCATCCAGATACTCAACTGAATCCGGATTCACCTGCTTGATCGCAAGTTCAAGATTTTGCTGCAATACTCGCAGGTATTCACGGCTGTTACCGACAATTTGGTTGACAGCTTCAAGAAACGCCTCCTGCAAAACGTCCTCCCTGACTGTTCGTGCGCTGCAAGTTGAATTGTCGTGTAGTCGGCTTGAACACCGCCAGACAATGTATTTCCTGCCACGATTATTCCAATGCAGACGCTTAAAGGTTTCACCGCACTCAGCGCAAAATATGATCTGCGAAAAGGCATGATTGGCACTGAATCTACGCTTTTTACCCATGCAGTCTCTATCTGCACTCCGCCGTGCCATTTCTTCCTGTACCTTCAAAAACAGATCTTTCGGGATGATCGCTTCGTGGTCATCTTCAATGTAGTACTGCGGCATGATACCGTTGTTCTTGACGCGCTTCTTACTGAGAAAATCCACAGTGTAGGTCTTTTGCAGGAGCGCGTCACCCATATATTTTTCATTTTCAAGTATTTTACGGACTGTGCTGTCGTGCCAGCGTGGATTGCCCCGTGCGGTCAGGATACCGTCACGCTCCAGCCCTTTTGCAATTTTCTGACAGCTTGCGCCTTCCAGATATTCCAGAAAAATGCGCTTGACGATCGCTGCTTGCTCCGGATTGACGATCAGATGACCTTCCTCATCCTTGTCATAGCCGAGAAAACAGCGGGCGTTCACCATTACTTTTCCCTGTTGGAAGCGATACTGCATTCCCAATTTCACATTTTTGCTGATCGATTCCGACTCCTGCTGTGCCAGTGATGCCATAATGGTGAGCAGGACCTCGCCCTGTACCGTGAGATTGATAAAAATGCACGATTACTATAAAAATGGGTCGTTTTACTCAAAAAATGAGTTTTCGACCCACTTTCATGAAAAATAGCGTAACTATGCAGAAAAACGGCACTCCAAATCAGAAGTGCCGTTGGTAAGTATTCATTTCACATTGATCTCCATGCCGTTGCGGAAACAGAAGGTTATGCTGCCGTTCCGTTGAACTGTCCCGTACTCCATGAGTGATCCCCACAGTTTCTCATCAAAATCGGTAAGCAAGGTATTGGTTTTCTGTAATGTGGCAAAAAAATCGTTCAGCCGAATGATTCTGGTATTTCGGCTCACAATCTCCGTCGACACGTTTTCATACTCTTGTTTTTCGGAGTTGTATTTTGTGACAAGGGCTTCGTAGCGATTTCTGTATTCAGTCTGATTCATTACTGTATGCGCATTTTTTGATATAAGTTTTTCGATCATCTCAGCCAGTACCTTCAGCATATCCTGCAATTCATTCAGTTTCATTTCCAGCTCCGCAGTGTTAGAAATCGTTGTGATAAGAAGCTGTATGTTTTCAATGATCTCGGCTTTGTTTTTCAGCAGGCAGTTGACCGCTGCCACGAACATTCGCTTTATGTCCTCTTCCATCAAATGCGGTGTCTGGCACTTTTCTGCATTTTTGAACTTGAAATTGCAGCGATATATGGTCTTGCGGTATTTGGTATTTGACTGCCAGACCTTTGCACCATACCAGTGACCACAGTCGGCGCATTTTAGCTTGCTGGAGAAAATACTCACTCCGCTGTATCGTTGCTTGGATTCAATTCTTCTTTTCAGTTCTTCTTGCACCATATCGAAAAGAGGAGGCTCAATGATCGCTTCATGATCGTCCTCGATATAGTACATTGGAATCTGTCCCTCATTTTTAACACTCTTTTTAGTCAAAAAATCGGAGCAGAATGTTTTTTGCAGAAGTGCATCGCCTTTATACTTTTCGTTTGTCAGAATTTGCCGTATGGTCGTACCATGCCATGTGTCCTTATTCATGGGTGTTTTGATGCCCAGTGCAGTAAGGTGCTTGGCAATGGAGTATGGTGACATTCCCTCAAGGAATAGTCGATAGATAAATCTGACGATTTCTGCCTGTTCAGGATTGACTACCAGCTTTCCGTTCTCACCCTTATCATATCCGAGGAAACTGCTGTATGCCATGCTGAACTTGCCGTCTGCCATTTTCTTTCGGCAGCCCCATGTGACGTTTTCCGAAATGGATCGGGATTCTTCCTGACTAATACTCGCCATGATGGATAGTAATAATTCGCATTTTCCGTCAAAGCTCCATATCTGCTCTTTTTCAAAATAGCACTCAACGTTATGCTCTTTCAGCTTGCGGATCGTTGTCAAGCTATCCACAGTATTTCTGGCAAATCGGCTCACGCTCTTGGTAATGATAAGCTGAATCTTTCCGGCAAGTGCATCTTCCACCATCGCCTGAAAGCCTAACCTGCCCTTTGTGGAAACACCGCTTACACCCTCATCGGTATACACTTTCACAAATTTCCAGTCCGCACGACTTTTGATGTATTCGGTGTAGTAGCTGACCTGTGCTTCATAAGATGTAAGCTGTTCCTCGCTATCAGTCGATACTCGTGCATAGGCTGCAACCTTTCGCTTTGCAGACGTATCAATCGGCTGTGCCGTATAGCGGCTGATCGTGGCAGGTATTTTAGTGATGCTTGGCATACAGTTCTCTCCTTTCCCGTGCCTTTTCAAATTGCTCCTTGCTGATAATGGCAGCGTGATCATTTTCAATAATCTCTTCCTTGCCTGTACCAGAGTAAGAAGCAGGATATATTCGTGTGCCGATATAGAACGAATTGCTCAAAAGATACAATACCAACTTCCGGGAAAACTTGCCGCGCTTGCTGTGATATCCGAGGCTTTCCATTTCCCGTGAAATATCCGAAATGCTGACACCGTTCAGATAACACTCATAAACCATACGGATTGCGGAGGCTTCCTCCTCATTTATAATGTATTCTGTTCCTGTCCATGTATAGCCGTAGAACCGCGTATGCGGATCAAGATGTTTTCTATCCTCGGAGTTATAAAAGCGTACTGTGCCTTCTTTTTGGCTTCCGTCATACAGACTGAAAATCACTCTGCCATCAGGGTATACGAGCAGATTATGAACGGTATTCGCAAACCCGGCTTCTGAAAAATCCCCCAGAACATCGCAGCACAGTTTTTTGATGCGCTCATACGATAAGTTACTGTTCTGACACAGCTTTTTACGGCTCAGAATTTTTCCGTGGCAAGCCCAGCCGACACGAGAGGATTTTACATAATGGTTACCGCATACGGCACAGGTAATTTTCGATGAGAAGCAGTCCACCCTTGCAATCCGATGTGCCTCTGTATTATAGTGTAATTGGGCTTCCATTTTCTGCTGTGCCTGTTCAAACATCTCAATGGAGATGATTGCGGGATGATGGCCGTTGACACGGTATTTTGGCATCTCGCCGTTGTTCTTTTTCATGATGCGGACTCTCGGAGAATAGTGCTGCTGTAACAGTAAGTCACCGATATACGCAACATTCGTAAGAACGCTCTTGACAAACTGTGCAGTGACGCATTCACAGCCGTTTTCCTTCAGCCATCTTGCAATGTTCCTCAATGGTACATCGGCAAGAAAATTGGCGTAGATTTTACGGATAAAAAATGCCTCATCCTCGTTAATGATATAATCATTGCCGTTTTTGGTATAGCCGTATGGTGCTTGCCCCCACGGTTCTCCGCGCTCGAATTTCTTTTGTATCGCCCATTTGAGATTGGATGATAGGGATATGCTTTCTTGTTCCGCAAAACTCGCAAGAATCGTAAGCATGAATTCCCCGTCGCTGCTGAGTGAGCTGATGCCCTCCTTTTCAAACCGCACATCTACTCCGAGGTGCTTGAGATGACGGACAGTGTTCAGCAGATCAACTGTATTGCGAGCGAAGCGGCTGATGCTCTTTACGAGAATAATATCCACCAGTCCGGCATCACAGTCTGCGATCAATCGCTGAAATTCGGGTCGGTTTACCGTTTCCGTTCCGCTGACAAATCTGTCGGCATATACGCCTGCATATTCCCAATCGAGATTATTCTGTATCAGCTCACTGTAGTAGCTGATCTGCGCTGACAATGAGTGCAGCAGATTCTCCGATTCAAATGACACACGGGCATAAGCAGCCACACGATACCGTTTTGGATTTGTTGGGATTTTCGGCTCTATTACGTTGATTTTTCTCATAAATCAGACCTCCTTTCAGTATCACATATTACCTCTTAATGCTGAAGAAGTCAACGAATTATCAGAGAATAATTTGCCGAAAATAGGGCGGTATTTCTCCTGCATCTTTGTATCAAATTCAGCGTACTCACTCTCGGTTATCAAACCGGCGAAGCACATCTTTTTGGCAATGCTCATGGTCGCCTGATACATGATATCAGCTTGATATTCCTTTTCACTCAATTTTTTCACGCTCCCCGCCATAACGATATGCAAAGTAACATTTCTGGTTGCAGTATTTTTGTGTGCTGCTTGGCAGCTTTTGAAATTCTGCACCGCAGTACTTACAATTACAGGTAACAGAGGTCTTATGCTTTATCAAATCTCGATGCACAGACCACCATTTTTGCTTGCACTCAACACTGCAAAATCTCTTCTTTTTATGTTTCGGCGTATGCACAAGCACCTGAAAGCAGCAAGGACAGAATTCAATATTATTGCCAGTACTTGTATCAGGAACGATACCGTTGCGAGTACAGTATGACTTTACGGCATCCCGTGTCAGCCCAAGCAGATCTGAGATCTTTTTGATTCCGATACCGCTTTTTCTAAGCTGCGTGATTCTTGTTTTTTGTTCTGCGGTCATAGCATATTCCTCCTGACTATCAACACTATACAAGTGTAAAATTAACTTCTACCTGATTCCGCAGACTTTATGAGCCACAAGCATTACAAATACGGCATAAATACGTTGGAAAGCCGATTGTTTCAAGAACTTTAGATTTTCGCTAAGTGGGTGAAATGCGAGGACACATAAAATGTGTTAAAAAATCTGAAATAGCGCTACCTTATACTATTTTTGGTATTTGAGCTTTGCGGAATCAGGTTCTACTTATAATGGCTTTCTACCGTGCAAACGGTCGGAGCATTTTTCATCTTTTCACATATTTCACTGGAACACAGAAAAAGGGGCGGAGAAAAATCCCCGCCCCAGAAATCAAACTTTATTCAGTTTCCCGCTGTACTTGTTTCCATCAACCGTGACCTCGACAGTGATGCCATCATCCGTTGCAGGCGCAGGCGGAATCGGCAATACCTCCTCCGAGCTGTAGCCATTCAAACCAGCTGCCTTGACCTTTGTGGGATAATCGACATAACAAGTGTCGAGATCGACATCACCGCTGATGCCATTCACGCTGCCCTTGCAGGAATGCTGCCAGATACCGACCGAGCCGCTGTAATTGAGGTTGTTGTCGTATTCTGCGATCCAGAGAGCATAGCGTGTCTTGATGTCGTCCTCGATGTGCGTACCAAGCGGAGAACGGCTTATGTACAGCCCTGCCCAATAACCTGCCTTTTCCAGCACATCGCAAAAGGCGTGAACCATTGCAGAGCAGTTTACCTTGCCTGTATCAAACGCTTTCTTCTCCTCAAGGTCAAAATAAATCGGAAATTCAAACTGCTTCCCTTTGAGAATGGAAACGCAGATCTCCGCCTCCAGACGAGCCTCGTCAACTGTGGTGGCGTAGCTGTACCAGTAAGCACCGATGGAAATGCCGACAGCCTTTGCACCGGAATAGTTGTCCTCGAACTTCTTGTCCTTCTGTGATGTCGTTTTGCCATAGCCCGCACGAAAGATTGCAAACTGAATGCCGTCTGCCTTGACCTTATACCAGTCGATATTACCATTGTGAACGCTTACGTCAATGCCTTTCATCATCTTTGCCCCGCCTTTCTGAATGCCGAAATACTGATAAAAGTCCGTGGTGACTGAACTGTTGCCTTTTGTCTCATCTCCGTACCACTTTGAGCCTGTCCGCACATCCACATGGGTGTACTGATAGGATGTGTCGATATTGGCGATACCGGTGAAACCAATATCCTGCGCCTTGCAGCAGACTGTTTTACTTGAAATCGGCTGTCCGTCCTGCCCGTAGCAGCAAATATCTGCCGCACTGCCCTTTGTATGTTGACCTGCTCCATTGCCGCCTACATTTTTATCATGGGCGGTACATCTGTAGCCAGATGTCACAATAATTTTGGAGCAGTTGAGAGCTTCATAAAGCTTTTCGAGATTCTCCACAAGTTTTTCGTTTACCTCAAAACTATGCTCATTGCCACATTTGCAGCGGAACTCTTTTGCATTGAAATGCACCGAAAGCTGTGTAGTATCGCCAAATTCATACTTTTTAATCATTTTTCATCGTCCTCCTCAGATTCGTTTGTTCGCCCTGCCTTCTTCTGGAGAGCATCAATCGCATTTTTCAAAACAGGTGGGTAAGGAATGCCCATAAGTGATGTGTTTTCCACGATAGAGAGCAGTTCATTCAGACAAAAGCTGATGCACACCGCATCACGGATATATGTGGTTCCAAGCATAATATCCATTCTGACAGCGACTGCGATAAGCAGCAACGTGCAGACCTTTTTAGCAAGTCCGAACCAGCCTGCTTTTGACGATAAACCACCGCTTTCCGTGTGTTTAGACTTCTTCATGGCAGCGGTAACCACTCCCGTGAAAAAGTCAATCCCCATAAAAATTACGAGTGTGACCAATGCGGAGTCCCAGCCGCCAAAAATAGCGGCTATAAAGCCGCCAATCAGTCCTGCGATTGTGCAAAAAGTTTCTTTCATTTTCTTCCCTCCATAATTTTGATAGATTTGATTTTCGGATGCGAATTATTGCTTCTGCCAGTCCATGCAAGGTAATATTCTCCGCTTGGAACATTCTCGCAGGAAGTTAACATAGTGATAAAATCAGCGGAATATAGCCATTCAAAGGAAACCTCAAAACAGTCGCCAACCTTGATTTTGTTGAAAATATGGTCGGCAATCGGCACATTTTCACCTCTGCCGGATACCGCAACCAAATAGAACATTCCGCTTTCGTTTGCAGCTGATAAATATTCCATGGCAATTTTGCTGTTTGGAGTAATTTTCACAGCGATTGCTGATGCAGCAAGCAGTGAAGTATCCCAGCCAAGCACGTCATAGCTGTAATTCAGCGTATATTGCGTATTTGAAGAACAGAATTCAGGATATTGCTCCACAAATGAAATCAGCGTGTAAGTTCCATTATTAAGGAGCAACAGAATATCCTTGTCATGCAAATCAAAAATGTCAGTACCGGCAGAAAACAGCGTAACAGTGTTGTTTCCGTTCGTAAGCTGCGATTCCAGAAAAGAGATTCTATTCTCCAATTTCAAGATTTCATCATTCTGATTCTGTTGGTCGTACTGCGTAGAATCACGGAGCTGCTGCAATTCAATGTCAATATCGGAGATTTTATCCCACTTTGCGATCTTTGCAGACGTTAAGCTGTTGAGCAGTGTCAGATTATGATGCCAATGTGCCTGTGACACAACAGGCTCGACAGAATCCTTGACCGCCTGAATTTCACTATTTACGGTATTTTCTAAAGCTGTTAAATCGGATTCTACCGTTTGAAATTTTGATTCGACCAGCTTTTGAGTTTCCACTCTGGTGACGTATGGCGACAGGTCAGGTGCGGAAGAATCCACCTTGTCATCAACAATTTTGAGAACTTCCACCCTTGTGATATACGGCGATAAATCAGGAGTTATAGATTGCAGCCACTCCTCGACCGTTCCTGTATATCCACCCTGAACAGCAAGCTCATAAGCGGACAGACCGTTTTTACCATCAGCACCATTTTGACCGTCTACGCCATTTTGACCGTCAGCTCCGTCATGTCCATCAATACCGTTGATACCATCATTTCCCGGCAAGCCGTCAGCACCTTTCAGACTTTTCAACCATTCAGAAACTGTCCCGACAAAGCCGTTTTCCACAGCAATTTCATACGCAGAAAGACCGTCCTTACCGTTCACACCTGCCTGAATTTCAGATATTTTCTGCAATAACTGCGTGTATAAATCGGGCGTTGGAGGAATCGGCGTATCATCATCTCCCACAAAGCCGGAATGACGAATATTTAGCGTTATGGGAACGGTCGTCGCCCTCACGGTCGTATCAGATTCCGCATCATAGCCAAAAACTGACATTTGCACCGCACCGGCATGAAGCTCCGCAGGCAGCTTGCAGGACGTTCCGTCAAAGCCCAAAACAATACTGTAAACCTCATCGCACTGTGAAAACTGCACCACCTTGTGAAACTTCTTCCAGTCGCCGTCAAATGTGAATTTCAGATTGACGAAAGCAATCTGGTGATCGGCTATCACTTCACGCTCAATAACCTCGATTTTCTGCTGTTTTACGAGAAATTTCCACATTGTTATTCACCAACTTTCCATTCGTTATTTTCAAAATCATACTCCATATACCCGTCAAGACAATGGATTTTTGCCAAAGAACCGCTTGACATTCCGATGTGTCCGTCCCAGTTGCCCAGCTTTGTTACCGCCGCCCAATCATCGAGACTGCCCTCATAGGTAATCTCACGCAGAATTGAACAATAATTTATCATGTGAGAGCCTATTTTCTTTACGTTTCTGCTTAATGTCATCTGATTCAGATAAGAACAGTTAACAAAGCAAAATGCCGGAATTTCGGCGCATTCTACACGGACACTTTGGAGCGTATTGCTATCCATAAATAGATATGTGCCAAGGTCTGTAAGCGTTTCAGGCATTACAAGCGAAACGGCCGAAATATTTGCAAATGCCTTTTCGCCAATTTTCGTGACCGATGCAGGGAGATTCAGCGATTTCAAACCGCCCGTTGAGTACATGAAAAATGCTCGTTTTCCTATGCTTTTCAACGTATTCGGAAAACTTACTGTAGCCATATTCGAGCATCGTTCAAATACGCTGTCTCCGATAGCGGTGATACCCTCTGAAACAACGAGCGACTTGATATTTTCGTTCTCCCAGAACGGCGATTCTCCGAGGTCGTAATCGTAGGTCGCACCAGTTCCGCGCAGGAGCAGTCTGCCGTTGGAATACAAAACATAGTACACATTTTCGCCGATTTCTCCGGTTTCAACGATGTCTCCGGTGAGGTCGTCAACCTTTGTCTGGAGCATATCAACTTTGCCTGTCAAATCCGAAACAACGGCGTTATATCCCTTAATTTCGGCATTAAGCTGTGCGATTTGCGACTGCATTTCAGTTACTTTGCACTTGCCGAGAATGCACTTTACATAACCGCAAACATTGGAATCCTCACGATAATCATACCAGTCACGCTCCGTCAGCGAAGTTGCTCCCACATTAAGCCGAACCGCATACAAAAGCAGCCGTGCATGATCGTCATCCTGCGGAATTGTAGGCAAAGCCGGGTTTTCAGCAGGCGTTCCCGGAAACAATTTCAGCGATACATTTCGCACTGCCTCTGTAGTATCAAGATAAATCGCAATGCCCACATATCGTGGGAGCGATTCGTCCTGATACTCTGATAAATCGATACTGTACCTTGTGTCGTTGATGAAATAATGCCCGTTTATCCACGCTTTTCCGGTGCCGAGAATAACTTTCAGACCGACTGCCGAAGCCGTCAGACTGAAATTCTGACCGTAATTATCCTGAATCCCGTTGCAAATAATGCTGCCGAGATAGTCGCAAAAATTCTCGGCGGTATAGGTTCTGTCCAGTCCTTTTGAGTTGAAAAATCCGCTTGAAAATGCCATAAAAATCACTCCTTAAATGTTGGCGTTAAACTTCTTCCGTTCTGGTCAAAGCTCTCAATCATGCCGATTATCTGTATTTTCGGCTGTATCAAGCCAAATCGCTGATGTTCTACGGTTACATAGTCGCCGACAAAATAGTCTATATTGTATCGAAACTGCGTGGACTGCACTGCTATCTGCGATTCTGATGCAGTCAATGGCAGGACAATTTTTTCCTTTCCACGTTCTTTCAGCAGTTCGATATATTCATCTTCGGAAATCGGCTTAGATTCGCCGTTTTCCTGTTGTTCGTCAGACATATCCTTTGCATCAACATAGACCTCATAACGATCTAAAAAGGACGGCTCGTCACCGTCACAATATGTCGTTCGCTTGCGTTCCTCACCCTCGCCCTTTCCCAGAATATAGGCAAAATTCCGTTGTACAGAAATATCAGAGGAATACGAAAAAGACAGCAGATTTGTGTATCCGTCCGAAAAGATAATGTGAGGATTATCGGTCTGTAAAATGCTCCTGTCAGTACCTTCATTAAGTTCAAGAACCATTTCATACTGCTCACCATTGACTTTGGATAAACGGATATTTGCGGTACCGCCGATTTTATCACATATGGTGTACACCCATTCCATAAGGTTCGCATAGCTCACCTGTAATTTAGTTTTCTGCTCCCAACAATCGCCTGAAACCGTACCGTGAGATAGTCCCGGAATAGTCCTGTTTTCTGTGTTTATTGCGTTATTTGTTACGGCAGTCTGTACGATTTCCGCATAAGTTTTTTGAGCCGTAAAACTCAGCGTAGGATAAATAATTCTACGCTCCAGCAGGCACATCAAAAAGCGACCACTCACAATCAAGTAGTCGCCGTCCTCTGCGTCTGTTTCGATTTTTACGGATTCAATCAGCCCGAAATGCTCCTTGTCATCGTCACGACCGACAATTCTCCCGGTCTGAAAAATCTCGATATTCCGTGGATTGGCGGCGATATACACCTCAAACTGTCCGCACTTGTAATATTCAATATCCCACAGCAGACTTGAAAAACTGTCGCATATCGCTTCAAGCGTTATCGTGAGATGTTCGCTGTCTGCCGTCATTTTGTAAATTTCTATCTGCATTTTTCACACTCCCAAATAAGCGTTGCGGTGAATCAGGCGGACTTTCAGATTAGAAATGCCGCCCGATGCACGAAGATAGAATTTGTTTTCACCAGTCCGCAAGGTCAGCCACGTTGAGCCGGAAACAAGGCGGTTTATGATGTTTTCCTGCGCACCCTCACGCTCCAATGTTACAGTTTTGTTACCTGTTTTTGTGGTAATTCTGATGATGTCGCCCTCCTCGATATCGCCAACAATCTGCATATATTCGTCTGTTTCGGCATTATACAAGGTAGGATTTTTTGCAGGTCCTCCGCTGATTTCAAGCGTGAATCCGACCTCATCACCGTCATTTTGAATTGTCATCATATTTTGTGTATTGTATTTTCCCAGTGGGAAGGGCTTGTCATCATCAGGGAAAATGAAGTGAAATGCTCCTAATATCTGCGAGTATTCTGCAATTTGAGTTTCCGTGGAATACCAGTAAATGTCGGGGCAAAGAATAGAGATCTGACCGCTTGTAAACTGCTCGAAATTCTCTATTTCGCAGGTCTCCACATAGCCCTCGGTGTACACATCAATATTCGCCGTGCGGTAGTAAATCTTGATATATCGGGAAGTTTTCACCACTTTATACAGCTCGTGACGGCGTTTTTCAATGCCGATTCCACGCATTTCAAAGGAAATAACCACATTTCGCTTTTCGATGAAAGCATTGTTAAGGTAGCTACCGTTCATGCCTGCATATGAAGATGTGCTTATCGTTCCGGCAGGCGGATTCAACCCCTCTATATTTGAGAACATAAACCTGTTTGTAGTTTTAGAAAGGTCGATGCGGTCGCCGTTTTCATTTTCGAGCATCAGTGAAAAAAACATAGTACCACCTCCTTTACATTTCGGGCGGAATGGTGTATAATTAAGGAAATAAGTTAAACAGAATCTATGTGTAAAATCAGTATCTTTAGAGGTGATAGAACAGAATGATTATTTTGATAACTGGCGCATCGCATACAGGTAAGACTGCCCTTGCTCAGAAATTGCTTGAAAAATATAAATATCCCTACTTATCAATAGATCATTTGAAAATGGGGTTGATTCGAAGTGGAAATACTGAACTTACTCCAATGAGCGAGGACGCTGATCTCACAGCATATTTATGGCCTATTGTTCGTGAAATAATTAAAACTGCTATAGAAAACGGGCAAAATCTTATTGTCGAGGGATGTTATATTCCTTTTAATTGGCAAAAAGATTTTGAGAAAGAATACTTTGATAATATAAAGTATATTTGCCTTGTGATGAGCGAGGAATATATAACAAATCATTTTGCTGACATAAAGCGATATGCAAGCGTAATTGAAAATCGCCTGGATGATGAAGATTGCACAATAGAGAATGTTTTAGCCGACAATGCTCAAATGTTGGAGCTTGCTAAAAAATATTCTGTAAACTATGTGCTTATCAACAATGAATATGAAATAGATCTTTATTTGTAAAACTAAAGGAGCGACCGAAAATCGCTCCTTTTTTAAGTTTTCAAGGCATTCCTCGTCTGCCGATAAATTTCCAGCCGTGACAGCGATTTCGGACTATTATTTGTCTGGTTAACCGTCCGGCTGTTATCATTGTTATAGTTATTAATGACCGTTCCGGCAGGACTTCCGTCTTTCATAGGAGAAGAAATTTCGTCAAGATTCAGATTCATACCGCTGTTCATCGTGAGCTGCATCGCATTTGCAACACCAGAAATCGCCTTTGTTACGACCTTTTTACTCTTGTTGATACCGTCCGCAAGACCTTTCATAAAGTCCGGCATCCAAGATTCAAAGTCGGTAAGAGGACCTTTTTCTGGAACGGAAAAGTGAAGATATTCCCAGATTGAATTTGCTACATCAGCCACAGTATTAATGAGATTTCCAATCATATAGCGGATTCCGTTAATGAGGTTCTGCATGATGTCATATCCCCACTGCCACGAGGAATTGACGATATTTCGTATACAGTCCGCAGCAGAGTTCAGTCCGCTTGAAACGGCATCACGTATACCGCAGAGCCTGTCACCAATGCCACTTTTTACGCTGTCCCAAATATTAAAAACGGTATCACGGACATTATTCATCGCTCCACGAACAGTATCGGGCATAGCGTTCCAAGCGGAAGAAACGGCGGATTTTACCGTATTGACGGTATTTTTTACGTTATCGGAAATCGCTGCCCAAGTTGTATTAACGGTATTTTTAATGTCAAGCTGTCCAGTTGAAATAAATGATTTAATGCTGTTCCACACAGTTGAAATCAAAGTTTTAATGCCGTTTGTCGCTGTTGTTACGATGTTTTTAACCGCTGTCCAGCTTGTAGTTATTGCGGTCTTGATATTTTCAAGTGAAGTCCTGATTGATGTTGTAATTGCGTTCCAGCCATTTTTGACAGCGTTTCCGATATTGGTAAGGACACTGTTCATATTCGTTTGAATGCTGTTCCAGATGTTGGTGACTTCCGTCAGCGTGTTCTCCATAAACGTCTGAACCGTTGTCACAATATTGGACATAGCGTTCTTGAAAGTGTCCGTCAGAGCCGTTGTTACATTCGTTCCGAACGTACTAAGAGCATCATTCACAAGCCCCGCATTTGCCGAAATACCGTCAGCAAGTCCCTGCATAAAGTCCGGCATCCAGGATTCAAAATCCGTCAGAGGACCTTCATCCGGCACTGAGAAGTGCAGAAAACTTTTGATTTTATCAGCAACACCAGTGACCGCATCTGCAACAGCCTGAATTTTGGATTTGATTCCGTCTACAATGCCGTTTATAATGTCCGCACCCCAACTCCAAGCCTCGGAAGCGAGATTTTTCACGAAATTCACAGCGTTATTAAAGCCGTTCACAATTGTATCTTTGATGCCTGTAATCGTGTTAGAAATTGCCGTTTTTACGCTATTCCAGATGTTTGAAATGGTAGTTTTGATGCTGTTCATCACGTTTGTGATCGTAGTTTTTATAGTGTTCCAGATATTTGATACAGTTGTGGATATTGCGTTCAAAACTCCCGAAACTGTTGATGAAATCGTATTCCATACAGAAGAGATAACTGACCATATGGAGTTTAAAATTCCCGAAATAAAGCCGGAGATTGCTGTCCACACTGTTGTGATAACGCTATGAATCGCATCTATAACAGTCGAAACCGCCGTATAAATTGCATTCCATATCGTCTCAAAGAAAGTTTTGATACCCTCTAAAATTGGTGTAATAAATTCAACAATAGCGTTCCATATGGT
>CAYNYB010000014.1:0-31706 GCA_964401315.1 uncultured Alistipes sp.
CCGTAGGGCTTTTTCCCTTTCGGTAGTAACATATTACCGTCTTTCAGAGGATAAAGCAAGATGTAAATTAACCGATCTTTTCGCTGTATTTCTTCGATATATCTGGTGTGTATTTACACTTGATAAACTTGATTTTTTATGGTAAAATACAGTAAAATGGAGAAGGAATCTCGATTAAAATTTCGTCCCAAGGTCGGTCAAAATTTCCACAACATCGACATCAGGAATTATCGCAAGGCTGCTGCCATTCTGCCAATGAACATGAACACTTCCGGCATCGTCAACGAGCTGAACCTCGCCGACCGTTCCGACAGGCGGTGACTGCTCATCATTCATCAAGATAAGCCGAATCATTGTGCCTGTCGGATATTTTTCTCGGAGCATCATAAGCTCCTTTTCACTCGGAAACCGCATTGTTTCCATCTCCGTGCCTGAACGCCGAACTACCCGAAAGGTTGCGAAGCAGCACCTTTCTCGCAGCCTTGAAATTATTACCTACGAGCCCCATGCGAATCAAAAAGCATCGGAATGTGTACTTTTCATTGTCGCTGACATCGGGCTTGTAGTTGATTCTTTTCAAAGTTTTTGCGAAGTCGCAGAGCATGGAAATGAAAGTGCAGTAAGCCTCTTCATCGCCGTCCTGCTCGACCGTAAACCACGGGAAATCCACCGTTTTCTCGGTTTTCAGAATGTCAAGGCTGTCAGTTTTAAACGCCGATTTGAAAAGCTCTCCTTTGTTTTCTATAATGCGTCTGATTCTGTTGATAGTGGGTTCGCTGAGTGAATCAATTGGAATCTTAACTGTCAGCTTGTTGCTTTCGGTGTTTGGAATTTGATAGCCCCTGTCTGATAACCCTGCAAGAAGATGCTGGACTTCCTTTTCATCAGCATCATCTCCGATAATCAGCGTACCGTCCTTGGTTACGGTGCAGTTGCCGATGATGTAGGAGCAAGTCGGCATATACTGATATTCGGCAGGACAGCCTGTTATTTCGCTGATTGCCTTGACCAGATTCTTGCGGTCGTTTCCGGTAAGATTGAACTCAATTTTCATTTGAAGATCCTCCTGTTTATTTTTGGGTAGTACATATCTTACCGTCTTTTCCACAGAATTGCAAGTGTGACATATGACGAAATATCGGGCAGAAAGATTCGATTGTCAACATTATTGACAATCGAATGAAATAAAGTAAAAAAGTTTTTAAAATTACTTGCTTTTTCTTTTTTAGTATGCTATAATTACTATGTATTCAAAAAAGAGTGTCTCTAATGGAATCCAAATAATATTGTGAGGTGAAAAAAAGTGGCAAACGGAGATAGTTGCGGGTCAAAGGGGCGAAAACAACATTTTATCAATTATAGAACGGACTATCATCAAGTCTGCTCACTTTTTTGACTTGCGTTGTTTGCCCTGACTGAACTGGTTCAGTCAGGGTTTTTTATCCCAATTTGACCTTACTATCATTATTCATCAGAAGATAATAATTAGTAAGGAATGATACAAATGGAAAAAGAAACCAACATAACTGCAATAAACGAGGCAGTTAAACCAAACTATGAAAGTGAAATTATCAGCATTATCAGAGGCAATAATACTCCGAAGGTTATGCTAAAAAAACTCGACAATTATCATGGCAGTGATATTGCAGACGTAATCGAAAAACTTAACGCAGCGGAGCGAAAAAAGTTGTTCCGTATTTGTGAGGTATCCATGCTTGCGGAAGCATTTGAGCATTTGGAAGAAGCCACCGCTGCAGAATATCTCATGGAAATTAATTATAAAAAGGCGTCTGATATTATATCTGAACTTGAAACAGATAATGCAGTAGAAATCCTTCATGCAATATCAAAAGAACGTCGAGAAACTATTCTTGAGTTTCTTGATATTGATACCAAAAAAGAGATTATCCTTATTTCATCTTTTGACGATGATGAAATAGGCAGTAAAATGACAGCAAATTGCATAATTATCCGTGAAAATCTCAATGTTAAAGAGGCAATGAACGAACTTGTAAAACAAGCGGAGGATAATGATAATATTTCTACTTTGTTTGTTATTGACGAGTTGGAATATTTCTACGGTGCAATCGATCTGAAAGACCTGATTACTGCAAGGAGCGAAGTACCACTTGAAAATCTTATCTCAACTTCATTTCCGTACGTTTATGCAAATGAGTCAATTGATGATTGTATTGAGCGTCTTAAAGATTATTCTGAAGATTTAATTCCTGTTCTTGACAATAAAAATAAAATGCTTGGTGTCATCACTGCACAAAGCCTTGTTGAAGTTATTGATGATGAGATGGGTGAAGATTACGCCAAACTTGCAGGTCTTACTGCTGAAGAAGACCTTAATGAACCTTTAAAACAAAGTATGTTCAAACGTTTGCCTTGGCTGCTTGCATTGCTTGTTCTTGGGCTTCTTGTATCAGGTGTAGTTGGTGCATTTGAAAAGGTTGTGGCACAGCTTACACTTATTATGGCATTTCAGTCGCTCATTCTTGATATGGCGGGAAATGTTGGTACGCAGTCACTTGCCGTTACAATCCGTGTACTTATGGACGAAAATCTGACAATAAAACAAAAACTGAAATTGGTCACAAAAGAGATGCGGGTAGGCTTTTTCAATGGACTTATTCTTGGAATACTATCTTTTGTTATGGTTGGACTTTACATAATGCTGTTCAAACACAAAGAAGTAATTTTCTCATTTGCAGTTTCAGGCTGCATAGGAGTATCGCTTATACTTGCAATGGTTATTTCAAGCGTAGTCGGAACACTCATTCCTTTATTCTTTAAAAAAATCAATATTGATCCGGCTGTTGCATCAGGTCCGCTTATCACTACCGTGAATGACCTTGTTGCCGTTGTGACATATTATGGCATGAGCTGGATTCTGTTGCTGAATATTTTGAAACTTGCATAATCTATATAAAAACTCCTTTTGTGGCATTAGGATTGACAAAAGGAGTTTTTTTATTTCAAATGAATGAAAATCAACTATATTAAGCAAAATAGGCGATTCCTGCCAAAACAAACCAAGCGCACGGGAGTGCAATGCCATTTCCATACATTTTATAAGCGGCACTGTCGGAGTACGGATTTTTCAGCCATTTTTCCACCTGTTTACGGCTTTTCGGTTTTGTGGATTTTCCTATAGCCTTGCGGTGCGTTTCAAAAACATCATACCACCAGTCTATTTCTTCATCGGTGGGATTTTCGGTTTCCAGACTGTCACACCACCAAGTCGGCATCCCTTGCAGAGATGCACACTCCTGCGGTGTCAAGCGGCGAACGATGTATTCGATTTCGGGAGTGCTGTCGCTGACAGTAGGAGGGTCTTTGTAATCCGATGCAACAAGCGTTCCGGCTTTTTCCTTTTCGGCAATTGTATGGTGGGAACTCTTGCTTGTTGAATATTTCGGGTGGGAAACTCCGCCGGCACCCGATGCAACGATTGTCGGGGATTTTTCTTCCTCAATCTGAAAACTGAATTTTGCCTTGAACGACTGATTCATCGCAGGTCTGCCGATACCATAGGAAACAGCGTGGTTCTCCGTACAGTTAAGGCAGTACATAGTGTCGGATTTCTTGTAGCCATCACCATGATGAGATGGACGGGAACCATTGCCCTCAATCACAACCATACCGCCCTGATTCTTGCAAGGCGATTGGTTGCTCGTATCAATTGTTCTTGCTGTATCAGCCTCATAAAATCCGCTGTTGGGATTGTCGGACATCATGGAATTGCTATGCTTTGAGCAGATTCCATAAGCCTTTGGAACGAAAAGTGTCTGGTCGTTATTGCAGGACAGCGTTGCGGATTTATCTTCCTGTATCAATGCTCCACGACCGCCAATTCCGTGTCCACATCTGATTTTCAGCGTTGCCGGAACTACACCTGCACGGAGTGTCGGAGAGGTTTCTTTCTCAAAACCAATGCCACGAGCCTTGGCGGAATGTTCCGTACAAAAGCCAGCTGATTCCACCACAAACGGCTGATTATTGCCGCCTGTTCCGTATGATGCGGAGATTGTTTCGGCAACATCAACAGGACCTTTAAAACGAGTGTCCTGCCCATGATTTGAGAATACTAAGCTTGTGCCTGCCGTTCCAGAGCAATTTTCAGCACTTCGGGAAGCTGCTTGCCACGCTCTGAAGCTCTCCGAAGAATACCCAGACAAGCCCTCGGACTCAAATAATATTTGGGATGCACATCCGCTGTCAAAATCTGCGACAAGGTAGATACGCACTCTTCGTTGGGGCGTATACCAGTATTGAGCATCGAATGTTCTGTAGGCAACAGAGTAATTATCTCCCAGTATTTCGCCTGATTTTGTCCACTTCTCAGGCTTAGGGACAGATACATCTGGTTCTTTGATTTTGCAGAATTCTTCGAGGACGGTTCTGAAATCCTCTCCGCCGTTTGAACTGAATGCCCCGGCAACGTTCTCCCACACTGCAAATCTCGGATATTTTCCATTTGTCGCACACCTCATTTCTTTTATGATTCTGATAGCCTGAAAGAACAGCCCTGAACGCTCTGCATTCAGTCCGGCTCTCTTTCCGGCGATAGATAAGTCGGTACATGGACTACCGAATGTTATGATGTCCACTGGTTCAATTTTCGCACCGTTAATCTGCGAAATATCGCCTAAATGCTTTACCTGCGGCAGTCTTTTGGTCGTCACTCTGATACAGAAGGGTTCGATTTCTGATGCCCAAATCGGCGTGATTCCTGATAAAATACCGGCGACCGGAAACGATCCGCTGCCGTCAAAAAGACTTCCAAGTGTCAGTGTTTGATTCATCAACATTCCTCCTCCGCATTCCTGCAAAGTGCAAGAAAATCATTTCTAATAGCCGTATTTCTGTATTGATCGATTACAGCAGGGATTTCATGCGAATACACAGGTCGGCCGATGATGCTGGAAAGATAGCTGTAAAGGTATTTCAGGTCATCGCCTTTCAGCATCGCAATATCTGTGTAAGCTGTTATTACTGCACATTCACGTTTGGTCATCGGCAGGCTCGCTTTCCGGCATTACATCCTCGTATTTCAGATTCTGTCCGTCACGAATTAAATACACATCATCGGAGTTGCCCTCATTAAGCTGAATGTACCTTTTGACCGCAACATCTACAAATTTCGGTTCAAGCTCCACGCCGTAACAGATACGGTCAAGCTGTTCACAGGCAATCAATGTTGATGCGCTGCCAAGAAAACCGTCAAGAACAAGTCCGTTGCTCTGCGTACACTGCTGAATCAGATATGCGATAAGCGGAACAGGCTTGCTTGACGGATGACCGCAGCCATCCTCTTTGCTGTTTTTGATACGGTCAAACTCAAATACGGTTTTCTGTTTCTGGTCACCGTACCAGATATGCTTGCCGTCCTTACGCCAGCCCCAAATAATCGGCTCATGAATATATTTCCAGTCGGTTCTTGTAAGCACAAGACGGTCTTTTTTCCAGACAAGTCCAGCTCCGACTTTGAATCCTGCATCTTCGTAAGCATCATGAAATACACGAGCTTTTGAAGTGGCATAAAACACATAAATACTCGCATCTTTCGCCATAGATTCGTGGAATCTCTCGAATGCGGATTTCAGAAATTCATAGCCCTTTTCATCATCAAGGTCGTCGTTCTTGATTTTACCCGATGTACTTTCGAGATTGACAAGGTACGGCGGATCGGTGCAGACAAGGTTCACCTTGGTATCACCGAGCAGAGCCGCATACGTTTCAGGCAGCGTAGAATCACCGCAGATAACGGTATGTCTGCCAAGATGCCATATATCACCGGATTTAGAGAAGCAGGGCTTTTCCAGTTCCGCATCAACGTCAAAATCATCCTGTTTTGCATCTTCGTCCGATGCAAATAAATCCGCCAGTTCCTTTTCATCAAATCCGGTAAGACCGAGGTCAAAGCCGAGGTTCTGAAGTTCTTCAAGTTCAACAGCAAGAAGTTCATCGTCCCAGCCTGCATCCAATGCCATACGATTATCCGCAAGGATATATGCTTTCTTCTGAGCATCGGTCAGGTGGTCGGCATACACACATGGAACTTCTGTAATGCCTTCTTCCCTTGCCGCCATAATTCTTCCGTGACCTGCGATGACATTAAAATCCTTGTCAATGATAACAGGATTCACGAAACCAAATTCACGCAGAGAAGAACGTAATTTTAGAATCTGTTCCTTACTGTGGGTACGGGCATTGTTAGCATAGGGAACTAACTTGTCAATGTTCACAAGCTGAAATTCTGTAGTCGTTTTCATCATCCAGCCCTCCTGTGCAGAATTTTTTGCAATCCTTTTCGAGCGTCCATAACATGACCTTTCACTGCCTGCCCTTTGAGTGTGCGGTACTGCTGTTTGGTTAGATGCTGACGGCTGTTCTTCAAGTCACGCCAGAATTGTGTGTCTGTATTGGATTTCATAAAAAACCTCACTTTCTGCTTCGGAGCAGTTTTTCCATCATATCGTCCTGCGGATTGCCCTGAAATTCCACGCTGCAATTTTCCCTGACAATTTGAAAAATCTGATTCCAGATTTGATTTGCCTGTTTCATGTAATTCTGCGACATCGCAACATAGGGCGAAGCAATCGCAGCGTTCGTTGTCGGATGCTTTGAAATATAGCCGTACTTAGTGACAATCTGCTCACAGTGTATCCAGCGTGAAATGCTCATGGCATACTGCTCCACGAGCTGTCTGCTGACTATCTTTTCACAGGAGCGTTCTTTAAGCCATTGGTATGTTTCGGTGTACACCTCATCAGCCATAAGCTTTGTGCCGTCACGCTGTAGCTCCTGCATGAATTCACGCACAGGCGGAACGTCAGCAGATTCAATTTCCGCAGGCTGCATCATGACTTCCGCCGATTTTCCCTCTGCGATTTTGTCTGCAAGTGACTTTCTTGGACGTCCTGCACCTGCTCTTGCACCGCCCCGATTTGTACCGTCTTTCGCCATGATGCTTTCACCCCCTTAAAAAATTCAAACAAAAATCAAACATCGGCGTAAAAAAGAGCATAAAAAATCCCGGCTGAAAAGTCGGGAAAGTATCGTATTTTCGGAGTATTCCGAATTTTTTATAATATCAGGGGGCAATACCCCGTTTGAAATCCGGATTTTTTGTGTGAGAGGGAGCCCCGGTAGATTTTTATTCCGATTTTTAGGGATTTTTACGCCCCCCGGCGGTCAATAGGTGTACTCAGGATTCTTATCCTCAGTCCATGTTTTCTTATCGTGACAGGGTTTGCACAATGCCTGAAAATTATCCTCGTTCCACATAAGCTCCGGTCTGTTGCGGTGTGGAATGATATGGTCTGTAACAGTAGCCTTGGTGTATCTTCCATTGGCAAGGCATCGTATGCAAAGCGGATGCTTGCGGAGATACTGCTGTGACAGCTTACGCCACTTGCTGTTGTAACCACGGCTTTCTGCCGAAGGTCTGTCAGGGTGGAGAAGTTTATGTTCCTCACAGTACTTGCCATCGGTCAGATTAGGACAGCCGGGGTGACTGCATGGACGCTTACTCTTCCTCGGCATATAAATCGTACTCCTCGCAGTAGTCTGTCACTTCAACATGAATCTTTTTCAGCGCCTTGCGATGCTGCTCTTTAACCCATTCAACCGTATCATTCAGTTCATCGGCAATGGCTGCCCAAGTCGCTGAATAGAAATAACGCAAACGGAGAATCTCACGCTGGTCGGCATTGTTGTTGTCCATGATGATTTCTTCAAGGTTACGTTTCATTCGGATAGATTCCAAAAGATCTGCACGAGCATCCGTGAGGATTCCTTGTATTTCCTCATCATTAAATTCGGCGGACAGTTCCTTCCAATCACGATACATAGCGATCTGCTCTTTGATACGGCTGTTCAGACCGATGCCGTTTCTTAAAACTTTCTTTGCAAGCATAATAATTCTCCTTTGATTATGAAAATAGCCTTCGCAGGATTTCTCCCACAAAGGCTGTCTTTACATTCTTCGATGATATTATTATAGCACACTTTTACAGATTTGTCATCCGTGATTTTGGACACTTTACTTTCCGAAAAGTAAAAGTGCAAGCTTTGCAACCGCACGATTTTTCTTTTTATAAGCGGAAGTACGTTCTATGCTGTACTTATCGCAGATATTAGAGAGGGCATCACATCTGTCGTCATCCACCCAATAAAACTGCTCCAGCACATAGCGTTCATCCTCGGAAAGCATATCCCATGCAGGCTGAAACCACTCCATGTACTCCTTTGCCTGACGGCAACGCTCACGCAGGACATCAATTTCATCAATTGCAGCCGTCAGTCTTATTTCACCAGACTGAGGATTGAAACTGCCATGTGGCATATCTGTAAATTCAGGACTGCAAATTGCTGTCAT
This sequence comes from uncultured Alistipes sp., assembly GCA_964401315.1. GTDB lineage: Bacteria > Bacillota > Clostridia > Oscillospirales > Ruminococcaceae > Ruminococcus. Next base: position 8,390 of record CAYNYB010000014.1, read on the forward strand.
GTCATCGTGAATGTTAGTGATCTCCTCATCGGTATGTTCCAGTATGTATTTCATACTGCCATAGTCCTTAAGTGCATTGATTGCCGCACTCCTCTTGTCTAAATACTGCCAGATTACACTCATTTCTGCTTTACCTCCTCCAAAACTGCTTTAACATCATCAACTGACCGAACAACCGCAACTTTTCCACCGCATTTCTGTATTTTGTTGATAATTGAATCCTGCAAGGCCGTAGTTTTGCCCTTTTCTGTCTTGACCTCAAAAGCTACGAATTTTCCACGATAGCAGCAGATAATATCGGGAATACCCGCCGTTCCATACATACCGCCGTGTTCCTTCCAGCAGAAACAGTCAGATACAGTTTTCAGATATTTCAAAATTGCCCTTACAATATCTGATTCTTTCAATTTTTTCACCTCTTACTCCTTTACTGATTTTACAAGTAAATTACTATTATAATAATAAAAAACAAGAAAATAGATATATGTATATAATAGTAAATATAGAAAGGATTACAGAAATCTCACGTAAAGCCTGTAAATGCTGTCAGAAAACAGCGCAGACTATCCCGTGGCTTGATATTCGTCATTTTAAAACCTCCGCAAAATGGATTCCTCTCCATGTACGTCGTTTCCCGAGCTTGTCAGCAGCTCTCACAACAGTTGGATAATTGGCTTCAAGTTCATTGTTGAAGTTCTGCTGGCTGAACGGCGTCAGACCGCAGCTGTCACAGTATGACTTATATCGGTCAAAAAATTCAGCCCTGCCGACCTCCGCATCCATTTTCAATTCGCAGCAATCCCTGACGAAGGCAAGCACACTGTTGCTGTCCTCACGATATTTCTGCAATTCTTCACGATTGGCTTTTGTTTCGGAGAACTGAAAATGATTGTTCATCAGACGATGCAGACCTTCCAGTGCAAACAGAAATATACCGTCCGCTTCGCATCGAAATTTTTCTAAAAGTTCGGGATCACGCTTATCCTCCGGCACGGAATGATTGAAACGCACAATAATGAGCCTTCGATAAAATCCCTCGGACTTATCGCCATAGTTTTTAGGTATACTGTTGCAGGAAAACAGCAGTCTTGCATAAGGCTGAAAGGAAAACGGATTCTTGTTTTTCTTCTCTACCGTCAGATAGTCCTCACCGACAAGAGCCTTGAAAATGCCGTTGTCTTCGATGCCTTTTGTAGGCAGTTCCGCACAGATATTTGCCCATTTTCCAAAAAGCTCCGCTGTCTTGAAACGGTCACTGAGCGCCTGCCATGCCACATTGGACACGTTCTCTTTTCCAAGCAGCAGTTCATTCAGAACACGCAGAAGTACGGATTTTCCTGCACCGCCTTTTCCGACTATGATAAAGCATTTCTGTGCATGATTTACGGGAATCAGAAAGTAACCCAGCATTTCCTGAATAAGTGCTATCTGGTCATCTTCCAGCGATTCATGCAGAAATCTCATAAATCTCGGACATTCCGAACCGGGAGTATATCGGACGTTCAGCTGTACCGTTGACAGATATTTTGACGTATGCTCGGAAATCACACCGTCAAGCACATTGTAAAGTCCATTCTGCACATTGATGATGTACGGATTTGGATTAAGCTCCCGGATATCCTTCTGTACCTGCATTTTCCATTGTCCTTCTGTATCATTTATCTGAGAGAGCTTTGTGTATCTTGTCATCATCTTTTCACGCACCATATTTCGTGCTGTCAGTTCCGTAATTCCGTGAAATACGCCGTTTTCATAGCAGTAATACTGCTCCGCCGCATAAAAGACAGGCGCATTCTGCGTCATATATTCTGCCAGAACACCGGGCAGGAATTTCGCCCCACGTTCCGTCATTTCATACCAGTCGGGAATATCCATACCCGACTGATGCTTTTTAGTTTCCGACTTACTCAGAAAAGTCTTGTAAAGTTCCTTCTGCATCGAAAACAGCGGCTTGATGTCTGCATTTTTGAAGCCGAAATACTGCTTCAAATCGTAATTTATAATAGATTCAGCAGTTACACAGTCCACATTGTAAAGATAATCAGATACAAAATTTCGTGCCGTCTGCAAATCCTCCACAACTGCATTCTGAATCTGCTGCTGACGCAGAATAACACGGATTCCGTTTATTGTGAGGGGCTGAAAACACAGTGCCGCAGGGGATTTACATTTACACTTCCCCTCTTTTAATTTCGGACACTGATAGCCTTTTTCGGCAATCGTTCGGCAGGTCATAGGCTTCGTTCCGCTGCTGAGAAAATGTTGTATTTTCTTCTGCGTTTCTTCAAAGGAATAGTTCGGATAAGGCTTGGAATATTGATGTATGACCTCTGCACCGCCGTCAAATACGCTTAAATTTGAAATCATTGCATACCAGTCATGCTCCGGCAGTGATGCTGCATTATCACGACAGTACTTGATAAAATCACACTCCGCTTCTACGATGTGAATGCCTTTTTGTTCGCCATGAAGTTCTTCCTTCGGAGATTCAGTTTCTACATTGGGCAGAGCCTCTGCAAGCTGTTCCTGCGTATATCTTCGTTCAGGATGAAACGAGATACATTCCACCAGAACAGGTTCATTCTTGCAGTGATAAAATCCCGGCAGACGCATAACACGGCTTTCATTGACGCAGGCAGGATCGCCGCCGAAATGCTGCACAAGAGCTTTCTGAATCGGGCGAAATTTCGCTACTTTTGCATCTTTTACAAACCAGTATGTATGCAGAGATTTTCTTGTCCTGATAACCATAGACGGCGGAAGATGAAATGAGTCGATGAGCGCCTGCTGTTCCTCGAAAGTCTTATCGTCCATCTCAACAAACTGTGCATTGATGCGAGTAATGCTGTCATCGGTCTGACCTCCAGAGTTCACCACAAAAAAGATACCATGATTTTTCTTGTTATGCTCCCTCAAAGTTGACTCCACAGCAAAGAACTTTCCTGCTTCCACAGACAGCTTTGCACCTGTGAAGATGCCCTCTTTTCTGTCGTCAAAAACACGCAGATTCACCGTATCATCGGGATTGAACATGACATTTATGACATCCTGTGCCGATATATTCATAAGACTTCCTCCATTTTTTCCGTGAAATAACGAATCGGCATATGCCTGCGTTTCGCCCACTTTATCTCCTGTGCCATACCCTTAGAAATATTACCGCCGAATACCCATAATTCCACACATTTGGTCAGCATTACATAATTCATGAACATTGCCGTCTGCCGTTCTTCACCAAGCGAATCGTCCATAAACTGCGGAAAAAGCAGATGCGGTGCAAAGGGAATGCTGTGATTTCTGACGGCAAATCGGCTGTATCTCTGTGCATTTTTAATGTTCACATTTGTATTTCCACGATAGGGAGAGCAGATATATACCAGAGGGCGAAAAGTAGCTAAACGGCGTGCTTTTCGCTCCTCGGTCTCAATTCTTTTCATTGCTTCAAATTCGGTTGGAGAGTAATATCCCTCGCTGTTATGCGTTGATGCCAAACTCATCCCTCCAATTCATCTAAATTACCGAAACTCTCTCCGGCAGATGCTTCCGCCACAAGCGGAAGGTCAAACTCAGGAAACGGCTGTTTTTCCATACATTCACGAATAAACTCTACCGCTTCGGAAAGTCTTTCTTTCGGAATAATAAACGTCAGTTCATCGTGGATCTGTAATATCGGTTTCAGCCACGGACGTGACGGCAGTCCCTCTAAGATACGGACAATCGCAAGTTTCAGAATATCTGCCGCTGTTCCCTGAATCGGTGTATTCAATGCGCATCGTTCCGCAAAGGACTTTAGTCCCCAGTTATCATTGCGAATATTCGGCAAATAACGTCGTCTGCCAAGCCATGTTTCGATATACATTTTTCCTGCGGCATCTCGTTTTGTTTCTTCCTGCCATGTTGTAAGTGCAGGGTATCCGGCTTTCAGATTTGCAATAATTGCGGTGCATTCATCAATGGATTTTTCCACGCCTGCTTTGAATTTCAGCGTACTTTGCAGTCCTTTCGGAAAAAGTCCATAGAATGTGCCGAAATTCACATTTTTGGCGATTGTACGCTGTTCCTTGTATTCCTTGCGGTGCTTGTCCTGTGCTTCTTCATAAGTACAGCCAAAGATAACGGAAGTAGTCGCAGCGTGAATATCACCTCCGTTTTTGTAAGTTTCCATCATCGTCTTGTCACGACAGTAGAATGCTCCAACTCTTAATTCAATCTGTGAGAAATCCAGCGACAGAATCAGATGATCTTTCGGTGCTTTGATAAAGTTACGAACACCAATGGGATCGTTGCTCTTACGGGGGCAATTCTGGATATTTGGATTTCGGCAGTTCATACGACCTGTTTCGGTGGATAATGCAAAGAAATCCGGATGAATCCTGCCTGTTGCAGAATTGATATATTTCAGATAGCCGTCAATGTATGTGGACTTGATTTTGCCCCATTTTCTGTATTCCTGCACCAATGCAAACAACGGAGATAGTTCAGGGCGATTTGCGTCACACCATTCCTTCAGCATGGTCATTGAAGCATCATCTGCCGCTTCCTTGTTTGATGCAGTAACTTTCATAACAGGTAGTTTCAAGGTCTGATACAGATAATCCTTGAATGCCTTTGTACCGCAGTTTGCACCGATTTCAATATCTCCGATGAGCATAGTTATCTCGTTCCTGACACGCTGCATTTGCTGTTCCGCTTCCTGCTGACGAGACTTCATCAAGTCCTCATCAACCGGTACACCATTATGCTTCATAATGCCGAGATACACCGCTGTGGGAGATTCAATCTGCTCCACAATATACCTATGGTTTGGCAGAAAGCGATCAAACCAGTTGTTGAAGATATGATACAGGCGAAGTGCAAAATCAGAGTCTGCACAGCCATATCGTACTGTTTCAGAATCCTGCGCATCCAATTCATCAAAATGTCTGCCGTTTGTAACCTCTGAAAATGTCGGCAGAGGCTCGTGACAAAGTTCTGATGCAAGTTTTTTCAGACCGCTGTCGGCAAGTTTGCGGAATTCATAATTGCTTTTCAAGGTCATCTGCGCCGCACAGATCGTATCGTAAACAGGCGGCTGAATCACGATGTCCTGATGACAGGACACCGCAGATTCAAAGGCGATATTATGTGCGATTTTGATGATATTTTTGTTTGTGAGAAAACTGTGCAGGAAATTGAAAAAAGGCGAATTATCAATGTTTTCACCGACTTTATGAGTAACAGGGACGTAGATCCCTGTATGCTCTTTAACAGAAAAACTGCATCCTGCAATATGACTTTTATGCGGGTCGAGAGCAGCTTTTTCTTCCATTCGGTAAGGCTCGTCCGGCGATGTTTCATAGTCAAAAGCAACAATAGTCGCATTTCCTATGTACTTTTGAATTTCCTGCACCGAAGTTACGCATCTGTAATTATCCATGACATTCTCCTCAATTCAGCGGCTCGATGACTTCGCCTGTTTCCGGATCAACATTCAACGCATCATCTGCATCATAGCCAACATTTCGGCTGAGTGTCTTGACTTGTTCCGTCATAGCAGAGATCAGCTGATATTCCTCCGGCGACAAAGCACGTTCCACCGCAAATTGTGCCTGACTGTAATTGATTCCCGTATTGCTTGACGCTTTTTTCAGCGTAAATTTGGTCACCACAGCATTTGAGTTCTTGTATTTCGGAATCACACGCATAAGATAACGTGTAAATGCTTTCAGTGAACCTGTCGGCAGTGAAAGAATCATGGGGAAAATCTCGCCCTCACGAAGAAGATACAGACGGCGGCGATTCTTGCAGGCTTTCGCACCGTTTTTGCCCGAACCATACTGATTTAAAGGACAGGAATCGCAGTTTCCGCCGGGATTGCCCTCACCGTTATGACCGTCGTAGCTGCCGCAGTCGGGAGGATTAGAGCCGCCCTGATATTCGCTTTTGTAGTAAGCATTCAAGGAGTGCTGATAGAGGATAACTGCCGAAAAATCCTTGACAGTTTCGGGTTCATCGGGGTTATCGCCGGGAATCTCAAACATGATTCCACCGCCTGACGGTATCTTGATACGCTCAAAAGTTGCCGAAAGACCGTCCATTTCCTCGCTCATCACATTAGCAAGATCGAAGTCCTGCAAAGCAAGAAAACCTGTGCTGTTTGTTTCCATAAGTTCATTTTTCATAGTTCTGATTCCTTTCATTTCGTAGATTTACGGACAGACACAGAGGTCTGCTCATAGACGTTTACAAGACCGCTTAACCAGTCGGGAACGGTATCCTGATTTTCAGAAATCTGCTCCTTGACAAAGGCTGACAGGCTGTTGGCGTTGACAGTTTCATAAACAAGCTCGCCGAATCCGTTCTCCTTTAAAGCAGAATACAGCTCGTCCTTATGCCCTGCCACAGCGGATGCACGGGTTTTGGTTGTCAGCGAGAACATCGTTCCTGCACGGGTAAAGTTCTGCGTTTCAGTTTCTGCCATAAGCTGAACCAGTGCATATTCCGTCTTGTCGATTTCAGCGTTGATGTCCTTAACACGCTGTTCTGCGTCCTTTTTCTCCTCACGAAGCTGTTTCAGCTGCTCCGCAAGCTCATACATTTTAAGTTCCATTTTAGTCCTCCTTTTCCTGAAACGGATTGATTCCGTTACGATAATCGTCTACCAAAGTTCTCGCTAAATCCACCTTATCACGCAGAGAACGAAGGATTTTTGCATCCACGGTATTCTTCGCAATAAGGTAAATATACAGGCAGTTTTCAGTCTGCGATACTCTGTGGATTCTTGCCTTTGCCTGTTCAAAATTGCTCATGCTGTAATCAAGCGAATAGAACACCATTGTTGACGCTGCCGTCAGTGTAATTCCAAGTCCTGCCGCTGCGATCTGTCCTATAAATACATGGCAGTCTGCATCATTCTGAAATCTTCGGATTTCTTCGGCACGGTCAGAAATACCTCCACGAACAGAAGCATAACCGATGTTTTACTTTTCAAGAAGTTTTTGAATATCATTGAGTTCCGGCACAAATCTTGCCATGATGACCAGCTTTTTATCTTCGGCAAGCATGGTGTCCAAAATATCTGAAAGAGCGTCCAATTTTGCCGTACTTACAGCAGTTGTATCTCCCTCATCATCCGTGAGATGACCGCCTGTCATTTGCGATAAACGTAGCATTTTGGTTAGAACATTCACTGCGGAAACTTCTGAACCGGCAAGCTCCGCAAAGCTTTCTTTTTCAAGCTGCTTGTACAGCTTCATAGCTTTCGGCTCTAACTCTACAGTGCGTATCTCTTCCGTAATTTCGGGTAAATCAAGACATTCCGCTTTCGTTACACGATAGGCGATAGAATGCATTTTTTGCAGAAAATCTTCCATCATCTGTTTTTTGAAAACAGGAATATGATTGCCGTAGCCGCACATATCAAAGTATCTGTTGCGGAACACATAGAAACTTGTCCCGAAGATTTCGCTGTTCAGAAAACGATATTGCGAAAATACGTCGATCTCCTTATTTGTTATGAGCGTTCCAGTCAGAAGAAGTTTGTACCTTGCTTTGTCACCTAAATGGTGCACTGATTTTGACTGAGATGTGCGGTTTTCTTTCAGCTTATGAGCCTCGTCTGCAATGATAAGATCAGCATTAAAAGCAAGAAGTTCCTTTTCCAGCCTCCATGCTGATTCGTAATTGACTACTGCAATTTGCAGAGTATTTCCATGCAATTTGGATAGCTGCTTTTTCTTCTGAGAACTGCTGCCTTTCAGCATTGTCATCTGATATGGGAAATCTGCAAAACGTGCAAATTCCTGTTCCCATACGCCGAGTATGGACAAAGGCGCAGTTATCAGAATTTTCTTAATATTCTTGTATTGATGCAGGATTTCTGCAATTGCAATACTGGTGATTGTTTTTCCGCAGCCCATTTCCATCAGCAGTGCAACTCCGTTACTATGTACTTCGGACGGCAGGATTCCGAAGCGTTCGCAGGCAAATCGGCAGGCATTCTGCTGATGCTGGTACAGATTTGCTTTGATTGGGATTTTTGAGATTTCTTTCATTTTGTGATTCTCCTTATGTAGTTTACAATGCAAAATCTTTCAAAATGCTGTCCATTATTTTTTTGTCACTTTCAGAAAGCAAAGGATACAACTTTTTCAAAAGATTTACTTGTTCTGAATCTAAGTACTTTTTATCAGCATAATAACCATCTGACACACGAACACCTCCCCCATATCTGCCACGTATTGTCTCAATAGGGTGAGCAAGCGTTAGTTCTTCTATATCGTATTTGATAGTTCTAACCGAAACGCCAAATTCCTGTGCCAGATTTGATATTGTGTCATATCGTCTTTTACACAAAATCATCAATATTGCTTCTCGACGTTCGTTCGGCTTTAACTGTCTTAGCACACTTGCTCACCCCCTTGTTTTCATCTTATATATCTATCATACATCGTAAAGGTGCAACCCTCTTGCACCTTTAGAAAAAAAGTTATATCGTTCACAAAAAATTAACAAATTAGATTGCTATAAACTTTAATAAATAAAAAAATCCAACAAGCTACAAACTCAGTGCAGCTTGTCGGACTCTCTGATTTTATATGTAGTGATTATTTTACTAAGTCTGTCAGCCATCCGGCTGTCGGACGTGCAATCATTCTTGCATTCAAATATGCCATTTCAAGCGTCAGACATGTGTTGCCCAGATAGTATCCGTTCATAACGGAAAGCGTCATGGCAAGATCAGGCTTGACCATATTTGTCAGGCATACAGGGAGAAGATACTGTAATCTGTTCTGGTATCCCTGTGGAACAATGATACTTGGTTCTACCACAGACTTTCTTCTTGCGAGTTCTACTGCCGTTTCCAGTAACAGCGGCAGATTCTTTGCCTTGCGAATTTTTGATGGAATACGTTCAAGATTTTCTTCGTCACCTAAGATATGATCAACATTTACTCGGATCGGCCATTCCGGGATAAAATTAACTCCGTTTTTCATAGCCGGGAAGTATGGCTTGTTGGGCAATGGATGTATGTATTTCAGATTTGGAGAAACCTCATCACAGAAGCCGCTGAAATACCATTTTAAAGTGGAATTTTGTTTCTTATTTCTCTCAAAACAAGCATAAACTGCTTTATATCTCTGTGTGTAAAGTCCGGTGTGAAAGCAGGCACGTTCATTTTCAATATGGAAAAATCCCTGTGCCGATAGTGCGTCAGGCGCTGTGTTGTGGTCAATGCTCTGTTTTCTGAAAATCAAGTTGATATATCGTTCCAGAATTGGGGTATCAAAATTTTTAGTTTCAGATGCAGGTTTCTTAAATCGCCATGATTCAGGCAGAATCATATCAGCAAGTTCTTCTAACTGCCCGTACCAGTCCGGTACGTAGGCAAATTCAAATAAATCTGTCAGTATCATTTGATCACCCTGCACTTTGGAAGTGCCTCAAGATACTTTGTCTGTATCTCTGCTTTCATATCCTCGTCTACATAGCGGCGTTCTGTGCCATCCGGTTTGACCTCAATAACAGTAGACAGAGTATTTATGTAACCGTCATAGTGGTTCAGAAGTTTGGTCTGCGCATTATGGTCGCCTTTTATGGCACGGCGCACAGTTTCATAATCAAGTTCCATTATTTTTGATTCCTTTCATAGTAATTTCGGATGCTGTTAAATGCGTTTTTCTTCCTTTCAAATACGGAACGCTTGGAAATATGTAATGTTTCGGAAATATCGGAAACAGACATTCCGTACCAGAATTCCAAAATGATCACCTCTTTCTGTTTTGCTGTCAGCAGGGGCATAGCCTGATACAGCCATTCTGTTGTAATGACACAGCTTTGACCTTTTCCGTCATTGATAATATGTTCAGACGGATAAATTTCTCTTTCGCCCTGTGTTTTCAGTATGTACTGCACCGTATCTGTACTGACAGTTTCATTTGTTTCTATTGTTTTAGAAGCAGAGGCTATATTTCTGCCTGTATTTCTCATCACTGTTTTACTGAAACTATCGAAAATCTCAAGTTCCATTCTATCATTGTGCGAGGGAGTAGACATAGCATTTCCTCCCTCCATATTCAGTTTTGAGAATGAGCCTTATTTGCCCTCCTGAAAATACTAAGACAAATTAAGGGGTCAAAATCGGAAGGTCAGATTTGTAAACTTTTTGTGAACAAAAGCTGAGACTACAAAAAAAGAGCATAACTCTCGACACATAAGGTCGAATAGTTATGCTTCGGTCTTGAAAATATTATATCGTACTTTACGTGAAATTGCAATAGTATGATATGTTTTAATCAAAATATTTTTAAATATTTGGATATATAAGATGGAAAACAGATTGCTTTTTTTAGTGAGTCATGCTATAATTGAAAAAGAAATGTGTGAAAAAGAAAAAATGCTAAGGCACAGTAACTGTTTCTTGACAGAGCCACATATAAGAAAATCAAGGGCATGAGCCATGAGGAATTGGTGTGATATAGTATGGACAGTATAAAAATCATCAAAAGCAAAAGGAAGACAATTTCTCTGCAAATCAAGCCGGACGGAAGCATTGAACTGAAAGCACCTATGCAGATGAAAGACGCTCAGATTAAAGAATTCTTGCATCAGAAGTCAGAATGGATTGAGAAGCATTTGCTGGCAGTTAAGGAACGTCAGCAACAAATGTCGCAGATAAAACCTTTGACAATTGAAGAAATACATGAGCTTGCAAATCAGGCATTGGAAGTTATTCCGAAACGAGTCACTTATTTTGCTGAAATAGTAGGAGTTACATATGGCAGAATTACAATTCGCAATCAGAAAAGCAGGTGGGGCAGTTGCTCAAGTAAAGGAAATCTGAATTTCAATTGTCTGTTGATGCTGATGCCGCCGGAGATTCTGGATTATGTGGTAGTACACGAATTGTGCCACAGAAAAGAAATGAATCACTCACCGCAATTTTGGGCAGATGTCAGGAAAGTCCTGCCTGATTATGAAAAGCAGAAATTATGGCTGAAAGAGCATGGTAATGAAATTATTATGAGAATGACGGGATGAAATAGTATGATAAAAATTATGTTTGTCTGCCATGGCAATATCTGCCGCAGTCCGATGGCGGAGTTTATTTTCAAGGATATGCTGAAAAAATGTGGACGTGAAAAAGAGTTTGTCGTTGCTTCTTCTGCAACAAGCACCGAGGAAATATGGAACGGAATTGGAAATTCCGTATATCCGCCTGCAAAAGAAGAACTTGCAAAGCATGACATTTTCTGCAAGGGGAAAAGAGCCGTACAGCTGAAAAATCAGATTATGATAAATATGATTTGTTTCTTTGCATGGACAGCAGAAATGTCACAAATACCATACGGATTTTCGGCGGAGATCCCAATCATAAAGTATGCAAGCTGCTTAAAAATAAAGACGTTTCAGACCCTTGGTACACGGATAGATTTGATGTTGCCTATAATGATATTTATGATGGATGCCGTCAGCTTCTGGAGAATTTATGATGCAGATATGGAATCCGTGGCACGGCTGCCGTAAATATTCAGAGGGCTGCGACCATTGCTATATGTACCATCTCGATGCACAGCGTGACCGTGACGGCAGTGAGATATATAAAACAAAAACGAATTTTAATCTTCCGCTGAAAAAGGACAGACAGGGGAATTATAAAATTCAGTCAGGAACGTTGCTTCACGTCTGCATGACTTCTGATTTTTTTCTGGAAGAAGCTGATATATGGAGAAATGAGATCTGGGATATGATTCGTCAGCGTCCCGATGTGACGTTCTGGATTCAGACGAAGCGTGCGGAGCGTATTGAAGAAAATCTGCCATGTGATTGGAACGACGGCTGGGAGAATGTCATTCTATGTGTAACAACAGAAAATCAGAAGCGTGCTGATGAAAGGCTTCCGATATTGTTGGATATTCCTGCAAAGCATAAGGCGTTTATGTGTGCGCCTATTTTATCGGAAATCCATGCAGAACAGTATTTTGCAACAGGTCAGTTTGAAAAGGTTCTTGCTGACGGCGAAAATTATGACGGAACAAGACCTTGCCGTTATGAGTGGATAAAGTCTTTGCATGACCAGTGTGAAAATGCAGATGTGCCGTTTGACTTTATCGGTACAGGAAATATTTTTATCAAAGACGGTAAGGCATATCGCATTCCGAAAGCGTATCAGAGAGTACAGGCACAGCGTTCGGGACTTAGCTATCCGTCAGAAAATACGGATATTCCAATGCAGCCGAATGCAGATTCTGCAAAAGAAAAAACAGTTGCAATGGCTGTCATTGGTGTGGGAAATGTGACTGAAGAAGAATAAAAGGAGAATCAGAATGAAGTATGGAAAATCAATCGAATTATTCCTTGTAAATGGTACTGCTGACAGTATTGTGACAGCGGAACTATCAAACTGGAACGGAAAGGCGATAAAAATTCCACGTATTGAGGTTGCAGGATGCAGACGAGAGGACATCACACAGGCAGGTGTATACTTCTTGTTTTGCAAAGATGCCAATGGCTCGGATTCTGTGTATATAGGCGAAGCAGAAAATGTAAAGGAACGTCTTATACAGCATATGCGTGACTACACTTCAGAAAAAGAAAAGTATTATTGGAGTACAGCTGTCATTTTTGTGGGCAGGGATTTGAATAAGGCTTTGATTCGTTATCTTGAGAATCGGTTTGTGGAAATTGCCAGAAGTCTCAAAAGATATTTTGTGCTGACTAAAAATACATATCGCAATACAATCATGAAAGAATCGCAGATTGCAGCGATGGAAGAATTTATAGAAAATGTAAAAATACTGTTGGGAGCTCTTGGATTTAAAGTTCTGGAACCTCTGGACAAGCCGGATAAAAGTAAAAATGATACATCAGGTAAAGGACAAACCGAAGAGATTAGACTTCATTTAGAGCGTACAATTAAAGATTTCGGAAAAATAGAAGCTGACGGAATCCGCACATCAGAAGGCTTTGTTGTTTTGAAAGGAAGTCACATATCACCGGTTGACGACAACACAATTTCAACTGCGCTGAAAGAACAGCGGAAGAAAGCAAGTATTGAATCGGGTATTTTAGAAGAAGATGTTTTGCTTTCCAGTCCGTCTTATGCAGCCATGTTTGTGATTGGCAAAAGTGCAAATGGTTTAACAAGCTGGAAGACAAGTGATGGACGTTCACTTAAGGATATTGAGAACAGTGAGATGACAGGTGAATAAGGAGTATTTATGAAAATATACATTGATGCTGACGGTTGTCCGGTTGTCAGAAATGCGCTGAAAATCGCAGGAAAATTCAATATTCCATGCGTTATCATCTGCGACACTGCACATCAGATTGAGCATGATGGTGCTAAAACAATTGTAGTAGATAAAGGTGTAGACAGTGTAGACTTCCGGCTTGTCAATCTGATTCAGCAAGGTGATATTGCCATTACGCAGGATTACGGTCTTGCGGCGATGTGCCTGAGTAAACAAGCAGTCGTTCTCAATCAGGACGGAAAAGAATACACTAATGATAATATTTCGGGATTACTGGAATTTCGTGCAGTTTCAAAGAAAATCCGACAGAGCGGCGGAAGATTGAAAGGTATGCCAAAACGGACAGGGGAGCAGGACAAGGCATTTGAATCAGCTTTACAGAATCTATTGAATATATTCCAGAAAAGTGATATAATTGAAGAGTAATATTTTTCAGATACAGGAGGAATCAATTATGAGCAGAATAAATTTTGGTGCAAAGGCTTACAGCTATCCGCAGCCGGTTTTCATCATCGCAACATACGATGAAAACGGAAATCCCAATGCGATGAATGCTGCATGGGGCGGTATCAGTGAGGAGAAAGAGATTTCTATTTGTCTTTCGCCAAACCACAAAACCTGTAAGAATTTTGCAGTGACTGGAGCGTTTACGGTAAGTATGGCCGATGCAGCTCATGTTGCAGGGTGTGATTATGTCGGAATTGCTTCTGGCAACAACACTGAGGATAAGTTTGCAAAAGCCGGATTTACTGCCACAAAAAGCGAACTGGTGAATGCACCGATAATCAATGAACTTGCAGTATGCATGGAGTGTAAGGTGATCTGTTATGATGAGGAAACCTGCATTCTCAAGGGAGAAATCGTCAATGTCAGCGTGGACGAATCCGCACTGACAGACAATAAGGTTGATGTCAGCAAGGTCGCTCCGATTTGCTTTGATCCGTTTAATAACGCTTATCATGTGATCGGCGAAAAGGTCGGGGATGCCTGGGGCAGCGGAAAAAGTTTAATGTAAGTTGAAAAAATCACATCCCACTGAGTAAGAAAATCTTGTTCGGTGGGATTTTTTATGCCCGATGATCGTTTTATATTATTTTTGTAATAGGGTTCATTTGGATTTTTAATCAAAAAATTTTTCAAAAAACTCTGCATAATGTCTTGACAATACGACCAATATGTCGTATACTATATTTATGACCGCGTGGTCGTAAATGAGGAGGGTTACATTATGACAGACTTTATTCCGATACAAATGTCAACATCCGATGTTCCCGGATATTTTACCGTACAAACTGATGGTGGTATTCTTCGTGAAAGAAGAGAAATGCTGGGACTAACGCAGCAGCAAGTAGCTGATAAGGCAGGTATACAGCTTAGGCAGTATCAACGATTTGAAACGAATGAACGAGGAATTTCCGGTGCAAGTATGAGAATCGGATTGTCGATTTGTAGTGTTCTTAAAATCAATCCCTATGAAATTATGCCGAATACAGTAAGAGGAACAATCAAATGAGCGAATATAAACCACCATTTCATATGACGGACAGAACTGTTACACTTCTTGCCGAAATCAGTGAGCAGGTCGGAAGAATTACGGTGTTGCAGGAAGGAATCATGAGCCCACACCTTCGACGTGAAAACAGGATCAGAACGATTCATTCATCACTCGCCATTGAGCATAATTCGTTATCTTTAGATCAGGTTACAGCGATTCTGAATGGCAAGCGTGTGCTGGGAAATCCAAATGAGATAAAAGAAGTACAGAATGCCTATGAAGCATATGAAATGATGCTGCGTCTGAATCCGAATTCTGTGGAAGATCTGCTGACTGCTCATAAGCTGATGGTGCAAGGACTTGTTCCTGAGAATGGAAAATTCCGTTCAGGTGGCGTTGGAGTGTTTGACGGTGACAGGCTGGTTCATATGGCTCCGCCTGCTCCTCTTGTGCCGAAACTGATTCAGGACTTGTTTGATTGGTATCAGAATTCTGAGATGCATCCATTGATAAAAAGCGCTGTTTTCCATTATGAATTTGAGTTTATTCATCCATTTCAAGATGGAAATGGGCGTATGGGAAGAATGTGGCATAGCTTGTTATTGGGACAGTGGAAGGAGTTATTTTTCTGGCTGCCTGTTGAGGAATTGATTCAGTCGAAACAGGCGGAGTATTATGATGCACTCGGAAAGTCAGATAAAACGGCGGACAGTGCTGTATTTGTGGAGCTTATGCTTGAGATCATTCGTGACACACTGAAAGATACAACGGTTGTTGGTCGGTCAACCGATCAAGATAGCGACCAAGCAACCGACCAAGATAGTCCGATCAACAGATTGCTTGCTGTGTTAGGTAATGAGGAACTTTCAGCTGCTGAGATCATGAAGCGTCTTGAATTGTCGCATCGTCCGACTTTCAGAAAGAATTATCTGACTCCTGCACTGGATAAAAAATTGATTGAACGTACAATTCCTGATAAGCCAAATAGTAAAAATCAGAAATATCGGAGGAAATGATATATAATTTTATGTAGAAAAGACAAACATATGTTACATTATGAATTACAGATTTTGTATGCGGATTGTAACAGCAGGAATTTTAGCAAGTAATTAATGAAAGGATAAGCATTATGGATATTAATAATACTAAAATCGAGGTTTACATTCTTACTTCTCTTCTATCGGTAGATGATGAAGATGAGTTGAATGATAATGATGATATAAATTTTACCATTATTCCTACAAGTAACTTTTCGATAGAAGATGTTATAAGCTTCATGATAGAAATATCAAAAAAATTGCCTATAACGTTTGCTTGTGCTTTGATAAAAGAAGCGCTTATGAAATTTCTCAGAAAGAAAATCAAGCCTGAACCAAACAAACTTGTAGTAACAATTAAGAAAACTGAGCATGAGGAAACATACGAATTTGTATCTGATTGGCCGTTGTCTGAAGAATCGGTGGATAAATTGACGGAAAGTATAGCCTTTAGAATAAAATCAGAGGTAAACGACAATGAGTGATTCAAATGAGTTACTAGTTTTAAAAAAATTTTATAAATCAAAGAAAAATCAGGATAACTGTGAAACTGCAACAGTTTATATATCAAAGGCATTGGAAAACTTGAGTACTTGTTTTGACATGAATGTAGTGGAAAAATATAAAGAAAATCCTGATTTCATGGAACTTTGCATTTTGCACAATATTTTATCATTGATTGATTCGAAAACACAAATAGAGTATATTTCAAGATGTTTCAATGATTTTCAGATAAGAGCAGGCAAATATTATATTACTGAAGATGAAGTATTTGCTTTTTCGATAATGTCTTTTGTTTACAGCATATTTGCTATCGCCACTGCTCCTGATGATTCAGATGTATTTGAAAACAGCTTTAAGAACATAATGGTAGCTTTGGATTTGCAGGGGCGTCGTTTAAAGTTAGGTACATATAGCAAAGAGAAAATTCTTGAAATTTTAAATTTGCCAGACAATGTTATACATACAGCAAGTGATATATATTACTCCATATGGACTTTCCAGATAGCACATGAGATTTATCATATTCTATGTAGTGAAGAAAATTCAATATCACAAGAGATCGAGGCAGATAAATTTGGATATTCGACACTGATAAAACTGATAGAGATGCAAAAAAAAGGCGAATTACCAACCGAATGTACCTGTTTTTATGAATATACATATCTTGCACCCATTATATTGTTTGAGTACTTTAAACTTATTGATTTATGGAAAGAACTCTGTGGAGTAAAGATAAGTAAGGATGAAATCCATCCAAGCAACGGGCGGAGAGAAGATTTTATCTTTTCTTGGTTTGATGAATTAGTTCCTGATGATTTTGATACGAGTGAAGGAAATGAAATTCTGAATAATTGCTTAGAAGTAATAGATTTTGTGGCTGAAAATATAAAAATAAAAGCCGATTCTGGAAAGTTGGATTCAATAATCAAATAATATGTGTTGTTATCTTTTATAGAAAGTGATAGAGTACTACATAAAATGAAACTTAAGCGATTATTCTCAATCAGGACGAAAAAGAATATACTAATGAAAATATTTCGGGATTACTGGAATTTCGTGCCGCTTCAAAGAAAATCCGACAGAGCGGCGAAAGATTGAAAGGTATGCCGAAACGGACTGTAGCACAGGATATGGCGTTTGAGCAAGCATTAAGAGAATTACTCATAAAGAGTGGAGATACATTATGATTGTAGAAAAAGGCAGACCTGCTGATATAAGTGGCAGATTGGAGAAAGAAATAAAATCATATGATTTCCTTGATACACTTGGAATTTCATATGACAGAGTTGATCATGAGGCAGCATTTACAATGGAAGCCTGTAACGCTGTTTCAGAGGCACTGGGGATTATGATCTGCAAGAATCTTTTCCTCTGCAACAGACAGAAAACAGATTTTTATTTACTGATTATGCCCGATGACAAATCATTTAAAACAAAAGAAATTACAGGTCAGCTTGGCTGCTCAAGGCTCTCTTTTGCAGATGAAAACTCTCTGCTAAAGCTGCTGAACCTTACGCCCGGTTCGGCAACGATTCTGGGCTTGATGAATGATACAGAAAATAAGGTGCGATTACTTGTGGATTCGGATTTATTGAACGAGGAATATTTCGGCTGTCATCCGTGTATCAATACTTCAAGTCTGAAAATAAAGACAAGTGACGTTTTGGGCAAACTTACAAAGGCGTTGAAACATGAATATACGGTAGTAACGCTGACAGGAGAATAAGATGAACTACAAAATATATTACACGCAAATAAGCTTAATAGACGAGAATGAAAAAGAAGTTGCTAAAATCACATTCCCTGAAATATCTCCAAATATCTATGATATTCAAAAAACATTTGTAGATGACAGCCTGCGTGGGCAGGGCATTGCAGGAAAGCTGGTACAAATGGCAATTTCAGAAATCAACAAGCGTGGCGGTGAGATCACAGCAAGCTGTTCCTATGCAAAAGAGTGGATCGAAAAGCACGGAATCCGTCCGTTTATCATCTGCCATATGGTGACTTCGATTGACGGCAAGGTTACGGGAGATTTTCTCTGTTCTGAAAAAGGTTTGGAAGTCAGTGAAACCTATTATGAGATCAATCGGCAGTTGAAAGGCGATGCATTTGCCTGCGGTAAAGTGACTATGGAATCCAGTTTTACAGGAGGTTTCAAGCCGGACTTATCGGAATTTAGAGGTGCGAATATTACTTATGAGGATTTTATTGCACAGAAACACAGCTACTATGCGGTTTCTTTTGACAGACATGGTGCTGTCGGCTGGACTGACAGCATTCTGTACGATGAAGATCCCGGCTATGATGATTGTCATATTATTGAGGTTCTGAGCGAGGATACACCGCAGGAGATGCTGGCTTATTACCGAAAACTCGAAGTTTCCTATATTTTTGCAGGCAAAGATGATATTGATTTGAATATTGCTCTGAATAAGCTTTACAGTATTTTCGGAATCAAAAAGCTGCTGCTTGAGGGTGGAAGTATCATCAACGGTGCTTTTGAACGAGAGAATCTGATAGACGAGTTGAGCCTTGTTGTTGCTCCGATTGTTGCGGATAAAAACGATAAACCACTGTTTTTCGATGCGCAGACGACAGATTTTCGTATGTTGGACTGTAAAAAAATGGCTAACGGTGCTGTATGGCTTTGGTTCGCAAAGTGAGGGAATTTATGGAGAATGAAAATGGAACGTGGCTCGTGAAAGGTCTTGCATGGAATGATCCATACAGAATACGAACATGGCAGGAGCTTATCAACTGGGTGAATGAAGTTGGATTTCTGCCGCTGTTTGCGAACGAGATAGAGGGATTTTCCGCAGAGGAACATACTTCTTCAGACCATTGGTGGACGGGTGATACAGAACAAGATCCATGGGAGTGGCGTGAGATCATTGCTCGCAGCAAAGAGGTCGCATACGGCAAATTTTTCGGCGGCAAGGCAGGATTTATCAGTAAGGACTGGCTGCCACATTTCGTTAACTATCGCCGAAACGGCTACGATTTTGATTCCAGATATGCGGACGGTCTTGCGAATTTTCGGGAAAAAGTCATCATGGACTATTATCTCGGTGAGGACAGTGACGGCGAAATACTTTGGAAGCAGGATGAAATACTTTCAACTGATCTCAAGAAAATGGCAGGGTTCGGCAAGGGCGGACTGAAAAATTATCCTGGCATTATCACAGGACTGCAAATGCAGCTTTATCTTGTTATCACAGATTTTCAGCGCCGGAAGAACAAAAAAGGCGATGAATACGGTATGAGCGTGTCAGTTATGTTTCCGCCTGAGACGGTGTGGGGATATGATTGGGTAACCTCCGCATATGAGGAAGAACCGATTCAGTCATGGCAGAGAATATACAATCATGTGAAGAAACTATATCCAAATGCGAATGATGGTGCAATAATTGGCATGATTGGAAAGAAACCGAAAGTAGATTGACGGTCAGAATACGTTTTTTAGCGGTGCAGTATGATGCTGCGCCGCTTTTTTATGTCTTGAATTTTGAATAAGCGCTTATGACGGCAATTTTACGTTTTTTCTTATGACATCAGTGTCAGGATTTTTTTGACGGCACATTTACGTTATTTCAGCGGCTAACATCCACAAATACCGACTGAATTTCTTGTGGACTATGGTAATTGACTTATACTCGAATATTGCGTAATATAGGTAGTAATATGCTCAAAAGGGTATAAAAAAGTTCGTAAAATTCAGGATTTTACGAAAAATCTAACTGCAAATATTATAGCACATTTTGGTCAATATGTCAAATGAAATTTTAGGAGGTCGACATGAATATTTATCAAAGACGGGACGGACGGTTTGAAGGACGTATTTCAAGGGGAAAGCGAAGCGATGGTACAAGGAAATTTCAGTATTTCTTCGGCAAGACAAAGGAGGATGTCCGTGAGAAAATGGCGAAAGAACGCTGTAAAAAATGCAATTGTCTGCTGACTGTCACACAGCTTTTCAACGAGTGGCATAAGAGCATCAAACATACGGTCAAGGAATCTACGGCAGCGAATTACTATCTTAAAGCGAACAAGCATATTCTGCCTGCATTTGGTGATAAGTCGGCGGAATCCATCGAAGATACTGAGATTTACGAATTTATTGAGTCAAAGCAGCAGGCTGGTCTGTCTAATCGCTATATATCCGATATGCTGATTGTTATGAAATCCATGTTCAAATATGCCGTCCGCATCTATCATATTTACAATCCGATGGAATGTATCGAGATGCCTCGTGCAAAAATGCCCGAAATTACGTTGCTTGATGAGAAAGAACAGACGAATTTGCAGGAATATATCGGTCATAACCAGAACAAATTCACTCTTGGGGTGGCTCTTTCTATGACTACAGGTATTCGTATCGGTGAACTTTGTGCCTTGCAGTGGCAGGATATCGACCTTGAAAAACGTATTTTGACCGTCAGCAAGACCGTGCAGCGAGTGCAGATTCAAGGCAGCGATAAGAAAACAAAACTTGTCATTACCGAACCCAAAAGCAAATCCTCGCACAGACAAATTCCGATTCCAAAAGGAATGACTGCATTTCTGGAAAAATTCAAGGGCAAAGACAGCGAGTATATCGTTTCTGGCAAGGAAAAGCCAATCGAACCAAGAGCAATGCAGTACCGTTTCAGCAAGATTCTGAAAAACGTAAATTTGCCGTCAGTCCATTTTCATGCGCTTCGCCATATTTTTGCTTCGACTTGCATCAAATTGGGCTTTGATGTGAAGGCATTATCGGAGTTATTGGGTCATTCTACGGTAGAATTGACGCTAAACCGCTACGTCCACTCCTCATTTGAACAGAAAATCAAGTATATGGAACGTTTAGCGGTCAATTTCTGAGCGAAAATTCGCTAAATCCTGAATTCTACGAAATATCTGCTGAGAATCCCTGCAAGGAGATATATATCCATGATTTTGATTGGTACTATTCACCAGAGGAAATGCTCGTGAAACGAATTGCAGTTCTAATTTTTGCCGTAATTTCGATGATTTTATTTGTGGGGTGCGATAGTTCGGATAGCACTGTGGTTGACAGGATAATCATTTACACTGAGCCTGCGACCACGACAGAACCAGTTGGCATCAACTATATTATTAACCGAAATACTGGCAAATTCCATTATCCCGATTGTTCGAGCGTGGATCAAATGGCAGAACATAACAAAAAAAAGTACACCGGTGACCGTGATGACCTAATTTCACAGGGATATGAGCCTTGCAAACGCTGTGATCCGTAAATATTATACACTGTTTCGATGGTCAGTGTCAAGCTTGACGGTACAATTCCGTTTTTGACGGTAAAAAAGCCGAATTGTATCTCTGAAGATACGCTTCGGCGTGATTCCTTCGCAGAAGGACATATTTTGCGAAAGGTGTATAATAAATATTGTACGGTTATAGTATACAACAAAATTCGAGATTTGTCAATAGGTTTTTACAAATTTCAGCGCACTACAGTGATGAAATTTAATGAAAAAAATTAGGCAATATGCACAAGGAGGAAATACAATGACTGGTTATAATATCTACCATCGCCAAGACGGTCGATATGAGGGAAGGGTATCAAAGGGAAAACGTCAGAATGGCAGAAGAAAATTCCAGTACTTCTTCGGTCACAGCAGAGAAGAGGTTATGAAGAAAATAGACGATTCGCGCGGAAACGTAGATGTGAATGTGTGTGGTAAGACTCTGGGACAGGTGTTTGCGGAGTGGTTTTTAAGAATAAAGCATAAGGTTAAGGAGTCAACTGCTGCCGGCTATCGAATGAAAGCAGATAAGCACGTTTTACCTTCATTTTCGTCACGTTCAATTGACGATATGACTGAGGCGGACGTTTACTCTTTCATTGAAGAGAAGCAAAAAATCGGATTGTCTAATCGTTATATTTCGGATATTCTTGTTATAATGAAATCGATTTTCAAGTATGCGGTCAAAAACTATCATATTTTTAATCCTATGGCTGACATTTCTATGCCAAAGTCTATCAAGTCAGAAATCACTCTCCTTGACGATAAACAGCAGGTAGAATTGCAGCGATATGTTGCTGAAAATCCCAGTAATACTACTCTTGGAGTCGCTCTTTCGATGTCAACAGGTATTCGCATAGGTGAGCTTTGTGCGTTGCAGTGGGAAGATGTGGATTTGGAAAAACGGATTTTGACCGTCAGAAAAACGATCCAAAGAATTATGACACCTGACGATGAACGCAGAACAAAGCTGATTATAACTGAGCCGAAAAGCGAATCTTCAAAAAGAAAAATTCCGATTCCTGAATGTATGATTCCTATGCTGGAAACCTTTAGAGGAAAAGCGACGGAATATTTAGTTTCCGGAATTAGCACTGCTGTTGAGCCGAGAACAATGCAGAATAGATTTGCAAGAATTTTGAAAAACGTAAAATTGCCGTCAATTCATTTTCACGCTTTACGGCATATGTTCGCTTCTAAGTGCGTGAAACTCGGCTTTGATATTAAGACACTGTCGGAGATTTTAGGACATTCCTCTGTGGAGATTACCTTAAATCGTTATGTTCACTCTTCATTTGACCAGAAGAGAGAATATATGAAACGCTTGGATATGGTATTTTGAAAAAAGTTGCAACTTGAAAATTGAATATTGATGCGGTTTACTTTCGCAAAATATGTCCCTTTGCGATTCGATTAATTTGTAACTCACGAGACCTCTAAAAAACTGTTCGGTTAAACAAAAATCAGATAGGTGCGGCAGTTGTAGAGAAAGCCCTTGAAGGTGCGCTGTCGAACTCCGAGAAGAGGGTGACGCAGCAAATGCCGTGCATAGCCAATTTTTGTCAAAAGAGATTTTTAGAGGTTACCTCAACATATTGTCATAGGTATTAAGACTATTATTATTTGGCTTCCTCAACTTATACTATATGAGTTAGTCTTTCTAATATGCCATGAATACATATTTTATTTAAGTAGGAGGTGTTAATATGAAATACGAAAAACCAGAGATGGTTACTCTTACCACAGAAAAGCAGAATGATGCTGCTATGGGTCCTGACG
>CAYNYB010000014.1:31806-82559 GCA_964401315.1 uncultured Alistipes sp.
TCATCACTATTAGATGCCATAGGATTGACATTATTTGGTTCTCACCCTATGGTTTCTAATGTCTTTGAAAGGAGGTGTTAATATGAAATACGAAAAGCCCGAGATGGTTACTCTTACCACAGAAAAGCAGAATGATGCTGCTATGGGTCCTGACGGTTGCTCAACTGCATATAGCGGCTGCTGCTATAAGGACTAATGCACACTCATCACTATTAGATGCCATAGGATTGACATTATTTGGTTCTCACCCTATGGTTTTTCTGATATTTGAGAATATGACTATTTCACATATAGTTTAATAATATTTGATGATTAAGGAAAAGAGATATAGATGTTTCAAGAAATAACGATTCAATTTACGGAAGAATGCAATGTCTCCTGCCCTTATTGCTTTGCACCATTAAAAAGCGCTAATTATTTATCAAAGGTTAATTTTAGCGCTTTTATGAATTTTTGCAAGCATGAAACAATAGATGTGTTTCACGTTACCGGCGGAGAACCGACATTAAATCCAAATTTTGCAGAATACATATCTGAGCTTGCAAAATACGGCTCTATTGTAGTATATACAAATTTTCTTACTCCAAATGCTGTTGACGGTATAGTGACGAATGATTCTACCGATATTGTATTCCTTGTAAATACAACCAGCAGTAGATTTTGTTTGGGAGAACAAAAAAATATTCAAAAAATTAATATTGAAAATGCATTAGACAGAGGCTTCAGAATCGCTTTGAGCTATACCTTCTATGATCCTTCAATACAAATTAAAGACGATATTGAGTTACTTATGAGGAAAATGAGGAAATACAGATTAAGAAACCTCAGATTATCTCAGGCATTAAGTTTTGATGATGACAAAAGTTTCTATCAAAAGGATGATATAAAAAGACTTTATCATTATATTGCTGATAATATATCTGAATGGAGTAATGAAGGACTATCGGTATATTTTGATTGTCCTGTTCCGCCATGCTACATTGCTCCTTCTGATTTTAAAAAATTAAGAGAACATAAAGCAATTTCAATCAAGTGCATCCCCAAGGTGTTTGTAATGTGGAATCTTGATGTTACACATTGTTATTCAACTATGGATGATGAGAAAAGGAGTTTGGTTTCATTTTCAAGTTTAGCAGATGCCAGAGATTTTTCGGAAAAGCTATTAAAAATTAGGCAAAGTGAAAGCAATAGAAACGGATGTTATAATTGCACTCATGGCAATGATGGAATCCCATGTGGATGTCCGTCATATTGCGTATAGAAAATGAATTGTCACTATTTATTTAATATATATAAGGAGAAGAATAATTATGCTCTCATTAAACAGCGACTTTGTATTAAGGAAAATATACAATGTGAACTTACTTATTCCAATTAGAAAAAACAGTATCGCAGATGATGCAATATCTTTAAATGATACGGCAGCTCTGATCATTGAAATATGCAAAAATGCAGAAAGTGTGCATGATGCTGCAATGTGTGCCTTTGAAAAATTTATAGATGACGATCCAAATGAAGTTGTTCCTGAAATGGAAACATATATTGAAAGCCTTATCAAAGAAGGCATTATAATCGAGGTGTAAAAACTATGATGGAATGTTTTACAGGTGAACAGAAATGGCCACAGTTTATTGAGCAGCATTTCTCTAATATTAGAGCTCCTTTTTCAGCAGGTATAGAATTGCTTCCTGAATGTAATTTTAGATGTATACACTGCTATGCCGCTTCCGAAAGAAATGAAAATCCTTCTTCTATGTCCACAGAACAAATATTTAAAGTAATTGATACATTGGTTGAACATAACTGCGTAGAGCTTTATTTCACCGGTGGTGAATGTCTAATGCATAAAGACTTTTTTGAAATATATAAGTACGCAAAAAAGAAAGGTATTCTCGTTTCGGTACTTACCAATGGCTCACTTATAAGTCAGAAGCATATTGATCTTTGGCTTGAATATCCGCCTGAACTTGTTTCTATTTCCTTATATGGAGCAACTCCTGAAACATATGAAAGAATTACGTGTAATCCTAATGGATACGATCAGGTAATGAACGCAATTTCGCTTTTACAGGAAAACAATATTCATTTTGAGCTTAAGATCATAGGAATGAATCAGAACTACGACGACATTCTTACAATGAGACAGTTTATAAGAGATCATGGTCAGATTAATTCTATTCTTGCCTGGGATATACGCCCAATGAATAACGGCTCCTGCGAACCGATAGTATGTCGTGTGACTCCTCAGCAATCAATGGATATTGAACTTCAAGACCCCGAACGCTTAGCATTTTTAAATCATTTAGCTTTTAATCCGACAAGGAATACCAAAACAAATAGGCAAAGGGGTGGCTATCTCTATCCATGCGCTGTCGGCTATCAGTTTGTATTTATAACACACGATGGATTCATGCAGTCATGCGTAAAAACTGTTGATCCAAGGTATGACCTTCTTCATGGCAATTTTGATGAAGGTTGGAAATTCCTTGGAGATGAATATGTCGAAAAGAAAGCATCTGCTAATTTTGTATGCCTTAACTGCGAAAATTTCAGATACTGTGGACAGTGTTCAGCTGCGTTCAAAAGTGAAATGGGAGATCCCGAAGTACCTGTACCATTTTTCTGTGAACGAGGAGAACTTATGAGAAAATATATGGATGGATTAGTCGAAATGGCCGCTGAAACAGGTGATAAGTAATGGAAATTAATTATGCCTATCAAAAAGCATCAAGAATAATCGCATTATTGCTCCAAAGAAAAAAGCCTATGTTCCTTATTTACCCATATGGAATATCAGGACATTTAGTTAAATCAATCTTAAATTTTGATTTTAATGTAAATGAAATTGCTTGCATATCAGATATGGATGAGGAAAATGTAATTTTTTCTTCAAATCCTTCCTATGATCGTAGCGATGTTACAGTTCTCCTTACAATTGACAATAAGACAGATGAAGAACAAATATCAGAATATCGTCACCAAATTATGCAAAAATACCATATTTCTCAAATTGTAGATATATTTTCTCCTTCAGTGTATTTTGATAGCGATGTTCTTAACGATGAGAGCTTTTATACAAATAATAGAAAAGTCTTTATGGAAGCTTGTTCAAGAGAATTATACGCTAACGATGTACAAGGAAGTATAGCAGAATGTGGTGTATATGAAGGTGACTCAGCTGTTATTTTAAATGAACTGTTTCCAGATAGAAAGTTATATCTATTTGATACTTTTAACGGATATGATTCTAAAGATATGACAGATCAGGAATATAGTTCATGGGGTGAATATATGATGATTTGCCATAATCGTTTTAAGGTTACACCTACGCTTGAAGCATTAATGAGCAGAATGCCGTGGCGTGAACAGGTAAATATAATAAAAGGACATTTCCCTGATACAATTTTAAACAGAAGCGATATCAACAATGAAAAATTTGCATTGGTAAACCTTGACATGAATTTGTATCTGCCCATGAAAGCGGGACTTGATTTTTTTTGGCCAAGACTGTCTAATGGTGGTATTCTTCTTGTTGATGATATTCGGCACAGAGGGCTTCCGAGTGCTCGTAAGGCTTTAAATGAATTTTGTACAAAAAATCACCTTAGCTATACAACTATAACCTACAACGGAATGGGTATGGCTGCAATAACAAAAAATTACAACATATGAATAAAAGAAAATCAGTAGGCGTTATCCTAATTACTTATAATGGTGAAAGTTATATTTATTCGCAGTTGGAATCGTTAAGGAATCAGTCGCTTTCTCCGGATATGGTTTTAATTTTTGATGATTGTTCAACAGATAAAACTGCTTCGATCATAAGTGATTACATAAATGAATTTAGTCTTGAAAATTGGAAACTAACCATAAATCCAATAAATTATAGTTGGGAAAAAAATTGTTTTTGTGCCCTTACTCAATGTAATACAGATATTATTTTTTGGAGCGATCAAGACGACGTGTGGTATCCAAACAAAATCAAAGATTTATACTTAATAATGCTTTCAAAATCATATGTTGCGGTATATTCATGTTGGGATTATATAGATTCTAACAGCAATGATATGAATATAAAAAGTGGTATAGGCACAGAGAAAATTTATACTGTAAATCCTTTTTCAAATGATAATTCAATTCCACCGCTTCTCGGATGTTCGGCTTGTTTCACTCGAGAACTGATAGGTGACATGGCAGATATAATACCATGTGAATTTAATTCTCCTGATTGGCTTTTATATCGTTTAGGAGTAACTCTTGGTAAAATAGGCTACTACGATAAAAGATTATTCCAAAGAAGAATTCATCAGCATAATGTAAGCACAAGCCCTGAAACATTATATAGAAATTGGAAATTTTCATATAACAAACACAATAATATGATTTCAGTTCTTATCATGCAATTAAAAACTTTAAGTAAACTTATTAGATATGTAAACACGATTCATCCTGACAGTAATATTTCATTCATAGAAAAGGAATATAAATGTTTGCGTTATAGAATAAATTTCCTATTGAATCAAAAAAGCTTTTGCAAGTACGCTTTTTTATCTTTCCAGTCAAACTCATACATGGATTTTATAAATACATTTTTTAAAGATATTTGTTATTGCTTGTATAAAATATTTAAATAAATAAGATACATTATTTATTTACACCCGTAGAAATCTACCTAAGTATTTCTACGGTAAATTTTTATTTGGAGGCAGAAAATGAAAGGGATCATTTTAGCTGGTGGAAGTGGAACAAGATTATTTCCATTAACGACCATAATATCTAAACAGCTTTTGCCTATATATGATAAGCCCATGATTTATTATCCACTTTCAAATCTTATGCTTGCAGGAATAAGAGATATACTCATCATTTCGACTCCGACAGATCTCTCTAAATTTGAGAAGCTTCTTGGAAACGGATCACAATTCGGAATTAGTATTAGCTATAAAGCACAGCCATCTCCCGATGGACTTGCTCAAGCGTTCATTATTGGAGAGGAGTTTATTGAAGAAGAAGCCTGTGCAATGATATTGGGAGATAATATTTTTTATGGAAATGGTTTAGGTTCATTACTTCGCACAGCGAAGAATAACGCAGAAAATAACAGTTGCGCTACAATTTTCTGCTATTATGTACAAACTCCGCAACATTTTGGCGTTGTTGATTTTGACACGAAGGGACACGTTATTTCTATCGAAGAAAAACCTGAAAATCCTAAAAGCAATTTTGCAGTAACAGGACTTTATTTCTATCCAGCAGGTGTTAGTAAAAAAGCAAGTCAGGTGCAGCTTTCAAAACGTGGCGAGTATGAAATAACGACGTTAAATGAGATATATCTCAATGAAAATTACCTTGATGTTCAGCTTCTTGGACGTGGATTTGCATGGTTTGACACAGGTACTATAGATAGCCTTATCGAGGCTTCAAATTTCGTTCAAATGATACAAAAACGTCAGGGAATCCAGATCTCTGCACCTGAGGAAATTGCCTATATAAACAAGTGGATTGATAGAGAAAAGCTTATCGAATCAGCCACAAGATATGGTAAATCATCATACGGAGCACATCTTAAAGCAGTTGCAGAAGGTAGAGTATTATATTAAGCGGAGGAAAAAGTGAATGAACATATTTGTAACAGGCGGTGCCGGATTTATCGGCTCAAACTTCGTATTTCATATGCTCAATATGCATCCCGATTACCGCATCGTGTGCGTTGACAAGCTGACCTATGCAGGCAATCTGTCCACTCTTGAACGCGTTATAGACAACCCCAATTTCCGCTTCTGCAAGCTGGATATCTGCGATAGAGAGGGCGTCGACAAGCTGTTCGCTGAGGAGAAGCCAGATATCGTAGTGAACTTTGCTGCGGAGTCACACGTTGACCGTTCAATCGAGAATCCAGAGATCTTCCTCCAGACCAACATCATCGGTACATCCGTCATGATTGACGCTTCAAGAAAGTACGGAGTGAAGCGCTATCATCAGGTTTCAACTGACGAGGTTTACGGTGATCTACCGCTGGATCGTCCTGATCTGTTATTCACAGAAACTACACCTATTTACACAAGCTCGCCTTATAGTGCATCTAAAGCTGGTGCAGATCTCCTCATTCTTGCGTATCACAGGACTTACGGTCTGCCGGTTACTATCAGCCGTTGTTCCAATAATTACGGACCCTATCATTTCCCCGAAAAGTTGATCCCTCTGATGATTGTAAATGCCCTTGCTGACAAGCCTCTCCCCGTTTACGGCAAAGGCGAGAATGTCCGTGACTGGCTGTATGTTGATGATCACTGCAAGGCTATTGACCTCATTATTCATAACGGCAAGATAGGTGAAGTTTACAATGTAGGCGGTCACAATGAGATGGCAAATATCGACATCGTTAAGCTCATCTGCAAGGAGCTTGGCAAACCTGAGAGCCTTATCACATACGTTACAGATCGTAAGGGTCACGATATGCGTTATGCTATTGACTCCGCAAAGATCCACAATGAGCTTGGCTGGCTGCCTGAAACGAAATTCGCAGATGGTATCAAAAAGACGATCAAATGGTATCTTAACAACGAAAGATGGTGGAAGGACATCATCTCGGATGAGTATCAGAACTACTACGAGAAGATGTACGGTAATCGCTGATGAAAGTAATTGTAACAGGTGTCGGCGGACAGCTCGGCCTTGATGTTGTGAACGAGCTGAAAAAGCGTGGATATGAAGCGATTGGCAGCGATATTTTAGATGATACTTCTGCTGACTGCAAGTATGTTAAGCTGGATATCACCAACGCTACTGAGGTGGACAAATTGCTGTCCGATGTCAAGCCCGATGTAGTTATCCATTGTGCTGCATGGACAGCCGTTGATGCTGCAGAGGACGAGGAAAATCAGCCGAAAGTAAAGGCTGTCAACGTTGACGGAACACGGAATATCGCAGAATTTTGCAAGAAGTTAGACTGCAAAATGATCTACATTTCTACTGATTATGTGTTCAACGGTCAGGGTGAAACTCCGTGGCAGCCAGACTGCAAGGACTATGCTCCTTTGTGCATTTACGGACAGACAAAGCTTGATGGCGAATTGGTTGTTTCAAGAATAATAGAAAAGTATTTTATAATCCGTACTCAATGGGCATTCGGAATAAACGGAAATAACTTTGTTAGAACAATATTGAATATTGGAAAACATTCCCATGAGGTGCGAGTAGTTTACGACCAAATGGGTATGCCTACATATACATACGACCTTGCACGTTTGCTTGTTGATATGGCTGAGACAGAGAAGTATGGATACTACCATGCAACTAATGAAGGCGAGTATGTTTCGTGGTATGACTTCACCTGTGAGATATTCAAGCAGGCAGGATATAAGACAAAAGTCACACCCGTAACTACCAAAGAATATGGTCTTTCAAAAGCTTCAAGGCCCTTAAACAGCCGTCTGGACAAGTCAAAGCTTATTGAAAATGGATTTGAGCTACTGCCAACATGGCAGGATGCACTTTCAAGATATTTAAAGGAGATCGAGTACTAATGGGACAGATTAAAGTACATAAAAACATCGGAGAAATTGAGGGACTTTGCATCATTGAGACAACCGTTCACGGTGATAATCGTGGCTATTTTATGGAGACTTATTCTAAACGTGACATGGAAGAAGCTGGCATAAACATTGTGTTTGTCCAGGATAATCAGTCGTGTTCAACAAAAGGCGTTTTAAGAGGATTGCATTATCAACAAAACTATCCCCAGACAAAACTTATACGAGTCTTAAAAGGTATAATATATGATGTTGTAGTTGATCTAAGAAAAAACTCATCAACTTTTGGCAAATGGTATGGTTTAACGCTGACAAATGATAATAAACAGCTTTTTGTACCTCAACATTTTGCTCATGGTTTTTTAGTGTTAAGTGAAACTGCGGAAATTGTTTATAAATGTGATGATTATTATCATCCAGAGGATGAATATGGTATTATTTGGAATGATCCTACACTTAATATTGTTTGGAATGTCTCATCAAAAATAGAAACATCAACAAATAAACCGTATTATATAATGAATGATGGGACGATTATTACACTAAGCAATAAAGATAATAATCTGCCTTATTTAAAAGATATTTTTTGAATGTTAGCTAAGTTAAGCTCAGTATAATTCAAAAACTAATCAATATAACAAGAAAGATGTTGATAATATGGTTGGAAATCATAGAGAGACTTTTAAAGAATGACGAAAAAACAGTTTGCAAAAATAGAACGCTTGATGCCGATATCACGAAAGAAACCAAGCATATCAAACTATCAGTTCATGTGTGCATTGCTGTATATCATAGAAAATGGCTGTAAATGGAGGGCATTGCCAAAAAAGTGCGGAAACTGGCACACAATTTACATGAAGTTTAATCGTTGGTCAAAAAACGGAACAATCAGCAAAATCTTCGATGAAATGCAAAAACTGAATATCATAGATATCCGTACAGATGTACTTTGTATTGACAGTACCAGTATCAAAGTACATCCTGATGCAGCAGGTGCAAGAAAATCAAATGGTGAACAGAGTATCGGACGCTCTAAAGGGGGCTGACAACGAAAATACATCTCGCCTGTACATCTGCACAATTTGCTATGATTTTTTACTTATCTGCCGGAAATCGCCATGATGCACCGGAAGGTCGAAAGCTCATAGAATCAATCTTTTCCGATGATGAACATTATTTGCTTATGGACAGAGCATATGAAGATGATGCAACCCGTACCCTTGCTGTTGAACAAGGGTTTATTCCTGTTGTACCTCCAAAGAAAAATCGTAAAGACCCTTGGGAATATGACAAGGAAATCTATAAATGCCGTAATGAAGTTGAACGTTATTTTCTTCGCTTAAAACGCTTCAGAAAAGTTTTCACTCGTTATGACAAACTTGATGTCATATATTTTTCGGTTGTTTCACTTGCTATGATTCTCGATGCTATTTTAATGTGAACACGCTCTAATCCAATTTAAAAACAGCCATTTGCATTTTACGTTTTTCAACTGAATGTTCAAAAAGCAAACTCAAATAAAAATGTAATTATGATTTTTTTAATGCGTTCTATAAAAAAGTTTAATATATCGTGTTGATACCTGATCATCACGCCAAGCGGTAAACACATATAATTTCACCGTTATTAAAGTTTACACTTTGCCAATATGTATTCGTGATAGAAAATCCTTTTATTTCAGCAAGAAGTATTTTCAGTGTCTGATTGTGACTGCAAACTAAGATTTGTTTGTCGTTATGCATTAGAAGAAGATCTGTCAAACCAGAGATTCTTTGTTTTACATCTCCTATGCTCTCACCACCGGGGATTTGTGCACTAACTTTAAGTTTTCTATTTTCAAACAAGTGTGGAAATTGTTGTACAGCTTCCGTTCTGTTCATTCCTTCAAGGATACCGAGATTTCTTTCTTTCAGACACGACATAAAGCTAATATTACCCTGCATGTAGTTTGGGAGCAATTTGATTGTGTCACGACAGCGCTTTATGGGCGAACAATATATTTGGTCAAAACTTTCTGTCATTATGTAGGAAATACGTAAATTCTGCCCGGGCAGTATGTCGGAATCTGAAGAACCTGAGATTTTTCCCAGCAGGTTATCAACCGTTTTTATATGACGTAAAAAGTAGATGCTCATATTTATAAATGAATCTCCTGTTTGTCATTAGTAGTATTGCCTTGAAATTCAAGAGCTCCCGCAGATGAAACACTTGCACGCTGGTGTATGATCTTGCTGATGGTGCCTGGACAGAGTTTTAGAATTCTGTCAATACGTTCCCTTATTTGACCATCGTTGAAAGAAGAACCCCTCACGCATTGGAGATTCGTGACTAAAATCTGTGTTTTATCGGAAATAGATATCCCGTTGAGATGTAATTTTCCATGCCGTTGATAGGAAATATCACAGGGAGATGCCAGCTCAACGCCAAAGCCGTGTGGATTTAAGACATCAATATTTTTCAAGTCAGGATTTACCAAATAGATATCCTTTCCCGGAGCCGTCAGTAGTGCATAGGTTCCTTTACACCATGAACAGCCGATAGCAACGGAATGATCATCAGGCATTCCATAGTGCGATATGTAAAAAAGTTTTTCTTTTAGACAGTTGCCGAATACAAGTTCTGCCGCTAAGTCCATTCTTCGTTCGTTAATCTGTGATAAATTTGTGGCGGAGATGCAAAATTTTTCTGCTGAAGCACCGCTAATGTACCGCAGATATCGTCCATTATCGGACCAAATAGTTTTAATATCATCGGCATACCATACGTTTTTTTCGGGATACAGAGAATGATTTTCGACGGAATGTTTAAACTCGTCTGCGGAGGCATGAAAAACAGCGCACGGCTCTCCGCTATCTGTTATTCCGTAGGAAATAAAGTGATTTCCCCGTTCAAAATTCCAGTTGAATGAGAATTCAGAAAAATGCTTTTCTGCATATTTTGTTCGCTTGAAAAATTCCTCATTTGGCATGATGTCATGCAGGAGGTATACGGAAACACCGCATCCATTCACAGTGGTATCCACCGGAATGAACGGTACTTGACTTTCCCAGCGGATAAACATACCCGTAAAGAATCCGCCGTTCATTCTTATGGGATTTGAGGAAATTCCAAAATCAGGCATGATGGTGATTTCCGCACCGCCATTTCCCGCATTAAGTTCCAAGATAACTCTTTCGAGAAGTTCCTGCGTATGTTGAATATGCGGAATTAGCGCAAGTTGAGTGGCATCATTTAGACTTTTATTGATCACGTATTTCACTCCGTTCAGCTATGACATTTTTGATTTTCTCATATTGTGTATGATAATAGGAATCAGCAGTAATAATCATTTTATAAGGCTCTAACTGCTTTAGCGTATCTATTAATTCGCCCTGCTTTTCAGGGATCAGAGCATTTATTCGTCCGCGAATCAGCAGGGCATGAACGACTGCTCGCATAAAGTGGATCTTTGCGGATTCTGCTTTAACTTCCTGCACAAGACTTTCAATCTCTTCAAAATATTCATTTGGAGATACAACTCCGTTCTCCGCAAGACAGCAAAGGCAGTCGCTTTTCCAACGTTTGGTAGTGAGATAGTCATAATAGACATTTTTGTTGGTATGCAAGGCTTCGAATGCCTCATCTTGTCCAATCATATCAAGATATGTGTCAAACATCACATTTGCTTCTTTAAATTTGTTCTGTGAAAAATGATATAATCCTTTAACATAAAAGTATTTACAACGCATAGCAATGGGAATGTCGTGATTGACGTGCAGTTCTTCTAAACGATTGAATGCATCATTGATACCATGCAATTCCTTTGTTTTGCTGCAAATGTTACAAAAATACAGCAGGGCTTCATATTCAAATTCTGGTTTGCACATCTTTTTCGCAGCCAAAGCCCTTTGATAATGAATACTATTTTTCCCGCTTCCGCTAATACCACGATTATAGAAATAGTAGCGTGTATTCAGCGACAGTTTGTAGAACGCCTCCCATAGCTGTCGTTTCTCACAGAGCTCCAATACTTGATTGACAATTTTGATATTAAGACTATCAGCAGAATTATTCACATCCAGTTTGTTTAGAAGCTCAAAATTGTCAAAACACATATCCAGATCTTTGGTTTGACTGATGCAGTATTCTGCCCATGACAGAATACTGTCGGTGAAAAAATTATCTTCTGAATTAATTTTTTTATTGATGAATTCCTTCATATCAAAAGAGATGATGCAGAAATTCTTTTGCTTTTCCTGATTCCACTGGACATTTAAAAGCAAATTATCTTTGCATTCTTCGATCGCACTACTCAGTTCGGAGTCATCGACAGGACCGCCATCATATTCATCAAGTGCAGGAATATGAGTTAATTCGTAAATTTCTCTGATCGTGAGCGGATATGTAAAGAGCGAAATGGCCACAATTACTTTTTGAGCGTTTTCGGACAAGCCAAAAAAAATTTCTTTCGTTTTTATTTCATCAAAAATAAGCAAACTGTCTCTTTTTAAGTAGTTCATCTTTATCAGAGCAGGATCTCCACCATTCTGAATTCTTCGTGAAACGTGTATGAGTATCTTTTGCAATGTGGAGGATTCTGTGGATTTGATTTCGTATATCCATTTGATAAGAGATTTATCAATATCAATGGCATGTCTGACATCATGATTAGATTCTGCCATACGCATCGCTAAATTCTCCCATTCATTATATTCCAGAGTGAATGGCATTTTAGTGCAGCCGTACGAGAGATCGTAATATTCAAGTATTTTTATTTTTGCCTTTTCTTTTTTGTTGCTAGTTAAAATGAGAATAGCATAATTAACAACAGTACTGAAAAAATTTATAAATCGCTCAAAACTGTTAGTATCGGCGTCGTTAACATCGTCAATGATAATAAGCGTACTGAAGCTTTTATGAAAATATCCCAGAACTATATCTTTCTTTTCTTGAAGACTAAGCGTACCTGTATTCTGACCAGAAAAAGAGTATATGATCTGAGAAAGCATATTGCCGATTTCAAGCTCTTTGCCATTAAAAAAGAAATGTGGGCGTAGTTTATCCTGATTCATGAACCATTCCATAAAAGGTGTCTTTCCACTGCCCTCACGGCCAAGTAAATAAATTATGCGGTTGTTTCTCAGATAATTTTGAATTGTATTATAGGTAGATTCTCTTTGAAAAACTATTCTTCCTTCGTCTAAGAAGTGATTTGTTATAACTTTCTGTGAAACTGCTTCTTCTTTCTGCATTGGGAGTGCTTCTTCGGATCTTTTCGTTTCCATGCTAATTAAATTGTTATAGTGTTCCATATAGCTGTCAGTTACCGTGCGATCGCTTTCGACGCTTTCAAGAAAATCCTTTATCATTTCGTAAAGAATTTTGCTGTTGTAGTCTTTACAGGAAACGGTTATTTCTTTGAAATAATTTGCGATTTTACAAGCCTCATTATATCGTATCTGTCTGCTCCTGCCGAAATTCTGGACAGTCTGTACGCTTATTCCACATATTTCGGAGATATCCTTTTGCAGGTCTGTTGTGATTTTTTTGTTGGTTACATTGCTGACATATGTCACTAAAACTTTAAATGCAATAAGCTGCCTCATAATTTTCCTCCCCGATCCTGCTATTTATACGAAGTTCTGAAGAATTTCCTATAATTTTTTACCATTGCGAAAGTATATTACTTTTGCCGGACAGCCTACGGCAACAGCATATGCGGGAATTGACTTTGTTACGACTGCTCCGGCGCCAATTACCGATCCTTTGCCTATGATGACCCCCGGATTGATAACAACATGTGTACCTATCCAAACATCTTCCTCTATAGTAATCGGAGCAATCTTATGTCCCTGATCACGTATTGGAATATTGATGTCGTCGAATTTATGTGAACCGCTATTTATTACCGTATATGCCCCAATCATGCAGTTGTCACCGATGCTGACAGGTCCTCTGGCAGTAATATAGACTCCGCGATTCATAAATACTGTATGTCCAACGGATATATTATACGGATAACTCATGATTGTATGAGGAAGTACATAAATGGAAGAGTCACATTTTTTGAGTGATTTCCAATAAAAATAACTCCGTATGGCACAATCCGTGGTTGTAACTGACAAAATAGAAATTTTTTGCTGAAGTCTATGCCATTCTTCAGTTCCCGGAATTGCCTTATCGGCTTTTGTCTTGTAATATTTGTATCTCAGAAGTTCTGCTATTTTGACAAATACGTTCTGTGTTTTTTTCAGTTCCGGATGAAGTTTGTAAAACGTTTCAAATTCTCTTCTCATCTTAAAAACCTTTACGATAAATTTTTCATGTATATTATAACACATCTGAGGCTAGTTTGCAACCTAAATTATTAGGAATTTTTCTGAGAATTTAGGAAATTGCCTAATTGCTTGGATAGAAAAACATGGAATTTCTTAAATATTACAGTCGATTTTTTAAAAAATTGGATGTATAATATAATTACAGTAAGAAAAAATGGGAACGTAATTACAAATGTGGATTTGTTATAAATGTGTAAAGGAGCTGGTACGACAAAATGCACTACACATTTTTTAATCCGCTAACTTACTATATTAATTATTGCGTTATCATACTTTAAATGTTGATGCTGTATAGTTGATAAAAATATAAAAAGATACAATTTATATTACTTTTATACTAATTTTGATCAAACTGTAGACAAAATTATAGCTGTCAAGATTATCTGTAGGGTAATTAAAAATTAGTATTAGTTCAAGAAAGCTTACGAGAGGTGAGAATGTTATAAAAACTTTGAGAGTTAATAGTTATATCGGTTTCATTCCTAATCCTTTTCACACTTATAATATTGATCTTGAAGGGCTTGGTATCCTTGAAATAGAAAAAGGAATGTTTACTTCAAGTGGATGTGCATATGATCTGTTTCCAATCTCGAATGCTTCATATAAGGCAACACTAACACAAAAGCTTTTTGGTCTTGGTGATGTTAGCTTTACTGTTAAAGAAAACGATCAAACAAGAGAAGTTATTCTTGGTAATATCCGTGATGCAAAGTACATTACAGGATTGTTTCGGAATCATCATCAAGAAATTTTGGAGCAGTACTATAAGGATGCACATATGGTTCACCTTTTATGAGCATATGATTTTATTTCCGCAGATCTTTATGTTCTAAGGTGATTCAGCTATTAACAAATAGGAGTGATGATAGATATGATTGTAAAATAAAATGTTTCTAAGATATTGGTATGTTTCATCAGTATCTTAATATTAGAGAAATCATTAATATCAACAGCAAATTATAATGGCAGTAGCCAGAAAGGACAAGTTATGAAAAAGTTTTTTTACAGAATTGTATCGTTTGCTATGACTATGATTGTTGCATTAACAGCAGTCGGACTTAGTGAATTTTCTTTGTCTGCATCCTCAGCGAGCGTTTCAGAGGGGTTGTATGTAATTCAGAGTTCGCTGAATACATCTAAAGTACTTGACATCGCCAATCGCGCTACTTCTGATGGCTCTAACTGTCAGCTCTATGATCGCAATAATACAGCGGCACAGGTCTTTCGTGTTATTCCTGTTGATGAAGTCTACTACATCATTCAGCTTGCAATGACCAATGACATGGTTTTGGATGTATCAGGTGGTAAAGGATATAATGGTTGCAATGTTCAGCTCTACAAATATAACGGAACAGATGCACAGTTGTGGTCTTTTGAAGCATCAGATTCTGATTACTACTACATAAAGTCTAAGACGGGATATTACTTGGATGTTACAGATGGAAAGACAACCAACGGTACAAATCTTCAGGTTTATGTAAAGAACATGTCTAATCCTAATTATCAGAGATTCAAATTTGTTCAAAATTATAACGTTACAAATGCAGTAAAATATGCAGAAGAATTTACCGATTCTTCTGGACAGTATTCCGGTACATATAATAGTACTTTTAACATTTACAAAAAGCCTAATCCAAAAGCTTATTGGGGATTTGACTGTGCAAACTTTGTTTCGCAGTGCATATTTAACGGAGGATTTATTGCAACTGATCAATGGAAACCAGTATATCGAGGCGAAGATTATAGAGGAGATACTGCAAAAACTAATTGGGTTTCGGCAAATGATTTGTATTCCTATTTATCATCTATTGGTTACCCTACGCAGCGTGTTAAGAGTGATTTGAGTAATATTCATATGGGTGACATTGTTTTCACAGGACAAGGACATCATGCAACTATTTGCACAGGATATAGCAATGGTAATCCAATTTATTGTGCTCACTCCAAATGGAGAAAAGATTTTGCGTATGACTATAATGACTTCAAGGATGGATATGTAATTGACATGTCTTTCGCAACCTGTGACAAAGTTAAGTATTCATCTCCTTCTTCCTCTAATATGGATTACTCTGCATATACAATTGGTAGTTCATCTGGAGCAAAGGTACGAACAGATGCAGGTACATCTTACTCACAGGTGGGCGGATTAGCTAAAGGTTCTGTAGTATACTATGATAAGACAAAGCAGATGGATGGTTATACTTGGTACCATATCACCAACGCTTCGACTAAGTCAGGCTCATGGGGCAAATATGTGGGCTACTGGGTGGCAGGTGTATAAAAACAAGCTTTACTGTTGTAGTTGATATGATATATATAATGCATCAACACGCTTATTACAATTATAAGCCCTGATTAGGCAAGGGACTTTCTGAAATTATTTGATTTTGGAAAGTCTCTTCTTACTGCCAACAAGAAGGACAAAGTATAACCAATATGAATAATACTGCTGCAAAGTTAGAAGAAAATGCCACACCCACAAAAAAGAAGGGTGTTACATTGCAATTGATGTGTATGGCTCGTATGATACCTAAAATATCGTAACACAGCGACATTCTCGTGATGAAACACTGAAAAGTTCTCTGCTTGGCAGAAGATTTATAAAATTTTATATACTCTTAGTCCTCCAGTTGCAAGAAAGCTTAAAAACGTAAGTTGTATCAATGGTGTGGTAAAGCGTCGACTCGATAAATTGGTGAATAGATTGGATAAGAAATAACAAGAAGTTGTAAACTTGTCTTACAAGAATTGAGGCGAAAATGTCATTTGAAATACTACTTTAAATAATAAAAAATGCATCTATATAAACACCGGTATCCTTGATGGATACAATAAGCAAAGAAACGCAACTCCTGCAAAGAAACGATATCTCATAAAAGGTTGCATTGTATCAAAGTTTGAGTCCTTAGCCATCATATCTGTAAGATGAAGCGAACAGAAATATAAAAATGGGAAAGATATGGCATCGGTCATACCATAAGAAAACGTTCAATGCAAAAGAAAACGCAAGCGTAATTGTATCAAAATAAGCGTTCTTTGGCATATTCGCACCTAACGAACGATACAATCGTTAGGTGCATTTTTATTGAGAAAAAGCCGAGAAATCAGGCATTTTCGAGCTATCATAAAACGATAGCAAGTAATCGTTTTATTTTTAAGGGTTAACGTTTTATTTTAGAGGTTATCGTTTTTTTATTAAAAAGCTGAACTGTATACTGAAAAGTGTAAATTATTTCTCAAAAATTTATCATTTGAAATTATCTTCCAACTGCGATATTCCTATAGTTTCAGAAACATCTGATGTAGCCTTAAATCATTCGTAAGCTCAGGGTGAAAGGAGATTCCGATTTGATTTTGGTATTTAACAGCAGTGATTTTATTATCCGTAACATTGAGGACTTCTGCGTCATCGGAGAGAGTTCTTTCGATATACGGCGCACGGATAAAACGCATGGGAAAATCAGAAATACTGCCTATATTTCCTACAGCGGAAAAGCTTCCAAGCTGTCTGCCATAAGCATTTCTGCAAACGGTGACTGGAAGTGTTCCGAAAGCAACATCTTCGTTACCGGCAATTTTCTGTGACAGCAAAATGAGTCCTGCACAAGTTCCAAGCGTTGGTATTCCTTTTTTTTATCAGTAGTTTTAAAGGTTCAAGCAGACCAAGTTCTTTTGCAAGTTTTCGTTGAACAGTGCTTTCTCCTCCCGGAAGTATGATACCATCAAATTTAGTATCTAAATCCGTGATGTTTCTTATGAATCTATATTCCACTGAGAGTTTTTTCAGTATATCGGCGTGTTCCTGAAAAGCGCCTTGTAAAGCTAAAATTCCTATTGCCATTATTTACCTCTTTCCGACATAAGTAAAGCGATTTCGTGTTCATTGATACCAACCATTGCTTCGCCAAGGTTCTCGGAAAGCTTCGCAAGGATATCGGGATCATCATAATTTGTGACAGCCTTAACGATAGCGTTTGCACGTTTTTCAGGATCTCCTGACTTGAATATGCCTGAACCGACAAATACTCCCTCTGAGCCAAGCTGCATCATCAGTGCAGCGTCTGCCGGAGTTGCAATACCTCCTGCTGCAAAATTTACAACAGGGAGCTTACCGTTTTCATGTACATATTTTATCAGTTCAAAAGGAACTTGAAGCTGCTTTGCATCCTCAAAGAGTTCATCATCACGCCTTGAAACGATGCGTGCTATCTCGCTTTGAATTTTTCTCATATGTCTTACAGCCTGAACAACATCACCTGTACCCGGTTCTCCTTTTGTGCATATCATAGAAGCGCCTTCCGCAATTCTTCTGAGAGCTTCGCCAAGATCCTTTGCGCCGCATACGAAAGGTACGCTGAACTTTGTTTTGTCGATATGATAAATGTCATCGGCAGGGGACAACACTTCGCTTTCGTCTATATAGTCGATTTCGATTGCTTCCAGTATCTGAGCTTCCGCAAAATGTCCTATTCTGCACTTTGCCATGACAGGTATACTGACAGCATTTTGTATACCCTTTATCATAGCAGGATCGCTCATTCTTGATACGCCGCCTGCTGCTCTGATGTCGGCAGGAATCCTTTCAAGCGCCATAACTGCATAAGCACCTGCTGCTTCTGCTATTTTTGCCTGTTCAGGCGTTGTAACGTCCATAATAACGCCGCCCTTGAGCATCTGTGCAAGTTCCTTATTAAGCTGATAACGATTATTTTCCATAATATTTCCTCCAAAAAAAGAATGTATTGAAAAAATGTCTTGATTATAGTATAATTCAGTTGTGACCTTATTTCAAGAGTCAAACCAATGTTTTTTGATAAGGTCAGATTGGAGGAAATTATGCTTTGTTATGAACTTGATAATACCAGATCTGAACCGTTGTATGTTCAGATTTATGAAAAAATAAAAGATGATATTGAGCTTGGAGAAATAAAAGCGGGAGAAAAACTGCCGTCAAAACGTACTTTTGCAGCACAGTTGGGCGTAAGTATTATCACTGTTGAAAATGCATATAATCAGCTTGTGGATGAAGGCTATATAAGGTCAGTTCCCAAAAAAGGATATTATGCAAGAACGGTTGAGAAAAATATTTGTGCAATTGCAGGAAGAGAACTGCCACGCATAGTTCAGTCTGACGAAAATGATGATATTGAAAACGAGCTTTTTCCCTTTACTGTCTGGGCAAAGCTGATGCGTGAGGAACTTTCAGGTAATCAGCGTAAGCTGCTTACCAAACCGCCGTTTGAGGGAGTTTACGAGCTGAGAAATGCCATTGCCGAACATCTGAAACGTTTTCGCAACATTAAAGTTATGCCGGAGCAGATAATAATCGGTGCTGGAACAGAATACCTCTATATGCTTATAAATCTTCTTTTCGGCGATGATTACGTTTTCGGATTAGAAGAGCCGGGCTATTCCAAAATAGCGGATATTTATACAAATTATAATATAAAATGCGAGCATATACCCATGCTTGATGATGGTATCGATATGGATCATTTGAAGAATGTAAAGGCTGATATTATACATATTTCACCCTCTCATCATTTCCCTACAGGCGTTGTTACGTCTATAGGGAAGCGGTATGCTCTTCTTGAATGGGCATCGCAGGATACATAATTGAGGACGATTATGACAGTGAATTCAGATTATCGGGAAAGCCTATTCCGGCATTGTTCAGCATTGACGTTATGGATAAGGTCATCTACATGAACACTTTCAGTAAGAGTCTTTCTTCTACTATCCGAATCAGCTATATGATACTTCCGGCAGCACTTCTTGAAAAATTCAGAAAAAATTTCGGATTTTATTCCTGTCCCGTATCAAATTTTGAACAGTATACTCTTGCAAGATTCATTGATGAGGGGCACTTTGAAAAGCATATCAATAGAATGCGTGTTCATTACAGAAAGTGCAGAACTCGTTTGTTTGAACAGATGAAAAAGTTTGATATATTCAGAAATGCAGAGATTTCAGGTGAAAATGCAGGTCTGCACTGCACTGTAAAATTCGACACAACTCTAAGTGACGATATGCTTCTGGAGAGTATTACTGAACTTGGATTCAAAGCTTCGTTGATGAAAAAAAATTACTATGAAAAGAATCAGCCGGATCTTCATACGCTTATTTTTTTCTATTGAATCTTGGTATAGATTGAATCTATTAAAAGTTAAAGGAAAAATGTATTGGACATGGTGTCAATATCATGATATAATATCCTTAAAGCATACTATGTATATGTGTAAAATGAGTATAACAACAGCAGGAGGGATAATATGGAAAGGTCAATTGAAACAAAGTGTCTGCATTTGGAAGAAGATGAGGGTTGTACAAATCATTACGGTGCAATCAGCTATCCGATTTATCAGACAGCAACGTATGCACATGAGGGTGTTGGAAAAAGTACGGGATATGACTATTCACGCCTGCAAAATCCGACAAGGGAACATCTCGAAAGGGTTGTAGCAAGTCTTGAAAACGGAACTGACGCTTTTGCATTTACGTCCGGAATGGCTGCAATTTCGCTGTTGATGGAAATTTTCAAGCCCGGCGACCATATTATTGCGGATTCGGATCTGTATGGGGGAAGTATTCGTCTTTTCAGAAATATATCTGAAAAAAACGGCATTAAATTTTCAAATATTGACTGTTGCAGGGAGAATATAGAGAATTTCATAACGCCTGAAACAAAAGCTATATATATTGAAACGCCGACTAATCCAATGATGAATGTAACGGATATTGCTGCCGTATCGGAAATAGCTAAAAAGCATGGTCTGCTTATAATAGTTGACAATACTTTCATGTCGCCGTATTTTCAGAATCCGCTTGATTTGGGCGCAGATATTATAGTACACAGCGGAACTAAATATCTTGGCGGCCACAATGATACGCTTGCGGGATTTCTTGTAACAAACAAGCCTGATAGTGCCGAAAAATTTGCATT
Organism: uncultured Alistipes sp.; assembly: GCA_964401315.1. GTDB lineage: Bacteria > Bacillota > Clostridia > Oscillospirales > Ruminococcaceae > Ruminococcus. The sequence continues at coordinate 52,599 of CAYNYB010000014.1, forward strand.
TTTGATAAAAACCACAGGAGCAGGACTTTCTCCGTTCGATTCCTTTCTGATTTTAAGGGGAATCAAAACGCTTGCTGTCCGTATGGAAAAAGCACAGAAAAATGCTTTAAAAATCGCAGAGTGGCTTAAATTGCAGAAACCGGTCACAAGAGTTATATATCCCGGACTTCCCGAACATCAGGGCTATAAGATTATGAAAAAACAGGCACGGGGATTCGGTGCAATGCTGACGTTTCAGCTTGAAAGTAAAGCGTTTGCGCTTTCGATACTGGAAAAAGTCCGCATGATTAAGTTTGCGGAAAGTCTCGGCGGAGTGGAAACGCTGATAACATATCCCACCACACAGACTCATGCAGATGTTCCGCAAGAAATTCGTGAGAAAAACGGAATTACAGAGAGTACACTACGGCTTTCAGTGGGTATTGAAAATGCGGAGGATCTGATTTATGAACTTGAAAAAGTATTTCAGGAAACGGAGCGTGAATTGAATGTCTGAGAGAAATCTTGATTTTGATAAAGTTATAGACCGTAGAAATACAAGATGCCTGAAATATGATTTTGCGAAACGTCGAGGAATGCCCGAAGATGTGCTGCCGCTTTGGGTTGCGGATATGGATTTTAAAACGTCATCGTATATTGAAGACGCTTTAATTGAACGTGCCAGACATGGGATTTTCGGATATAGTGAAGTGCAGACGTCATATTTTGAAATTCTTGCAAATTGGATGAAAAAACATCATAACTGGGACGTTCAGGAAAAATGGCTTGTAAAAACTCCCGGAGTTGTATTTGCGCTTGCTATGGCAGTAAAAGCTTACACGAAAATCGGTGAAAGCGTTCTGATACAGACACCTGTATATTATCCATTTTATGAAGTCATTCGGGATAACGGCAGAAAAATCGTTGAAAATGAATTGTATCTCGGAGACGATAATCGCTATCATATCAATTTTGAAGATTTTGAAAAGAAAATCATTTCTGAAAAAGTCAGGCTGTTTATTCTTTGCAGTCCACATAATCCGGTCGGGCGTGTGTGGACGGCAGAAGAACTTGTTAAACTTGGCGATATTTGTGTCAAACATGATGTAACTGTTGTGAGTGATGAAATTCATGCGGATTTTGTATTTAAGGGCAGACACCATGTGTTTGCATCTCTGAAAAAAGAATTTGAGAATATCAGTGTTACCTGTACCTCTGCAAGCAAAACTTTTAATCTGGCAGGACTTATGATGTCCAATATTTTCATTCCGAATCATGAATTGAAAAGAAAATTCCGAAAAGAACTTGATGCCGCAGGCACAAGTCAGCTTGGCATTATGGGGCTTGTTGCAACAGAGGCGGCATACAGCAAAGGAGAAGAATGGTATCGGTCAATGCTCGAATACGTGAGGGGAAATATTGAGTTTGCAAAAGAATATATTGCTGAAAATATGCCCGATGTTTCCATGATCGACATTGAAGGTACATATCTTGTATGGCTTGATTTTCACAAAACAGGGCTGTCTGCGGAGGAGCTTGACAGGCGGATCATTCATAATGCAAAATTATGGCTTGACAGCGGAAAAATCTTCGGAAAATGCGGAGAGGGTTTCCAGCGTATCAATGTTGCCTGTCCAAGAAATATTCTGAAAGAGGCGCTTGAACGTATCAGAAATGCTATAAACTGAATCTATAACAAGTTATAACTTTTTCATATACGAAAATTTTAAGAAAAACCCTTGACAAAATGAAAAATATGGTGTATACTAAATACATACCCGATAAAACCTATACAAAAAATAGGATAACCAAGAGATTATTTTACGGAGGTAATTATTATGAGCAATATTAAGGAAAGCGCACTGGAACTGATCGGTGGCACGCCGATACTTAAACTTAACGGCTATGTAAAGAAAGCCGGAATAAACGATGCAACCATTCTCGCAAAGCTGGAATATCTCAATCCGGCAGGCTCTGTTAAGGACAGAATCGCTCTTGCAATGATTGAAGATGCCGAAGCTAAGGGGATTTTGAAGCCCGGTGCAACGATTATTGAACCGACTTCGGGCAACACAGGCATCGGACTTGCGGCTGTAGCAGCATCTAAGGGATACAAGGCAATTCTCACACTTCCTGATACCATGAGCGTTGAAAGAAGAAATCTCCTCAAGGCATATGGCGCTGAACTTGTACTTACCGAGGGCGCTAAGGGAATGAAAGGTGCTATCGCAAAAGCAGAGGAGCTGAATCAGCAGATAGAGGGTTCTGTCATTCTTGGACAGTTTGTCAATCCTGCAAACCCTGCAATCCATAAGAAAACAACAGGATCTGAGATATGGGAGCAGACAGACGGTAAGGTTGATATCTTTGTTGCAGGTGTAGGCACAGGCGGTACGGTTACAGGCGTCGGTGAGTATCTGAAAGAGCAGAATCCTGACGTAAAAGTTGTCGCAGTTGAACCGACTGGCAGCCCTGTTCTTTCAGAGGGCAAAGCAGGTCCTCACAAGATTCAGGGAATTGGCGCAGGATTTGTTCCCGATACGCTCAATACCGCCGTTTACGACGAGGTTATCACAATTGAAAATGAAGATGCGTTCGCAGAGGGCAGACGTTTTGCACAGAGCGAGGGAATCCTTGTTGGTATCTCATCGGGTGCAGCTTTGAAAGCAGCTTCAATCCTTGCACAGCGCCCCGAAAATGCAGGAAAGATTATCGTTGCGCTTCTTCCTGATTCAGGCGACAGATATTTGTCTACACCGCTGTTCAGTAATAACTGATGAACGTTTTTTGAACGGGGGGGTGAATGAGTGAAACAACGGAAAAAAATCAGAGTTCTGAGCATTCGCATCTGGAAATGCTTGAAGAACTTCTGAGTACCATGAAATATGGAAGTATCACCCTCATTGTGCAGGACGGAAAAATTGTTCAAATAGAAAAAACAGAAAAACACAGATTAAAGGACTGACCGGAAGGACCGGAGGTTTTGTCAGGTGGATCACACTTACAATGCCTCCGGCTTTTTATATTAATGGAGTAGGTGATATTTTGAGCAATACATACGAGAATTTGCAGAACTCTCATCCATGCTTTGGCGGACATAAAAATAATGTTGGAAGAATCCATCTGCCGGTAAGTCCGGGATGTAATATTGCTTGTCGTTTCTGTGACAGAGTTATAAACGATACGGAAAACCGTCCGGGAGTAACTTCTAAAGTGATTACACCCGATGAAAGTATAGATATACTGGAAAAAGCATTAAAATTCTGTCCGGAAATAACAGTGGCAGGCATTGCAGGTCCGGGAGATACTCTTGCTTCGGATCAGGCGTTGGAAACGTTCAGAAAGGTCAAGGAAAAATTTCCTGATCTTATTAAGTGCATGAGTACAAACGGTCTTTTACTTTATGAAAAGGCAGACGAGGTTATTGAAGTAGGCATAGATTCACTGACCGTTACAGTCAATGCCGTAGACCCCGAAATAGAGGCAAAACTTAATAAGTATATAATCTATCACGGTAAGCGTTATGACGGTGTTGAGGGTGCAAAGATACTGATTGAAAATCAGTTAAAGGGTATTCAGAAAGTAGCTGATGCCGGAATTACTGTAAAAATAAATACTGTGCTTGTACCTGAAATCAACGGAGAACATATTGAAGAAATCGCTAAAACGGTCAAAGATGCAGGAGCAAGCATTTACAATATTATTCCGCTTATACCGCAGTTTGAGCTTGCCGATCAGAAAGCTCCGACTTGTCAGCAGATAGATGAGGTAAGAACGAAAGCATCAAAGTATATCGACGTTTTCCGTCATTGTCAGCATTGCCGTGCTGATGCTGTGGGGGTTCCCGGAAAGTCGGAATACGGCGACCAGATATATCAGAGAAGATTAAACGTAAAGGAAACATTTTCTCATGGATAATTCGTATAAAATAGCTGTTGTTTCATCTGACGGAATCGTTGTCAATCAGCATTTCGGTCATGCGGATAAATTTTTGATTTATGAAGTGAAGAACGATAAAAATTATAGATTCGTTGAAATCCGCACAGTTGAACCGGTTTGCAATTTCGGAAATCATGATGACAAGCATCTTACAGAAAATTTGCTGAAAATTCAGGACTGTAAATATCTTCTTGTCAGCAGAATCGGAGCAGGTGCGTCAATGCGAGCGGAACAGATTGGAATCACTCCAATGGAGTTGCCGGATATGATAGAGGAATCTATCCGAAAAGTGATCTCCTTTGAACAGATACAAAATTTATTTGAAAGGAATTGAATACAATGTCAGAAATCAGACAAATCGCAATTTACGGAAAAGGCGGTATCGGTAAATCGACCACTACACAGAATTTAACTGCCGGACTTTGCGAACATGGCAAAAAAGTAATGGTCGTAGGCTGCGACCCTAAAGCCGATTCAACAAGACTTCTCCTTGGCGGACTTGCACAGAAAACGGTACTCGATACCATCAGGGACGAGGGCGAGGACATAGAGCTTGACAGAATCATGCGTGAGGGTTACGGTGGTACAAGGTGCGTGGAATCAGGAGGACCCGAACCGGGCGTAGGCTGTGCCGGACGAGGAATCATTACATCTATCAATATGCTTGAAAACCTCGGTGCATATACGGACGACCTTGATTATGTTTTTTATGACGTACTCGGAGACGTAGTATGCGGTGGCTTTGCAATGCCTATCCGTGAGGGTAAGGCAAAGGAAATCTACATCGTTGCCAGCGGCGAGATGATGGCTCTTTATGCGGCGAATAATATTGCAAAGGGAATCAAGCGTTATGCAAAAACAGGCGGGGTAAGGCTCGGCGGTATCATCTGCAACAGCAGAAATGTTGACAGAAAGCTTGATCTTCTTCGTGCATTTTCAAAGGAACTCGGAACTCAACTTCTTTATTTTGTACCTCGTGACAATATTGTGCAGCGTGCAGAGATCAATAAGAAAACGGTAATCGAATACAAGTCCGATTCCAATCAGGCTCAGGAATACAGAAATCTTGCGGAAGCCGTTATCAACAATACAAAATTTGATATTCCAACTCCCATGACACAGGAAAGACTGGAAGAAATACTGCTTGAATTCGGACTTATGGATTCTGCGGATGATTATCACATTTAAGGAGAAAATTATGGCAAAGATTTATGAATCCATTGCAGAGCTTGTTGGAAGAACTCCGTTACTGGAACTTAAAAATTACGAGAAAAAGCATGATCTCAAAGCGAAAATTCTTGTTAAGCTGGAGTATTACAATCCGAATCAGAGCGTAAAGGACAGAATTGCTCTTGCTATGGTTGAAGACGCTGAAAAAAAGGATCTTTTAAAGCCGGGATATACAATTGTTGAAACAACGAGCGGAAACACAGGTATAGGACTTGCTGCGATAGCCGCATCGAAAGGGTACAAATTCCGTGTATATATTCAGGATCAGGTCAGTCAGGAAAGATTTCAGGTCATCAAGGCGTTCGGCGGAGAGACAATAAAGCTTTCGGAAGAACCGGCAGTTGCCAGAGTTCTTGAAGAAACAGGCGGAGATTTTATAGCAGCTATAAAAGCGTTAAAGGACGAGGTTTTATCAAAAGAAAAGGATATTTTCTTTGTCGATCAGACTTCAAATCCGGCTAATCCTGCAATTCATGAAGCAACTACTGGTCCTGAGATATGGGAAGATACCGAGGGCAGCGTTGATATTCTCGTTGCAAATGTAGGAACAGGCGGCACTGTTTCGGGTACGGGAAAATATTTGAAATCGAAAAATCCTGATGTAAAAATAGTTGCAATTCAACCCGGAGCAAACTCGCTTCCAAGTGATGAAAACCCTGAACCTGAAGAAATAACAGGTGTACATCCTTTTGAGGGCGTTCCGATTGAAAGAGTTCCCTCAACAATGGATCTGCATATTTATGATGAAAAATTTGAAGTTGAGACTATCCAGGCTTATCAGGCTGCAAGGGAAGCAGCTAAAACGGACGGTATTCTTGTGGGAACTTCTTCGGGAGCTGCAATTTATGCTGCAACTCAGCTTGCAAAGAAACCTGAAAATGCAGGCAAAACTATAGTTGCCGTTCTGCCTGATACAGGACTTCATTATCTTTCAACGCATCTTTTTGATGAAAATTATAAAGGCTAAGGAGGTTCATATGGCATTAAATTTAGAAAGCTCAAATGTTGCGACCAGAGAAAATCGTATCGGTTCTATCACGGGATATATAGGTACGCTCAGCGATCTTGCCGAGCAAAGCGGCTGCGGAACATTAAAAGGCTGTTCGAGATGCTTTTCACAGTCAAGTACCTGCCTTTCAAGCTGTGCATTGGGACAGCTTTCGGCAATAAGAGATGTAGCAATAATACATCACGGTCCGGCTGGCTGTTCTGTTGCGAGTGCGGGTGCATATTATCTTGATAAGGTAATGGCGAAAAAGCGTGGAGTTACTAACAATACGGTGTATGTCGGAACGGACATGAACGAAAAAGATACGATTTTCGGTTCAGCGGACGCACTCAGAAAAATAATTTTAGAGGTAAACAGACGTTATTCACCGAAAGCGATTTTTGTAACAAGCTCTTGTGCAACCGGTATTATCGGCGAGGATATCGACAGCGTTGTTGACGATGTAAGAGATGAAATAGATGTTCCGATAGTTGCAGTACACTGCGAGGGATTTAAGTCGAGAATATGGGCGACAGGTTTTGATATTTCCGACCATGCAGTTCTCAGCAGCATCGTTCAGCCGCCGAAACAGAAAAGAAATACGATCAACTTCAAAAATTTCTACGAGAGCGCAAGACCTGAAATTATAGAGATTTTCAAAAATTTTGATTTAGAGCCGATTTTCCTTTACTGCAATTCGACAGTCGAGGAACTAAGCCATATTTCTGAATCACTTGCTACTACTTGTATCTGCGGTACGCTCGGAAACTATCTCGGTAACGGACTTGAAGAAAAATACGGCGTTCCGTACATAAGAACGATCAATCCGCTTGGAATCGCAGGCTTTGAAACATGGCTGCGTGAAATTGGCAGAGTAACTGACAGAAGTGAAGCCGTTGAAAAATATATTGCTGAACAGCGTGCGATCTACATTCCGCAGATCGAGGAGATCAAAAAGGAATTAAAGGGACTTAAGGCAGTTCTCGGCATGGGTCCGGGATATACTTTCGAGGTGTCGAGAGTTCTGAATGAGCTTGGAATCGAAGTAGTGTGGGCATTGGCTTGGCATTATGATAAAAAGTACGAGAATGGCGATGTACCGCCGTCTATGGAGTATCTGCTTGAAAACGGAGTTGACTTTGAGGCGAGCGTTGCAGACCAGCAGAACTATGAGGTTATGAACATTCTCAATAAATATCAGCCTGACCTGTATCTTTCAAGACACCCCGGTTCGACCGTATGGGCAATAAAAAACGGAACTCCTGCGGTATATGTAGCGGACGAATATATGATTTTCGGTTACAAGCATACACTGGAATTTGCACAGTCTGTTCTGGACAGCATTCATAACCGCAGTTTTGAAAAAAATCTTGCAAGACGTGTAAAGCTGCCATATACAAAGTGGTGGTATGAACAGAACGTAGATAAATTCTTAGAGGAGGGAAAGAAGTAATGGCAAAGCTGCTTGATAAACAGAGATACAAATGTGCATTGGGTGCAATGCAGACGGTTCAGGCGATCACAAGAGCGATCCCCGTGCTTCATTCCGGACCGGGCTGCGCTCAGAAGCTTTCAGATTCTATCGGAAGCAGCGGCTATTTTTCGCCGAATATCTTCCCGTGTACCAGTATCAATGAAAAGGACGTTGTATTCGGCGGTGCAAAGAAGCTGGATACTACTATTGCAAATGCCCTGAAAGTAATCGACGCCGATCTGTATGTGGTTCTTACAGGATGTATTCCTGAAATTGTCGGAGATGATACGGCAGAGGTCGTAAGTCATTTTGAAGATTCGGAAAAGCCTGTTATTTATGCATCGACAGCAGGATTCAAGGGCAATAATTATAAAGGTCACGAGCAGATCATTGACGCTATAATTGATCAGTATCTTGAAAAGACAGATGAAAAGGAAAAAGGTCTTGTAAATATTTGGGCCGATGTTCCGTATCAGGATCTGTTCTGGCTCGGTAATATCAGAGAACTGGAAAAGCTCATCGCCGAGCTTGGTCTGATACCAAATACGATATTTGGCTATCAGCGGGGAATCAAGAACATTGACCGTATTCCGAAAGCTGAATTTAATCTTCTTGTATCACCTTGGGTATCTGTAGGAAACATGAAGAAAATGGAGAAAAAACTTGGGATTCCGTATCTGCATTATCCTACGCTTCCTATCGGAGCTTATGAAACAAGCAAATTTTTGCGTGAGGTCGGAAAATTCGCCGGAGTTGATGAGCAGAAGGTAGAAAGTATCATCAATGAGCATGAGAATTATTACTACTATCTTATTGAGAGATATGCCGATATGTTCCTTGAAACCCGTGTAATGGCGAAGCAGTTTTCAGTTGTTGCAGACGCTCAGTATGCGCTTGGAATCACGAAATTCCTTGTAAACGATCTCGGACTTGTTCCGGCAAAGCAGTTCATAACGGACGATACGCCAAAGGCATTTCAGGAGAAAATAAAAGCAGAATTTGAAAATCTCAACTACGGACTGAAAGCAGAAGTCAGCTTTGAAACGGACAGTTATAAGATACATAATGAAATTCAGTCTCACGATTATCACGGTTATCCGCTTATTCTTGGAAGCTACTACGAAAAAGAGATAACCGAGAAAATGTTTGGACACTTTGCTTTTCAAAGTAAGAGACCGTATTCTGGTATGGCAGAAAGGAGTCATCAAATGGTAGGAAATATTTCAATTCAGAATGTTAGAAAAGAATTTGTAAATCAGGATGCTTCTCAGGAAAATATTGTTGCCTTAAATGACTTCACTCTTGATGTTAAATCGGGAACATTTGTAAGTCTGATAGGACCGTCAGGCTGCGGAAAGTCAACGCTTCTGCGTCTGATTGGCGGATTGGATCGTCCAAGCAAGCAGCGGTTCTATCGTTCTGGATGGTAAGGAGGTAAAGAAACCGGGAAGCGACCGTGGATTTGCGTTTCAGGGGTCTAATCTTTTTCCGTGGCTTACTGTCGAACAGAATATCTCTTTTGGATTAAAGGCAAGACATATTTATAATGACAACAAAAAAGATGTACAGGATTTTATAGATTTGATAGGATTGAATGGATTTGAGAAATCTTATCCTCATCAGCTTTCAGGAGGAATGAATCAGCGTGCATCATTGCAAGAGCATTGGTAGGCCATCCAAAAGTATTACTTCTTGATGAACCTCTGGGAGCTTTGGATGCATTTACAAGAATGAACTTACAGGGCGAAATTCTGGAAATATGGCAAAAACACAGCATGACTATGATTATGGTTACACACGATGTGGATGAAGCAATATATATGTCGGATAAGGTCGTTGTCATGTCAGCAAGACCATCCAAAGTAGAGGCTGTCATTGATATTGAATTGCCAAGACCCCGTGCCAGAGCACAGGATACATTTCAGGTATATCGTTCTAAAATTCTTGATATTCTTAATCTCGGCGGAGATATTGGAACGATTGAGCATCAGATCTAAAGCCTTAAAAGGATATTTTGCATTTGCAATTTATCCTTTTTGTTGTGTAACAATAGGTTATAGATTGAATGTATAACAAGTTATAGAAAAAACGTATTAGACAATTCCTATATATATAGTATAATATATAAGAGAATGTTTTATGAGAATATCAACAAGGGGACAAAATGCAATAAAATTTATGCTTAAGTAGCAGAGTGAACTTTGGGCAGATCGGTATGAAATATGAAGAAAGAAGGAAAATACATGGACAGAATCATTTATCTTGATCATGCAGCTACAACACAGGTAAGCGAGACAGTTTTGAATGAAATGCTTCCGTTTTTCAGACAAACCTACAGTAATCCGTCAGCGATCTATGGCTTTGCAGAAGAAAGTAAAAAAGCGATAGACAAAGCGAGAACACAGGCAGCCAAGTTTATCGGTGCAAAACCCGAGGAGATATATTTCACGGGCGGCGGAAGTGAATCAGACAATTGGGCATTGAAAGCGGCTGTCGAGGTGTATTCTGCGAAAGGAAAGCATATCATCACCAGTAAGATCGAACATCACGCAATTCTGCACACCTGTTCCTATCTGGAAAAGCTGGGATGTGAAATTACATATCTTGACGTGGACGAGAACGGAAAAATCTCTATTGAAGAGTTAAGGGATGCAATTCGTCCGGATACCATATTGATATCCATTATGACGGCAAACAATGATATCGAAACAATTGAACCGATCACAGAAATCGGCAGAATCGCTCATGAAAACGGTGTGCTTTTTCATACAGATGCGGTGCAGGCGTATGGTCATATTCCAATTAATGTAGACGAAATGAATATTGATATGCTTTCTGCAAGCGGTCATAAATTCAATGGACCAAAAGGCATCGGAATTTTGTATATCCGTAAGGGTGTAAAAATTCGTTCTTTCATTCATGGCGGTGCGCAGGAGCGAAACAGGAGAGCAGGTACATCAAATGTACCGTCAATTGTTGGATTTGGCAAGGCTGCACAGCTTGCGGGAGAAACAATGGCAGAACGTATCAAACAGGAAACAGAGATACGTGATCATTTGCAGGCTCTCGAAATATCGCTGACTGCTGCATTTGCTCTCGTCATGATATTTCTGCTGTCCGCGGTCTGCCATCGTCAGCGTTGGGCGACCATTCCCAACGGACAGCGGAGTTTGTCCGCTGTTTCGGCTATTTTTAATATCCGACTGAAATTAATGTACATCCTACTTCTTCATTTTCTGTGCCATTGATAATCAAATCTCTGGCGAAGTCCAAGAGGTTATCCTTAAGTTCATCCTCGTCGGTGTAACCGCTTTCCTCGACATCAATATCTAAAGTAATACAGATTTTCAATTTTCTCACCTCTTCCAGTATTCCGTTGTTACGATTGAATCAGATATTGCACATCCTAAAAAGAATTTTTCCGCTTTGATACGGTTGTTGAAATATTTACACCAAGTTATATCGAAACCGTCCGATCCAATTCGCATAACGGCATAACTGACAATATTTTTTATTGCAATACAATAGTTGTTCCATACGCCAAATACTGTATATCCGTTCTTGACAGAGCCGATATGGATGTTTTCAATAACTACGTCCAGATCGTCAGGTTCAAAGCCTCTTGATTCGTAATCTCTCAGCTTGCATAACGCTCCATAGAGGTTGGGATTGATTTTTCTTATTTCATTAAAGTCTATGCCATCGATCCACCACGTTCCATTTGGCTTTCTCTGTAACAACATTAGCTTGCCCTCCTGTCATCTTTGAGAAATGCGTTGGGCGAAAGATCGAGGGCTAATGCGAGTACCGTGAGCGTTGTTGATTTCGGAATGAATGAGTTCCCTTCGATTCTCGAAATATATCCCTGCGTTAGCTGTGTTTTTTCCGCAAGCTCTACTTGAGTAAGCCCAAGCTCCTCGCGGCGGTTGCGGATTCTGTTTCCTAATGTCATAAAATCAGTCCTTTCTTAATTGAAACATAAAAGATTTTTTGATAAGCTAAATCAAGAAAAACTAAAAAAGAATCACAAATTGCTCTCAATCTTTGACAAAAGATCCCATATTTTTAGAGTAGCATCAAAAAAGCCTTGCTGCACAAACGGAAGTGTCATTGCTTTATGTCTGTCCAAAATAACATCTTTTACTACCGCTATTCTTTGTTTCAAAGAAATTTCGGAGCAAGGGTTGAGTAAAATAGATTTTAAAACTAACTCTACAGTGTCCTCTACAATATGATCTCTTTTTTGTGTTTCTGTGATGCAAATTTCACCTATATTTGAACAATAAGCTATTTTCGCATACGCTGCCATTATTAAATCAGGTGATTTTTTATGCTTTCTTAATTTTACTTTCATAAAATTTCTTCTTTTCTGTTTACTTTTCAAGATTCTTGTGGTAGAATTATCATAGGGCTAACTGCGTCCTGAGATATTCATTATTAATATTATAATCTAAAAAATTAGATTTGTTGATATAAAATCTCATTTTTTAGACTTTTGACGTTTTTAACAAAAATATGAGGTGTTTTTTATGACTATTACAGAAAGAATATTCTTTATTTTAAAGAAAAGAAAAATCACACAAAAGGATTTTGCGGAAAGAATCGGCGTAAATGAGAAAACAGTTTCTGCGTGGAAAAATAATAATTCACTTCCACCGCTTGATAAAATATCTGATATTTCAGATTGTTTAGGCGTTTCAGTAGATTATCTTTTGACTGGCGAAGAAAAAACTGCTACACATTCAAATATCAACAGACAAGAGCAGACTGAAGCATGGGACTCTTTTGAAAACATCAACAATGGAAACACATACAACGGAACGGTTAATTCAATTGTTGGCAACTATAACAAGTTAGGAAATATTAAGATAACGAATGGCAACTCATCAAGAAATTCTTCATCTGATGCGAATGATGTTGTTCTGGAACTTGATGAAATGATGCGTTCTTTAGATAATGATACTCAGCGTGAACTGCTTGCTGCACAAGTTCATACTAATATAGAGACATTCAAGAAGCTATTAGGAACGTCTAAAAAAAACCGAATTAGCAAGACAAAGGACAGAAGCAAATATAAATATAAACAATATTGTGCATGGTAACAATAATACTATAAAGAATTTCTTTATAAATGTTCTGAGAAACATTGCGATCAGTGATGCTATAGTCCCTCTTTTCTTATTAAGTTGTTTTTCCTGCCTTTTTGAGGTTATAAAAATATCATTTAAAGACCTTCCTTATATTTTTCTTAATCGCAGTTACCCTTTGATAGTTTTATTAAATTCAATCTTTTTTTGGATCTCATTATTTAGTTTGTTTATATTTTTGTATTCAAAAGAATATGGTTCTTTCAAGCATAAAGCTATTTCTTTCTCCTTTTTGGTCGTCGGATTAATTCTATCATCTGTATTTGATGCTAAATCTTTGATTACAGAACAGGGAATAGCGGTTTCTGCGTTTTCTATGATAATACCAATACTTTTGCTTTTCATATATTCAGATATAAACAGAGAAAAACAAGAAGCTAATTATACATAATGTAAAAAAATATGCTATTGAACCAGTTCAATAGCAGTACAATTTTTGTTCAAAGGTTCAATAGGCTACTTTTATGATTATTTTCATAGATTCCCTGAAAAGGTTATTTAAAAATTCTATTTACTATTTAAGCATTTAAATCGCTATATATAGGCATTTTACAAAATTTATTAAACAGTTAGCGATCTATTTAAACAGTGATTAAACACTATTTCAAGAAAAATTAAGAATGCGCCGATTTTGTGGAAAACTTCCCAAATCGGCGCATTTATTTTTGACACATTAAATTTATTAACTTCATGCTTTTGCAAAATTTCACATTAAAATTTCGGCTATACACCGAGGTTTCACGCATATTTTACGCATTTTACCGCTTTTATTCGCTTTTTCACACATTTTGTATTCTGCTTGTCAAATCACAGCAGCAGTCCAGCAGTGCAACAAAGCTGTTCTTCTGCATCACAAGTATCTTGTTCAGCTTGATGCATTGTCGGTTCATGATCTTCAGTGTTTTGCGAGTTGTCTCAGCAGGCGTATATTCACGGAGCTTCATCCATTTGTCAAGAGCGAACGATGCGATTTTCAGCGCATCAATCCGATCCGTCTTGACCTTTTTGACACGGTTTGTGTCGTAGTCATCAATCAGCAAAGGATTGACTACGGATACAAATATACCCGCATTATGGAGTGCATTTGCAACTGGCTCATAGTATGTACCGGTGTACTCCATGACAACTTTTGTTTCACCGGACAGTGATTTGATAAAGGTAACCAGTTTCTTTAAATCACTGTCTGTGTGAAGCACGTCAAAGGGTTCAGCTACGACAACTCCAAAAGGCTGGATTACAGCTACTGTACTTTTACCTTTGGATACGTCAATTCCGACTGCGTTCATAAACATCTCTCCTACTGTTAGAATTCGTGATCGATAAATCCATACTTTCCTCGTTACCTATTCTGCCTACTGAGTTATGCGAGCGCATACGAATGGCTCTACCTGCAAAATCGAACGCTATAACAAAAGCATGGATAACTGTCTCCTTCGCGGGCGTGGTGTCCCAAGGTGATAAGCGTTACTCCAATCACTGCTTTCATTATAGCTTAAGTAACAAGTGCGTGTAAACCATGGCTGGCTTGTCATGGATTTAACGACTAATCTTATTATAGTAGGAAGTAAAGCTGAATGTGGCATACCGCTGGTTTTTAGGATATTTACTAAACGAACAGACGCCGCACTTTTCCACGCTCAGTTATAATTTCAGGAACAGATATACACCGGAAGTGGTTGAAGCAATATTCTATTGGATCCTTGATGAGATCAACAATGCAGGATACCTTTCACCAGAAGCAGTTTTTGTTGATGGAACGCATATCAAGGCGAATGCCAATATAAAGAAAGCGGTCAAAAAAGCCGTACCCAAAGCAGCGAAAACATATGAAGAACAGCTTATGCAGGAGATAAACGAAGATCGGGAAAAGAACGGAAAGAAGCCCTTTGACGGTCCGAAACCGCCTGAGGAAAAAGAAATATCGGATTCAACTACAGATCCTGACTGTGGAGTTTTCCATAAAGGCGAGCATAGAAAATGTTTTGCATACACGGCACAGACCGCCTGCGATAAGCACGGTTACATCATGGACGTGACGGTAAATCCGGGAAATGTCCATGACAGCGTGGCATTTGATGGACTTTATGACAGATTGACAGCGCATTTTCCACAGATAGCAGCAGTGGTAATGGACGCAGGCTACAAAACGCCATGGATATGCAAAAAAGTAACAGACGACGGAAGAATTCCCGTATTACCGTATAAAAGACCAATGGGAGCAAAAGACTTTTTCAGACCATACGAATATGTATATGATGAATACTATAACTGCGTAATCTGTCCGGAAGACCAAGTTTTAAACTATTCAACAACAAACGGGGTATGTATGTGAGAACTGTCCAAACAGAAAAAAATGTACCAACAGCAAGAATCATCAGAAGACAGTCACCAAGCATATCTGGAGTGAATATATCGAAATTGCAGAAGATATTCGCCATACTCCGAAGTACAAAAAGCTTTACGAGAAACGAAAAGAAACGATAGAGCGAGTGTTTGCCGATGCCAAAGAAAAATACGGTATGCGTTACACACTCTTACGAGGCTTGACTCAGGTCACAAATTGGGTCAGGCTTAAATTTGCTGCCATGAATTTGAAAAAGTTCGCAATTCGGAGGTGGAATACGGATGGCGACCTCCGTTTTTATTTTATTTTTCCGATTTTTCAAGATTTGCTGTTCTTTTTGATTTTACTTAAAATTTTAACCCCGATTTTGCCAATGAAATAGGGGTTTTTGGACAGGCTGAGGACGGTCTGACGACCGTCCTTTCAGTTTGTATGGAACTTTGAATCCATTGGGTTCAAAGTTTATATTTAACATTTATAATCAAAAAAACTTCAAAAATTTGTTCCGCCGCTGTTATGTTGGAGCATTCTGATTATATTTAGGCAGACAGAGTGCAATATCCGAATAAAATTCGTTTCTGGAATGAGAAAATTTTGCAATACCGTGATATTTTTCAGCAATTATTTTCATGGAATCCATACCGATACAGCTTCCGTTTCTTTTGGTGGAAAGATATTGACCGTCTTTCATTTTCACAACGCCGTCAAAATTGTTAGTAGAAACAATATACAGTCTGTTACCGTTGCGGATTTCCGTGGTAAGGCAGAAATAGCGTGAATCCGACTGTATAGTCTGACAGCCTGCGATTGCATTTTCCATGATGTTACCGAACAGCGCCGCCATATCAGGTTCGGCAAAAGACAGCGGTTCGGGAAGTTCTATTTGCCAGTCGGTATGTATTCCTGCGGAATTTGCCATTTCTTGATAATAGCCGAACAGAGCGTTCAGTGCGGAATTGGCACAGTAGTTCGCCGGAGCGTTTTCTTTAAGGCTGATGTCATATTCCGCAAGATGCGTCCTGATACTGTAAATATCGCCCTTTTCCGCAAGAGAAAAAAGCAGACGGACGGAATGTCGGAAGTCGTGACGCAGCCTTTCAGTTTGACGCATATGCTCCTGCAATGAATGGTATTGGTGAGCTTGTATTTCAAGAAGTTTTGTACGCTCCGACAGCTTTGCATGTTCCAGTATGACGAATGCGCTATGATAGAAAAGAGTATAAAAAGCCGTAAGCACGGCAAAAGCTCCTGCCTCGAATATGGGAAATATCCAAATTATACGTCCTGCGTGGAGGGTACTGTATGATTGCGGAATAGCGATCACGTTGAGAATCAGGAAAACGGAGGACAGCGCTACTGTTGAGTACCATAATTTCGGGACATTAAGCCTGTCTACAACCAACTGAAAATGATGCGTGGCAGGATAGATAAATGCCGCAAGCATCAGAACGGAAAGTCCGAGCTGAAACAATGCCGCTTCTGCTGACAGATCAAATGCACCTGATTCGGGGTGCAGGGCGGCATCAAAAGCATAAGCGAACTGTGCCGGAAAGGTTTCTATAGCGCATACGCCCACATATATGGCAAGAGTGCAGGATAAATTCAGATTCACCGTGCGGCGAAACAGGAAAAAGAACAGCATAAGCGATGGAAGCAGAACAACATTCACATCGACCGATAACATGGCATGGAGAATAGTAGAAACGGCGGAAAAAGGAAGTATCACAGCCATGCACATAGCGGCAGTCTTTAGCTTGGAATACCGCATTCTGTTCTGTACGGTCAGATAGCAGGACGCTGCACCGGACAGGAGTATCAGCATCTGAATAAAAGCTGACAAAAATTTACTTATATTCATGATTATTTCTCCTTTCCGTGATGCTTGTCGACAATTACCGACTGACGTCTGCGTATTTTTTCAAAATTATAATCCATGAACATCTGCTCAACTAAGGCGCTTTCACGCACACGAACAGGAAATTTTGAGCCGTTTTCCATAATACAGCATTTATTTTCAAATTCGAGGATATGTTCGGCGTTCACTGCGATACCCTTATTTATATGAATAAATCTGGAGTCTGCACCTGTTTGTTTCAGAAATTCAAAAATAGTCATACGGCAGTGAAGCTTTTCTCCATCCAAAAGGGTTATGTCGAGGTAGTGAGCGTTCGTTATGGCGGAAACTATCTCATCAAGAAACACACGGACGGTCTGACGATTATTTATTATTTCCATATACTGCGATTTATCCGGCAACGTTTCCAGAGCCTCCGTCATAACCTGCACAATGCGTTCTGTGGTGAAAGGTTTTTGTATGTATTCAAAAGCGTGACAGGAAAAAGCATCTGGCATATGCTCCGAACTTGAAGTGAGAAATATGATAATACAGTTTTTGTCCTGTTTTCGGAGGAATTTAGCCGTTTCCACTCCCGTCATGCCATTCATATATATGTCCATAAAAATTATTTCAAAATCATATTTTCCAAAAATATTAATAATTTCCTCTCCGCTTGAAAAAATTGATATATCAAAGGAATTCCGCAAATCCTCCGACAGGCTTTTTAGGATAGTTTTCAGTCTGACAGCCTCCTGCGGTACATCCTCAACGATTGCAATACGCATTTCATCACACTCCTTATGATACAATTATAGCACATTTTCTTAATCAATACCAGTACCCGTTATGACGTTCCTGCCAGAAATTTGACGTTTATGCCAATTGTCTTGACCGCAAGTGATTTTATGTAGTATAATACTTTTCGAAGGAGGTGATTCATATGAAAGAAACTTATACATCACCCGAAATGGAAGTAGTCGAGTTTGAGAGCGAAGACATAATCACCACAAGTGCTACTGGTTCCGACTTTGGCAATGGAGGAGTCTGGTGATAATCCATATTAAACAAATCAAAAACAGACGCTGGTTATTTTGGCTGGCGTCTGTTTCAGTAAAAAGGAGTGCGAAGGGTGCATGAATGATGAAAGACACATATAAAATCGGCGGAAAAGTTATTGAAATTGAATCAATTTATGAGGAAGTACATAGACTTTGCAAGGACTACAGATATTGCGGAAATATTGATTTTTCAGTGAAAACTTCACAGTCCGATATTGATTTTGAGCGTGAAAAATCAGCTCTGGAAGATGCAAAAGAGGGCATTCCGACAAGATATTTTTCAGACAGCTACCTTGAAACTCTTGCGGTATACCGTAAAATTGCAGAACATATGATTGAATTTGATACGATTTTATTTCATGGTTCGGCAGTGGCAGTAGACGGAGCAGGCTATTTGTTTACTGCAAAAAGCGGTACGGGAAAATCCACGCATACACGTCTCTGGAGAGAATATTTCAGGGAACGTGCGGTTATGGTGAACGACGACAAGCCGCTTCTGCAAATCACTGAAAACGGCATTTTTGTGTACGGAACAGCGTGGGACGGCAAGCACCGTCTTAGCAGTAATATTACCGTACCGCTGAAAGCAATATGTATTCTCGGACGGGCAGAAAAAAATCATATCGAAAGAATCACAAAATCAACAGCTTTTCCCATGCTTTTACAGCAGACGTATCGTTCCGAAAATGCGGAAAAAATGAAAAAAATACTGAAAATTATAAACCGCATTTCCGACAGTGTTTCACTATATAAATCGGGTTTTAATATGGAAATCGAAGCGGCGGAAATTGCGTACACCACAATGAAAGGATAATGATTATGAAACTAAAAAATGGAATGATAACTGACAGTTCAGACGGAGAATTTGTTGCCGTTGCAACAGGCGAGGCAAGCAGAATTTTCAACGGACTTATTAAAAACAATGCTACGGCAAATTTCCTGTTTGAACAGCTTATGTCTGATACGACCGAGGAAAAACTTGTGCATTCTCTGCTTGCAAAATACGATGTTTCCGAAGAAACTGCAAAAAAAGATGTGCATGATTTTCTTAAAAAAATAAGAAAAACAGGTCTGCTCGATGAGTAAAATTACTATTGAAGAAGAAATCAGCAGAACAGGAAAATTATTGCAGACTACTGTTGGTGACAGCATGGAACCTATGCTGAAAAACCGTGAAAATATTGTCGTATTGGAAAAAGCGGAAGGTATTCTGAAAAAATATGACTTACCGCTGTATAAACGTCCTAATGGACAGTATGTACTTCACCGTATTATAAAGGTTCGGAAAAATAATTATATTGTCTGCGGAGATAATCGCTGGAAAACAGAAATAATTCCTCATGAATGGGTAATTGCCTGTACAAGCGGATATTATAAGAACGGAAATTTTATTTCAGTCAATGATAAAAGCTATTGCAAATATCTGAAAACTCTTGGCATACGGCGGAAAAAACTCTGGATGAAATCGGTAATAAAGAGGTTGCTCAATGAAAAATAAAAGTGCAATTAAATGGCTTATATCTGCTTTGAAAAGAGAAACGCACGGCATAATTTTGCTTACACTGCTTAATTCAATGATTTCCGCAAGCGCCGTTATGTTCGCTCTAGATATGAGAAAGATAATTGACAGTGCGGTATCTCATAATAAAACTAATTTTAAATTATATACGATTATCCTTGGAGCAATAATTATTTTTCAGATTCTTGTGCGGGCTGTATGCCGGAGAATGGACGAAAAATCAAAATCCTCTATTGAAAATATACTGAAAAAACGTGCTTATGAAACGATTCTTACAAGAGATTTTTCTGCTCTTTCAGCTTATCATACAGGTGAACTGTAAAACAGAATGACCAGCGATACCGTAATTATCGCAGATGGAATTACCGCTGTTCTGCCAAATATGACGGCTATGCTTGTGAAAATTGCAGGAGCTGCAATTGTTCTTTTTATGCTGGATATACGTTTTGCATCAGTGTTTATTACGGGCGGTAT
This sequence comes from uncultured Alistipes sp., assembly GCA_964401315.1. Lineage (GTDB taxonomy): Bacteria > Bacillota > Clostridia > Oscillospirales > Ruminococcaceae > Ruminococcus. Next base: position 72,588 of record CAYNYB010000014.1, read on the forward strand.
TCTGCTGATTTTCGTTACATATTCGTTCCGAAAAATAATGAAAAAACTTCATAAGCAAGTACAGTCCGCCGACGGTGAAGTACGTTCCTATTTGCAGGAAACAATTGAAAATCTGCTTGTAATACGATGCTTCGGAGGTGAAAAAAAGTCCGCAGATATGGCAGAAAATAAAATGAAGTCTCACCAGAATATACGTCTGAAACGGAATATGTTTTCAAATTTATGCAATATTGGTTTTGGAATTGTTATGAACGGCGGCTATTTTTTCGGACTTATATGGTGCGGTACGGGAATACTTTACGGCAAAATTTCTTACGGAACTCTTACGGCAGTTTTACAGCTTGTAAATCAGATCCAACAGCCTTTTGCTAATATTACGGGTTATCTTCCGAAATACTATTCAATGCTTGCATCAGCGGAAAGGCTTATGGAGCTTGAAAATCTAAAAAAAGACAATACCGATGAAAAAATTAGTAAGGAAAACCGTGATAAACTTTATGAAAATATGAGAGAAATCAGATTTCATGAAATTTCATTTCACTATTCGGACGGTACAGAGGTTCTGAAAAATTTTAATCATAGTATAGATAAAGGCAGCTTTACCGCAATTACAGGACAGTCAGGAATCGGAAAAAGCACATTGCTTAAACTGATGCTCGCAATATATGATGTTGACAATGGTTCTGTTGATTTTGTACTGAATGACAATAAAAAAGTTCCTGTAACAGATTCTGTACGTTCAATATTTGCATACGTTCCACAGGAGAATTTTTTAATGTCAGGTACAGTTGCCGAAGCAGTGAGCTTTATGAGTAATATGCCGTTTGATATGGAAAAAGTGAAGAAGAACTGTGAAATTGCCTGCGCTGATGAATTTATAGAACAGCTTGAAAATGGCTATAATACCGCACTTGGCGAAAACGGTGCAGGACTTTCAGAAGGTCAGATACAAAGAATTGCTGTTGCAAGGGCGATTTATTCCGATGCACCTGTTTTGCTTCTGGACGAATCAACATCTGCTCTCGATGAACTGACAGAACAAAGGCTATTGGAAAATCTCCGAAAAATGACAGATAAGACAGTAATTATTGTTACTCACAGAAAAGCTGCGTTGAAAATATGCGATACGATTATTGATTTTGATTACACGGAGGAATTATGACAACAGATAAATATGTCATTCACTTGGTAAAATGTGCTTTGAAGAATGAACAGCCAATAGAAAAGCCGGAAAATCTATCATGGGATAAAATTTTTTCTTTGGCAAACAAGCATATGATAGCAAATATGATCTGGTACAGCGTTGAAAAACTGAAATCCAAACCTGAAACAGAGCTTTGGACAAAATGGACTGAACTGAAAAATATGGCGATTGTCAAGGATATTACACAGAGAAATGAATACAAAAAAATTATTGCTGCTTTTGACGAAGAACAAATACGCTGTATGCCTGTTAAAGGGATTTTTTTGAAAAAAATATATCCACGGTCTGATTTCAGAACAATGTCTGATATTGACATTTTAATAGATACTAAAAATGCAGATAAAGCAGAAAATATAATGACCGCACTTGGTTATACGTGTGAAAGAAAAGAAAAGGGTAATCATGACGTATATTTTAAAGCTCCTGTTATGAATATTGAAATTCACAGACAGCTTTTTTCCGATATTTTAATGAATAATCTATATCAATATTATAAGGACGCTTTTATAAAAGCTGAAAAAATTGACGGTTGTGAGTCGGCATATAAAATGACAGATGAGGAATTTTATATTTACGCTTTGGCTCACTTTTATAAGCACTTTTCAAACAGCGGAAGCGGTATTCGTTCAGTTATGGATATTTACGTTCTCAATCACAGTATTTATGAGGAGCTTAATAAGCAATGCTTGAATGATAAACTTGGTAATCTTAATCTGCTTGATTTTAGAAATAATATAACCGATTTATCTGAAATGTGGTTTGGTGAAAATAAGGAATCGGCTGAGTTAATTAAACTCTCTAATTATATTCTTGGCAGCGGTACATACGGAACAATGCTTAATAATGTGAATAATCAAATTAAGAAAAAAGGAAGAGCAGGATACTTTGTTTACTGTGCTTTTCCGCCGTTAAATTTTATGAAGAATAACTACTCTATTTTGAAAAAAGTACCGTTTTTATTGCCTGTTTTATGGATATGGAGGTTAATTTCATCTTTGATTACAAAACGAAATGTAGTTATATTTAAACTTAAAGCTATTTTTCAAAAAACGAAGAAATAATATGATATGATATAATTCTAACTTTATGCCGTCATAAGACGGCTCATTTTTTATATTCAAGTTGCAGCTCAACTCTGTTTAGTATGATTGTACAGTTATATCCTCACTTCATAATTTTCTGTCATAAGAACCTGATCTAAAGAAATTAACAATCATGATCTTCTTTCTTTGAGCCATTCTAACAGTTTGTGCTGTTCCGCTGCGTTGTCTGTTCGTATCCCAAAAACAGAAACAGAAGTCAGCAAGTTCTACAAGGCGAGCATTACGCACTTTCATACAGCCTTTATAATAATGCTCCGATGTGTACTCAACCGAATCAGCAAGACCGAGGATGCGGTAAAACTCTGCTTTCTGTTCTTTTGTCCATTTCGCCGTCTGTTCTTCGTTGGAACAGGGAAGAATCAAGTGTAGCTTGATTTGTGGATAGAACTCACGCAGTTTCAAAACAGTCTGGGCAGCCAATTTGTCCCAACCTACAGCACCACCACAGTAAAAGTTAGCAACATTCATTTTTATTATCGCTCTTTCCAGTATATCATATAATCGTGCATCTAAATTTGTTATATCGCCTGTAAAACTTCTGTGTCCCGTAAAGCAAGCTGATTTCATACTGTAATACCTCCTTTTTCATATGTATAACATATACCCATTTATTACGCAAGTGCGTATACGTTGTAGCGCTTAAAATCGTATAATATTATTATACGATTTTAAGCGGGTGATAATATGTCAAATGTAAAAAATGCCGTTGTACAGCGTTTTAAGGAGATATGTAAAGAACGAAACATAAAACCAAACGAGCTTGCAAATTTATCTGGAGTAACACCATCTACAGTTTATAGCTTGTTCAGTGAGGACAGAAACAACGTCTCAATAACAACAATAAAAATTTTGTGTGACGGTTTAGGGATAACTCTTGGTCAATTTTTTTCAACAGATATATTTAACGATTTGGAGCAGGAGATAAAATAGCTAACAGAAGCGTGTAAGTCTGAAACTCTCACGCTTTTTAACTAAGAATCCCATTTTATTATTGCCTTAAAGGTCAATCTTATCAGTTATTGTATTATTGGCAACATAGTATGCCGCCTTGTCCTCTGGCTTAACATAGATTTCAAGAGATGTGATCGGAGCGTAATTCTTTGCCTTGCAGTCTGCCTCTACCGTTTTTCGGATTTCCTCTAAATCAAATTCCATACCGAAGAACTGTAGTTTAACAACTGTTTCTGCTGATGTATTATTGTTGGCACAAGCAGTTGCAGGCGGCGGAGTTTCTTTGTGCAGTTCTTGAAAAACCTCTAATTCAGCCAATTTTTTCAATCCTCTCATGTATCTTCTATAAGGTTTGTGGTGTTCCCTTAAATTAAGTCCTCTCCCTATATCTGCTAATGCTTTTTTACCATTCCCCGACAAGTTGAGGTGTTCCATAACCAAAGTACGTTCCTCGCTTGTAAGGACTTCCGTTTTTTCAACAAGTTCAATCAGAATCTTATTATGTACATACTCAATTATAGCTTTTTCTCCGTCATATCCCCAATTACTGATATACTCCAATGGGACACTTTTATTAAATTCTTTCGTATATTTAACCAAACCTTTAAGTATATGATTGCATACATATAAATAAAGATATTTTTCAGATTTAAAGGTGAAATTTTCAATTGTTTTTACTTCTATTTCATAGGCTACTGAAAACAACTCATCTAACTCAATGCCTGTCCTGGTCGAAAAGAGATACGCTAATTGAAGTGCATTTCTCATAAAGTATTCTATAAACCGCTGTTTAGCAATTATACTTCCTTTGGATAACTCAACATATAACTGCCTTCGTTCTTTTATGTCAATATCAGATTTTTCCTTGATGAAGTCGATAACAGGTTTAAGTCCGGGTGAGCGTTGCTCACATCGGTAAAAAAGTCTTTCATTAGATTCTTTTCTTGTCATATTCTTAGCACAAACACCTCCTGTTACAGTCTGAGCGCTACGCTTAGATTGTGTATAATCGCAATAATTCGTACAAATAATATATGTAACGAATATGTTTTGACTTTTCGCAAAATTATATATTTGAAGATAAAAGCAAGTTTTTTCCCTATATTATTCAGTTTTCAAGCTGCTCACTGGCGTTTTCATTACGAACTTGTATAACGCTTACGCTATTTTTCAGGCAATTAGTTTGAGTATTTTATTTGAACTAATTTCGCCTCTCTTTTTTAGTAAATTTATCATAATGTCACTAATTCAATTGTAATTTAAATTAAACATCACTTATAGATGATTAAATTTATCAATAGTTGAGTATATAATTATACTAAAGGAGATGTTAGAAAATGACTTCTATTGGTAATCGAATATCATATATAAGAAAAGAACGTGGTTACACTCAAGAAAAATTAGCTGAATTAGCTGGTATCTCAATACAATTTCTGTCCGATATTGAAAATAACAAAAAAAATATGACTGTTACAACTTTAAAAAATATAGCAGATAGTCTTAATGTTACTACAGATTATTTAATTTATGGCAGGGAGAAATTGAATGAAAATACTATGATAAGTGTTATGCTCAATACTTTGTCGGATAAAAATAGAAAGAAAGCAGAAAAGATATTAGAAATATTTGTAAGTGCTATCAATAATTAATCTATGTAAAATCATATTTCAATTGTCTTTAATACAATTATATATCTAAAGTTTAATTTTGTCAACATCTATAGATGATTTTATTTATCAGTAGTTGAGTGTATAATTAAACTAAAGGAGATGTTATGTGATGGATTCTATTGGTGAACGAGTATCGTATATCAGAAGAGAGCGTGGATATACCCAATACAAATTAGCAGAGTTAGCTGATATTTCAGTACAATTTCTTTCTGATATTGAGAATAATAAGAAAAGTATGACTGTTAAAACGTTGTGTCAAATAGCAGACAGCCTTAATATATCTACTGATTATATTATTTATGGCAGAGAAACGGCAATTGAAAATACTTCAATTAATATAATGCTTAATTCTTTATCAAGTAAAAATCAAAAAAAGGCTGAAAAAATATTAAGTATTTTTATAGATGCAATTAATGATAAATCCGAATAATTATAAATTTATGTACATACGAATAAGAAATCTCAGAGAAGACAAGGATATGAGCCAAACACAAATGGCTAAAATATTAAATATGTCACAGACTGGTTATTCCAAATACGAAACAGGCGAAAATGATATTCCTACAGAAATATTAATTTCTTTGGCAGAATTTCATAAAACAAATGTTGATTATCTCTTAGGTCTTACTGATAATCCTATTTATTATAAGGATATTTAAAGAAGTGACTTAATAGTAGGTTCTATTGGTAAACGAGTATCATAAGAAAGTGTGGATATATCCAATACAAATATGCAGAGTTAGTGGACATTTCAGCATAACTTTATACCTGATTGGACATATCGTCAAATATCTAATTTTGCGAAAAGTCAAAGGCAAGTAATGCGCCTGTTTTGGCTTTTTTTGTTTTTTTAGACCTGTCAGACGGCGAACAGAAAAATCTGTTTCACCGTCAACAGGTTCGTCACTTTGAATCCAATGGGTTCAAAGTTGATTATTCAAGGGAAGGCTTTTTCTTGTCTTTGCCCTTATCCTTGCTTTGTTTCGGCTTTTGCTTTGCGATACGCATAGCATCACGCTTCATTTTTGCCCTCTCAAAGTAGCAAGTTTGTTCACGCTTCGGAGCGTTTTTCTTTGCTTCGATTGCTGCGAGATTGAGAGCAGTAGTCAGTTCTTTCAACCTTTCTTCCTTTGTTTCAAGTTCTGCCTGCTGAGGGAATGGCTCTGCTACAATTTTTTGTGCTTCGGTATGGTCAATTCTGAGCTTTGCAAGGCTCTCTTTCGTGCTTTCAATCCTGCCGTCAATATTATAGAGCGCCGATTCAATTCGATTAAGATTATGTGCAAAACTCTCTATCAGCTTAGTGGTATGTGAAGCTGCACCTCTCATACAGGCAGTCATTCCACCGCCCAATGAACTGCTGTTCATTGTAACTGTCAGATCAAATCCCTGGAATGAACCAACTTTGACAGGTGTATCAGCATACTTGATAGCAAGTGCCACCGTTTCAAGAGCCTTTGCAGCTTCTTTTCTGTCCGTGTATTCAACATCACCGATAGTGATTTTGAATACGGGCAATTTTCGCTCAGGATCAATGGGGAGTTTGCGGAGAGCTTCACGGTCAGTATGCAGATCATCAAGTATTGATGTCAGTCTTTTCTCCTTATCGGGAAAAGCCTTGATTTTATCCTGCATTTCAAAAACAGTGTTCTGATGTTCAGCAGAAAGCACTCTCAGCTCCTTAACATCTTTATCGAGCATTAGCTTTTCTTTGATTCGCTCATCGCCCGTACAGAGAGCCTTGATTTCCGAATATGTAAGCGCCTGTTGGTCTACATCTTCACATCTTCGGGCAGGAGCTTTTGATGTCATGATCTGAGAAATAAATTTCTGCTTGTTCTCCAAAGTCTGGTAGCTGTATGCATCAAACGTACCTTTTGTAACGTAGCGATATATCTCAACATTTTTGTTTTCGTTGCCCTGTCGGATAATTCGTCCTACGCGTTGTAGGCTAAGTACCCAGCGACTTACCGCATTACCACGGCAGTTTTCCAAGCACTCGCCCCCGAACCGTGCTTGCACCTCTCAGTGCACACGGCTCTCCATTAAAATAACTCAGTCTAATCTTCCATTGTGTAAATCAACGTGACATTTATGGCAGAGTGCAAGTGTTTTTCTTCTCCTTGCAATCATAAACTTTTCCCAGAACTTCTTACCATGTAAGTCTTTCAGCTTTCTGACATGGTGAATCTCTATCGGTACATTTTCAGCACCGCAAAACTCACATCTGTCTGCCACCGGTCGTTGTATAAGGCTTGTCCTTCCGAGATAAATTATTTTGTCGGTCACGCTGTCAACCTCAGCATTACGATTAACTTCTTTGCGTTTGAAACCTTCATTATAGAATAAGCAGACTTTTTCTTTACCGTCTTTGGTTTTGTACTTTACGCCAAAATCCTTGTTTACACGGTATTTTTCTATCATATTATGCTTCGTGGTACGATATTTTGTTGCGTATGTTTTGTACATACTGTATTCCATAATGTATTTGAAGCTGTTGATAATAGAGCTGTTATTAGCGATAGAATAATAGTTGTAAAAGCCTCTGATTTCCGGGTTGTATGTTCTCATGATTTCTAAATCATCGCTGTCTTTCATGTTGTACCGTGCTTTCGGTTTCCAGATTTCCTTTCCATCAACATAAGTGATTTCCATAGCTTTCAGTGACAGCAATTTATCTCTGATTGTTGAAGATTCAACTTCCAGTACGATACGTCCACCATAATTTCTTACCATTCTGCCGAGTTTATCCCTTTTAGGAAGATTCGACTTTCTGACATAGATGCTATAGCCCAGAAAATGAGCTTTTTTCTGTCCATGTGTAATGAGAGTTTTCTCCTGTGAGAGTTCAAGTCCGAGCTTTTGGAACAAAAATTCCGCAATATCTTTCTTTATCATCTCACAGTCTTTCTTATTCCCAATTACCCCAATCAGAAAATCATCGGCATAACGAACGTACTGCATTCTTTTGTAGCTTTCGTCCATTTGCAGGCTGTAAGGCACATCTCTGCGCTCCATTTCAACCTGCCGAATGTTCTTTAGGATTATGTCTTTATCTGCTTTTGATTCAGTCTTTTTCAGCTTTTCTACAAGGTTTCTTCTTTTGACTTCCAGTTTTCTGTACTCAGGATTCCTTTTTCTGTCTTTTCCTTTGTTGAATTTCAGGATATACTCCTGCATATACTTATCCAGTTTATCCAGATAAATATTAGCAAGAATGGGGCTGATAATACCGCCCTGCGGTGTGCCGCTGTAGGTCTTATGATATACCCAATCTTCAATGTACCCTGCTTTCAGAAATTTTCTGATTAAACGGATAAACCTATCGTCAGAAATTCTTTCTTTCAGAATGCCAATCAGTATATCATGGTGAATGTTATCAAAAAATCCCTTAATGTCGCCCTCAACAAACCATTTTACGCCTGTAAACCTTGTCTGTATCTGGTCTAATGCTGTATGACAGCTTCTGTCAGGTCTGAAACCGTGAGAACAATTTTCGAAACTATCCTCATAAATAGCTTCAAGTATCATTCTGATAACTTCCTGCACCAATTTATCAATGAATGCAGGAATCCCAAGCGGTCTTTTTTTCGTGTCGTCCTTTTTCATGATATATGTTCTTCTGGACGGCTTCGGCTGATAACTTTCATCATGCATTTTTGCGATTAAGTCATCAATCCGTTTCAGGCTCATGCCGTCGATTGTCTCGCCGTCTGTGCCTTTTGTCATGTTGCCTTCATCTGATACGCAAGAAGGTACATATCTTTGTTGTAAAGAATCCTGTACAGTCTTTCAAATTTGTAATTTTGTCTTTGCTGTGGTTGATTAGACTGTTTAACACTTTTTCGGGATTTCTCATAGTGTATCACACACCTTACTAAATCAATGTTAAAGTATTTTAACTGCCGCCCTTCGCCATGTAAGAGTCATTATCTCCCTCGGACTACTATGGCGGCTCCGTTGCCTTGCCGAATATTCAGTATCAGTATACATAGCCTTTACAGGCATTTCGGTTTAGGCAATCCCCGTTTTCAACAATATAACGAGCTTTTACAGATTGTCGGTATCCGGTTTCCATCCTTTTATGCTTATTGCATATGCGCTGTAATACATCCGGCTTTTCTATCTGGAACAGCGAGAGAAAAGTATTACAGTACAGCGTTTATAACTATCTTCCGCTGTAGTCCCGACACAGACCGCTCAGACTGCCGTTCACCCAGTTTGGGGTTAATCCTCGTATCTGTAACTTTCACCTGCATTCAGTCGCAACCTGATAGTTGGTTGACTTATGCTTTTACTGACATGCTACTTTCCCTGATATTTGATTTCCCTCACAGGTCGGTCAGTTGGTGACAGGCTTTCGGAATCTTGCCTGATACTTGCTATTGTATATTTATATTGTTGCCTTTACGGGCGCACGCTCCAGATCTGCCGGACGCCATGGAATATCAAGGTCATGAACGGCAATCAGCTTTTTCTGGACGTTAGTTCCTGTGCCCATTTTGGCGGTACTTCCTACCGTAACACACTACGAACCAATAAAAATGCGATTTACAGACGATTTTGCTATAAAAACAAAAAGTGCCAAACTCCACGCTGAAAAAGTGGAAGAATGGCACTCTTTTCTTTTAGTAAGCCTGTGTAGTTGGTGATTCTCGTTCTCTCATTAAATTTTGTAAACATCAATTATGGAAGATTTCCAAACAGCCTTATTTCGATACAAAAGAATATAAGCAAAAAAGGCGATACCTCACGCTTGTACGAAAGGTATCGCCCTTATAAATCTCTTTTCAGAAGCTCTATTCAATTTACGTCTGCTAAGTTCGCTATCTTATTGTTTTGTTTCTCAACGCCCTAATCAGTGATTCCTTAATATTAGCGTTAAATTATCGAAATCATCACTCAACTACCAGTTCTCTGACCGCAATGCTATTTATCTTTCGTGATACAAGATATGCAAATACAAAGAAACAAACACAAATAAGAACGATCGGAGCGGCGAACGAAAACGCCGTAAAATCAACTGCAAAGCGTGTAATTCCGA
>CAYNYB010000015.1:0-79458 GCA_964401315.1 uncultured Alistipes sp.
TCTACTTGATTTTCATTTCTTGATTGACATAATTACTTTCTGAACATAATGGGTAACTTCCGAAGTTCTCCCGACAATACGGCGGACTGGTGGATACAAACTTGTTCAGAAGCCCGACAGCTACATGATAGAAAATCCTGCTGAACGGGCAAGACGTTGGGCTGAGGAATACGAAGAAAAACAGGCTCTTGAACAGAAAATCGAACGAGACAAGCCATTAGTGGAGTTTGCGGAGCATATCCAGACATCAGAGGATTGTATATCAATGAATGATATGGCGAAGCTTGCAAGCAAGAACGGGGTTAAAATCGGGCGGAACAGGCTGTTTGCGTTCCTGAGAGATAAGAAAATCTTACAGAAAAGCAATGTGCCGTATCAGAGATACATAGAAGCGCAGCCGTGGTTTGAAGTTAAAGAAAGTATATATGATAGTGCTAATTTTACTCGCCTATGTTTGACCACAATGGTAACGCCGCAAGGGCAGAAAGGAATTATAAGAATGCTGAAGAAAGAAATTGGCATGGAGAGGATACAAATATAGGTGATTATTTTGGCAAAAATTAATTCGAATTTTTTTGCAGAAAACACTTGACAATCAGGAATGAATGTTCTATAATAGTAATACGTCAATTCGAACAGATTTTCCAAGTTGAAAGAGGAGGGGTCTAATGAAAACAGAATTAGCAACCAGAGGGAGCATTTATATGGCTGATCTTCCTATTAATAAAGGAAGTTCGGTGCAGGGTGGATTACGACCTGTTCTTGTGGTTCAGAATGATCGGCGGAAACGCTTATGCTCCGACCCTACAAGTAATTCCGCTTACTTCACGTTGTAAGAACAATCTTCCTGTACACTTAAAAATTATAGGACATGGGTTAAAATGCGAATCAACACTCTTAACCGAGCAAATACAAACAATAGACAAATCAACGCTTCGCCGACGTATCGGTATTGTGGACAGCACAGTAATGGATAAGGTCAATGTTTGTATGATGATTCAGTTGGGAGTGTTGAACTGATAGGAGGAATTGAAAATGCAGATAATGACAATATTGGGTTCTGTATTAGATGAAAGTTCGTTACTTAGCGTCCATGACGGTATAGCTTGTTATGAAGTATCTGACGAAGTGTCACGACGGTATGTATTTCCTGAGATAAAAGCACAACTCAACAATTCATTTGATTACAACACAGCAAATTGCGATTTGTACATAAGCCTTGAAACATTTGAACCTATTGGATTTAGGGTTTTTGATGAAGAAAGGGGAGAAGATGTTTTTTTTGATGATACTTTGGATGTTTCGTATGGTAATGAAGAAAACAAATTTCTTTACACATTGCTATGCCAACATTTGGGCTGCAAGGCTATAAGAGAAACATCATTCTAAAATCTTGACATATCGTAAGCTTTGTGTTAAAATTAGATAAGAAATAGAAAGGAGCTTGCGATATGGAACAAGCGTATATTTATGGTATAGATGATCTTTATAACAAGTGGGAATTACTTCTTCATGAAGTGAAAAAGAAAAAAATAAGCGAAGGCAGAGATTTTTATGAAGATAACTATTACACTGCCTTTGCGGTAGTTTTGTTGTCATGGTACGGTATATCAGTAGAAAATATGATATTGATTCAAAAGAACGATGTGTCAGTAGAGGGCATAAGAGGATATGAGAATATTTTTTTTGATAAACGTACTATTGATTTTTTGACGATGTATGCAGCTACTGATTTCATACATAGGAATAAAAATTTTGGTGTTGAAAAAGCATTGTATACACAACCAACATTTATAAGAACTACAGAAGATATTCCGGTAACATATCAGACGGTCGCAGATATGTTTTCAAAAGTGCGATTTCCTCTTTTAAAGGAAAGTGAATGGATTAAGAAATTGTTTACACCAAATCAGGTTTCGCTTGCCGGACAGTATGATAGAATATATCAATACGGGGAAAGTGTAGGAGTAAACTTCGCTGATACAAATCGTAATAAGAATATTACGCAGGATATGATACTTCATATCAGCAATATATTCAATTATAATTATGATCCGCAGAAAAAAGCTTCATTTGTGGCTAAGTTAAAAATGTACGCCACACGATATTATTATCCACGTATTGAATGGGAAAAGAACAATTTAAATATCATTCAGGATTCTGTTATGGAAGCTGATTCTGAAAATCCAAAAACCGAAAATGTAGAGCGCGATATTCAAAAAAGCAATCAGGAAATCTTGATTCAGAAATTATCTGATAAAATAGCTGTTATGCAGCAAGAATTGTCTGACATTCAAAATCTTTTAGATAAACTAAGGGGTAATGATTAAAATAAAAAAATATATGCAATTCGCTTGACATTCTAAATTAAATATGATATACTGCTTATTAGAGGGGAATTTAAAATTTCTCTCTAATAATTTTATTTGTTAGATTCTAAAAGATATTCAGTTTATCATCACACTATTTTTTTATACTTTTTCTATTCTAAAAATTATGTGATTTTGATAGAATCGTACTATTGAATTATCAAGCTTTTAATACACCATATTCTAATAAATATGGCAAATCCAATATTACTTATATATGGAGGTAAATAAAATGGGTATCAAAGGTTATAAGGTTTTCAATCCCGATTGGACTTGCAGAGACGAACATGAATGAAGAAATAACCGGAATTAAGGTGAATGACTGAAAAAAATATGAGTGTAATAAGGAGAAATAAATGGAACGAGAAATTTTATTCAGGGCAAAGAGAAAAGACAATGGTGAATGGATAGAAAGTCTTACTTTGTTTAAACTTGATGAACATTTGTATATGTTCCAAACTGCATGGGGCGAAATCACATACGACTTGCAGTATAACATAACAGCTATACGAGGAAAAAAGCCGTTTTTGGTGGAAGTAATCCCTGAAACAGTCGGGCGGTACACCGGATTGACCGACAAGAACGGCAGGAAGATTTTTGAGGAAGATATAGTAAAAACTAAGTACGGTAGAAGATGCAAAGTAATATGGTTTGCATCTCCGTGCTTCCAAGGTTTTGATTTGCGTCCGATTGAAGATCGACAGTCATCACCGGACAAATTTGATCTATATGCAAGCAATAATCTTGAAGTCATTGGCAACATCTATGACAATTCGGAGCTGATGAAAGGAGAAACTAATGTATAAAGCAACAAATATTGATACTGACAAAGCACTTGAAGCAATCGAGTACTTTCGACGTCGCCAAAGCGAAATACAACAACGCGAACTGCACGGCATACAAAAATACTACGAGGGAATCGAAAAAGGCTTAGACCTTGCCGAAGGTATATTTGAATGTTCTAACTATGAAAAAGATGAACCCGAAACCACTCACGTCAAAATCCGGTACGAAGATCATGATTATACCATTAAGGAAATGTGCGAGAGAATGAAAGAGCTTGAAGATGAGCTCAAAGAAAAGGAGAAAAAGAAATGACTGATAATGAACGCAAAGAACTGTTGTTGAAAGCAAAGTCTATTCTGTTTAATACGGATATGGTTAGAGCTATTCTGGACGGCAGAAAAACGGTTACAAGGCGAGTAATAAAGGGAATTCCTGAAAATGCGCATATGTTTATGGGAATAGGTTACGAAACACAAAAAGCAGAATTTTTATGCGGAGAAGTTCGAAACGGATGTTGTTTTGATTTCGGGGTTGAAGTCGCGATGCGATACAAAGTCGGCGATATTCTCTATGTGAGGGAGGCGTGGGCGCAGTACCATGAACATTTTCTGTTCAAAACGAATTGTTCTGACGCAGATTTTATATTGGGACAGAACGGAGCAACAATTAAATGGCATCCCTCAATCCATATGCCGAAAGAAGCTGCACGTATTTTCCTGAGAGTGACGGATGTTAGGGTGGAGAGGTTGCAGGATATTACCGATGATGACTGCATGGCAGAGGGAATTTGCTCTTGGACAAAAGACGGAAAGCTGTACAAGTATTATTTATCGGACGAAGATGGGGATTATCCTGCTTGTAAGTGGTCTGAATGCCCTAAAACTCCACAAGACGCTATGCAGCGCATTTGGGACAGCACCATAAAGAAATCCGACCTCGACCGCTACGGCTGGGATGCTAATCCGTGGGTCTGGGTTATCGAATTCGAAAGGATTGATTAACAAAATGAAAAAAGTATGCGAATGTTGTGGAAAAGAATTCATTGCATTTTTATCGTGGGATACTAAGTGCTATAAGTGTGAGAAACTTGAACGCCTTAAAAAAATACAGGACAGCATCAATGAAGCAGAACCCGACGAGAAAGTTGATACGTTTTCAACCGATTATATTGTTTGTCCTTACTGTGGTAATGGAATGGAAACTAACTTAGGCTATGAAGATTTTCCTGAAATTTATGAAGAGGGTGACCACGAGATTGAATGTCCTGAGTGTGAAAACACTTTTATTTTGAATACTTCCGTGTCTTATAGTTGGGAAACAGAAAAGCTGAAAAGCGAGGAGAATCACAATGCCTGAAATCAAATTAAAGCCTTGCCCGTTTTGTGGAAGTAAGGGAATTCTAAACAACGAAAAAGGTCGAATAGTCAGTTTCGTAAAGTGTGTACAGTGTGGAGCTGAAAGTGGTATGGTTCGTGTATCAGCAGAATACTGCGCAGATGAACGAGCTGCCGAAGCTTGGAACAGGAGGGCTGAAAATGAGACTGATTGATGCAGATGCGCTTTTGAAAGCATCCAGAATGGGTAAAGTTCTGTATTTTGATGATACAAGAACAGATGGGTATACAGATGTCCTACTTGCGGTAGAGGTTGAACGCGCGCCCACAATCGAAGCCGAGCTTGTGAGACACGGGCGATGGGAGTACAACGACGAAGGAGATCCTATATGCACTGTTTGCGGAAATTCTGATGAGCTGAGTCGAGATGACTATTATTGCCGTGGCGGTAAAATACGTGATAGTGATTCAGCATACTGCCCATGGTGCGGCGCGAAAATGGACGGAGGTAATGCTTAGGCGATTACATATATAAACTTAAAAGAAGGAGGATACAAAAATGTATGTATCATTATACAGAAGTTTTATTGAGCATGTCTCATATTATGGAACTTATGTAGAGTGGATTTTATCTAAAAATCGATACGGAAAGCATGGCAAAAGAAAAGTGAATTAAAAAAGGAGAGATGATGATGGATGAATTAATCAAAATTAACAACACTTCTTTAGAAGTAAAGGAGTACAACGGAAAGAGAGTGCTGACTTTTAAGGACGTTGATATGGTACACAACAGACCTGATGGAACAGCAAGAAAGCGTTTTAACAACAACAAAAAGCATTTTGTTGAGGGCGAGGACTATTTTAAGATACCGTATAATGAGAATCCTATCGGCGGACGCTCAATATTTGATATTCCCAACGAAACAGAATGCTATCGCGGCAGAGATTATTCCGGTTTTATTTATATAGCTCAGGATGCAAGCAATGGGTATTGGAAGGTAGGAAGAACTTCGAGTCAAAAGACTGCCGAGAAAAGACTAAATCTCTCACGTACTAGCAATTTAGAGAATTACCAGTACTTTGATTGCATAGACACACTTAGGGCTGATAAAGAAATTCAAAATCGGTTGAATCCATACAAGGTTAAGAACAGCTGGTATGATTGCGATGTCAATATAATTGTTGAAGAAATTAAGACTGTTATTTCAGAAGTAACGGCAACACACGAACCACATAAGAAACATAAAGGCGGTTTTCATGGAAATATTACATTCGTCACCGAAAGTGGCTATCTTATGCTTGTAAAGTCATTCACTGATGAGCTTGCATGGAATGTACAGCGACAGCTTGTAAAATCATATTTCAGAGTAAAGCAAATACAGAAAGTCATTGACAGCTACACAATTGATGATCCTATAAAACGTGCAGAACGCTGGATTGAGGAGCAGAAAGAGAGACTGCAATTGATTACAACAGTTGCCGTACAGGAACAGCAGATAATCGAGATGAAACCTAAAGCAAGTTATTATGACATTGTTCTGAACTGTCCGGACTTGATGTCAACATCATCTATAGCAAAGGATTATGGAAAGTCGGCAAGGTGGCTTAATGCATATCTTCATGACAAGGGAGTTCAATATCGTCAGGGTAATATATGGTTATTATATCAGAAATATGCTCAATACGGTTACACAAACACCAAAACTCATACAGTGAGTGATGCGGACGGCACACAGCATGCTAAAGTACATACATATTGGACGCAAAAGGGCAGACTTTTTATTTACGACTTGCTGAAATCAGATGATATTCATCCGATAGTTGAACAGAATGCAGCTTAATAATGTGTAAAGCATTTTTAAAATAATTTATTAAAAAGGAGAAATCAATTATGGCAAACGAAAAAAAGAAAAGCGCACCTCACGATCTTCAGCAGACAAACGGCACGTTCATTCTCTGCGGAGTTGTTTCGGGAACGGAAAAGGAAAATTTCTACAGAGAAACCAAAACTAAGACTGATAAGCCATTTAGAAGTGTAAGCTTTGGTGTGGAGTTCGATAAGGACAAAAGAGAATACGTTTCTCTTAGCGGAATGCAAAGAGATCAAGTAGTATTCTCAAAGCGGGAAACGATAAACGGTCAGACAAAGACTGTTACTGAAAATGTAAACTGGAAAGACCGATTTACATTCAAGAAAGAGGGATATTCGCTTCTTGGAGTTCATCTTGGTCTTACAAAAATCAAGGATAGTAACGGTAAGGAAGTAAATGAGAAGAAGATTGCTGTTGAATTTGATGCCTGCAACGAGATAGACACACATCTCAAGGACGGTTCGTCTGTATTTGTAAGAGGAAAGACGGAGTTTTCTACATATCAGGGCAAGCACTATACAAAATTTGTTCCTCAGCAGATTTCGCTTTGCAGCAGAGACATTGATTTTGAGGACGAAAAGTTTGATCCCAATGCAAGATTTACTCAGACTATAATTTTTATGGGAATTGAAAAGTCTGCTGATACAGAGGGGAAATTTATCATCTCCGGTAAGGTTGTTGGGTATAGCAGCATAGAGGATGTTGAGTTTGTTACATACAATGCCAAGCTTGCAAGAACGCTCAAAAAAGCACTTGACCCATATAATGCAATTGAAGTTTTCGGCAATATTTCCGTTACAAGTAATGCAGAAGAGGTTGAGGAAGATGACGAATGGGGCGAATCCAATAAAATGGAGCGCAATAACAGTCCTTTTATAAGAGAACTTGTTGTTACGGGAGCTAATAAGGATTCTATTGACAAAACGCTGTATTCCGAGGAGTCTGTTGAATCTGCTATTGCAAAGCTTAATGCCAAGGCAAATGCTGAAAAGGAATTTGATTCCAATGATGACGATTGGGGTTCTGTCAATACAAATAACAGCTCGGACGATGATGACGAGTGGGGTTAATTCTCTGCTTGTTATTTCACAAATTAATTTATAAAATAGAAAAGGAGAAATTTAATTATGGCAAGAGCAAGAATAGCAAGCGCAATTCAGTCCAAAGTAGGCGCACTTATTTACGGAGAACAGTTTACGGGAAAGTCAACACTTGCAAGTGAATTTGTTTATTTCAAACGTCCCGATGGCAAGCCTTTCAGAGTTTTTTTCTCGATGCGGAAAACGGCTCTATTGATGACTATATCCCGAATCTTGAAGAAAACGGAGTTGATGTAAGAAATCTCTACATTGTTTACACTCAGTCTCTCGGCGAGGTCAGAGAGTATATTGCAAAAGTCAAGAATAATGAGGACTTCTATATGCTTGATGAGGACGGCAAAGAAACAGATGATATTGTTCTTGACGCTGACGGTCAGCCTTTCAGAGCGGATGCAATTGTTGTTGATGGTACTACGATTCTTAATTTATCCACAAAACAGGGGCTTACAGAATTTTCAAAGAAGAGAAATACTGTAAAAGCCAAAGCAGCCGGTCTTGTTGGCGATGAAAGACTTGTTAAAATCGAGGGTTCGGGACTTGAACTCAAAGATTATAACACTATTAATTTCCGTGGACAAAATCTCATTCTTGATCTCATGGGTTGCGGCGTTCATTATGTTATTACTGCGAGAGAAACGGATGAAAAAGTTTCCGTCAAGGACAGCGACGGTAAAATTACAAGCGTTGCTACCGGACGTAAAATCCCTGATTCGTTTAAGGGAATTGCATATAATGTCAAGACAGTGATAAGAACTTTTCTTGACGATGACGGCGGAGTTTGCGCTGCAATTGAAAAAGACAGAACAGGCGTACACTCTGCAAATGAAGTCATTGAAAATCCGTCTTTCCTTGATTGGCAGAGTGTTATTGATAAAACTGCCGGAAATAAAGCATATGTAATTAAAAATGATCTTGTTAAGGCTGTTGGAATAGAGAATGATATTTATGAAAAGGAAATTCTGGGTTCGGCAGGAGAAAATACTGATACAAAATCCAACGTTTCAGCCGATACAGCTGACGACAAAATTTCTGAGCTTAAATCTGAAATTTCTGCAATTCAAAAAGCAATGAATCCTGTTCAGGTATCAAATGCAAAGATTATTCTTAAAAAATCAGGATTGCCAACATCAATGAAGTCAATTACTGATATTGAAGTGCTTGAAAAATGTCTTGAAGTTCTTTCAAAAATCAAGTAAAAATAATGCAGTAATGGGTGAGGAATGACCTCACCTGATTACTGCACATATGAGGAGTTGATATTTATGCCTAAAAAAACAAAGGCAAAAGAGCGTGATATCAGGCTTCAGCTTTCTGATTTTATTTACAAAGAATACAATGTTTCATTTTTGCCAAAGCACTTTTTTATCAATTTAGACAAGGTGTACAAAGGAACATATAAAAATCTGACCAAGCCTGTTCCTATTGAGGATCTATTTGATATGTGGCAGCAAAAAATGAACTATCTCAACAAAGTCGCAGAGAATAACAGACAAAATGGCAAAAAGATTGAAGGCATGGCACGTATCAATTACGATCTTGCAATTCTGCTCTCAAAATACGATTCCTATTGCGAATGGAAAGCGAGAAAAGAAGCAGAAAAACAGGAATTAAAGCAGTCCATGACATCGCAGACTATTAAAATTACAAACCAGATTGCTCCAAAATCTGCGGTAATTAATAATGATTCTGATATAAGTTCGATCATAGATGAAATATAAGGAGATGAGCAATTGGATTTAGTGCAAAACATAACAAATGAAATGCTTTTTGTCGGAGCTATTTATAAATCGCCTGAGTTGTTTGTGGAATATGCACCGCTGATAAAAAGCAAGTACGATTTTTCCGACGAAGCTGTAAAGTTCTATTACGATAATGCGGAAATTATGTTTACTACCAGAACGCAGACATTTAATAAAAGTACCGTTAATTCATATATGTCCGAGGACAAAGACAGGCTTGCTCAGTACAGAAAATACAAGGGATACAAAACTATTGAGGAATGGTCTAAGCTTGCAATTGCAGATGATTTCAAGAATTATTATGAGATACTGAAAAAATATTCTCTGCTTCGTGAGTATCAGCGAAACGGATTTGATGTTGAGAAAATAATGTCTCATCCTAAATTTGAAACATTTTCCGCACTTGATATTTACAGGCTTATACGCGGCAAGGCTGACCGTATTCACACCGTTATTCTTACCAATGAAGCAACCGAAATTCTCAACAGCAAGATGACTGACACGGTAAACAGTTGTCTTGAAACGCCTGATATGGGATTACGAATGCCATATCCCATGCTGAATGATATGTTCCGCGGCATAAAAACCAAAACCATAATGTGTGTGGGAATGCTTTCAAATGCAGGAAAAAGCCGTTTTATGTTCAAAATGATAGCGTATCTTGCACTTGTTCTAAAAGAAAAAGTATGCGTATTATTGAATGAAATGACCATAGAAAAAATGCGCCTATGTTTGCTTACAACAGTAGTCAACAATGACGAATTCAAACAGCTTCATGGAATCAATATCACAAAAAAAGAAAAAGAAATTGCATTAGGATTATATCGGGATTCAAGCGGTGAATTCGTTACTCGTCACAGAGATGAATGGGGTAATTTTACTGAATCATTTGAGGAATATAAGGCAAGAGTGGAGAAGTTTTCAGAAGAATACCGTAATATCATGAAAGTTGCTCAATGGATAGAGGACGAAACACAGGGACTTATATTTGCCAAAGATGTTTCTACAGCTTATGATGACAAGTCGCTTGAATTTGAAATACGCAAAATGAATCTCACAAATGGAGTTAAGCTTTTCTTTTACGATACATTGAAACAGGATACATCTGCTATGGGCGATTGGGCTGCTCTTAAATCCACAACCACACGTCTCACGGAGTTGACAAGAGAGCTGAATATTTTCGTTTATGCGAGTATTCAACTTACGGATGAAACAATACATATAAAGCCTGACGAAATAACAAGCGGACAGATCGCCAATGCGAAGCAGCTTAAACACGTTCTTGATAATCTTATTCTTGCCAAAGAAATAAGTGCAAGCGAAAAATCAAAGTATCAATATGTGTCTTGTGATGATAACTGGGGAGAAGCCCGACCTCATGATCTTGATCCGAATAAGCGTTACTACGTAATGAATGTTGATAAAAATCGCGACGGAGATAAACGCAGAATATTATTTGAAGTTGATTTAAACCTTAATACATGGTATGAAAAAGGCGAAGTATTCAGGAAGTAGGCGAGACAAATGGATATACGCTTGATGAAAGAATATATTTCAGATAACAATTATGTTCCCTTTATTCTTGAAAATTTAGGCTGTCACCATATCAAAGATAAAGGCGAATACATTACCTGCGGAAACCCTGATGGTGACAACACCAATGCCGTTACTGTTTATCATAATGCAAATTTAACTGTTGTCAATTACACACGCTCTTTAAACTCTGAAAAGAATTCACATGATATATTTGATTTGGCAGGATTTTATTTGAATCTGAATTTCTTTGAAACCGTTAAGCAAATTTGTGACTGGATTGACCTTGATTATTACAAGGACTGGGACGAGGATTTGCCTGAAAGTTTAAGTATTACAAAAATGCTTATGGAAATGAACAGCGGTGGTGAAACTGAAGATGAAGATATAGCATTAAAGCCTATTTCTGAAAATATTCTTTCTTACTATTATCCGTATGTTAATGACCTATTTGCTGATGATAACATCTCATATTCCACACAGCGTATATTTGAAGTTGGTTATGATGACTACACAAACAGAATTACTATCCCAATTCGAGACGAATTAGGAAATCTTGTCGGAGTTAAAGGCAGACTTCTAAAAAAGGAACTTGATGATAACGACTTGAAATATCTTTACATTGAAAAATGCTGTCGAAGCCAGATACTTTATGGATTACACCTTACATATCCGTATATTCAGCATGAAAAATGCGTTTATATTTGTGAAAGTGAAAAGGGAGTAATGCAGCTTTATGATATGGGAATTTACAATGCTGTTGCTACAGGCGGTAAAAAAGTAAGTCATGCGCAGATAGACAAGCTTTCACGGCTATGTGTATCATTGATTTTCTGTTTTGATAAAGACGTTGAACAGTATGAAATCGAAGAATTGGCAGACAGATTTATTGAGAATATAGATATTTACACTTTAATCGACAGCGATAATATTCTTGATAACAAGGAAAGTCCGACAGATGATCCTCAGAAATTCAAGCAGCTTAATGAACAGTACAAATATAAAATAAGGTAGGTGGAAGAATGAATTATAAATTAGTTGGCAATGGAGACTATAAGCATCCATTACAGACTTTATTGCAAAATCGCGGAGTCAAAGATGTTCAGAATTACATAAATCTTGATGATAAATGCATTCATAAATACTCTGAAATGGGCAATATTGAGTACATTGCAAACAAAGTATACGAAGAATGGATAACAAATAAATGTAAAATACATATTGTTGTGGATTCAGATGTAGACGGATTTACTTCGGCGGCTATCATGTACAAGTACCTTAAAAACATGGGAATCACGCCTACTTATTCACTTCACACGGGCAAACAGCATGGAATTACAAATGATATATTGATTCCTGACAATACTGAATGGCTTATTGTTCCCGATTCGGGAACTAACGATACAGAACAATGCAAGCTGCTTCGTGAAAAGGGTGTAAAAATTCTTATTCTTGATCATCACGAAAAAGAAGTTGATAACCCGTATGCGTATATTATCAATAACCAAATGTGCGATTATCCGAATAAAAATCTCAGCGGAGTAGGAGTTGTATATAAATTCTTACAGGCTCTTGACGAAACAGGATGGAACGAAGAAGCGGACGATTATCTTGATCTGGTTGCATTGGGCAACATTTCAGATTGCATGGACATAAGAGAACCGGAGACTAAACGTCTTATCGAAAAGGGGTTGCACAATATTAAAAACAAATTCCTTGAAAAGTTGATTGAATCGCAGTCTTATTCTATCCCGGACGGACTTGATATAATTTCAGTGCAGTTTTATATAACGCCTTTGATAAATGCCCTGATTCGTGTAGGCACACAGGAAGAAAAAAATATTCTATTCAGAGCATTTATTGAAGATGAATCTGAAACTTTTACATATAAAAAACGCGGCGCAACAGAACCAATACAGGAGTCAATTTACGACAGAGCTGTACGTTTTTGTAAGAATGCCAAAAGTAAACAGGGGAGAATGATAGACAAACAGCTGCCTTTGGTTATTGAACATATCGAGAAGCAAAAACAGGATAAGAATCATGTTGTTGTAAGCAACATTACCAATCAGCTTGATTCTGAATTGACCGGAGTCGCGGCAATTAAAGTTGCTGAAAAATATGGTAAGCCATGTATGCTGCTCAGAAAACGTGATGATAAAAATGGTGTTTTCGGAGGTTCTGCAAGAGTACCGAATAAAAGTCTGATTCTTAATTTTAAGGATATAGTGAATGAGACTGGTGTTTTTAAAATGGTTCAAGGGCATCAATCAGCTTTTGGAGTTGAAATTCTCGGCAGCAATGTTAAAAAATCCATATCACTTTTAGACGATTACATAATCAAGCACAATCTCGTGGGTGAAGCTGTTAGTTATGTGGATTTTGTTATTGATTACGACAATTTCGATATTGGAATATTCAATGACATTGCCTCATTAAAGCCCTATTACGGCAATTCTATTGATGAATGCAATGTGGTCATAAAAGATATACCTGTAACAGCAGACAGTATTACAATACAGGGCAAAAATGAAGATTCATGGTGCATAATGATCTGCGATGAAAGCATCAAACTTGTAAAGTTTAAATGTAATGAAGATGATTATGTTTTGAATTTCAGCAAAGAAGAGAAATCCGGATTTGCAGATATTTTAAGTTACATTGATATTATCGGCAAATTAAGCTATAACTACTACAAAGGAATCAAAACAGCGCAAATAATTGTAGATGAATATGAGGTGAAAGCATGATCGGCACATACAGTTCTCTGCATAATCACTCCATGTACTCATTGCTTGACGGATATTCCACTCCCGAAGAATATCTCGAAAAAGCACGAAAAATAGGACTGAAAGCGTTTGCAATTACAGAACACGGCAACGAATACAGTTGGTGTTACTTTGATAAAATCAAAAAGAATTATCCGGATATCAAGATGATTTACGGAGTTGAAATGTACGAATGTTTTGATCGTTCCGTATGCGATAAATCTTCAAAATATTTTCATTTGCTTGTATTGGCTAAGAATGAAAAGGGGAGAAAAGCATTAAATCATCTTGTAACTCTTTCAAATTTGCATGGGTTTTATTATAAGCCTCGAATCGAACTGAATGATTTAAAAGGATTCGGAAATGATCTTATAGTTTCTTCAGCTTGTTTAGCTTCAAAAATCGCAAGGGAATCGGATTATCGGAAATGTATTGAATATATAAATGAATATAAGGATATACTTCCCCATTTTTACCTTGAAATGCAGTCTCATAAAAGCGAGGAACAGCGGATTTACAATCAAAAAATTCTGAAATTATCTCAGGAAACAGACACTCCTTTTATCATTACAACGGACAGTCATGCAGCTTCAAAAGAAGATTTATATTATCAGGGACAGTTGGTCAGAATTGCAAGAGATAAAGACACATTGTCCGAAGCTTATGAGGGGTGCTATTTGCAAACTATTGAAGAAATACACGATGTTATGGATAGTCAGATAGGCTATGAAAATGTTGAAATTGGACTGGATAATACAAATTCAATTGCCGATATGATCGAAGATGTTTCAATGCCGTTTCAGTCTCCGCAGCTTCCGACGTTTCCTTTGCCTAATGAATTTAGTGATAATTATTCCTATCTTACGTATTTGACAGAACAAGGCTGGACAAGAAGAAATATTGACCGTTTATCACAGGAAGAACAGAAAATATATCGTGAACGGCTTGATTATGAAAAAGACATTATACATACAATGGGATTTGACGGCTATTTTCTTATCGTATGGGATTTTATTAATTGGGCGAAAGAAAACGGAGTGAAAATAGGTGCGGGACGAGGAAGCTGTGCCGGAAGCCTTGTCTGTTTCCTGATGGGAATCACCGACTTGAATCCAATCAAATACGGTCTTATTTTTGAGCGTTTTCTCAATCCCGAAAGAATCAGCATGCCTGATACAGATACGGATGTATCAGATAGAGGAAAAGTTATAGATTATCTGATAACTAAATACGGTTCTGAAAGAGTGTGTCAGATAATAAATTTTTCCTATATTACGCCGATTGTAGCTATAAAAGATGTTGGAAAGATACTCGGTTTTTCTTACAAGGAAATGGATAAGCTAAGTAAACGTTTTACATATGCAACATTTCGGGAATGCCTTGAACATAATGCTGCATTGGTATATGACCACCCCGAATACAAAGAATTATTTGATATTTCCAGTCATTTAAGCGGCAGAGTGAAAACTGTATCAGTTCATGCCGGGGGAGTTGGTATTGTTGATACTGACATAAATGATTATATGGCTATGAAACTTGGCACAAACGGAGAACAAGTCATTCAGGTAGATAAACGAATCGTTGAGGAAATAGGAATTATTAAATTCGATATTCTTGGAGTTCAAACGCTGAATCTTCTTGCAGAAATTCAAAGTGATTTGGGACTCAGCGACTATGACATTGATATAAATAATCCCGAATTTGAATATAATGATACTCCATATCAATTACTGTCAAAAGCAAAAACAGACGGAGTATTTCAAGTTGAAAGTGCAGGAATGAAAGACTTGCTTATCAGATTACAGGCATCAAATTTAGAGGATTTATCTGCTGTACTTGCATTATATCGACCTGATTCTATGGGAGCATTGAATGAATTTATTGAGTGCAAACATGATTCGTCCAAAGTAAAATACATTCATCCCGATATGAAGCCGATTCTTGAAAGTACTTACGGCTGCATTATTTACCAGGAACAATTGCTCGATATAGTCCGTAAATTCGGTGGAAGAACATATGGCGGAGCTGATTTGTTCCGTAAGGCTATCGGAAAGAAAAACGTTGAGCTTGTCAAGCAGGAATCAGCCAAGTTATATCAAGAGATTATTGACAACGGTTACAGCGAAGAAATTGCTTCGGCTATCAGCAATGAACTGTCCACTAAGGGAGGGTATCTTTTTAACAAATCCCATAGCTACAGTTACGCAGTACTCTGTTTTCAAACCGCATTTTTGAAGCAAAATTATCCGCTGCACTTTTTTAAAGCACTTCTGAATCTCAATATTGACAAGACCGGTATGATAAACAAATATATTCTCGACGGACTGGAATTTGACATATCTGTTATACAGCCGAATATTAATAGTTCAGTCAAAAACTTCTCCGTTTGTGATAATAAAATTTTATTTGGGCTTTCTGCAATCAGTGGAATAGGCGATAAGCTTGCCGATACTATTATCAGTGAACGCAGTACAAATGGCAATTTCAAGGGATTTAACGATATATCCACACGCATTGACATTACAAAATCTCAGATAGTTTCGCTGATAAAATCGGGAGCTATCCCGACGAAGGATAAAAAGAAATGTCTCATAAACTATCTTAAAGCACAATTTGATAATGCACCTTTTGAATACAAATCGGTATCTTCTTACAAGACTAAACGTGAAATGCTTGAAGTTTGGGGAATCAACGTTGATGATTACAGAATCGGAAGATCAATTGATAAAGATGCTGTTTTAGCTGAGTATAACAAAAGGCTCGAAAAGCAGATGAAATCAGAATATTATGCCAAACAGAATGAAAAATATCGGCAATATATTTCTGATTGTAATGAAAAATATTTGCAGAATGAGCAGTTTTGGGAATTTGAAGCACTGCAAATATTTTTAACAGATAATCCTTTTGAAGAAGCTTATCATTATTTGAGAGCTTTTGAAGATATTACAGAAAACGACGATTGCACTATTGTAGAAATAATAGCCAAAGTGCAGAAAAAGAAATCCAAAAACGGACAGCAATTTGCATTTGTAAATATTTACTCTTCATTCGGACTGGTGGAGGCTGTTGTCTGGAATAAGCAGCTAAAAGAATATGAGGACTTGATAAAGAAAGGCTCGCAAATCGCTATGAAATGCAAAAAAGAAAGTGAGACGCAGGTCGTGTGTGAAAAAATACGTCCGTATAACGAGTGGTTGAATTATGCGAAAAGGAGACTAAAAAATGGCACTTGACAAGAATAAGCTGTATGAATTTACAGCTGCACCTGATTTTGAAATGTACTACAATGACCGGAGTTCATTTGGAGTGTATAAGTTTACCACAACAACAGAACTTCCGGAGTTGAAGCCTACTGAAAATATAGCATCATTTGATTCAGATTCGCCTAAGACATACAGCGGCATTTTATCAGGACGTATGCAGAGACTGTATTTAGGTGACGAATATGTAATAAGCGCAAAGTTGAAATTTAATAAGAAATATAATAACTGGCAGTATGATCCTGTAAGCATTATGGCTGTTGCGCCCAAATCATTGGAGCAACAGAAAGCCTTTTTACAAACGATTCTGACCGAAAAACAAGCTGATGAATTGATTTCTGCTTATCCGAACATTGTAGAAGATATTATGAATGGTACAGATAATGTTGATCTTGCACTTGTTAAGGGAATAGGGAAGTTTACATACAACAAGATCAAAGAAAAGATAATCAACAATTATGTCATTTCTGATATTCTTGTTATGTTACAACCTCTTGGGATAACCTACAATATGATAAAAAAGCTGTCGAATGACGAGCCAAATCCTGTTTTACTTAAAGAACAGCTTCTTCAAAATCCATATATTCTAACGAGAATACACGGGCTTGGTTTTAAAAAGGTTGATGATCTTGCGCTTAAAATTAACCCTGATTTAAGAGGATCAGGTAAAAGACTTAAATCTTTTCTGATTTACTATCTTAAAGAAATTGGAGAATCGGCAGGACACACATGGATTGACAATGGTGTTCTTGAAACAGCGGTAAGGGACAATGTTCATGAGTGTATTGACAAGTATAAGGAATTAGTTGAATCGGCAAATGATGATGAGAAAAGTTTTCTGACTGTAAGCGGTCGAAAAGTAGGGCTAAAGCATTATTACAAGACTGAAAGATATATATTTGACAAATTAATTGCGATCAGCAGGGAGCATGAAATTAATGTTGACGAAAATGATATAACCAATGGCATAGTTGAAGCAGAAGAAACACAGGGATTTGTACTTACTGAAGAACAAAGAGATATTGTTATTGAGGGAGCAAAATATAATTTGATAGTTCTTTCGGGAAAGGCAGGAACAGGTAAAACATCGGTTGCAAGAGCAATGCTGAATGTATACAAAAATAAGTATTCAATTGCCTGCTGCGCTTTATCCGCAAAAGCGGCTCAAAGAATAACTGAAGCCACCGGATTTGAAGCTTCTACAATTCATAGACTTTTGGGGTGTCAGGGACTTGGCAAATTTAGATTCAATGAAGAGAATCCTCTCGATTATGACGTTATTTTAGTTGACGAAGCTTCAATGATAAGTTCGGACATATTCTTACATTTGCTTCGTGCAATAAAAACAAGGAGTAAACTTATCATATGTGGTGATAATCGACAACTTCCGCCGATTGGATATGGCAATACATTCAATGACATTCTTGACTGCAATGATTGTTTTGTCAATTTCACTTTAACTAAAGTATTGCGTCAGGCTGAAAAGTCAGGAATTTTGTCTGATGCAAACATGATACGTGACGGGCTTAGTCCAATTAATTCTCCTGAATTGAAACTTATCACAGGCGAATTGAAAGATATGACCTATATGTTTCGCGATGATCGTGATATGCTTAATAATATTGCTATTAAGGCATTTATGAATGCTATCAGGAAATCCGGTATCGACCAAACGATTATCGGAGTTCCACGAAAAAAGGATTGTGTTAACAGTACGTCAAGAATAAATGAGACAATTCAGGATCTGCTTCTTCCCGATGAAGAACGATTTATCAAATATGGCAGCAGGAAGTATAAGCTTGGGGCGAAAGTTATCCAAAAGATCAATAATTATGAGAAGGACGTATTTAATGGAGAAGTAGGATATATCGTTGATATACGTCAGGAAGTCAAGGGCAAACAGTCTATAAATATGTTTACGGTAGAGTACAATTTAAATGGTACGATTAAGCAGATTGATTACACTCAAAACGAAGCGGAGCAAATTGATCTGGCTTATGCCATGACCATACATTCATTACAGGGTTCGGGATATAAGTCGGTTATTCTGATAATTGACAATACACATTTTGCATTGCTTGACAATTGTTTGCTCTATACTGCGCTTACAAGAGCCAAAGAGCGATGCTTGCTGCTCGCAGAACCTTATGCTTTCAAGAAGTGTATTGATACAAATAAGGTTGTTGCAAGGCAGACATGGACATCAAGTTTCACAATAATTTAATTCAAAAAAATATTCATTTTAGTGTTGACATTCTAAAATAAATGTGATATAATTTGATTATAGAAAAAAAGGGTGTTAAGCCAATATTTTATAGTTGTTTAATTCTAAAAAGTATGTGATTACTATAACACTCTATTTTTTTGTTTCAAGCATTCTAAAATTTATCTATTTCAAGTGCAAAGGAGAGAATATGACAGAATACGAATACTCATCAAACGGAGATATACACGACAATAAGCGGCTAAAAGAGTTACAATCTTTGAGTCTTGACAGAAAAATAATGATAACTCAGAGCAGAATTATTGAATGGTACAATCATTTTAATGGCAATGTCTATATTTCTTTTAGCGGCGGTAAGGATTCAACAGTACTACTTGATATAGCACGAAAAATCTTTCCTGATATTCCTGCTGTGTTTAGTAATACAGGTTTGGAGTATCCAGAGGTTAGAAAATTTGCCAAGAGTTTTGAGAATGCAGATGTTGTTTATCCTCAGATGTCATTTTTTGATGTTATTAAAACTTATGGTTATCCGATTATATCAAAGGAAGTATCAGAAGCTATTTACTACGCTCGGCGGATAATAAATAATCGAGAGGGGGGAGAACGACTGCAAGGAAACAGAAAGAACTGCTGGGACTCCGTTTCGACACAAGGCACAACAAGGCAAGAGAATTGTCGGAGAAAGATGTTGATGGGGACTATGGGTAGCAGTGATGGCAAAAAGAAGTCTGCGTTTAACAAAGAGAAATGGCTGCTCATAGCAAGAGATATGCCGTTTTTAGTCAGTCATTACTGTTGTAATGTGATGAAAAAATCTCCATTAGCAAAGTATCAAAGACAAAATAAATGTTATCCGTATATAGCTACATTGGCAGAAGAAAGCCGAATGAGAAAACAAGCTTGGTTAAGACATGGTTGTAACGCATTCGATTCTAAAAAGAAATCTTCTCAGCCTATGTCATTTTGGACAGAACAAGATGTACTTGAATATATAAATCGGTATGATTTACCTATAGCAAGTGTTTATGGAGATATTGTTTACGAAAATGAAATAAATCAACTTACATTTGACAATGCTGTTTTAACTAAAAGAAATCTTTATACTACTGGCTGTAATCGTACAGGATGCGTATTTTGTGCATATGGAGTTCATCTTGAAAAAGGAGAATCAAGATTTCAGCGTTTGACTAAAACTCATCCTAAACAATATGATTTTTGTATTAATGGCGGAGAATGGAATGATAATCCATTTTATGACCCAAATTCAAGTGCTGCGCCTGATGAAATGGGATGGGTTAATTGGAATCCCAAGAAAATCTGGACTCCCTCGAAAGATGGATTGGGAATGGGAAGAGTATTTGATATGCTGAATGATGTTTATGGACATGATTTTATACGATATAAATAAAAATTGAGAGGATGTGTTAAATGAATATAGTATCACTTTTTGATGGTATGGCTTGTGGTATGCTTGCAATGTGGGGCGCAGGAGTTACGGTTGACAATTACTGGGCTTATGAAATTGATAAGTATGCGATTCAAACCGCAACGCATAATTTCCCGAACATAGTTGAATGTGGAGATGTGTTTGAAGCTGATTTTACTCAGTACAACGATATTGATTTTCTTATCGGCGGAAGTCCGTGTACGTACTGGAGTATAGCCCAGAAGAACAACCGTGAAACAGAAGCAAGCGGCATGGGCTGGGAATTATTTTCACAATATGTTCGGGCATTGAGAGACATCAAGCCTAAGTATTTTATATATGAGAATAACAAATCAATGGCTAAAGCAATACGGCAAAGTATTACAGAAACTTTTGGATTTGATGCTATATGTATAAATTCGGCATTAGTATCAGCGCAGAACCGACAGAGATTGTATTGGGTAGGCAGAAGAAACGATGACGGCACATATAGCAAGGTCAATATTGAACAGCCAAAGGATAGAGGAATACTTTTGAGAGATATTCTTGATAGTGGATTGCCAATGAAAGAAAAAATGAATACTTTGGATGCAAACTGTTTTAAAGGTGGTAATTTCTCCTCATTGCAAAAACAAAGCGGACAGAGATTATGTGTTGCAGAACCTGTGGGAGAAACTGGAGAACACAAAGCTTATTGTCTGACAACCGCGTACAATGGTGCTGTAGCATGGAATACCATAGAAAGAAGTCAAAGACGTATGGTTGCCGAAGCTGTACCCGTAGAATTTGATAAAGATAACTCGATTCCTATTTATGTAGGTGAAATGCCGAATCACAAAGGACAATATAGAAATGGAAATCAATGCAGTCAACAGTATAGAGTGTATTCGGTAGAGGGAAAATCTATATGTTGCAGTACTGACAGTAGAAACAATGTAGCTATACCTGTAGAATTTGACAAGGATATTCCTACAAAAGCTATCAGCGGTGCTGACGGAAAGACTTATACCGTATATTCAGTTACAGACGGTCAAATTACTATTAAAGGCAAAACATATCCGATAAAGTTGTCTGACGGATATTACATAATCCGAAAACTTACTGTAAGCGAATGCAAGCATTTACAGACCGTTCCTGAGTGGTATGAGTTTCCTGTTAGCAACGCACAGGCTTATAAGATGTTGGGCAATGGGTGGACGGTAGATGTAATTGCTCACTTGATAAAGAGTTGTCTTAATGTATGATTCTTGAACTAAAAAACACTACATGTAGTAGCTGTGATAGTAGCCTACTACTATATATAGATATGATAAAACAATAAAATCCTGATTTTATAGGAGGAAGCAAATTGAGAAAATACGATGATTTTATAAAAAATAAGGCATTGGTAATTCAAAGCGTAGGGATAGAAGTTGATACTGACGATCTTAATCCAAATTTGTTTGATTTCCAAAAGGACATTGTAAGATGGGCGTTAGCGAAAGGCAAGGCAGCTATATTTGCTGATTGCGGACTGGGTAAAACGCTGATGCAACTTGAATGGGCAGATCAAGTTCGTAAAAAAACGGGATTAAAGGTTCTGATTGTTGCTCCGTTGGCTGTTTCAACCCAAACCAAAGAAGAGGGTAAAAAATTCGGCATTGAGGTTAATATTTGTGCGTCACAAGATGATGTAAGAACCGACAGAATAAATATTACAAATTACGAAAAACTTGATAAGTTCGTTGGTAACGAATTTGGAGCGATAGTACTTGACGAGAGCAGTATTTTAAAGTCTTATTCTGGCAAGGTGAGAACTCAAATAATAAATTTCTTTGATAAAGCACCCTATAAACTTGCCTGTACCGCAACTCCTGCGCCTAATGATTATATGGAACTTGGCAACCATTCTGAATTTTTAGGAGTTATGACACGACCTGAAATGTTATCCATGTTTTTCGTTCATGACGGCGGACAAACTTCAAAATGGCGATTGAAAGGTCACGCACAGGAATTGTTCTGGAAATGGCTTGCGAGTTGGTGCATAGTAGTTGACAACCCTAAAAAATTAGGATATACAAGTGTAGATTATGAGTTGCCAAAACTTAAAATGCATGAAATTATTGTTGATGGTGATGAGACTGTAAACGAAACGTTGTCGCTTACTGAACGCAGAAATGCAAGAAAAGAAAGTCTTGAAATGCGTTGCAAAGCTGCTGCGGAGCTTGTAAATAACTCTAACGAGCAATGGCTTGTGTGGTGCGATTTGAATGATGAAGCAAATATGCTCAACAGGCTTATTCATGACAGTAAAAATGTTCAAGGTTCGGACAAATCCGATTATAAAGTCAGTACAATGTCTAAATTTTCAAACGGTGAATTGAAATGCCTTATTACCAAACCAAAAATCGCAGGTTACGGGATGAATTGGCAGAACTGCCACAACATGATATTCGTTGGACTGTCCGATAGTTTTGAGTCTTACTATCAAGCGGTCAGAAGATGCTGGAGATTCGGACAGGGGCATGAAGTCAATGGGTACATAGTTATATCGGCAAAAGAGGGCGCGGTTAAATCAAATATCGAACGCAAGCAAGCCGATAATGAGAGATTCAAAGAAGAACTCATTGAACTTACAAAAGATATTACAACAAGAGAGCTTAAAGCAACTTGCAGAATATCAACGCCTTATGAACCAAAAACAGAAATAAAATTACCTGAATGGGAGGAATTTCACAATGAAGAATGTGCTTAATCAGTGTGTTACAAATGAATATGGACTTTACAATGGAGACAGCTGCGAGGTAATAAAAAGCCTGCCGGATAACAGCATCCACTATACCTTATTTTCACCGCCGTTTAGTAGTCTCTATACATATTCAAACAGCGACAGAGATATGGGAAACTGCAAGAATGATAATGAATTTTATGAGCATTTTATCTATTTGGCAAAGGAATTGTATAGGGTAACGATGCCGGGCAGACTGCTTTCATTTCATTGCATGGACTTACCTATGATGAAAGAGCGGGACGGCGTAATAGGACTTAAAGATTTTCCTGCTATGTTAAGACAGATTTTTGAGGATTGCGGGTTTATCTATCACAGTAAGGTAACAATTTGGAAGAATCCAGTCACAGAAATGCAGAGAACGAAAGCATTGGGACTCTTGCATAAGCAAATAAGAAAAGACAGCTGTATGAACAGACAGGGCATACCTGATTATATCATAACAATGCGTAAACCGGGCGATAACACCGAGAGAGTTTCACATACACATGAAACATTCCCGTGTGACGTTTGGCAAAAATATGCATCACCAGTTTGGATGGATATAAAGCAGTCTGATACATTGCAGAAAAAATCAGCAAGAGAAGAAAAAGACGAACGTCATATATGCCCATTACAGCTAAGTGTGATTCAGCGGTGTATTGAACTTTGGTCTAATCCGAATGATATTGTTTTAGAGCCGTTTGGCGGAATTGGTTCAGTTCCTTACGTTGCAAGAAAACTCAAGCGCAGAACAATAGCTTGCGAACTCAAAGAAAGCTACTACAATCAAATGGTGAAAAACATTTCGAATGTAACAACTGAATATTCAAATATAGTCGGTGAGCAGTTATCATTTGGTGGTTTTAATGAATAATATCCTTTATTTTGCTCGCAACAAATCGCCTCCGGTAAATATCGTGAGATATAATACTTAAACAAATAAATACGAAATTAACCACGAAGAAAGGCAAAGGTGACTAACAATGAAGAATTTAAACAAGCCACGATGTCCTCATAAGAGGACAAGCATAATTGCAATTATATCCGCTCTCTCTATTATAGGAATGTCGGGGTGTATAAATAAAGACGTGCAGAGAACGGACACAGACAGCAACGCACTGCCAAATATAACTCAGGAGGTTACAACAGTATGCTCTACAGTTCCAGTGACTACATCTTCAACAGCAACGGTTTCTACGAAAATCCAAACGACAACCACAGGTACATCGACAACGATGATAAGTACATCAAGTTCAACGACAACAAGTGTTGCAACAACTGATATGCAGATTAAAGCAGATCCTGTTGTCGAACCGGAAACTATCAATTCCGAACTATATACCGAACCTGTCTACGAAGATACATCTTGCTTACCAATTACAGAATCAGAACGAGTTATGCTGTGTAATCTTGTAGGCAGAGAATATGGTTCGGATTATGTTCCGATTACAGAAAAAGCCAAGGTTGTGGCTGTTGTAATGAACAGGGTAAATTCCCCGATGTTTCCGAATACGATTTATGAAGTCCTTACTCAGCCGTATCAGTTTTCGGGATATCTTGCTTCTGATACATATTCATATCAAGTCACGGACAGCGTAATTGAATCCGTTGATTATTATTTTAGTCATACAGAGGAGTTTGGAGATTGGATGTTCTTTGAGGGTAATGGATCGTGGAATTACTTTAGCTAAAAAGAAAGGATAAAAATGTACAATGACACAAGTTGAGCAAGATTATCTCTGGGCGCAGCATTACACGCAGGAGGTTGAAAGAAGTATAAATTATTATAATGTACTTAACCAGAATCAACCGGTACATACAAGAAAAATGACGCATGAGGAATTTGAAGCGGTTTTTGGTGAGAAACCGGAATCATGCCACAAATTAAAGGTATCAGGAAAGGAAGAATTTAAAATGAAAATATTGATTAACACGATTCCGAAAGTAAAGAAATTCTGCAATGTTGCGCAGAATTTCATGCATGACGTTGACATTACGTCAGATCGCTATAAGGTTGACGGCAAAAGCATTATGGGATTGTTCAGTCTTGATCTGAGTAAGCCTATTAATGTAAATGTACATAGCGATGACATTGAAATGGCTGAGTGTTTATTCAAAGAATTTGAGGTGAAGTGATGATAAAAATTGAAAACACACAAATCTATGGTTGGGAAGCTGCCATTCGTGGAATGCGAAATCCAATGAATAGTTGGGATAAGTCTGATAGCTGGTATGGCTGTCGCTCTGGGGATTATGGACATACAGAATCCTCTTTATGCGACGAGAAATGTCGCTGTGATTGTCAGTTTTGTATCGGTCAGAATGACATGAAGTTGATGAAGCAACTCGTTTCTGCCGGAACAGATCACAGCAAATTCATGCGAATGATTACAGTGACTTGTGATATTGTTGCTCCAATGTACTGGTGGAAAGAATTTGATACGTATAAAGTTGGTACAGTCCGCAATTCATGTTCTACGATGCACAAAATTCACGACAAGGAATTTACTATTGATGATTTTTCTCATGAGCATCTGAATAATGGGATTAGGGAGAACACAGGAACGTTTGTTACTACAGACACAGAATTGGTAATGCAAA
Organism: uncultured Alistipes sp.; assembly: GCA_964401315.1. GTDB lineage: Bacteria > Bacillota > Clostridia > Oscillospirales > Ruminococcaceae > Ruminococcus. Next base: position 25,764 of record CAYNYB010000015.1, read on the forward strand.
TCATAATTAACTGCCTGAATTTTTTACGTGAGCGTTATGTAAACACGAAAGATAAACAGTATTGGTGGCAGATGATACAGCTTCTCCCATCAAGCTATAACCAACGTTCAACTGTACAACTGAATTATCAGGTACTCAGGAATATGTACCACAGTCGTAAAAACCACAAACTTGACGAATGGCATGATTTCTGTCATTGGATTGAAAGTTTGCCATATTCAGAATTAATAACAGGCGAGGAGGTATAACTAATGAATGATAATACAGAAATGATAAATCATCCGTCACATTACAATACATGCAAATACGAGTGTATCAACGAAATGATCGCACTTTTCGGAGTTGAAGCAGTCAAGGATTTCTGTCGCTGTAATGCTTTTAAATATCGTTACAGGGCAGGAAATAAGAAAGGTGAGACTGCCGAAAAGGACATGGCGAAATGCGAGTGGTATTTGTCAAAACTTATGGAATTGGAGAACAAAATATGATGCTAAAGGTTAAAAAAAGAGACGGATGTATTGTTGATTTCGATCCTAATAAAATATCATCAGCAGTTACAGCAGCATACAACGATACTTATACCAACATTCCTTATAAAAGTATCAAAGATAGTATGCAATACGAAATTGCCCAAATAGTCAATAATGTTGTTCAAAGAATTCTTATGTTTACAACCGAAAATATAATTTACATTGAAAGTATACAAGATATTGTCGAAAGAGAAATATCACAGTATAATTTCCTCGTGGCAAAGGCGTACATAACCTACCGATACAAACGCAAGCTTGTAAGAAATGATTATAATGAACTTATTTCAGTCGTTTCTGAGAAGCTGAATGCAAAATCTGTAGAAAACCAGAATGCCAATGTTGACGAAAAATCATTTGGAGGACGAATGGGAAGCATGGCGTCTGCTGTAGCCAAGCATTATGCTTTAAATTATATAATGTCACCTATGGCAAAAAAGAATCATGAAGAAAATATGATATACACACATGATCTGGATAATTATGCTGTCGGTAATCACAATTGTATGAGCTGTCCGATAGATATGCTTCTTGAAAACGGTTTCAAAACACGACAGTGCGATGTACGTCCGGCACGTTCAATAAATACGGCTTTTCAGCTGCTTGCAGTAATATTTCAGATTCAGAGTTTACAGCAGTTTGGTGGAGTTTCGGCTACACATTTAGACTGGTCTATGCTTCCATATGTTCAAATGTCGTTTTCAAAGCATTATAAGGATGGATTGAAATATATCGAGGGCATAACAGATTTATTTGTTCCTGAAAGACTTTCTTTTGACAGCGATTTCAGTGAGCATCAAAAGGCGTATGAATATGCCATGGATATGACAATTAAGGAAACATATCAGGCAGTGGAGGGAATGTACCATAATCTTAATACACTCCAATCACGAAGTGGGAATCAACTCCCTTTCAGCAGTATTAATTATGGTACTTGCACTGAGCCGGAGGGAAGATTGATTACCAAGGCATTGCTTGATATTTCGATAAAAGGAATAGGCAAGCTTTATAGGACGAGCATATTCCCATGCGGCATTTTTCAGTGTATGAAAGGAGTTAATCGCAAAGAGGGTGATCCGAATTACGATCTGTTTCAACTTGCTGTGAAATCTACAGCAGTACGGCTTTATCCCAATTATGCAAATTGTGATTGGAGCGGAAATGCGGGATATGACAAGAACGACCCGAAAACTTTTTTCAGCACAATGGGATGCCGGACGGCGAACGGATATGACATAAATGCAGATGATGGGGTGAATCCTCAGACAAAAGACGGCAGAGGAAATATTTGCCCTGTAACAATAATAATGCCAACTCTTGCGATGATGGCAAAAGGAGATGTTGGTGATAAAGATATAAATGATTTCATGAGCATTATTGATTCTAAAATACATGAAGCCAAAGATCAGCTGATAGAGCGATTTGAATATATCTGTTCTCAATCTCCTGACAGTGCAAAATTCATGTATGAAAACAATATTATGCTTGGGTATGATGGTAAAAATATTCGTTCTGCATTAAAACATGGTACTCTTGCATTAGGTCAGATAGGACTTGCCGAAACCTTGCAGATTCTCATTGGCTGCAATCATACGACAGATAAAGGCATGGAGCTTGCAGAAAGAATAGAGAGTTTGTTCAGTCAAAGATGTTCTGAGTTCAAAAAGCAATATAAGTTGAATTTTGGAGTTTACTTTACCCCTGCCGAAAATCTCTGCTTTACAGCAATGACTAAGTTCAAAGAAAAGTACAAAGAGATTCCGAATATATCAACAAATAAGTTCTTTACCAACTCAACGCATGTTCCTGTGTGGGAAAAGGTAACAATGAAAGAAAAAATTGACATAGAATCCAAGTTGGCGAGGCATTCATCCGCAGGATGTATTACATATATAGAAAATGACGGCTACGCAAAAGATAATCCACAAGCATTAGAGAAAGTCATTTCTTATGCCATGGACAAAGATATTCCGTATTTTGCTGTAAATGTACCAAATGATACTTGTAACAATTGTGGATTCACGGCAAACATAGACGAATGCTGTCCGGTATGCGGAAGTCATGATATCGCAAGATTGCGCAGAGTAACGGGGTTATCCTGAAGAAATGCCCCTAAACTATCGTAAAGTTATAAGAAATAACGTTTCCTTAATTGGCACTCTATTAAGGGTCGGAAATCAAATAATGATTAAGGAGGCATCAAGAGATGAAGTTAAATTCAAACCTTGAGTTCAGAAAAATAAAATCATTGAATTTTCTTTATGAGGTAAACGAAAACGGAACGATATTGAGAAATGTCAAATCAAAAAAACAGTTAAAAATCAAGCTTGACTTTCATCACTCGTCCAAAGGTTATTATATGACATTCGTTAAAATAAAAGGCAAATGCACAAGAGTAATGATACATAAGGTTGTAGCTGAATGCTGGTTAGGAGAATGTCCAAACGGATTAGAAATCGATCATATTGACCGTAATTCTCATAACAACGATTATAGAAATTTAAGATATGTAACCAAAAGTGAACAGATGAAGAATCGGAATCATTCGAAAATATCGGCAATGGGAAGAAAAAATCTTGAAGAATCGAGAAAAAACAGAATGAAACCTGTACAAATCATGGGAAACGGTACGACAATAAGATTTGATTCGTATGCCGATTGTGCAAGATTTTTAGCATCATATTACGGCGGAATTGCCGAAAGATATCGTTACCGTCTAAAAGCCAATCGTTCTCATATCAATGATTTTGACATAGTTTATCTGAATGCAGAGACTAAACACGATGGCTCTACGGAGCAAGAAATAGTCCACAAATGTGATTTAACAGGCAACTATACAACAGCATTTAATGAGGGTAAACAGCAGGAAGTTGAAATGAGAGTTACACACAAAGAAGTATAACTATTCATTTTAAATTAGAATTAAAGGAGAATGAAAAATGGAAACATTAACAACAGCACAGAAAATCCAAAGGGTGGAATCCGAGCTTGCCGAATTGAAGAAGCAGCAGGCAGAAGAAATCAAAGCTGCCCAAAAAGCAGAAGCAGAAAACCGAAAGCATGAACTCGAAATCATAAAGGAAAAGATTGAGATATTCAACACCAAGTACGGAACAGAGTATGCTCTTACTACCAAAAGTTCTTTGATGTTTTTCCATGCTCTTGGTTGGTAATTTAAGACTACATATGAAGAAGTACAGAAATGAATGTGTGGGCTGTAGAGATTTGGGACTTCCTTGTATGGGGAAGTCCTGCTCAAACAGAAATGTTTTGCGACATTATTGTGACGGATGCGGAGAAGAAGAAAAACTATATCATTTTGAGAATGGTGAATTTTGTAGGGAATGCATACTTGATATGATATGGGACGTACTGGATGTTGTAGATGGAACTGAATGATCTATTGATTAACCAATAAATACAGCGAGGAGAAAAATAATGAAAATTAAATTAAAATATTTTAATAAAGAGATTGACAAAATTCAAAACATTGAAGGCAAATCGGATTGGTATGATCTCAGGGCTGCTGAAACGATTGAGCTTAAAAAAGGAGAATACAAACTTATCCCTCTTGGTGTTGGAGCGATAATTCCGGCTGGATATGAGGTCAATATCGTGCCGAGATCAAGTGCATTTAAAAACTGGGGCATATTGCAAACAAACAGCTTTGGAGTTATAGATAACTCTTACTCAGGGGATCACGATCAGTGGATGTTCCCTGCATATGCCACAAGAGATACTGTTATAAATAAAAACGAACGTATATGTCAGTTTCGTATCAATAAGAAACAGCCCGAACTTTTTTTTGAAGAAGTAGAACATCTTAATAATGTGGATAGGGGAGGGTTTGGAAGTACGGGAAAATGATGCAAAAAAATGGGACTCTACAATTAAGCAGAGTCTCTAACATAAACTACATTCAAATTGAATAATATTTCATGAGGTGATTTTAATGAATGATTTTCCTATAATTAATAAGGAAGCTAACAAAACCAAAGAAGAAAAAGAACATATTGAAAATGAACTTTACAAGATTTTTATAAAATATTTTTGATTGACAAATCGCTAATGGTGGTGTATAATTTATACATATAACTACCATTAGCCTTTATTTTTAATGGAGGCTGATATAAATATGTCTAAAATAGCGATATACGCAAGAAAATCTGTATTCCGTGAAGATTCTATATCTATCGAATCACAGATTGAAATGTGTAAATTTGAAGCAAGAGGTGAAGATTTTGTAATCTATTCTGACAATGGTTACTCAGGTAAGAATACTTCTCGACCTGAATATCAGAAAATGATACAGGATATTATCAATAAGAAAATCCACAAAGTTATTGTTTATAAGCTTGATAGAATAAGCCGTTCGATACTTGATTTTTCCAAGATGATGGATTTATTTCAAATTCATGATGTTGATTTCATTTCGGCAACGGAACATTTTGACACATCTTCTCCTATGGGGCGAGCAATGTTAAATATTTGCATTGTTTTCGCACAGCTCGAAAGAGAGACAATACAGCAGCGCGTAATTGATGCTTACGCAAGCAGGAGCAAAAAGGGATTTTACATGGGTGGTAAAATCCCATATGGATATAAAAAAGTTCCGATTACTATGGGTGGAGTTAAAACATCTATGTATGAAATTATTCCCGAAGAAGCCGAAGATATACGCTTAATATATCAAATGTATTCATCGCCAAGTGCAACATTGGGCGATGTACGCCGAGAGTTAGAAAAACGTGGGATAAATGTCAATCGCAGAGGACATGTATGGAGTACGGCAAGACTATCTGAAGTAATGAGAAATCCCGTTTACACATTTGCTGATATTAACATTTATCAATTCTTCAAAGAACAGAACAGCTGTATTGTGAATCCATTAGAGGAATTCAATGGAGAAGTAAGTTTATATTTATTTAGCGGTAAAAATAAAAATCGAAAAACATGGGATTTGTCTGATCAAAATGTTGTAGTTGCTCCACATCAAGGCATTGTAGATTCAGAAACATGGCTTGCATGTAGAAAAAAGCTACTCGCAAATCACCAGATCCGAACCTGCAAACCTAAAAATTCATTTCTGTCAGGTAAAATAAAATGTGGAAACTGCGGTTATGGTTTAGTCATAAGATTTTCAAAAAGAAAAAATGGAACTGTAAGATATTTTATTGATACTGGTTGGACAGATATGCATTATTGCACTAACAAGCTGCCAACCATACGAGCCGATGAATTTGAAGATATGATAGTCGAGCGTATCGAAGATAAAATCGATAGTTTAAGTATCAAAGCGAAAACAGATTCACGCGACGATGAAATTCAAAAAAATATTTACAAATTACAATCTGAAATTGAAAAGATAAACAGTACTATCGATTCATTAGTTGATACTATTGTTGCTGGAACTGCGGACAATACCACTATAACATATATAAATAAAAGAATTTCCGAATTAGATGTACACAAAAATGAGTTGACAAGTCAAATCGATGAAATGAACAACAAAAAAAACAACGATAAATTAAATGATTATGAAGAACTGAAAAATGTCATGTACAAATGGAATATGATGGAATTTGATGATAAACGCGCTGTTGTCAATTTACTTATAGAGAAGATACTGGTATATCCTGATAAGATTGAAATTATATGGAATGTTTGAGATTTTTACTTCAAACTGTTTGTTTTGCCTCGCCGAATCTTTGAAAATGAACGATCTCACGCTGTCTGAGAAATTTGATCGGATCGCGTACATCGGGATCGTCAGCAAGCCGAAGTATGTTGTCATAAGTTGTGCGGGCTTTTTGTTCAGCTGCCATATCCTCAGTCAAATCAGTTATAATATCTCCTTTCGATTGGAAATAAGTTGCAGTAAACGGAGTTCCCGAAGCTGCTATGGGATAAATTCCTGTAGTATGATCTACAAAATACGTGTCAAATCCGCTCTCTTTTATCTCCTCTATGGAGAGACCTTTGGTAAGTTGATACAGTATTGCTGAGATCATTTCAACGTGAGCAAGTTCTTCAGTACCTATATTTGTTATTATTTTGTACCTCTGTATGACTTCGCTTACAGTGATTTAGCTTCGCCGCACATTTTCTGATTTTTGTCAATGCCTTTTTGCTAAAATTTACATTATATTCATAAAAAATAGCCACAGGCTTCTCGGTATTCCTGTGACTATTTTTGACTTTTCTTAGCTTAATGACATACCCCTTTGGTGCGTGTGTGTATTTGAGCATTTCGGCTATGATATTTTCTCACTTCTGTGAGCAATTGGAGCATAGCATTTGTATGTCGGCTTATGCTTAGAACCTGTCCACATAGAAATTGTGTACGGATTTTCAAGCATAATTTTGACGAGGGCAAGGCGAAAAAGCGAAAGCATACTGTCGTATGGTGAGCTTTTTCAACGCAGCGATCGGCAAAATTTGCCGAAAAGACGTGCGGAATTTCCTATGTGGACATGTTCTTAGAAGCTCCTCGCCCGATCCATGAAAATATATTACTGGATTTTCTCGATTCGTCAAGATTTTGATTTTTTGGCATTCGTCAAAATGACAGTATGCCATTTCGGGGTATGTAGGAGTTATAAAGCCACCACAAAACTACTTTTAGCAAAATTCAGACTCGTCAAAATCTCGCTCTGTTGAAAAAAGTTTGTCTGGATTGCGAATAGATTTTTTTATAGAAATTCAGTAAAATGGTATTATCAAAGATAAAGGATAGAGCTTCGGCTCATTGAAAAGTATTTTTCCATAACTGCAAGGGAAGATTTTTAGGAGAATAGACAGCAGAAAGTTGAAATTGAACGAACTGTCGGAAAGGATAATTTTATTTGACAAATAACAATGCTGACGTAGATGGACGGACAGTTTAAGGGTTGTCCCATTCGCACCAACATCTATGAGGTGGACGGTGTGTAAGTCACTTTGTCGGTGACAGGGATATTACAGCAATTAAACACTATTTTGAGAAAAATCAAGAATGCGCCTAATTTTTGGAAAATACCTTAAATCAGCGCATTTATTTTTGATACGTTAAATTTATTAATTTCAAACTATTACAAATTATCTCGTTTAATTTTCGGCTATATATCGATGTTGCACGCACATATTACGCATTTTACCTCTTTTATTCGCTTTTACACACATTTTGTATTCTGCTTGTCAAATCACAGTATTTGAAGCGGATTATGTTAGATTATAGGTCGGTAAAATTATACTCGAAAATCCACGCACAAATCCTATGAACACAAGTTCTAAGTCGAATGTTTATGAAAATTTTTATGAATTTTTTTAAATTTATCTGCAACAATATAACAAATCATACGACTAAGTAATGAAGATATATTTTCAGAAAGGAGCTGACATATGGATAACGGTGCAAGTAGCTACCGCCGTTTTCTCGAAGGGGATAAAGATGCTCTAACTGAGATAATCCGTGAATACAGGGATGGTATTGTACTGTATATAAACAGTTTTATCGATAATATATGTGCTGCCGAAGAAATAGCAGAAGACGTATTTATAAAGCTGTATGTTAACAAACCTAAGTTTTCCGGAAAAAGTTCATTTAAAACATGGATTTACTCAATAGGAAGATTTACAGCCATCGACTACATCAGAAAAAACAAAAAAATGGTTTCTGCTTCTGTTGATGAGTTCTATAGTCTTGCGGACAAGGAAGAAATAGAACAAAACTATATAAAAAACGAGCAGAAAATCATGCTTCATAAGTCGATACAAAAACTAAGTCCTGAATACAGGCAAGTACTTTATCTGATATATTTTGAGGAGTTTGATACTTCTCAGACAGCAAAAATTATGGGTAAAACGAATCGTCAAATTACCTATTTACTTTACAGAGCAAAACAATCCCTTAAATCCAAGCTTGAACAAGAGAGGTTTCAATATGAAGAGCTATGAGGATATTGCAGAAAGAGTATTTGAAAAAGGAGATGAGATTCTAAAAAGAAGACAAAAAAGAACTGCGCTGATAAGAAAAACCTCGCTTATTGTTTCGCAAATATGCGCTGTTGTTCTCATATGTTTCGGCATTTGGAAAACAGGAGATATGCAGATCTCAATGAATCATGATTTTCCTGATACAGTAATTACAGAATCGGAAAGCACTGCCGATTTCTCCGTTACTGTTCCTGTTTCCACTTCGAAAAATAATGATGATAATGTAATTTATGCGTCGGAAACTGTTTCAGTATCCGAGCCGAATGTGGAATCGGCTGCATTTTCAACAGAATCTGCACCGGAAAATATAGTTCTGAACACGTCTGTTCCTGATAACATCAGCTCCGCACAGTTACAGACATCGGTAAATTCAGCCGAGACACAGCGTCAGTTAACAAAACGTACGACATTTCAAATGCAGACAACTTTACAGACAGTAGTAAACACAAGCGAAATGCCAATACAAATTCAAACGACAGTCTGTACAACAGTACAGACAGAAAACGAAGGGAGCATTTACATGAAAAAACTTACAGCTTTTTGCACGTCCGCAATCGTAATTGCGGCTTCGGCTACTCCTATTATAGGAAACGCCGAATATAAAATCGACGAATCAAGATTCGTCAAGGGCGAAAAGGCAATATTTGCCCAAATGGAAAGCGGCGAGCTTGACGTTGACATCAATGGAAATGGTGAATTCGATGCATTCGACGGATTTATGCTTCACTGTTATACTTTCAATAAAAGTGAATTAGCTCATAGCCGTACACAAAATTATTACATTTTTGACAATGAGACAAGTGCGCGTATCGATGCTATTGCCGATTACAATGGGGACGGAAAAGTAGACAATAAAGATAATAATCTTCTTGAAAGATATTTCATCGTGAGCCGAAAGTTGAAGAGAGAACATCTCGACCTTACTTACTACGATCCTGAATATATTGTTGATGAGAACGAGCAGAATCCGTACAATAACGCTGTGTACGGTTACGTCATGGGGCTGAGAGAGAACATGAAAGCTCTTCTCGCAGGATATGATATTGTGGCGGAAATGTATGAAGACGGAACAATCGATTTTGACTTCAACGGAAACGGTCAACTCGATGTTGGCGATGTTTACACATTAAATGTGTTCTATAACCTGTATAAGGATCAAAATGAAGCATTTTACAATATTAAATACATTGAAAACAGCTATATTTCAGAAGAAGAATGGAATCGCTGTAACGAAGCACAGTCCCATTATCCACACACAGATGAATATTATCCCATCTTAATCGGCTACCACTCTAGGAATGACGCGATACATTATTTACTGTTCTATTCATCACGTTATATTGTAGCACATACCGAACTGAAATCCGAGTATTTTACCGAGGAGTATTATGCTGAAAGATATGGCGATAATTATTACTGCCCCGAAAGCTTGATTACCAGTTCCATAGTCAGACAAGCCGCTGAGAATATGGGAGTTCAACCAGGTAAAATAGGAAATGCCGAATATAAAATCGACGAATCAAGATTCGCCAAGGGTGAAAAGGCAATATTTGCCCAAATGAAAAGCGGTGAGCTTGACGTTGACATCAACGGAGACGGCGTGTTTGATGTGATGGACGGATTTACACTTTACTGCTATACATTCGAACGTCCGGACTATGAATATTATAGGGAACAGCACGAAAATCCGGAAGTTATTGATAGCATTCCGGTTTATACCGTCGATGATGATATACAAAAACGTATTAAGGCTATTGCTGATTACAACGGAGACGGAACTGTTGACTCAAGCGATTCGACTATTCTCATCAGGTATTTGTTCGTGAGTGGAAATGTAAGGAGGGAACATTTCGAAATTTCTTACTACGATCCTGAATTTACGGGATTTCCTACAGACGTAGATCCTACAGACGTAGAATTGTTTAATCAATATTGGTATGCATATAAAACGTTCAGCTGCGCATACCAATATCCTGAACAGTTATGTCAAAATATGCAATGGCTTTTGGCGGGATATGACATATTTGCTGAAATGTATGAAACCAAGGGGGAAGACTGGTCGATCGATCTTGATTTCAACGGAAACGCTCAGCTTGATATTGGCGACGTTTATGTTTTTTATGCATATTACGCGGAGCAAAGAATTAGGGATTATGAAAACCTGCATGGCTATATTTCCGATGAAGAATGGAATCGATGCGAGGAAGCACTTTCGCATTATCCCTCCTTCTGGGGATTGACGCTCGACAACGAATACTACTTCTTGCATGATTTAACACACTACATTGTAGGACATATCGAAATGAAACCTGAGTATTTAACCGAGGAGTATTATATCAAAACTTACGGCGATAAGTATTTACCTGATGACCTAATACGCGAGGTTGGAGGCGTCTATTCCGCCTGGGTAGGAAATGCTGCAGCGAATCTTGGTATTAAACCCAACCAGGACGCATGGATAAAATATAACGTGGACGATCTGAATGAGATTTTTGTTTCATACTGCCGTGATGTGGAAAATGGACTGTGTCCTGCTCCTGATGTAAATATGGACGGAGTTGTCGACTTAAATGACTACTTTGTTATAAACACCTATATGACGGAACTGATCGCCGCCAAAACAGCTGACAACAGCATACTTCCTGATGAAATATGGCATAATATCAATGAAAACTTCGACATCAACCGAAACTGCACGACCAAAGACATTTATGACATTCTGACGATTCAGATGTATGTTATTAAGTATACGGATACTACTGATTTTGATGCGGCTTACAAAAGATATCAGGAAAGCTACGGAGAAAATTCAACGCTTGAAATCGAAAGTCTGAGCTATGAAAAGAAGGTAGCGATCCTTGCAGAAATTGAAAGTAAAACCGTTTACGGCGATGCGAACTGCGATGGTAAAGTCGAGATTGCAGATGCTACGATGATACTTCAATTCCTGACTAACAAGGATGAATATCAGCTTTCAAAGCAGGGTATGATCAATGCTGACTGCTGTAATACCGGAGACGGCGTAACGGCACAAGATGCACTTGCTCTCCAGATGCTTGACGCAGGCGAGATAGAATCACTTCCGGTAACTATCGAATAAAAATAAACCTCAACAAATTACCATTAAGTATAATAAATATCCCTCGGCTTGACCGGGGGATATTTATTTGAAATAGATCAACAAGGTTTTCAGCTACAAATTCTTGCTCATCAAAACATAATTATATCTGAATTGCGATAATTCGTTGTTATAATAGTTTCCCGTGACTTTACCCTCGTGTATCAAAGCGCTGACGGATGAACATTTCTTTTCAACAAGCGAACGCTTTATCGATTCCGCAAGCATACTGCCTAACCCGAGATGATTCGCTCCAACTCCCATGTACAAATTAATAAATTGTTTCGGAAAATATTTTGCACGAAAAATTCTTATTAGCTTCGGCAATGTTATTTTTCCGCATGAGGCATTCCCGAAATCCGGCAGGCTTATGGAAAATCCCGCAAGTTCACCGTCCTTGTACGCCAACTTCACCATGTCATAATTAAGCGAATATTTTAAATTCGAAAACATTGCGCCGAACTGCTCTCGATTTATCTCTGTAAAGCATGGAAACTCCGAATATAACGGTATCAGCAGTGAAAAAACCTCGTTCAGCTTTTCGGTGAAATTCTCCCAATTCGGAGTTTCAATGGTATATCCTCTTTTCGTCATGGTTTCGAATCTCTGCCTGCATTTTTTATTTTCATCGCTTTTCAAGGGAATCTTTATTTGATTTGAAAAATATTTATCACAAACTTCAAACCCGAATTTTCCCCATAACTTCGCGTAATATTCCTTATTATAGGGTTCGCAGGCGTATATTTTTTTATCGAAATTATCGATTTTAAAGCGATATTTTATCCAGAATGAAGCGTCGACAGGTCCGACGATTTTCCGCTTATTCTGTTCCGCAGCACGTTTGAAAACTTCCTCAAACATAATTCCACAAACCTCTTCATCGTTTATGCATTCGAAAAAACCGAGAAATGCCTCGTCACGATTTTCATAGCAGGTCAGCGCGCATCTTGCAACAGCTTCGCCGTTTTCGTCAACTACGACATAAGTAAATACGCTGAAACTATCACTGAGAATATGCGTTCCGGACAAAATTTGTCGTTCTGTAATCTCGTCCTGCGTTATTTCCGATTTTGAATATAATTTCCGCGGAAGCGATAAAAAAAGCTCGGTAATTTCGTTTCCGCTCAAACATTTATACTTCATTTTATCTCCATTTCACTTGCGAATGATAATTCCATTTTCCGCGTCCAGTATAATCTTATCACCCGTTTTCAAAATCGTTGCGGCGTGTTTGACGTTCACTATGGACGGTTTTCCCAGTTCACGCGTAATTATCGCCGTATGGCTCAAAAGTGAGCCTTTTTCAGCAATGATTCCGAGGGCATTTTTAATTAAAAATATCCACGACGGATCGGTGCTGATTGTCACTATTATTTTCCCGGTCGTATCAAGATCGGCGGTCGGAGAATTTATAACCAACACTTCACCCTCAACTCTTCCGCGCGACGTAGGAATTCCCATAAGCGCGGAATCTTCCTCGGCAACTCCGCATTCTGCGCGCAATATATCGTGATCGAATACTTTTCTCGTATAAACTATCCTGCTGAATACAGGTATGGAATTATAACTCTCATACTGAATTTTTCGCTGCTTAATTATCTCCCTTAGATCATGCAGCAGCAATTCATTTTCATGAAGATAAAAAACATCACGGCAATCGTCAATAATAGATTTTTCTGCAAGAATACCACCTATTTTCAGCATTATTTCCCTTGCCATTCCGAACAGCTTGCTTCTGTTAAGCCGCGAGATCTCTCTGTTGGAAATTCCAAGTTTCGCCCTTTTTACAAAAAAATTATCCCTGCCGATTTTTTCCGAAATTTTTTCCGCATGATTTTTTTCGCCGAGATGATTGACTACATACTCGTCCAGAAGTTTCGGATCGGTACGATATGTGGCGGTCTCAAGTTTCAATTCCCCGAAACATCTATCGCCGTATTCCTCGATATAAGCGTTTCGCGCAATCAGATATTCATCGCTGTCGATCGAAAAATTTCGCGCAGTCTCCAGTAATTCCGCCATTTTTAAAACAGGCTCCATGCTTTTTAAATCGGCAATATCCGCAAGTTCGCCTTCGTGATTCTTTTCGGAAACAGCGGTGAAAATAAACGCATACATATCGTTTATCAGCGTAATATCCCATTTTCCCGATATCAGTTCTATAAGCTGATGATACAACTCCAAAAGCTTCAAAACGTCGTTGGATTCGGCAATCTGCCGTCTGTATTTCGGAAGCTCCCGTTCAAATTCTTCATTCAGCTCCGCCATATTTTTAGGAGTTTTTTTCAGCAGATACAAAAACCGAAACGCTATAGCCGATTTTTTAAATATTCCGATTTTTACTGTTTTTTCGGGAATCGTCTTAACGCTTACTCCAATCATTCTCTGCCATATCGAAATTATTTTGCGCGAAAATGGCAGCAATTTCAACAATAAATACCAATTTTCAATGCGATAATAAAGACTGCCGTCAGCGGAATCCACCATATTTCGCAGCGAATCATCGAGTATTTCAGCCGTTGCGTCCCCGATAATCCTGTTCACACAGCTTTTGAATACGCGGTAATAAATCTCCCTCGCGAAATCATGAGTAAGCGGAAGAGTTCTTGCTGGATAGCTTTCGGAAATATTGCTGTTATCAAGTATCATGAGTTTGGAATCGTCGAACGCCGTTATCGGACGCGCCTGCAAAATATACAACTCATTCTCCCGAACCGCAAATTCAATATCCATTGCTCTGCCGAAAATATTCTTGATTTTCAGAGCATTCTCCACAAGCTTTCCGAGCATTTCCGTGGAAATACGCTCCATACCGTCGGGCAGCGTGTAAAAATACTGCTCGTCGTCACAGTTGTAATAGTAATTTGCTGTTTCAATTTTATCTTCGACAACATTATTCCCAATGCCGTTTCCGATAACAATAACTATCTCGTTTAAAATCCCAAGCGGATTTGAGGTAAAAATTATTCCCGAAAAATCAGCGTTTATCATTTCTTGAACAATTATTTTCTGCTTTTCATTCGAAATTTCAGCCCTGTAATGTTCCTTCGAATAGCTTTTGAAAACTTCTTCGGCAGCCTTTGAAATTTCATTTCGTTCCACGTTCAAAAGCGTTGAAAACTGCCCTGCATAAGAAGCCTGCTCCCCGTCCTCTGCGCTGTATGACGACCGCACTGCAAATTTCTCCGAATCGCTGAAACTGATATCTATTTTTTCAAATTCTTCAACTGTTATAAATTCGGGAATATTTATCCCATGATTTTTCATGATTATTAAATTTTCAGCTTTTGACATTATTAAAATTCACCTCTTTTATATTCGCCCATATTCCAAAATACACAGTACCGCACAAAGCTTTGAAAGGCTTTGCGCGGTCAACTAAGGAACTGTCACGAAACAAGTTATGCGTTTATGCGCAGTATAAACGAGACGAGCATAAATGTGCAAGTTATTTCGTGACAGTTCCTAATCATCTTGTAATAAGATATCCTGCAACGGTAATTATCATGATGCTTTCCTGTATATACGTGTAAATTTCAATTGCCGAAACAAGCTTGAATTTTTCGGGATCATTTTTGAATTTCATTATTGCTAAAATCACCCATGCGATGTTTATTGTAAGCGCAATTACGGAGATTATGCTGAGCTGCCATACGAGAATGTAATTCGTGATAATATCCATGACAGTTACAATAATTACAAAATTGCAGGCTTTTTTATAACCGAACAGTTTCGAATATGTGACGTATTCCGTTTCATTTTTCGGCGCTCTTATCTTGCGTGAAACTTCCCATATCAACGCCGGAAAATACAAAGTGAATACTGCCATTGCATTTGTAAGATCAAATGCTGTGATGCCATACTTTATTATTGCGAACGAGATAACATAAATATTCAATATCATCTGCACAGGATTATGAGTTATCAGCGCCATTGGAAGTGATTTCTGAATTTTATGCTTCTGGAAAAACCATACCGCCATAAGCGAACCATAAGTATACAAAATCAGGCAGAAGATGAAATTGTTCATGAAAATTAAATTTATAATGAGTGTAAACGCAATAAGAATACTTACAAAAACAGCCAGATCTTTTTTCTTTACCCGTCCCGACGGCAAAGGTCTCTCTTTGAATAATCGGCAGTCCAACTCGTAATCCTTGAAATCGTCAGCAATTCTCAACCAGCATAAAAAGCTGAAAACCGTAAAAGCGCACACGCATTCCTGAATGCCGATGTCAAATTTTGTAACGCCGTGATTGAGCAGCACGATGAAATAAATTTCAAGAAAAACCATTGCGCCGAGTATCAACCGCGGAATTATCGGATACATTTCTTTAAAGTAAATATGCAGTCGTTTTAATGCAGCTATCATAAAAATCCCCCTATAAATTTTTTCGTATTTTCAGCCCGTAAAGAGCCGCATTTATTGTGATGTGGGTAATTCCTCCCAAAAAAATATACAGCAGATATTTCACAAAACCAATTCCGGATGCAGCATATAAAATCAGCATAACACCTATCAGAGAATCCACCTGATCGATAATAAAAAATATTTTTCCCGTTATTCCTCTTATGGTTTTTCCCGACGGAATTCCTATCCTGCGCTTTATAAAGCTGTTGGGCAATTCCATTATCATGTACGCTGCGCCCAGTAAAATCCCGATAATTATATTATAAAGCATCGTATTTTCATGGCGCAGATAAAATTCATTCCTATCGGTCATATCGGCAATACCGAGAATCCCCCCCTCCAAAAGCTGTGAAATACAACAGAATATCATCATAGAGAAAAATCCTGCCCATGTTTTGTTTTCTCCTAAGATTCGCCTGCCGTCTTTAAAATTCCGACCGCCGTCAATCGGCTTTTTCAGCATTTTGTAAATCGGAGTTTTCGTGAATATCATATTGAGAATTCCGCCCGTAATAAGGGGCAGCATCGTTATATACATATTAATTATCATAAAAATCTACCTGTTATGATTATAGCTTCAAGAATGAAGAAAACGATTCCCCATACAAGAACGCCTGCGGCGGCGACATCTTTTACAATTTTTATTTCGCTGCTGAAATTGCTTTCAACCTTATCGGAAAGGCGTTCCAACGATGTGTTTATAAATTCCGCAGAAAAAACTCCGCCACATATCATCAGAAAAATCATATGCATGGTTAATTCTGCTTTACATATAAGATTTAATATAAAAAATATCAATGCGATCATTATATATATTCTGAAATTTTTTTCGCCTTTAAATGCGTATTTCATTCCTTGAAGTGCGCATTTTATACTGTCGGCTAATGTCTTGTTTTTCATCGAATTAAGCCCCTGTTTTTTTGTTGTTATAATTATAATACCATATTTTTCAAAATAAGTAAAGAGATAGTTGTCACAAGTGTAATGACATTTGTAATAAAAATTGGTTTGCCCAATTGTAAGAACTTGCCACATAGACGCGCGTGGAGAGATACTGAACAGGCTCTTACAGATAATCCAACTGCAGCATATATCCCTAATCTGCGTTCATATAATAAGCGCAGAGGTGACTGCAATATGAAGAAAGACTCGTCTGTACAACTCCGTAAAGTGGAGCAGAAGGCTTTGGAGAATGCTATTAAAACAGGTATTTACAAGGCTATGAAAGAAGAAGGACTTATTACTGAATCTCAATATGTACAACTTGTTGCGAATAAGGAGAGATTTTGGCATGAATAATGGCAAAAAGCGTGTTGCTGCTTATTGTCGTGTAAGCACTGACACAGAAGATCAGGCTAACTCTCTCCAGAATCAACGGGATTTTTTTGAGGATTACATAAATAAGCGAGTGGATTGGGAGTTAGTTGACATTTATTACGATGAGGGTAAAAGCGGAACTACCACAAAGAAACGTGATGGTTTTAATAGAATGATCGCAGATTGCAAGCAGGGTCTTATTGATACTGTTATAACCAAGGAAGTATCACGTTTCGCACGTAACGTTGTTGACGTTTTAGAGTATACGCGGAATTTGAAATCTATAGGTATTAACGTTATATTTATGTCAGATAACATAGATACAGCAACCGAAGACGGTGAGGTGCGTCTATCAATAATGTCAACAATGGCTCAGGAAGAAAGCCGCAAAACATCGCTTCGTGTCAAATTTGGGCAGCGCCGCCAAATGGAGAAAGGTGTTGTTTTCGGAAGAAGTTTGCTCGGCTACGACGTTAAGGACGGTAAGCTGTATATTAACGAAGAAGGAGCAGATATAGTACGCAGTATATTTAATAAGTATACGATTGAGGGCAAGGGTACTCATGTCATAGCACGAGAACTGTACGAAGAGGGTATTAAACCAATGCGTGGAAGAGAATGGAATAATGTAGTTATTCTGAGAGTGTTGAGAAACGAAAAATATGTCGGTGATCTGTGTCAGGGAAAAACATTTACACCAGATTATCAAACACATAAAAAAAAGTATCAAAAAGATACCTTGCAGATGGTCAATATTAAAGAGCATCATGAACCGATTATTTCCCGCGAATTATGGGACAGAACGCAAACGGAGCTTAAGCTCCGCGGTCCGGATGAAAACATCAAAAGCCGATACAGCAACCGCTACTGGTGCAGCGGTAAAATCTACTGCGGCGAATGCAGAGGACATTGCGTATGTCGTAACAAAAATCAGAAGAATGGTAGATACAGAGCTTGGCGTTGTGGCAAGAATGCCAAGCACGGCAATAAGAAATTAGGACTATATGGCGAAGTAATTGGCTGCGATAACCGCTCAATCAACGAGCGAGTTCTTCTTGCGGGAATATACTTTGTGCTTAAACATATACAGATTAACAGGGATAAACTGTTAAGTGATATGAAGGCTGAAATTAATGCAATTATTAGAGTTAAGACAATTGACGACACATCTAAGATTGAAGCACAGATAAGAAAAATCGAAAATAAGAAGCTAAGACTTATTGATAATTTGCTTGAAGGTATTGTCAGCAAAGAAGATTGTACCAAGCAGAACAAATTTTATGATGAAGAGATATCCAAATTAAAACATAAAAAAAATGATATGCTTAACAGAAAGACTGAACTGGAGTTACAAGTTAAACGTATTGAGGAATATGCCGACTACATAAAGAAAATGTTGTACTTTGACACTCCCGATGAACGCGTATGCAGTGAGGTCATTGAGAAAATAACTATTTATCTCGGAAATCAGTTTGAGATAAAGCTCAAAAATGTTCCTATGGCAGTAAAACTCAGCTATACCACTACTGGAAAAAATGAGAACTTTACTCCTGAATTTGAGATTATATCATTTCCTGTTTAAAATTAAGAACCTGTCCACATTGGAATTACGTGCGGATTTTCGATTATAATTTTTATGAGGACAAAGAAATTTAAAGGCTGACGCCTGTAAAGGTGACTCCTCACAGTGTGGGGAGAGTCACGAAGTGATAGAGGGAACGGTTTCTCATTGGGAATTTTAAGAACTTGTGTTCATAGGCTATTGAACGTGTCTTTTCGTTGTGCAATTTTGAAACCGATACACCTATATCAGTAAGCAATCCTTTAACTTCCGCGTACGGCATAACGTATCGCTGATTCAGATAGCGCAGGGAAGCTGCTAACTCTCCATCAGGACCGCCAAGCTGAGAAATAATAACCTTTGCAAGCTTAGGGTTAGGATTTTTAATATTTACCGGGTATTGCAATTTTTTTTCATATTGCCACATAAATTATCTCCTTTCCCACGGCCACGGATCGTTGATCCATGACCAGTGCTGAGTATCGGTATTCTGTTCGGGAGTGAGAGGACCAAATTTTTCATTGTATTCCTGAACCGCCTCCTCGCGGAGTTTTTTATACTTTGCAAACATTGAAAGAGCGCGGCGGCAATTTGGATGCGTATCCAGATAAAGATTCAATTCCTTGAGAGAGAAATCGTACTGTTTGATCTTATGCAGAAGCATTTTTTGTACGTTCATTATCTGCCGCCTCCTTCCTCAAAGGGGAAAATGAGATCGTTGAAGAGAGTGCCGCAGTTGAGAGCTTCTTCAGGCTGCATTGTATCGCCCCACTGTTGAAAAGGCACATATGCCATAGCGAGCGGAGTATGCGCGGGAAAGCGCGAATTATCACTGCCCTGAACGGGACGGTTCGAAGTCTGATGCATGGGAGGGCGGAGGTTGTTTTCTCTTTCTCTGAGAACTGCGCCTTCTAAAGAATCGAAGAGATTAAGATTCATAACAGAATCCTCCTTTCGTGATTACAAGGTATCCCTTGTACTTTTATAGTATTCTGAAATGGATGATCTTGTTACAGATATGTGAAAATCGAATTATAGTTTCGAGTTATATAAAAAATAAGCGTATAATTTTGTGATCTTATATGGTTAAAATCGACAGTTTTTATACTTATTTATTGTTAATTTTGATGTATTCATTCAAAAACTCTTGAAAAGAATATGATAGTGTGATATAATAAAATTAAGAACGCATATAAGGTGAAAAGGAAGTGAACGGTATGAATGGCGTTAATCATATTTTTTCCGACGAATCGAATTTCAAAACGTTTATTAAAGCCGAGAATCTTTCGGCTGATAAAGAATATCTCATCAGGGTTCATACCTGTATTCATACTTATGATAATATAATGTCGTTTGTAAATATGATACTCTCATATCTTCCTGCTTCCAAGATTATCGGAAGCAGTACATCGGGAGTTATCTGCGGCGGCGATATCAAGACCGACTGCTGTATGATATCCGTTACGGAATTTGATTCGGCTCATGTAAAAACCGCTGTTATCGGGCTTTCCGACGGCTATAAAGGCGATTTTCGCGGAAGCGTTCTCGCCGATATCGCAGCCGAAACTGTTATCAGCAGCCAATCACGTTATATGTTGGCTTTTTTTGCGCGTACGTTCATGAAAATAGGCAGCTTTGTCGAACGCCTGAATGCCATAAAAAGTGATCTTCATATCATTGGCGGACTTGCGAATACTCCGCAAAATTCGGCAACAAGTATGGTGAAAGACGCTTTTGTTTTCGATAACAACGGCGCTTCTAATGATTCAGTTGCCGTAGCTGTGATAGATTCCGCGTCAATGACCGTGAACAGCGACCTCATATATGTTACTGAGCCGGTGGGGAGCTGCCATACCATTACAGACGCCGACGGAATTATAATCAGAAGCATAGACGGCGTAAATGCAGTTGAATGGTATCAGAGACAGCTCGGCATTGATCTTGAACAGGGGAACAGTGCTGATACAACAGTTCTTTTTCCGCTTGTGAGATCAGATCATGGCGATATTCCTTGGGCGTTGGCTTATTCATCTCAAAAGGGCAGCGACCGTGTTTTTGCTGACGAACCGGATCCCATAATGTATGTTCCAAGCGAGGCGAAAGCAGGGGAGAGGGTTCGCATATCCTATTCCAGTATCCAGAAAACCGTGGAATTATGCGAGGAGGTTTGCAGGAAAATAAGTGATGATCCTGCGGAAGTACTGTTCGGTTATAGCTGCGTATCAAGACAGACTCTTTTCAGCAACTGCGCCAAATGGGAGCTTACGCCTTTTGCAAATACAAATCTCAGCGGTGCGCTTGTTGCAGGCGAGATAGGTAATATCAAAAATATGAATCGTTATTGCAATTATTCGTTCGCTGTTTCTGCTCTTGCTGAAAGCGGCAGGAGAATCCGCATCAATACCGATATTCTCCGTGAAAATTCCACTGAACTTGTTAATCATCAGGAGCATATTGTAAAATATCTTATTAATTACAGCAAAAGCGCTGAAGAAAATAACGGGCTTTTGCGCCGTCGGCAGGAGATAAAGGATACGCTGTTTATCGACGATGAAACAGGAATAGGTAATCTTACGAAGTATTCTTATGATTTCAGTCTCGGCAAATTTGATAAAATATGCTTGCTTAATTTGCGCAATGAAGGCCTGCTCAACGCTTTTATGAGCAAATCGAAATTTCTGTCATGCCTTGATCGTTTTCATAAAGAGATAATCAATTATATCGGCGACGACGGATTTGACTGCTATATTTACAAGAAAAGCTCTCTGATAATTACGGGAAGTCCGAATGTCTGCGATGGTGAATTCATTGATAGAATGAAGGCGGTTCAGGAATTTGTGCCTGATTTTAAATTTGCAGGCTATGTGCCTGTAAGTGAATTTGCGGTTGTAATGCATGAGGACGATATGATAAAAAAAGCCGAGTTGACTCTGGTAAGCATGAGGAGCAGGAATATTTTCTTTCTCAATTATACCTCTGATCTCGGTCTGGAGCAGATCCATGCAAAAAGGCTGAAAATGCTGATGATACTCAACGACGCCATTGCGAACGGACGCGTCGTACCGTATCTTCAAGGAATTCGAAATAACACCGTAGGAAAAATCACGATATATGAATCGCTCATGCGAATCGAGGATGCGGACGGCGTGGTTTATACACCTTATCATTTTATGGATATTGCAAAGGAATACGGCTTTTATCCCGATATATCATACATGATGATAAGCAATGTGTTGGAGCTTTTCCGAGATCGCAGTGAAAGTGTTACAATAAATCTGAATATTTGCGACATATCTAATTATAAGATCGTTCATTATATTCTGAAATTTCTTGCCTCTGCGCCTTATCCTGATCATTATATTTTTGAATTGACGGAGACCGAGGAAATAGAGGACTATCAGATAATCGCTGAATTTGTTGATAAGATTCATAAAATGGGCGGAAAAATAGCCATAGATGATTTCGGAAGCGGTTTTTCAAATATCGTGAACATTTTCAAGATAAAGTCGGATTATATAAAGATAGACGGCGAAATTGTGAAAAATATTAATAATGATATATTTGCTTTGGAATTTCTTGAAATGATCGCAGGCTGGGCAAAAAAGCATGGTAAAGAAATCATTGCGGAATTTATTGAAAATCACGAGATACAGGAGCTTATCGAAAAAAATAACATCGGTTTTTCGCAGGGATATTTGTTCTCAAAGCCTTCTGATGCTTTTGAATTATTGGGAAATGTATAGGAGGATATATATGGATCAGAATAATCAAAACGATTGCAGTTCTGTAACAGAAATGGGTAATCCGGCAAAACCTCAGGGACGTGCAGGAGCGGAAATGCTTGAACGAATGAGCGAATCTCACAGTCCCGTTACCGATTGGGCGTTATCGCATCTGGAGATAAGCGGTAATGAGCGCGTTCTGGATATTGGCTGCGGCGGCGGAGCGGCTTTAAAAAAGATGGCATCGAAGATCACGACCGGCAGCCTGACGGGCGCAGATTATTCTGAAGTTTCAGTTGAAGTCAGCTGCAGAAATAATATTGAGGATATTGAAAGCGGAAAAATGAAAATAATTCATGCTTCCGTTGACTCGCTTCCTTTCGAAGATAATTTCTTTGACATAATTTATACCATAGAAAGTTTTTATTTTTGGAGCGATCCTACTGAAAATCTTAAAGAAGTAAGGCGCGTACTTGCAAAAAACGGCGTATTTCTGATAGTTGCCGACATTTATGGAGATGCGGAGCTGTCTCCGGAGAGTCAGGAGAGCGTTCGAAAATACGGGCTTTTTAATCCGACTGCCGATCAGTTCCGTCAGTTGTTGACTGATGCTGGATTCAGCAATGTAAAAATTCACACAAATAAAGGTACGACTTGGATATGTACGGAATCCAGAAAATGACAGTATAGTAAGCTTACTTGAAATCAGAATAAAAGGAACAGAATATGCAGATATGGAAAGCACATTATAAGGATCCATTACATGATACTATGATTGATATTCTCAATACAGAAGAGGATAGCAGGACAGAGCCTCTTTCTTTTATTTTAGACGGAGTAAAATTTCAAGGAAGAACTCTCGATGATTTTTACCTTGCGGACGATACACAGTACGATGCGGTAAAGGATAAATTCTGCATTTTAAAAGCAGGCGGTTATAGCGTCGGCAACACTAAGATACCATACTGGTATGAATTGCAAAGATACGCACTTGATATTGAAATACCGGTAAAAGCAGTCCGCAAACGTGACAGCTGTGAAATTCAGGGCATGATTCATTTTTCTTTTGAATACAAAGAGCCTGATATAGAAAAATGTCGGATAAGAACGTACTGTGACAATGTGCGGGTATATCACGATGAGGAGAATGTCTATGATTTTACTCTTCATGTGGATGGAGTGAGCTATAGCAGTGAAAAAAAGACATTATATTTTGAATCTGCTTTGCATGATATTTGCAATCAGATGGCACAGGATTACTATATGAAATGTTGTTTCACCTGTCAATATTCTGATTATTCACCGTATGGAAACGACAATTATGGCTGTATGCTGTGCTATTGCAGATATAAGGAAGAATATCTTAAAGTAAACAATAAAGAAGATTATTTTAAATATCTTGAAGATAAAGATTGTGATGTACGGCAGGAAACATATCTCTGCAATGAATATGATTTGAGAAATAAGTGTTCAGGATATCGCGGATTTGTGAATGAAGTCAATCAAAGTTGTTTATGACTGTATTCGAAGTAATGTACTTTGATTAGAAATTAAAAAAATAAGTTGATATTTTTCGATTGCCAAACAGAGATAACTATATTTTTTTGTGTTGAAATATTAAGATATATCTTTATGTGTCTAGAAAACAACGATATATCGGGAAAATTCACACGTCTGAAAAAATCTCAAAAAAATTTGAAATTTTTTTGAAAAAGGGGTTGACAAATGGAAAATAGTGTGCTATAATATATAAGCAGTCAGGCGAGAGAGTTTGACAAAATCAAAGTGGGGGTTTAGCTCAGCTGGGAGAGCATCTGCCTTACAAGCAGAGGGTCACAGGTTCGAGCCCTGTAGTCCCCACCATTGGCCCGGTAGTTCAGTTGGTTAGAACGCTAGCCTGTCACGCTAGAGGTCGTGAGTTCGAGCCTCATCCGGGTCGCCATGCGGATTTAGCTCATCTGGTAGAGCGCCACCTTGCCAAGGTGGAGGTAGCGAGTTCGAGCCTCGTAATCCGCTCCAACATGGCGCTATAGCCAAGTGGTAAGGCAAGGGTCTGCAACACCCTGATTCCCCAGTTCAAATCTGGGTGGCGCCTCCATGAAAAAAAGTCCGAGTATTCGGACTTTTTTTCTGTAAATCTTTTCAAATTGAATGGGGTATAGCCAAGCGGTAAGGCAACAGACTTTGACTCTGTCACTGCGTGGGTTCAAATCCCGCTGCCCCAACCATACCTGCACCCTTATTTTGATACAAAATAGGGGTGCATTTTTATGTCTTGAAAATAACGTATTATCGGCACTTTCTAAAAAGTGCCGTTTTCTGTTGGGTGAGTATCTGGGTAATATTTACCACAAAATAGGGGTGAAATACTGTTTTTTAGGGGTTAGCGTTTTCTTTTGCACCCATTTTGACCTGTTTGCACCCCACAGTTTTCCGCCGCACGAAAATGCCGAAAAATAGGCGAATTTCAAATCACTCCATCGTTTTCTTTTGCCGGAACATAAAAAAAGACCGCCGCAGTAATCATATTGACTACTGCGGCGGCAAATCAGGCTTCAATCTCCGTCCCATCGAGAAACTGAAAAATCATTTTGTTGTCGTGAAATACGGTAACTTTATCAATCATAGTTCTCCACAGGTTCTCATCAAAAGAATCAACGGGAGATTCGGCTTTATCAAGTTGAAGAACAAGCTGTTGAAGCTGCTTTATCTTATTTTGTCGGTCGATTTTTTTCTGCATGAGCTTATCGTAAACTACTTTTTGACTTTCATATTGCCGAACCAGTTCATCATGACGTTTGTCAAAGGCATCTTTGTTTTTAGCGGTTACAACATTGTTCTGAATGTGCATCTGATTCAGTGTAGCGGTATTTTCCATATTCTGAATGGCTTTTTCGATTTTTACATCGAGTGCAGAAGTGTCTGAAAGATTTTCAATCAGAAGCTGAACCGTCTCAATGACAATTTCTTTTCCCTGAAAGAAAATTGCAAAAGCATTTAGGAAACGCTGCTTTATTTCATCTTCGTATAAATGAGGCGTCGAACACAACTGCTGTCCCTTGAATTTATTGTTGCACTGCCAGATAACACGGCGGTATTTTGAAGTAGAGTGCCACACTTTTGACCCGAAAAAGCAGCCGCAGTCACCGCAGACAAGCTTTGCGGCAAAGAGTGAATTTCCGCTGTACTGCTTACCCAGTTTTTTTCGTCTTGCCATTTCAAGCTGGACTTGCTCGAAATCTTCTGGACTTATGATTGCTTCGTGACTTTCGTCAATATAATATTGCGGAACTTCGCCCTCATTGATTTTTTTCTTTTTCGTGAGAAAATCAGTAGTAAAACTTTTTTGCAGCAGTGCAGAGCCTTTGTACTTTTCATTTTTCAAAATACTTTCAATTGTGGAGGAGTGCCACTTTTCCTTACCGCTTGGCGAAGGAATACCACGTCCCATCAAATCCTTTCCAATGCTATACGGAGTCATTCCTTCAAGGAAGGAACGATAAATGAAACGGATGATTTCAGCTTCCTCCGGCACAATTTCCGGAAGTCCGTCAGCACCTTTCCTGTAACCGAGAAAATTGGAATAGGGGAAGGAGACCTTTCCGTCCGCCATACGCTTGCGGTGTCCCCATGTTACGTTTTCGGAAATGGAGCGGGACTCCTCTTGTGCTAAACTCGACATAATCGTGATAAGCAATTCGCCCTTTCCATCAAATGTCCAAATCTGTTCTTTTTCAAAATAACACTCAACGTTATGCTCCTTAAGCTTTCGTATAGTGGAAAGAGAATCCACAGTATTTCGTGCAAAACGGCTCACACTTTTTGTTATTATGAGGTCGATTTTCCCGTCCAAAGCATCATTAATCATCTGATTGAAACCGTTTCGGTGAGCAGTACTTGTTGCACTGATGCCCTCATCCGTGTACACTTTTACAAACTCCCATTCGCCGTGCTTTTTGATGAATTTGGTATAGTAATCCACCTGCGCTTCGTATGAAGTCTGCTGTTCTTCCTGTTCCGTGGAAACTCTCGCATATCCTGCAACCCTGCGTTTTACGACCGTATCATTTGGAAGATGCGTTAAAGGATTTATAGTTTGCGGAATCATCGTGACTTTTCGTGCCATTTTTTACTCCTTTCTCCCGTTGCTTTTCTCATCTCATTCGTCCAGCTTTCCGATCGTGAACGATCTTTCCATTTTGCAGAAATTTGATGCCCGTCAGTGAAAATAAAAGTAAGTTCATTCGGTGCAGGAACAAGAATTTTTTCAATCTGATTTTCAAAAATGTCTGTGTCAAATTCAGATATTCCAAGCATCTCACAGCAAACGGAAATCAGCGTATTTTCGGGAATCTGCTTTGCAGTTGGGCAGTATTTTTTACCCTTTGTGTTGTATGTAGAGCAAATCCAGACGATGCCTGTAGCAGTCGTTTTCCTGCGATAATTTTTGCCGCAGCATTGGCATTGAATCCTGCTTGAAAACGGATAAACTCCGGCAGGCTTTGATGCAGTAAAATGTTCACTCTGCTCCTGCAAATGCTTTTGAACAGCTTCAAAAACAGATTTTTCAATAATTGGTTCATGGGATTCTTCCACGAAATACTGCGGTAATTTACCGTTGTTTTTAAGCGTTCTTTTAGTCAGGTGATTCTCTCGGTATTTCTTTTGCAGCAGCATATTTCCGGCATATTTTTCATTTCTCAGAATCCTGCGAATATCATCTGCTGCCCATTCACAGCCGTTTATCGTTGAGATTTTCATTTCATTCAACATATTTGCAATCGCAAGCTTTCCCATTCCCGACAGATAACTGTTGAAAATTAAGCGTACTGTTTCTGCCTCTTGGGGAATTATTTCAAGACTGCCGTCAGTAGTTCTTTTGTAGCCGAGCATTCGGATGCTGCTGATTTTTCCCTGTTCAAAATCTTTGCGGATTCGCCATTTCTGATTTTCACTTGCGGACAAACTTTCCTCCTGTGCATAGCTTGCAAGGATAGAAAGCATCAGTTCTCCGTCCGCAGAAAGACTGTGAATATTCTGTTCTTCAAAATAAACATCAACACCTAAATCCTTCAGTTCACGCACTGTTTCAAGCAGTGTGACCGTATTTCTTGCGAATCTTGAAATTGATTTTGTGATAATTAAATTCAGATTTCCAGCACGGCACTCCGCAAGCATTTTCTGAAAATTCTCACGGTTATCCTTAGTGCCTGTCATAGCTTCGTCGGCATAAACACCGCAGAATCGCCATTCGGGATTTTGCTGAATCAGCTCGCTGTAATAACTGACTTGTGCAGAAAGAGAATGAAGCATTGCGTCCTTTCCGCTGGAAACTCTGGCATAGGCAGCCGTGTTGATTTGTTTCTTGAATTTTGGAACAGGAAATTTGATTTGTTCCACGATTCTTGCCATAAAATCGCCTCCTTGTCAGTGTTACATATTAAATCAGAAGTGCCTGAAAGTCAAGAGATTTCCCGATATATACTACACAAAGATAAGCCGCATTTTTCGGCGATATTTGACTCGCATTTTCTGAATTCAGCCTCGGTTATTGTGCCGTCACTAAGCAGTCTGCGGAAGATGATAATTGTAACTTTGTAGGCAGCTATATTTTGCAATCTTTCACAAGTCATTGCGGTTCTCCTTTCGGCAGGATTTGCCATAACAGGCTTTGGAACAGTATTTTCTTGCTTTGCTTGGATAAGCGAAAAACGTTTTTCCGCAGGTTTCGCATTTGCATTCAAGCATACCGATAGTCCGATGCGGATGCTTTCTCCACCATGCCATTCTGCATTTGTCGCTGCAATATTTTCTTCCGATAACAGCCGTGCCGCAGACAATGCAGACATCGCTGTTTCTCTTCAAAAATGACTTTATTGTGTTCTCTGAAAGTCCCAGTTCAGCTGCAATTTTTCTGTATCCATACCCCTTTGCTTTTAGCTTGATTATCTGAATTTTTTCAGCGTTAGTCATAAAGCACCCCCAAAATAAACGGCTGCCGAAATTATCGACAGCCGTATATAAATCTTATTTCATCAGTTCATTTACACGTTTCTGCACGACGTTATAGTCATAACCTGCATTTGTGAGCCTGTTTTTACGGTCAGTACCATTGCCCCACTTGCCCTGAATAACTTCACGGGCAATTTCTTCAACGGACTTCTTTACAGGATAGACAGCATTGCCATTCACATCAAACACAGAATATCCCGATTTACAAGCATTTTTGGCATTGTCCAGAGAGGAAAACGCACCGATCTGCGATTTTGCATCGCTCCAGCTTTTACGCACCCGGTATAGCTGTGCAGAGGTTGGAGTTGTTGCTGCGGATGTTCCTGAATTCATGTAAGACAGCACTTTCACCTTAAAAGCCGACCAGTGTGGAAGAATATACAGCGGACACATTTTATATGTATTCTTCGCTGTATTCAGATAATCCACGTTGCCCGATTTTCCGTCACGGACATTCAGCCAATGTGTATGGGTGTAGAGGTGGTCGATGCCGAGATTGTATTTCTTCAACAGAGCTGCCGCCAGTTTAGCAGCGTTATCCTCAGATTTTTTATCAGTATCATTGTAAGCAGGACTCATGATACACTCAATAGCAATAGTTCTGCGATTACCATTTCCAGAACCGTCAGCGGCGTGCCAGCCACTTAAAGAATGCGGAAGATTCTGCCATGCACAGATGTTATCAACATAATAATGCACACGGACATCGTTCATATTTCCATTGACAGTTGCTCTCGTGTACTGCTCGGCAGGAGTTGTTCCGCTTGCTACAGAAATCCAGTCGGTGTTGTGAATTGTTACGCCGATAATTTTGCCCTCCATCGAAACAGAGGGCATTGCGATATGATTGGGATTGTGCTTTGTGAGCAGATACTCGTTGACGGTTACACCGC
This sequence comes from uncultured Alistipes sp., assembly GCA_964401315.1. Taxonomy (GTDB): domain Bacteria; phylum Bacillota; class Clostridia; order Oscillospirales; family Ruminococcaceae; genus Ruminococcus. The sequence goes on from CAYNYB010000015.1 coordinate 55,299, forward strand.
CAAGTGTTGTGTTTTTATCAGGTTTTAAGATTGCCATATTATTTTTCCTCCTCGTTGTTTGTTTCTTCTTCAATTCTGCCGACTTTCGTCTGCAAAACATCAATTGCTTTCTTGATTGCGGGCGGATACGGAATGCCCATAAGCGACGTATTTTCCACGATTGAGAGCAGTTCATTAAGACAAAAGCTTATGCATACTGCGTCACGGATATACGTTGTTCCGAGCATAATATCCATTCTGACAGCGACAGCGATAAGCATCAGGGTGCAGACCTTTTTTGCAAGTCCGAACCAGCCTGCTGTTGACGATAATCCGCCGTTTTCTGTGTGTTTGGACTTTCTCATTGCAGCAGTGACCACTCCCGTAAAAAAGTCAATGCCCATGAAAATCACAAGCGTGACCAACGCAGAATCCCAGCCGCCAAAAATAGCGGCTATGAAGCCGCCGATCAATCCTGCAATCGTACAAAGTGTTCCTTTCATTTTCATCCCTCCATAATTTTGATAGATTTGATTTGCGGATGTGTATTATCAGATATACCCGTCCAAGAGATATAGTAATCGCCTGTGGGAATATCGGAACACGGAATTAAAACAGTGATAAAATCGGCGGAATACAGCCATTCAAATTGGATTTTTCGGCAGTCATTATTTTTGATTTTCTCAAAAACGAAGTCAGCGATAGGCGTTCCTTCCGGTCTGCCATTTGGCGAAACAAAACACAATTCGCTGTCGGAGTTTGCACCGGCATGATATTCCAGCAACACTTTACTATTCGGAGTGATTTTTACAAGATTACAAAATGCAGACTGAACAGTCACGCCCCAGTTGAACACGGAAATACTGTAATTCAATGTAAAATCTGTGTTTTCACTGCAAAAGTCAGGGTACTGCTCCACAAACCGCATAAGCGGATATGTGCCGTTATTCACCATAAAAACAAGACTGTTGTCGTACTTCTCAAACACATCGCTGTCGGCGAAAAACAGCGTAACAGCATTGTTTCCGCCTGATATTTTCGATTCCAGAATTGTAATTCTGTTCTCCAAATTCATAATCGCATCATTCTGATTTTGCTGGTCATACTGAGTAGAATCACGGAGCTGCTGCAATTCAGTCTCGACCTCGGAAATTTTATCCCATTTTGCGATTTTTGCAGACGTTAAGCTGTTGAGTAACGTAAGATTGTGATGCCAATGTGCCTGCGATACAACAGGCTCGACAGAATTTTTTATCTCTTGAATCTCACTGTTTACGGTATTTTCCAAGGAATTTAGATCGGCTTCTACAGACTGAAATTTCGATTCAACAAGTTTTTGTGTCTCCACTCTTGTGACATATGGTGAGAGGTCAGGAGCGGAAGATATAATTTTATCCTCCACGATTTTGAGAACCTCAACCCTCGTGATATACGGCGATAAATCAGGGGTTATTGATTGCAGCCATTCTTCTTCAGGACCTGAGAAGCCGTTTTCTACAGCGACTTCGTATGCGGATTTTCCGTTTAAATCGGTAAGCAAAAATAAATGCGTCCACATTGACACATCATGGCCGGCTGAATCAAGCCATCGGTATTGCAGTTCATTATTATAAACACGAAGTTCAACGGTCTTGCCGTCAATGCCGTTTCTTCCTTTGAGGGAAAGCAACCACTCTTCCTCCGTTCCTGTGTAGCCACCCTGCACAGCCAGTTCATAAGCGGACAGACCGTTTTCACCATCAGCACCATTTTGACCGTCTCTGCCATTCACTCCATCAATACCGTTGATTCCATTTTTACCGGGCAAGCCGTCCGCACCTTTCAGACTTTCCAACCATTCAGAAACCGTTCCCACAAAGCCGTTTTCCACAGCAATTTCATAAGCTGAAAGACCGTCCTTGCCGTTGACTCCTGCCTGTATTTCAGCAATTTTCTGCAAAAGCTGTGTGTACAAATCGGGCGTGGGCGGAATCGGCGTGTCATCATCTCCCACAAAGCCGGAATGACGAATATTCAGCGTAATCGGAACTGTCGTTGCCCTCACAGTCGTATCAGATTCCGCATCATAGCCGAAAACGGACATTGATACCGCACCTGCATGAAGCTCCGCAGGCAGCTTGCAGGACGTTCCGTCAAAACCAAGAACGATGCTGTAAACTTCGTCACACTGGGAAAACTGCACCACCTTATGAAACTTCTTCCAGTCGCCGTCAAATGTGAATTTCAGATTGACGAAAGCAATCTGGTGATCGGCTATCACTTCACGCTCAATAACCTCGATTTTCTGCTGTTTTACGAGAAATTTCCACATTGTTATTCACCAACTTTCCATTCGTTATTTTCAAAGTCGTATTCCATATATCCGTCCAAGCACTGAATCTTCGCCAACGAGCCGCTTGTCTGCCCGACGTGTCCGTCCCAGTTCTGCATTTTCTGAACTTCTGCCCAATCGTTGAGACTTCCCTCATAGGTAATCTCACGCAGAATTGAACAATAATTTATCATGTGAGAGCCTATTTTCTTAACGTTTCTGCTCAACGTCATCTGATTCAGATAGAAACAGTTGACAAAACAAAATGCCGGAATTTCGGCGCATTCTACACGGACACTCTGAAGCGTATTGCTGTCCATAAACAGATACGTGCCAAGGTCTGTAAGCGTTTCAGGCATTACAAGAGAGGTTGCAGAAATATTTGTAAATGCCTTTTCGCCAATTCTTGTGATTGATGCAGGGAGATTAAGCGACTTCAGACCGCCTGTCGTGTACATAAAAAATGCTCTTTTTCCGATACTTTCCAGCGTATTTGGAAAACTTGCTGTCTCCATATTCGAGCAGCGTTCAAAAACGCTGTCTCCGATAGCGGTGATGCCCTCTGAAACAACGAGCGATTTGATATTTTCGTTTTCCCAGAACGGAGATTCACCGAGATCGTAATCGTAGGTTGCGCCCGTTCCACGCAGGAGAAGTCTGCCGTTGGAATACAAAACATAGTACACATTTTCGCCGATTTCTCCGGTTTCAATGATGTCTCCGGTCAGGTCGTCCACCTTTGTCTGGAGCATATCAATTTTGCCCGTCAAGTCTAAAACAACGGCGTTATATCCCTTGATTTCGGCGATAAGCTGTGCGATTTGCGACTGCATTTCAGTTACTTTACACTTGCCGAGAATGCATTTAACATAGCCGCAAACGTTGGAATCTTCACGATAATCGTACCAGTCACGCTCCGTTAGAGAAGTTGCTCCCACATTAAGCCGAACCGCATACAAAAGCAGCCGTGCATGGTCATCGTCCTGCGGAATTATGGGCAAAGCCGGACTCTCCGCAGGCGTTCCCGGAAAGAGTTTTAACGATACATTTCGCACTGCTTCCGTTGTATCGAGATAAATTGCGATGCCCACATATCGTGGCAGCGATTCATCCTGATACTCCGACAAATCAATGCTGTACCTTGTGTCGTTGATAAAATAATGTCCATTTATCCACGCTTTTCCTGTGCCGAGAATGACTTTCAGTCCGACCGCCGAAGCCGTCAAACTGAAATTTTGACCGTAATTGTTCTGAATGCCGTTGCAGATAATACTGCCGAGATAGTCGCAGAAATTCTCGGCAGTGTAGGTTCTGTCGAGACCTTTCGAGTTAAAAAATCCGCTTGAAAATGCCATAAAATCACCCTTCCTTAAATGTTGGTGTAAGACTTCTGCCGTTCTGGTCAAAGCTCTCAATCATCCCAATTATCTGTATTTTCGGCTGTATCAAGCCAAATCGCTGATGCTCTACGGTCACATAGTCACCGACAAAATAATCTGTATTATAGCGAAACTGTGTGGACTGCACGGCGATCTGCGATTCTGATGCCGTCAATGGCAGGATGATTTTTTCCTTTCCACGCTCTTTCAGCAGTTCAATATATTCATCTTCGGGAATCGGCTTAGATTCGCCGTTTTCCTGCTGTTCGTCCGCCATATCCTTTGCATCAACATAGATCTCATAACGCGCTAAAAAAGACGGCTCATCACCGTCACAATAGGTCGTTCGCTTTCGTTCTTCACCCTCTCCTTTTCCCAGAACATAGGAGAAATTACGTTGTACAGAAATATCTGAAGAATACGAAAAAGACAGCAGATTTGTGTATCCGTCCGAAAAGATAATGTGCGGATTTTCGCTTTGCAAAATGCTACTGTCAGCACCCTCTGATAATTCAAGCAGCATTTCATATTGCTCACCGTTTACTTTGGATAAACGGATATTTGCAGTACCGCCGATTTTATCACATATGGTGTACACCCATTCCATAAGGTTTGCATAGCTGACCTGTAATTTTGTTTTCTGCTGCCAACAATCGCCGGAAACCGTACCGAGAGATAGTCCAGGAATCCTGCGGTTATCATTGCTGACAGAATTTTGTGAGACAACAGAATGAATAATATCAGAATAACTTGTCTGCAATGTGAAAGAACAGGTCGGATAAATAATTCTACGCTCCAACAGGCACATTAAAAAGCGACCACTTACAATCAAGTAGTCGCCGTCTTCTGCATCTGTTTCGATTTTTACTGATTCAATCAATCCGAAATGCTCCTTGTCATCGTCACGCCCCACAATTCTGCCAGTCTGAAAAATTTTAATATTCTGTGGGTTTGCAGCAATATATACCTCAAACTGTCCACACTTGTAGTATTTAATATCCCACAAGAGCGAGGAAAAGCTGTCACAAATTGCTTCAAGTGTTATCGTGAGATGTTCGCTGTCTGCTGTCATTTTGTAAATTTCTATCTGCATTTTTCATACTCCCAAATACGCATTTCTATGAATCAGACGGACTTTCAGATTAGAAATACCGCCCGATGCACGAAGATAGAATTTGTTTTCGCCTGTCCGCAAGGTCAGCCAAGTCGAACCGGAAACAAGACGGTTAATGATATTTTCCTGCACACCCTCACGTTCTAAAGTGACCGTTTTATTGCCTGTTTTCGTGGTGATTCTGATGATGTCACCCTCCTCAATATCGCCAAGAATCTGCATATATTCGTCTGTTTCGGCATTATACAAAGTCGGATTTCTCGCAGGACCTCCGCTGATTTCAAGCGTAAATCCAACCTCATCGCCGTCATTATGAATCGTCATCAGATTCTGCGTGTTGTATTTTCCGAGCGGAAAGGGCTTGTCATCATCAGGAAAAATAAAGTGAAAAGCCCCCAAAATCTGCGAATACTCAGCGATTTGAGTTTCTGTGGAATACCAGTAAATATCAGGGCAAAGAATAGATATCTGACCGCTTGTGAACTCCTCAAAATTTTCTATTTCGCAGGTCTCTACATAGCCCTCGGTATATACGTCAATATTTGCCGTGCGGTAGTAAACCTTGATATATCGGGAAGTTTTCACCACTTTATACAACTCATGACGGCGTTTTTCAATGCCGATTCCACGCATTTCAAAGGAAATAACCACATTCCGCTTTTCGATGAAAGCATTGTTCAGATAGCTTCCGTTCATGCCTGCGTATGAAGATGTGCTTATCGTTCCGGCAGGCGGATTCAAGCCCTCAATTTTTGAGAACATAAACCTGTTTGCAGTTTTCGAGAGGTCGATGCGGTCGCCGTTTTCATTTTCAAGTATGAGTGTGAAAAACATGATTGCACCTCCTTGACTTTTTCAGTATGGGTATGCTATAATTATGAAAATGGAGAGCTTGAAACTCTCCGCTAAATTATAATTTAGAGGGAACAGAGAAATGAAAGATTGGTTTACAATTGACAAAATAGACGATACGACCTATATCATAAGTGAATACCGCCATTGGGAAGAAACGCATTGCTACCTTCTAATAGGGAGTGAGCGTTGCCTATTGATTGACACGGGACTCGGCATTCGCAATATTTATGAGCAAGTTCGTAAGCTGACGGATAAGCCAGTTACCGCCGTGGCAACTCATATTCATTGGGATCATATAGGAGGACATAAATATTTTCCCGATTTTTATGCTCATAAAGCCGAGTTGGATTGGCTGAACGGCAAATTTCCGCTTTCAATTCAGACTGTACGTAATATGGTAATAGATCGTTGCGATTTACCCGAAGGTTTTGAGGTAAGCGCTTATGAGATGTTTCAAGGAACACCAACAAAGGTGCTGAACGGCGACGAGATTATTGATTTAGGCGATAGAAATATCAAAGTTATACATACCGCAGGACATTCGCCAGGACATATTTGTTTTTGGGAACAAGACCGTGGCTATATATTTACGGGCGATTTGATTTATAAGGATACATTGTTTGCTTACTATCCGTCCACTGATCCCGAAGCGTATTTGCAATCGCTTGAAGCGGTTGCCGCATTACCGTCTAAAAGATTATTTCCTGCACATCATTCATTAGATATTCAACCCGAAATAGCAATCAGAATGAGAGATGCTCTTCGTAAACTAAAAACACAAGGCAAACTGTATCACGGCGCAGGAACATTTAATTACGGAGATTGGTCGATTTGGCTATAATTCAACAATGGGTTTGAGGATTTTGAGGAGTAAATTCTAATTTATTGCAGTAACGGAGTGAACAAGATGCCCACCCCATTACACATTCAGCGCATTCTGCGTCTGCCGATAAATTTCCAGCCGTGACAGCGACTTCGGCGAATTATTCGTCTGGTTGACCGTCCGGCTGTTGTCGTTGTTGTAATTGTTGATAACCGTTCCGGAAGGATTTCCGTCTTTCATTGGCGAAGAAATGCCGTCAAGATTCAGATTCAAGCCGCTGTTCATTGTGAGCTGCATTGCATCAGCAACGCCCTTAACTGCCCTTGTTACGACCTTTTTACTCTTGTTGATACCGTCCGCAAGTCCCTTCATGAAGTCCGGCATCCAGCTTTCAAAATCCGTCAGCGGTCCTTTTTCGGGAACGGAGAAATGCAGATATTCCCAGATTGAATTTGCTACGTCAGCCACGGTATTGATAAGATTTCCAATCATATAGCGGATTCCGTTGATGAGGTTCTGCATGATGTCGTAACCCCACTGCCACGAGGAATTGACGATATTTCGGATGCAGTCCGCAGCAGAATTCAGTCCGCTTGAAACAGCGTCACGCACACCGCCTAACCTATCGGAAACGCCACTTTTCACGTTATCCCAAATATTAAAAACGGTATCACGGACATTATTCATCGCTCCACGAACCGCATCGGGCATGGCATTCCAAGCGGAAGAAACAGCGGATTTTACTGCATTGACGGTATTTTTTACACCATCAGAAATATTTGTCCACGTTGTATTGACTGTATTTTTAATGTCAATTTGCCCTGTAGAAATAAAGTTTTTGATAGCATTCCACACAGTTGAAATTACATTTTTAATCCCGTTTATCGCTGTTGTTACGATGTTTTTAACCGCAGTCCAGCTTGTAGTTATTGCTGTCTTAATATTTTCAAGGGAAGTCTTGATTGATGTGGAAATTACGTTCCAGCCATTTTTGACAGCGTTTCCGATATTGGTAAGGACACTGCTCATATTCATTTGAATGCTGTTCCAGATGTTGGTGACTTCCGTCAGCGTGTTCTCCATAAACGTCTGAACCGTTGTCACAATATTGGACATAGCGTTCTTGAAAGTGTCCGTCAGAGCCGTTGTTACATTCGTTCCGAACGTACTAAGAGCATCATTCACAAGCCCCGCATTTGCCGAAATACCGTCAGCAAGTCCCTGCATAAAGTCCGGCATCCAAGATTCAAAGTCCGTCAGAGGACCTTCATCAGGCACGGAGAAGTGCAGAAAACTTTTGATTTTATCCGCTACTCCGGTAACGGCATCAGCAACAGCCTGAATTTTGGACTTAATTCCGTCCACAATGCCGTTGATAATATCAGCACCCCAACTCCACGCTTCACTCGCAAGATTTTTCACAAAATTAACGGCGTTATTGAATCCGTTCACAATTGTATCCTTGATACCTGTGATAACGCTTGAAACTGCCGATTTTACGCTGTTCCAGATGTTTGAAACGGTTGTTTTGATGCTGTTCATCACGTTTGTAATCGTAGTTTTTATAGCATTCCAGATATTTGATACAGTTGTGGATATTGCGTTCAAAATTGCCGAAACAGTTGATGAAATCGTATTCCATACGGTAGAAATGACCGACCATATAGAGTTTAAAATTCCCGAAATAAAGCCTGAAATTGCAGTCCATACGGTCGTTATGGTGCTGTGAATCGCATCTATAACCGTAGAAACAGCCGTATAAATTGCATTCCATATCGTTTCAAAGAATGTCCTGATACCATCTAAAATCGGCGTAATAAATTCAACAATGGCGTTCCATATGGTCTGAATTTTTTCAGTAATCCAGTCCATGACATTACTGATAATGATATGGATAGCTTCAAAAATAGTTTCAAACAGGTACTTGAAAGCATCAAGCAAAGGAGAAATGAATTCATAGATTGTGTTCCACACCGTGCTGATAGCCGTCCAGATAGCGTTTAGGACTGTGGATATTGCTGTAGAAATAGCGTTCCATATGGTTGTGACAACTGTCTGAATTGCCGTGATTTTCTCCGAAATATAGGTGTATATTGCGTTCCATATTCCAACAAAGAAATCCTTTATCGCCGTCCAGATGGTCGTGAAAAACGTCTGAATACCTGTGAAAATATTCGTCACAAAAGTGCTGATGCTGTTCCATATACCAACGAAAAAGTCCTTGATAGCAGTCCACACTTCATTCCAAGACGTGCCGAACCAACCAAGAAACACATCTGCAATGCCTTTCAGCGTGTTCACGATATTAGAAAAGCAGTTCCTGATATAATCCCATATTCCAACAAAAATGCCCTTGATGCCGTTCCACATCTGCTCCCAGTCGCCTGTAAACAGTCCGATAAAAATATCCAGAATACCGAGAATTACATCAACAATAACATCGAAAGTTTCCGCAATATAGGTGAAAACGCCTTCAAACCACGGAGCAAGAATATCGCACAGACCTTGCCATATCGACTTCACTAAATCGCCAAAATCCTCGAAATTAAAGCCTAAAGCGTTAAGCCTGTCAACAATTCCGGAAGTAAGTCTTTCAAAAACTGTCTTGATTTTTTCCCAGATCTCAGTGATCTTATTTCGGAAGTCCTCGTTGGTATTCCAGAGGTGCACGAAAGCTGCCACAAGCACCCCAATTGCTGCAACAACTGCGACCACAGGTGCAGAAATACCGCCAATTGCGCCGCTTAGCGTAGCAAAAGCAGTTTTCGCACCTGCAATCATCGTTGGAATTTTGGAAACAAACTGCATCAGCGTTCCCACTGTTGAAATAGTTTTGCCGACTACAATCAGCAAAGGTCCTAACGCTGCCGCCACAAGAGCGATTTTAACTATGGTTTCCTTTGTGGCAGGCGATAAGGCGTTGAATTTATCAACCAAAGCCTGCACTTTTGAAACGATAGCTCTGATTGTCGGCATAAGGATTTCGCCAAAAGAAATAGCAAGCTCCTGTAACTGAGATTTCAAAATCGTAAGCTTTCCTGCAAGATTATCCTGCATGGTATCAGCCATGTTTTTCGCAGTACCCTCACAGCCGTAAATCGCATCGGTCAACTTATTGTAGTCCTCTTCGCTTGCATTGATGATCGCCAGCATTCCCGACATATTCTGCTTGCCGAAAATAGTCGCAGCCGCCTGCATCTGCTCCGCCTGAGCAAGTCCTTCTGTGGTCGTGGAAAGTTCCGCAATGATGTCGTCAAAATCACGGACGTTGCCCTCCGCATCTGTCAGTTCCACATTGACCTTGCCCATTTTTTCACGGAGCGTTCCCATGATCTCGCCAAGACTACGCATATTGCCATCAGCATCGGTCATGAGCGTATTTGCACCCATGATCTCCTCGGAAACTCCTGCTTGCTCTGTAGCAAGTTTTTCCTGTGCATCGATGAGCTTCTTTTGCGCCTGCTCGTATTTGTTGCTTGCAAGCTGAGCCTGTGTGCTGTTTTCGCCGTATTTTGTGATGGCATCGTTCAGTTTGATTTGAGCGTTGTCAAGACTGTAGGTTGCATCTTCCACGGCTTTTTCGGCTTTTTCAACCTTGTCAAAGTCGATTTTCTGAATGGTTTCTGTGGAGATAAAGCCGAGCTGCTGCATTGCCGCCGCCTGCTGTTTGGTGGGCTTTGTCAGGTTGACGAGAGCATTTTTCAGCGAATTTCCGGCTTGTGAACCCTTGATGCCGCTGTTCGCCATAAGTCCCAAAGCAATTGAAAGATCTTCGGCATTCGCTCCCATTGCTCCTGCCACAGGTGCAACATACTTGAAACTTTCGCCCATGAGAGATACGTTGGTGTTGGCGTTGGAGCTTGCCGCCGCAAGAATATCCGCAAAATGAGCCGATTCATCGGCGCTCATTCCGAGAGCCGTCAAAGCATCGGTTACGATGTCAGAGGTAGTCGCCAAATCCTCGCCTGATGCGGCAGCAAGGTTCATGATACCATCAATACCGCCAAGCATATCCTCGGTTTTCCAACCAGCCATCGCCATAAAATTGAGCGCTTCACCGGCTTCGGAAGCGGAAAATTTCGTCTGACTGCCCATCTCACGAGCCTTGGCACGGAGAGCGTCCAAGTCCTCACCGGTCGCACCTGACACAGCAGACACCTTGCTCATGGTGGCATCAAAATCAGCCGTAGTCTTGACTGCCATAGTTCCGAGAGCAGTTATTCCGGCAGTCAGAGGAAGCAGCTTTTTGCCTGCACCGGAAATTTTATCTCCGACCTGTTCCATTGTCGCACCGGCTTCACCAATTTTCACAAGGGCAGTACGGGAGTTTTCAGCCTCACGCTGTAGATTTTGAAGTTCCTGCTGTGTTTCCACGATTTCACGCTGTAAGGAATCGTACTGCTGCGGAGAGATAGGATTGCCGAATTCATCGGATACAGCCTTTGCGGACTGTTTCAGGAATGATAATTCGTCAGTTGTTTCCTTGATCTCACGCTGTAATGCATCGTACTTTTCCTGTGAAATTTCGCCTTTTGAAAGCTGTTCATCGGCGGTTTTCGACTGCTCTTTGAGTTCTTTCAGCTTTGTTTCAGTCTCGCTGATTTTTTGCTTGATAGGATCATATTTGGCTTTCCACGCATCGTAGTTGTCCTTAGTTTTTGCCGCCTGCTCGCTTGCTTTTTTGAGCGTTTCCAGCTTGTCACTGGTCGATGATACAGCATCAGCAAGCAGTCGCTGTTTCTGCGATAAAAGTTCTGTATTGGTCGGATCGAGTTTCAGCAGCTTTTCAACATCTTTAAGCTGTGTCTGGGTATTTTTGATGTTTTTGTTGACTCCTTCGAGAGCCTTGGAGAGCTTAGTAGTATCGCCGCCTATTTCAACGGTTATTCCACGAATTCTGTTTGCCATGAAATTTCACCTGCCTTTTATAAATCGCACGAAACATATTGACTAAACCGTTCGATTGTGGTATAATATAGTCAGATAATGAAAGGGGGCATGAATATGTCTATTACAGCGACAGAGTTTAAAATGAACCTTGGAAAATATCTCATTCTTTCACAGACTGAGGATATTTATATCACAAAGAACGGAAAGGTAGTTGCAAAACTGACGAATCCTAATCAGGATAGAGTAGATATTGCAAAGTCACTTTTTGGCGTAATTTCAGCGGATGTTACCGTTGAAGAAGCAAGAGAAGAAAGGCTGAACGAAATATGAGAGCATTGATTGATACCTGCATCATTATTGATGCACTTCAGAATCGTGAGCCGTTTGCAGAAAAAGCACAACAGATTTTTTTGCTTGCAGCTAATAGAAAATTCACAGGATATGTTACGGCAAAATCCATAACGGACATTTATTATATCATGCACCACTGTTTTCACGATGATAAAGAGACAAGAATCGTTTTGAATAAACTGCTCATTATCTTTGGGATTATGGACACAGCGGGAGAGGACTGCCGTCACGCACTTCTTTCCGATATTTCTGACTATGAAGATGCTGTGATGATTGAAACAGCAAAACGTTCAGATGCAGATTGCATCGTAACGAGAAACACAAAGGATTATGCCCGTGCAAATATTTCTGTTTTTACGCCTGATGAATTTATCAGTAAAATAAAAGAGGAAGAGGATGTGGATTAGAATCTATCCATCGCATCCTGGTTCGCAAGAATACTCCAGTTTTCGTCATCTCTTTCACGTTCACAGAACATATCATTGACAAGCCCGATAGTGAGAAGTTCCAGCTCGGAAAGAGAAATTCCGAGCTGAACGCATCTCAGGAGAAAAAGCGGAGTTGTCATCGGGCGGTCAGTTTGGCGATGTTTTTTTAGATTCCACCTGTGTAGCAGTATTCAGTCCCCACAGTTCGATAAGCTGCGGAAGAATCTCGTAAATGCTGAACGTGTTGAACTGCTCTAAAAAGTCATCTGGATTATCAGGAACATTATCCGGGTCGGCGTGTTTCGCCATGATGAAAGCTATATTTTCAAAGACCTCCACACTTTCGATATCAAGCGTGGAGTTTTCCTCATCGCCCTCTTTAACATTTGTCTGCAATGCGGCGAAGTCCTTGTATATATCTCTTTGAAATTTCAGACGATAAAGACGAGGTACAGCGGCACTCGCCTTGAACGGAACTTCAATGCCGTCAACGGTAATATTTTTCTTGATAGCCATATTCTACCTCCATTAAGATATTGTTTTTGCGGTCGTCTTAGCAGCTGTTGTAAATGACGGAATATACACGGATTTGTACCAGTTGTTGTAGGTGGTTTCGTCCGTATTTTCACAGGTTTTCGACTTCACCAAACCGTCAGGAAGTGCAGATGCCTTAAGTGACAGTGTTTCCGTCTTGACCTCTGTGCTTTCCTCGGTGGTGGAAGATTCAGTTTTCGGACGGCTTGCAGTGCAGCAGTACATAACGTGGCGAATATGATTTTTGTCTCCGTTGAACTCAAAAAGCAGTGCAAACTGCGATGTTTCGGCATCATTACGTTCCACAAGCACACCCTTTGTGTCCTGAATTTCACCGAGAATTTCCGTTGCAAAATCCGTGGTAATCAGGGCGATTTCCAAATCACCGATGTAGCCTGCGTTATTGTTAATGACGTAGTATACGGTGTTATCGGCATAAAAATTTTCATTTTCGCCGTTGGCATCAATGGACAGCGATACCGCACCGGGAATCCTCACAGGCGTTGCAAATGTGGGAACACCGTCATCCGACCACGCCGTAATTTTAGCCCAGTGTACTTTGTTCAAGCCGAACTTGACCTTATTCTTTTTCAAAGCCATAGCTTATACCTCCATTTCGTATAACACTTCATACATCTCCTCGGATGCGATCCATGTTTCGGTTTTGTTGTAAAAAATATGATGATGCCGAAGTACAGCTTCGATTTCTGTCTCTGTATCGGGAGATTTTTCATCAGTATACAGTTCAATATTCAGCCTTTTGAAACTAAAATACATTCTGTTATCCGCCGAAAAAGTATGCTCTCCCGGTGACAGAAAAATCAGAAACGGCGGCTTAGGACTTTCGCCCTCTGCAAAGTGATGATAAGCGAAAGGAAGCCCCATTTCAAGCATCATTTCATTGATTTCTTCATAATTCATGACAGCTCCTTTTCAATGAGAGATTCAAGCATATCCGCACCATTCTCTTCAGCAGGAGCGATATGCGGAATTGCAGCCACACGACCGCCGCCACGTTTTGCATGACCTTTTTCGAGCAAGTGTGCGATCTGATAGCGGTCTTTGGAATGCACAGTAATTTCAAGAGAATGGCTGCTTTCCTTGACTTTTTTAGTCGTCCAGCTCTTTTTGTAGCGACCGGATTTTACAGGAGCGTTTGCAGAAATCTCATTCTTAACAGACGTAGCAGTCTTGCGGACTGCTTTTTTCATAGCCGTGTCTGCAAGCTCGGAATACTCTTGCAAGCCTTTCATGATTTCGTCCGCCATATCGTCAATAGATGTCATCGGATGCACCTGCCTTCCTTGCTTTCGCAGTTATTTTCAGATAATCACGATATTCAAAATTCGGCGATATTCCGACAATATCATAAATCACACCACGAAAAGAAATGCGGTTTGCAGTCGTTGAAATTCCTATTGTCATATTATTTTGCCGAATTGTAAACTGCAAAGTCTGCACCTCTTTTGTTGTGCCGTTATCGGAATTTTCAGCCGAATTTTTCACGGAAACAGAAGCCCAGCAGGAGAATAATTCGTCCCACTGAGCCTTGTGATTGCCGATATTATCGATTTTTGTGCTGTGTTCCAGAATCGTGATACGCTGATTTAATTTTCCGATTTCCACTAAATCACTCCCTCACGCTGTGCAAATAGAATGGAACGCAGAGTAAGCGTCAGCTTGTGAAAATCCGCTGTATTGCGGTTCTCGTAGAGGTATGAAACTGTGTACAGCATCGCTGTTCTTGTAGTATCTTCATTTCTCTCGAACTTCTCTTCACTCATACGTCCCACGTCCATGCACAGCTTTTTTGCGGTCAGCAGCAGGTCGGAAATCAGCCTGTCATCTTCGCAATTATCTACACGGAGATAATTTTTTGCTTCCGCTAACGTAACCATAAATTACGCCTTTGCGGTGGAAGTTCCCTTGATTGTGAGCGTTTTTACAGCTTCGGGAAGAATCAGTTTTCCGTCCACACGCTGACTTGCAAGGAATCCGATCTGTCCGTTCATGGCGAACAGTTCATTGAGTCGCTTAAGACTTCTGCCCTGTCTGTCAGCTATCCAATAATAAGAGAAATCGCCAAAAGCGACTGCCTTATTTCCTGCATCGGGAGTTGGTGCGTAAACAGAAGTGACGTAAGGACGGTTCAGAATAGTATCGGGAACCCCTGCGGAAACGGCAGGCTGCCAAATATACTGCCCATTGCTGTCCTTGATTTTACGGAGCATTTTCAGTGTCTGTTCATTCAAAAGCCACACAGATTTCTTGCGGTAAGGTGACTTCACGGAGTAAAAAAGTTCCAGCATATCGTCAAAGGTGATGCTTGCAGCAGCAGTTGTAGCACCGTTCTGCGCACCTCCGACAGCGGCAAAAATTCCCGTAGGCTTGCCCTTTCCGTCCCCCACAATAAATGCCTCTTCTTCTTTTGCACCGATTCTGCGACCAAATTCCTTTGCGATGTAACTGGGCAGGTCAAAGACAGAATCATTAAGAAGTTCCTCGGAGATTTTGATAGCTGTACCGACCTTGTACGCTGACAGATTCAGCTGACCGAAAGTATCATCGGAGAGAGTGTATGCTTCTTCCTCTTCCATCCACACGGCTTCGCCTTTCTGCGTAATAATGGGGATTTTTCTGTCGCCGCTTGAAGTCTGAATCTTCGTTGCAAGCGGACGGAAAATGTTTTCTTCTTCCAGCGATTCGATGAGCTTTTTCTCAAACTCGTCAGGGCAAAGATAACCGCCCTCGCTGTCCTCGCCAATCTGTAAATCGTTGCGAACGTCAATCCAGTTGCGGTTGCGGACGTTGTTCCAGAATGCCTTGTTATATTCTGCGGACGCTCTGCCCGACTTTTCGGATTCAGCGGAATGTACTCCGGGGACGGACACAATGGGTGTGGAAGTTGGTGCGTTCATCTCGGCATTCAGCCTTTCCTGACGCTCCAAACGGTCGATTTCCTTTCCGTAAGCTACGATTTGTGCTTCCATTGCATCGTAGGTTTTGGAATCTTCCTCGGACAAAAGTCCGCTGTCGTTACGCTTGGAATCAAGGTAATTTCTTGCCTCGTCCCATGCTTTCGCTCTTTTTTCTCTCAGTTCCTGAATGGTCATAAAATCATCCTCCAATCAATTTTTCAGAAGTGCCAGTCTCTTGTCGAGCTGATCTATGGGAACACCTGTTACAGGTGCTAATGCGGAAATTTTCTGCATCAGCGATGCGGTAGTTTTGGTTGGTGAATACAGCATTGAAGCTGTATTTTTCTTCGGTTTATCAGGATTTTCTTCGTCATCGTCAGAATTATCATCATCGGATTCTTTTTCCGATTCATCTTCCTGCGGTTCGTCTGTTTCAGGCTCTTTTTTGGCAAATAAAATACCGTCCACAAAGCCAAGCTGCAATGCTTTTTTCGCATTCATCCAAGTTTCATCAGACATCATTTTCGCAATTTTTGCACGGCTCAGATGCGTTTTCTGCTCGTAAGCATTGATGATAGATTCCTTGACTTCTTCCAGAAGTTCGATTGCCTTTTCCATATCAGCCTTGTTGCCCGCCGCCAGACACGCAGGATCATGGCACATAATCATACCGGTCGGAGAGATCAAGGTTTCATCGCCTGCCATTGCAACAACAGATGCAGCCGAAGCCGCAAGACTGTCGATTTTTACCGTAATTCTGCCCTTGTGATTTCGGAGCATGGTGTATATCTGACTTGCTGCGAACACATCGCCGCCCGGCGAGCAGAGCCAGACTGTCAGGTCTCCGGGATGCTTTGAAAGTTCATCCTTGAAGATCTTCGGCGTGATTTCATCACCGAGCCATGTACAGTCCGAGATAGGACCTTCAAAGTACAGATCCGTTTCTCCGGTATCTTCATTTTTTATCCAGTTCCAGAATTTTTCCATTTAAGATTCCTCCTTCTTGTAATTAACACCGATATAGTCAAGAACCTTTCCAAGTCCGAGACCTTTGCTGTCGGGAAGCCATACATCGTCAATTTCGCAGCCGCCACCGATACAGTAATCATAAAGTCCCGGGTGAGTAACTGCAAGCTGCTGAAAACGATTAGGCTCTTTTTCTAGGTGACAGCCAAACATACAGAAAACACAGCCTGTTCGCTGTGCCTTTGCAGTATGATATTTTCCGTTTTCATCCATAAAAATATCCCCATACACTTCCTGTGCATAAGGGATTTTTCGGGTATAGATGTATTTAAGCACGTCCTGTTCCGTCCAGAATGACATTGGCTGTGAACGGGGACGTTTTGCGTCAAAGGCGTTACAGCCATGAATCAGCCATTGCTCTTTACGCAGACGGCTTTCACACGCCATTGTTGCTACGACAGGTACTTTTCCTGTTTCTTTTTCGTATTGTTTCATGGGATTTTTCTTCATTATCGTACAGCATTCTGAAGAACAGTTGAACGGTGCTTCAAGCAGAAACTTCCATTTTTCGCAGTTGAACTGACTTTTCTGACCGTTCTTATCGACAGCAAGTCCGCAGAGTTTCTGATAGTCTCCGTGGTCTTTCTCACGTCCCTCTGCAACGGCTTTTTTTGCATACTGCACACGCCGTGCAACTTCCTTTGAAATCACAGGATAGCCGTATTTTTCAATGACCTGTCGGAAGCTAATCTTCGGTCGGACAATCGTTACATTATCGCAGCTTTTTACAAACGTCTTAAGCTGCGGATATTCAAGTCCCGTATCGCAGAAAACCGACGGAACATCATACACACCCGGAGTATTTTTTATAATATCTCTGAGTACAACAGAATCCTTTCCGCCCGAAAAACTGCAATAAATTTCACCGTCATAATGTTCATACCATCCTTTGATACGGCTTTCGGTCATTCTGATTTTTATATCAAGAGGAAGCGACTGCATCTGATACAGGTCACTGATCTGATGTTTCATTGCCGCTGTCACCGCCTTTCTGTTCATAAGCTGCACCGCACTTATTTAAAGGTGTCATGCTGCCATTGAGAGTATAAATATTTCCGCCCTCTTCCTCAGAAATTCGGTTCATATCTTCGAGTTCTCGGATATCGTTAGCCGACATCCAGCCATTCTGCCGTGCTGTCGCATATCCCTGCATACGGCTTGCATAATCACCTCTGAGAAGTCCCTCAACGTTAAATTTAATGAAATACTGACCTTTTTCACTATCACTGAGAAGTGCCTTTTGGAGTGACTGTTCCCAGCGAACAAGCCAAGGATCGAGAGTGTATTTTACAAATTCAAGGGATTGCTGTTCTATATTTGAAAATGTAGCGTGTTCAAGGTCACCAATCATGTGCAGAGGTACACGGTATAGCCTTGCAATTTCCTCAATCTGAAACTTTCTTGTTTCCAAGAATTGAGCGTCATTATTCGGAATGGAAATCGGCGTATATTTCATGCCCTCTTCTAAAATTGCTGTGCGGTGATTGTTGATTCCGCCGTATGCTTTCTGCCATGCATCACGGACACGCTCCGGATTCTTGATGACTCTCGGATGCTCCAAAACACCGCTTGGACTTGCGCCGTTTCCGAAGAATGAAGCACCGTATTCCTCGCAGGCAAGGGAAATTCCGATTGCATTCTTTGCCATAGCTATCGGAGAATATCCTACCAAACCATCAAATCCGAGACCGCAGATATGCAGAACATCTTCCTGATGAAGAACAATATCGCCCTGTTCCTTCAGATTTGGATTTGCCTCATCATATCGGGAATAAATGTAAATCAGGCAGTTACGTTCGTCACGGTCAACCTTAACTTTATCGGGCATCAGCGGATAAAGTCCTATCACTTCACCACGTCCGTTTCGGATAATCTGTGCATAGGCATTGCCGTAAATCAGCAGGTGCGACATCAGCGTTTCACGGAAAATAAAGCTCGTCATTTCGGGATTGGGCTGGTCATGAAGCAAAAAGTAAAGCGGGTGCATCGGCACTCGCTCTTTTCCGTTTTCAGTATATTTGTAGACGTGCAGCGGTAACTGTGCAATTGCTTCACTCAAAACTCTCACGCAGGCATACACCACGGTATGCTGCAATGCCGTTCTGTCTGTAACTCTTTTTCCTGCGTGTGTCCGTCCAAAGAAATAGGTGTATGACGGCGAATCATAGCTGTTTGTCGGCTTGTCACGGCTCTTGAAAAGTCCTTTGAAAATGCCCATAGAAATCAACTCCATTTCATAAAATCAACAGGTCACGACTGTCATAAACACTTGCTCCGCCGTCACCAACACCACACCGAATCGCCCTATCCAAAGCCATAATCAAAGCAACCGCACCGTCAATTTTCTCTGTAGATTTTTCCTTATCCGGCTTGATATTTCCGGCAGGGTCACGCTTGATAAAAATATTATCCATATTCCAACGGAGAACGGGATGACCGTTGTGAGCAAGTTTTTGTTCAAGCGTCAACTTCATAAGCTCCTTCGTAGGCGGTGACATATCACGATAACCCTGTCCGAACTGCACCAGTGTAAAGCCTAAATCTTCGAGATTCTGCGACATCTGTACTGCACCCCAGCGGTCAAATGCGATTTCCTTGATGTGAAATTTTGTACCCAGTTCATCAATGAAATTTTCGATAAAGCCATAGTGGACAACGTTGCCTTCTGTTGTTTTTAGATAGCCCTGACGTTCCCACAAATCGTATGGAACATGGTCACGGCGGACACGGAGAGGAAGCGTTTCTTCGGGCAACCAAAAGTACGGCAAAACATAGTAAAAGTCGTTCTCGTCAATTGGTGGGAAAACAAGCACAAATGCCGTAATATCGGTAGTTGACGACAAGTCAAGACCGCCGTAGCAGACACGTCCTGTAAGGTCATCTTCGTTGAAAGCCACCTTGCATTTATCCCATTTCTCCATAGGCATCCAGCGGATAGCCTGCTTTACCCATTGATTCAAACGGAGCTGTCGGAAAGCATTTTCTTCGCCGGGAGTTTCCTTTGCGGAGTTACAAGCAGCCATAACCTTATCCATTCCGATAGTTTTATCAAGGCTTGGATTTGCCTTTTTCCAGACCGCCGGGTCTGTCCAGTCCTCAGATTCGTCCGCACCGTAAATAACGGGATAAAAAGTCGGATCGTGCTTTCTGCCCTCAATTATGTCTTTGGCTTTGGAATGAACTTCGTAGCAGATACTGTTTGTATCCGTTCCGGCTGTAGTGATAAGGAAGTACAGCGGCTGCATTCTTGCATCACCCGAACCCTTTGTCATAACATCAAATAGTTTTCTGTTAGGCTGCGTATGCAGCTCATCAAAAACTACGCCGTGAATGTTGAATCCATGTTTACTGTATGCTTCTGCGGAAAGCACCTGATAAAAGCTGTTTGTCGGAATGTACACAATACGCTTTTGTGAGGTAAGAATCTTTACTCGCTTATTCAGGGCAGGACACATACGCACCATATCGGCGGCAACATCAAAAACGATAGCAGCCTGCTGTCTGTCAGCAGCGCAGCCATAAACCTCTGCACGTTCTTCACCGTCACCGCAGGTCAACAGAAGTGCGACTGCCGCCGCAAGTTCTGATTTACCATTTTTCTTAGGTATTTCGATGTATGCCGTGTTAAATTGACGGTATCCGTTGGGTTTCAGAATGCCGAACAGGTCACGGATAATCTGCTCCTGCCAGTCAAGCAGTTCAAATTTTTTGCCAGCCCATGTGCCTTTGGTATGAGAAAGGCATTGAATAAAATTGACGGCATAGTCCGCCGCCGATTTGCTGTATTTTGAATCCTCTGCCATAAAGCGTGTTGGTTTGAATTTCGCCATTGTACTCACCTCCTTTCCGGCATGAAAATATCCTGATTTATTAATTTCCAGATTCCGAAATTCGTTTATCTGCTATCCGGCAGAATGCTTCAGAAATTTCAAATCCAATATATCTGCGGTTAAGTTTTTTAGCGACAAGACAGGAAGTTCCGCTGCCCGAAAAAATATCGCAGACAATATCGTTGACTCCGCTGAAATACCGAACTGCCATCTCAGGAATTTCTTCCGGGAATGGTGCGGAATGACCGGAAACATTTTCGCCTTTGCAGTTTATTTTGATTACGGGATTTATTCTTACAATATCTCTCCGCCAGTTTTTTCTGAAATTTTCGGGAATTTTATTTTCGGCAGTCTGGTAATTATTCATCATTATACTTCGTGCAGAAAATCGTTTTCCTCTATTATTAGGCGATTTCGTGGGACAATCGGGATTTTTGCATTCCCAAGACTGTATTCCGATTCCGGTACAACTATTGGACTGCGTAATCATTTTATTGCAGTCAGGGCATGGAATTTTCGTTTTATTCAACTTGTTTTTTGCAAATATCAGAATGTGCTCATAGCAGTTGACGGGATACTGGTAGTACGGAAAAGGCAGATTTCCGAGATTCCTTTTACTCTGAGGCTCGCCCTTATCCCAGATATAGTCGTCAATGAACTGAAAACCAATATTTTCAAGAATGCTAATGAAATACGCACCAAGCGGAAGTTTTCTGACCTGCCATTTTGACTTTCCTGTCTGACAAATAACATCGCCAACATTTACTACGACGCAGTGATAATTTTTTAAGGTTCGAAATACCTCAGAAAATATTTTTTCCATATCCGAGAGATACAGTTCAACCGTTTCCCAGTAAGAATACTCACGAGCATTATAGTATGGCGGAGATGTCACAACAACGTCAATGCACTCGTCATCAAGCAATTTTAAACCCGACAAGCAGTCCATGTTATAAATGTGATTTGTTCTCAGCATTAGTTTTTTACACCTCCGTTCCAGCATGAAAAAAGACCTGAAAATCAGGTCTGAAACGGTTATTTTTGAAGCCCCTTGGGGCGATTTTTTTAATTGAGACTGCTCTTTCATTTTACTTAATGTTACCATAAAAAAGCAAGAATTGCAAGTCATTTCAGAATCATAATATACACAAAGATAAGCCGAAAAATCGGTAAAAATTGTACTGCCGGAGGAAACGAAAAAGGCTGTACGAGAGAGACAGCCCCGAAGGGCTGCCGTGATTTTTGGTGGTCTGGTTACTTGCTGTTTTTGCCTAATTCGTAGGCTCTTTCGAGCATTCTCTGGAGTGCTGTCACGCTGATTTCTTTGAAATCGTCCTCGTCGTTGTCACGTGCGTCAAGACCGCCTCTTACCTCGATGCTGTAGCTCTCTTCCATTGCAATTTTTTCAAGCGCCTTTTCGATTTTCTTGTTCATTTTTGCTTCCTCCGTATTTCGTGATTTTCGGCTCGGTTTCCCGTTCCGTTATACACATATTACCATACTATCTGGCACTTATCAAGCGGCTAAAAGTACAGAATATCGAGGAAAATCAGCCTGTTTCATTGTGTTATATACACCATTGAAGGAGAACGGAAAAGGGGCGTTTTTCAGCCCCTTGTTCTTAGTCATTCAGGTGGTCAAAGCACCATTTCATTGCGTCGCCGCCGTCAGCGAAGGCTGTCGGTGCGGTTGTTCTGAGGTTCAGGCGGCATTCTATGTAACTTAGACCGCTTTCTTTTTCATCCTCGATGAACTCGTAAACCGCCGCCTCGAAACCTCTGCAGGTCAATCCGCAGACCAGAACCCTGTCGCCGTATTTCAGCACCGCACCCTGTGTGCTGCATCCGTTCATTTCGAGGTGCTCCATTGTTGTAACCTGTTCCCATTTCATAATCGTTTCCTCCGTTTTTCGTGGTTTTCGGAGCGTTCTCCGCTTCCGTTGTACACATATTACCATGATCCGAAAGATATATCAAGCGGCTAAATCTACAGAATAAAAACGGCGATTTTTCGCAGGAATTGTACATATTATGACTTGTTGTAAAAGCCCCACAGCCGCCCCTGTGTGCCGCCGTTCTGCAAAAGGGATAACTTTGCAAGGGCAGTAAAAATAGCAAACGTGGTGGCTTTGTGGACGAAATCAGGGGCGGTAACTCCGCCCCTTGGTTCGTTGCTTTAGTTCAGTTTCATGCGAATCGCAGGAATTATTTTCTTTTCCCCGGTTGTGAAGTCGGTGTAGTTTGCCCTGACATCGGTCAGTCCGTTCATGCGGAATCCCTGCTTTTCAAAGGCTGCGAGGGTTTCGATCAGGCTGCTGAAGGTGTTTGAAATCGTAAATTCCGTGATGCCCTGCGCCTTGAAAAATTCGCTGATCGGCTCGATGTCCTGTGTCCAGATAACCTCGGAGAAGTCGATCAGCTCGTTGCCGCTGTCCTTCTGCTGTCTGTAGGCTGCGAAAAGTGTGGGGTTGAGGTTGTTCTCCTTGAAGAACTCGTTTCCCTCTGTCATTGCCTTTTCAAAAATTTCAATTGCTTTCATGTGGTTTTCCTCCGTATTTCGTTGTTTTCCACAGGCTGTTCGCCTTTCGGTAGTACACAGTATACCGTCTTTTGAGGATAATAGCAAGCGGCTAAATTTACAGAATAGAAACGGCAGTTTTTCGCAGGAATTGTACATATTATGACTTGCCGTAAAAGCCCCACAGTTGCCCTCGTGTGCCGCCGATTCGTGAATCCCATAACTTTGCGGAGGAAATTGAATCGGCGGACGTGGGGCGAACGTGGCGGCTCTGGTGGGCTTATTCAGCGTAGTTGCGGTGAATGATGCTGATGATTTTTTCCTGTTCTTCGGTGGAAACACCGATAGCATCAAGTGCTTCACGAGTTCCGCAGTCAGGGCAAATTTGGATATTGTCAGTTCTTGAAATGGCAGGTCTTTCCGTGTAGGACTGACCGCATTTCGGGCAAATTCTCGGCTCTCTGATTTCATTTTTCATTTCGTACACCCCCTTCGCTGATGTCAAAAGCAAGCCGTAAATATTTCAGATTAAATCCAAAATCCCGGTAGCCCTGAACGCAGGTTCTGACATAATGACTGCTCGGAATACCCAGTGGTCTTTCCTCATGCATGATGTACACAAAAGCCTTGATTTTTCGGCGGTTTACGGTCACTTCCATTTCCTTTTTGTAGTAGAAATTCGGAAATCCCTCGTAGATGTCGAGGCGGCGTTCATCGGATTCCGAAACCTCCCAGACTGCAACGGGAACTTTGGATTTTTCGGCTTTCTCGATGGTGAGATAAGAGCCTGTTTTCGAGCCTTTGAAGAGCAACTGATAGTCGTGAATCCACGCCGTTCCGATTGGCTTTGCATCGGGGCAGCGGTGTTTCATCTGCTGAACATTGAGGTTTGAACCGTAGGCAAGGTAGTATTTTTTCATTGAAATCATTCCTTTTCGTGAATTCCGCAACGGTGTCCGTTTTGGTAATCACATATTAAATCTTTTCAGTCGAAATTGCAAGCCGCTAAAACTACAAAATTTCTGTGAATTTCATTGTGTAGTATTTGTGCAGGATATGCCTTGCGAAATCAGGCGGTTTGTCGCCGTTGTGTGGCTTGATATTTTGGTGGGGATAACTTTGCGGAGGAATCCCTGTCGTGCCACACAGCGCAACACGGCGGGCTTACTGCCCGTCTGTTGCTGTGGAGCAGAGCCTTTTCAGGC
>CAYNYB010000016.1:0-76796 GCA_964401315.1 uncultured Alistipes sp.
TGGTTACAATATCTCCTTTTCAGTTGATGATAAACTTTCATGCGTATAGTCTGGATAAATTATAAATGTCTATTGACATATTTCCTAAAATAAAGTATAATGAAATCAAGATAAGCGTGTGGATATGTTTTTGTGGAGAATTTGACGCGGTGTCTGAATTATAATATATATTGGAGAGAAATTGAAATGAAACCAAAGTTTCTTATCGGAAACACTTTCAGCGGAGGCGGAAAAGTGATTTCAAATCTGATAGGCAGATTTGGAATCGACGCAAAATGCTGTGGAAATAATATGGAAATTATTCATAATGAAATTAAAAAAGATCAATATAATGGTCTTATTTTTTATATGAAAGGGTACAAGGAAAATATTTTTGATATACTGCAAAAAATTTTGAACGATGATCCTCAGATCAAAATATATGCGATTTTAATGATAAATTCCGATGCAATTAAAGATAAGCTGCGTTTTATAGGCGTCAGAAATTATTATGAAATTTCAAATTCGGCTATTGAAATATGCGGTGCTGTCGCTGCTGATAATAACAGCGTAGAAAAAATTTATGTTCCCGAAATTATAAATTATCTTTACAATAAAAAGATTCCGTACGATCTGATAGGCTTCAATTATCTTGCTGTCGGTATCAAAAAATGTATTGATAATCCTTCAATGACACAGTCAAAAATGAAAACGACTAAAATGTATCCTGCAATTGCAGAAGCCTGCTCGACTTCTTCTGCTGCTGTTGAACGTGGATTGCGCAAAATAGCTCATATCGCAGCATCAAAAAATATCAGATTTAACGGTATGACAAATAGAACTAAATTGACTGCCGGAAATATGGTGGTTGCGGCGGCTAAAGAATACCATCTTCTTCAGCTGTCAGGTAAATTTGATGAATCATAAGAATCTATAGTTGATTCGCTGATGGAAAATACAATTCGACTCCAACATTTTTGCCTGCTTTTATTTTATTTGATGTTAATTTTCATGAAAATTACTTGACAATTGTTTGAATTTATGATATTATATAATAAGAAAAAGTCGGAAAGGGTCGAAATGTATGAAAAATAAAGACACTTTGATAATACTTTCTGCTATAGCCATCATGATGGGGTTGGGATTTTTGCGTTCCGTTCATGAGAATTCGAATAATACCGAGATTTTTACCATAACTAAAGTTGAAACTGAATTTGATAATTCAACTTCAATTCAAACTACAGAAAAATATATTGCTTCAAATTCAAAGAGTATCAGTTCGACGACAGCAAAAACCAAAAAGAAAAGCAATTCAAAAACAACTGAGGCTTCAGAAGATAATACGGTGATCCGTGTTAATATTAATACTGCCGATCACGATACTTTGGTAAAGCTTAATAAAATCGGTGATTCGCTTGCCGATGAGATAATTGCTTATCGAAACGAACATGGCAATTTTAAAAATATTGAAGAGATTCTTAATGTTCCGGGAATTGGAGATAAAATTTTTAATTCGATCAAAGATAATATTTATGTTGAAAATCCTGTTTATGATTCAAAAGAAGATCTTCCATTATATATAAATATAAATACAGCAACTCATGAAGAATTAGTGAAACTTTATAGAATCGGTGATAGTCTTGCAGATGAAATAATAACATATCGTGAAACGAACGGTCCATTTAACAATATTGAAGAGATAATGAATGTCCCCGGAATCAGTGAGGGGATTTTTTCTTTTATATGGGAAAATATTTATGTTGAAAATCCTTTTTATCCCGAGAAAATAACAGATATCACCGAAATTTCGACAGAAGAATCTATCGCACAACCTTATGAACCCGAAAACATTCCATCAGCTCTGACTTTGGAAGATGTCGTGCCAATTGAATTGAACAGTGCGGACATTGAACTGCTGAAACTTCTTCCGCACGTCGGCGATGAGGAAGCTATGGATATTATTGAGCTGCGGAATGACATAGTTGCTTTCAGTAATGTTTATGAGCTGCTTTATGTTGAATCTCTTACGGATGAGCAGGTTATTGATATCCTGCCTTATGTTTATGTTGCATATCGCTAAAATCTTTCTACATCTGT
Organism: uncultured Alistipes sp.; assembly: GCA_964401315.1. Lineage (GTDB taxonomy): Bacteria > Bacillota > Clostridia > Oscillospirales > Ruminococcaceae > Ruminococcus. The sequence continues at coordinate 2,077 of CAYNYB010000016.1, forward strand.
CACACGTTGATTTTTGAGCAGATCTAATATTGACGTTTTAAGAAAAATATAGTATAATAGTTATGTTACAATATTGAAGGAGTTGATCTGATGAATCATATTATCAAAAAAACTGTTTCTGCGCTAATGTCTGCTTTTATGATAATTTCAGCTGCGCCGTTTAGCGTCCATGCCGAAAATAATTCAGAATTAAAAGACAGCGGAATAAATTATACAGAATCTATCGGAACTATCGGAAATCCGGGAATGGGTTATACCTCAACTTTGTGGTCGTATTGCATTCCCGGAAAAACCAATGTTTACAATCCGACAGGGGATTTGATGTTGTTTTTTATTGATATAGGCGGATTTTCATGCGGCGTGAATGGCACGACCGACGACGATGGAACTTATACCGACGGAACGGATTACGATTTTGATCAGACTTTTCTTGATGCGTGGGATGAAACTTTAAGCAACTGCCGCAAAAATGGTTGTATGGCTGCGCTGAGATTCAGGTATGATTCCACTGGAAAAGCTAATCCCGAGCCTGCAAGTTTTGATCAGGTTCTACACCATATTCGACAGTTGAAAGAAAGTGGCATTTTCGAGGAATACGCTGATGTCATTGCCTTTGTTGAATGTGGATTCGTCGGTAAATGGGGTGAACAGCACGGCGGAAAATATACTTCCGTTCAGCATAAGGCGCAACTTCTCGAAGCGCTGCTGCAAGCCGTACCTGCTCCTATTCCTGTAACCGTGCGTACTCCGGATATTTTTGCCGAATGGGCGGGAATTTCCAGAAAAGAGCTTGATAACCGCGAATTGATCGACAGCTTAACTGAAAGTCAGTATACTAAGGAAATTCAAAAAAACAAGAGTCGTATCGGACTTTATAACGATGGATATATGGGCAGCGATTCCGACCTCGGAACGTATTCGAATCGCGACATAGAAACTGCATGGCTTGCGGAACAAACTATAACTTCATATTATGGCGGTGAATTCTCGGGAAATATTGATTATGCAAAGAAATTTGATACATATCTTCCCGAAAATGCCATTCCCGAAATGTATAAAACTCATCTAAGCTACATCAACGGAAATATTTTTCAGCTTTACAAGGATTACACTTTTTCAGAAGCATATGACGTTGGCGGCGTTGATAATTCTGCGTATTACGGTCAGACTGTTTTCAGCTTTATCCGCGATCATCTTGGCTATCGCTATGTTCTGCGCGATTCAAAGATAACTTCCGAAACTCGGCAGGGCGGAGAAGTTCAGGTGAATTTCAGCGTTGAAAATACAGGTTTTGCTAATCAGATTCCAGCTGCTCAGAGTTATATTCTGATAGAAAAAGACGGTAATTTCGCCTATGCGGAAGCCGATATTGATTCCCGAAACTGGAAATCATGCACCAAAAACGAGGAAACTGTTAATTTCAAGCTGCCAGACGGAATCGAAGCAGGCGAATGGAACGCTTATCTTAAACTTAGCATGGGAACGCCTGTGGAAGTTACGAATATGACGGGAAGGAGCATTCGATTTGCCAATGAAAATGTTTGGGATTCCTCGCTAGGCGCGAATTTTATCGGTAGCTTCACTGTAAGCGAATCGGAAAAAAATGGAACTGATAATTCCTTGACTGCCTCGGAAAATTCCGATAAATCGACGATTCAGTTTTATAACGTGGGCAAAAAGACCGTAGTTGACGGCATGATATCTTCTTCCGAAGAATGGACGGAAGATATGTTGGTGGGCAGTAATGAATCTGATTACAAAATTTATGCGAAAGCTGACGATCAGTATCTTTATCTTATGAGTAACATTCCTCAGAACGCCTCCGCTCCAGTGTACAATCTTCAGCTTTACGATGAGACAGGGGAGAGATATTGGCTGTATTACGCCTCAAATGGATTCATTTACTTCAATCATGACAGTTATAACGGGTGCCAATGCAAATGGGGCGATGATATGGTCGAATTCAGAGTTCCGTTTGATGTTATGGGATTGAAGCCGAATTCGGACATCAGCAATCTGCGTATTTTCATGCAGGACAGCGGAAACGAATGGAAGCTTATGAGCGATGTGACTGTCCCGAAATGCACAGTTCCCGCGGATTTTTCAGTACTTACATCTGAAACCAATTACCGCATGAACGTCGGCGAAAACCTCGAATATACAGTAATTGCCGAGCTTGATTCGGGCGAACCGCAGTATATCTGGAAACGTAACGGCGAACAGCTTGACGGAATAAACGGCGCGACCGTTAATCTTGAAAATCTTACTGCCGATGATTCCGGAAATTATACCGTCATGATCGTTTCGGCAGGCGGAATCGAAAAAGAAGTCAGTGCGTTTAACCTTGAAGTTGTCGATGAAAACAGTGATTATCTCGCAGGCGACGCAAACTGCGACGGAAAAGTTGAAATTTCTGATGCTACGCTTATTCTCCAGTATCTCACGAATAAGGACGAATATATGCTGACCGTGCAGGGACTTATCAACGCCGACGTTTCGGGAAACAATGACGGAGTTACGGCGCAGGACGCTCTCATTATCCAGCAGGCGGATGCAGGAATTTATGAATTTTCCGATTTGCCGCTGAAAAATTGATAATTTTAAATCGATGAAATATCGTACATTTCACGTAGCTTTTCGATAGCTTTCTTTTCAATTCTCGAAACGTACGAACGCGAAATTCCCATTTTTTTTGCAGTTTCGCTTTGGGTGTGCGGTGAACCAGAATACAGTCCGTATCTGTAGATCATTATCTCTAATTCGCGCTCATCAAGACATTTCCCGAGAAAGTTGTACAGCTGTTTAGAGCGGATATTTAACTCCACAAGTTCATGAATATCAACGCCGTCATCGATAAGATCTATCAGTGTCATGGCGTTGCCGTCCTTGTCAACTTCAACAGGTTCATTTATATATATATCGCCTGCGGATTTTTTTGCGGCGCGATAGTTCATCAGGATTTCGTTTTCGATGCACCGACTGGCATAAGTGGCAAATTTTGCTCCTTTTTTGTAGTCGAAGGTGGACACTGCCTTGATCAATCCAACGCTGCCAATGGATATTAATTCATCTTGTTCGGCAGCGGATTGCGCGTATTTTTTTACAATGTGAGCTACAAGCCGAAGATTATGCTCGATCAATTCGTTCTTTGCCGATTTATCGCCCTCAGCCATTCTGATGAAACATTCTTTCTCACGCGCTTTCGAGAGTGGTTTTGGAAACATACCAACGTTATCCACATGAAGAATGAAAAAGATGAGATTTTTTATGATTTCAAACAACATAATCAGCGCCTCCGAATTGTAATTTCAATAAATTATATGCGGAGAAGCTTGAACATAATTCGTCTTAATTTTTGAATTTTCGACGAAAAAAAGGAGAGAATTTATTATGTTATACATATGTTATCCTAAATGCACTACATGCAAAAAAGCGCAGAAATGGCTCGACGAACATGGTCAGTCTTACGAAATTCGCGATATCAAGGGAAATAATCCCACATATGAGGAATTGTCCGAATGGTACAAAAAAAGCGGACTGCCGCTGAAACGTTTCTTCAATACGAGCGGTATACTTTACAAATCCATGTCGTTAAAAGAAAAACTCCCCAAAATGACCGAAGAGGAGCAGCTGAGATTACTGGCAACAGACGGAATGCTTGTGAAGCGACCCATTTTAATAAATGGGAACAGTGTTCTTGTCGGATTCAAGGAAAACAAATGGGAGAAAATATTATAAAAAAACTGCCGATAATTCGGCAGTTTTTGCTTTGACTAAACTATGATTATTCGAGAGGATTGCCATCAGCATCTGTGTTGATACTTCCGCAAAGAATCATAATTCCTTCAATGAATCCCCAGATTCCGCCTATTCCGCAAGTACAGAGTGAAACGATGATCTGAATAATAGCTTTTTTGGTAAAGCCAAGATAGAAGTTGTGAATTCCCCAACCGCCAAGAAAAATACCAAGCAATCCTGCTGCCATTTTTGATTTCATAATAAACCTCCTGAGATTTAAAAGATAGTTAATATATAAAACTGTACTATATGTATACAGTTTTAAGCGAGAAATTAATCGCCTAAAAGATTTCCTTGCGCGTCGGTATTAATGTTGCCGCATAAGATCATAATACCCTCCACAAGCCCCCAAATCTCACTGACAAGAGCGAGAGTGCCACAACTAAAAAGAGTAAGAAGAAGCTGAACGACAGCTTTGCCGGTGTAGCCGAGATAGAAGTTATGTACGCCGAAACTTCCAAGGAAAATACCGAGCAATCCGGCAGCCATTTTTGATTTAGCACCGGGAAGTACGGTTTTTGTTGCAACTCCGCATGACATACAAACTGCAGAACCCTGTGGAACAGATTGTCCGCAGTTTGAGCAGAAATTCTCGCCATATCCTTTGGGCGCGCCACAGTTTACGCATACAGCAGCGTTATCATTAATCTGATTGCCGCAATTTTTACAAAACAAATATAATCCCTCCATATCATGATAAATTATGAGAATATATTCCCATACTTTTTATATATTATATCATACTGAAAGGGGAATGTCAATATTATTTCCGAAAAATTTTTCTGCAATTTAAATAGGAGAAATTCTATTTTATATTAAGAACTTGCGTTCATAGAACTTGTGCGTGGATTTTCGAGCATAATCTTACCGGGAGAAAGGCGAAAAAACGAAAGCATACTGCTGTATGGCAAGCTTTTTCAACGCAGCTATCGGTAAAATTTACCGAAAAAACACGTGCAATAGCCTATGAACACAGGTTCTAAGATTCGGGAAGAGAATCGATAACTCCTGCGTCAAGCTTGAGTATTGACAATGCGTCGCTTGCAGTAACACCATCGCCGCGGTTGCAAACGTCGGCATTGTTCATTCCCTTTTCTGTAAGCTGATATTCATCTTTATTTGTCAGCGACTGTAATATAAGCGTTGCGTCGGCAACTTCCACTTTTCCGTCGCAGTTTGCATCGCCGTAAATTATGTCTTCGTCGTTCGTAGTCGTAGCAGGTTCTGTTGAAGATGTTGGAGTTGGGGTGTTATTGTCAGGAGAGCTGTTGCCGTCGGCGTAAGTGCCATCAGGCTCTTCACCGTAATACAACTCGCCGTTGATGTAAATGGGAATATATTTAGTAACAATTCCTTTGATCGTCCCCTGATCGTCGGCAGTTCCGCTTTTGCCAAGGATTTCCTTATTCGAGAAATCGTTCGAAGCGTCCCAGCCGCTTCCGTAATCGGGATAAACGAATGCGATAAGAATTTCGCACTGCTGCATTCCCTCTGAAACAGGCAGAACGGCTCTGCCGTCGGGAAGAGTTACTTCAACATAATAAATATCGCCGCTGTAATGCTGTATAGATGAAATTTCAGCGGATTTTATTCCTTTTGAAGCATACATTTCCGATTGGTCGCGATCGCATCTTATTACCACGTCTTCGGGATTTTTTCCTGCCGCTTTTAGTTCGCTGAGATCCATATAATAACGGAAAGAAAGATTGTCTTGAACTCGTGCAGGCCATGCGGAATGATTGGTGATCTTGAAGCTTACTGTTGCGCCGGAACTTGTAATACCCTTATCGAGCGCTTCAATGTAAAATTCCGGACCATCGTGAGGTTCAACGGGCGGAAATGCCGGATCGGATTTGCCTCCGTATTTATCGATCATCTTGCAGAGAAGCGCTGTAAATCCTGCGTTGTAGTCGGTAGCAACTTCGTTATTGATGTAATTTCCGCGATCGTCTTCATAGCTGCCGTCCTCATTCGGACCGCCTACGAGAGCGCCGTAAAGCGTGTGGCGGCTGATCGTAGGAGTGCTTTCATCATTTTTCCATGAGCCGTGAGCGGTTCTATGATGAGGATTTTTCGGGGAATTTTCGCCAAATCCACAGACATAGCTGAAGTTATCGGGATTGTCACCGAGAGCGAAATTGATTTGCTCTTCGTAAAATTTTGTGTAAGCGGAGACGTCTTTGTTTTTGAGAACCGTATCGCAGGCAACGGCAGCAATGAATCCTGCCGTTTCAGCATATCGCAGACAGCCCCAAGGTTCAGACCAGCGCAGACCGCCATCAAGTTTCTTAACATCGTTTGTCCAGTATTTCACATGCTTTTCAACATGATCAATATATTGCTGTTCTCCGGTGTTTATGGCATAAAGCAGCATTGCGCCCTGCATTTTGTCGTCCCAGCAATGACACCATGTGTATTTCAACTGAGAACTGTCTCCCAGTTCTCTGTCGAGATTGGGAATGTACGAAGTTGCCTGATCAAGGTATTTTTGATCTTTTGTGGCAATATACAGCCAGTTTGAAGCGTAGAACAATTCATCGTAAAAATGGCGTGAAGGATAAAATCCCTGAGCATCGGATTTATTATAAATTTCGTCACTTCTGGAAGCGTCGGCTATCTTCAACATATTTATAGAATGTTCAAGATAGCTTTCGCGTTTGGATTCGTCAATACGACCATCGAGAGCGCAGTATCCTGCGGCAAGAGCGGCAGACATTCCGCCGATAACCGCCGAGCATCCGTCGGAGCCTACTAATATTTCGCGCGTTGATTCATAAGAACCGCCGCTGTCCTCCATGCCATATTGATAAAGCTCAACGGGTCCCCACCAAGTGTGATCTTTCTTACCGTTTCCAACTTGATAAACTACTTCATCGCCGCGGTCGCATTCGACAAGGTAATCGAGTACGAATTCGAGATTGTTTACGAAGTTCTGCATTTCCCCGCAATTTTCAATTCCGTCGGGATATTGATAAAGTCCCCAAGCGAGCATACTTGCGGAATAAGCCATGGGATGATTGAATTTTACGTGATCTCCGGCGTCGTACCAACCGCCTTTAACTTCGTCAATCATAGTAGAATCGGAACGCCATTCAACTCTGTTCCATTCGGGAAGAGGACCTGCCTGTTGAACTTCGTAAAAATACAGCGATTTTTGCAGAGCTTCCGCGTAATTAATATTTTCAGCGGCATTTGCAGGGGCGGGAACAATTCCCATTGAAGCAGTAAGAACGGCAGCCGAAACAGTTCCGGAAATAATTTTTTTTATCATAGCAAATCTCCTTAAATAATTTTTCAGATTATTATATTAATATAATATTAACATAAATAAAATAAAAGGTCAAGTAAATTCAGAATTTTTTTGTAAAATTGACATTTTATTCTGAATATGGTATTATGTAAAAAAGGAAGTGAAATTTTATGACAGTTGAAAAAATATTTTTTATATCATATATTTTATATATGATTATTATGAGTATAATATCTCTTATAATTTACAAAACGGATAAAGTCAAGGCAAAAAAGAAAAAATGGCGAATCAAGGAATCGACTCTTCTTGGATTCGGATTTTTCGGGGGAGCATTGGGCGCGATGATTGCAATGAAGTTATTCCGTCATAAAACTAAGCATTGGTATTTTTGGGCAATAAATTTAATTGGATTGATCTTGCAGATCAGTTTGTTGATTTTTCTTTTTTTTAAGTCCTGAGCGAATACCTGACATTATAATATCGCGCGCCTTGACTGCGTTCTCTTTGGCAAGCGGCGGCGTATCGGGAAGGGGATAGGGAATGCCCAACTCGGCGTATTTGGATTTCGCCATGTCATGATACGGAAGCACGTCAAGGGCTTTCAGATTATCGAGAGTTGAAATATATTCACCCAATGCCATGAGATCGTCTGCCGAGTCTGTAATTTTCGGAACAACTACATGACGTATCCAGAGCGGAATTTTCAATTTTCTTAAATGTTCCGCAAATTTCAGTATATTCTCATTGCCGATCCCTGTAAGCTTTTTATGCTTATTACTGCATATATGCTTTATATCAAGCATCACCAGATCGGTATATTTCAGCGCATTGTCGATAATTTCGTATTTTTCGGGAACATAAACTGCTCCTGATGTGTCAAGGCAGGTGTGAACGCCTTTTTTTTTGGCGAGCGAGAATAATTCCGCAAGAAATTCTGCCTGCACAAGAGGTTCGCCGCCCGTTGCCGTGATTCCACCAGATTTCAGAAATTCTTTATATGAGTCGTATTCTCCCATAATTTCCTGTGCGGTCATGACTTTGCCCTGCCTGAATTCCCATGTGTCGGGATTGTGGCAATATTTGCATCTCATTGGACAGCCTTGAAAAAATACAACAAATCTTACGCCCGGACCGTCTACTGTTCCGAAGCTTTCTGTAGAATGAATAAACCCCGTCATTTGAGTATCTCCTGATATAATTTTTTAGCAATAGCAACAGTATTGTTCAATTCATCGTTTTCCGCAGCAACATATTCGCATTTTGCCGAATTATCAGCCTTTTTCGCCTCAATAAGCATGAAAAACAGATCAGCGCCTATTTTCGAGATCATGTTCCGAATCTGCTGCTCTGTCTGTATACGATCGCTGTGATGATAAATTATCGTGCATACACGTTTAATGATTTGCTCGTCAAATTCCATGCGCCGCATAATTTTTTCAGTAATTTTCGCGCTTGACTGAGCATGACCTTTAAAATGACCGAAGCCTTTTTCGTCGCAAGTGAACATTTCGGGTTTGCCGATATCATGAAAAAACATGGTAATACGCAGAATTTCGGTATTTTTTTCATTGATCGCAATATTTCCGACGGCTCTTGCCGTATGCTCGTAAACATCATATTTATGATAGCGCGAAAATTGCTGAAAATCAAAGCAGGCGGCTATTTCGGGAACGATGATAGCGATAATTTCCCTGTATTCAAGGAGAATTTTTGTTGCATTTACCCCACACAAAATTTTTACAAATTCGCTGCGAATTCCCTCAGCAGATATATCTTTTAGATTATCACACATTTTTTTTGCAGCTTCTGAGGTTTGTCTATCAATATTAAAATTCAGTGATGAAGCTGATCGTAATGTGCGAAGAATTCTAAGAGGATCTTCCGAAAAGCGATTTTCAGGTTCTCCAATGCATTTTAACACGCGCTTATCTATATCGCATCTGCCGCCGAAAGGATCATATAAGTTCCCTAAAGCATCCATTGCTATTGCATTCACGGTGAAATCAAGCTGCGAAAGCTTTTCTTTCAGCGCAGTCTTAAAGCTATTTTCATCGGTTTTCAACGTTTCGACATTAAAAGTCGTGCCATTGCAATTCACAATTACAGAGACATGTCCGGTCTTGACAGAGAATTCGTTTTCGCAAGAGAATATTTCAGTAATTTGCGAAACATCGGCATTTGTCATAATATCAAAATTATGGATAGGTCGCTGCATGATTATATCACGAACGCTTTTTCCTGTGATATAAGTCTGAAAGCCATTTTCTTCAAGCTTTGCAATAATATGTAAACATTTTTTATCAGGTAGCATTTTTTCACCGCCTTGAGTTTTATTATACTATTTTGTTAATTTTTGAATTTTACGTTAGTAATGCTTTGTGCGTTATTGCCTTAAATTTGCTTTTCCATATAGATCATATCTATCAGTTGAACACCGCATTCAAAAATCGGATGATCATAATTATCAATGAAAAAATTTTTTATTACATGATGACGCCGAAATCCGCATTTCTCATAAAAGGGAATTGTAAGCGGACTGTCTCCGGTGCCAAGCTGCAACTTATCAAAATCCGACGCGTAAAATTCAGTAAGAAATTCTAACAGTTTTCTTCCATATCCCATGCCATGAAAGTCAGGCTCAACGGCGATATTTTTTATTTCCAGAATTCCGCCACCCTCGTCGGTTACAACGCATTCTGCCTTTACTCCGTTGTCATTCAGAACATACATCGTTCCCTTTTCAAGATAGCGATCTATCATATTTTCTTGGTCGTCAGCCAACAACAGCAGCGATAAATATCGTTTTTTATTTTCAGTTACTTCTACAATTTCCATAAAATTTCTCCTATGACTTTGAAATTACACCATTTCACCATTTGCAATACGTTCCGCAAGATCATTGAGATATACCCATCTGTCCATTTTTTCTTCAAGCTGCAACGAAAGATCGCCTTTTAATTCGGTAAGCTCCTGAAGCTTAACATAATCGGACGAATTTTCAGCCAGTTCACGATCTGCCAATGCTATTTTTTCTTCCAATTCGGCGATATCGTCGTCTATCGTTTCGAATTCGCGCTGCTCTTTAAATGAAAATTTCAAGCGTGTTTTTCCTATGAAGGCAGGCTTTTTCTTATCACGGCGAATTTTTTCGGGAACGTTTTCGAGATTTCGGTTTTGTGCCGATTTTTTGGCGTAATCGCTGTAGTTTCCGTTATATTCTTTAATTTCTCCATTACCGTTCATTTCCCAGATTTCAGAGGAAATTTTGTCAAGGAAATATCGGTCGTGAGAAACAGCAACGACTGCTCCTCTGAAATTTTGCAGATAATCTTCAAGTATTGTCAGAGTTGCAATATCAAGATCATTTGTGGGCTCGTCAAGCAGCAGGATATTCGGGGCGGTCATGAGAATTTTCAGAAGAAACAATCTTTTTCGTTCGCCGCCCGAAAGTTTTTCAATTCTGCTCCATTGGAGTTCCGGTGTAAAAAGAAAGCGTTCCAGCATCTGCGAGGCTGTAACAACTCCGTCGGGAGTTCGTATGTAATCGGCAGTTTCGCGAATGTATTCAATAACGCGGAGAGAATCGTTCATGTTTTCGCACTGCTGTGAAAAATATCCGATAACTACAGTATCTCCGTGGATTATCTCACCGCTGTCGGGAGAAATTTCCCCAACGATCATACGCAGCAGCGTACTTTTTCCCGCGCCGTTGCGACCAACGATACCTACACGTGCGTCGCGTGGGAGCATACATGAAAAATCGCGAATAAGATTTTTTCCGTCGATAGATTTCGAAACCGAGTACAGCTCGATGGTTTTTTTGCCGAGCCTCGACGATACCGACTGCAATTGCAAACTTTCGGTTTCTATAGGTTTTTCGCGGTTTTCGAGTTCGTGAAAACGCTCGATACGATCTTTGGATTTAGTTCCTCTTGCACGGACTCCGCGGCGTATCCATTCAAGTTCCTGTCTGTAAAGCGAACTGTTTCGGCGTTCTTTGGCGATCGCATCGGTTTCGCGCTGAGCTTTGTATTCAAGAAATTCAGCATAGCTTCCTTTGTGATCATAAAGTCTGCCCTTGTCAACTTCAACTATGCGGCTTGTGATACAGTTTAGAAAATAGCGGTCGTGAGTGACCATTACAATTGCGCCGCGGTATTTTTTCAACTGCTCTTCAAGCATAACTACGGTCTCGTTGTCGATATGGTTCGTAGGCTCGTCGAGAAGCAGAATATCGCTTGGCTGTATCAACGCAGCGGCAATTCCAGCTCGTCTGCGTTCACCTCCCGACAGTGAAGCGATATCCCTCGAAAAATCGCTTATCCCGAACTTTCCGAGAATTGCTTTTGCCTCGAATTCTTTGGCAGCGCGCAAATCTGTGGGAAGATGATGCATGACCTGCTCCAGAATGCTGCTGTGATCGTCGAATTCCGGAATTTGCGGCAAATATGAAATCCTTATATCCTTGGTACGGACAATTTCGCCGCTGTCGGCTTCTTCCGCGCCTGCAAGAATTTTCAGCAGCGTTGATTTTCCCGTTCCGTTTATACCGATAATTCCTACTCTGTCGCCCTCATTCAGAAAAAACGACGCATTATCCAGCACCTTGCGTTCCATATATGTTTTCGAAATATTTTGTGCCGATAGTAATATCATTTGATTTCCTCCGATCGTATTGCTCTCATGTTATTATAACATAAATTTTTAGTGATTTCAAGGGGCTCATTCAACAGAAATTGCTATACAACATTGACATAGACAACTGTTTTTTATTGTTTAAAATGACGAAAAAAATATATACTCGTTAGGAAATATTGACAAAAATATATTTAATATGCTATAATATAGTAGAAATAAAAATCATGCCTTAGCTTTATGCGGAAAGTGAGCGTGAGTCCAATGGAGTAATATTCTTTTTCGAATCAACCACACACTACAATTAATGAAAGGAAATTATCATGAAATTAGCAAAAAAAATCACAACATTCTTCGCAGCGGCAGTTATCGCTGTTTCAGCTATGATACCTTTTGCGGCTTCTGCTGAATCGTGGAGGGACAAAGATCCAAATATGGACGGAAGACTTGAAATTGCCGATGCAACACTGATACTTCAGTGTTTACAAGGTTTGTACCAACCCGTCGATATGACTCAACTCGATATAACGTGTAACGGAATCGTTTCGCAGGCAGACGTAGACTTAATCATGATTTTAGATGCGGAAGGAGAGTTACCAATCAATGTACAGCATTAAAAAAAATAACACAAGACTTTTCGCAGTGCTTGTGTCCGTGATCGTTTTATTCGTTACTGTTTTTTCGCTTTCTTCTTCAAAAGCCAATGCAGGTGACATCACATTGAAGTACAAGGTATACAACGCTACTACAGGTCAATTTCTCCGAGATTACAACTTAACCGTTCAAGGCAACAACACAAGAGCGGTAATCGGTGATGATGACAGAGAAGTTGACTATTCAAAAAATGGTGTTGTTAAAATTATAACTAGAGAACTAGAAGAAATAGAACCAGGAAAGCTGAGCGTCTCTTATTGTATAGGTACAGGATTTGTAGTAGATGACCATACAATTGCAACAGCGGCTCATTTGCTCCATAACAATGATAAAAATGAAAATATTATTCGGGTTTCTTCACTTCTATTTTTTGACCAAGACGGAAACGTTTCTATGACAATAAAAGATCCAGTTGAGTATCATTATCCTGATAAATTTGTGCAACAAAATGAAGAACGTTTTTTCTATGATTATGCACTTATAACTGTAAAACAATCTTTGGAAGACTACAGATGTTTCAATTTGGGAATGATGACTGAAGAATTTCCAGATAAGCCCACTAATGTTGTCTCAGCTTCTGGTTTTCCAGGCGAAGTAAGAGGAAAGGAGGTTAATACTCTTTCCAAACATGAATTATATAGAGGCACAGGAAAGGCTACTATTTTTAACAGGGGAAGTAGTGGCGACATTGAATTAATTTATTATACAGCTGATATAACAGGTGGAAATAGCGGTGGTCCTTTATATGTCACAGAACATATAAATGACAAAATATATTATACCGTTATAGGCATTAACGTTCGTGGAACTGATATTCAGAATATAGGTACAGCAATGTCACCAACAGTACTCAAATTCTTAAGAGGCAATACAAATAAAAATTATTAATTGGAGGTTATTTTATGAAGAAACTAAATAAATTTCTCACAGTAGCCACAGCATCTCTTCTTTGCATTTCCTCCATAACAGCATTATCAGGAAATGCCATTTTAATATTAGGTTATAAGAATGACGACACAACGATTCAAATATTGAAAAAAAGAGGTTACGATGCCGCAGATACAGAACGTCTTTTAGTTTGGGACAATAATTCGATTGGATTTTTCTCAAATACAAACAGAGTATGCAGACTTGAGGTTATACCTCAGCAGCTCAAAATTGATACCAAGATTCCGATTGAAAAGATAGAAGAAATCGTTCAATCATACTACCCAACCTTTACTGTTAAATCAACTGGAACAGGGGTTAATATTTTTGACTACAACGGTCTCCCGCTTGATGGAAGAATGGATACTATCGAAGATGCCGAAGAACTCTTCAATGCAATTTCTGAACTTGGTGAGATAACATCCTGTGAATTTTACGGCGATCAAGTTTATCCGGAATTTGGTTTTATATCAGGGTACAGATATAATCTCAGCTTAGAAGATGCACAGGACATTCCGGCTATTTTACAGGAATATTTCGACGAAAAAGGACTTGACTTTGAAATCAAGATTGATTCAGGCTGGTCAGACAAATCTCAGATGTGCAGTCTTAAGCCTACTCGCGAAATGACTTCACAGGAGATAGCACAGCTTTACACCGTTATTTACAAGGATCTTGGTTTAAAACCTGAGGTAATGTACGAAACATCAATGTCTAACACCAAATCTCTCAACTTATGCAAAACCGATGGCGACGCAAACACCGACGACGAGTTGGATATAGCCGATGCAACGTTGATTTTGCAATTCTTAACCAACAAAGACGAGTATGACTTGACAGAGCAGGGCGTATATAACGCCGATTTCGACAAAGACGGCATAACGGCTGCCGATGCATTGACAATACAGCAAATGGTGGCTGAAAAGGGAGAATTGCAATAACAACAAGAACAAGAAAAGAGGCTTTATAAGCCTCTTTTCTTATATGCATTATCAGCAGATTTTCTGTAAATAAAATACGCAGCAAAGCACATTATAATTTGCAATACGGTCGAACATGGCGTTGACAATCCAATCAGAAACAGCGAGCCTTTTCCAAAATGCTGCATTATAAACGCAACAGGAATCCTTACAAGAAATGCGCCGCAAATTCCCTGTATCATAACGAATTTGGTTTTTTCGATGCCGTTGTAATATCCGATAAAGCAAAACAGGAAGCAGGTCAGCAGACAGTCGATAGCATAGGCTTTCAGATAATTCCATGCATCAATAACGGTTTCGGCGTTTTTGGAGAAAATTCCTGCAAGGAGATCACCGCGGAAAAATGTGATCAGAAACATAACTATGCCGAATGCAAATGAAACCGCGATACCGCTTTTCAGAGCCTTTTTAGCACGGTCGGGAGCGCCTGCGCCCATATTCTGAGCTACGAATGCGGACATGGATTGCATGAATGCCAAAGGAACGAGCATTATAAATGCGCAAACTTTTTCTGCAACTCCGACTCCTGCGGAAGCCGTTACGCCAAGCTGATTCACGATGGCGAGCAGTACGAGAAACGATATTCCAACGAGAAAATCCTGTAATGCTATGGGAGTTCCAATGCGCAGAATATTAAGTGCGTATGACTTTTTGATCCTGAGATATTTTCGGTGGAAATCAAAAGGCAGATCAGTTCTGCATATGATGAAAAATGAAATAATTACACTTGTAAATTGGGCGATAACGGTCGCGATAGCCGCACCTGACGCGCCGAGATGAAATACTGCCACAAACAAAAGATCGCCGAGAATATTGAATGCGCAGGCTATTCCAACGGCGATAAGCGGAGTTTTTGAATCGCCGAGTCCACGAAAGATGCTTCCGAGGAGATTGTAGGCGGTAATTACAAGAAATCCGCCGCCGCATATTCTTATGTAATTTTTAGTAACGCCGAAGGCTTCACTTGGAGCGTGCATGATTTTAGCAAGAAAACCTGCTCCGATTATACTGATCAGTGTAAATATGATTCCTGTTATCATAAAAATAAGCAGCCCTGTACCAATGGTTTTAGCCGCTTCATCGTTTTTCTTCTGTCCGATCTTCTGACCTACTGATATGGTGATTCCCATTGAAAAGCTGACGATAAGATTTGTAAGCGTCATAATTATCTGCGAGCCTGTTGAAACTGCCGATACGTCGGCGTTTGTGCTGAATTGTCCGACTACAAGCAGATCGATTGCACCGTACATCGCCTGCAAAAACATTGCAGCAAGTACAGGCAGCATAAATTTTAGAAGCTGCGGTAAGATAGCTCCTTTAGTAAAATCATTATTCTTCATGAATTCCTCCATAAAAATGTAATTTTTCTATAGACTTGTTCTAAGAGCCTGCTCGATATCTAAAACCGTATAAGTGCCAAATAGTGTGCAAGTTATTTCTTCGCAGTGCTTTATTCTCAGAACTTCATAATAAAACTCATAATATAATCCACCATTTCTTCCGGCGTTTCGATCATGCCTGTATTCGCCCATTTTTTGGCAATGTCAGATATAAGCGCCATTTTTCCCGCTGCGCAGTATTTATCCCTGATATTATTGGCGGACTGCTCTTTTTTCAAACGATTCATTTTTTCATCGGTTTTTAAAAAGAAGATTGACATATTCTGTACGTTGCATATATTTTGCGGCGGCATTCTCTTGTAATCGTGACTTATCTGATAGAAAAAATGAAAAAGGAATTCACGCCATTTCCGCTCATCGTCGGAAGTCAGAACAGGCAAGACTTCTTCCGCGAAGAAATTATATCTTTCCTCAACTATAAAATCAACAAGCTTGCTGATAGAATTAAAATTCCGATAAAAAGACGTCCGTGCCACATTTGCTTTTTTCACTATATCGGTCACGGTGATGTCCATATAATTTTTTTCGGAAAGCAGCTCCATAAACGCCTTTTGAATTTCCGTTCTGACAGAAAATCTGCTTTTTTCACTGTGAATAGTCATGTTACATTTTCCCTCTTTTTTGTACCATTTTAAACGAAATGGTTGACAATGTTTTTTGGTTGTGTTAAGATATACTGTACACTAAATGTTACAATCTGTAGCTTTATATAGCAGTATTGTATCATAAAAAAATAAATT
This sequence comes from uncultured Alistipes sp., assembly GCA_964401315.1. Lineage (GTDB taxonomy): Bacteria > Bacillota > Clostridia > Oscillospirales > Ruminococcaceae > Ruminococcus. The sequence continues at coordinate 18,461 of CAYNYB010000016.1, forward strand.
TGTCAAGAGAGGTTGAGAAAATGTTCCGATTACTGAAGTATCTCAGAAAAAGAGAATGGCTTTTCGCTGTATTTGCCGTTATTTTCATAGTTGCGCAGGTATGGCTCGATCTCAAAATGCCAGACTACATGAATATTATCACTCAGGTATCGCAGGGCGGTATCGATCCTGACACGGGTGAGGCTTATGTCATGAGCGATATTTGGTCGAACGGCGGATTTATGCTGCTGTGCGCTTTGGGCAGTATGGCGTGTTCGATCATAACAAGCTTTTTTGTAGTGAGAATATCAGCAGATTTCTCTGCGAGACTTCGCGAAACTCTTTATACAAAGGTTCAGCGTTTTTCCATGTCGGAGATAAATAAATTCAGCACGGCGTCGTTGATAACACGTTCGACAAACGATGTTCAGCAAATTCAGATGTTTATCGCCATGGGACTGCAAATGATCATAAAATCGCCGATAACCGCAGTATGGGCGATCACCAAGATCGCGGGTAAGCAATGGCAATGGTCGATAGCGGTAGCTACGGCTGTTTCCGTTATGATTGTAGGAATTTCGATCATCATGCTTCTTGTTACAAAAAAATTCAAGAAACTGCAAAGACTTACCGACGATCTTAACCAGACAACGCGCGAAAATTTGAGCGGTCTTCGAGTTATCCGCGCTTACAACGCCGAAAAATTTCAGGAAGATAAATTTGGAGAGGTCAATGAGGAATTTACATCTACTCATTTGTTTACGGGCAGAGTTATGGCGTTTATGCATCCGTCGATGTCTATGGTCATGAACGGTATTTCGCTTGCTATATATTGGATAGGAGCATATATAATCAATGCTGCCGAACTGATGTCTGTTCCGGGATTGTTCGCCGATATGGTCGTATTCATGTCGTATGGAATGCAGATAATTGTTTCTTTTATGATGCTTGCAATGATGTTTATGATTGCCCCGCGAGCTTTTGTTTCGGCGAATCGTGTCAATGAAGTGCTTGATACTCAGGAACTTATCCAAGAGGGCGGCGGAGTTGGCAATACATCAGAAAAAGGTACTGTTGAATTCAGAGACGTTTCATTCAGATACCCCGATGCAGGCGAAGACGTTCTCAGTGGGATTTCTTTCACTGCGAACAAGGGCGATACAGTTGCATTCATAGGCTCGACAGGCTGTGGAAAATCGACGGTTGTCAATCTTGTGTCGCGTTTTTATGACGTTACGGGCGGTGAAGTTCTGGTCGACGGTCATAATGTCCGTGAATACAGAAAAAATGAGCTTGCATCAAAAATCGGTTATGTTTCGCAAAAAGCCGTACTTTTCAGCGGAGATATCCGCTCCAATGTAAATTTCGGCGATAATAACGCAGATGACAGAGCAGTTGAAAAAGCTGTTGATATAGCAAGATGCAGTGAATTTGTAAACAATGAAAAAGGCGGTATCGCCAGAAAAGTTGCGCAGAACGGTGCTAATTTTTCGGGCGGTCAGAAACAGAGACTTTCTATTGCGCGCGCTGTTGCACGAGAGGCGGAAATATATATTTTTGACGATACTTTTTCTGCTCTCGATTACAAGACGGATCGTGAACTCCGCGCCGAACTGAAAAAGGAAATGAAGGACGCAACCTGCCTTATCGTCGCTCAGCGTATCGGCACGATCATTGACGCCGATCTTATACTCGTTCTTGAAAACGGTCAGATCGTTGGCAAGGGTACTCATAAGGAGCTTCTTAAAAGCTGTCCCGCATATCAGGAGATCGCCTACAGTCAATTAAGTGAGGAGGAATTGAAGAATGCCTAGACCGATGATGAGAGGAGCAATGCCTGCGGTCGGAGCAAAAAATATGAAAAAGGCTCTCGGATCGCTGATTGGATATTGCAAAAAATATATCGGCATTGTTATTGTGGCGTTGATTTTTGCCGCCGTTAGTGCAGTGCTTGCCGTAACAGGTCCTGATTACATTTCGCAGCTTACAGAAATAATCACCGACGGAATCAGTTTCAGCGGTGTGGATATCGATCTTGAAGCTGTGAAACGCATTGGATTCATACTTATCGCTATCTATGGGTCAAGTATGCTTTTAAGCTATGTTCAGTCGTTTATCATGAATTATGTCGCCTGCAATGTCGGCAGAAAAATGCGCATGGATATAAGCCGAAAGATCAATAGGATTCCGTTGAAATATTTTGATTCCCATAATTACGGCGATACGCTTTCCCGCGTTACCAACGACGTGGATTCCATTGTTCAATCGCTTAACATGAGCGTCGGAATGCTCGTAACAGCAGCGGCAACGCTTGTAAGCTGTATTGTTATGATGTTCGTTACGGAATGGAGAATGGCTTTGACGGCTATAGGCGCTTCTGTTGTCGGATTTATCCTAATGGGTGTGATAATGGGAAGATCACAGCGTTACTTCAACGCTCGCCAGCTTAGTCTTGCCAAGGTAAACGGTCATGTTGAAGAATATTATGCGGGACAAAATATAGTTCGTGCGTACAATTCTGAAGAAAATGGCTTGAAAGCCTTTCAGACTGCTAATGAAGATCTTCGCAAAAACACGTTTAAGGCGGAAATATTTGCAAGCATGATGATGCCCCTTATGTCGTTTATAGGCAATTTCGGCTATGTTGCCGTATGTATCGTAGGAGCGGCTCTTGCATTCAACGGCTCGATCAATTTTTCAGTTGTTGTTGCATTTATGATCTATATCCGTCTTTTCACTTCGCCTCTCGGTCAGATCGGTCAGGGATTTTCAGGCTTGCAATCGGCTGCTGCCGCAAGCGAACGCGTTGCCGAATTTCTTGCTGAAGAGGAACTTTCCGACGAAAGTGCAAAAGCAGCTGTTTTGAAAGATGTAAAGGGAGATGTGGAATTCAACCATATCAGTTTCGGATACGCTCCGGATAAGACTATCATCCACGATTTTTCTGCAAAAATAAAGGCAGGTCAGAAAACCGCTATAGTTGGTCCTACGGGCGCAGGAAAAACAACTATCGTAAATTTGCTTATGAGATTTTACGAACTTAACAAAGGCTCAATAAGCATTGACGGAACATCGCTTTCAGATATCACGCGTGAGAATGTTCATGATATTTTCGGAATGGTATTGCAGGATACATGGCTTTTTGAGGGAACTGTGCGTGAAAATCTCACATACGGCAAATCGGAAGTTTCCGATGAAAAACTCATGGATATTTGCTGCCAGTGCGGTTTGAAACATTTTATAATGACTCTTCCGCAGGGACTTGATACGGTGCTGAACGACAATGTAACGATTTCGGCAGGTCAGAAGCAGCTTCTCACTATTGCGCGTGCAATGGTTGAGGACGCTCCGATGCTGATTCTCGATGAAGCTACCTCCTCCGTTGATACAAGAACCGAGATCAAGATTCAGAAAGCTATGGACGCTTTAACAAAGGGCAGAACGAGCTTTGTTATCGCACACCGTCTTTCAACTATAAAAAATGCCGATATGATTCTTTATATGCGCGATGGCGATATAAAGGAAAGCGGTTCTCATGATGAACTTATCGCTAAAAACGGTTATTACGCAGAACTTTACAACAGTCAGTTTGTCGGAGCTTAAGTTATAAGAGCGTGTCCAGTATCTTTTTTCGCACGTCTTTTTGGCAAATGTTGTCGTTGACTGCGTCAAAAAATCCCCGATTCACTACGATCGGGGATTTTTAGTTAAATTATAAAATTACGTTTTTCATGCACGAAAAACGTAATTTCATGTGTTTTATTAATAGGGAATAATATCCATAAATATATAAAGAGGGGGGACGGTAATATGAATGATGGCAATAATACAGCTTTATATGCTTTTCGGAAATTCGGCGATACTGTGCTGAGAGCTGCCTATGCCTGCTGTGGAAGTTACACTGAAGCGGAAGATATAACTCAGGACGTGTTTCTTATGCTTCACAGTAAACCGCGCAGTTTTGACGGCGACGAGCATATTAAAGCATGGCTGCTTCGGGTTACTGTCAATAAGTGTAAAAATTTTAAACGTAGTTTTCGCTTCAGTCGTACACGTTTTATGGACGATATGGACGAATCGGCAGGGGCTTACAATATTGATACATCACAAATCGAAATGAAGGAACTTATCGCTTCGCTGCCAAAAAAATATTCTTCCGTTATTTATCTTTATTATTATGAGGGTTATAAAATTGCTGAAATAGCGGAAATACTGGGGAAAAATGCCAATACGGTCAGTTCTCTGCTAAACCGCGGAAGAGAAAAGCTGAGATATGAGTTGGCAATGACAGAGGAGGATGCGCTGTGAATAATAACGATTACAGAGATTATTTTGACAAAATTAAATGCAGTCCCGAATTCAAGGCAAAAATGGAGAATCTGCTGTCGTCGGCGGATAATGCGGAATACGCTGATAGCGTAAGCGATGTTGAACATATGCCGAAAATCAATGTTCATAGATGGACTGCTCTTGCGGCATCGGCGGCTCTTATAATTGGATTGGGCGGAGGAGTTGTTTTCATGCTGCGTAACGATCAGAATGATCAGATACAGTTCAGCATTTCAAACTCTCAATCCGAAAAAATCGCTCCCCATAATGAAAATATGCCTGATTTCAGTGAACTTGGAATTGCCAAACTGAACTTTTCGGGAATTTCAGGCGAAAAAAGCATTTCAACACTTGATTTTGGTGAATTGCCGCAAGCTGCAAACGAAGCGGTTTTGGAGAATCTTAGTCGAGGAAATTGGACTGCGCAGGAGAGCTTTGATATTTCGGACGAATCCGTTTCGCTTACTCTGACTTGGCAGGACGACTATGAAACGGAATATACCGTTTACGGCAGCGGAAATGCTGTGCTTTCCTATAACGGCGAAGAACACTATTTTTCTATAGGAAATTATTACAGTCTTGTAGGAATAATTTCCCACTATCTGCCATACTGCAACTGGGAGAAGTTTATTTCAGGCGAAAACGGCGTTCGGATTGCGGATATATTCAAAGAAAATCTCGACAGCATTGAAGAAACTTCATATGATAATTATACTTACAATTATGCAATCTGTTTTTTCAACAGCGGTCCGTATTCGGCGTATATCGATCAAAAAGGCGTCATTACAATTGAATATCCGGCAGATCATGATATGTACAGAACTGTGTATTTTCAGGCTCCGTATGAAATGTACATGGAGTTGTGCGAAGCGCTGAATATTTCTGTCGAGGAGACCTCCACAAGTATTGTAGAGCCTGCCAATGCAGGTGTTTCAACCGATTCTCAAAAAGTTTACACGAAAGTTGAATCTGCATTAAAAGACGCGAAAAACGTGCGTTTTACTACCGGCGGCGGACAGGTTGAGAATAGCTGTACGTTTGAAGTGAGCGATCTCGATGATCTTCTCAAAGCTGTAAAAGCGCTGAACTGGAAAGTGAATAAGAGCGCAAATTATATTTACGGCGACCAATTCATAATCAACGATATTATTATTTCTAAACAAGGTGAAATATACTTTACAGAAAGTGGAATTCTTTATTCAGCCGAGGGACAGGATCTTACAATGCTTATCGACGCACTCAACAAAATTACAGAATCCTCCGATTTGGACAGCATTACATTTATTCTTGCTTCGTCAAAAAATAATTTTGCTACGGTTTCGGGAAATATTTACCGCAGCTTCTACTACAACGGCGTTAATATTTCGGGGAGCGGTGTTGCCTATTGGGATAAGGCGAATTCAAATGAGTATATCGTTATCGAAAACGGCGATAATTCATACGAATTTATAATGGAACACGGGTATTGGACGTTTATTCAGCGTGAAAACAGTCACGATGTCAGCATTGAGAATAATGTCGATTCTATTGTAACTTCTGAAAATAATTCCGTTTCACATACAAGCGGATTCAGATTTTACGATACGCCCTTGATAGATTTTGAATGGACGATCAGTCAGCTTCAGAGCATTCTCAATCAGGTGATCGAATTTCCTGATAAGATCGAATCAATGGAGATTAAAAAATCATCAGGAGGAGCAGATGTGGATTTGGTTTACAAAGGCGATACGGGAATGTATACGCAATTGACATTCTCTCTTGACAGCCACGGAATGCTCACGTTTATGTCGAAATCTGTTTTCAGTGCGGATTCGATCCTTGTTTCAATTGAAGAACTTGCGTTTGACAATTGTATATATGACAGCGGAAATTTCATGATCCCCGACTTGACCGACGAGCAGAAAACTTTTATTGATGAGATAAAATCATATTAGCATGAAAATCGGGAAAAAACTTACAAGATAACGACAGCGTGCTTCCCAAATCATTAAAAAAAGACATAGTCCCACAAGACACAGTCTGAAAATGACTGTGTCTTTTTTTACTTTAATAAGACTTCCGAGAATCGAGAAAAGTATCGTGAAATGGCATAAAAATGAAACTGTATAGAAAGCGTTTGAATTAAAATCATCTGTGTGATAATAGCCTGCCATAAATGTAAAATTCTGCCATGTGTAGGCGATTTTTTCAGCTATATGAGCGAAAAATCCAAAAAATCCCTGCTCTTTAAGTTTTTCGGTCAATCTGATAAATATGGCGCGATTTCTTCCTTCAGACGGGAGACTTTGCGTGAAAAAGAAATCTTCACTGTTGTAACCGCCGCGTCCATTCGCACTCATCATTATCCAGTGTATAAGCGGAAAAGCTTTTTCTTTGAGTTGTGCGGCAGAAATATTCAACAAGCGCAGGCATATTGCGGAAACCACTTTGCATATAGTAAAACATGGAATTATTGTGATTATATAGTTACGGAAAATCTCCCGATTGACAGTCATATCAATCAAAACCGCGATAAGAAGTATTATTGCGCTGCCTTTTATTTTGTACGCAATACCGATAAATGCGCCGCATATTATCAATAATGTCAGATGTTTATTTTTTCTGTATTTAAGATAACAATATAATGCGCACATTATCATTGGCATAGACATCGAATCCGTATAAAAAAATCTCGAATATGTAAGCATTGGCGTGAAGAGCATTCCGCGTATTGCGCAGATCAGGGCTTTTGAGGGCGAATGAACAAGTTCCGCGCATCTGCACATTATGAAATATGATAATGTCAAACCTGCTATATTTACGGCTGTCGGCAGAAAATCGGTAATATTTCCGCTAACTGCATATTCTGTTTTATAGAGCATATATATTACAGCAAACAGCAAATGATTATTGGGATAAACTTCGAAATAATCGTTATGATACGACGGTATACCAATATAAATATCGTTTCCGAGTACGAGATTTTTAGCTCCCTCACATAGATATGCGAGATCGTTTTTAGGTGTAAAATCGACAAGTAAAGCAGTCGTTATCTGTGAAGCGAGAAGTAAAATACAGAATATTGCGGTTATTCGTCGATATTGATAAACACTTACAGAAGATAGCTTTTTCTCAAGCTTTCCAAGGAAAAATGCCGCCGCGGCAGAAATGATGATTCCGAAAACCGCAGGATATTTATACGATGATCTGTATATTATCGTGCTGTATGCCGCAATAATTACGCAGACGGCGAATATAATGACCGAAAATTTATTGAATATTTTTAATAAGCGTTCCATAAATAATCCTCCTTTTTTCTTTCTAATTATACATTACCTTCTTTAAAAAATCTTCGATGTTAATCTTAATTTTTTCTTAGGAATGATTTGGGCATATATATTATAAAGCTTGCATAAAATGAAATTATGGAGGCGATTGCATGGATTCAGGAAATATAGTTTCAAAGACAGATAAGTATAAAGAGGAGTTGATGCGGCTTTACAGCAAGCGTGTTATGACAGATGAAAACGCCGAGATTAAGGAGGATACGGAGTCTGTAGCTTCTGATGAGGAGAATGAGAAAAAGGTTGGGGAAAATATTGAAGACGTCGAGGAGAATACTGAAAAATCTGAGGAAAACACTGAAGAATTCGAGGAAGAAGACGAAATTTTAGCTGAAACTTCGGAAAATGACGAATCGTTTCAGGAAGTCGGCGGAGAAGCTGATCAGGAAAATGCTGACGAATCCGACGCGATCGAACAGCGATATCCACAGCCTGATATCTCTGAGCTTGATGAGGGAGAACCGTCGCTTTCCGACGAATCACAGCAGGAAAGCCTGGGCGATTCAACTGGCTATATCCTCGTTAACGTCCGAACAGGAAATCAAGCAGTTCCCATAGAGGGCGCGTCCGTTATCGTGAATGCCATTTTGAATGGAAACAGAATGATAATTGCCGCAGGACTTACAGATATAAGCGGAACAACGCTGAAACTGGAAACGCCTGCGCCGAATATCGAATATTCGCAATCTCCCGATTCGGAGATCAGACCGTACAGTCTTTTCGATATCAGCGTGACGGCGCAAGGTTTTTTTGACGCGAGAAGCGTTGATGTTCCTGTATTCTCTGGCATAACATCGATTCAAAATTTTAACATGGTACCTGTTCCGCTGTATATGGAAAGCGATGATGAAACGCTTACTTATTTTAATCAGGAACCAAATTTATAAGGAGGATTTATGCTGACAGGAACACCGTTTATTCCCGAAACGATCACGGTACATCTCGGCACGCCTGATTCCAACGCGCCGAATGTTACTGTTGATTTTGCGTCTTATATAAAAAATGTTGCGTCCAGCGAGATTTTTCCGACATGGAGCAACAGCGCGCTGAGGGCGAATATTTATGCTATTGTAAGTTTTGCGCTTAACAGGGTATATACAGAATGGTACAGATCGCGCGGCTACGCTTTTGATATAACATCGACGACGCAGTATGATCAGAAATTTATCAACGGCAGAGAAGTTTTTGAAAATATAGGTTTCCTTGTTGATGAGCTTTTTGATGATTACGTTCAGCGGCAGGGAAGTGTTGAGCCATTGTTCACGTCGTTCTGCAACGGAACTACATCCACTTGCAGCGGATTGTCGCAATGGGGAACTGTCGATCTCGCAAACAACGGATTTACGCCCTATGAAATACTTCAATATTATTATGGAGATGATATTAACATTGTGAAAGATGCTCCCGTGAAATCTGCTATGCAGTCGTATCCCGGAATTCCGCTGAAATTCGGTTCGGCAGGCAACAGCGTAAAATCAATTCAGATATTCCTGAACCGTATATCGCGAAATTATCCTGCTATTCCGAAAATTCCGCAGGCGGACGGAATTTTTGATACGTCAACCGAAGCGGCAGTAAAGGTTTTTCAGTCGGTTTTTGATCTTGGAGAAAGTGGTATCGTAGATCAGGCGACATGGTACAGGATTCTATACATTTACACAAGTGTAAAGCGGCTTTCGGAGTTGAATTCCGAGGGAATCTCTCCTGAAGAGGTCGCTCCGCAGTTTACCGAGGATCTCAGCAGAGGTTCGGAGGGTACGGAAGTCCGAAATCTTCAATATTATCTTGCAGTGATCGGAGCATATTACGAGGCGGTTAAGCCGGTGGAAATTACCGGATATTTCGGTGAAGAAACTGAAGAATCGCTAAAATCTTTTCAACGCGTATTCGGACTTCCGCAGACGGGAGCTCTCAATCGCGAGACGAACAATGATCTTTACCGCGCATACATGGGAATTGTCGAAGCTGTGCGTCCCGAATATACGGCGGTAGCGCTTTATCCCGGAACTGTTCTGCGTGAGGGTGCAAGCGGCGATTCCGTGCGTATAATGCAGGAATATCTCACATTTATCCATGAAACTTATCCCGAAATCCCCGCGGTCAATAATACTGGATATTTCGGACCTATGACAAAGCGTTCGGTCATGGAATTCCAGCGAGTTTTCGGAATAAATCCGACAGGTATAATCGGCGGAGTGACTTGGGATTCGATTGCAGGAGTTTATTCTGATCTGCGTTTTGGATTTGATAAGCGTCCATATCAGAATCCCGGATATACCATTACAGGAGGTTGAGTTATGCCATTCAGCGATGAACAGAAGCAGCAGCACATTGTAGAACTTCAAAAATATTTACACGCACTTTCTTTAATTCAAGGGAAACTTCCGCTGATACTGCCCGACGGCGAGTACGGCAAAGAAACCTCTGCTGCTGTAAAAGAGTTTCAAAAGCAGAATGATCTTCCCGAAACAGGCGATACGGATTCCGATACATGGGATAAGGTCGTTGATGTTTATAAGAAAGCTGTCATTATCAAGCCGAAATGCTTGAATGTTTTCCCGTCGTCGGAATATGTATGTATGCAAGGCTCGCAAAAGAGCGTTGTGTATATCGTTCAGATTTTGTTGGAAAAGATAAGTAAAAGATATGATAATTTCCCCGACGTGGACATATGCGGCAATTATACCAATAATACCATGGAGGCTGTCAAGATGATACAGAAGCTCAGCGGGCTTCCTCAGGATGGCAGAGTAAATGTGGTGACGTGGAATATGATTGTCACCATAAGCGAAGAAAAGTAAAGGCAGAACCGCACAATTTTTGTGCGGTTCTGCTTTGAAAACAGAATTTATCCTTGACATTGTCGGAATTTAAGTGTATAATATTAACAAAGGAATTTTCAAAGCCTGTTTTGAGAATTATGCGGAGGGATTTAAAAATGAAAAAGATTATTATGGTTGCAGCGGCTGTAGTTTCAGTTTCTGCTGTCGCAGGTGTTACAGTTTTTGCCGCGGGAAAATACACTGCGAAAGATCTCAACGATCTTTGCAGTTCGCTTCTCGGAAAAAACGCCGTAACTACCGAACAGGACGTTGACGGAGATGGAGTAGTGGATGTTTACGATCTTATTGCAATGAGGCAGACTTTTTTGGGTTCGGGTGAATTTTCTCAGCAGACCATCTCGGTCAGCGATGAAAATGTTAAATTTATCGGAAGAAATATTTACGATAAAAATAATGTTGCTTGGCTTGTTCAAAGCGGTTCTGCAATTGAGTTTACCGTTACGGGAAAATCTGCGGAAGTAATTATCAACGGTGATGGTAATATCAATAACGATGAAAATTATCGCCCGAGATATGCTGTTCTTGTCGACGATGAAGTAATTCTGGACGAGCTGCTCAGTGAAAGCGAAAAGAGCGTCAAACTTTTCGACGGTGATGTTTCGAGAACTGCCGTTGTCAAGGTGATTCACCTGTCCGAGGCGAATAACGGAGCTGTCGGCGTAAGCGAAGTTAAGGTGAATTCCGACGTTCCCGTTCCTGTTGCGCCGACTGCCAAAAAAGAACTTCAGATAGAGTTTATCGGTGATTCCATTACCTGTGCGTACGGCGTTGAGGGGAAAGATCAGTATGAGAATTTCAAGACATCTACCGAAAATTTCATGAAATCTTATGCCTATCTGACGGCCAAACAGCTTGACGCAGATTATAGCGCAGTATGCTACAGCGGTCACGGAATTATTTCCGGTTACAGCAATACAGGTGACAGAGAAACAGACAGCCTTGTTCCCGATTATTATGATTACGTCGGAAAAATCGGCAGTTATAAGATTCCGTGGAATTTCGAAAACGATAAGAAAGACGTTATTGTTATCAATCTCGGTACTAATGACAATACCTACGCTTCAAAAGATTACGAGACCAGAGGCGTTGAATATGCCGATGCGTATACGGATTTTCTGCTTTACATTCATGAAAAGCACCCCGAATCCTATATCATCTGTACTGTAGGTACTATGGGTTGCACCGAAATGTATCCGTACATTCAGATGGCTGTAGATAATTTCAAGGACGCTTCGGGATATGACAGGATAATGTCATATCAGTCTGCAACTCATTCTATGAATGACGGACTGGGTTCTGACTGGCACCCGTCCGAAAAAACTCAGCAGAACAGCGCTTATGTGCTTGCCGATAAAATTTGTCAGGCTCTTGGAATGGAATCCGATCAGATTGGTATCGACGTTGCGGCGGAATCAGAATTCAGTTCCGTAACAGATGATTCGGCAAATATGTCAGCGTATTTCTCGGATTGGGACAGATCATATCATATCACAACCGTTGCAGGAGGAAACTCAAAAGAATCAATTCAGGCATTCGTTTCGGGAATTGGCTTGAAAAAGGGCGGAAAATATCGTTTCTCATTCCAAGGAGAAACTTCCGACGGAGCGGAGATACCGTTCGTAATCAGAAGCAAATCCTCTGGCGATATAGTTTATGAGGACGTCTTTGTGGGAGCAGGTTCAAAAGCGCCTTATGAAGCTGAAATAACTTCAAATATCACAGGCGACGCGGAGATCGTATTCTCTCTTGGCGGCGAAAATAATTTGCGTTTCAGCATTTATGAACTTAAACTTGTGAAATTTGAATGATCTGTAAATTATCGAAAGGAGGGGAAATGTGGAAAAAAACAAGATAGTTGCTCTTGTATGTGCCGTTATAGCTGCTCTGCTCGTAATCATGGCGGGAAGAAGCTGCACGGAAAGCATTCGGGAAGCCAATGAAAAAAGCCGTGCGAAAAATAATGAAAGCACCGTTTCTTATTCGGGAGGTTCGGGTGTGAGCATTATCGAAGGTACTGCTCCCGCGGAAGAAAGCGGTCGTGAAACCGATATATTTGGCAGAGTAGTTACAACTTCCGCAGTTTCTGAGGAGTATTATTCTACCGCAACAACTAAGGAATATGATCCTACAGAAACAACTACCGAGCCTGTTGTTGAATATGTGACGGACGTATTTGGAATTATTATTGGTACGGAAACTGCAACATCGGCCACTGCAACAACTGTTGTTGGTGAAACTGAAACAACGGCTACCACCACTCTTTCTCCTCTCGATCAGTTTTATCATGATCAGCAAAAGCCGCCCGGTATCAGCGGTTACAATCATGGCAATTATGATGAGGACGGTAATCCGATACCGACTCTTCCGCCTGATTTTTCAATTGTTATAAATTAGAACTTATTCTCATAGGATATTGCATGCGTCTATTCGGCAAATTTTACCGATGGCTGCGTTAAAAAACTCACCATACATCAATATGCTTTTGCTTTTTCGTCTTGCCCTCAGTAAAATTATGTTCGAATATCCACGCACAAATCCTACGAGAACAAGTTCCTAATGAACTGCACATCAATGTGCAAGTTATTTATGTGCAGTTTCTAAAATCACTTTGGTGAAAAACATCATGCGATCATACATTATGGAGGTATAAAAATGATAGTAATTGAAATGGAAAACGAAAAGAAAATCAAACTGGAGCTTTATCCCGAAATAGCGCCTATTTCATGCGAAAATTTCGAGAAACTCGTTAAGGAAGGATTCTACGACGGTCTCACCTTCCATAGAGTTATCTCCGGTTTTATGATTCAAGGCGGCTGCCCCAACGGAACTGGTACAGGCGGTCCGGGTTGGCATATTAAGGGTGAATTTGCGGCTAACGGCGTGAAAAACGATCTTAAACATACAAGGGGAGTTCTTTCAATGGCTCGCGCTCAAGCTCCCGATTCCGCAGGTTCGCAGTTTTTCATCATGCATGAGGATGCGCCTTATCTCGACGGTCAGTACGCAGCTTTCGGAAAAGTTGTCGAGGGCATGGACGTGGTTGACGAAATCGCTGCTGTAAGCACAAATTATGCTGATATGCCGCTTACTCCGCAGGTAATGAAGAAAGTAACAATTGAGGAATAATATGGGAGATATGCTTTATATCGGCTGTCATCTTTCATATTCAAAAGGCTACGAGGCGATGGGAAAGCAGGCTTTGGAGATTGACGCTAACACCTTTGCTTTTTTTACCAGAAATCCTCGAGGCGGTTCTGCAAAGGCGATTGATCCTGCCGATGCTGCGAAGCTTCGGGAAATTTTGGCTAAAAATAATTTTGGCAAGCTTGTTGCCCATGCTCCTTATACAATGAATGCCTGCGCTGCCGATCCGAAAATCCGCCGTTTTGCAAGGGAAATTATGGCCGATGATCTTGTACGCATGGAAGCTGTTCCGAACAATTATTACAATTTTCATCCCGGCTCTCATGTCAAGCAGGGCGTGGATGTAGGAATTCAGCTTATTTCGGAGCAGCTGAACGAAGTTCTCAAACCTGAGCAGACGACTACTGTTTTGCTTGAAACCATGGCAGGCAAAGGCTCTGAGATGGGACGATCCTTTGAGGAAATTCAAGAGATAATCAAGCGAATCGAGCTTGACGATAAACTTGGCGTTTGCCTTGATACCTGTCATATCTGGGACGGCGGTTATGATATTGTGAACGATCTGGACGGAGTTCTGGAGAAATTTGATCGAATTATCGGACTTGAGCGTTTAAAAGCGATTCATCTCAATGACAGCATGAATCCTCTTGGCGCGCATAAGGACAGACACGCGAAGATCGGCGAAGGCTTTATTGGCGCTGACGCTTTGATTCGTGTGATCAATCACCCTGTTTTGAGGGGGGTGCCGTTTATTCTTGAAACTCCGAACGATATTGACGGCTATGCAAATGAAATCAGCTTTCTTCGCAAGAATTTTGACTGAAATAAAAAGCAGGAGCATTTCGAAATGAAATGCTCCATATTTTTGATATTATTAAATTTGTTACTTGATTTCGATGATCTCGCCATAAAGTTCGCGAGGTGCGCCGATAGCGTTGGATTCATCTGTGTCGATGTGCATTGCTCTTGCGTATTTTTCGGAAACACGGCATACTACGTCGCCGAGAACTGCGCTTCTCTCAGGCGTTTCAACCTTTACCCAAACGATCTGCTTATCTGTTACGCCAAGTTCTTCAGCATCAGCAGGTGTAAGGTGAATGTGACGCTTTGCAACGATAACGCCTTCACTGATCTCAATCTCGCCGCAAGGTCCAACAACTTTACAAGCACCCGAACCCGCAATGTCAGCAGATTCTCTGATAGGAGCGGCAATTCCGATTGAACGTGCGTCTGTAGCTGAAAGCTCAACCTGAGTTTCAGGGCGAACAGGACCGAGAATAGATACTCCTGCAAGTTCTTTTTTAGGACCTACAATCGTAACACGCTCTTCACAGGCGAACTGACCGGGCTGTGAAAGATCCTTCTTCTTGGTGAGTTCATGACCCTTGCCAAAGAGAATTTCGAGATGTTCCTGTGTGACGTGAATGTGACGTGCAGATGTTTCAACGATGAAATTTTTAGACATGATTGATTCCTCCGTATTAATTGCCCGAATAATCGGGAAAATTCTGAAAAGCGGAAACGCATAAAACGCGCTCCGAAATTGGCATCCCAAAGAGGAGTCGAACCTCCGACCTGCTGCTTAGGAGGCAGCCGCTCTATCCTACTGAGCTATTGGGACATTAAAATCAATTCAAAGAGTATATACACGTTTATACATTTATTTTACCATATTTTTCAAAGTAATGCAATAGCATTTGAAAATTTTAATTTTTTAATTATTAAATTTGCTCCAAAAAATTACTAAAATGACTTATAAATAATTGACGTTCGCTCTTTTTTATGATATAATATGAAGATAGGATACACAAATAATTTTGTTGAAATTTGTGATGACCTATTTGTTTGAGGAGATGATATTTTGAATGATGATTCTTTAGTTTCAGAAACTACCGCTCCTGCTGTTGTGGAAGTTATACAGGAACAAGTGGATAAGGCTTCCGGCTTTTTAACTGATGTAAAAAATTACTTTTTCGGCATTCTGCCGCTTTTAATGATTGCTGTGATAATTCTCGTTGTGGGCGTTCTGCTTTCGCGGCTGATCACTAAAATCATTTCACATACCATGAAACGCTCGAATGTAGATAACGCCGCCCGAAGCTTCATTGTTTCGTTTATCAGAATAGTGCTGTATGTGGTTGTAATTATTATGGCACTGTCGGTTTTGAACGTTCCGATGTCTTCGGTTATAACCATTCTCGGAGCGGCAGGACTTGCGGTCAGCCTTGCTTTGCAAACCTGCCTTACAAATTTATGCGGCGGATTCATAATTCTTTTTTCAAAGCCGTTCCTTGCAGGCGATACTGTTGAAATCGACGGAACTGTGGGAACCGTGCAGACTATCGGTATTCTTTACACCAAGCTGAAAACTTTCGACGGAAAATCGGTTCTTGTGCCGAACGGAAAAGTTACGGAATCAAAATTGATAAATTACACCGAAACTCCAACTCGACGCGTTGATATGACTTTTGAGATCAGTTATGAATCCGATTTCAATAAGGCGCGGCAGCTTATTCTTTCAGCCGTTTCGGAAAGTTCGCTGATTCTTCAAGAGCCTGCTCCGGTTGTACGAATGAGTGGTCATAGGGAAAGTTCCATTGCTATAGATGTGCTGGTATGGGTTGAAAATGAAAATTTTATGGAAGTCAAATATACGCTTAATGAAACTGTCAAGCGCGTTTTTGATAAGGGAGGAATTGAAATTCCGTTCAATCAGCTTGACGTGCATTTGCATAAATAAGGTGAAACATGGCAGAAAATAACACTCATAAAACTAAATCCGGCAGTGGGAAGTACGCATTCAGGCGGTTTTGCGCAATAGCTGTTTTTGCGTTTCTGTTCTGGTATTTCAATAACTATTCATTGAAAACAACCTATACGTCCGTTTCTTCCGATAAAATTTTACAGCCTGTCAGACTGACGATTTTGAGCGATCTTCATGTACATAAAGGCGGCATAAGCAACAAGAAGATCATGAAAAAAATCCGAAATTCCGAACCTGATGCGGTTTTCGTGCTTGGAGATATGTACAGCCGAGGAGCTTCCGAAAACGAGATCGATATTGCGATCGAATTGATTACAGATATTGCCGCGGAGGGCTATAACACATACTTTGTGTCGGGTGATCATGATACTTCCGAAAGCTATATTTCGTCGCTTGCGGTAGGCGGAGTTCACGTGATGAACTATATCAGTGAGTACGCGGAAATCAACGGCAGCAAATTTAAGATAATGGGAATCGATAATGTTTATTACAGCGATACGTTCGATTTGCGCAGCGTTTTTACTACCGATTACGACTGTTTTAATATTTTACTTGCTCATATCCCGAATTTCACAAAATTTTCGCAGTTTGGTGCAGATCTTACTTTGTGTGCGGATACTCATGGCGGAATGATTCAGCTGCCTTTCGGATTTGGAACTGTATATGATATTTTCAGCGAAACGTGGTTTCCCGAACAGCGTCTCGACGGTGACATTTATGACAAGGGAATGTTTGAATATGACGGCGGCGCAATGTTCATTACATCGGGAATCGGCGATTCTCCTTATCCAGTGCGGCTTTTTAATTGCCCTGAGATAGTTTCGCTGGAAATTTTGCCAAGGGAGGCAGCTGAAAATGAATATTGATATTGCAATTATCGGCGGCGGCGCTTCAGGACTTGCTGCTGCCATATCGGCGAAGGAAAACGCTTCGTCGGCATATGTTATGGTTATCGAAAAACTTAAGAGAGTCGGAAAAAAGATCATCGCGTCGGGAAACGGCAAATGCAATCTCAGCAATGTGAATATTTCGGAGTGCAATTACCATGGTTCGCTGAACGCTGTAAAGATAATTTCCTCCGCTCCAGATTATAGAGAGTTTTTTACCGAAAAATTGGGAATCCTATGCACAGTCGGCAGTGAGGGAAAAGAGGGCGGCGTATATCCGCGAAGCAACAGTTCATCGACTGTTCTCAATGCTTTGAGGTTAAGAGCAGGCAAACTCGGAGTCAGCGAATGCTGCGATTGCGATATTAAGGAGATAATTCCGCAAAAAAACGGATTCATTCTGCGGTCGGCGGACAATGAATTTTTCTGTCGCCGGGTAATTATTGCAGCAGGCGGTTATGCCGCGCCATCTTTTGGAACGGACGGTTCGATAATGCGTATCATGAAGGGAATGGGCTATAAAATTTCTAAGATCTGTCCTGCCGTCGCGCCGCTAAAGGTTGATGCGAACGATATCAAGGGATTGAAAGGAGTCCGTGTAAAAGGCGAAATTTCAGCGTACAGCGGCAATAAACTTCTACGCACGGAAAAGGGTGAACTGCAATTTAATGAAAATAATATTTCGGGAATATGCGTGTTCAATCTGGCTTATCTTTTCAGCGAATATGAGAGTGATCTGAAGCTTCGTGCCAATCTTTTGCCTGAAATTTCCTCTGAAAAGCTGTTCGACTATCTTATGACTTTGCGGAAAGAACGCGGAGAACTTCCTATTGAAGAATTTTTGACGGGTGCATTTGTAAAAAATCTTGCAGTTTATCTTGTTAAACGTTCTCTTGGCAGGAGTATTTCGAATACGATCTCATCTCTTACTAAGCAGGAAGTTTCGGCTATATGCGATAATATCAAGGGACTTGAATTTAAAGTAGGCGGTTGTTCGCCATGGCAGCACGCTCAAGCTACAATGGGTGGGATTCATAGTTCGTGCGTAGATGAAAATTTACAGTCGAAGCTTCACAAAGGATTGTATTTTTGCGGCGAAATACTCGATGTTGCTGGGGATTGCGGTGGATACAATCTGCAATGGGCTTGGTCGTCGGGAATAATTGCAGGAAAAAACTGCGGAAAGGGATTTCTGAATGCTCAGGTTAAATAATATAAAGATTCCTCTCGACTTTGATTTTAGTCGACTTGAGAATTTCTGTGCGTGCAAATTCAATATTGCCGAAAAAAATATAAATTCTGTAAGGTTGGCAAAAAAATCTGTGGATGCGCGTAAAAAAAATGATGTGCATTTCATAATTTCTGTAGATATTTCGGCAAAAGACGAGGGCGCGATTCTAAAAAAGCTGAAAAATGCCGTTACGGTCGAGCCTTTTGAATATCGATTGCCAAAAATTTCCGCGGAAAAACCGCCTGTGATCGTTGGGTTTGGACCTGCGGGAATGTTTGCGGCACTGGTACTTGCCATGTCGGGCGCTAATCCTATAGTTTTGGAGCGTGGAATGGATGTGGACAGCCGAGTTGAAGCTGTTGAGAAATTTCAGAACGGCGGCGAACTTGATACGGAATGCAATGTTCAATTCGGCGAGGGCGGTGCAGGAACTTTTTCCGATGGTAAATTGACTACCGGCATTAAGGATAAGCGAATCGGCTGGATTTTGGAGCGGCTTGTGGAATTCGGTGCGCCTGAGGAAATACTTTATCTTGCGAAGCCTCATATCGGCACGGATAAACTTCGTGAAACGGTGAAAAATCTTCGTCGGCGCGTAATAGAGTTAGGCGGAGAAGTTCGTTTCGGAGCGAAGTTTATCGGATTCGAGAATGATGATTCAGCCGTATCTTCAGCGGTTTACAGTGATATTTCGGGAATTCACAAAATCGAGACCAATAATATAATTCTTGCAGCAGGTCACAGTGCGCGTGACGTTTTTGAGATGCTTTACGAGAAAAATGTTGAGCTGGAGCAGAAAAGTTTTGCTGTCGGAGTGCGTGTGGAGCATTTGCGAAAAGATATAGATAAGGCTATGTACGGCGATTTTGCAGGTCATTATGCATTGAAAGCCGCTGACTACAAGCTTGCGATTCATCTCCCTAATGGCAGGGCGCTGTATACATTTTGCATGTGTCCGGGCGGCTATGTTGTGGCGGCTTCGTCTGAAAAAAACAGGCTTGCAGTGAATGGAATGAGCTGTTTTGACCGCGATAATGTGAATTCCAACAGCGCTCTTTTAGTCAACGTCACTCCCGCGGATTATGGCAGCAATCACCCGTTGGCAGGTATGTATTTTCAGCGTAAACTTGAGGAGAAAGCATTTATTGCAGGCGGTTCTGATTACAGTGCGCCGATAACTCTTGTAGGTGAGGTTTTGTCGGGAAAATCATTGACCAAACTCGGAAAAGTCATTCCGTCATACCGACCTAAATATAAATTTGCTGAACTTGATGAATATCTTCCCGATTATGTGTGCGAATCAATAAAATTGGGGATTGTCGAAATGGGCAGAAAAATCCGCGGATTTGACGATCCCGAAGCTGTACTTACGGGAATTGAAAGCAGAAGTAGTTCTCCTGTACGCATTATCCGAGGTGAATCACTTGAATCAGTGTCTGTTTCGGGACTTTATCCATGCGGCGAGGGCGCTGGATATGCAGGCGGAATAGTGTCAGCAGCCGTTGACGGAATGAAGTGCGCAGAAGCTGTTATAGCTAAATTGAACGGAGGGAGTTTATGAAAATTAATGTGATCGGCGGCGATATGAGCCTGCGTGAAATAGACAAATACATCGAGTATGTTGAAGCAAAATACAGCGGCAGGCAAATAAAAGGAATAGATATTGTCATTGACGGCGATTTTGTTGATCTCAGAACATATTTCAAGGATATGGATTTTCAGCGTGCTTACCGTTCGACGGATTATCTGGTGGAATGTACGGACAAGCTGAATGACGCGAAGCAGCATGAATTTGCCGATATACAGCGTCATAGTGTTGACGATTAAAGGCTTATCTGTAATTACGAGGAGTGAATATATGGATTTAACTAATATTGGCGTTGTTAAAGATATATTGAGCAGACATGGATTTAATTTTTCAAAGGGGCTGGGACAGAATTTTATAATTGATCCCAATATTTGTCCAAGAATAGCCGAATGCGGCAATGCAATGCAGGGTTGGGGAATCCTTGAGATCGGCACCGGAGTCGGAGTGCTTACAAAGGAACTTGCAATTCGAGCTGATAAAGTTTCAGCGGTTGAAATCGATAAGCGACTAATGCCTGTTCTTGATGAAACTTTGGGTGAATTCAACAATATTAAAATTTATAATGAAGATGTTATGAAAGCTGATCTGCATAAAATTATCAGTGAGGATTTCACCGGTCTAAGAACGGCAGTTTGTGCGAATCTGCCGTATTACATCACCTCACCTGTTGTCATGCTTCTTTTGGAAAGCCGTTTGCCCGTTGAAGCGATTACGGTTATGGTTCAAAAAGAGGCGGCTCAACGATTGTGTGCGAAAGTTGGCAGTCGTGAATCGGGCGCTATCACTGTTGGGGTGAATTACTACGGAACGGCAACTCACTTATTCAATGTATCACGCGGAAGTTTTATGCCGTCACCTAATGTTGATTCTGCTGTTATTCGCATTGATGTAAATAAAAATCCGAGGCTTTCGCCGGATAAGGAAAAGTTCTTCTTCAAAATGGTAAAAGCAGGCTTTTCGCAGCGGAGAAAAACCCTTGCAAACGGGATTGCTTCGCTTTTGGGAATCAATAAAAACGAAGTATATTCCGCCCTTCGCGATCTTGGAATTTCGGAATCTGTTCGCATGGAGGCACTTGATATGGAGCAGCTTATCTCACTTTCTCTCAGGCTGATGAGGGAGGATAATTGAAATGGCGCACACTTTATATGGAGTCAGCGTAGGTCCGGGCGATCCTGAACTGATGACGCTAAAAGCTATCAGAATTATCGAAAAATGTCGAGTTATAGCAGTTCCGCAAACTAATTCCGAAAATTCGCTTGCTCTTTCAATCGCAGAGAATAATTGCAGTTTCGAGGGTAAAAAAATTCTTCGGCTGGATTTTCCGATGGTGCGGGATAAAAAGATTCTCGATCAAAATTATAACAATATCGCTCTCGAAATTTGCCGCGAACTGGAATTTAACGACGTGGCTGTTCTTACGATTGGCGATTTGTCGATTTATTCGACCTGCTCGTATATTGCGGAAATAATTTCGCGGAAAGGCTATAAATTTGAATTATGCTCAGGTGTAACAAGTTTTTGTGCAGCAGCTTCGTCGGCGGGAATTTCACTTGCAGAAAGAGATAGGTCATTTATCGTGATTCCATATAATTGTGAAAATATTGAGGAATTATTGAAGTTTAAAGGAAAAAAAGCTGTTATGAAATGCCGAGGTCACGGAGTTGAATTAACTGAGATGCTCGAAAAGTTGAGACTTATCAATGATACTGTGGCTGTTGAAAATTGCGGAATGCCGACTGAAAAAGTCTATTTCGGCAGAGATATAATTCGAGCAAATTCATATTTTACAGTGTATATTGTAGGTGATAGAGTTGACTGACCGTTTTGTTTTTAAGGATGGAAAACGACTGAGATGCGGATTTACAACGGGTTCATGTGCGGCGGCAGCGGCTAAAGGAGCAGCGGTCATGCTGTTGACTTCAAAAATCACTGAGACGGCTGATATAAGACTTCCTGACGGTTCAAGAGTTGATTTTTCCTTATATTCAGCTAAAATTCAACCGGATTATGCATCGTGCGCTGTAATCAAGGACGGCGGCGATGATCCTGACGCTACGGACGGAATACGAATTTTTGCTAAGGTTTCATTGACAGATTCTGAAATCATCATAACGGGCGGCGACGGAATCGGAATCGTTACAAAAAGCGGACTTGATCAGCCTGTCGGTGAATACGCGATAAATTCTGTTCCGCGAAAAATGATTACAGAATCGCTGCGTGATGCTGCCGTGGAATTTGGCTATATAGGCGGATTTAACGTTGAAATTTCCGCTCCTGAGGGGAATTTTCTGGCGGCAAAAACCTATAATCCTCGAATGGGCATCGTCGGCGGAATTTCGATAATTGGAACAACAGGAATCGTTGAACCTATGAGTAATTCGGCAATTGTGGAAACAATTCGTGCCGAGGCTAAAATTCTGCGAGCTGACGGGGAAAATCAGCTTTTAGTCACCATTGGCAATTATGCGGAAACATTTATCAGAGAGCATGAAGAATTTCATCGCAAACGCGCTGTCATGTGCAGCAATTTTATAGGAGAGGCTATCGAAATCGGCGTAGAATTAGGATTTGAAAGCATTCTACTCATCGGGCATCTTGGCAAGCTTGTAAAGCTCGGTGCCGGAATCATGAATACGCATTCTCATTTTGCCGATGGCAGAATGGAAGTGCTGGTGACTTGTGGAGTGATTGCAGGAGTTGAACTTGAAACTTTACAGAAAATTCCTGAATGCATGACGGTGGACGCTGCTTTTGATATTCTTAAACAATCGGAAAAATTTCCCAATTTATTGAAGATTTTAAGTGAGAAGATTGCATTCCACATGAATGAAAAAGTAAATAACAAGATCAAAACTGCTGCGATTGGATTTTCGTTTAAAAATCCTTTGATTCTGAAAACTGCGATGGCAGATGAACTTTTACGGGAATATTAAGAAAAATAATTTGTTAAATTCAACTGAAAATCACCCCTGTATTTTATGCGATTATAATAAAAATTGGAGGTAAAATGGTTTATTTTGTAGGCGCAGGCTGCGGTGCAGTCGATTTGATCACTGTCAGAGGAAAAAAAATTCTTGAGAAGGCTGATGTTGTAATTTATGCAGGATCCTTGGTTAATCCCGAACTTCTGGATTACACGCGCGGAGATTGTCAAGTGTATAACAGCGCGCATATGAATCTCGACGAGGTGATTGAAACTATTGAGAATGCCGAACAATCGGGAAAAAATACTGTTCGCTTGCATACAGGCGATCCGTCGATATACGGTGCAATTCGCGAGCAGATGGATAGATTGGCAGCGTTGGGAATTCCGTTTGAAATCTGCCCCGGGGTCAGTTCTTTTTGTGGAGCAGCTGCGGCGTTGAAAGCGGAATACACGCTCCCGAACGTTTCGCAGTCTGTAATAATTACCCGAATGGCAGGCCGCACGGACGTTCCGACGAAAGAAAGCATCGAAAAATTCGCAGAACATGGCGCGACTATGGTGATTTTTCTGAGTGCGGGAATGCTTGCGGAATTGTCTCAAAGGCTGATAAACGGCGGTTATTCACCAAATTCTCCCGCTGCGATAGTTTATAAGGCAAGCTGGCATGATGAAAAAATTGTGCGGTGTACCGTTGCAGAACTTGCAGAATCCGCCGAAAAAAATGGTATTAAAAAGACAGCTATCATTACTGTGGGCAATTTTCTCGGTGATGATTATTCGTTGTCAAAGCTTTATGACCCAAAGTTTGAGACCGAATTTAGAAAGGCTTCCGAATGAATATCGCGATTATTTCAGTTACTGAAAGAGGTCGACAGCTTTCGCTCAGGATTAGCTCCGAATTATCGAAATATCACGAAATACAGCGATTTTTTAACTATAAAAATTCGGATTTGCTGGGAATTTCATATGAACGCATCAGCATTTTGACGACTAAAATATTTCACGATTTCGATGCACTGATTTATATTTGTGCCTGCGGTATAGCCGTTCGCTCAATCGCGCCGTATGTGGATTCGAAAATTCATGATCCTGCCGTTTTAGTTATTGATGACGTCGGAAATTACGTAATATCGTTGCTTTCGGGGCATATAGGCGGTGCAAATCGATTAGCAGAGACAGTTTCCGAAATTATTGATGCACAGCCGATAATCACCACGGCTACTGATATTGGCGGAAAATTTTCACCTGACAGTTTCGCATATGCTAACATGCTTCTGATTCGTGATATGCATGCTGCGAAATTGATCGCGGCCGATGTTCTGAATGGCGAAAAAATCGGTATAAGAAGTGAATTTCAATGCAAAAACGTTCCCGAGCAGCTGACTTTTTTAGAAAAATGCAAAATTGGGCTATATATTGGGCGCGATGAGAATTGTAAGCCTTTTGATGTCACACTGAATCTTGTGCCTAAAAATATTATTGTAGGAATCGGCTGCAAAAAAAATACGCCTTGCAGTATTATTGAAAATCGCGTAAAACAGACGTTTTTTCACGCTAATATTTCAATTGACAGAATCAGATCGGCTGCCAGTATCGATGTTAAATCCGAAGAAAGCGGTTTGCTGGAATTTTGCCGTCGTCTGAAAATACCACTCAATTTTTATTCGGCGGAGAAGCTTATGACAGTTTGCGGTGATTTTACCGCGTCTGATTTTGTAAAAAAAACAATTGGCGTTGACAATGTTTGCGAAAGAAGCGCTGTGGCTTCGGGCGGAAAGCTGATAATTCACAAAAATTCAGCAGACGGCGTGACAGTTGCAGCGGCGGAAATGGACGTCGAAATTGATTTTGAAAGGAAAATATTATAATGCTTTATGTTGTGGGATTCGGCTGTGGAAGCTATAAAAATATGACGTTTGAAGCTGATACGGCGATTCGCAAAAGCGATTTGATCGTCGGATATACAACATATGTTGAACTGATGAAAAGGCTATATCCAGACAAAAAATTTGAATCCACAGGAATGCGCCGCGAGCGTGAACGCGTGAATTTTGCTCTCGAAAAGGCTGCTGACGGATTGACGGTTTCACTGATTTGCAGCGGCGATTCCGGAGTTTATGGCATGGCGGGACTTGCTCTTGAACTTGCAGATAAGAAATTTCCGAACATTGATGTTGAGGTGATTTCGGGTGTGACTGCGGCTCTTAGCGGTGGTGCGATTCTCGGTGCGCCTCTCACTCATGATTTTGCTGTAATCAGCCTGTCTGATTTGCTCACGCCCATGGAAAAGATTGAAAAACGTCTGAAATTAGCCGCTGAAGCTGATTTCACAATTGTTCTTTATAATCCCTCTTCAAAAAATCGCAGTGATTATTGTATGCGTGCCTGCAATATTCTTCTTGAGTTTAAATCCGCCGATACTATATGCGGATTTGTTAAAAAAATTGGCAGAGATGGTCAGGAATATGGCGTAATGACTTTGTCGGAACTACGAGATTTTCCGGCGGATATGTTCACAACTCTTTTCATTGGTAACTCTGAAACACGCAGAATCGGCGATAAAATGATGACTCCGAGGGGCTATTGAAATGGCTGAGTTGTTAATTTTCGGCGGAACTACCGAGGGGCGAAAGTTGGCTGAGCTGTGCTGTAAATTGAATTTTCCTGCCGATGTTTCGGTAACCACTGATTACGGCGGCAGTTTGATTCATGATAATAATGTCCTTAGAATTCTTACAGGTAGGCTTGATGAATTTCAGATTGAAGAATTAATACGAAAAAACGGCTATAATGCGGTGATTGACGCTACTCATCCTTATGCGGTAGAGGCGACGTCAAATATATGCGCTGCGTGTGAAAAAACTTGCACAAAATATATGCGGATTATTCGTGAAAAAAATCATGATCTCAAAGGTACTGTTATAAATAATTTACATGAAACTGTTGAATATCTTAATTTAAGTAACAAGAAAATTCTCAGTACGCTTGGCAGCAAAGAAATTCCCATGCTGATGAAAGTCAACAGATTCGCGAAAAGGCTTTGGATAAGAGTTCTTCCCTATGTCGAATTTTCATGTACCGAACTGCCGAAATCGCATGTTATAGCCGAAAAACCTCCGTTTTCGCTTGAACAGAATATTGAACACATTCAAATGAGCGGGGCTGAAATTCTTTTAACTAAAGAATGCGGAAAAGCAGGGGGATATGAGGAGAAAATCAGGGCGGCTGAAATCTGTAAAATAGAGACTATCACAATTCCGCGACCGTCGGAAAGTGGCTATACATTGAGGAATGCAGAGGATTTCATTATTGTGCTCGCAAAAAGGGGGAAAAGATGAAAAAATATATTGTCGGAGTGGGAATGGGCGCCGAAACTCTCACCGCTGCCGCTGAGAAAATAATTAAAAGCGCTGACATACTCATTGGCGCGGAACGTATGTTAAAGCCATTCGAATCTTTGGGAAAAATTATGCTGCGGAGTTATGATTGCACGGAAATTTGCAGATTTATAGCGAAATTTAATGGGAATGCGGCAGCCGTACTTGTTTCCGGAGATGTAGGTTTTTTCAGCCTTGCAAAGAATCTTCTTCAATTTCCTGAATTCGCTGATGCTGAATTGATCTGCGGAATTTCCACTCTGGTTTATTTTTGCTCGAAAATTCATAAGGATCTTGAGAAAATGAAGCTTGTAAGCTTGCACGGAATTGAGTGTGGAATTGCCGTAAATGTGCGGCAAAATCGTAATTGCTGTTTTATTCTTGGAGGAAAAATTACTGTCGGTGATTTGTGCCGACGGCTTACGGAGTATGGACTTGGTAATATCAAAGTTTGGATAGGGGAGAATTTTGGCTGTGAAAATGAGCGGATTCAAGTCGGAAAAGCCGCGGATTTTCTTGATATACAGTGCGGAAAGCTTGCAGCGGTAATAACTGAAAATTCGGGAAAAATTGATGATTGTACAGCTTGCATTCCTGATGATGAATTTACGCGTTCGGAAATTCCGATGACAAAAGCGGAAATTCGTTGCATTGCATTGGCTAAATTGAATATTCAATCCACAGATATTTGCTGGGACATAGGCTGTGGGAGCGGTTCAATAACGGTTGAGATGTCATTGAAATGCCACGACGGAATGGTTTGGGCGATCGACAAATTTTTCGAAGCCGTCGATTTAACAAAGAAAAATTGTCGGAAATTTGCTTGTGATAATGTGATTGTGAAAAGTGGGATTTTTCCTGATGTTAAGCCTTTTCCGAAGCCGAACTGCGTTTTTGTAGGCGGCAGTGGAGGGCGTCTTGATGAGATTTTGAATGCTGCTTTCAATGCGAATTCTGCTGTCAAAATTGTTGTGACTGCTGTTTCGCTGGAGACGGTTTCTGAAGCTTCGAATGTGATGGAACGTTTGGGTATGCAGGTGGACATCACACAGATTGCAGTGACGAGAACACGTAAAATAGGGAAAAATACGATGTTAAACGCCTTGAATCCTATTTTTATTATCCGAGGTGAAGCTCATTGAAAAGAATTTTGATTGCGGGTACAGGTAGCGGAAGCGGTAAAACAACTGTGACCTGTGCGCTGCTCCAAGCGCTGAAAAAACGCGATTTAAAGGCGATTTCTTTCAAATGCGGTCCTGATTATATTGATCCGATGTTTCATAGCAAAATTATTGGGGCTGATTCATTTAATCTTGACAGTTTTTTTTGTGGCAAGGATATGATTTTGCAGTTGCTTGATGAACACGGGAAAAATTCAGATATATCGTTGATCGAGGGCGTTATGGGGTATTATGACGGCGGAATCGGATCGGCATTCGAGATTTCGCGAATGACTGAAACCGGCGTAATTCTTGTCGTTGACTGCAAAGGCATGGGCGAGTCAATTGGCGCGATTATGAAGGGATTTCTTACTTTTAAGCAGCCAAATAATATTATAGGATTCATTTTTAATCGGTTTCCTTTGCGGCTTACTGATCTTGCAAAGAAGCTTTGCCATGATTTGAACACTGAATTTTTTGGAATTATGCCACAGTCTGATTTTGCTTTGGAAAGTCGTCGTCTTGGACTTGTAATGCCTGATGAAATTTCGGATATTAAGCAAAAAATGGCTGATTTGGGTAATCTTGCTGAAGAAAATATATTAATTGATAAGATTTTAATAAAATCTGAGTGTTCGTTTCCTGAATATACAAGATATAATATTACACCTTTATTTTTTGATAGCAAACCTGAAATTGCTGTCGCTCGTGATGAAGCCTTTTGTTTTATCTATAAGGACAATATTGCTCTATTGGAAAAGTTGGGCTGTGAAATCAAATTTTTCTCACCGCTCCATGATTTGCAATTACCGTCCGATGTAAGCGGATTGATTCTTTACGGTGGTTATCCCGAACATTATCTGAAGGAACTTTCTTCCAACAAGTCGATGCTGGAATCATTAAAATCCGCTATAAACAGCGGAATACCTACGATTGCCGAATGCGGAGGATTTATGTATCTGCATGATTATATAGCAAATGGCAGTGAGAAAAAATATCCTGCTGTCGGGGTGTTTCACGGTTCTGTATATATAAAAAATAAGTTGACACGTTTTGGCTATGTAAAACTTTCAGCTGAGAATGACAGCCTTATTTTTAAAAGAGCGGATAATATTGCTGCACATGAATTCCATTACTACGACAGCGATAATAACGGCTGTGATCTTACTGCTCTTAAATCTGACGGTAGAAATTGGAAATGCGGCCATTGCAGCGAATCTATGTACGCAGGATTTCCGCATATATTTTTCTATACAGACATACGAATAGCGGAGAGATTTGCCCGAGCGTGCGGACGATTTGGAGGTTTGATAAAATGAATAGAATCGCAAAAATTCGTCCATCGGACAAGGATTCCTTAAAGCTTGCTCATGAACATTGGAACGCTGTAGCGAAACCTCTCGGAAGTTTCGGCTTGCTGGAGTCTGCCGTTGAACGTGCGGCGGCGGCGCAATGGAATGCAAATGTTGATATATCGAGGAAAACCGTAGTTGTTATGTGCGCTGACAACGGTGTTGTTGAGGAAGGAGTTACACAATGCGGCGCTGAAGTCACTGCCATGAGCGCAGTGGCAATAGCGCAAGGAACTTCCAATATAAATGTGTTGGCGAAATTATATGGCGCGGAAGTTATAGCAGTCGATATAGGTATCGCTCAAAAAGTAGATTGTCCGCAATTAGTGAACAAAAAAGTTGCTTTCGGAACAAAAAATATTGCTAAAGAACCTGCAATGTCCAGAAATGAAGCTGAAAGAGCGATTTTATGCGGAATCGATATTGTATCCGAATTAAAAACAAAAGGCACTAACATTATAGTTACAGGCGAAATGGGAATTGGCAATACTACGACTGCAAGCGCGGTTTCTTCGATTATTCTCGACTTGAAGCCTGAAGTTGTAACAGGTCGCGGTGCAGGTCTTTCAAGCGATGGGCTGAAACGTAAAATCAATGCTGTACAGCAAGCCATTTTAGTAAATAATCCCAATCCTAACAACCCTCTTGACATAGTTTCAAAGGTTGGCGGATTCGACATTGCAGGCATGGTAGGAATTTTTCTTGGCGGTGCGATATATCATATTCCAGTCATCATTGACGGCGTAATTTCGGCAGCTGCGGCTGTTTTGGCGCAGAAATTCAATCCGAATTCCGTAGATTATATGCTCGCTTCTCATATTTCTGAAGAGCCGGCAGGAAGCGGATTGATTAAAAAACTTGGTCTGAACGCCATAATCGACGGACATCTTCGGCTTGGAGAGGGAACAGGCGGAATTTTGCTCCTACCGCTGCTTGAGGGAGCATTGTCTCTTTATTACAATTCTCACAAATTCGAAGAACTTGGAATAGAAAGGTATGCTGAATTGAAATGATGACATTGATTTGCGGCGGATCAAAATGCGGTAAATCGGCATTTGCGGAAAAAGTTCTGGACGGATTTCGTGGACGAAAAATCTATATTGCGACCATGGAACCATATGGAGAAGAAGCATTCTGTGCTATTGAACGGCATAGGCGGATTCGCAGCGGAAAAAAATTTGATACCATTGAAAAATATCGAAATATAGCCGAAATTCAGATTACGAAAGGCTGTGCCGTTCTTTTGGAATGCTTGGGGAACTTGCTTGCTAACGAAATGTTTTCGGAAGATGCGTCAGGAAATATTGCCGATAAAATTACAGATGGTCTGATTCATTTGAAAAAAAATTCATCAGAATTGGTAATTGTGAGCAGTATTGTTAATTGCGATGGAATTGAATATTCACCAGAAACGACTGAATATTGTCGAATTCTCACAGAGATAAACAGTCGCGCGGCTGAATTAGCCGACAATGTTGTCGAATGTGTATACGGAGTGTCGATTGCACTGAAAGGTCGGTCGCTATGCTGAAATCCCTGATCTCCGCATTTTTGATGTATTCCCGAATTCCGATGCCGAAAGTAGAATGGAGCGAGAAAAATCGGCGCTTTTCACTTTGCTTTTTTCCACTGATAGGGGTGGTTATAGGGATAATTTTCATAATATGGCAATTAATTTGCGATCGTTTCGGAGTTGGCTTATTAATGCGTGGAGCGGTTTCAGCGGCAATTCCGATAATAATCACGGGAGGTATTCATCTTGACGGATTTTGTGACGTTTCCGACGCGATGGCTTCATGGGGCGATAAGGCGCGGCGACTTGAAATCATGAAGGATTCCCATATCGGGGCATTCGCAGTCATTAGAGTCATGTTGTATTTTGCACTTGAAATAGCTGTTTACAGCGAAGCTAACGGTAAATCTGCAGCAATGATTGCTGTTGGATTTGTGCTGTCGCGCTGCATGAGCGGAATCGCTGCAATCACCTTTAAATCTGCTAAAAATGAGGGCGCGCTCCATGATTTTGTGAATCCTGCTCACCGAACGATTACGATGATATCGCTTGTGATTTTTGCATTTTTTTGTGCAGGTGCAATGTTGTTGATTTCTACGACAGGGGTATTCCCTATTATTGCCACAGCCGCTTTTTTTGCGTATTATCGTCTTTTTTCCTATAAAAATTTCGGCGGCATAACGGGCGATCTTGCAGGTTGGTTTTTGCAGGTCTGCGAACTTTTAACAGCATTTGTTGTTGTCATCATTTTTAAAATTGCGGAGGTTTTTGTAAAATGATCATGATCACAGGAGGAGCTTATGAAAATAAGTTAAAATCGGCTGTCGAATTATTTTCTGTCGATACTTCGGAGGTTGTAGACGGTTGCTGCTGTAATGTGGAAGACGCGATAAAATCGCGCTGTATAGTTAATTTTCAACTTCTTATCAAAAGAATTCTTGAACTTGGAAATGACACTGACGAGTTTACAAAAAGATTTTGCAGTGAAAATCCAAATGCGGTCGTAATTATCGATGAAATCGGCTGCGGAGTTGTTCCGATTGAAAAAAATGATCGCAAAATGCGTGAGGCGGTTGGTCGGGCAGGATGTAAAATTGCCGAAAATTCACAATATGTAGTACGGGTTTGCTGCGGAATAAATTCTATTATTAAGGGAAAAAAACATGAAAATTAATCTTATTCGTCATGGCATGACGGCTGGAAATTTAAAAAAAAGATACATTGGAAGAACTGACGAGCCACTTTGCGATCTTGGCATTGAGCAGATAAAATCCAGAAATTATCCTCTTTGTAAAACCGTTGCCGTAAGTCCTATGAAAAGGTGTATTGAAACTGCAAAGCTGATTTATCCAGATATTACACCGATTATCAGAAATGATCTGCGTGAATGCGATTTCGGCGATTTTGAGGATAATAATTACAAAGAACTAACCAATAATGTTGATTTTCAACGTTGGATTGAGAGCGGAGATATATCGAGATTCCCGAACGGCGAGACCATAGATTGCTTTAAACAACGGTGTATTGCGGATTTCCTTGATTTAATAAAAAAAGTTGACGATGATATTTCCATAATCATTCACGGCGGAACGATTTCTGCTATCCTTGAAAATCTTGCCATGGAAAAGAGGAATTTTTACGAATGGAGCGTCGCAAACGGCGAGGGCTATATCGTTGATTTTGACGGCTCAAATCTTATTATCGCAGGTGAAATATGAAATACATAATTGCTTCGATTCCGCTGATATTGGCATTTCTGCTCGATTTGATCATTGGCGATCCGTATTCAATGCCGCACCCGATCCGCATGATCGGTAATCTTATCAGCACTCTTGAAAAAAAAATCCGTGTAAAATTTTCCGGGAATTTGAGAAAAGGCGGCTTGGTTTTATCTTTGATAGTAGTAACGGTTTCAACTGTGATTCCTCTTTTTTTACTTATAATTTTTTATAAAATTAATCTATGGCTGGGTGCGGTCATTGAGGGCATGATGTGTTTTTTTCTGATTGCCGCAAAATGCCTTTGTCAAGAAAGCATGAAAGTATGCCATGCAGCTGAAAAGGGAGATATTGAGGTGGCTCGCAAGGCTGTTTCAATGATTGTCGGGCGCGATACCGAATGTCTTGACAAATCGGGGATTATCAAGGCGGCAGTTGAAACTGTTGCCGAAAATACGTCAGACGGTGTTACTGCGCCGATAATATACATTGGAATCGGCGGCGCGCCGCTTGGTTTTTTTTATAAAGCTGTTAATACTATGGATTCCTTGATAGGCTATAAAAATGAAAAATATGCTGATATAGGGCGATTTGCAGCAAAACTCGACGACGTTATGAATTATTTTCCGTCTCGTATGACTGCGCTCATTATGATTTTTATTTCGCCGATTTTAGGTTTGAATTTGCGAAATTCTTTCAGAATTTGGCGCAGAGATCGCAGAAAACATGCAAGTCCGAATTCTGCACAAACAGAATCGGCTTGCGCAGGAGCGTTGGAAATTCGTCTTGCAGGAGATGCTTATTATTTCGGCGAACTGCACAAAAAGGAGTTTATCGGCGATGAGTCGCGCAGGATTGAATGCGACGACATTCGCCGTGCGAATCGTTTAATGTATGCGACGTCTTTAGTCACGTTGCTGATTGCCATTATTTTCAGGTGCTTTTTAGTTGGAGGTGTTTTATTATGAAGATTCCCGAACACGGGGGAAATACTTATAAATTTAAAATAAAGCTGGATTTTTCGGCTAATATCAACCCTCTTGGTATGCCTGAAAATGTCAGAAAAGCTGCTGTTGATGCAATTGAAAAGAGCAGTTGTTACCCGGATCCGGACTGCTCAATTTTGCGTCGGAAATTATCGGTTTACGAGCGTATTCCAATGGAAAATATTGTCTGCGGAAACGGCGCGAGCGATCTTATATATCGTATAATTGCGGCAATAAAACCTAAAAATGCCCTGATCTGCGCTCCGACATTCAGCGAATATAAGAAAGCTCTGATTCAGAATGGCTGTAATGTGGTGGAGCATAGGCTTTCGGAAAATAATTATTTTGGCGTTACGTCGGAATTTGCGGACAAAATCACTTCTGAAACCGACATGATCATTCTTTGTAGTCCGAATAATCCTAATGGAGAGGTTGTTACGCCGTATTCTTTAAGTATAATTGTTGAAAAATGCATTCACACTAACACGCTTATAGTATGCGATGAAAGTTTTATGGATTTGGTTATTGGCAGCGGAAAATATACTATGAAACGAATGATCAATAGCAATATAATTATAATTAAAGCTTTTACTAAAACTTATGCAATGGCAGGACTTCGCCTTGGTTATGGAATTTTCGGCGACGCTGAAATAGCTTCCAAAATTAGAAATACGGGGCAGTTCTGGAGTGTTTCAGTTCCTGCGCTCGCGGCAGGGGAAGCTGCTGCCGATGAGTTCGCATATGTGAGAATATCGCGAAAAATCATAAATCGTGAGCGAAGATTCCTTATGGAAAAACTAACTGAAATGGGTTTGATGGTCTATCCGTCAAAGGCGAATTTCCTGCTTTTTCGCTGTGAACTTCCACTTGACAAACTCCTTCTCAAGAAGGGGATTCTTATTAGAAATTGCTCCAATTTCAGCGGAATCGAAAAAGATCACTACCGAATTGCCGTGCGCACTCACAAGGAAAATATCGTACTGATCAAAGCGATAGAAAGGATTCTTCATGTCTAAAAGTATTATGATCCAAGGCACGATGTCCAATGCGGGAAAAAGTTTTTTTGCAGCCGCTTTGTGCAGGATCTTTAAGCAGGACGGCTATAGCTGCGCGCCCTTCAAATCCCAGAATATGGCGTTGAACTCGTATATTACTGCCGATGGCTGTGAGATTGGCAGGGCGCAGGCTATGCAGGCTGAAGCGGCAGGAATTCCGCCTGTTTCTGATATGAATCCTATTCTTTTGAAGCCTACCACGGACGTTGGCTCACAGGTGATTCTGAACGGTAAGGTGATCGGAAATATGACGGCGGCTGATTATTTTCGCAGTAAATTTTCACTTGTACCGCATATTCAGAACGCTTACAACAGGCTTGCTGCAAATCATGATATAATTGTAATTGAAGGTGC
This sequence comes from uncultured Alistipes sp., assembly GCA_964401315.1. Classification (GTDB taxonomy): domain Bacteria; phylum Bacillota; class Clostridia; order Oscillospirales; family Ruminococcaceae; genus Ruminococcus. Next base: position 52,993 of record CAYNYB010000016.1, read on the forward strand.
TGGCAGTCCTGTTGAACTTAATCTGAAATCGAACGATATTGCTAATATGGGAATGGCAAAAATTGCAAAATCGCCTGTTTTACTGGTGGGAGATATTGACAGGGGAGGAATTTTTCCGCAGCTTCTCGGAACGCTTTCATTGCTTGAAAACGACGAAAGCGATATGGTAAAAGGGCTTGTTGTGAATAAATTTCGTGGTGATATAGGGCTTTTTCGTGATGGCAGAGAGATTCTTGAAAGCCGTGGAGGAAAGCCGGTGCTGGGCGTTGTACCGTATATTCGATGCGATATTGAAGATGAAGATAGTCTTTCGGATAAGCTTAACGATAATCAGATAGGACTGATAGACATTGTAGTTATTCGTTTGCCGAGGATCTCGAATTTTACTGACTTTGACGTTTTCTTGCAATATAAGGACGTTTCAGTACGTTATGTATCGAAATACAATGAGATAGGAAACCCTGATTTTATTATAATTCCCGGCACGAAAAGTTCGATCGCTGATATGAAGTGGCTGCGCGAAAGTGGAATGGAGATTGCTGTCAAAAGGGCTGTTAAAAGCGGAGTACCTGTTTTTGGAATTTGCGGCGGCTATCAAATTTTAGGTGAGCGAATATATGATAAGTATAACTCAGAGGGCGGCGGTGAAATTGAAGGAATGGGACTGCTGCCATGCATTACAGAATTTTCGCAGGAAAAGATCACTACTCAGACTGTGGGAAAATTCAGCAAAGCAGACGGATTTTTCTCCTGTCTGAGCGGCGCTGAATTTGAGGGCTATGAGATTCACATGGGGCAAACTACTTCGCGCGGAATCGAACTAACTAACGTTGGCGGCTGTCAGTATGGCAATGTTTATGGAAGCTACGTTCATGGGATTTTCGATAATTCCGAGGTATCAAGGCGAATTGTTGAGCGGCTTTTTCAGGAAAAAGGATTGACGATGTCGGAAGGCGATTTCGATAGGCGCACTTATAAGGAGCGGCAATTCGATATTCTCGCCGCAGAGGTGCGAAAAAGCTTGAATATGGAGCTTCTTTATAAAATTGTAGAGGAGGGGTTGAGTTGACGGAATTGGAATTTGTGCTTCCAGCCGACATCGAACGGCGAAGTTTCGAGATCATTGAGTCGGAACTGGGCGATCTGGATATTCCCGAAAAAAATAAGCCAATAGTTATGCGCTGCATTCATACGACAGCAGACTTTGATTACGCAAAAAATCTTTGTTTTTCAGAAAATGCCGTAAATCATGCTCTTGAACTTCTTAACGGTGGCTGTGTTATCATTACCGATACAAATATGGCATTGGCAGGAATTAACAAGAATGCGCTGAAAAAACTTGGGTGTGAAGCAGTTTGCTTCATGGCTGAACCGGAAACGGCAATGTTGGCTGAAAATCGCGGAATTACCCGCGCGGCAGCTTCTGTTGAGATGGCGACGAAAATTAATAAACCTATAATTTATGCAGTTGGAAACGCTCCGACAGCACTTGTTGCGCTTTATGATCACATGAAAAAAGGCAGCTTTATGCCTGATTTTATAATTGGAACGCCTGTTGGATTTGTAAATGTTGTTCAATCGAAAGAGCTTATTATTAATTCTAACGCTCATTATATCGTTGCAAAGGGTAGAAAAGGCGGCAGCAACGTTGCCGCCGCCGTCTGCAACGGCTTGATGTATATGCTTACTCGTAAAAAGTGAAGTTAACAAAAAATTAACATTTTTTTCCGCACATTCCAATTTTTTCTCCGTTAAACAGAATAGAAAGTGAAAATTTGCTTTCAAATCGAGAGAGATTTATCTTTAAATTCTAAGGAGGAAAATTTTATGAACAAAATCAAAAAAATTGCGGCTATGTCAATGGCTGCGGTAACAATGCTCACGGGTGGATTTTTGTGCGGAAACGTTTCAGATTCCGTTGTGGCGATTGCCGAGGATCAGCAAAATCCGATAGACATCACCGGAGCTGATAACTTCAATTATGAAGTTAAAAACGGTAAAATCAGATTCTCAAGCAATTCGAACGCGTACATGAGTTATATTGTCAGCTCAAATCTTGATTATACCATGAATCGCGAAGATTTGCAGACAGCGTCACACTCTGATAGCTATATTTTCACTCCTGCTGAAAACGGCAGGTATGTAATAGCTGCCGATGCGTTGAATGAAGTTATAATTGGCTGTTCTGCCAATGATAATGAAAATTCGGGACACTTTCATTATTTTTACCACGTTATCACGGGCTATGTTGTTGATTATACCGACGGAGATATCACTGTTCGCGAGGATTTCAGCACTAATACTTACTCGCAGGCACAGATTGACCGGATCATAAGCGATCAGGAAAATGCAGATGAGAAGTATGCCATAGTGTGCGGAGACGTTCAATCGGAAGATTACAACAACGGTCTGTTTGGTTGGTATTATTCATTCGTAAACGGTAATATGCCTTATGGTCCTACAGGTCATTGTAAAGACTACATCACGACTGTTTACAGCAGGTATTACACAACATCGTATTTCTGCGTCAACGGCGGATACGAAGGAGATGCTCCGAAAGTTTCAGATGAAACCCTTGTGGAGCGTGAAGAAGTTCTTCATACTGCAAGCGGAGCGACTACCTGTGATATTATGGATTTTTACAGACTTAAGGCTGTAAATGACGGAAAATTATCGGTTTTCGCAAATGACGTTGAGTACAAGCTTGAAATAAAAGACGGCATATTCAGAAAAGCGAGCGATTCCGAAGAGGCGGTCATGGGCGATGCAAACAGAGACGGCATTCTCGGAGTTTCGGACGCTGTTACTCTCCAGAACGGACTTCTTGGCATTCAGTCCTTGAAATACAGCGAAAATATTGATCTTTGCAAAGACGGCGTTATTGATGTATACGATTTATGCCTGCTCAAAAAAATGGTAGTTGAGATTCCTGAAAAGAACGTTTATGCGCAGTTATCGGTAGAAATGATAGGCTACAGCGATGAATTGCTTAAAAGAGCGTGGAGCGACGATTCGTCTGAGGTTATCACTTCCACAGATCAGCTGAGAGAATATCTCGACTCTATTACTGAAGAGGACAATAAAGGTGCCATTGAGCATTATGCTGCGAGATTTGACGACAGTTTCTTTGAAGAAAACGTTATGCTTGCAAATTGCATTTATCAAAGCTGCGGCGAAGGCGTTATGTATCAGATTAATTCCGTATGCCGAAAGAATGACACGATCATTGTAAAATACAGTGATAATTACGATTTTAGACCATATCCTGACGTGGTGAACGGTCTTTTCGCTATGGCGATAATTTCCAAAGACGACTATAATTCTGAAAATGTCATCTGGGAATATCTGGTAAAACGTTTTGAATGGTAAAATACTTTGATTTAATAAATTGATAATCGCCGTACAATTTTGTGCGGCGTTATTTTTCGCAGAATTCCTCTTGTCAATTTGAGAATATAATGGTATAATAGTTAAAGATAGATTGGAATATGAAAGGAAGATTATTTTTGAAGTCAAACTTTGTTCGCGGAATTTCCCACGGAATTCCCATTGCGCTGGGCTATCTCTCCGTATCGTTCGGATTCGGTATCAGCGCGGTTCGTTCGGGATTATCGGTATTTGCGGCTTCTGCGATTTCGGCAACAAATCTCACATCGGCAGGTCAGGCGGCAGGAATTGACATTATCGCGGCAGGCGGCACGATTCTGGAAATGATACTTGTGCAGCTTACAATAAATATTCGATATTCTCTTATGGCGCTGTCACTTTCCCAGAAATTGGACAAAAAATTCACAACGCCTCACAGATTAATGGCGTCATATGGTATAACCGATGAAATATTCGCAGTCTGTTCCGCACAGCCTAATATGCTTGTCCCGTCATATATGTATGGCATGATATTTATTGCGGCGGCAGGCTGGATACTCGGAACTTTTTTAGGTGCGTCCGCAGGGCAGATATTGCCCGAATCGGTATCGTCAGCTATGGGAATAGTATTGTACGGAATGTTTCTCGCAATCATAATCCCGCCTGCTAAAAAGCAGAAGAGCATATTGTGTGTGGTGGCAATTGCGGCTGTTTTAAGCCTTATATTCAAATATTTCCTTACATTCATATCGTCGGGATTCGCTGTAATAATTTGCGCTATAGCTGCTTCGGCAGTCTGCGCATTGCTGTTTCCCGTTGAAGAAACGGAGGAATCTGAACAATGAGTATAGCGATTTACATAATAGTTATGGCAGGGGTAACTTATATAATACGAATGATTCCGTTTGCATTCTTTAAAAAGAAGATAAAATCGCGGTTTATAAGCAGTTTTCTGAAATATATTCCCTACGCTGTACTAAGTGCGATGACAATACCTGCAATTTTTTACAGTACGGGAGATATTGCGACGGCGGCGGTTGGAACTATAGTTGCAATCGTTCTGGCATTCTTTAATCTGCCGCTGATTATCGTTGCACTGTCTGCTTCACTTGCTGCATTTATTACGGGAATATTTATCTGATAAAATATAAATTATATAAAAATGCAGCTCGATTTTGAGCTGCATTTTTATATAATTATTCTTCTGTGGTATAGAACGGAGCCTGATAAACGACAATACGATTAGGAACTTCATCATAGACTGTATATCCGTTTTTCTCAAAGAATGGGCTGATAGTTTTATTAAGATCAGAGTTGACAGGAACGGCAATGAAGTCATAGCGTTCCGGCTCGATAAGAGAATTATTGCTTTGATCGACATCATAAAAGTCGAAAAGATAAACCTTATCGCGCTGTGCAACGTGTGGAACATAGTAGGGATCACAAAGTACAGAAGCGTCCTGCGGAATAGAGTTGAGCATTTCATCTACTGCTGCAATTCCGTCTTTATTGAGTTTGTAGTTGTTGAAGCAGTAAGCGAATTTAGTCTGTGTTCCGAAAGTCATAATGATCGAAACAACCGCTATAAGTATCGGGAACTGCTTCTTTCTGGATTCTTCCATTTCGGAAATATTTACAGTGGCAAGATAAATGAGCAGGGTCGTAGGACCGAGTGTGTACTGGAAACCAACGTCTGCGGCACACGAATAGAAGAATCCGATAACGAGATTCGTTATAATAAACGGCATCATCAGCAGATAGCGATGAATTTTTTTGGTAAAAAGCGGAACGAACAACAGGGGAAGCATGACAGCTAACAGGTACTTGACAGTAGATTCATTGAAAAGCATACTTATCAGATAAGCAGGATCGGAAAGAGAATTTTTCACAACTTCCGTCATTCCGCCTGTATAATCGATCATTAAATGTCCGAATCGCGATGATGACATGGATTGACCATCACCGTGCTTAGCGAGGTAATTAAGAACGCTCATCATGTAAATTCCCGAGAACAGTGCGACAATAATGCCATGAATTCGCTTGAATTCTCCCTTATGCTCGAAGAACATATACATACCAATGCAGATAATAAACAGAGGCGCGTCCTCTTTTACGATGCAGACAAGCGCAGCCATAATGTAGAACATCAGATATTTTTTATTGTCCATTGCCCAAAGAAGCCACATAAGCAGCGTAGGCATGAACGAATTTTCATGGAAAAAGTAATAAGAGGGACCTGTAAGTCCGACCGAGAAGCAATAAGCAAGACCTATGCAGATAAGCGGAATTCCCTTGATATTGCGCTTTTTTGCAATAAGGAAAAGCGGTATCACGCCACCCATTACAAGAACGGAATGAGCAATGTGAAGAGTTACAGTACTTGGGAAAATTGTGTAAAAAGGGAGAAGCAGATAAAAAATGAATGAAGAATGGACTTTGAAATGCGACATTTCAAAGTCGCGCTCGCAAGTGGTGATAGGTTTAAGATCTTCCGCCATGTGATCGAACATTTGCAGGAACAATCCTTGGTCGAAACATTGTGATTCGAAGCATTTATCGCGCAGTATCATGAATAAGCTCATTACTGTACCGACAAAAATCGCTGCGACTAAAACTATTATTCCACAAGCTTTGTCAGGCACATTACACAACATATCCATTTGTTTCTTTTTCAGAGTGCCGATCATGTAATTTACAAGAATCGCTGAAACTATGGCAAAACTTATACAGAGGTAAAGATTCATTCCTTTCCATAAAAGGGTAAAATCGAAATATAATATTGAACTCACTGCAAGAATGTGATCGGTGAGATTGAATTTTTTCCGCAATAACCAGTGAATTATTGTTAGTACAATAAATCCGATTGCCATGAAAAGAAATGACTTTCCCATGTCTATGCCTTGAACAAAATCTCGCCACTGCGAATCTGCGTAAACGTTTTTGGATCGCATTTCGTATATATTCAAGCCCGAGAAGAAGAAAAATACAGCTATCAATCTTGTCATGACCATATTGGGAAATCCGCAGTCTTTAAGTATTACGGAAAATTTTTCAAGCCAAGGGCATGATTTCAGCATAGCTTTTTTGCATTTGAGATACGCGTCTTCTGCGTTGAATTTTGCTTTTGTTTTTTTCTGATCTGTCGATGTGGCTGAATTTTCGACAGTTTCAGCTTATTTGGAATCCGACGGTTGAATTTCTTCTGCCGTCGGTTTGGCTTTAGTTTCTTCGCTCATAAAAAAACTCCTTATCATTCTTGATTGTTTAATGACAGATTACATTATAACATGACAATTTTTTTTTGTCAACTATCTGCGCGGTATTTCCACTTAAATTAATTTTCATTTGTGTGGCGCTCATTTTAAACCTCCTCATATATTTAACGGACAACTTTAAAAAAAGTGCGGTATAGATGTGATTTTTTTATGAACATTTTGTAAACATTAACTTGAATGAGAAATTTCAATTATTTTTTTGTAAAGCCCTTTACAATTCGCAGGATCTGTGATATAATAAAAATGGTAATGGCGTATTCGGAGAAATAGAATGCGTCGGAAATCCCCCTTTTGGCTGCGAGGTTAGCAAGGCGCTGCCTGAACATGATTCTGCCCACTGACCTCCAGTAGGGCTTTTTTTCTGCAAATAGGGGAGTGATTTTTATAATAGGAGGTTGCTATGCCGTCTTTACTTATTAAAAACATTCGTGCGGTAGACACAGAGATCGATGCGATAACAGATATTTTCATCTGTGACGGAAATATTCAAAAAATTGACGAAAATATCTGCTGCGACGCCGATGAGATCGTCGACGGTTCGGGACTTGTGCTAATGCCGTCTCTGTTTGATATGCACGTTCATTTCCGCGATCCGGGATTCACTCACAAGGAGGATATTCTAACGGGCTGTTCGGCTGCTTTGGCAGGCGGTGTGACGGGAGTTCTTGCCATGCCCAATACAAAACCGCCTTGCGATTCGCCTGAAACTATTCGCTATATTATTGAAAAATCTGCGGACAGCGGTGTTGAAGTTTACCCGGTGGGCTGTATTACAAATGGTATGAGCGGCAACGGTCTCTGTGATTTTGAGGAACTTAAAAAAGCTGGCTGCATTTGTATTTCCGACGATGGCAGACCTGTTGAGAATGCCGAAATGATGCGACGCGCTCTTGAGCATTCAAATGAAAATGGTTTATTGGTGGCTTCTCACTGCGAGGATTTGTCGATAATTAACGGCGGAATTATGAACAAGGGCGAAACTTCCGAAAAACTGGGTGTTAAAGGTATGGATCGTGCTTCCGAGGATTACATCACCGCTCGCGAAATGATTCTTGCGGATTCAGTCAATGCACGAATTCATATCTGCCATGTTTCGACCGAGGGAAGTACGGCTATGATCAGGTTTGCAAAGTCGCGCGGCGTGAAAGTTACCTGCGAGACCGCTCCGCATTATTTCATGCTTACGGACAAGCTTCTTGAAAAACGCGATGCTGATTACAGAATGAATCCGCCGCTCAGAACTCCCGACGATGTCAAGGCGATAATCAAGGGCTTGAAAGATGGCACGATAGACTGCATAATCACGGATCATGCGCCTCATGCTCCAGAAGAAAAAGCTGATTTTGAAAAAGCGCCCAATGGTGTTGTCGGATTGGAGACGTCGCTTGCGGCAGCTTTGACCGCGCTTTATCACAGCGGCGAAATCTCGCTTAATAAGCTCGTTGAACTTATGTGCGTTAATCCGAGACGGATTCTGGGACTTGAAATTCCCTCTCTCAAAGTCGGAAAAACCGCTGATCTTGTTATTGTTGACATTGATCGGAAGTGGACTGTAGAGCCTGAAAAGCTTCATTCAAAATCCCGAAATACCGTCTTTAAGGGAATGACTCTCACGGGCAAACCTTTAGTGACGATCTCAAAAGGCATTATCCGCTATGACGAAAGAAATAATTAACTGGAGGAATAAATATGTCATTTGACAGACTTATTGATAAGATCATTGAATTAAAAAATCCTACGGTCGTAGGTCTCGATCCGAAGCTGGAGTATGTTCCTGCATTCATTCAGCGCCGCTATCTCGATAAAGACGGCTGGTCGCTGAAAGCTGCCGCCAAGGCTATCTATGACTTCAATCAGGCTATAATCGACGAGATTCACGATATTGTTCCTGCTATCAAGCCGCAGGCAGCATATTATGAAATGTACGGTCACTATGGAATCCGTACTCTGGAAAAGACTATCAGATACGCTAAACTGAACGGAATGTTCGTTATCACCGACGGAAAGCGCAACGATATCGGCGCAACTATGGAGGCTTACACAAACGCTCACCTCGGTACTACTGCGGTTGGCGAAAATACAATGGAAGCTTTTGGTGCGGACGCTCTTACTGTCAACGGCTATCTCGGCACGGACGGAATCGCTCCTCTTTTAAAAGTATGCAAGGAACAGGATAAGGGTATATACGTTCTTGTTAAAACTTCTAATCCGTCCAGCGGTGAGCTTCAGGATCTCAAGCTTGAGGACGGTACGCCGATCTATGCCAAAATGGGCGATCTCTGCGAAATGTGGGGAGTCGATTCCATTGGAAAATACGGTTATTCTGCTGTCGGAGCGGTTGTGGGGGCAACTTACCCAGAAATGCTGACAGAATTGAGAAAAAGACTTCCGCACACCATGTTTCTTGTACCGGGTTATGGCGCTCAGGGCGGCGGAGCTGAAGGTCTTAAAGGTGGATTTGATGAAAACGGTCTCGGAGCTATCGTCAATTCCAGCCGCGCAGTTATGTGCGCATATAAAAAAGAAGGCTGCGACGAGCGCGATTTCGCAAAGGCTGCACGCCGTGAGGTTATCCGCATGAGAGATGATATTACGCAGTATATCAACCTTAAATAAGGGGGGACTTTATGTATAAATTCAGACGAGCAACTGAAGAAGAACGCAAGGAATGTCGTAGTAGTGGTACACATAATATCTGGGGATACGGAGCAAGTGAAGAGCAATACGCACTTTTTCTCGGAAAAGCTATGACTGTTTTCGGTCAGCCTGATGATATGAGCGATGATTGGGAGAATATGTACAGTTACTCTATAGCCGCCGAGGACGAACAGGGAAACAAAATATTTCTGGAAGTCTATCATGGCCCGAGCGGTTCGGCAATAGGCGGCAGAGACGGAGAAAATTATAAGCAGGCTTCTGAAGAACTTGGGCAGTTTATTCTGTCGGCAGAACCGACTGATTATGAATGGGAAAGCTGTTATTACGATATTCCTGCAAATGTTAAGTATACCGTCAAAGACGGCAAGGCTTACACAGAGTCGTCATTTCCAGAGGACATGGATCCGGAGGACTTTATGTAAATTGTTTAACTCATGACTTCAATGGCGCAGTCATGTTTTATAGATTTTCAAAATTATTGAAAGGATTGGTAAAATGTCTATATTTAATCAATCGAAAAAGGCTTATCTGATGCTTGAGGACGGACAGATCTTCGAGGGCAGAAGCTTCGGAGCGGAAGGCGCTGTCATCGGTGAGGTCGTGTTCACCACGGGTGTTACCGGTTATCAGGAAACCCTTACCGATCCAAGCTACTATGGACAAATAGTTTGCCAGACGTTTCCGCTTATCGGAAATTACGGCGTGAATGATGAGGATAATGAATCAGCGCGTTCGTATGTAAGTGGATATATCGTGCGCGAATGGTGTGCATCGCCGTCGAATTTTCGCTGTCAGGGGAATATAAATGATTTCCTTGTAAAACATAATATCATTGGCATCTGCAACATCGACACACGCCGCCTTACCAGAACTATTCGCGAAGCAGGCGTTATGAACGGAATTATAACCACGGAAAAAATTGACAATGCCAAAAAAGACGAAATTCTTGCCGAATTGCGCGAATTCTCGATAAAAAAAGCGGTGAAAAACATTACGGCTCCCGAAGCGAAAACTTATTCTCCCGATGTGAAGAAGTTCCGTGTTGCGCTCTTTGATTTCGGTTATAAGCGCAATATCAGGCAGGAATTGATCAAGCGCGGCTGCGAAGTCATTGTCGTTCCGGCAAATACGACGGCGGCTGAAATTGCAAAGCTTGCACCCGACGGAATAATGTTCTCCAACGGACCGGGAGATCCTGCGGAAAACACGGAGATCATCTCCAATATCCGCGAAATTCAGCAGCTTGGAATACCGATTTTCGGAATTTGTCTCGGTCATCAGCTTATGGCTCTTGCCAACGGCGGAACTACCGAAAAGCTGAAATACGGTCACAGAGGCGCGAATCAGCCGGTTATCGATCTGGAAAGCGGTCTGACTTACGTTACGAGTCAGAATCACGGATATGCCGTTGTCGGAAGCAGTATTGATCCTGCGGTGGGAGTAGTTTCTCATATTAACGCAAATGATAAGACATGCGAGGGCATCCGCTATATTTCGATAAATGCGCGCACAGTGCAGTTTCATCCCGAGGCTCACGGCGGTCCTCTTGATACGGCTTATTTGTTTGATGAATTCATTGATACAATGGAAAGGGTAGGTGAGTGATATGCCGCTGAGAAGTGATATTAAAAAGGTACTGGTCATTGGTTCCGGTCCGATAGTTATCGGGCAGGCGGCGGAATTTGACTATGCAGGAACTCAGGCTTGCCGCGCTCTTAAACAGGAGGGACTGGAAGTTGTTCTCATAAATTCGAATCCCGCCACGATCATGACTGATAAGGCAATGGCTGACAAGGTTTATATCGAACCACTGACTCTTGATGTTGTCAAGCGTATTATCGAGATCGAACAGCCTGACAGCTTATTGTCCACCTTGGGAGGACAGACGGGTCTTACGCTTTCAATGCAGCTTGCAGAGGAAGGCTTTTTGGAAAGTCACGGCGTCAAGCTCCTTGGCGCTGATCCGCTGACGATACATAAAGCGGAGGACAGACAGGCTTTCAAAGATACTATGGAGAAGATCGGCGAACCGTGCATTCCCTCAAAAGTCGTTGAGAATATCAAGGATGCTATGGATTTTGCCCAAGTTATCGGTTATCCCGTTATCGTTCGCCCTGCCTTCACTCTTGGCGGAACAGGCGGCGGAATTGCCAATACCGAAGAAGAACTTCACGAGATCGCCACCAACGGACTCCGCCTTTCGCCTATTACGCAGATTCTTGTTGAGAAGTGTATCAGCGGCTGGAAAGAGATCGAATTTGAAGTTATCCGCGACGGCAAGGGAAATGTTATCACAGTTTGTTCTATGGAAAATTTCGATCCTGTTGGAGTTCATACAGGAGACAGTATTGTTATCGCTCCTGCTGTTACTCTCACTGACAGAGAATACCAGATGCTCCGTACAGCAGCCATAAACATTATCAAGGAATTGAAAGTTGAGGGCGGCTGCAACTGTCAGTTTGCTCTTCACCCGACAAGCTTTGAATACGCCGTTATTGAGGTGAATCCTCGTGTTTCGCGTTCTTCTGCTCTTGCGTCCAAGGCAACGGGCTACCCGATCGCCAAGACGGCTGCGAAGATCGCTATCGGTTACACTCTTGACGAAATAATAAATCAGGTAACGGGCAAAACCTACGCCTGTTTTGAGCCTGCGCTTGATTATGTTGTTATTAAATTTCCGAAATGGGCATTCGATAAATTTGTTTATGCAAAACGTACCCTCGGCACTCAGATGAAGGCAACGGGTGAGGTAATGGCTATCGGCACTTCCTTTGAGCAGGCTATGATGAAAGCCGTCCGCTCGATCGAACTTGGTCTCGATACAATGAGTATGAAGAAATTTGCTGATATGACTGCCGATCAGCTCCGTGTGAAGCTTCACGATATAGATGACGAGCGTTCATTTGTGGTATTTGAAGCACTGAAAAAAGGTATTACTCCCGAGGAAATTCATGAGATAACCATGATCGACAACTGGTTTCTCTATAAGCTTCTTAATTTAGTAGAGTTGGAAAATTGGCTTGCTGATGGAATTCTTACCGAGGAAAAATATGATACCGCCAAGCAGTATGGTTATCTTGACAGCACTATCGAAAGAATTTCAGGTCAGAAATGCCCTAAACACAAATCAGCCGTATTCAAAATGGTTGATACCTGTGCAGGAGAATTCAAGGCGGAAACTCCTTATTTCTATTCTACTTTCGATGAGGAGAACGAGGCTGAGCAGTTCATCAAGCGGCAGAATACAGGCAAAAAGAAAGTTATTGTATTCGGTTCAGGTCCGATTCGTATCGGTCAGGGAATCGAGTTCGACTACTGTTCCGTTCACTGTGTGTGGACGCTTAAAGAACTTGGTTACGAAGCCGTTATCTGCAATAATAATCCCGAAACTGTCTCAACTGATTTTGATACGGGCGATCGCCTTTACTTTGATCCGCTTACTAAGGAAGACGTCGAGGCGATCATAGAAACCGAAAAACCTTATGGTGTTGTAGTGCAGTTCGGCGGTCAAACTGCGATCAAGCTTACACGTCATCTTTCCGACATGGGAGTAAGAATTCTCGGTACTTCTGCTGATATGATAGACGCCGCAGAGGATAGAGAGCGCTTTGATGAAGTGCTTGAAAAGTGTGGCATTCCGCGTCCGCAGGGTCATACGGTCATGACGACCGAGGAAGCTGTTGCGGCGGCGGAAGAACTTGGGTATCCCGTTCTTCTTCGTCCGTCTTATGTTCTTGGCGGTCAAAATATGATTATCGCGCATTCTAAGACCGACGTTGTAGAATATATGGGCATCATCACCAGCCACATGATTGAGAATCCTGTTCTTATAGATAAATATATGATGGGTACTGAAGTTGAGGTTGACGCAATATGTGACGGTGAAGATTTCCTCATTCCGGGAATTATGGAGCATATCGAGCGCGCCGGAGTTCATTCGGGCGATTCTATCTCGATCTATCCCTCTCAGCATCTTTCAGAACGTATCAAGCGAATTATCGTTGAATATACCAGAAAACTCGCCAAAGAACTTAATGTTGTGGGTTTGGTTAATATCCAGTATGTGGTTTATAATCATGAGGTTTATGTTATTGAGGTTAATCCGAGGTCTTCGCGTACTGTACCGTATATCAGCAAGGTTACGGGAATTCCGATGGTCGACATTGCAACAAAGATCATGTTTGGAGCAAAACTCCGTGATATGGGATATGAAAGCGGTCTTTATCCGGCAGGCGATTATGTAGCGGTCAAAGTGCCTGTATTCTCTTTCGAAAAACTTACCGATGTGGACACAATGCTCGGACCTGAGATGAAATCTACCGGAGAATGCCTTGGAATCGGCAGAAATCTTGAAGATGCACTGCTCAAGGGCTTGATAGCGGCAGGATTCGACCTCAAAAAAGAAGGCGGAGTGCTGATTTCGGTACGCGATTCCGATAAGCGTGAAATATTGCCGATTGCCGATAAATTTGAGCAAATGGGATTTGAATTGTATGCAACTTCGGGTACTCAAAGTGTGATGACGCGAAATATGATCGCATCACATCTTGTTCGAAAAATTTCCGACGGCGAGCCCAATGTTGTAACGCTTCTGGAAAGCGGCAAAATCCATTATGTGATTTCGACTTCCGCCAAGGGCAGACTGCCGGAGCGCGACAGCGTTAAAATGCGCCGAAAATCAATTGAGAGGTCGATTTGCAGTTTGACTGCCATTGATACTGCCAAATCTCTTGTCAAAGTCCTTGAATCGGGACGGACGATAAATGATGTTGAACTTATAGATATTACTAAAATTTAATGACGAAAAACATGCCTGTGTTAATAAACGCAGGCATATTATAAAAAATTCCGCTGTATTACGCGGAGTTTCAATGTAAAGGAGATAGTGAAAAATGAGCGAATGTACACATGATTGTTCTTCCTGCGGCAGCGATTGCGCTTCCAGAACTGAGCCGCAGAGCCTTATCGAAAAGCCTAATCAGCTGAGCAAGATCGGCAAGGTTATCGGCATCGTCAGCGGAAAAGGCGGCGTCGGAAAAACCATGGTATCTTCCATGCTGGCGACTTCTATGCAGCGCATGGGAAAGAATGTCGGAATTCTTGATGCTGATATTACAGGTCCTTCTGTACCGAAAGCTTTCGGAATCCATGAGAAAGCTGAAGCTTGCGAATTCGGAATTATCCCGCAGAAAAGCAAGATGGGCATTGATGTTATGTCTATAAATCTGCTTCTTGAGAATGAATCTGATCCCGTAGTTTGGCGCGGTCCTGTCATTGCGGGCGTTGTTAAGCAGTTCTGGACCGATGTTATCTGGAAAGATGTTGATTATCTTTTCGTGGATATGCCTCCCGGAACAGGCGACGTTCCGTTGACTGTGTTCCAGTCAATTCCCGTTGACGGTATCGTAATTGTAACTTCACCTCAGGAACTTGTTTCTATGATAGTGGAAAAAGCCGTCAAAATGGCTAAGCTTATGAATATTCCTATTGTCGGAATTGTAGAAAATATGAGTTATTATGAATGTCCCGATTGCGGTAAGCGCCATAAAATTTACGGCGACAGCCACATCGAGGATATTGCCAAGGAATATGGAATTCCCGTTATCGCACAGATTCCGATCAATTCCGAGTTGGCTAAGCATTGCGATCAGGGTACAATCGAGCTGTTTGAGGGCGATTGGATGGACGCTGCCGCAAATCAGATTGCAACATTATAAGCATCACATAATCTTTGTATAACGTTCTGCTTTAAAATCTCGCCGCACAATTTCGGCTCTTTGTCAATACTTTTTTGCTGCAATTTATAATATGTTCAAAGAAAATAGTCACAGGATTCTCTTTATCCCTGTGACTATTTTTGCTTTTCTCAGATTAATGACATTATCCTTTTGTTAGATTTTATTTTGGTATACTTCTATTATAATCACATTGTCTAACAAAAGGGAAGCATTTCAGGATTTACCAATACGTCGTGTTTCTTTTAGAAGAAGTGCTTAGAACCTGTTCTTAAATTTTAATCATATCTTAATGCGTCGATCGGATTCATTTTAGCGGCTTTATTCGCGGGATAATAACCAAAGAAAATGCCTATCATCATGGAGAAGAATACTGAAATCACGATCGCAATGACTGACGGGCTTACGGTTATTGTGAGAACCTCGGCGATATCCTGCTCCGCATATCTGATTATCAATTCAGCTGCGAATTTTACGATAAATCCGTTTAAAATGCCGATAAGGATTCCAATAAATCCGCCTGTCAGACAGATGATTATCGATTCCACCACAAATTGCAGTCGGATATTGGAATTCTTCGCGCCGAGAGCCTTGCGGATTCCGATTTCCTTGGTGCGCTCCGTAACGCTGACAAGCATAATATTCATAACGCCTACGCCGCCTACAAGAAGCGATATCATGGCGATTATCGCAATAACGCACGTCACCACAAGAAGAACCGTGTTGATAATTTTGAAATCCTCGTGGGGATCGTAATATTCGAGCTTCCAATATTTGTTTTGACTATATAATTCGTCAAAATAATTGCGTAAAATATCCGCGCTTTCATCAAAATCGTAGCCTGGTTTAATCATCATATCCGCCCAGAAATTCTCGCTTACAGGAGTTCCTTTGAGATTCATTGCAGTATCGTAGGGAATATACACGGGCGTAACTTTTTCGATTTCCGGCGTATTTGGATCGAATTTGCCTTGCATTGCTGTCGAATAATGATAAACGCCAACAATTGTAAATTTCTGACTCACACCGTCCGACATGGAGAATTCCAAAGTCTGCCCGATAGGGTTTTCATTCTTTTTAAAATACTGCCCGACGAAAATATCAGAGACAAGCACAGTACGTTTCAAGCCAAGACAGTCCTCATACGTAATATTTCTTCCACGTACCATTTTCAGCGAATTGTAATCGAGATATCCGTCAGAGATTCCGACAATATTATTTTTGATAGTTTCGTCGTTCCCATTGATTATCTCGCTTTCACCAAATGATTCGCTTAGAATTACGGCGAATCTGTCGGGGTACTTCTCAACCAGACCATACATCTGTTCAACCTTTATTGCATCGTCCGAAGTGATGTAAGCGCCTTCGTCATTTTCAGGGTCGTAATTTTTCTGAGTTACGTACATTGCAATGTAATTCATACCCAGTTTATCGAATGAAGCTTTCAGAGTTTTTTGCAGTGAAGAACCGAGCGTTGTTATCGTAATTACCGCGCTGACGCCGATAATGATTCCTAGCATAGTCAAAAGAGCGCGGAGTTTATTTGCGATAAGCGAAGAAAAAGCAATACGTATGCATTCAAACAGATTCATTTGCGTCACCTCCGATATCCGAAGTTACAGATCCGTCGCTGATAGTTACGATACGCTGAGTTTCTGCGGCAAGCTCGGGGCTGTGAGTGATAAGAACTATCGTCTTGCCCTGCTCCCTATGCA
This sequence comes from uncultured Alistipes sp., assembly GCA_964401315.1. Lineage (GTDB taxonomy): Bacteria > Bacillota > Clostridia > Oscillospirales > Ruminococcaceae > Ruminococcus. The sequence continues at coordinate 69,742 of CAYNYB010000016.1, forward strand.
GTTTATGGAAAATATCCATAACCATTCGTCCCGTTTTCGTATCAAGCGCACCCGTAGGCTCATCGGCAAGAATTATCGAGGGATCGTTCGCCATTGCTCTTGCAATTGCAACGCGCTGTTTCTGACCTCCTGACAATTCATTGGGCATATGGGTGTATCTATCCTGCATATCGACCATTTTCAGCAGTTCCATAGCCCTATGCGAACGCTCCTTACCACTGATTCCTGCGTAAAGCATGGGCAGTTCAACATTTTTCAGCGCGCTTGTCCTCGGTATCAAATTAAACGTCTGGAATACGAAACCTATCTCCGCATTGCGTATCTTGCTGAGCGCCTTGTCTGAAAGAGTGGAAATATCCTTGCCGTTGAGATAATATTCGCCTTCCGTTGGACGATCGAGCGCGCCGATGATATTCATAAGCGTACTCTTTCCGGAACCCGACGCGCCGACTATCGACATAAATTCTCCCTGATGGACATCGATAGAAATACCGTTGAGTATCTGCAATTCATTGGGCTGACCAATGTAATAACGCTTGATAATATTTTTCATTGAGATTATCGCCTTATTCATCGAAGCCTCCGTATTCAAAGTTGTACTGCATACCGCTGCTGACAAAATTGGGATTCAGAATTATCTTATCGCCATCGCTCACTTCCGACGAAATTATCTCCGTCAGGTAATCCGATTCCATACCAGATTCAACAACGGCTTCCTCGGCGATAAACGAACCGTCGTTCTGCGACCGCGAAATATATACGATCTCCGTTCCGTCCTCTTTTTCAACTATGGAATCGTATGGAACGGTAAGAACGTTTTCTTTTTCTTCGAGAATTATCTGAACGCTTGCTTTCATGCCGATAAACAGATTCTCATGCGCGCCGCTGACGGTAATTTCCGCAGTATAGTTGCCTTCGCTCTGGGAGTAGTAATCGCTGGTATTCTCTTGAAAAATTTTCACGACTTTTGTAATCTCGCCGTCGAATTCCTCATCGCCCGTAGCGGAAGTCTTGACGACAGTCCTCATACCCTCGGTGATTCGAAGAATATCAGCTTCGCGTATATCAGCGGTGATAATCAGTGAAGAATCGTCGACGATCGTCATAATAGCTTCGGAAGAGGGGATAGAGCCTTCCGCAGCGTTCAGGGAAGTCACCATGCCGTCGATAGGAGCTTTTACAGTGCATTCCTCTATTTGCTCGGCAAGCTTGTTCAACTGCTTCTGCGAGGAATTATCGGAGCGGAATTTTTCGGCGTCGATAACGTCCTGCATATTTTGAACAGCCGAATCCGCGCTTCTTTTTGCAGATTCGTAAGCATCCTTTGCGGATTGAATCGCGCTTTCGCAGGAATCAAGCTGATCTGCAAGAGACGTCATTTCGGATTCTGCGCTATGAAATTCCGAAACAGCTTCTTGATAAAGTTCACCAAGTTGTTCTGCGGATTCCTCATCGGCTGCATATTGAAGCTGATTATACAGTTCATCTTTGCGAGCGGCGGCGGAATTGTATTTTTCAATCATTGTATTGTAACGCGCAGAAGCCTTATCTCGGGCAGCTATTGCCTCATCGATAGCGCGCTGAGCCTGAGCGAGAGAAGTTTCTCTGTCAGCCTTTGCCTCGTTGAGATTCCGCACGTTGATGTCATGAGTCTGCTTGTTCATTTTTTCCGCATTCTCAACCTCACGTTTGAGTTCATCATATTCATCTTGAAGCGACGAACTGTCGAAAATACAGAGAATGTCTCCTTTTTGAACATAATCACCGGGTGAAACAAGCAGCGATTCGATTTTTGAAGTTGCCGAGCTGGTGACTTTCACGGTATTAACGCCGTTTATAGTACCGGAAACGTTAATACCGCGAATGAGATCGGTCATTTCCGCAGCAGAAACCTCAACGCCCATTCCATTGTCGGTTACGGAAGAAAATATCTTGCTGACTGCGCAGCCTGCCGCGCCTACTATAATAAGAGCAGCAATGCCACCCGCAGCAATTCCGACTGCAAGTTTTTTAGATTTTGCCATAAAATTATATTTTCCTTTCTGTAATTTGCGTACTATGATAAATAATACACTTGCTACAGTTATATAATATCACAGTTACACAGATTTGTCAAGCGTTTTTTATAAATTTTCGCATAAATCATTTTTTACTTATGCGGCTGATTCTTATTATAAACTTATGTGAAAAAAATGTCAATAGGGCAGGGGATTATTTAAGAAATCATTATTAATCTTAAGATTTTTTTAAGATAATTTCATTTGATTTTATTAATTATAAATAGAATTTGTATAATTAATAACCAGAATATTTGGATAAAATTTGCTTGAAAATAATGAGTAATTGTGATATACTATTAGCGATGAGAAAATCATCTGTACTTGACTAATGTAATGACGAAAGAAGATTTTTTAATGACAAAAAATTATATGACAAAATATCTGACGAAAGCTTTTCATTGGACTTATTTAGCCATTTTTGTGGTTATCATTATGGCAGTGTGCCTGACATATTGCGGAAATCTTATGAAAATCCCCCTGAAAATCACAGAATTCGACTTCAAGGGGATTTTCATCGGAATTTTCATGACTGTTGCGGTTATAATTCTATACGCGGTTTTAAGCGACAAAATAAATCTTGATAAGCATCGAGCAAATACTCTATACGCCGTTTGCGCAGCGATAATACTGACTGTTCAGCTTTTTCTGGTATTCAAGCTGAAAAATGTACCGTTCAGCGATTGTGGATTTATTCACAATGCCGCCTGCGAATACGCAAAAGGTGCGGATTTCAGTCAAGCAGTGACCGCGACCGCGAAACACGAAACCTACTTTTCGCAGTTCCCGAATAACTGGGCAATGCTTATTCTTCTGTCGAATTACTACAAATTATTATACGCGCTGAAAGGCGAAATTTCGGTATATGATGCAGGATTGCTGAACACGGCGTTCATTCAGATCGGCTTATTCTTTTTTTATAGATGTATGCGGTTAATTTTCGCGGATAACCGAAAGACTGCGCTCGGAATTCTCCTCATGTTTGGTTATGCGCCGCTGTATACCTACGCGGCGTACTGCTACACAGATTCCATTAGTATGCCGTTCGTTACGGCGGCGGTTTATCTTGTGATCAAAGCGAAAAGGGCGGAAAATTTGAAAGCTTTCTTTGGATTCGCGGCGTCGGCAAGCCTTGTTATCGCGATAGGATATTCGATAAAGGGGAGTCTGGCGGTTCTTCTTGTCGCTTCTGTAATTTATTTTGCGGCGAATCTGCCGCTGAAAAAATGGCTTTCCGCGGCAGGAATAATGGCTGCTGTTCTGATTATTTTCAGTTCATCCGTTCGTAGTTACGGAATAAACAGTGGGATTTCCACTAAACAACAGCTTGACGCTCATCAATTTCCGACTGTTCACTGGGTAATGATGGGACTCAAAGAGGAGGGCGGATTCGACGTTGAAGAGCATAATTTCACCAAATTTCAGCCTGATTTCGAAACGCGAAAGATCAAGGCGACAGAGGTGATCAAGGAGAGAATGCACAATATGTCGGCAGCCGACATGGGCGAACATCTGTTAAAAAAACTCGCTTTCACATGGAGCGACGGCACTTATTATATAAATCATCACCTTAAAAAATCTCAGGAAAATCTGCTTAAAGCAATTATATGTCAAGGAAAAAAGGCATTGCTCTATTTTCAGTCATATCATTTAATGATACTCATAGCCATGATGCTTTCACTGGTTTCGGGAGCGTTAAAGGGCAGAAGCAATTCAATGGCGTATGTCAATCTCGCCCTATTTGGTTTAACACTCTTTCTGCTGATGTGGGAAACTCGTTCACGTTATCTATTCAATTTCATTCCGCTTATGCTCATTATGTCGGCGAATGGAATCGATTTTGCGGCAGAAAGATTCAAGACTTACCGCTATTCTAAATTAAAATTCTCTCTTTCTGCATATATGAACACCAGTAGTTCTAAGAATAAATAATTTTTGAACTGTTCCTTTGTAATGGGACAGATTGGATTCTCCGTAGGAAACTGCGGAGGATTTTTCTTTAGGTATTACCGAGGAGAGCTAATGTTGAAAGCCTATACCAAATTGCGCCAAACTTACATTATTTAACAAAAAGACTGTCGAAAACTTCGGCAGCCTTTTTTCGTATTCCAGTGCGTTCCGATCGGCATGACTTACTCTCCGATCAAGCACATTTATTTTCGGCTATCTTTTATGATATCCTATGATATGCTATGATAGGGGGTTGCAGGGGACCGCCCCTGCAGATTGTTGGAAGCTCTTAGCGCAGTTGTTGGAAGATGTTGGAAATTGTTGGAAGCTGTTGGAAGTGTTGGAAATCTCCGATTTTCAACGCTTTCAATGGCTTTCAATGATTTTCAACGGCTTTCAATGGCTGTGCTACAGCTTTCAACAATAAAGAAGCGTTCTCTTAGCTGTCGGAGGTGCTTTTGTGCATTATGCCGAAAAAATCTCGAAAAATGCCGCTGCTGCATCTCCGATCTGTACTTAATCAGGCTTGCGGCAGCGTTATTTTTCTTGATTCTTTTGTGCAATTTGCTATTTTTCAATTTGATATATTAAGTATTTTATTGCTTTTATTGTTAATCCAATTATTACCAATGGGTTTGATAACAATTCTTGCATATCCTCACTTCCTTTCAGTTTTTATTTTCCACTAATCCATTTCCATATTATTGCTACACAACTGCTTCCAATAAATAAAGCTATTAATCCTCCTGCAAATTCTGCGCTCATTTAAATCACCTCTTTTCTTATCTCCTTTTATTTGTTATTTATAGTAACTGTTGCTGTTCCGTTATTTTGTTGTTTTATTTCGTACTTGTTTTGATCGCTTTCTTTTTCTAAAATTTCTTCCATTCTTCCTATTATTCTTCCTTTATCCTTAGGAGATAGCATTTTAAATTTATCTAAAAATTCTTCTTCACTTTCGTTTTTTTGTAATTTTGTTTTTTTGTTAAGTCCTAATATTTCATCTGTTGTAACCTGATATATTTTTGATAGTGTTATTAAATGTCTTACCGGAAGTTCCTGTATTCCTTTTTCATATTTCCAATACTGTTGTTGTGTTGTATTTAATTCATTTGCTATTTCGTTTTGAGTTTTTCCTTTTTTTTCTCTTATTTTTTTTAAACTTTCATTATAATTCATAAAAAAATCCCTCTTTTTTGTTTTTTTCTATAAAATTATTATAACATCTCATTGGACTATTGACAATTTCCTAATAAGGTGTTATAATATCTTTGGATACATCTTATAAGGTTTAATTAATAGTTATTTCAACCAAGGAGGAATAAATAATGCTTGAATATCCTGTTAAGTCTTTTAATAAGGACAAAAAGCTTGTTGAGCACAACATTAGACTTGCTTTAGGTTCTCTTAATCTTATTCAGCCATTTTTTGATGTTCTTTATTCTGATTGTCAAGATTTTGGTGATTGTACAGCTTATTGCCGTGAAATTCGCACTTATCTTACTCGTCTTGCGGGCGTTGTTGAATCTCTTGAATACAGTGATTCGATAAAATACCGCATATCATCGGAAAATTCCGATTGATATATACGAACTCTGCCCGCTGTACAGTCGGCAAAGGTGCAGCGGAACGGGTTCGACAAAATACGGCGTCCCCAATGCCGACAGGGGAAGGAGTAAAAAAATGATTAAATTAGTAGGTTTCGAGTTCCAGAGCGGAGATATTGTTAACAAGGATTCCGGAGAAGTAATACCTTGGTCTAACGTTCTTCTTCGTTGTCTTTCCGATGAGGGCTTAAAGGATAATGAATTCGGTTTTGTTGTTGCTGAAAAGAAGATCAAAGGCGCATTGATTAAAACGTCTCTCGGTCTTGATTCAGCTGCCAAAAATGAAGCTGTTATATCTGCTCTCGGTAAGTTCCTTGATCAGAATATCGAATTTACGATCGGCTTCGTTAAAGGCGTTCCGGAGATAAACGGATTCAGAGTTGTTAAATAAGCTATCAACAGGGGAGTGAGGAGATGAAAAAGAAGCTTATCATAATAACATCGGTTGTTATACTGCTTTTGAATGTAGTTTCTTCGCTCCCTGTCTCTGCGTATACCGTTCCCGCTTCTCTTTATACTTCTTATGGTTCTGATCTAAATTGCGTTGCTCCCTCTGACGGTATTTATTTGTTTCATACCTTATACAAGTGCAACATTAGTCCTTCTGCTCCTGGCTTAAAGCTTATAGAAATGCTTGATAAGTCTTATTTGCATTCTTCTAATAATTTTATTTGGCAGGGCGTAGAACGTCAAGAAGATAAAATTCTTTTATCTGATGTAGATGACGTTGTCGGCTTCTCACAAACTTATTCTTATAATTCTAACGGTTCTTATTTTGTATATTCTGTAATAACCTGTATCCCTGTTGTTGCAGGTGATACTTTTTATTATAGATCGTTTTATAATGATTCTTTTGTTTCTTTCACTTCTCAAACTGCTATTAGTTTTGTTCCTTATGGTACAGGCTTTTCCAAGGTTTACGAGGTCTTTCATACAAATTCTTCTGAATCTTCTGAATTTTCATATACGATCAAGTCAGATAATCAGTATTTAGCTTGCGTTCTTTCTCCTTTTTCTTTTTCTGGTTCTGGTTGGGGTTATCGTTCTCCTTATGTTTCTTCTGCTTCCTCAAATCTTTCTTACGTCGATTCTTGTTATGTTAATATGGATGTTTTTACAACAACTTACGGACTTTCAAAGAACAGCGTTATTTCTTTAAGCTCCGATGAAGATGATTTTTCCGTTTCCGTTTACGAAATCTTTACCGACGGCACAACTTTCCCCGGCGTTGGTGATGATTCAGGCGGTGTCAGCTCCGGCGGAACAGTAGGAGACATAACGGTAAATGTTGATATGACCGAAACAAACAGCAAGCTTGATACTCTGATAGCTGCGGTTCAGGCTTTGCCGGCTGAGATCTGGGATTGCTTTAAAGTCGGTCTTGGTATCAGTGATTCTTCCGGTGGTTCTTCATCTGGCGGAACTTCCGGCGGATCATCTT
>CAYNYB010000017.1:0-75081 GCA_964401315.1 uncultured Alistipes sp.
CGTGCTTTCTTTGTAATAGGTTACAAAATGGTTACAATATCTCCTTTTCAGTTGAGGATAAACTTTCATGCGTATAGTCTGAAATCCCCTGTTAAAAAGCTTGACAATCGAAGTGAAACATGATAGAATTAATAGTATAAGTCAACACGGAAAGAAGAAAGATAAACCGTGATATAAAGGAGCGAACAAAAGAAATGAATGAAAAAAATGAATCAAGATCGGGTGAAAAAACCGCCGATGTTATCTGCGGCAGAAATCCCGTAATCGAGGCGCTGAAATCAGGCGCGAATCTCGATACCATATATATTGACGGAAACGGCGGCAGCCTTTCTGTAATACGCCGTCTCGCAAAGGATAACGGTATCGTCGTAAAGGACGCGCACGACGAAAAACTCAATAAACTTTCGGGCGGCGCTTCGCATCAGGGCGTAGTCGCGGTAGGAGCTTGCGGCGAATATGTAACTCTTGATGACATTCTCGCCATATCCGCCAAAAAAGGAACAAAACCTTTCATAATTATCTGCGACGAGATAGAAGATCCACATAATCTCGGCGCAATTATCCGAACTGCCGAAACCTCCGGCGCAGACGGAGTAATAATCCCCAAAAGGCGCAGCGCGGGATTGAATGCAACTGTTTTCAAAACGTCTGCCGGCGCGGCAAGCTATGTTCCCGTGGCACGAGTTTCAAATCTCGCTTCGGCTATAGATACGCTGAAAGATAACGGCGTATGGATCTACGGAACAGACGCCGGCGGAAGCGATTATACCAAAACCGACTTCACCGGAAGCTGCGGACTCGTTATCGGCTCAGAGGGCTTCGGCATAAGCAGACTCATTCAGAAAAAATGCGATTTTATGATAAAACTGCCTATGCTCGGCAAAATAAATTCACTTAACGCTTCTGTAGCCGCAGGCATTTTCATGTATGAAGTGCTTCGCCAGAGGTCAGCCGAATAGGAAGGAGTCAATTATGTCAGACAATAAATTATCATTGGAAGATATACTTAACGAATATTCTCCGAATCCCAACGATACATCATCAGCTCATGTCGGACGTGTCGATGCGCAGAAAATTATAAATTCCACTCTTCCCGACCCCATTAATATAAATCAGCCCAAAACACGAACCGCGGTTTCTCATGAGCGAAACGAACTTTTCGACGACGACAAAGAACATACCCCTGCAAACGAAGTCAAGCCTGCCGAACTCTCACGGAAACAGGTGGCGTTTGCAGGTACGGACGGTCTGAGTGATATAAAATCCACTCACGAAGCGGAAAGTATCGGCGAATACGAAGATTTGTCCAACAGTACGCCGAAAATACGCCGGATGTCTGATTCCACAAGAGCGAGAGAAGCGGAGCGGAATAACCGCCGCAAAAAACGCCGCTCAAAAAAATCAAAAGAAACAGAAAAACGCACGTATTCCAAGGAAACTCCGGACGGAGAATATATGTACACGCCGCCGAAGATCAAAAAGAAGAAACGCACCAGAAACGAAATTCTCAGCGAAATAGAAGGAAGCGGCAGAAAATACGTTACTGATATCGTTCCCTCTCCCGAGGCAATGGAAGCCACAAAGCCCGTTCAGCCTGCTCCGCGAGCGAAAAAGACAAGTATCGATCTCAGCAAAAGCGATGCAGTTTCGCCCGATTCTCTCGATGTTCATGTTTCGCGCAACGCTGAAGAATTCACTAAATCAAAATCAAAAGACAAGCGTACAAAGCGCATCGTGGATTTCAACTATTACGGCGATGTTCAAGATGTTGGAAGAGATATATACGAACTGAAAAATATCCTCTCTACCAGAGTTACCGTTCTTGCACTGACGGCTTTTCTTAGCTTGTATATCACAATTTGCAGCAGATTCGATCTGCCGATAATAAGCTTTCTTCACATCAGTCATATACATACGTTTCTTATAACTCATTTGCTGCTCGGTCTGCTGGCGCTTTTTTACTCAATGCCTGTTATCACCAAGGGATTGAAAAATCTTGCAAAGCTGAAAGCGGACGGAGATTCCATGACAGCTATAACGGCTCTGACCTGTCTCATATCGCTGATAACGGCTTTTCTGAAAACCGATATGGCGCGGCAGGAGATAATCCACGTTTATATGCCTGTGGGAATTCTTGCACTGCTGTTTAATGCCATCGGAAAACTGCTTATTTTAAAGCGGGCGAAGCGTAATTTCAACTTTATTTCCCAAAGTTTCGATCGCCACGCAGTAGTTTACGTACGAGATGAGGAACGCGCAGAACGCCTTACAAGGGGAACTCTCGGCGATTTTCCGATAACCGCGGCAATGCGCCCAACTGATTTTCTTACCGATTTTCTCCGATATTCCTACTCCGCGGATATAACCGATCATTTCTGCAAAAAAGCCGCCCCCTTATGCCTGATAATTTCAGTTATAACTTCGGTTTTTCTTACGATTTTCAGAACAGGCACTCTTTTGTCGATCGAATCGGTCACATTCGGATTTTCAATCTTCAGTATGCTCATATGCGCCTGCTCCTGCATTTCTCTTCCGTTTACTTCAAATATCCCATTGGAAAAAATCTCAAAGCAGACTCTTGCACATAAGGGAATCATTTTGGGATATCAGAGCGTTGACGATTTATATGACGCCAATTCAATACTTGCCGATGCAGATATACTATTCCCCGAAGGTTCGGTAAAATTAGGCGGAATTAAAGTTTTTTCAAATACCAAACTCGATGAAGCGCTTCTTGACGCCGCAAGCCTTACTGTTCATGCAGGCAGCGTAATGCGCAGACTTTTTACCGACGTAATACACGGAAAAGAATCTCTCCTCTACCCTATAGATAATTTCTCATATGAGGAGAATTTGGGTATGTGCGGCTGGATAAACAATCGCAGAATCCTGCTCGGAAGCCGCGAACTTATGACGAGCCACAACATTGAGGGCATTCCGACTTTATCTCAGGAAGCCGAATACGCCGACGGTCATGAACCGCTTTATCTTTCAATTTCGGGAAATCTCGCGGCAATGTTCGTAGTTGATATAAACGGCGACAGAAATGTTAAAAAATGGGCGGAACGCCTTGCGAAAAAGAAAATCTGCATGATAGTGAAATCCATGGACACATTTATTACAGAAGAAAAAATATCCTCAGTCTACGGAATTTCAAAAGATTTGATCAAGGTAATTCCGAAAAAACTTCATGAAGATTTCGACGCGGAAACAAGCAAAGTCGTAAGAATGAGCGCGTCTATGGCTTGTACGGGCAGATTCACTTCAATGGCTCAGCTCCTACTCGGCATTAAAATAATCCATTCTTCGGCTATCATAGGACTAATTATACAGTCGGTTTCGATACTTCTCGGATTTGGACTGTCGATGATGCTTATTCTTTCAAAGGCATTCGAGTTCGACTACATTTATATGTCGGCTACGGCTATGATAATCTACAATCTGATATGCACGGCGCTGACCTGCATTTCAGTCAACTTGAAGAAGCTGTAAGGAGATACTATGACAGACAGAAATAAAGGCAAAAAAAATAATGACAACCGCAATACGCAGACAATATATATTCCTCCCGAGGCACGGGAATATCACGATAGGCAGCCGCAGTATCCGCAGCAGCCACGACAGCAATATCCGACTCCTCCGCCTCAGCAGCCGTATGACAACGGTCAATATCCGCCTCCGCCATACAACAGCGGACAATATCCTCCGCAGGGCGACCCCTATTACGATCGGCAGCAATATTATTACAATGATCAGTATAACAGGCAACCGTATTATGGCGATTCGCGCGGAGAAAGACCGCGCCGTCGGAGACATTACAACGATCAGCCCCCAAGACGCCGACCCGATCAGCCAAGACAAAAAAAGAAAAAGAAGAAGAAAAAACACAGCAGTGGAATTTCAAAAATTCTTATGAGACTGCTGATGATACTGCTGATACTGTTTCTGATTCTTTTCGGCGTATATTCATGCACTGCGCTTAGCCTGATCAAAAAAATGAATCACGTTGAAACGGGCAGCCGTACAAGAAACGGCGGCGCGCTTTCTGACAGTAGCGTTACCAATGTTCTGCTTATCGGAACGGACGGAAGAACTGCCGAAGAAATGGGCAGATCTGATACCATGATGCTTCTTTCCATGAACAGTTCATCCGATACGATCACGCTTACTTCATTCATGCGCGACTGCTATGTTGAGATTCCGAATTACGGCTGGGACAAGCTGAATGCGTCCTATTCCTATGGCGGCGCTGATCTTGTAATGGATACTATCGAGCATAATTTCGGAATACGCATTGATAATTATGTTTCCGTCAATTTTGTATCGTTTGCCAATATAGTTGACGCTGTAGGCGGTATTGATGTTGATATTTCCGACGCGGAGGCAAAGGAGATCAATACGATCCTTCAGGCTGAAGTCAATGAGATAATGGGCGACGGCGTGCTTGACGATCTTCTAAGCGGCGGCGGAAGTGAGATTCATCTCAATGGAAAGCAGGCGCTTTCTTACGCGCGCATCAGATATATCGGCAATGCCGATTTTGAACGTACCGAAAGACAGCGGCGAGTTATCGAACTTGTTATGGATAAGGTCAAGGGATTTTCCCCGTCTGCAATGATGAATATTTCCACAAGCGTTCTGCCGTCTGTTGATACGAATATGAGTACTGCTCAGCTTTATCTGCTTTCACTTCGCGCGCCGTTTATGCTTGGCGACGATCGTCAGCAGATACAGATTCCCTATGAGGGTACGTATTACGGCGACAATATCAACGGAAGTTCAGTGCTTGTTGTTGATTTTGACTCGAATTACGATGTGATAAAAAATAATATTTATGATAAATAATCAAAAAAGTCTGCCGTTTTTATAGGCAGACTTTTTTGATTAGACCTGTTTGATTTGTGATTACTTCATTTCGCGAAGCAGTTTTTCCGCACTTGCAAGCTTTACGCTGATAACGAAAAGTTCCATTGCCTTTTGAAGTTCGTCCATTGACGGATATGTAGGCGCGATTCTGATATTTCTGTCATCTTTGTCAACGCCGTAAGGGAAAGTTGCTCCCGCTCCTGTAAGAGTTACGCCTGCTTCGCTGCAAAGCTTGACAATTCGCTTTGCACAGCCGTTCAGCGCGTTGAAACTTACGAAATAACCGCCGTCAGGCTCTGTCCATTCGCCTATGCCAAGTGGTGCGATCTCATTTTTGAGCATTTCACATACAAGCTTGAATTTAGGCGCAATGATCGCGGTATGCTTCTTCATATGCTCGATCATATTCTCGTATGTGCCGAAAAACTTAACGTGCCTGAGCTGATTCATCTTGTCATAGCTGATAATGCTGATTCCGAGATGCTTTTTCAGTTTCTCAACATTCTCCTTGCTCGCGCCCATAACGGCAACGCCTGCGCCGGGGAATGTAATTTTGGAAGTAGAACCGAAAATGTACACAATATTTTCATTTCCGACTTTTTTAGCCTCATCGAGTATATTAAGGATATACTTCGGCTCGTCAATGAGATGATGAATGCAGTAAGCGTTGTCCCAGAAAATTCTGAAATCCTTAGCCTTTGGTTTAAGAGCCGCAAAACGTCTGACCGTCTCGTCACTGTAGGAAATGCCGTCCGGATTTGAATACTGAGGCACGCACCAGATTCCCTTTATATCCTCGTCCTCTGCAACAAGCTTTTCAACCATATCCATATCCGGACCTGTTGAAGTCATGGGGATATTTATCATTTCAACTCCGAAAAATTCCGTTACCTTAAAATGTCTGTCATAACCGGGAACAGGACAAAGAAACTTCACCTTATCCAGTTTACACCAGGGAGTACAGCCGTTCAGACCTTTATTGAACGCGACCTGAACCGCCCAGTACATAGCATTAAGACTGGAATTGCCAAATATGATGACTTCGTCTTCTTCAACGCCGATCATATCGGAAAAAAGCTTTTTAGCTTCGGGAATACCGTCAAGCATGCCGTAATTTCTTACGTCTATGCCGTTCTCGCTTGCGAAATCATTATCGTCGAAGGAGTGAAGCATTTCAAGACTGAGTTCAAGCTGCTCCTTGCAGGGATTTCCTCTTGACATATTGAGACATAGTCCCTGCGCCTTAAAGTCATTATACAGCGCTTCGGTTTCATTTTTAAAGCCGAGGAGCTGTTCCTTATTCATTTCGGATAAATTCATTTTCAGAACATCACCTTTCAAATGTACATTGATTTATAATAAAAGTATACCACATTGTCCGAATAATTTCAAGTGACAATCTAACAAATAATATAGCTTTCTTTCACTTTTTTTTAGTATTTTCAACACAAATCAGACTAAAAATGTATTTCAGCGGCGGCAATATGTATACCTATGGCGGACAAAAATGCGCGATTACTGTTTTTGTTAATTAAAGCGGAAATCCGTTCATACAAAATTAACTTTTAATTTGTTGAAAATACTATTGACAAGTTACTAATATAGCTGTATTATTAATATATAAAGAATTTTTTCGCTGTATTTTGTAAATAATTTGCAGACAGCGGACAACAAAGAATAATGGGAATTGGAGAACGAAACGGAGGTTTTTTAAATGAAAAAAATATTTACCAAAGCTTTATCTATTTTTGCTTCCATTTCACTCCTTACGGGAATTGTTCCGATCCCGGCCATAGCGGAGGGACAAATATCCGTGGGAACTGTTGATATGACGAACGAAGCATCTACTCTCAATGAATATTACAGAGGTATGGGCAGTCTTTCTGAAATTTATCAGCCGCCTGCGATTCTCGCCGATCCGACTTACAACGAATACAACCTCGGCGACTATCTCGACGCCAATAATAAAGCAGTATATGCGGAATTCGTAAAGTTGGTGAATCCCTCTATTGATAAATTTACAGTACAGCTTCCCAAAGCCGTATCATTTCAGAGTCAATCTCAGCCGCCGTCAGATGATGAATTTTTTGAGGCAGTTTTCGGAGCTTGTGCAAGCGCAATGGACGCCGCTTCTTACGATAATCCCGAAATTTTCTGGCTGGATCAAAATAATACGGAGGTAGGCACGGGAAATCTTTCCTACTCGTTTAACTGGCGTACAAAAACATACACCTACACTTTCAGCAAACTAACGTTTACGCCTGCTTACAGCAGCGGATTTTCATCTCTTGACGAAGTAATGGAATTCAAGGAAAAGCTTGAGACTGCGGCTGATAACTTCACTGTAACGGGCGAAACTACGGCTGAAAAGCTGAAATGCATACATGATACGATCATAAAATTCACAACTTACGATCTGTCGGGTAGATTTACGGGAAACTGTCTCAGCGCTCTTGTTACTCCCGGAGCCGTCTGCGAAGGATACGCAAAGGGTTTCAAGCTTATGTGCGACCGCATAGGGATTCCCTGCGTCTGCGTTTTCGGAAATTACGATCTTGAAAATTCCACCGCGCATATGTGGAATTACGTTCAGATGGAGGACGGCTTATGGTATGCCGTAGACGTTACATGGGACGATCTTGACGGAAGAAACGGTCTGGAACTGCGTGATACTTATTTTCTCAAAGGCGCGGACGAATTCAATGTCAATCATACGCCCTGTTCGGAATATATAGTTATCAAACTCACATATCCGGAGTTGGCTTCGAAAAATTACGACTGGACGTCAAGTACAACAACGACTTCCACAACAGTGACAACCACATCTCCCACGACTTCGACTACTACTTCCACGACAGCAACAACTACTTTCAAGACTACTGCAACTTCAAATGCCACATCTAAAGCTTCCACAGCCACTTCAACAACGGTTGCCACAATGAAAACAACAACAAAATCTTCACCCTCGACAACTTCTACGCCCTCAACTACGACCGTCACATCGACGACCGCTCCCAAAGAGTTCGAATACGGCGATCTCAATCATGACGGAAGAGTAACAATCGCTGATCTTGTTTACTGTGCAAGCTATGTTTTGGCGATTGAGAAAACAGAATATTCCTGTGATCTCAACGATGACGGAAGAGTTGACGTTTACGATGTAGTTATTATGCGACAACTGTTATATGCAAAAATGCTTGCTGCTGTAAAGAGCATGACGAATTAAAGTTGGCAAAACAAAAATCCCCGATAATTCGGGGATTTTATATTTTAATGTATAGAATTTTTTATAATTAAAAGTTCATCGCGGTCAATGCAGTTCGCAAACGAGTTGTCGTCCATTCCCGCGAGAAGTTCGTCTATCTCCGCCCAGCATACGGATTCGACCTCGGAGTCCTGAAGAACAAGAGCATTATCGTCAACGTGCTTACGGCAGAGATATACAGCTCGTATTTCATTGTCGCATATTTCTCCGCAGCTATAGCAGGATTTATGAAATCCAAGGAAATCCAGATCATGCTCGACGATTTTCAATCCAAGTTCTTCTTCGACTTCACGAACTGCGGAAATTCTAAATTCCTCACTCTGCGGCACATGACCTGCGGCGGAAACGTCATAACATTCGGGATGTATCTTCTTTTTATCCGATCTTTTCTGCAAAAGCACATAAACTCCCATATCCTTCTCCATAACTATCCACACATGGACAGCCGGATGAAGATCGCCGTCACGATGAACAAGACAGCGAGGCTTCGCCTCCGAAAGCATATGATGATCATCGTCAACAAGATTCAGAAATTCACTTTTTATTATCTGATAAGAAATACTGTCGCCATATTTGTCGAATACGGCAAGAATTTCATCAACCGTTTTATTCGGTTCGCTTTCCGTGGAAACATAAAGATTGAAATTAAAATTTGATCCGTCATTCTTTAAAAAAACGTCCAATGAATCGACATCGGTAATGCCGGAATTGATTTTTAAAGCCATTTCCGCGAAAATATCGCTTTCTGATGACAGTCGGTTAAGATAAATTTCAATATCATCCATAATAAAATCTCCCATGCAAAAAATTTCAGCGTTGTTATTATATACCTTTCAGAATAAAATGTCAACCTTTTTCGCTAAATTTTCATGCAGAAAACTACTCAACAATCTTTCAGGAATTCTTATGAAATCCTACAGTCTTTACGTCGGCAGCGATATTTCCGAGATCGTCAGTTACCATAATATGATAACAGCATACCGAGCGTCCGTTCTTCACAAGAGTTGCTTCGGCTGTAAGCTTGTTTCCCTTGACAGCTCCTATAAAGGCAATATCGGTACTGAGAGCAACTGTACCCATTTGCTGCCAGTTAGCGGCTACGGCAAAGGCAAAATCCGCAAGAGTGAAATGCACTCCGCCCATAACTCCGCCCATTGCGTTTCGGTGGATATCTTTCAGTTCAACACTGCATTTTGCATAATGATCGCCGATTTCCTCGACAATCATTCCGTTTTCCGAGGCGAACTTATCGCCCTTGAATATTGCTCGTACCTTTTCAAGATTTTCTGAATAATCACTGTTCATTCTGCTCACCTTAATTCTTTATCTGCGACGCCACAAGACTCTCTCCGCAGTAGATCTCGCGAAGCTTCGGCTTTTCTATCTTACCCGTGGGATTTCGCGGTACATCGGCAAAAACAATCTTATGAGGACGCTTGTATCTGGGCATTTTCTGACAAAATGCGTTTATCTCATCTTCGCTGCATATCATTCCGTCTTTCACGGAAATTATAGCGGCGGCAATTTCACCAAGACGCTTATCGGGAAGTCCGATAACCGCAACATCTTTTACAGCAGGGTGCGAACGGAGGAAATCCTCGATCTGAACGGGATAAAGATTTTCACCGCCGCTTATGATAACATCTTTCTTGCGGTCAACAAGGAAAATGAAACCGTCCTCGTCCTCCTGAGCCATATCGCCCGTAAGAAGCCAACCATCGCGAAGGCTTTCCGCCGTGGCTTTTTCATCGCGGTAATAGCAGGTCATAACTCCCGGCCCTTTTACATAAAGTTCTCCCACTTCTCCGCGCGCAACGGTATTTCCATTTTCATCGGCAATTTTTACTTCCCAGCCGAATCCGGCCTTGCCGATCGCTCCGACCTTATGTATATTTTCAACTCCGAGATGAACGCAGCCCGGTCCGATAGATTCGCTGAGACCGTAATTCGTGTCATACTGATGATTCGGGAAATGTTCTTTCCAGCGCGCGATAAGCGACGGCGGAACAGGCTGAGCGCCGATATGCATGAGCCGCCACTGAGACAGCGAATAATCCTCAACATTTATCTCACCTCGGTCTATCGCGTCAAGAATATCCTGCGCCCACGGAACGAGAAGCCATACGATAGTGCATTTTTCATTCGAAACGGTCTCGATTATCGACTTCGGTTTTACGCCTTTCAGGAGAATTGCTTTGCTTCCCGAAAAGAGACTTCCGAACCAGTGCATTTTCGCGCCGGTATGATAAAGCGGAGGAATGCATAGAAAAACGTCGTCATTAGTCTGACCGTGGTGATTCTGCTCAACCTTAGCCGAATGAACAAGGCTTTCATGATTATGAAGTATCGCCTTGGGAAATCCGGTCGTCCCCGATGAAAAATAAATAGCAGCGTCGTCGCTGTCGGTAAGCTTTACATCGGGAGCGGTGCTTGAACAATTTGCAACATTACTGTCGTAATGCTCCGCAAAAGACGGGCAGCCCTCCCCAACGTAAAACAGCAGTCTGTTGCGGCTTATTTCCTCAGCTATCTCCTCAACTCTTCCGATAAATTCAGGTCCGAACATAAGCACGTCGACCTCCGCCAATTCAAGGCAGTATTTTATCTCATCAGCAGTATATCTGAAATTGAGCGGCACGGCAAGAGCGCCTGTTTTGAGTATCCCGAAATAAATGGGCAGCCATTCAAGGCAGTTCATGAGAAGTATGCCTACTTTATCGCCCTTTCTTACTCCCCTTTCGAGAAGCATATTCGCAAAACGGTTAGCTTTTTCATCAAAAACCTTCCATGTTATCTCGCGCCGATAACAGCATTCGGGATTCGGCTCGATAAGTTCATATTCTTTCCATGTTACGCGCCTGTTCTCGGTGATCTCGGGATTTACCTCGACAAGGGCAATATTATTTCCGTAAAGCTGCGCATTTCTTTCAAGTAATTCTGTAATAGGCATCGAATTATTATCCTTTCAATTTTCTGAAAACAAGTTATGAATCTGCCATAAAATTTTTAAGCAGAGCAATATATATAATTTTAGCACAAAAAAGCGAAAAAGTAAATAGAAATCCACTAATCATTTTGTACAAATTTAATATATAATAATTGTAGATTGATACAAAATCATTTAACGCATTTCGAAACTGTTGTGTAGATGCACAAAAAAACATGGTGTACAATGTGCAAAACGACGATTTTTTTGTAATTTTACATTTTGCTCTTTTATTTTTATGAAAATATGATATAATAATATTATATTATAATGAAATTGTTGTATACTTTTGAACTTGTTATGAGCAATATCGTATACAGCAGACGGGAGATGCTAAATGAACTTAGGAAAAGTAATTGATATTGCCGTTTTCGTTGCAGGTCTCGACGAAGAATATCAGAATAATATTATTGTCGGCATAAACGAATTTGCCCGCAAAAACAATATAAACGTATCGTATTTTTCGGCTTTCGGCGGTATGATCGACAGTAAACTCTTCGATATAGGCGAATATGCTATCTACAAGCTTGCCAATTTAAAAAAATTTGACGCGGCTATATTGATGACCAACACCATCAACGACGATTCTGTAAAGGAAAGCATTATTAATCGGATAAAAGCTTCCGGAATTCCCGCTGTTGTTTTTGACTGCGACGAATTTCCGGAATTTCACAATATCAGCATTAACAATACCAAAGCAATGCGCGATATGGTGCGCCATGTCATAACCGAACACGGCGCAAAAGTAATCAACTACATATCGGGTCCTATGTCAAACCCCGAAGCGGTCGAGCGTCTGCTTGCTTTCCGTGATGTTATGGCGGAAAACGGGCTTACCGTTGAGGAAAACCGCATTTATTACGGTGAATTTCGCCGCTACGACGGTCATGATGCTATTGAGGAATACATGAAATCGGGACTGCCGCTTCCCGATGCGTTCATATGCGCTAACGACGCTATGGCGCTGACTGCTATCAGCACTCTCGAAAAATACGGATTCTGTATCCCCCTCGACGTTATAGTGACGGGATTCGACCACACGTTCAGCGCAAGAAATTATTGTCCTGCTCTCACAACGGTTTCACGTCCGCTTTTCAAACTTGGCAGTCTGGCTTGCAACGTTATTCTCGATCTTCTCAACGGTAAAGAGCCTAAATACAATGAACTGGAAGCTTCCTGCGTTTTTACCGAAAGCTGCGGCTGCGGCTCGCTTGCGCCCGATAATTTCAGCGAATTCCGCAAGACCATGTACAATAAAAACGAATACGCAAACGATAATGTTCATAAGCTGAACATTCTTGCAGCCAAACTTGCCGAAACTGAAAATGCAACCGAACTTTTCGGCGTTATTCAGAATTTCGTTGAAGAACTCGACTGCGAGCGTTTTTCACTCTGCATGACAAGCAACTGGCAGGAAGCTTTTGCCGATGTGGATTCCGATCTGTATGAAAGCATGACTTCGCCGTTCGTCTGGGATAAAGGTGAACTGAACAATGTTGAATATTTCCGCGGAAGCAATATGTTCCCCATTCCTCAGGAAAGCAGCGGCAACATAAATTATTTTCTTCCTCTCCATTTCCGCAATAAAACTCTCGGATATTATATCATTACAAACGGCGATTTCCCAATAAATCTGCTTTGCCATACATTCTCCATGAATATCAGCCATTCAATCGAAAATCTCCGTAAACTCACCCACATCAATAAAGCTATGGAAGAATTGAACAAAGTCTATGTTATTGATCCGCTTTGCGATATTTACAACAGAAACGGCTTTATCAAGTTTTCCGATGAGATCTTCAAAAGCAGCGTTTCCGAAAATAAGAAAATCATGCTGACATTTATCGATATGGACGGACTGAAATATATTAACG
This sequence comes from uncultured Alistipes sp., assembly GCA_964401315.1. GTDB lineage: Bacteria > Bacillota > Clostridia > Oscillospirales > Ruminococcaceae > Ruminococcus. The sequence goes on from CAYNYB010000017.1 coordinate 12,992, forward strand.
ATAATTACGGTCACGACGAAGGAGATTTCGCGATCAGACAGTTTGCTTTTGTTATTAAGGAATGCTGCCGTCCAGGCGTTATATGCGCGCGATTCGGCGGTGATGAATTCGTGATTTTTGATCCAAGCGCCACTGATGATTCCTCTGACTTGCTTGAAAAGCGTTTCAGCGCAAAGTTGGCAAGCATAAACAATATTATCAATAAGCCATACAGCATTTCCGCAAGTCTCGGAAGCTACGTTACGACTGTAGGCATCGGAGATACTCTTTACAAAATTGTAAAGCAGGCTGATGAACTTATGTATGAAGTCAAAAAACAAAAAAAGAATTCCCGTGCAGGACGCGACGGAAAGTAAGAACTTGTTCTTATTCATATACTCCCCTCTATTCTAAACCCTAACAATCTTCCAAGTATAAAAACCAAAAGCCGATGCTTGAATGCATCGGCTTTGCTGTAGTTATTCTGTTTCGGGCAGTGATTTTAACACACCTGCATCAAGCTTCTGAATAGCAAGAGCGTCAGCAGCCGTCACGCCGTCGCCAACGTTGCTGCAATCGGCATTTTTCATGCCATGCTCCGTAAGATTATATTCGTCTTTGTTTGTCAGGAATTGAAGAATCAGCGTAGCGTCAGCGATCTCGACTTTACCATCGCAGTTCGCGTCGCCGTAAACAACCTTTTCAGCGGAATTTGTCCATACGCCATCGAGAGAAATTCCAAGTCCGGGAAGCGCTCCGTAAATCAGATATTCATCTCCGGGCTGATATATTTTTCCTTCACTGTCTTTCCAACCTGAGAAATATTTGCCATTATCGGGCGCGTCGGGTTCGGGGCAGACTATAGTTTCATCGGTTTTACCCTTTACTTTAATGCTTTTTCCACCGTTTCCGCTATCAAATACGATAACATAGTTTTTAGGCTCCCATACCGCCGTAAATGTTATGTCCTCATCAGGCAACGTTACTGATTGAAGCGGCTTGTAAATCTGACCGTCATAATCGGAAAGCCAGCCTGTAAGATTAAATCCCATACGTGAAAAACGATCGCTTTGCGCAAGCTCAGTACTGGATTTGCCATTTTTTTGATAAATGTTGATATCATTTCCAACAAGTCTGTCCACGTTGCCTGCATAATATGTGAGATTTATATATTTTATCCACTGCGGTGTAATTACAACGTCTTCAGCAGGCATTATAAATCGCTTTTCGAATGAAAGCGGATAATCCTCGCCCAAGATAAGTCCGTTTGAAAATCCATCGTCAAGTGAAATCCTTGTATAATCGGGCGTTATGATCATTCCCTCCACAGCCTCGATATCCTCAAGCCATTCGGGATATTCAAGAACCTCGCCGTTATATTCCAGATTATACGAAACCGTATGCACGTTCGTATCTTTTGAACCATACCAGACAGGCTCAAAAACCACTTCTGTCACATCGTTTGTAATAACATATGTATCGCCGGGGAGATACCCTTCGATTCCGTCAATCGTCCAGCCGCTGAATTGATAACCTTCCTTAATAAAAGTTCCTTTCGGAATATTTATGTACTTATAATTTGTTGTTGTATCATCAAAAAGCGTAACGTCAACCTTTGGTGCAGGCTCCATATCGTCGGTTATATTAAATCTGAATGTGTACTGCACAGGTTCGGAATCTGCCGCTGCTGCTACGAATCTGCCGAACGCTCCGCATAACGACATTGTGACTGCCGAAAGAAGAGCCGTCGTTTTTATAAGTGTTTTTTTCATTTTTCCCTCACATTCCGATGCTCCGCGGCATCATCTGAAGCTGTTTGTTTCTTTATCGTATTTATAGCCGACGAATTCAAGCTTGCGTTCAATTTCATCGCGTGAAACGCACAGGCTGCCGCATAACTCGTCAAGATCGGAAAATTCATCACGCAGCTTTGTATTAATAAAACTAAGAAGAATAATTGGATCGTTCGGAATATTCATATAATTGTCCTCCTGAATTTTTAAAGACTGTTCAGTATCTTACTGCCGAAGCCGTGCTAAAAGCTTCGACAAATGTCATGCAGCTATCCTCGTCTTGATATAAATATACAATAAATATATATATTTGTCAATGATTTTTTAGAAAATCAATATGAGAATTTTATGTTAATTTGATATATTTTTTTCAGTACTATCTGCTATCACTTAAATAAAAATACCAAAAATCTTTTTGTTAGACAATACTAACCAATTTTCAACATTTTCTTTTGTGCAAAATAAACAAGAAATTCACCGTTAATTAGTCTAAAAAAGCGATAGAATTTTTTTTGATTATATGTTATAATACATAAGAGATATGTGGGTGGTAATATAACTGTCGGTAAGCGGTTTTGTTATTTATTTCACATTATAGTTGATCGATAATCATTTTGATTTCCGAACAGGTCTCTATTATGTCCGGTACGAAGTCCATCTTCGTGCAGACTAAGTTTAAAGGAGGTTCATCTTACATGAATTCAGCTAAATCTACAGTTCCTTTCAAAGGCACTAAGGAACAGGAAGCTCAGCTTCTCGCTGTTATTGCCGAGAAGAAGGACACACAGGGTGCGCTTATGCCCATTCTGCAAAAGGCTCAGGAAATTTACGGCTACCTCCCCATTGAGGTTCAGACAATTATTTCCGACAACACAGGTATTCCGCTTGAGAAAATCTACGGCGTTGTAACTTTTTACGCTCAGTTCTCTCTCTTCCCCAAGGGCGAATACACTATTTCCGTTTGTCTCGGTACTGCCTGCTACGTTAAAGGCTCGGGCGATATTTACGACAAGCTTCAGGAAAAACTTGGAATCGCCGGCGGCGAATGCACTCCCGACGGAAAGTTCTCTCTGGAAGCCTGCCGCTGCATAGGCGCTTGCGGTCTTGCCCCTGTTCTTACCGTCAATGAGGACGTTTACGGACGTCTTACCGTGGACGATGTTGATAAAATCATCGAAAAGTATACTGCATAATATACATAACTGTTAGGAGGTTAACTTATGAAGACTCTTGAAGAACTCAAGGCTGTCAGAGAATCGGTGGAGGGCGAAGTTGCTCTCAGAACTCATGGCAACGCTTCTTCAAAATATGAAAGACACGTTCTTGTCTGCGGCGGTACAGGCTGCACTTCTTCCGGCTCTCCCAAGATAATCGAGAAGCTTGAGGAGGAATTCGCTGCCAAGGGACTGAACGATAAAGTACAGATCGTTAAAACAGGCTGCTTCGGTCTCTGCGAAAGAGGTCCGATCATGATCGTTTATCCCGAAGGCTCATTCTACTCACGCGTTGGCGTTGAAGAAATCACACGTATTGTTGACGAACACCTCATCGGCGGCAATCCCGTTAAGGAATTCCTTTATGAAGAGACTGTTGACGGCGATAATATAAAAGCTCTCGACGATACTGCATTCTATAAAAAACAGCATCGTGTTGCCCTCAGGAACTGCGGCGTTATTGATCCCGAAAATATCGACGAATATATCGGCAGAGACGGATATTCGGCTCTCGGCAAGGTTCTTACCGAGATGACTCCCGAGGACGTTATCCAGACTATTCTCGATTCAGGTCTCCGCGGAAGAGGCGGCGGCGGATTCCCCACAGGTATGAAGTGGAAGCTCGCCAGAAATATCGTTCCCGACGCTGACATGAAGTATGTCTGCTGCAATGCCGACGAGGGTGACCCGGGCGCATTCATGGATCGTTCCGTTCTCGAAGGCGATCCGCACGTTGTTCTCGAAGCTATGACTATCGCAGGTTACGCTATCGGCGCAAAGCAGGGTTACATCTACGTTCGTGCCGAGTATCCTATCGCTGTTGAGCGTCTTAATATCGCTATCAAGCAGGCTCGTGAAGCAGGTATGCTCGGTAAGGATATCTTTGGCACAGGTTTCGATTTCGATATTGATCTCCGTCTCGGTGCAGGAGCTTTCGTTTGCGGCGAAGAAACTGCTCTTATGACTTCAATCGAAGGCAACCGCGGCGAACCCAGACCAAGACCTCCTTTCCCTGCTGAAAAAGGTCTGTTCCAGAAGCCCACTATCCTTAACAACGTTGAAACATACGCTAATATTCCCCAGATCATTCTCAACGGCGCTGAATGGTTCGCTTCCATGGGTACCGAAAAGTCCAAGGGTACTAAGGTATTCGCTCTCGGCGGTAAGATCAAGAACACAGGTCTTGTTGAAATTCCTATGGGTACTACTCTCCGCGAAGTTATCGAAGAGATCGGCGGCGGAATCCCCAACGGCAAGAAGTTCAAGGCTGCTCAGACAGGCGGTCCTTCAGGCGGCTGTATTCCTACAGAGCATTTCGATATCCCGATCGACTACGATAACCTTATCGGCATCGGCTCAATGATGGGTTCGGGCGGTCTTATCGTTATGGACGAGGACAACTGTATGGTTGACATCGCTAAGTTCTTCCTCGAATTTACAGTTGACGAGTCCTGCGGTAAATGTACTCCCTGCCGTATCGGTACAAAGAGAATGCACGAGATTCTTGACAAGATCACAAAGGGTAAGGGTACTCTCGAAGATATTGATAAGCTTGAAGAACTTTGCTATCACATCAAGTCCAATTCACTCTGCGGTCTTGGTCAGACAGCTCCCAACCCTGTTCTCTCCACACTTCGTTACTTCCGTGACGAATACATAGCTCACGTTGTCGACAAGAAGTGTCCCGCAGGCGTTTGTAAGGATCTTCTCAGCTTTGAGATCGATAAGGATAAGTGCTTCGGCTGCTCAATGTGCGCTAAACAATGTCCTGCTGAGGCTATTTCCGTTACAGACTACACTGCACCCGGAAAGAAGAAGCCTGCATACACGATCGACAAGGATAAGTGCGTAAAGTGCGGAGCTTGTATCGCTACATGTAAGTTCAAGGCAATCAGCAAGAAGTAAGCGGAGGAATTATTAATGGAAAATATAACAGTTAAAGTTAATGGTGCTGAAATCTCCGTACCCAAGGGCACTACCGTCCTTGAAGCTGCCCATATGGCAGGTTTTGAGATTCCTACACTTTGCTATATGAAAGAAATTAACGAGATCGGCGCTTGCCGTATCTGCGTTACAGAGGTAAACGAAGGAAGAGGTTTCCGTCTTGTTGCAGGCTGCGTATATCCCTGCTCCAATAACATGGAGATTCTCACGTCTTCTCCCAAGGTGATCGAATCACGCAAGAGAACTCTTGAGCTTATCCTCTCCACTCACGACAGAAAGTGCCTCTCCTGCGTAAGAAGCGGTAACTGCGAACTTCAGAAACTCTGCAAGGATTATGGTATTGACGACGCTTCCAAGTACGATGGCGCTAAGAATGAGTATGAGGTTGATACGACCGCCGCTCATATGTACCGCGACAATAACAAGTGTATCCTTTGCCGCCGCTGTGTAGCAGTATGCTCAAAGACTCAGGGCATCGGCGTTATCGGCGCAAATGAAAGAGGTTTCAAGACATTTATCGGCAGCGCGTTTGATATGGGTCTCGGCGAGACAAGCTGCGTTTCCTGCGGTCAGTGTATCGCTGTATGTCCTGTTGGCGCTATTGCTGAAAAGGATTACACAAAGCCCGTTCTCGAGGCTATCGCTGATCCCGAAAAGGTTGTTCTTGTTCAGACTGCTCCCGCAGTACGCGCCGCTCTCGGCGAGTGCTTCGGTATGCCTATCGGCACAAATGCAGAAGGCAAAATGGTTGCCGCTCTCAGAAAGCTCGGATTCGATAAGGTATTCGATACTGATTTTGCCGCTGATCTTACGATCATGGAAGAAGCTAACGAATTCCTTGACAGACTCCAGAATGGCGGAAAGCTTCCTCTTATCACATCATGCTCACCCGGTTGGGTTAAGTTCTGCGAGCATTATTTCCCCGATATGACTGAGAATCTCTCGTCATGCAAGTCTCCTCAGCAGATGTTCGGCGCAACTGCAAAGACTTACTACGCAGAGAAAATGGGCATTGATCCTAAGAATATCGTAATGGTTTCTATCATGCCTTGTACTGCTAAGAAGTTCGAGATCGGCAGAGACGATCAGAGTGCAGCAGGCGTTCCCGATGTGGATTACGCTCTCACAACTCGTGAACTCGGCAGAATGATCGAGCGTGCAGGCATCAATTTCCTCGGTCTTGAAGATGAAAAGTTCGACGATCCGCTCGGAATCTCAACAGGCGCAGGCGTTATATTCGGCGCAACAGGCGGCGTTATGGAGGCTGCTCTCCGTACTGCTGTTTATACTCTCACCGGCGAGAATCCTATCGACTTCCCCGAAGTTCGCGGCACAGAGGGAATTAAGGAAGCTGAGTATGATGTTGCAGGCACAAAGGTAAAGGTTGCTGTTGTAAGCGGTCTTGCAAATGCAAGAGAGCTTCTTGAGAAGGTTCAGAATGGCGAAGCTGATTATCAGTTCATTGAGATCATGGGTTGTCCCGGTGGCTGCGTAAACGGCGGCGGTCAGCCTCAGGTTGCAATGGGTATCAGAAACTTTGTTGATATCAGAGAAAAGAGAGCTAAGGTTCTTTACGATATCGACGCTGCAATGCCTATCCGACAGTCTCACGAAAATCCCGCTATCAAGGAGATCTACAACACATTCTTTGAGAAACCCGGCAGTCATAAGGCTCATGAGGTTCTTCACACAACTTACGTTAAGAGAAGCATCAACTAATTCAATATACAAAAACGCCCGAATAATCGGGCGTTTTTCTTTAGTTGAGAATAAACCTTATTAGAGAAATATATTCATTATAATAATCGATAAAATCGAATAACACAAAAATCCGCTGTAAATAGCGGATTTTAGGTTCGAAAAAATAATTTTAGCACGAAAAAAGCGAACCCGAGAGCGGTCATACGAACCGTCTTCCGAAACTCGCTACTGGTGCCGGTGGCGGGGGTCGAACCCGCACTCTGTTGCCAGAACGGGATTTTGAGTCCCGCGCGTCTGCCAATTCCACCACACCGGCAAAAACAGATATCTCATCTGCTTAAATATTATATCACAAAAAAACAGATTTGTCAAGTTTTTTTTAAAAAAATTCAAGGCGTATCCAAAAATACGCCTTGAAATAATTTTAACCGAAATATCTTTTGAGAAGTCCCTCAAAAGCCTTGCCGTGACGAGCCTCATCCTTAGCCATTTCATGAACAGTATCATGAATAGCGTCAAGGTTAAGTTCCTTAGCTCTCTTCGCAAGATCAAGCTTGCCCTGTGTTGCACCGTGTTCAGCGGCAACTCTTTTCTCAAGATTCTCCTTTGTGGAAGAAGAAACAACATCGCCGAGAAGCTCAGCAAATTTTGCAGCGTGTTCAGCCTCTTCATAAGCAGCTTTCTCCCAGTAGAGACCGATTTCAGGATAGCCCTCTCTGTGAGCAACTCTTGCCATCGCAAGATACATACCTACTTCTGTGCATTCGCCAGAGAAATTAGCTTTCAGACCTTCAATGATCTGCTCATCTGTAACTGCCTTTGCAATTCCAACTTCATGCTCGCAAGCGAAAACAAGATTTCCCTCTTCCTTTTTCTCAATGAACTTAGATCCGGGAACTCCGCACTGAGGGCATTTTTCTGGGGCGGAATCGCCCTCATGAACATAGCCGCAAACGGGACATACATATTTAGCCATAATAATTACCTCCATTTTATATAGAACAAGTTTTTATATGTATACTCTCCTCTATTCTAAACCCGAATAATCTTCCGAGCATAAATTACGTCAGTCGTCGTCGCAAATCCTCGACGGGCGACATCCCGTCTTGCGGTTTGCTTCTATACTGACATGATTTCTGCTCGAAATCTTTATTCGATTTTAGAATAAAGGCGAGTATATAAACTTATTCTGAATAAAGCCTTTCGACTTTTTCAACTAATTAGACACCATGCTTTACTCTGTCGTGTTCTTCAGCGCGTTTACCGTCGTTGAAGCGGTCAAGAGTACCCACCAGATAACCTGTAATACGTCTAATGCGGTCAAAGGGTACGTTTGAAAATTCATATTTCAAATCAACAAAATCTCCGTCCAAAGTCACGGTCATTTCATTGATTATCCTGTCGCTGTATTTTTCCTCGCCGTACTTGATGTACGCGTCGATTTCCTGCTGCGGAAGAGTTCCGCCTATAACGTTTACTTTCACCTTACAGACCTCCTGAATAAATTCACACAAAACCAAGCCAATATGCACTTCACATATGACTTAACTATATTTGCAGAGCCTGCGCAGGACTGCCTCAGAATCAAAAATACCGTCATTAAAAATCGATACTTGACATTTGACTAAATATATTGTATCATAATAAGAGAAAAAAATCTGTTGCAATTGCAACACAAGGAGAAATATATGTTAGTCAAGAATAACACATTGTTCAAAGGCGTCTCACCTGAAGACTGTACACGCATGATAGAATGTTTCAACGCCGAAACACGGAAATTCCGCGCGGGCAGCTGTATCGCCGATTTCTCGGTACAGCGTGGAAAAATCGGTGTCATATTGAGCGGAAACGCCGAGATTGTGCGCTATGACATAAACGGCGTTAGGAGCATAATCGAAACTTTAGGCGCGCAGGATATTTTCGGTGATTTTTTCACCTATTCCTCTTCCAAAAAAAGTACTGTTGAAATAATTGCGGAAGCGGACTGCGAAATACTTTTCGTACTCCGTTCCGAACTTATGAAGCGATGTGCGAAAGCCTGCCAATGCCATTCGCAGGTAGTTGAAAATATGCTCGATCTTATGACAGAAAAAGCTGTTTCACTCAGCGAACGCATAGAAGTTCTTAGCCAGCGTACTATTGAAGATAAGCTACTTAGTTTTTTGCAGATCACCGAAAATAATACCGCCGCAGGAAAATCGCCGCAGATACCTTTTTCAACAACGGCACTTTCGGATTATCTCTGCGTAAACCGAAGCGCACTCCAGCGTGAAATGGCTAAGCTGAAAAAATCAGGTGTTCTCACAATTTCAAAAAGAAAATTCAAACTCAACCGCAATCAAGAAATCTGAAATTCTTAGGAACTGTCCAGAAATAAATTGTGCATTTAGGCGCAGGATCACTTGTTCTGTGCAAGGCGCGCGACCGTAGGAATACTGGCGTATTTCAAGGGAGTGCAACGCTGCACAGGACATGCGAGACAAGCATAAATGCATAAGTTATTTCTGGATAGTTCCTTAGGTAAATTGCACAAAATTACCATAGAAAAATAATCATATTTCAAAAATAAGCCAGACTATTCACATAAAAATTGACATATATTTAAATGTATGCTATAATAAAATTCATAGAATAACTCGAATAACGAAAGGATAAAAATATGATCTGGGAATTTATCAAATCCATAATTCTCGGTATTGTCGAGGGCATTACCGAATGGCTGCCCGTCAGCAGTACGGGACATCTGATACTTGTCAACGAATTTTTGCAGTTGAATGTCAGCGACGACGCGGAAATCAACGAAGGTTTCATCAATATGTTCAACGTCGTGATACAGCTTGGCGCAATAATGGCTGTAGTGCTGATCTTCTGGAAAAAACTTTTTCCATTCGGCAAAAAGGATAATCCTCACCCCTGGAAAAAAGAAGGTTTTGGAGCTTGCGTAAAAGCTGACATAATGCAGATGTGGTTCAAGGTAATAGTCGCCTGCCTGCCTGCCGCCGTAATCGGAGTTCTCTTCGACGACGTTTTTGAAGCGCTTTTCTATCGATCATGGGTAATCGCTATCGCACTTATAGTTTTCGGAATCGCATTCATTATCATTGAAAACCGTAATAAAAACAAATCCGCAAAAGTCAACACGATCAACGAACTTACATATCAGGCGGCACTCATAATCGGCGGATTCCAGCTAATCGCTGCAATGTTCCCCGGCACATCGCGTTCGGGAGCAACCATACTCGGAGCGTTGCTTATCGGAATTTCCCGAACCGTCGCGGCTGAATTCACATTTTACCTTGCCGTTCCCGTAATGTTCGGCGCAAGCTTATTGAAGATCGTCAAATACGACGGCGGATTCACTGGTTCGCAGCTCAGAATTCTCCTTATCGGAATGATCGTTGCATTCATTGTTTCCGTAGTTGTCATCAAATTCCTCATGGACTACATCAAAAAGCATGATTTTAAAGTATTCGGATGGTACAGAATCATCCTCGGAATACTGGTTCTCATTTACTTCGGAGCAAAAGCGTTTGCATAAATTAAAAAATCCCGAAAGCGTAATTTCAAAGCGCTTTCGGGATTTTTATTTAAATTTTGTACTAATCTTTGAAACGTTGATAGCTAAATTTAAGCCGCAAAGCTATCTATTGTTATTTTGAGGATTAGTATTATGACTGATAAGCGGAAGTGATTCCAAAATACTCTTCAAGTGTAAGATAAGGATCGCCTGCTGCAATTGCAGCATCTTGAATTCGCTGAGCATTCTCCTTACCCACATAGCGAATATGCCACGGCTCATATTTATAGCCTGTAACGCTCTGCTTACCCTGCGGATAGCGGATTATAAAGCCGTATTCCACACAATGCTCTTCGAGCCAGATAGCCTCGGGAGTTCCGATAAATGCGTCGCTGATCTCGTTTACATCTATCGCAAGACCTGTCTGATGCTCGGAATGTCCCGGACGCGCCGAAAAAGTATCAGCTGTAGCCTGTCCGTTTACGGCAACGTAATTATTGTAGATAGATTCCTGCGTTTCATAAGAGCGAAATCCCGATGAGATGTAAATATTTAAACCATCATTGGCAGCTCCGCTCGCAAGTTCCTGAAATGCCGAATAAGTGTCGCTTGTAAGTCCGCCCGGATTATAAGAAGACGGCAAAGCGTAAGTTTTGTTGGCGATGAGGATTCCGTCAATGTATGTTACTCCGTCTACTTGCTGAACGCCTTCAGATTTTTTAACAGTAACATTAACTTCAGCGCCAAGCGACGGATTATCAGCCGACGTCACCTTGATAACGCACGTACCCTCGCCAACACCGGTAATATTTCCGAAGGAATCAACGGTAGCAACAGCGGTATTCGAACTTGTCCAGACTTCTTTGATATTTTCCGAAACAACGGGATACTGCTTAGTCTGACCAACGCTTATCTCGGCTGAATAATAGCTGAGTGTAATGCCGCTTACTGTTGCAGAGCCGCCTGACGGAGTGGTTGCACCTCCATTTGCAGTCGGCGCTTTCGTGGTCGGAGTATTAGGATTCACCTTTGAATTATTTGCAGCCGAAGTAATTCCGGTACGCGTAACAGCCACAAATCCCGCTCCTGTAGTTGTTGTACCCGCTGCATCTGTCACGTCTTCCGCAGAAGAAGTTGTAATATCGGAAGTTTGAACGTCGTTTTCATTATCTGTAGTATTTTCAACAATACTGCTCGAAATGCTGAGTTCCGATGATTCGTTTTGAGTAGCAGGAACTTCGTTGCCGCATGACGCCATACCCATAAGGCAGACTAATGAAGCGATAAACGCCGTAATACGTGTAAATTTTCTATTCATTTCGTCATCTCCCAAGCAGCGTTTATTTCCAAGCTGCAATTTTAAATTTTCTTAACACACCTTATTATATCACACTATTTCCCAAATGTAAAGCTTTTTTTGAAAAAAGTCAGTAGCAGACAAGAAGATAGAGACGGTATAATTACATGGGCAGCTTACTACAATTATATCTGTCAACACTGTCAAAAATATTTTCTTCAGATCGTTGACGCATAGAATAAACATCATCGCAGCCAAATATTATATGATCAACCATCGTAATCCCAAGCAATTTAAGTGCATTTTTGATTTTCAGCGTTGAAGATATATCGGCTGTCGACGGAGTACATACGCCCATAGGGTGATTATGTGCGATAAACACATATGAAGCTTCGTTTTTCATTGCAAAATTGACAATTTCTCTACATGATGACGCAACTTGAGATACTGAACCGCTGTTTAAGATTTTAGAGTCAATAATTTTGAAATTCCTGGAAACCGCCGTCACAACGATTATTTCAACGTGTTCTGATTTAAGATAAGCGGAGAAATATTTTTCAGCATTCTCAACAGTATCAAGCAGCAACATCTGGCATTTCTCCAGTTCGCAAATTCGCTTTAGCTGCGGAATAAGCGTCAGAAGAAGTGCGCTCTGCATATTGATGCCACAGTCTTTCACAAGAAACCTCGAATCGGAATCCATAGCCATTTGAGGAGTTCCGTAAATCTCAGTAAGCTTCGCTACAGCATTTTCAATATTTTTACTTTGCTCGGAATATGAAAGGATAAATGTAAATTTCTCAGTATCTGTAAGAGAATCAAACCCTTGCTCCAAATATTTTTTTCTTACAATATCAGATATTTTTTGAATTTTATTGGTCATGGTATTTTATAGCATTTTAAAATTTTATTTATAGGTTCTTATAGCATTTGTTAAAATGAAAAAGCTCCGCACTTCCTTAGTGAAATAGTATTTCTGCCAACGCAAACTATGGAATCTATAAGACGAATTCCGATACACGTGAATTTTTCAGCAAACAAACGTGTAATAGCAAAATCGCTTTTATCCGGCAAAAAACTGTCCGGAGCATGATTTATGCCAAGACTGATTTTATTGCAGTCGGATTTTAAAAGAATTTCAGCAATACGGCGCAATTCATTTTCATCTGTAAGAGCTATTGATTTTGAAAAGCTTGTTTGACCGCGTATTTCGTAGTTTCCGGCAATATTCAGCAGCAGACAAAGATCAGATGTAGCGTCGTTAAAATAATCGAGAAAATATTCGGATAATTCGCTTTCAGATAATGTTATAGGGCTGAGCGTACTGCTTGAACACATATCAGAAACAAGTTTCAAGAACATTGCAGACGATTTTCCCATGCCGTCTACAGCGGCGATTTCCTCCTCTGAAGCTGCAAATATTCCATTGAAGCTTTTGAATTTGTTTATAAGATTATGAGCGATCTCATTCGTATTTCTTCGCGGGATAACGTAATACAGCAGATATTCCAGCAGTTCGTGATTACAGAATGAATCCGCGCCTTGTTTCAGAAGGCGATTTCTCATTCTTTCCCTATGACCATAGTGAAGGGAATCATTATCCATATTCAGCCTCCCAATAATATTTATTACTATTATTATATCACATATTTCTAAAAATTTCAAGTCGCAATTCAAATTTTTTTGAGAAAATATACTCGACTTTATTCTAAAACACGCCAAAGATTTCTATTTGGATAATTGGTAGATTTTAGAACTTGTGTTCATAGGATTTGTGCATGGATTTTCGAGCATAATTTTACCGAAAGCAAGGCGAAAAAACGAAATCATACTGCCGTATGGTGAACTTTTTCAACGCAGCTATCAGTAAAATTTGCCGAAAAGACACGTTCAATAGCCTATGAACACAAGTTCTTAGAATAGAGTCGAGTATATAAACAAGGCTGCCTATCGGCAGCCCCGCAATTCAAGAATTTATAAGTTCGCTAAAAGTTTCAATGTAAACGCCTGCCGAAACCGACCAACTGTTATCGCATTTCATAGCACGCTTAACAAGAGACTGCCACTTCTGAGGATCGTCGTAATCTCTTTTCGCACGGCGAACAGCATCAAGCATATCGTCGGCATTAAAAGTTTTAAATGAATATCCATTACCGTTCACGCCGCCGTTATCGCGCACTGTATCACGTAATCCGCCTGTTTCGCGAACTATAGGCGCAGTTCCATAACGCATAGCTATCATCTGAGCAAGACCGCAAGGTTCACTCTGACTCGGCATGAGGAACATATCCGAACCAGCATATATCCTGTGAGCAAGCTCGGGAACAAATCCCGTTATCACCGAAACTTTATCAGGGTATCTCCGCGACATCTCGATAAAGAAATCCTCATAGATCTTTTCGCCGCTTCCAAGCACGGCAACCTTGATTCCGCTGTTTATAATTTCTTCGAATACACAGCGAATAAGATCAATACCTTTATGCTTGACAAACCGCGTAACTATACCCAAAAGCGGTTCTCCGCCGTCCGCAAAACCAAGTTCGCTCAAAAGTTCCGACTTGCATTTCGCCTTACCCGACATATCGCTTTCGGAAAAATGCCAGGCGATATACGGGTCTTTCTCGGGATCGTAGAGATCGGTGTCAATACCGTTGAGAATTCCATTTAATTTATACTGTTTATCTGCAAGAATCCGATCGAGACCGCAGGCATACCACGGATCGAGAATTTCCAGAGCATACGAGGGCGAAACGGTTATTATCCTGTCAGCCGTCTCAATCGCGCCTTTAAGCATATTTATATAGCCGTCATATTCGAGAATTCCCGAATTATAGGCAGGAATCCCCATCAGCTCATTAAGAACTTCCTTGCCGTATCTTCCCTGATATTCGATATTATGAATAGTCATTGCGATCTTCAGCTTATCGTAACCTTCAAGATATCTGTAATAAACATGGAAATAAACGGGGATAAGCGCCGTCTGCCAATCATTGCAGCTTATAATATCCGGCTTGAAATCGATAAATTTCAGCATTTCGAGAACAGCCCTGCCAAAAAATACAAACCTCTCGCAGTCGTCGTAAAATCCATAAAGACCGTCTCTGTTATAATAATATTCATTATCTATAAAATAATATGTAACATTATTTTTTTCCGCCGTATAAATTCCGCAGTACTGCTTACGCCATGAAACATCGACCGTGAGATTCGCGATAAACTCCATTTCCTCACGCAGTTTCGGATCGATAGCCTTATAAAGCGGAATTACGACCGCGCAATTATGTCCCTTTTCGCTTATAGCTTTCGGCAAAGAACCCACTACGTCGGCAAGACCGCCGGAGGCTGCGTAAGGAACAGCCTCGCTGGCAGCAAAAAGTATATTCATATGTGCATCTATCCTCTATATTTTGCCGTTTTTGTTGATATAGAGCGGATAAGTCTCTGAACCCGTCAAAGATTTTTCATCGCTGATCTCAACATTTTTATCTGTGATAACGGAAGAGATGTTGCAGCCGCTTCCGATCTTCGTACCCTGCATGATAACGGAATCCTTTACAACGGTATCCTTTCCGATCTTAACGCCGCGGAAAATAATCGAATTTTCAACAGTACCTTCGATAACGCAGCCATCAGCAATAAGCGAATTCTTTATATTTGATTCCAGACCGTATTTCGCTGGACCGTTATCTCCGACTTTAGTATACACGGGCATATCTATCTTGAATAACGCGTTTCTCTTTTCGGCATCAAGAAGCATTTTATTAGCTGCAAAATAATTCTCAACGCTGTCTATGCGTACAAAGAAATCCTTATGCTCGTAGCCCATTATCTTATACTCGCTGTTTTTATTCTGAAGAATTTCTCTTGTAAAGCTGTAGAGGTTTCTGCTTGCGGCATCGTCAACCACCTGACGTAGAAAATCCTTGCTGATTATCATCATTTCAAGCCACTGATTGCATTCTCCCGAAATTTTCGGAGCAACAAGAACATCGCTTACGGTATTATCCTCGTTGAACTGAAGAACAGTAGTACCCGCATTCTTCTCGCTGTCATAATAACCCTTGCTGTATATGAGAGTAATATCAGCCTCAGTCTCCATATGCTGACGGAGAACGGGGTTAAAATCAATAGTTGAAACAACATCGCAGTTTGAAAGTATCACATACTGCGCCTTTGAATGCTCAACAAAACTCCAGACATTATTGAGGGCGTCCAGTCTGCCCTTGTAAATTCCGCCGGTCTGGCTGTACGGCGGAAGAAGATGAAGACCGCCCTTTTTACGGGCAAGATCCCAGTCTCTTCCCGAACCGAGATGATCCAGTAAAGAGCCATAATTCGACTTTGTAATAACGCCGACTTCGGAAACGCCGGAATTAACGAAATTGGATAGTGGGAAATCGATAAGTCTGTATCTGCCGCCGAAAGGAATAGAACCCATAGTTCTCTGCTTCGTAAGCTCGCTTACATAAGAATCATGCATACTTGCAAAAATCAGACCCAAAACATTATAATTAACACTGCTCATTGTGATACCTCCGCTCAGATATTTTCGCCGATGATCTGCTTTGGATCAACGGATTTGCATTCCGATACTGTTACGTTATGTCCCACTACCGCAATACCCCAATCGTCTCTGTTTTCAACCATTTCGGGGCTTTTTCCGATATGAGCGCCGCTTTCTATAACGCAGTCGCTGCCTACAATGGCGTATTCAACAACAGCGCCCGACTTGATAACCGTACCGGGCATAATTATACTGTAATTTACAGTCGCGCCCTCTTCAACAGTAACGCCTGCAAAAAGAACTGAGAAATCCACAGAACCGTCAACGGAACTTCCCTCGGCGATCATGGAATTTTCAACATGAGCATTCTCGCCCATATACTGCGGCGGCATATAGCTGCTTCTGGAGTATATCTTCCAGCTCTTGTCATAAAGATCGAGAGGCACACTGGGACTGAGGAGATCCATATTTGCTTCCCAAAGCGAATCGAGAGTACCGACGTCTTTCCAATAGCCCTCGAATTCATAAGCAAAAAGACGCTGCTTATCGCGGAGCATGGAAGTGATGATATCTTTTCCGAAATCCTTCGACCAGCTTTCGCCGCGCTCGCGCTTTGCATTGGCATCATTTTCATTTTCAATAAGGTACTTTTCCAGCTTTTTCCAACTGAAAACATATATACCCATAGAAGCGAGCGTTGATTTAGGCTCCTTGGGCTTCTCGACGAAATCAACTACCTTGTTGTTTTCGTCGCATATCATAATTCCAAAACGTGAAGCTTCGGCAAGAGGAACATCGATAACGGAAATTGTGCAGTCGGCATCGTTGGCGATATGGAAGTCGACCATTTTCGAGTAATCCATTTTATAGATGTGATCTCCGCCGAGTACAACAACGTAATCCGGATCGTAACGCTTGATGAAATTCATATTCTGGTAGATCGCGTTTGCAGTTCCCTCGTACCATGAAGCGCCTGCCTGAGATTCATAAGGCGGAAGAACGTGAACTCCGCCGTTCATTTTATCGAGATCCCACGGCTGACCGTTGCCGATGTATTCGTTAAGGACGAGCGGCTGATACTGAGTAAGAACGCCTACGGTGTCGATACCTGAATTTGTGCAGTTTGAGAGAGGGAAATCAATAAGTCTGTATTTTCCGCCGTATGGAACAGCAGGTTTAGCCACGTTTTTTGTAAGAGCGTACAGTCTGCTTCCCTGACCGCCTGCAAGGAGCATCGCTACAACTTTTTTCTTGGTGTACATAAATATTCCTCCTGATATTTATATTAATAGATATATGTTTGAATTAGGGGAACATGGCGTATCTTTGGAATTTCTCCAAAGATCGCACATTTTCCCAATAATTTATCATTATTTCGTTTCATCGTCAGGACTTTTCTTACGTCTTGCCGATGATTTTTTTGCCTTAACAGGAGTTTCTTCGGACTCCTGCAGCTTTTTTACAGATTTTCTTTTTGGCGCAGCCTTGAGATACATTACAGATAGAGGCGCAAGCGTCATGGAAATGCTGTAGTCGAAGCCGTGCATCGATTCTTTTTCAGCCTTATACGATTTTGCAGACGCGCCGCTTCCGCCGAATTCAGCGGCATCAGTGTTCAAAACTACCTTGTAAGTCCCCTTATCAGGCACGCCTATGCGGTAATTTTCGCGTTTTACGGGAACGAAATTGCATACTGCGATAATTTCATTTCCGTCGTCGTCGATACGTCTGAACGCGATAACGCTCTGTTTATAATCGTCGTTAGAGATCCAGCTGAAACCGCTCCACGAGTCGTCATTCTGCCACAAAGGAGAATTTTCGACATAGAATTTATTAAGCTTTTCTGTAAATTTCAGCATATTTTTATGCGGTGCGGAGTCAAGAAGCCCCCAGTCGAGCTGAGATTTGTAATTCCACTCATTGCTCTGGGCGAATTCCTGACCCATAAAGAGGAGTTTTTTGCCCGGATGAGCCATCATATAAGCCATAAAAGCACGGTACGATGCGAATTTATCAACTTCATAGCCCGGCATTTTATTTATCATCGAACATTTTCCGTAAACGACCTCGTCATGGGAGATCGGCAGGATATAATTCTCGGAGAAAGCGTAGAAGAAAGAGAATGTGAGCTTATCGTGATTAAACGAACGGTAGATCGGGTCAAGCGACATATAGCTGAGCATATCGTTCATCCAGCCCATATTCCACTTGAAATTAAATCCAAGTCCGCCGATGTCGGTAGGCTTTGTCACCATAGGCCAAGCCGTTGATTCCTCCGCAACCATCAGAGCATCAGGGTGTTTGGAGAAAACAGCTTCGTTGAGCCTTTTCAGAAATTCCACAGCCTCAAGATTTTCGTTGCCGCCGTGAATATTCGCAGTCCATTCGCCGTCGCGCCTGTCATAATCAAGATAAAGCATAGAAGCTACCGCGTCGACTCTCAAACCGTCAACGTGCATTTCCGTAAACCAATAATTCGCGCTTGAAATAAGGAACGAGCAGACCTCAGCCTTGCCGTAATCGAAAACATGAGTACCCCATGCCTTATGTTCCTTTTTCCTGCTGTCTGTATATTCGTAGCAGCAAGTGCCGTCGAATTCGTATAAGCCTGCCGCATCTTTCGGGAAATGCGCAGGCACCCAGTCAAGGATAACGCCGATGCCCGCTTCGTGAAGCATATCGACCATTTTACGGAAATCGTCGGGAGTTCCATAACGGGAAGTAGGCGCAAAATAGCCCGTTACCTGATAACCCCATGAGCCGTCGAAAGGAAATTCCGTAAGCGGCATAAATTCAACATGAGTATACGACATTTTCTTGAGATAAGGAATTATTTCTCTCGCAAAATTTATATAAGAAGTAAATACTTCCTCTTCACCCGAATTTTTCCAGGAATTAAGGTGAACCTCATACACGTTCATTGGACTCTTGTAAACATTTTTATTTTTCTTTAATTCAAACCAGGCAGAGTCATTCCACTCATAGCTGCTCTCGTAAATTTTCGAAGCAGTACCGGGACGCGTTTCAAAATGAGGAGCGTAAGGATCAGATTTCAGCAATATTTTGCCCTCGCGCGTTTCAATACTGTACTTATAAATATCAAACTGCTCCAGCTTTGATATCTCGGCTTCCCAAATTCCGTCCGAAATGAGTTTCATTGGAGCTTTCGAACGATCCCATTTATTGAAATCGCCGACAACAGAAATGCTTACAGCATTAGGAGCCCATACTCTGAATGTGAAAACCTTGCCTCGTCCTTTTTTTCTGGAATGCGCACCAAAAAATTTCCATGCTTCATAATTTTTGCCCTGATAAAAAAGATAAAGCGGAAAATCATTCGGATTGTTATTTTTATTTACTGACATTAAAACAGCCCCCTTTGCCGTAATACCGCGCGGCTGCATAAAATCATGGCGCAGTATCACTTATAGCAGTATTACCTATAGTTATTTTACCAGAATATGCAAAAATATTCAAGCTTTTTTGCAAAAATGCACAAAAATTCAGACAATACCATAAATATTAGTTGTAATTTTTGTGCATTTTACCATAATACAAGCTATAACTTTACGATCTATTTGTACACACAAACATAATGAATCCGGTTTCGTTGCATAAATTAAAAATCATTTCCGCTTGATTTTTATACCGATAACAGTAACATCATCGGGGCGTACGGAAGAATTAAATACAGCAGCCTTTTCTGTTATAGAACGTACTATTTCTTTGATATCCCCGCCGCCGAGAAGAAGCTCCTTAATGAACAAATGCGCATTTTCGCCTATTCCGTCGGAAAACATGATTATCATGTCGTCCTGTTCAAGATCATATTGAGTTGTATATATTTCCGCCTGCCCTGTAATGCCTATAGGGAAAGTAGGCGCAGATATTTTAATAACGTCACCGCCTCTTTTGATTATGGTTGACGCAGCTCCCGATTTAATAGACATCATGACACATTTGTCGAGATCAAGTCTTACGGAATCAAACGTCGCAAAGGATTCGTCGCGCGATTTCGTGACCATTACAGAATTTATAAGCCGAACCGCAGATGAAAAATCCATTCCGCCGCAGATAAGCTTCCGAAACATTCCGATCACCATATGAGAGTCCACAGCCGCATTTTTCCCCGTACCCATTCCGTCCGACAAAACGATATATTCCACGCCCTCGCCGTCGGAAAATACAGCCGTACTGTCTCCGCTCACTTCGGCTGCGCGAGAGCCTGCGGAAAATATTTCCGTATAATAGGCAGGCTCTTCGTATAGACTTATGCGCATTTCTTTTGAGGAATTCACTTTGGGCGCGGAGATAAGGCTGATTTCAAGACAGTCGGACACAAGGTCGCATATTCTTTCCGTACTTTCGGGGATTTCGCTTATCTCAAAATATATCTCCGCAATAAGGCGATTTGCCGAATTATAGTAAGCTTCAACACGCAAGGGCTTAATTCCGTGATCTTGGAGATATCCAAGGACATCACGGCTTTTCGAAGCCGAAAACCGCATATCAGCTCTTTCAGCCGTACTCCTCACAAGTTCACCCATAATTTTTAATTGTTCATTCAAAAGTTCGCGGTCGTCGGAAAATCTCAGCCGCATAAGCTGATCTGCTATCCTGCCGCGTATATTTTTGTCCAGTTCTTCTGCAATTTTCTGCCTGTTGGTGCAATCCTCGGGCAGTATGGGCATTATCTCTTCGGCGAATTCATAATCCAAACGGCATACGCTCCGTCTGTAGCAGTCTCCGCATATTTTCTTGACCTGCTCTTTATCCGATATATCTTTTTTATGTACAGCTGCAAGAGCAGACGCGATCCTGCCCGAATCAAGTCTTACAGCCTCGATAACGTCCGACAAAAAATTCTTTTTGCTCGCGTTTATATCAGCAGAATCGCCGCTCGAAGTTTCCGCCGCAGATACCCATTTATCAGAATAATGCGGAGCTGCGGCAACAAACAGCGAAACGCCGCATATAATACTTAAGGTCATCTGCATTTCCGCAGCCGCACCCGTAAGAACGCACAGCATAAAGCATGAAAGAGCGAAAAACAGAGCCGATGATACGATTCTCCTGCGATTCAGGAATCCTGAGAGAAATCCGGCAAGAGGGAGCATTGCAGCCGTTGTTCCGAGTTCGGCGGAAGCAAACAGCGCTCCTGCCGCGGACAGCGCGCCAACTACGATTCCGCCGAGACTCCGATAGAAAAATGCCGCTCCAAGCGTGAAAGCTGCTCCCGAAATTATCCCCAAATTCACCGCGTCCAGTCTGATCGAACACATTGAAGCCGTGAATACGATATATACTATTCCATATGCGCAGCCAGAAGCGCCGCTGAGATCAATCACTTTTCTGTCTTTCAGGCTTGCTGCAAGACGATTCAGCGATGATGAAGTAAATCCTCCGATAGCTCCGTAAAATGCGTAAAACAGGAGTTTTTCGGAAAATTCCCCTATCAGTACCGAAACTGCCGCTCCCGATATAAAAATTGATACAGCCGTAATAATTCCGCATAACGCGGGCTTATTGCTGCGTTCCGTAAACATTTTTACCGCAGTTATCATCGTCATCGCCGCTAATTTTACGATATTTTTCCCGACGGAATCGGAAAGTATGCATCGCATGAGCGCTCCTATAAACGCCGCCGCCGAATATGGGAGCGGAAACGCTCCGCATAGCGATATATCAGCGAAAGAAGCCACTCCGCCTATGCTCGATCCCGACAATGCAAATCCTCCTGCCGCCGATAATATCAATCCGATCATAGGTTCAAATACTGCAAAACGTCCTGCTTTTTTCAACATATCTACCACCTCGGAATAAATTATAGCACAGATACGGCGCATATTTTGTCGGAATAATAACATGATTTTTATATATAGCAATATAGTTATAATTTTCATTTCAATCGATGCAGAATCAAATCTCAGGCGCCTGTTTTGCGTTCGTTTGAACTTATTTTGTGCGCAAACGTACTGTTTGTGAGTTCCTGCAAACATATTCTATTTTATCTGGTGTTATAGTGCAGAATCATATGTATGCAAATTTGCCCATATTGACAAAAAAATATCAATGCGTTATAATACAATTACACTCAGCGGTGCAAATGAGCCGGCATATCACTGCTGATACATTCGAAGCCCAAAAGCAATATAATACATATTTTTAGGAGGAATCATTATGGAATTCATTACGCTCCCCATCATTCTTATCGCTGCCGCGGTAATTTTTCTGATCGTCATTCTCGCCATGGGTTACATCAAAGCTCCGCCCGACATGGCATACATCATTTCAGGTCTGCGCCGAAAAATTATAATCGGTAAAGCAAGTATTCGAATCCCCTTCTTTGAGCGCGTTGATAAACTGAAACTCCAGCTTATCGCGGTCGACGTAAAAACTTCAAGTGCAGTTCCAACTGCCGATTACATCAACATCAACGTTGACGCCAATGTAAACGTAAAAGTCAGCAGCGACCCGATACTTATCAAACTCGGCGCGGAAAACTTCCTCAACAAAGAAACGGTATATATCGCGAAAGTTGCAAGAGAAGTTCTCGAAGGAAATATGCGTGAGATCGTCGGACAGATGACTCTCGAAGCAATGGTCAACGACCGCAAGGCTTTTGCTGAAAAAGTTCAGGAAAACGCCGCTCCCGATCTCAACAGAATGGGACTGGAGATAGTTTCGTTCAACGTACAGAATTTCACAGATGATCAAAATCTCATTGAAAATCTCGGTATTGATAATACCACTAAAATTCAGAAGAAAGCCGCTATTGCAAGAGCAGAATCCGAAAAAGAAATCGAGATCGCAAAGGCGCAGGCGAAGAAAGAAGCAAACGACGCAAAAGTTCTCGCCGAGACCGAGATCGCTCAGAAAAACAATCAGCTTGCCATTCGTCAGGCGGAATTGAAAAAAGAAGCCGATACTCAGCTTGCTATCGCCGACGCCGCTTATGAGATTCAGCGTGAAGAACAGCGCCGCTCAATTGAGGTATCGAAGTACAATGCAGATATTGCAGCATCTGAAAAAGACGTTGAATTAAAGACAAAAGAAGCCGAAGTTATGGAAAAAGCTCTTGACGCCGACATCAAGAAGAAAGCCGAAGCCGATAAGTACAGGGTTCAGCAGTTATCGGATGCAAAGCTTTATCAGCTTAAAAAGGAAGCTGAAGCCGATCGTTTCCAGCGCGAACAGGAAGCCGAGGCTCAGAAAGCCGAAGCGGAAGCGCAGAAATTTGCCAGAATGCAGGAAGCCGAAGGTATTGCAGCAGTAGGTCAGGCAGAAGCCGACGCGATCCGCGCCAAGAGCCTTGCCGAAGCCGAGGGTATCAACGCCAAGGCGGAAGCGATGAAGAAATACGGCGAAGCGGCTGTCCTTGAAATGTATTTCAAGGCGCTCCCCGATATTGTTAAGAATGCTGCAGCTCCCCTTGAAAATGTTGATCGCATAACAATGTACGGCGACGGTAATTCAAGCAGAATGGTAGGCGACATAATCAGTTCCACGGCAAAAATAACAGACGGTCTTTCGGAGGCTACGGGAGTTGACATAAAATCCGTTCTTGCAGGATTTCTGGGAGGAATGAAAACTCATGAAACGCCTGCTCCCCAAACATCTGCACCCGACAGTTTTGAAGAAGTTTAAACTTAACCAAGACCTTGAAATACTCGACGTATTTCAAGGTCTTTTTTGCGTCAATGTTGATTTTCACAATTATTTATGTTATAATTTAGAAAAATAAAAATCGGGAGATGATCGCATGGAAATATTTATAACAATACTTGTAACTTTTTTTGCAGGAATGGGCGCAGGTCTTGGAACCGGATTTGCAGGAATGAGCGCCGCCGCCGTAATTACGCCAATGCTTGTGACATTTTTGGGAATCGAACCATACATGGCAGTCGGCATTGCATTATCGTCGGACGTTCTCGCAAGCGCGGTTTCAGCTTACACGTATGGCAAAAATAAAAATCTCGACATAAAAAACGGACTTATAATGATGTTCACCGTTCTTATCTTCACAGTAGCGGGGAGCTTCGTCTCAAAGCTCGTTCCATCTACCGCAATGGGCGGATTTTCAGTATTTATGACGTTTCTGCTCGGTATAAAATTCATCGTAAAGCCTGTAATGACAACAAAAGAAGCTATGGAATCCACCGATGCTAAAAAGCGTATAAAGCAATCTCTCGTCAGCGGCACTCTTATAGGCTTTATATGCGGATTTATCGGCGCAGGCGGCGGAATGATGATGCTTCTTATTCTCACGTCCGTACTTGGATACGAGTTGAAAACCGCCGTCGGCACAAGCGTATTTATTATGACGTTTACGGCTCTGACGGGAGCGGTATCGCATTTCGCGATTGGCGGACTTCCCGCTCCTCTCGTTTGGATATTATGCGTGGTATTTACATTTATATGGGCAAGGATCGCCGCAGTTTTCGCAAACAAAGCCACGCCCAAAACCCTTAACCGCGCCACAGGTATCATACTTGCGCTTCTCGGACTTGTTATTATGGGATTCTCACTTTTTACTAAGTAATAACTGCAGAGATTCGTCAAAATCTTCTGCAAAAGCAGAAATATACCGTTACAGCAAGTCCTGATATAACAATAATTTGTACAAACGTTACAATGCTTCGTATAAGTCTTTCGTGAACGCTCCCCTCTGCAAGAAGTTCAAGAGCTGCTCCGCCATCGAGGAAACTGAACGGCAGCAGATTGAAGATCCCCTCGGCAAGATTAAACGTGCAGAGATATCCGCGTAATCCAAAATGCCAAAGAACGGCGAAGAAAAGCAGATTGACGGCAGGTCCGCACATCAGAACAGCTATACCCTCTTTGATATTTTTGCAGGGCGAAGCTGTCATTTTAATTCCGAAGCAGCCGAATTCAATAGAACGAAGCTCGCCGCCCGTAAGCTTTAAAGCTATAATATGACCTGTCTCATGGGCGATACACGATATGTAAAACGCCGTTATAAGATTTCCGTCGCGCAAAAGAAAAAGCAATGCGTTGAATATCAGAAACGAATATCTGATTTTTATTTTAGTCATAGATTTTTTACAAATTCGATAATATAATCTACGGGATTAGGAATAATATTTTTATCTGCTGTTGAAAGTTTGCGCAGAAATCCGATCATTTCTTCCGCGATCTCGGGCTTGGCAATGTTGAGTATAACAAGTCCCGCCGCAATTATCAGGCATAATACAGTCTGCATGGAAACAATATCGTCTGCTCGTCCTTCACGGCGTCTGCGGATATCTTCCTCCTGCAGCCTTTCAGTGCTATCCTCATCGGAAATGACTTCAGTTTCCGTCTCTTCATTTGCAATTTCTTCTTCATTAACATAATTCTCTCCTATAACAAGATCTTCTTCCATGTCCGCACCTCCTTCATATTAATTCATATGCAAATTTACAATAAATATTACAATGACAGTATTGACTTTTTCCAAAAATTGTGATAAAATCATGATGAATAGTTATATCAGATAAAGAAATAAAATTTTACCTTTAAGGGTGATATTTATGATATGGTTAATGGTCGCGACCATGTTTGCCGGCTCGGCATTCACGCTATGCTGCGCGATTTACGGTATATTGAAACTGCGCGAAAATCCACTGGAAAATTACGAAAGAAAAGCGCTTATATGCGCCGCCGGAGTGCCTGCGTTAAATGCCGCGGCAATGCTTGCACCGAACGAAAAAGCAGCCCTGTTTTTATTCGGGCTGTACAATATATGCGAGACGTGTACCTCGCTATGCCTTTTATTATTTGTCAGGCGATATATGGGCATTACAAGGTCGTTGGACAAAGTAAAAAAAATAATTTACATTGTCGCCGTTATCGACGCCGTCATGATGCTTATCAACCCATTCTTCAGCTTTTTGTTCAAAGTCGAACCGTATTACGATAGATGGGGATCGCTGTTCTACCGATCCTATAATATGATGCCGCCGTATTATTTCCATGCGGCATTTACCACAATTATTATGATCGCGACGCTTGCAATGCTGCTGCGACGCATTATAATCGCTCCGAAAGCATATGTTATAAAGTACAGCTCTGTATTCCTGTCGCTTGCTATAATTGCGGCTATCGGAACGCTTTATATGTGTCTTGATCTTAAATTCGATTACTCGCTGATGCTTTATCCTTTCGTCGCACTCCTGATCTTCTACTTCTCCCTTGTTTACGTTCCGCGCGGACTTATGGAACGCCTTATGTTCTTCACCGTCGCGAATATGAAAGACGGAATAGTCTGCATAGATATCGATTCCAAGATCGTCCATGCAAACAAGGCTGCGAAAGATTTCTGCGAAGCCGATATTGATGTTCAAACACTCGAAAAACAGGTCAAAAAATGGCTTCTCGAAGATATCGACCCGAATATTTCCGTTCATATCTGGGAAACCAAAAGACGCGTCAACGGTCAGAAGCATTATTTCAAGATCGAATATCACAGAATTTACGACAGCTCCGTAAAATATCTCGGCTGCTTTTTCCTTATACACGACAGGACTGAGGAATACATCAAATATACTACCGAAAAATATAAAGCGACTCACGATATGCTGACAGGACTTTACAATAAAGAATGCTTTTGCGAATGCGTTAAAAATAAGCTGAATAGCGATACGGAAACGGGATACTATATCATTGTCACCGATGTGAAGAATTTCAAAATAGTAAACGACGTTTTCGGCGTTGAAGCAGGCGACAGACTCCTTAAAAAAATTTCCGAGATCACCTCGCAGTTCGGCGGCAGCGACTGCATTTACGGTCGTCTCACGGGAGACCGATTTGCGATATGTATGCCGAAATCGAAATTCTCGGAGGAAGAACTGCTTGAAACATATTCAGCCGTAGACTCGTTTCTGGAAAGCGCTGCTTTCAAAACTCATATTCATATAGGCGTATATGAAGTTACCGACCGCTCGCTGCGAGTTTCCGTAATGTGCGACCGCGCTAATCTTGCGATCAAAAAGATCAAGGACAGCTACCGCAGCTTTGTTGCATATTATGATAATGAGCTTCGCGAAAGCTTTATCAGCGAACACAAAGTTATAAGCGAATTTGAAAAAGCTATAGGCGGCGGTCACTTTCAGCCGTACATACAGCCGCAGATCGCCTCAAACGGCAATATCACGGGCGGCGAAATCCTTGTTCGCTGGATTCATCCGAAGGAAGGCATGATACCGCCCGATAAATTTATCAAGCTGCTTGAACAGACGGGCCTGATAAGCCGTCTCGACAAGCATATGTGGGAGCTTGCCTGCATACAGCTTAAACGCTGGACGGAGATGGGATTGACCGAAAGTTATCTTTCCGTAAATATATCGCAGAAAGATTTCTATCTTCTTGACGTATACGCTACGATGATCTCTCTTGTGAATCAGTACGACATCTCCCCGAAAAGACTCCATCTTGAGATCACGGAAACGGCTATCATGGATAATCCGATGGCTCAGCTGGAGCTTATCGCAAAACTGCGCGACTGCGGATTTATAGTTGAGATCGACGATTTCGGCAGCGGCTATTCGTCGCTTAATATGCTGAAAGAGATCGAAGCCGATGTGCTGAAGATAGACATGGGATTTTTGAAAAAAACAGATCATCAGCAGAAAAGTCAGATCATTCTGAAAATGATAATCAGTCTTGCAAAATCTCTGAATATGGAAGTCATTACCGAGGGTGTGGAAACCATGGAACAGGTAAAATTCCTTGAAGAATACGGCTGCGACACTTATCAGGGCTATTATTTCGCAAAGCCGATGCCGGTAAAGGAATTCGAGAGTACTTATCTTAATAAGCGTTTCAGAATAGATCTCCTCAAAAAATAGCCCCGTATGATAGTCTGAGATACTGAACAGGCTTTGATAAATGGTGACGCTGGATTTTTGCCTTGACATATTTTATGAATTATGGTAAAATTATTAAAATGAATTTTGAACTGGAGGAGTACTTTTGAAAATAATCAGAAATATCACATCAATCTCGGCAGCTATCGCTCTTGCCGCTGCAATGACAGGCTGTTCCGCTACAAAATCTGATTCCGATGAAAAGCAATTTGAAAGAAACGCTCCAGACAGCGTTTCTTTTGAATGGCAAAAGGCTTATGAAAGCAAGCTGAGCGAATTCAAAGAATCGGAGGATTTTTCCGAAGATCAGGAATCGGGCTCGGCTTTCGATCTTATCGATATTACGGGCGACGGCTTGCCCGAACTTATTATCTCCCCAAATACGGGCGGATCTACCAAATGTTCTATTTATTCGTTCACCGACGGCGAAGCTGCTGAAATCGGCGATATCGGAAATACGGGCAGCTTTATGTATCTTCCGCTTATAAATACTGTCAAGGACGAATACTGCGGCGACGGCTTTATCCTCGGAAGCTATCTCAAATTCGAAAACGGCGCTTTCAATCAGGAGATCAGCTACAGCGACAATTCTCAGTCTGCAATGACGGGCGCTGTTATCGTTCATGAAATTGACGGTGCAGAAGTTCTTCTCCCCGATTATGAAGCCGCTCTCGAACCTTATACCGGTTCGCCCGCTATCAAGGTGGGAAGAAAATATTCAATGGGAGACGGCGTTATCAAATATGCTCTTTACCGCTCCGAAAGCTGGGAAGAAATAATCAGTCCGGCAGATAAGAAGCTATGCATGGATATCCTCAAAGAAAAACTTCTCCCTGAATATGAAACAGGCTCGGAGATCGCCTATGAACTTGCCGATCTCAACAACGACAACGTTCCCGAACTCCTCATTTCGGAAGGCACATATCCCGAAGCTCCCTGTTCGATCTTCTATTTCAAAAACAATACTCTCTGCCCCGTTGAGGGAACTTACGGTTCTTGGGGTGAGATTACTCTCGATACCGATAATCTGATCTTCTACTCTGTTTCAGGTACGGAGACTATCTACTGGAGCATATCCAACAGCGCATTCTCTTCGACAAATTATGTAAGCTCCGGCAATACGGCTGTTCTCGGCAGAAAGCGTCTGCTTACCGAGGAAAATATTTCTATGGATTTCAGTTGATATGGCAAAATCAAAACTTGTTTATGAATGCAGCGCCTGCGGATACGAAAGCTCTAAATGGAATGGAAAATGTCCCTCATGCGGCGCTTGGAACACATTTGAGGAAGCGATCAGCGAACCTGCACCCTCATCTTCCTCATCTTACGCTTCAAGAGGAATACTCGATCTCTCCGACAGCATACTTGAACTGGAAGATATAGGCTATGACAGCGACGTGCGCTACGATACGGGAATAGGCGAGCTTAACCGCGTTCTCGGCGGCGGACTTGTAAAAGGTTCTCTCGTACTTCTCGGCGGCGAACCGGGAATCGGAAAAAGTACGATACTGCTTCAAATTTGTCAATATCTCGGCGAGGAGCATTCCATACTTTATGTTTCGGGGGAAGAATCGGCAAGACAGATAAAACTCCGCGCACAGCGTCTCGGCGTTGATACCGAAAATCTATATCTGCTGACTTCCACCGACGCAGAGGCAGTTGCGGAAACGATAGCCTCGGCATCGCCCGATATTGCGATCATAGATTCTATCCAGACCATGAATATAAGCCGCATCACATCAAGTCCCGGAAGTCTTACTCAGGTACGCGAATGCTCTAATCTGTTCATGCACACCGCAAAACGTCAGGAAATTCCGATAATTCTCGTCGGTCACGTCAATAAAGACGGCGCAATAGCAGGTCCGAAAGTCATGGAGCATATAGTTGACGCCGTACTTTATTTCGAAGGCGAGCGTCATCAGAGTTATCGCCTGCTACGCGCGGTCAAAAACAGATTCGGATCTACAAATGAAATCGGCGTTTTTGAAATGCTTGACAAGGGGCTTGCAGAGGTTGAAAATCCGTCCCAAATGCTTCTTTCGGGCAGACCGCATAATGTTTCGGGAACGTGCGTTGCCTGCGTTATGGAGGGAACACGTCCTATTCTTGCCGAGGTACAGTCTCTTGCCTCAAAAACAAGCTACGCAGCTCCGCGCAGAATGGCGACGGGATTTGATTTCAACAGGCTAAATATTCTCATAGCCGTGCTTGAAAAGCGTTTGGGAATATATATGGGTTCTCTCGACGTTTATCTCAATATCATCGGCGGATTTCGTCTTGATGAACCAGCCGCCGATCTTCCCGTGGCAATGGCTTTGTATTCGGGTATCATGGACAAGCCGATCGACGAGATGCTAATCTCATTCGGAGAAGTCGGACTGGGCGGTGAAATTCGCTCCGTATCGCATTTGTCACAGCGCATTAAAGAAGCCGAACGCATGAGGTTCAGAAAAGTCGTGATCCCCAAACAATCGGCTTCATCGATAAATTTCGCAGACTATAAAAATATTGAAATAATCCCTGTTTCAACGCTGAAACAGGCTTTTAGTGCGATATAATCATGAAAACGGCAGCAGAATTTTTTCGCTGCCGTTTTTTATACTAAGGAATTGTCACGAAATAAGTTGTGCGTTTAGACGCAAAATCGTTTGTTCTGTGCAAGGCACACAACCGCAGGAATAATGACGTATTTCAAGGTTGTATAACGCGGTGTAGTACAAACGAGACAAGCGTAAATGTGCAGGTTATTTCGTGACAGTTCCTAATGAAAAAAGAGCGTTCGGAAACGCTCTCTTTTCATTATATCATTATATTTAAGGAACGGGCTTACTTAATAGGAAGATCTTCAAGCTTGTAAATACCTGCGTCAACCTGCTGAATCGTAAGTGCATCCTGAGCTGTTACACCGTCTTTGTTTCCGATAACATCGGCGTTGATAAGTCCCTGATCTGTAAGAGAATACTCGTCTTTATTTGTAAGGAACTGGAGAATCAAAGTTGCGTCTGCGATCTCAACCTTGCCGTCGCAGTTTGCGTCGCCGTAAACGTTTTTGTCTGATGAAGTTGTTGTAGTTCCTGCAGGCTGCTGAGTTGTAGTTACCGGAGCCGATGAACCGTCTGCATATATCATGTAGAAGAGATTTGCCGTATCAGCCTTAGTAATAGTGTGCGAACCGGACGCAAGGTCTACCGTGATGATTCCGTTGACCGCCTTATATTTCGTATCGTCGATCTTTACTGTAGTGTCAGCCTCAGCGAATACCAGAGTAAGCTTTCCTGCCGACGCAGCGTTGAATGTGATATTTGTTGCGGATTCCATTTTCAGGCATTGTGTGAGAGTTTTGCCATCGTAATTTACCGTACCCTTACTTGTTGAAAGGTTGCCCGTGATTTTGTAGAATGTGCTGTCTTTGCCGTTAGCTGTAAAGTCGTGAACATATCCGCCTGAAACCACGGGAGTTGAAGATGTAGTGGTTGTAGTTGTCTGAGCATTAGAATTTGTTGTTGACTGTGTAGTTACAGGAGGAGTAACTGATGAACCTGTGAAGTGATAGCCCATTGAAACGTATTCGCCCTTGGTTTCAAAATAACCGTTTGTATTTACGCTGCCGTCAGCGTTTCTCCATGCTGTGTGGAAATCTGTACCCTGTACAGGAGCTTTAGCTGTTGAAACAAAGTCAGATGTTGCAGGTCCATCGTATTTAGTACCGATTTTTGCACCGTTTGTTACAGCAGTATCGGAAGCTACTTTATAATAACCGCTGTTATAGTAAACACCGTTATTGTACATACCTACATACTTATCATTTGCCGGCTTGCTTACCGAAAGCTTGCTGTCTGAAATGTAAGAAGCTGTATTATAATATGAAATGAGGTTGTCGAAGTCACAGTTTGTACAGCGGTATACCGAGAAGTTTGGCTTACCGTTTCCGCCGCCGCCGTTGTTGATTGCTGTGGAGTTGGAAATTGAACCGAGCTTCGGGTTGTTGTTGTCTGTGAATCCACAGTTGAGATTCTCAAACGCAAGGCAGTTATCAACAATATGTGCAGAGCCAATACCTGAACCGCCGAGCTTGAATCCGTTACCGTCGCAGTCGCCATAGCCCTCGCCGAATTCAGTGAAACCATTTCTGAATGCAACACAGTTCTTGAGTGTTACCACGCCGATAGGACCTGTTTCGGATTTTGCAAATAAATCCCAGCCGTCATCAGAGTTATTGTATGACATACAGCCGTCAAATACATTGCCCTCACCGCAGGTAAGTTTTGCAGCAAATCCGTCAGCGTTTTCCATTGTAGCGTCATCGCAGTTATTCTTGGAAGTACAGTTGAGGATCGTATTATATGAAGGCCAGTCAGCAAGAGTTGCCGCGCTTGTGTTGTAGCGTGAGATCTGGAGACCTGTATCCTGATTGTCGTTGAATACCATCATTTCAATGAGGTTGTTATTACCGGAAAGCAGCATTCCGTTATCGGCAGCCTTTGTGATCTCAAATCCGTAGAAGTGCCAGTAATCGCCGTCAAGCGTAACGCCTCTCTTTGAACCGTCAGCAGCGCCCTGTCCTGAGAAATCCCAAACAACCTTTGCGCCTGGGTATGCGGAAATTGTCTTGTATTTTCCTGCTGAACCGTTGTTGTTTGAATCGATGAGGATCATTTCGCTGAACTTATATGTTCCGTCAAGGAGATAGATCGTACCGCCTGCGGGAACAGCCTTGATAGCTGAAAGAACGTCTGTGGGAGCCTGCATTGTCTTACCGTCTCCGCCACCGTTAGGTGAAGCGTAGATCACATTTGCGCCTGTAACGGGAGCCGCGGTAGTTACGACAGGGGGATTTGTAGCAGGCGGAGCCGTAGTCTGAGTAGTCTGAACAGGAGCCTGAGTTGTTGCAGGAGGATTGGAAACATCTTCCTTGAATCCGCTTCCGATAGCAACTATCGAATCTTTGTAAGCTACGAGAGCAGCTTTTAATTCGGCATTTACAGCGTAGCTTGCATCGTCAACAGCGTTGTTGAACTGCCATTTGAAGTCACCGCCGTCAACACGTCCTGCCTTAGATGTTACAATAGTGGGAACATCTGCCGCAGCATCAACATTATAGCTGTAGAAATCACTTGCTGTATCAAAGTTATTGTATGTTGCGCCGCCGTCCTTTGCCTTTACAGATGAAGGAACCTTTTCGTCTCTTGATGAAGCAACATAAGCGTCAAAGTCTGTATTGTTTTCACTGTATGGTACAAACTTTTCAGCGCCCTCTATAATATTGCCGTATGCCTTGATCATACCGCCGGTTTCACCGGAAAGTACAAGTCCGCCCTCTGAACCCTGCTTTGAAATAAGCATAGGCTCTTTGCAGTTGCGGAAGTAATTGTTCTCCGCAAAAATGTCTGAATCTGTAGTAGAACCGATGCCGTACTTTGCATTGCCGTCATAGTAGTTGTTGTAAACATGAACTGTTGCAACTCTTACACGGGGGTGACGCGAATCGGAGTGATCGTACCAGTTGTGGTGATACGTGATGTAATTTGAAGTATCGCTTGCGTTTGCGCCCTGAAGATTACACTTTCCGTTATCATAGAAATGATTGTAGGAATGAGTGATATGGTGAGATTTTTTTGTATCGAGAGCGCCGTCGCCCTTTACCTGATCGGCGTCCGAACCCGCATCGCCGTAGAAATAATCGCAGTTATGAACCCAGCAATAGGAATCGTCCTGCTGTAGACCGATATTATCGCCCTCGGAACTGTTGCAGTTCATTGTACCG
The DNA here is from genome assembly GCA_964401315.1 of uncultured Alistipes sp. GTDB lineage: Bacteria > Bacillota > Clostridia > Oscillospirales > Ruminococcaceae > Ruminococcus. The sequence goes on from CAYNYB010000017.1 coordinate 46,572, forward strand.
ATATTTCTCACTTCAATATCGTTGCAGCCTTTGAGAACGATTCCCCAGCCGTTTGCAGTTGCATCGTTTCCGATACCCTCGATCGTCATACCTGCGGAGGTTACGCCGTCAACGTAAAGATCGCCCTTGGGCATATTGGAAGGATCGCTGATATTTCCGATAAGTCTGATAGAGATCGGGCGTGTTTCCTTGCCTTTCTTGTATGCGGTTATGATTTCCTGAACGCCTACACAGTCAACATCGCCCTTACCCTGTGCGTTAAGCTTAACTGTTACTGTATCCTTGTTTTCCTCGGTAACATAAACGACTACGGCATTATCTTTAAGAGTACCGTCAGCTTTGTAAGCGCCGGGCATATGACCATCCGCGAAAGCATATCCGCTTCTGTCGTGAGCGTAGCATGAAGCCGTTGCCTCGGCAGCCTTTGAGGAATCTTCCTTGCCGCTGATAATCGGAACGATCTTCATTGTGTGGCTTCCTGCCTTGAGACCTATTGCATCAGCTCTCATATAGCCGCTGTACTGTCTGATGAGCATTGAATCGATCTGAACGCCGTCAACATAAACGTTGTAGCCTGATGCGCCCGAAACAGACCCCCATGTTGCGTACATTCCCTCTGCATAGCCTGTGCATGACATAACCTTTACGCTTGCCTCAGCCGCAAAAGCTGCCGTCATGCTTCCTGCAAGAGGAGTAACCGCGCTTATCATAGTTCCCGTTACAGCCGTAACGCTCATTACAGCCGAAGCTGCAATGGCTGTGATTTTCTTTTTCATCATTGAATTTCTCATTTTCTTTCCCTCCATGAGATCTGACGCTGATGCGTCATTTTCTGCCTTTGCCTAACAGCAGATATTTAATATAATGATATAATTGACAGAGCCAATTATCTGTCCTGTGGTCTTTCCGACCTTGTGATTATATTATAAATCATCTTTCCACATTTTTCAATGATATATAATACTGATTAACTGACATATTGTGCTATAATGATTTTACATCAAGTTCAATTAGTCATTCACAGATACTCTATTGAATTATTGATCATTATATGATATAATAGAACCGTTCAATAACTTCCAAAACGCTGCCTGACTTGTTTTTTTGCATCATTCAGCATTTTTCCGGTTATTAAACAGATCTAAAATTCCGGAACTGAGCAAAAAAACTGCTCTTCTCCGCATTATAAAGGGTGAATTATATGAGTAAATTCAGAACACAACATATGACGATCGACTGGCATGATATCATAGACTGCGAAAGTACAGCCGCAGCAGCTGATGCACCTCTAAAGGAAAAAACTTATCTCGTGGGCAGAGTAGGACTTCTCATGCTGTCTGTCGGAACAGCGGCATGGCGTGTGCGCGCCTCAATGAATAAGATCGCACGCGCACTGAATATCACCTGCAACGCTGATATCGGGCTGCTTTCGATCGAATATACCTGCGTCGATAACGGCGAGACCTGCACTAACGCTCTTTCGCTGAAAACGACAGGCGTTAATACTCACAAGCTTTCCTATCTTGAATATTTCAACGATAATTTCGCCGAAAGAACAGGAAAATATTCAATCGAGCAGTTCAATATGATGCTCGATAAGATAGAGAATCTGCCTGCAAATTACAAGGCTATTCGACTCGGATTCGCAGCCGCTCTCGCCTGCTGCGCATTCACATTCCTGCTTGGCGGAGGCCCTGTTGAAATGATAGGAGCATTTCTTGGAGCAGGCGTCGGAAATTTCGTTCGCAAGAAGCTACTGGAAAATCACATAACTCTTTTCGCGAACGTCGCCGCAGGAGTTGCTTCCGCCTGCTGCACCTACGTTATTTTTATAAAGCTTGCCGAGTGGTTATTCGACGTTTCGGCAGTCCATCAGGCAGGCTACATATGCTCAATGCTTTTTGTTATTCCGGGATTTCCGCTGATAACAGGCGGATTTGATCTCTCAAAACTTGATCTCCGCTCAGGTATTGAACGCGTGACGTATGCGCTGCTTATTATAGGTATCGCAACTCTGACAGGCAGCGTGACAGCTTCTTTATTCAGCTTCGCGCCCTCCGCATTCGAAGCCGTCGCGATACCTGCACATTTAAAGATTTTGCTGCGCCTTGCAACGAGTTTCTGCGGAGTTTACGGATTCTCGCTCATGTTCAACAGTCCGCGTAAAATGGCGGCAGCTGCGGGAATCATAGGAATGACAGCCAATACTCTCCGTCTGGGGCTTGTAGATTTCACGCCTGTCCCTGCTGCTGCGGCTGCATTTATAGGAACGTTCGCAGCAGGTATGCTCGCAACGCTCATAAAACCTGCCGCAGGTTATCCGAGAATCACACTGACAGTTCCGTCGATAGTAATTATGGTTCCTGGAATGTATATGTACAAGGGAATATTTTTTATTGCGCAAAAAAATCTCGCAGAAGGCGGAATGTGGCTCTGCGAAGCCGCACTGATAATTGCCGCCCTGCCGCTGGGACTGATCTTCGCCCGTATCGTGACTGATAAAAATTTCCGTAAAAGCAGCTAATCATAAAAAAGCACAGCATTTCAATTTTAACGCTGTGCTTTTATTTTAAGAACTTGTGTTCATAGGATATTGCACGCATCTTTTCGGCAAATTTTACCGATAGCAGCGTTGAAAAAGCTCACCATACGGCAGTATGCTTTCGCTTTTTCGCCTTGCTCTCGGTAAAATTATACTCGAAAATTCACGCACAAATCCTATGAATACAAGTTCTAAAATAACGGTGCAATTAATTTCAGGAATTGACCTACTACTTTATAGTATAATTTCTCCTTTTTAATGCTCTCGCGAGTAACCATACGGCATTTCGTCAGCGTTTCCTGAAAATCCTCTTCGATTGACTCGATACATTCCGTTTTATACATATAAGTCGCACATTCAAAATGATGATAAAGACTGCGATAATCAAGATTTATCGTGCCGACTACCGCTTTTTCATCGTCGCATACGAAAATTTTGGAATGCACGAATCCGGGCGTATATTCGTAAATCTTAACGCCGGCTCTTATAAGGGACTTGTAATGAGTTTTCGCAAGGGAATACGCAGCCTTTTTATCGGGAATCCCCGGCAGGATTATCCTTACGTCGATACCGCGTTCCGCCGCGAATTTCAAAGAATTTTCCAGTTCTCCGTCAAGTATCAGATACGGCGTCATTATATGAACGTAATTCGTGGCGCGATTGAGAATATCCATATAAACGTTTTCGCCGACTTTTTCATCGTCAAGCGGACAATCGGCATATGGCAGAACATATCCGTCGAATTTTCCAAAAGTCTCAACAGGTTCAAGCCATTTATCCCACTCAGGCTCTTTTTCGGAAATATTCCACATCTGCAAAAACATAAGCGTAAAACTCCGAACGGCGTCGCCTTTTATCATTACGGCGGCGTCCTTCCAATGCCCGAAACGTTCCCTGCGGTTTATATACTCGTCCGCGAAATTCACACCGCCGTTAAAGGCTGTTTTTCCGTCGATAACAACGATTTTTCTATGATCGCGGTAATTGTAATAAGTCGACAGAAACGGCATGATAGGCGAAAAAGCCTTGCATTTTATTCCAAGATTATTCATGCGCGCAGGATAATCATGAGTAAGCGTGGACATCTCGCACATTCCGTCGTACATTACCCGGACTTCAACGCCCTGAGCCGCCTTGTCACGCAGAATCTCCAGTATTTTTCCCCACATATAACCCTCGTCCAGAATAAAATACTCAATGAAAATAAATTTTTCTGCTTTCTGAAGCTCCTCGATAAGTCTTTCGAATTTACTCTCGCCGCTTGGGAAATATTCGGTATAAATATTTTCGTATATCGGAAAACAGCCTGTACGATTGAGATAAAAGCATAGATCGTCAATGCCTGAACTACGAACCTCTTTCCGTGCCAGCAATCCCTTATTATGCGGAAGTTTCCTTTTAGTTTCCGCAATAAGCTTTGCGACGCGTTTTTTTATCGCAAGATGACCTGCGTCGCTCTGAATAAATCCCAGAAGTATCGTTCCCGGAATAGGAAATATCATTATGATTATCAGCCACGAAAGTTTCGCCGAGGAATCCATTTTGCAGTTGAAAAGGTAGAATATCATTATTATCATGAAAATTTCCAGAAACAGCCGTATCTGCGGAACAAAGTCAAGAAAGAACTGATATATCGAAACAAGAATGAAAATTTGCAGCAGCACAAGCAGAGCGATCATAAAAATTCTGCTGAATATTAATCTGAGAAGCCCTTTTTTTCGTATTGGAATAAGCCTTAATATTCCGTCGTCCTTAATTTTTTTCTTAAACATAAAAACCTTACCTAAACTTTATTAATTAAAAATTATTTCAGTTACTCCCTTAGAGCGAATTCCAAGTATTCGGCATCGCTCCTCTCCGAGGAAAGAATTCATTTTCTCCGTGTATTCTACAGCAATATATGACGGCACAAAAACCTGTACAATTCTGCCGCCGCAAACATGTACCGCGCCGCTTTCGCCAAGGAATCTCCTGCTGACAGCTACAACAGCGGCTGCCTCCTGATTCGCAGTATATTTTCCCGACTGATCGACAAGCCTGAAAAATTCCTCTGTATCGCCTATGCCCAAAGCCTTCACGGCGTCGGCTGCACGGCGATTTTCCTCAAAGAATCGAATCGCGCTCAATATAGCCGCATCTGAACAGCATTTTCGCATTTTCGGCAGTTCGTCGTAAAATTCATCTTCATCAATATCATGCAAAAGAGATTTGCCGAAATATTTTGCAGCTTCTTTCATTCCGCGCGTCATCTCGTCAATATCATCTAAATTTTCCGAATCATCACTTCCTGCAACTGTAATGCACACACTGTAGCCCAACGATGAAAAATCATAATCAATGGCTTTGATGATCGGAGCATTTCCGTCAAATTCAGCCGAAACCAAACCTCCTACCGCGCCGACGATCATATCGACATTAACATTCGGACTTGACATTGCGATTTTTTCAGCCGAAACCTCGCCATTATTGTAATAATTATTAATTATGATTCCCATAAGATTTTCAAACGCCGCCGCTGCCGAAAATCCAGTATCAATCGGAATATCCGACGAAATATAGGCGTTGATTCCATATGATGAAAAATTTTTTCCCACAAAAGCGGCAATTACTCCCCTGACGATTTCAACATACGGACTTTTTTTAGCTTCGTTTGTAAATCCGCCGTCAATATTGATCTCGCAGCATGGAAAATTCGGCGAATCAATGCGTATTACTCCATCTTCATTCGCTCCGGTAACAGCTATAATATCAATAGTTGCAGCCGCCGAAATCACGCAGCCGCCCTGACGATATGTACCCTCCTCGCCGATATTGACGCATACGGGCGAAGAAAATATTCTTATATCGTCGCATTCGGGATAAGCCCGCGAAAAATGCTCGGCTGCATTGATATACCGTGCACGCTGTTTCATTATCTCACGCTCGGAATTTCCGTAAAGTTCCCTGAATTTACTGTCAAATGCTCCTCCGGTAACGGCATTTACAAGCTGCTGAATAGTCATTAGTACAATCTCCAATCAATTTTTTTATTCTACTTATTATTATAAATCAAAATCGAAAAAAAATCTATAGTTTTTTTGAATTTATTTTTTTAAATCCCTTGACAAGTTACAAAAAAGAATGTATACTTAAATATAAAGTTAATCGTTGCTTAATTTTTGTTAAATTTTAAGGTGACGTCACATAAAGGAATGATAAATATGTCTGAAATAAAGCTGATTTGTCCGCCTTTGCCCAATATTCCATGGCAGGAAAAGCCTGCGGACTGCACCGCTCCCATGTGGAGACACCGCGAAAATCCTATTATAGGAAGAAATCCTCTGCCCGAGGTGAGCCGCATTTTCAACAGCGCAGTTCTCCCGTATGAGGGTGAATTTGTAGGCGTATTCCGCGGTGAACAGCGCGACGGAGTTCCTCATATATATTTCGGAAAAAGCCGCGACGCTCTGCATTGGGAATTCGAAGCGGAGAAGATAAATTTCATCGACAAAAACGGAAAATCATTTCAGCCGCTTTACGCATACGACCCGCGTCTTGTGAAGGTTGAAGATACGTATTATGCGATCTGGTGTCAGGATATGTACGGCGCAGCGATAGGAATGGCGAAAACCAAGGATTTCAAAACGTTTACCCGTCTTGAAAATCCTTTCCTGCCTTATAATCGGAATGCAGTTCTCTTTCCGCGCAAAATCAATGGAAATTATGTTATGCTGTCGCGCCCTTGCGATAACAGTCACACGGCTTTCGGCGATATTTTCATAAGTGAAAGCAAAGATCTGGAATTCTGGGGACGTCACCGCCATGTTATGGGAAAATCCGAAAACTGGTGGGAAAATCTCAAGATCGGCGGCGGAGCTGCTCCCATTGAGACCGATCGCGGCTGGTTGTTGTTTTATCACGGCGTGGTAAACACCTGTAACGGATATGTTTACAGCGTCGGTGCGGCGATTCTTGATATTGATCAACCGTCAAAAGTTCTTCACCGCTGCGCAAATTACATACTTGCGCCTGAAGAATGGTACGAGGAGCGCGGATTCGTCCCCAATGTGTGCTTTCCGTGCGCAGCTCTTCACGATTCCGAAAGCGGAAGGATAGCTTTATATTATGGCTGCGCTGACAGCTATGTCGGGATAGCATACACGACAGTTTCTGAAATTTATGACTACATTCTCGCTCATGACTGCGCGGATTCCCAAGATAAATCCGCAGGCAGAAGATAAACAGCCCTCTCATTCCTCGGCAAACCTCGGTTTGTCGGGGATTTTTCATTTGAATTTATAGTAAAAACCAACAAAAAATAATGTTGATAATTGTCTGATATGTACTTCTCATGCAAATTTTTTTGATTTTTTGCAAATAATACTTGCAGTTTTTTGTGAAATGTGATAAAATAAAATGTAACTGAAAACAAATTTCGAATAGTTATTATATGACAAAGGAGATAGTTATGGCAAAAATCAAAGCTGCTGTTATTTTTGGCGGTACATCGCAGGAACACGAACTTTCACTTGCTTCCGCCGCGGAGGTAATACGCAATATTCCGCGTTCTTCGTATGAGGTAGTTTCCATCGGTATAACACGTAAGGGACGCTGGCTTTATTTCCCCGGCGATCCCTCGGAGATCGCCGACGGAAGCTGGGAATCCAATCCCGACTGCACTTCCGCTATTCTATCCCCCGATCCTCTCCACCGCGGCATTATGATCATCGAAAACGGCGAAGTCTCTTTCAGAAAGATCGACGTTGCATTTCCCGTGCTTCAGGGCAAGAGAGGCGCGGACGGCACTATTCAGGGACTTCTCGATATGTCGGGCATTCCCTATGTTGGCTGTGGTCTGCTTGCCTCGGCTTCGTGTATGGATAAGTCTCACACCCACATGGTTCTCGACGATTACGGAATCAAAACCGCCGACTGGAAACTTATCTGTCAGCGCGATCTGAGCAGGATCGACGAAAAATGTGAAGAAATTTCCCGTCTGCTCGAATTTCCGCTTGCCGTCAAACCCGCAAACAGCGGATGCAGCGCCGGAACAAGCGTTGCCCGAAATCTCGCCGAACTTATAACCGCCGTGAAAATAGCCTTTTCCAACGACAACAAGGTCGTTGTCGAAAAATACGTAAACGGCAGAAAACTTGAAGTTGCGGTATTCGGATACGACGCGCCTTTCGCTTCTTACGTAGGCGAAATTCTCCCGACAAACAAGGATTATAATCCTACGGAAGTAAGAAAAGATCCTGCCGACGATTTCCGCGTTCCCGCCGATCTTTCAGATCAGGATCACAATATGATACGCGAAACTGCGGTAAAGGCATTCAAGGCTCTCGGCTGCAAGGGTCTCGCAAGAGTTGAATTCTTCCTTGCCGAGGACGGAACGCTTTTCCTCAACAAGGTAATCACGGCTCCGGGTCTTCGTTTTAACAGCGTTTATCCGCAGCTTATGACTCATCTTGGCATGGATATGGGATATCTGGTTGACAAACTTCTTGAGCAGGCTATTGAAAATGCCGAAAAAACCTATTAAAGAGGAGATTGATTTGAAAAACGATGTTATGATTTCCCTTACCAGTATTCAGTGGCAGGACGGCGAAAAAAATGAAACGGAGCTGCTTACCAAAGCTTCTCTTTCAAAATCAGGCGGACAGGACGTTATTTCCTACGAGGATACGACGGCTACGGGTTTCGAAGGTTCAGTTACCACCATTACCGTTGACGGCAGCCGCTCTGCGTCTATAATCCGCAAAGGAACGGCGAATTCCGTTTTGTCGCTTGAAATAGGCAGAAAACACTTCTGCCAGTACGGTACGCCTTACGGAAATATGCAGATCGGAGTCTACACTCACGCTATCAGCAACGAACTTTCGGAAAACGGCAGACTTTACCTGAAATATACTCTTGACTTAAACTCTTCTTATCTTTCGGATAATGAAATAATTATGACTATAAATCAAGCCTGATGTCGAAATACAGAAAGGCTACGAGAAAGGATTTTACAAATGGCAGATCTTATTAAATCCGCATCAATGCAGCTTCGCGAACTTATTACGGAGGCTCTCGGGAAATTGGTTGCCGAGGGAACGGCTCCTGCCGATCTTCTTCCCGATTTCACAGTCGAAATACCGGCGGACAAATCTCATGGCGATTTCGCCGCAAATACGGCTATGGTGTGCGCGCGCTCGTTTAAAATGCCGCCGAGAAAAATTGCCGAACTCATTATTGAAAAGATCGATCTGAACGGCTCGGTATTCGAACGTGCGGAAATTGCGGGTCCCGGATTTATGAACTTTTTCCTCAGCAGAAAATGGTTCGCAGACGTTGCTGAGAATGTCCTTACGGAAAAGGACGATTTCGGCAGAACCGATCTCGGAAAGGGCAGGCGCGTTCTCGTTGAATTCGTTTCAGCCAATCCAACAGGACCGATGCACATTGGAAACGCACGCGGAGGAGCTATCGGCGACTGCCTTGCAAGCGTTCTCGACTGGGCAGGATATCACACCGAAAGAGAATTCTATGTAAACGATGCAGGCAATCAGATCGAAAAATTCGGCAAATCCCTTGACCTTCGCTTTATGCAGCTTTGCAGCGAAGCAGGTAAAGCTGCTATGGAAAAATTCGCAGATAATGAACAGCTTTTCCAGCATATCTACGATCTCAGCGGCGAGGGTATGGAATTTGAAATGCCCGAGGACGTTTATCTCGGCATGGATATTATTGAACACGCAAAAAATTATTATGACATAAACGTCGATAAACTCGCTTCTGCTCCCGATCAGGAACGCAGAAACGCTCTTGTGGACTATGCGCTCCCCATTAATATAGCAGGTCTGGAACGCGATCTGAAAAAATACAGGATCGTGTATGACAACTGGTTCAGAGAAAGCACGGTTCACGAAAAAAATGAGACCAAGGCTGTTGTGGACAAGCTTCTTGCTTCTGGTCACGCTTACGAGCAGGAAGGCGCAATCTGGTTCAAAGCTACCGATTACGGAATGGATAAGGATTTCGTACTTCGCCGCAGCAACGGTCTGTATACTTATATAGTTCCGGATATCGCGTACCATTATGACAAACTGGTCACACGCGGATTCGATAAGGCAATAAACGTTCTCGGAGCTGATCATCACGGCTATGTTCCGCGCCTTAAAGCGGCTCTTACCGCTCTCGGAGTCGATGCCGCAAAACTCGACGTCGTTCTCATGCAGATGGTAAGACTTGTGAGAAACGGCGAAACTGTCAAGCTTTCAAAGCGCAGCGGCAAGGCGATCACTCTTGTTACTCTCCTTGATGAGATCCCGATAGACGCGGCGAGATTTTATTTCAATCTCCGCGAGGCGAATTCTCAGTTCGAGTTCGATCTCGATCTTGCAGTAGAGCATTCTTCTCAGAATCCCGTATTTTATGTGCAGTACGCTCATGCGAGAATTTGCAGCCTTATCTCTAATCTTGCTTCAGAGGGCGTAAATATTCCTGAAAAAGCCGATTTTACCCTTCTTGATAATCCGCGTGAGATAGAACTTATCCGTCATATTGCTTCTCTTCCGCATGAGATCGAAATTGCGGCGAAAAATTACGATCCTGCGAAACTCACAAAATATGCTGTCGATCTCGCTACGCTTTTCCACAGATTCTACGACGGATGCAGCGTAAAGAATGCAGAAACTCCCGAACTTATGAATGCGCGCATTCTTCTCTCTGTCATTGTAAGACAGGTGCTGAAAAACGTGCTGACCATACTCAAGATCGATCAGCCTGAAAAAATGTAAAAAGTTACAATTACGCAGGAATTTATTACTATTCAGTTACAAAATATTATTTTCGTTTGTATGATTATCACAATACTAACACGGAAATATTGTCTAAAGTTCAAGCTTTCAAAAGAAAATTAACATTTTGTTCATGATTAATTCATAATTATATGTTACAATTTGTAATATATTCTGAAAGCTGTCAAAAAATTTTATAGAAGGGATTTATACCTATGTCCAACAGATTATTTCAGGGTTTAGTTCACCAGATGAGAGATACTATCGACGCCACTATCGGCGTTGTTGACGAAACCGCTACGATCATCGCTTGCAGCGATCTTACAAAAGTAGGTACGACCAACGAATTTGTTTCCCTCGACCTCAGCGATTCTCATGATATTTTTATTCGCGACGGCTATACTTATAAGCCCTTCGGTTCGAGAGTAAAACCCGATTACGCGGTTTTCGTAGAGGGCGTTGACGACGCAGCGGCAAAATATGCAAGCATTCTTGCTATCACTCTTTCAAATATAAAGCAGTATTACGACGAAAAATACGACCGCAACAACTTCATCAAAAATGTTATCCTCGACAACGTTCTCCCCGGAGATATCGTGATCAAAGCCCGTGAGCTGCATTTCAATGCCGAGATCAGCCGCGCCGTATTCCTTATCAGGATAGTTTCCGCAAACGATATTTCCGCTTACGACGTTATTCAGAATCTCTTCCCTGACAAGAACAAGGATTTCGTTTTCAACATCACTGAATCCGACATCGTTCTTGTTAAGGAGCTGAAAAGCACCGTCGATTCAAAGGATCTGGAAAAGCTTGCTCGCTCTATCGCGGATACTCTTTCCAGCGAATTCTATACAAGAGTAAATGTCGGCATCGGTACTGCCGTTGTAGGAGTAAAGGATCTTGCGCGCTCTTTCAAGGAAGCTCAGATGGCTCTTGAGGTCGGCAAGGTTTTCGATACCGATAAGGTGATTGTCAGCTACGACAATCTCGGCATTGCTCGCCTTATCTATCATCTCCCCACTACTCTCTGCGATACTTTTCTTCATGAGGTTTTCAAAGTGGGCAGTATCGATTCCCTCGATCACGAAACGCTTTTCACCATTCAGAAATTCTTTGAGAATAATCTGAACGTTTCCGAAACTTCGCGTAAGCTTTTCGTTCACAGAAATACTCTTGTGTACAGACTTGAAAAAATCAAAAAACTGACAGGTCTTGACCTCCGTGAATTTGATCACGCCATTATCTTCAAAATCGCCCTTATGGTTAAAAAGTACCTGTCCGCCAATCCGGTCAAGTTCTGAGTTGTCATGCTGAAATGGCTTTCTCATACATCTTGCCCTAAAGGAAGGAAGGTGTAAACATGGTCGAGCTTCAGAACGTATCTGTAACTTACTCAAGCGGCGTCGACGCCCTTAACAATGTCAGTCTCAAAATCAACGACGGTGACTTTGCTTTCGTGGTAGGCTCTTCGGGTGCGGGAAAAAGTACCATGATAAAACTGCTTCTTAAGGAGATCGACGCTACAAGCGGCGTCGTTACTGTAAACGGTTATAACCTTAATAAGCTCCGAAAACGGAAGATCCCGGAATTCCGCCGTACTATCGGATTCGTTTTTCAGGATTTCCGCCTGATACCGTCAATGACGGTATACGAAAATATAGCGTTCGTACTGCGCGTTCTCGACGCGCCCTTAAAGCTCATCAGAAAAAGAGTCCCTTATGTTATAAGTCTGGTCGGTCTGCAATCCAAGACCAATTCATATCCGGACGAGCTTTCCGGCGGTGAAAAACAGCGTGTTGCAATTGCTCGCGCACTTGTCAACGATCCCCAGCTTATAATCGCGGACGAGCCTACGGGTAATATAGACCCCGAACTTTCATATGAGATCGTCGAGCTGCTGAAAGGCATCAACGATCAGGGTACTACTATACTTATGGTCACGCATGAGCATGATCTTGTCCGTCATTTCGGCGGAAGAATCATTAATATAACGGAAGGCGAGATCGTTTACGACGAAGTCGTTATGGGTATAAACGATGAAATGCTGTCTGAATCCGATTTCGCTCAATCTGCGGAAAACGAGGCTTCCGCTCTCTATCAGACTGCGCTTAACACGGAATCGGACGACTCTGAACTTCCGCTGATCGACGACGTTATCGCGGCTATCACGGGCGCATCTCAGAATGACGAAGGAGGTGCGGAATGAAAATAAGCGGCATTAAATATCTTGCCAATCAAGGTATTGAAAATATCTGGAAAAATAAAATGATGGCGTTCGCAACGTTCTGCGTTCTGCTTATTTCACTGCTTCTTGTAGGCTGTTCCGCGCTTTTTTACATCAATATGAATTCCATGATACTCGGTCTCGGAAATCAGAACGAAATAGCGGTGTATCTTTATCCCGAAACCCCTCATGAACGAGTAGGCGAAATAAACGCTCAGCTCCTTGAACTTGAAAATGTTGATACGGTTGTGTACAATTCAAAAGACGAAGCTTACGAACGTATGCAGAATCAGATCTCGCAGGGAAAGGAAATTTTCAATTATATCGACGATCACGAATTTATGCCCGACGGATTCAGCGTGACTGTTTTAAATAACGATCAGATCGAAAATACAACACAGGTGATAAATCAGATAGCCGAGGTTGAAGTTGCAAAATCTTCTCCGCAGGTCGCGCAGTTTTTACGCGAATTGAGAAGAGTTGTTACTATCATTGCAGGCGCGGTAATTATCGCCCTTGCTGCCGTTTCAATGATCATGATCTCCAATACTACCAAGGCAAGCGTTTTTGCGCGGCGCGAGGAGATCCAGATCATGAAATACGTAGGCGCTACCAACGCCTTTATCAGAACGCCTTTCTTCGTTGAAGGCTTTGTAACAGGTTTTTTTGCAGGCGCAGGCGCATTTCTCATCACATGGGCTGTATATCGTTCCGTATATAACATACTCCTCGAACAGGGTACGCTCATGAACGCATTCGGCGTGTCAAGCCTTATTCCTTTTGCTGACATCAGAATTATTGTCGGCTTGGCTTATCTACTGATAGGCGGATTGGTAGGCGCTCTCGGAAGCGTTGTAAGCACACGGCGTCATTTAAATGTGTAAAATCAAGGACAAATCTGAAAGGAGTTTACGGTGTTCTTCACCGAATGATTATGAAGAAATTAACAATTGCTAAAAAGGTACTGTCGTTTATGACCTGCGCCGCTATTTCGGTCGGAGTTGCGGCAGCTTATCCCTCGTTTACCGACAAGGGCGAGGTTCAGGCTGCAAAAACGCTTCAGGAAATTCAGGAGCAGCGCAAGGCTAATGCCGAAAAAATCGCAAATCTTGAAAGTCAGATAAACAGTCTCGAGGGAGACAAGGATTATGAAAAACAGCAGCAAGAATATCTGAACGAGCAGATCGGCTATATTCAGGAAAATATTGATCTTCTCAACGCCGAGCTTGCAAGCATAAGCACGGATATCGAAACTATCGCAACGAATATCACTTTTCTTGACACCGATATTGTAAATCAGCAGGCGGCTATCGATAATAATATCGAACTTTTCAAACAGCGTCTCTGTTCAATGTACGTGAACAGCAACGATTCGGCTGCTACAGTGGTTCTCGGTTCAACAAGCTTTTACGATATGATGGCTCGCGTTCAGATGATAAACAGAGTTGCAGAATACGACGATAAGCTTATCAACGATATTCTCAACGAGATCCAAGCTCTGGAGCAGTCCAAAAGTGATCTTGAATCCGAAAAGCTCAACCTTACAATGAAGCTTGAAGAACAGGAAAAACGAAAAGAGGAAAAAACTGCCGAGATCGAACAGTTGAATGTGAAAATGAAAGATACTCAGTACGAGATCGAAAGAATTGCACTGGAACAGGAAGCGCTCAACGCTGATAAGGAAGAGCTTGAAGAGCTTAATGAAGCGCTTGCAAAGGAAGAAGACGAAATGGTCGCAGCCATCAAGCGCGCAGCTGAAGAAGCTCAGAAAAAATATGAAGAAGAGCAGAGAAAAAAATGGGAAGCTCAGCAGGCACTTTTACAACAGCAACAGGCGGCTAATAATGCTAATAATAACAATAACGGCGGCGGTGATACTGCCACTCCCACTGACACTCCCAGTTTGCCCGCATACATTCCTCCCGAACCCTCTTCAACAGGATTCACATGGCCATGTCCGGGATTCAGTTATATTACCAGTCCTTTCGGTCCTCGCTGGGGACGCAACCATAACGGTATAGACGTCGGCGACGGCGGTATAATGGGCGGAGCGGCTGTAGCTTCGAAATCAGGTACCGTAATTACCGTTGTCAACAACTGTTCTCACAATTTCGCCAAAAATTACAACTGCGGCTGCGGCGGCGGATACGGAAATTACGTTATTATTTCTCATGACGGAACTTATTCCACAGTTTATGGTCATCTTTCCTATGCTTCTGTTTCCGTAGGCGACTATGTAGAGCAAGGTGATGTTATCGGCGCTATCGGTTCGACAGGTCATTCAACAGGTGCGCATCTTCATTTTGAAATACGTGTAAACGGCGCCGCTCAGAATCCTTTGAATTATGTAGGTCCGTAGTACATAATATATACATAGCACCGCACAAATTGTGCGGTGCTGCCTTTATTTTTGAAAGAAAGAGAGACAGCTTATGAATAAAAAAATCAGTCTTGGACTTGCTTTGAGCCTTATCGCCGTATCAATTGCGGTAACCTTCATTCTCACATCATTCTTTTCGCTACAAAGCTTCAATACAAAAGTTGTAGACGTTAATGAAAAAGCTAAGAAATATACTGCGCTTCAGGCTCTCGATTCCTATGTCAGAGATAATTATTTCGGCGATATAAACGAGAATACACTCAGCGACGGAATAATGAAAGGCTATGTATCGGGAATCAACGACAAATATTCCCGATATCTTACCGAAGAGGAATATCTGACGGAGCAGAACGATAATTCAGGAACTCTTGTAGGTCTTGGACTTACCATTGCCGAGGACGAAAGCGGATATATCAGAATTTCGGAAATAATCTCCGACTCCCCTGCTACGGATTCGGGACTTCTCGAAAACGATATTATCATCGCTATCGACGGTGTTGACGTCAAGGAGATCGGTTTCACCGAAGCTGCCGACGCAATGCGCGGTACGGAGGGTTCGGCAATCTCTCTTACTATCCGCCGCGACGGCAAAGATACGATGTATTCATTCACGCGCCGCTCTATTGAAATCACTACAGTCGAAGCCGAAATGCTCGGAAATTACGTTGGATATATCAAGATCAGCGGATTCAAACAGAATACTCCCCAGCAATTTATCGACGCACTGGAAAGATTGACTACCAACGGCGCAACTTCTCTGGTTTTCGATCTTCGCGATAATGGCGGCGGTCTTGTTTCGGCTCTTTCGGAATGTCTCGATCCGCTTCTCCCGGAGGGCGTTGTGGCGACTGCCGAATACAAGGACGGTCATTCCGAAACTCTCGTTTATTCGGACGCTTCGGAATTAAATATGCCAATGGTGGTCATCGTTAATGAGAATACCGCCAGCGCTGCGGAACTTTTCGCTGCTGCTCTCCGCGATTTCGGAAAAGCGCCTCTCGTTGGTTCGCAGACTTACGGAAAAGGCGTTATGCAGACTACAACGGAACTTGAAAACGGCGGAGCTATAATTCTGACAGTTGCCGAATATAAAACGGCATTTTCGGAATGTTATAACGGAATAGGTCTTACTCCCGACGTTCCGGTAGAAAATGACATTGAGGGCTTCGATTCCCAATATTCAGCCGCGATCGAAGTTGTACAGCAGCTTGCACTTAATTAAAATAAAAAAATATATAGAAATCCTCTTTTCAAAGCATAAATAATATGGTATAATTAACCTGTATTTGTATAGTATGTTTGACAGCGGATATTTAATTATTTATTTTTCCTTTTATTGCCGCTGCTATGCAAATATAAGAAACTGTCCGCACGATTTTCCTGCAAAGACAGATTCTAAATTTTCCAGGAGGTTTTTTTATGAAAGAAAAAGAACTTTACAGCCTGTGGTGCGAAAATGCAAATGCAGATCCTGATCTTCAGACTGAGCTTGCAAGCATTAAAAATGACGACGAGGCTATAAGCGATAGATTTTACAGAGACCTTGAATTCGGTACGGGCGGTCTCAGAGGCGTTATCGGCGCAGGTACGAACCGCATGAACGTTTATACCGTAAAGCGCGCTACACAGGGTTTTGCAGACTATCTTAATCAGGAATACACAGATCCTGCCGTTGCAGTCTCATACGACAGCAGAATCAAGAGCGACGTTTTCTCAAAGGCTGCCGCAGAAGTTCTCGCTGCAAACGGTATCAAGGTTTATATCTATCCCGAACTTATGCCAACTCCCTGTCTTTCATTTGCCGTAAGACAACTTAAATGTCAGGGCGGTATCATGGTTACGGCAAGCCACAATCCCGCTAAATACAACGGTTACAAGGTTTACGGTGATGACGGTTGTCAGATCACTCTCCGCGGAGCAGAAATAATTCTTGATAAAATAAATTCTCTCGATATTTTCAACGATGTAAAATCAGCGAATTTCGATGAGGAACTCGAAAAAGGAAATATCAGCTATATAGGAAACGACGTTGTCGAAGCTTTCTACAAAAAAGTTCTTGCCGAGGGTATCAATACCGATCTCTGCGCTTCAAGCGGTCTTAAAGTCGTGTATACTCCCCTTAACGGCACAGGCAACAAGCCCGTCCGCGAAATTCTCAAGCGTATCGGAATCACCGATGTCACTATAGTTAAAGAGCAGGAAAATCCCGACGGCAATTTCACAACCTGCCCTTATCCGAATCCCGAGATCCGCGAGGCTCTTGAAGTCGGTCTGAAATACTGCAATGAAGTTAAGCCCGATCTTCTTCTTGCTACCGATCCCGACTGTGACCGTGTGGGAATTGCAGTTCCCGACGGCGACGGCTACGCTCTTTTCAGCGGAAATGAAGTCGGTGCGATGCTGCTCGAATATATCGCAGATCAGCGCATAAAGAAAGGCACAATGCCTAAAAATCCTATCGCTGTAAAAACGATAGTTACAACTGATATCGTTAATTCTATCGGCAAGGAGTACGGCGTTGAGATCATCGACGTTCTTACCGGTTTCAAGTTCATCGGCGAGCAGATCGGACTTCTTGAAGAAAAGGGTGAAGAAAGCCGCTATATCTTCGGATTTGAGGAAAGCTACGGTTATCTTTCTGGCAGCTATGTTCGCGACAAGGACGCCGTAGATGCTTCAATGCTCATCTGCGAAATGGCTGCATATTACCGTACACAGGGAATTTCTCTCATTCAGGCGCGCGAAAATATGTACAACAAGTACGGTATGTTCTACCAGACTTTGTACAGCTTTACATTCGAGGGAGAAAGCGGCATGAAGAAAATGGATTCTATCATGACTTCTCTCCGTGAAAATCCTCCTGCTGAAATCGCAGGAATCAAGGTCGTTAAGTTTGACGATTATAAAGCAAGCACTTCTAAAAATACCGCTACAGGCGAAATCACAGAGATCACTCTTCCAAAGTCAAACGTTCTGGCATTCTTCCTTGAAGGCGGCTCAAAAGTAATTGTTCGTCCTTCAGGTACTGAACCTAAGATAAAGACATATCTCACAGCCAAGCAGCCTACGAGAGCCGAAGCCGAGATACTTGAACAGAAGCTTCATGAGGATTTTGCGAAGAACTTTGAATAAGAATCAAAGTTAAAATAAAAAAATATATCAAAACCACTTGACAAACAAAAGGTTCTATGATATAATTTATAAATGTAATGTATAACGGCACTACTGTCTAAGGTAACTGATGGGCTGCACGATTTACAAAAATTAACCGAAAGAGGTGACAATCGTGAAAGAGGGAATCCATCCTAATTTTGTAAAGACTACCATTACCTGCCACTGCGGTAACGTAATCGAAACTATGTCTACAAAAGAGAATATCAAGGTTGAAATCTGCTCAAAGTGCCATCCGTTCTATACCGGAAAGCAGAAGCTTGTTGACACAGGCGGACGCGTTGACAGATTCAAGAAGCGTTTCAACATGGATAAGTAATTACTCAATAAGCCGCTCAGCATCGAGCGGCTTTTTGCTGTCAGAGCGAAAGGATTTTTATGAATTATTTCACAATATATGAACCTGCCGAAGCTTCATTTATCGAAAAAAAATCCGAGTTTATCGGCTATATCGCACCTGTAAAAACCAACGACGAAGCTGTTGAATTCATCGGCAAAATCAAAGCCATGCACCGCAAGGCGCGCCATAACGTTTACGCATATATTCTGCGGCATGACAATATTTCCCGATATTCCGATGACGGAGAGCCGCAGGGTACGGCGGGAACTCCGGTTCTTGAGGTGCTGCAAAAACGTGGTCTTACCGATGTATGCATCGTCGTTACGCGTTATTTCGGCGGAATTCTCCTTGGCGGCGGCGGTCTTATCCGAGCTTATTCCCATGCAGCTTCTATTGCCTGCGACGCCGCGAAGATAATGGATATGCGGCTTTGTCATCGTATGAAGATAAACGCTGATTACGGTCTGTACGGAAAAATCAGCTATATTCTGCCAAACTTCGATGTTATCACCGTCAATTCCGATTTTGGAAGCAGCGTAACTCTGGAAATTCTCGTTCAGAATGAAATGCTCCCCTCTCTCATTAAGGAATTGACCGAGATAACAAACGGCGCTGCCGAAATTACCGATCAAGGCGAACTTTTTGAAGATTTCTCCTCGGTTATAAAATAATTGAAAAAAATTAAAGGGTTTTTGTCTTTTTGTGAGTATAAGTATAATGAAGGGTTATTTTTTACATGAGTAAAGGGAGGCATTTCATGACGGTACGCGAACAGAACGAGAATACGGAAGCTATCATGCTCAGCCGATACGCTTGTACAAGCCAGAACGATGAAATGACGCGGAGAGAAAAATATGAGGAAAAATGTCCGTACAGAACTGATTTTCAGCGCGACAGGGACAGAATCCTTCACTGCAATTCTTTCCGCAGGCTTAAACGTAAGACTCAGGTTTTCCTCTCTCCCGTCGGTGATCATTATCGAACCAGACTTACTCATACACTCGAAGTTTCGCAGATCGCGCGGACTATTTCCCGCTGTATGCGCTTGAACGAGGATCTTACGGAAGCGATCGCACTCGGACATGATCTTGGGCATTCCCCTTTCGGTCACTGCGGCGAAGCCGTTCTTAACGAGATCTGCCCTCACGGATTCAAGCATTATATGCAGAGCGTCCGTGTTGTGGAATTCCTCGAAAAAAACGGTCAAGGTCTGAATCTCACGAAGGCTGTCAGGGACGGCATCGAATGCCATACAAACATGACTGCCGCCACACGTGAAGGCTGCGTTGTGCGCCTTGCCGATACTATCGCATACATAAACCACGATATTGAAGATTCCGTCCGTGCAGGTGTGCTTAATTCAGCCGAACTGCCTGCTGACTGCGTCCGCGTTCTCGGAAACACAAAGACGGAAAGAATTACCGCTCTTGTTGCCTCTGTGGTGGAACACGGTGTGTATTCCATAGATTTTGAACCGCATATCAGAAAAGCTCATGACGATCTCAAAAATTTTATGTTTAAAAGAGTTTACACTAATCCTGCCGCAAAGCAGGAGGAGTACAAGGCGGAGCTACTCATTAAAAAGCTTTATTCCCATTTTAAGGAAAACACGGAACAGATGCCTGATTTTTACCGCGATATAGCCGAAAAATACGATGTTGACCGCGCTGTATGCGACTATATCTCAGGCATGAGCGATGAATATGCCGTAGATCTTTACACTGAGCTTTTCGTACCGAAATTTTGGAAGTGAGGCTGCCATGGCACAAAACGACGAATTTATTTTTGCGCTGCGTAATGCAAATCCAATTGAAACTGTGATAAGTTCCTATATCCAGCTGAAAAGGCGCGGCAGGAATTACGTCTGCAACTGTCCCTTTCATTCGGAAAAAACGCCTTCTTTCACAGTTTTCCCCGATTCGCAGAATTTTTACTGCTTCGGTTGCGGTGCGGGCGGAGATGTGATAACTTTTATTATGAAATCGGAAAATCTCGATTTCATGGAAGCTGTCAAGCTACTCGCCCAACGCTGCGGAATGGAAGTTCCCGAACGTAACAATCACGACAGTCAATTGGCAAAACGCCGTACCCGAATTTACGAAATGAACCGAATCGCAGCTAATTATTTTCATCATAATCTTGTCAAGGGCAGCGATAAGGCAGGTTTGCAATATCTCTTCAACCGCCGACTTGCTCCCGAAACCGTTAAAAAATTCGGTCTTGGATATTCCTCGAATTCGTGGAACGAACTTACAGCTCTTCTGATCTCCAAAGGTTACTCCGAAGATGAAATAATTGACGCATGGCTGGGCGGAAGATCGCAGAAAAGCGGAAAAATTTATGATATGTTCAGCGGCAGAGTAATGTTCCCCATAGTCGATCTGCGCGGAAATATTATAGGCTTCGGCGGCAGAGTTCTGGACGATTCCAAGCCCAAATACCTGAATACGGGAAAAACTCCCGTCTTTGACAAGGGCAGCAATCTTTTTTCTATGAATTACGCCAAGAATTCCAACAGTAAGCGGCTTATCCTCTGCGAGGGATATATGGACGTTATCGCCGTAAATCAAGCAGGGCTGGAGAATGCAGTTGCAACTCTCGGTACTGCCATAACTCCGAATCAAGCTCGGCTGATGAGCCATTACGCTGAGGAAGTTATAATCGCCTACGACAGCGACAGCGCGGGGCAGACTGCTGCAAAACGAGCTATATCGCATTTTTCCGACGTTGGCATAAAAACTCGTATACTGCGTATGGAAGACGCAAAGGATCCCGACGAATACATAAAAAAATTCGGTGTTCAACGTTTCCGCAGGCTGATAGAGGGATCGGACGACGCCAATAATTTCATGCTCGACCGATGCGAAGACGGAATTGACATAAATACCGAAGCAGGAAAAGTTGAACTGCTGAAAAAAACTGCGGCTTTTCTCTCGGAAATGCAGTCGCCGTTGGAACGGGAAGTATATATTTCACGGACTGCCAAAAAGTATGATTTCCCCGTGGAGGTCTTGAAAAGCCACATCGACGACATCATCAGAAAAAAAGAATACGCCGACCGAAAAAATCAATGGCGGAACATAAAATCTCAGGCTTCCGTTCCGCACGATAATATAAATCCTCAGGCGGCTCATAATAAAAAGGAAGCTAAAGCGGAGGAAACTATAATTTGCTATCTGCTGAAAAATCCCGAAAAATCAAAAGAGATCGGAAATGAAGCACCGGTTGAGATATTTATTACCGATTTTAACAAAAAGGTTTATCAGGCGTTATTGAAAATTGCGGCAGAATGCGAATTCTTTTCCCTCTCGCTGCTCAACAATGAATTTTCTACCGAAGAAATGGGAAAAATAAACGGAATGGAAGTGAAATACCGCGAAATTCCCATTGATCATAAAGCGTTTACGGACTGCACGGAAGTTTTAAAAAAATATAGGGTGATTGATCCCGATAATATTACCGACGATTATTTGCAGGATCTGTTGAAAAATAAGAAACATTAAACAGGAGGTCTTTCTATGGATTCAAAGAAAAATACTATCGATACACTCATCGAACAGGGACAGGCTCACGGAAAACTCACTACAAAAGAAATCACCGACGCATTGGAGGAACTTGATTTTGACGTCGATCAGATCAACAGTTTTTACGACAGATGCGAAGCTCTGAATATCGAGATCGTAGAAGATATGAACGTTGACGCCGATCTCAAAATCGGTCTTGATTCAACTATGACCGACGACCTTGAAATGGCTCTCTCTACCGAAGGAATCGCAATCGACGACCCTGTTAAGATTTATCTTAAAGAGATCGGACGAGTTCCCCTGCTTACCACGGAAGAGGAGATCGAACTTGCTCAGCGCATGATTAACGGCGACAGATACGCTAAAAAACGCCTTGCAGAAGCTAATCTCCGACTTGTTGTAAGTATCGCGAAAAAATACGTCGGCAGAGGTATGCAGTTCCTTGATCTCATTCAGGAGGGCAACCTCGGTCTTATCAAGGCTGTCGAAAAGTTCGACTATACCAAGGGATTTAAATTCTCCACATACGCGACATGGTGGATTCGTCAGGCTATCACAAGAGCTATCGCCGATCAGGCAAGGACTATAAGAATCCCTGTTCATATGGTTGAAACTATCACCAAGGTCAAGAAGATCTCCAGTCAGCTTCTCCATGAAAACGGTCATGATCCAAGTCCCGAGGAGATCGCCGAAAAACTCAATATGCCTATCGACAAGGTAAGAGACATTATGCGCGTCGCTCAGGATCCCGTATCGCTGGAAACTCCTATAGGCGAAGAAGAGGACAGTCACCTTGGAGATTTCATTCCTGATGACGACGCTCCGGCTCCTGCCGAGGCAGCTTCTCATACTCTTCTGAAAGAACAGCTTAACGAAGTTCTTTCCACTCTTACCGACCGTGAAGCAAAGGTTCTGAAGCTCCGCTTCGGTCTTATTGACGGCAAGGCAAGAACTCTCGAAGAAGTTGGTCAGAAATTCGACGTTACACGCGAGCGTATACGCCAGATAGAAGCCAAGGCTCTCAGAAAACTTCGTCACCCCAGCCGCAGCAAAAAGGTCAAGGATTTTCTGGATTGATCCGTCAGCTGCGTACATAAATTTCCAATACGCATATAGAAATAATGCCCGAAAGTAGTTTTCAACTGCTTTCGGGCTTATTATAATTTCGCATAAATCGGAATCTATAATGACATATCCGAAATAAGCTTGTTGAATCTTTTAGCAAACATCGGTGGAATATTATGCGCTGCCTTATCCCATATCTCATAACAGCAATTCGGATTTATTTCAGACATTTTCTTAACGCTGTCCAGAATATCTTTCTGCTCCTTTCCGCCTGCCAATGCAACGACAGGAAAGTGTACATCAGCAAACGCAGGTTGGCTTTCAAATGTAATTGTGATTTGACAAGCAGAATACAAAAAGGTTGAAAAGGCTTGATTTGACTGGAATTGGATGAATCTGCTTAAAATATGCCTATATTTCGTGATATTTTAGGCTTGAATCTGAGAGAAAAGTTAAAGTCAATAAAATTAACGTGTCAAAAATAAATGCGCCGATTTGAGGAGCTTTCCGCAAATCGGCGCATTTTAAATTATTCTCAAAATATTGTTTAATCGGTGTTTAAATAAACCTTATGTCGTTTAAAGATTTTGAAAAATGACTATGTATAGCGATTTAAACGCTTAAACAGTAGATGTGATTTTTAAATAACCTTTTCAAAAATCTATAAAAACAATCATAAAAAACAGCTATTGAACCTTTGAACCAAAATTGCCTTGCTATTGAACTGGTTCAATAGCAAAATTTTATACTTTTTGTATATCTTTTATCTTGACATTTTTGCTAATATTTGAATACATACAAAGCAAGTATATTGGTATTATCATGGTGAATACAGAAATAAATATCACCTGCTCCGTTTGCAGAGCTTGAACAGAAAACACGGCTGATAAAATAGGTGTTAATATCAATAAACAAAAAGATATTAACCGATGCCTTAATGAGCCGTATTGTAATGAGTACAACAACACGAACAAGCTAAATGCTCCTGTACATAAGAAAACAGAATTTGATAAGGATATTAAAGGATAACTCTGTTCAGCAAAGAAGTATGGAATTTCTAACAGTGATGCTCTAAAAAATTCAAATATACAGGAAAAACAACTTATCCCATATAAAAGAACAATTACAAAGTCACAAAGAATCATATTTCCCAAAACATTTATAAAGAAATTCTTTATAGTATTATGGTTGCCATGCACAATATTGTTGATATTTGTATTTTTTTTCGTTATTCGTCTTGTTAATTCTGTTTTTTTTTAGATGTTTCTAATAATTTCTTAAAAGTTTCTATAGTATTACGAACTTGTGCAGCAAGCAATTCACGTTGAGAATCATCATTTAATGAACGTATCATATCATCAAGTTCTTGAACAATTTTATCTGTGTCATAGCTTCTTGATGATTGTTTGCCTATCATATTGAAGTTAGTCTGCTTTATATCATTTCCAATAGCAATATTAGCTGTTTCGTTGTATGTATTACCATTGTTGATGTTTTCAAAAGAGTCATCTGTTCCAATTGGATTCTGGTCATCAGCGTTAATATTATTTGCTGACAAACTTTTTTCTTCACCCGTGAGCAGATAATCGGTGGAAACTCCAAAAAAATCTGCAAGCATGGGTATAGTATCTGCGGCTGGATTAGTTCCTCTTTTATTCCATGCTGAAATAGTCGATGTAGATATACCTGTGTATTCAGATAATTCATTCTGTTTCTTGCCTTGTTTTCCTAATAGATAAAATACTCTTTGTGAAATTGTCATAATATGCCCCTTTCAAAAATGTGCAATATGCCAAAAAATCCACAAGTGTAGATTTGAGTATTGACAATTCCACATTTGTGGATTATAATATTAATAGTGAATATTTCAGGGCGCAAAAGCCCTATGATAATTCTACCACAAGAAACTTGAAATGTAAATAGGAAAGGACTAATTTTATGACATCAGAACAGAAAAAGCAGGTAACAGATGCTCTTGTAGCATTCGTATTAACCGTAACAGACAGTTCATACCCCCTTGAGCGATCAGAGGCAATGGTTCTTCCGTCTGTACTTGATTTTCTTATGAAAACAGATTCACCGAAAGGACTTGAAATTACTTTAGGAGATGATATGATCGGCAGTCTTGTCACGCCTGATCTGCATAAAATGGTTAAGAAATTTGTTGAATCAAAGGAGTGATAATTTATGACATTAGGAAACAAAATCCGAAACCGCCGCATAGAGCTTGGGCTTACTCAGCCTGAACTTGCCGAGAAGTCAAAACTCACACAGGGATATATATCCAGAATTGAGAATGATGAGTTCGTTCCGAAGGCAACAACGCTCATGGTACTCGCATTCGCCCTCGATCTTTCTCTCAACGCATTTCTCAAAGACGACAGGAGGGCGAGCTAATGTTGGTACAGAGAAAGCCAAATGGAACGTGGTGGATTGATGGCATAGACTTTAATGAAATAAATGAAATCAATCCTGCCCTCTATGGAGCATTATGTAAACTGAAAGACTACGAATCAAGAGGTTTTGATCCTGACGATCTGGACGTAGTTATTCAAAATGTCCATATCGGCTCTATCGAGGACGGATATACAGTATTTGGCGTATGGAACAACTATTGTATTGCAATAAAAAACATCGGCAGCTATGCCGTTATGCGAATTGGAGCGGACGGTTTCGATATAACTTGGTGTAAGTATTTCAACAATCGTATCGAAGCGGAAAAGTTCTTTTCAGAATGCGCAATGTCTGATACAATCATAACAACTGAATACTGGTGGAGGTGAGAATATGCAGCAAGAAATCATTGAAGCATTTAATGATACGTTCGGCTATGATTATGAATCGTTTGATGAAATCAAAGCCAAGTATACAACAGTTGAAATACTCCAGACATGGCTTGAATACGAGGGCATAGTCGGATATACAAGGAATATCATTGACCTGCTCGGCGAATGCGGAGTTTACATTGAAGAATAGCCGAAACAGCGGACAAGCTCCGCTGTCCGTTGAGAGTGGTCGCTCAACGCTGACGATGGCAGACCGCAGACAGCAGAAATATCATGACGAGAGCAAGTGCAGCAGTCAGCGGTATTTCGAGAGCCTGCAAAGCTATAAGTATCTTGAAAATTGAACAGGAGGAAGAAAAATGGATTTTAACTATGAAGTGTCCGTATATCTCGAAAAGATATCAACGGCAGTACTGGTGCTGAGCAACATGACAGGCTGTGATCTAAACCCCGAAACGGTTCACAAGATCACGATCACACTGCTGGAACTGGAACAGTCGACGGCGGATTTCATAATCGACATGAGCATTTCAGCCGCAGGAGCTAAGGTTTGCAGAGAAGCATTTATCCACGCAAACAAGACGGCTATCAGACACTTAGAAAAACTCCAGTTACAGGGCTATAACTTTGACGAGTTGATAACCGCCCTGAAACTGGAGATCGAGACATTAAAAAAGGAACTAACCTTTAATTAATGTTCTAAGCTAAGTGTATCACAAAACGCAGAATTTGTCAAGAAAAATTTTCATCGGGAGTATCTTGCTCCCGATAGAAAGGAGGACAACGTGGATTATTTGACAGTTAAGGAAGTTGCTGAACTTAAAGGGTGTTCTGGAAGCTATATCAGTAGAATGATTAGAAATAGCAAGATTCAATATATAGAAAAAATAAATGTATCTAACAACCAACCGTATTATATGATTCCGATTACAGCCTTATCCGAAGATTTAAAAGCCAAGTATTACAACAAGCTGAAAAAAGAAGTCGGTATTGCTCCTGAGTTAAAGGAAGCGGAAGTATTAAAACCGGATAAAAACGCCGTTAAAAAGGCGTTTGAAGAGTATTCTCAGGCAGAACGTGAAGAAATGGCGGAATGGATAAGAATACTTGATGAATGGAGAGAGCTGAGAGCCGGCTACAAAAAGAAAACGGATTTTGATGCCGATTTCGTAGGCAAATGCAGGATAGAACATCCCGAACTTAATGTAAGCGTTGATATACTTTACAGAAAATATAATGCTTACATCAATAACGACTACGACAGTCTGATTGATAAGCGCGGAGGTTGGAACAGGGGTTCAAGCAGTATCAGGACGGAGGTGTGGCAGATTTATGCAAGTCTCTATCTGAGCTTTCAGAATCCGAAAGTGAGCGTATGCTACAGGCGTACAGTCGCATGGTGTATAACTCATTATCCCGAATTTGTTGCAGATATTCCCGACGTATCAGCATTCAGACGACGTACAAAAAAAGAACTTAATGGAGCTGTTGCATCGTGGATTCGCGACGGAGAACAAACTTGCATGGCGAAATTCGGAATCTGTGCGGAGCGTGACTATTCAAATCTCAATGCAAATGACGTCTGGATTTTTGATAACCACACGCTCGACGTTATTTCAATCGCACCCAACGGCAGACCGCACAGATTGTCGCTTACAGCTATTCAGGACGCAAAAAGCGGCGTTATCGTGGGATACAATCCATGCGATGATCCCTGCTCCGAATCAACACTGTTTGCAATGCACAGAGCGATTTCTAACGGATTTGGCGTTTGTCGATACGCCTATCTCGATAACGGTACTGAATTTTGTGCATCAGACGTTGCTGGCGGAGGTCACAGAACAAGCTGGAACAAAGCGGAAAAGCCACCTGCTATCTTTGAACTGTTAGGAATCAAATCGCAGTTTGCACTTCCTGCAAATCCCGACGCAAAAAATATAGAACGTTTCTTTTATACGTTCAAAGAGCAGTTTTCAAAGGCAACAGACGGTTTCTGCGGCGGAACAGTTGTAGAACGCCATGAAAGCATGAGCAAGCGAGTTAAGAACGGGGATATTCCTACAGACGAGGAAGTCATGGAAATGCTTGCCTTGTATATCAAAAGTTACAATTCAGGCGAATACGGCGGCAAAGAAGCTAAATATAAGGGTATGAGCCGTATCGAAGTATGGAATCAGAGCGTAAATTCCGACCGTGTTACTTTCAGAGATGTTGCATCGGAGGAAGATCTTGCGCTTCTGCTTGCGAGAAACACACGTTATCAGAAAATTAAACGTAATGGTGTATATATAAATATGTATGGCAAAAAAATTTGGTTCAGGGACGACAACGCAGTTTTCAATATAGACAAAGAGGTCTATGTACGGTTTGATCCGTACAATCTTGACAGTGTGCGTGTTTATGATAAAGAAACAGACAAATATCTGTGGACTTATCCGAGAGCTGATTATCTTGATGTACCGTTCCTTGCAGCTGAGTCAGAGGATGGAAAAGATAAGGTTGCACTGTATCAGAAAAAATATGCCGAGACCAAGAAGGCGTTGAAAACGCGGGCTGACAGCTTTAAAAATTCGCCTTATGCTGTTGATATTGTTGCCGCGACAATCAATGAAATGAATCTTTCAGCCAAAATGTTTGAAGTGAAAAAACCGTCACGTTTTGAACCTATCACCGCCGCAGAGATCAACGAGCAGAATCCGGGACGCGAAAACATTATTT
>CAYNYB010000018.1:0-71745 GCA_964401315.1 uncultured Alistipes sp.
GACTTAAAATCCCTCGATCATTGCGATCGTACCGGTTCGACCCCGGTCAGCGGCACCAAAGGATTGATGAATATAAATCAAAGTGTAGGGCAGTTACCGCAAAAATTCAGCGGTGCTGCTTTTTTAATTATAGTGATACTGAACAGGCTCTGATGTTATATATTAAACCTGTTCAATAATCTCCAAAACACTCCATGACTTGTCTTTTTGCGTTATTCAGCATTTTTCTGGTTATTAAACAGGTCTATTTATTATATTTCGTTAATAAAATTTTGATATAAAAAATTTTTTAATAATATAAAATATACGTTAAAAAAATTCAAAGATATGTTATAATTATACTGTTAGCAAATTATTTTACTGGAGGAAATTATTATGAGAGAAATTACCGAAGAGATCCGTCAGGAAATGCAGGACATAATCTTTGATTACTACGCCGAGGAATGCGAAGTTGAGCGTGATTCCATCACTATGGATACAAATCCGCAAAAAGACCTCGACAGTGATTCGCTTATGTTCGTTGAACTCGTCAAAATGGCAGCCGAAAAATACGAACTGGAAATAAAACTCTAGAGTATCGGCAAATATCTACTCAAAGCTTCGCTTGATTCGCTGAAAGATGTTGTTGACGTTTTCTGTAAGATCTATCAGTACAGTGATGATATCGTTAATTTGTAATAGGTATTAATGATAATATCGAATATTTTATTTCTCGATAAATACAGCGAGCGAATTGCCGTACTCACTCTTGAAAACGGCAGCAAAAATCTTCTCAGTGAACCCGAATTCATTCAGCAGAACGTGCTGATAGATTGGCTGGCTGAAAATCCAAAAGTTCAAGCGCTGATCGTTACCGGATCAGGCAGACATTTTTCCCATGGCGCAGACGTTTCTAAATTTGCGAACGGCAATATTGAAGAAATTTCCCAAAAGCTCGATAAAGCAAAAGCCCTGCTGAATGCTATCGAAAATCTTCCAATCCTGACCGCTGCAGCGATTAACGGCGGCTGCTTCGGCGGCGGTCTGGAAATTGCCCTCAGCTGTAATTTCAGGGTATGTTCCCCTAAAGCTTTTCTGGGATTGCCCGAAATTATGCACGGCGTGATTCCCGGAATTGGCGGATTTGAGCGTTTTGTACGGCTTCTTGGCAAAGAAAAAGCTTTGCAGCTGTGCCTTAGCGGAGAGATAATGACCGCTCAGACCGCACTTAAAAAGGTCTTGTCACAAAAATAACGAAGCAAAAAAATGCTCTCGTGGAAACTGCGGAATTCTTGAACGAACTGCTGAAAGGAAAATCCGACTTGCAGATAAATTCCATAATGCAGACCGTAAACATGACAATCTGCGGCGCTTCCGATCCGTCGGGGGATTCCTTTTCCAACGTTTTAAAAGAGGTGCGGTCTAAATGAAAAGCGTCTGCTTTATTCAGGTCAGAGGGTACGAACTTGATTCGCTCGGTCACATGAACAACGCCGTTTACCTGCAATACGCCGAGACCGCAAAATGGGATTTTTTCTATAACAGCGGTCTTTGGAGTGAACTTAAAAAAATGAATTATTTCCCTGTGATACTTGAAAATCACATGCGCTATCTTCACGCTCTTCATCTTCTCGATAAGGTGCATATCGATACTAATTGGAAATGCAGCATGGGACTTGTAGAATTTATTCACGTTTTCCGAAACGACTCTACGAGTCAGAAAGTCTGCAAGGTTACTGGGAAACTCGCTCTCATCGACAAAAACGAGATCATTTGCAGCATTCCCGAAAATATGCGAAAATATATGGAGAACAACGAGCCATGAAAATGAAAATAAATGGAAATATCGCACAATATTCGAATATCGGCCAAGCTTCGGATTTTATCGACGAACTCCGCTCGGTAAAAGCCCCTGTCATCGTTTTATTTGCGGATAATATTTCCGAATTGTCTGATTCCGAAAATGAAATTCTGAAAAACTGTCCTGCTCTTACAGTTATTGCAGGTGAAAATTTATCCGCGATATCAAATAATATTCTTGCAAAATTTGATTTGAGAATAACGGAAACTCCGATTTCGATAACTAATACATATGCTGTGGATAATTCCGAATGCACCGCATTGTACGGTGAAAATTCCGCTTATAAATATTCTCGCGGCGACGATATCAGCAATGATTTTTTTACGATTTTAAGTGACAGCGGAGATTTCCGCGAAAAAACCATGCAGTATCTCGAGTCCATCGCCAAAGAAAAGGACGAATTTCAAATGTACTCCCTTGCAGCTTGTTTTCGCACAGTACGAAGCGGCTCTGACGAAGCTGTTTTTGAACAGGAATCCCTGCAATTCTATCGTCTTATGCAGCGAAAATTAAAGGAGGCGCAAAGTGGATTACAATAGAGAATGGTTTCCAGTTGAAATTAATAACAATATCATTACCCTTACCATGAACGCTCCGCAAAATAATCTCATGACAGCGGATTTTCTGGCAAATTATGAAGCTGTCGCTGAAGAAATTATACGCGAATTCAAAGATGACAAAACTATTATTGGCATGATAATCTGCGGCGGCAGGCATTTCAGCGTAGGCGCGGACGTTTCGGCATTGGCTGAACGCTCGGCTGTAGAACTCTCCCAAATGTGCGGCGACGATATAATTATTCCTGAAACGCACGTTCGGCAGAAAATACTGGTGACTTCATGGAAAAAAATGCCGTTTCCCGTCGTCGCGGCAATAAATGGATTCTGCATTGGTTCAGGAAGCGAGATTGCTGCCACCTGCCATTTTAGAATATGCGAAAAAAATGCGCATGTGGGTCAGCCGGAATCAACTTTCGGAATTCTTCCCGCACTCGGCGGAATTGTCCATACTATCAGTATTTGTGGTGTGAAAAATGCCGTGAAAATGATCTATGGCGGCGAATTGCTGTCGGCTGCGGAGGCTTTGGAGATTAACTGGGCAGAAATGATCACCGACAAGAAAAAAGCGTTTCCGAAGCGACTGCGCTTATTCAATTTATTGCCGATGCGGATATTAATTTTAATTCTGTAAAAAAATCCCGATATCTTGCGGATTTTTTGAACGAGAGGAATAATTGTGGTGAATAAGATAGGAATAGTAGGATACGGAAAAATGGGAAAGGAAATTTTTCGCTTTTATTATCCGAAAATCACAAATACTTCATTTGTGATTTTCTGCCGTCACGACAAGGAGCAGCATAAGGTTGAGCTTAAACGCGAATTACAGAAGATGCTGCGCCGAAAAAGAATTACAGAGGAAATATTTGAATTTCAATGTGAAAATCTACGATTTACCGAAGATTGGAACGATTTTTCGGACTGCGGTATGATAATCGAAAGCGCAGCGGAAGATATTGATGTGAAGAAGTCGATTTTTTCTTGCCTTGAAAAAGTTACTGCTGATGATTGTCTGCTTCTGACCAATACTTCGTCGCTGTTGATCGAGCGGATTTTCGAGGGTATTGCTCACCCCGAACGCTGTTTCGGACTTCACTTTTTTATCCGCTAAAACTCACTTCTTTTGTGGAACTCAACCTTCTGCCGCAAAGCTCTCCACAAGCCGTAAACCGAGTCAAAGCCTGGGTGAAATCTCACGGCAAGCACGCTCTCGAATTCAGCAAGCCGTATCATATGTACCTAAATCAGTTCATTTTTACTGCAATTTCCTCGGCGATCTTCTTTCGCAGCGAAAGCGGCTGTTCCGTCGATTCTCTTGAATCAGCCTTCGATGAATTCTTCCCGATAGGCGGAATTTTCGGACTTATCGACAACATTGGTCTGGAACTCCTCACCAAAAATGCAGGCTCGTTCCGCATGAAACGCATCGAAAATCTTCATAATTTCGCCGTTTCCGAGATGAATAAATGGGTGGACTGCGGTTTTCCCAAAACGCTGAATACTTTTCTTACGGAAATTCGTGATTATGAAAAAAATATTCCCGATAAGGAAATCAATTTCCCGACAGAATGTCTTATCGCACTTCTGATGAATGAAACGATAAGCGCCGCTGAGGAATGCAGAATCAAATCCTAACTTCTTATTGAAGCTTTGTGCGAATCCGTTGGAACTGCCAATTCTTTTGCCGAATATTACAAAAAATTCGGAGCGGATCATCTGCTGAATATTACGTCGAAGCTTCATGAGTATAAACCCGATTTTTCCTCACTTCCTAATGCTGAAGATAAATGGGAAAAATATTTTAAAAAATAAAGGAGGCTGCTATCATGAGAAACGTTGTTGTCACCGGATTGGGCGCGGTTATCGCAATCGGAGAAACCGTCCCTAAATATTGGGAAAATCTCATCGCAGGAAAATGCGGAATGAGAACGATTACCAGAATCCCGACTGACGGTTACGATACTACCGTTGCGGCTGAGGTGAACGATGATTTTGAAGCCTTTGTGAAAAAGAATTTCAAGAAAAGACAGCTCAATCCCACAACTCGGACTATACGTATGGGACTTGCTTCCGCCTGCGAAGCTATCGTGGACTGCGGTATTGATCTCGAAACTTACGACGGAGAGCGTGTTTCTGTCATTTATGGCATTATTGATTCCTCGTTCCGAGACGCAGAAACCGAGAGCAAAATGCACCTCACGCTCAAAGAAATGCCCAGTCTGCTCCCTGCCATGCTTGAGATCAAGTACGGATTCCGCGGCGCAAGCTTTAATCTCACGACCGCCTGCGCTTCGTCGGCTTATGCGATCGCCCTCGGAAAAATGTTCATCGAATCGGGCGTCAGCGATCTGATCGTCGTGGGCGGCGTCGGTCAAAGCGTCAGCCATTCAACTTTAAAGGGTTTCAACCAGATCATGGCGATGTCGGCTAATCCCGATACTGCCTGCCGTTCATTCACCAAAACAGGGACGGGTTTATTATGGGCGAGGGCGCAGGTACGATTATTCTTAAATCCGAGGAATCCACGCTGAAGCGCCATGCAAAAATTTACTGCCGTCTTCTCGGTGCGTCTATGTGCGGCGAAGCTACCGATCTTACCGCTCCCGACGGAGAGGGAATGTTCTACTCCATGCGCCTCGCAATGGAAAATGCAGCTCTCGGCAATTCTTTCGGATTCGGCGGTCATAATTCTACGCTGATTTTCGGGAAGTATCAATGAAAGGATAAAATTATGCCTATTGGTCAAATGCAGACCAATTTTAAATGGAATTCCGACAAGCGCTCCGCTTTTCTTGTCGAAACCGCGAAAGTTCTCTCGGAGATACTCGAAAAACCCATACCTTCTGTCATGGTTATGATGACGGATGTCAGTATGCATATGAATAAGTCGGAAGATACTGTTTTTTTCACGGAATTCAGATACGTTAAAAATTTTACTTCCTCAGATGAAAAAGCGGAATTCCTCGAATTCTTTGCGGATCGTATGCTGTCGCTTATCCAAAAATATACGTGCGTTGACCCGTACAGAATTTATATGCAGTTTACCGAAATGCCGCGCGACGTGTTGAAAAAGGAGAAAAGAAATGAAATGGTTTATTCACGATTTGCTCAACCCCGTAATGACGCGCTCATTGCTTTACGGAACAAACCCTTTTGATATGGAATTCGTACTCAAAAGAATGGACGCTATCAAAACAATGAGCGGTAAGGAAATTAAAAACGTATGACTCGGAGAATGGTACGCCAAAGCTTATAAGTACCATGAATTGGCAGAAGAAGCCGTTTCTCTCTGCAATCGTATTTCCGCCTGCGCTTACAGCAAGCTAGAAACTCAGTGCTATATGATCAATATGGACGATGTTACGAAGAAACAGGAAATCTACGAAAAGCTTACGAATGGTTATAAAATTTACCTTTCATACAAGAAAAATCGCACTGACTATGTCGAAATTCCTACGTCCAACGGTATCATGCCCGCTTATCTGCATTATCCCGACGACGGACGCGGTGAAAATTATCCCTGCGTGATAACTTATTCGGGAATCGGAAGCTGCAAGGAAGAACTCGAAATGCTCGCTGAACCTCTTCTTCGTCGCGGTATCGCAGTTCTCGCCACCGATATGCCCGGCACGGGTTCAGCGCTCTTCCATCATGGTCTGAAATGCAACGGTCAAATGCTCGACCCTGCTTTTGATGCCGTTTTTGAATTCGTTACACAGAGAGCGGAGATAGATTCTTCACGTATTGGAAATTTCGGATTGTGCATGGGCGGCGGCTATGCATTTCGCGCAACCGCAAAGCACCCTGAAATAAAATGCTGCGCAAGCCTGTTTCCGCTGTTTTTGAATATTGCGGACATGACTTCTATCCCAATTTGGATGAAGCGCGGTAAATGGTCGAATTTCCAGTACGGTCTTGACATGACTCAGGAAAACGAAAATTATCTCGAAGGCATGAAAATTCTGGAGGAAGGTTCGATTTCAGCGGATTTTCTCATGGTTTACAGCGATGATGACAACTGGATGACCTCAGAAGCTTCGCTTTCGCTTTTTGAAAAGGCACTTGGTAATAAAGAGAAAATTTTTGTGAACGAAAAACCTGCCTATGTTTCCGAGGAATCTATCATGCATGTGATGCCGGTGGGCGAACAGTTCCACTGGATTCAGCATAAAGCTGCCGATTTTCTCGCCGCACGACTTACCGAAAAGGAGTAAAATATGCCTCAGACTTATTTTGATATTTTCAGCGATAATTCTCATCAGAATCCCGACAAGATCTTGCTTCGCATTGACGAAAATACAATTACATACAGCGCATTCATGACTGAGACCGCGCGTGTTGCTTCGGGCATGAAGGCTCTCGGAATTGGCGAAAACGATAAAGTCGGACTTATCATGTCTAACAGCGTCGAGTGGTACGTTGTTTACTGGTCGGCAATCCGAATCGGAGCGCAGCCTGTTCCCATCGATCCTCAGAGCGGCGAATTGGAGCTTTCACGCCTTATCCCCGCTTCAACCGTGAAAATTTGTTTCGCGGCTGAAAAATATAGGAATAACTCAATTATTCAGGTATTATTAAATCTTATTCCCGAAAAGCTTTCCCTCGGTAAGGTGATCTGCTTTATTGATGATCTGCCCGAAAATGCGCCCGAAAGTTTTATTACAGAGAGCGATTTCCGCGAAAAATTCTGCGGAGAGGAGTGCGAATCATTTGTTCCTGAAGCAGGTCACACAATGTCCCTCGCCTGCACGTCGGGCAGCACTGGAATCCCAAAAATTCTCTCTGTGCCGTATTACGGATTCCTTATTTCGCAGATGGATATGGGAAGCTACCTCGATTTTACCTCCGACGATATTATGATGATTGGTATGACACTCTATCATCAAGGCGGTTTCGGAATGGGTCTGCAAATGACTCTCAAAGTAGGAACTGTTCTTTATCAGCCGCAGTTTCAGCCCGTCACATTTCTCGAAACCATTCAGAAATATCGAATTACAGCCATTCAGCTTACTGCCACGCTTGCTAAAGTTCTGCTTTCAACTCCGAATTTTGACAGCTATGATTTGCCAAGCGTTCGTATCTGCTATTTTGCAGGGGAAGTTCTGCCCAAGGAGCTTGCCGATATTTTTGTGAAAAAGCTGAATATCCGTGTTATAAACGTTATCGGTTCATCCGAAACCGCCACTATGGTAGTCTGGGATTCGGCGCGCGACGGCGATGTTGATCCCAGCGATTTCCGCAAGCTTCCCTTTACCGACGCTAAGGTCGTCGATGCTAAGCATCAGGAAGTTCCTTTTGGAGAAGTGGGCGAATTATGTGTAAAAACAGATGCTGTCATCACTTCCTATTTCTGAAATCCCGAATTATCGGCCGAAAAAATAATCACTGATGAAACAGACGGAAAACGCTGGTTCTGTACGGGCGATCTCGTTCAGCAGCAGGAGGACGGTCGTCTGCGATTTTCCGGCAGAAGCAAACGTATCATCAAGCGCGGCGGAAATCTCGTTCATGCAGAGGAAGTCGAAGCTTGCCTGCTCACTCACCCCGATATTGCAGCGGCAGCCGTTACAGCCGAAGATCACCCTGCTATTGGTCAGCAGATTGTTGCTTATATCCAGCCAGTCGGCGACAGCAGAATAACTCGCAGTCAACTCGCTAAATATTTCGACGGCAAATTATCGGCTTACAAAGTTCCCAACAAGGTCGTTCTCGTTGAGGAGATTCCAAAGGATATCGGCAAAATCCAATTCAAATACCTGAGAAAAAAGGAGTATAAAAAATGAATAATTTACAATGGGACGAATTCAAAAACGCAATTTCCGACTACGTAGGCGTTGAAATAGACGAGATTACCGAAGAAACCGACGTTTATGAGGATCTATACCTCGATTCGTTGGGCGTTTTCGGACTCGGCACTCACATCACCGAAACTTTTCATCTCAATCTTCCCCTTTCTTCCGTTGCAACTGTAAGCAGAGTCGGCGAAATCTTCCGCCTGCTCGTTGAACAGGGTACACCCTCGGAGGCGTGATCTCAAATGACGCTATTCTTTCTTCCCCAGCATGAGGTTCAGCGCGAAGCTATTGCTGCTGGAAATGTTATCTTCCTAATGACTGGAGCGTCGTTCCCCTTGAATCACGCAACAGAGGCAGTCGCAGTCATGAGGATTTCTGCGGAAATATCGAGGATTGCGCCGCTGATCTGCTTGAAAAATACAGTGATCGCTTCAAGCAGCCATATGTTATATTCGGGCATAGCATGGGTTCGATGCTCGCCACAGAGCTTACAAAGCAAATTTTGGAAAAAGGCCTCCCCTCGCCCAATCATGTTTTCCTGTCGGGTCGCTGCACAATCAGCGATACTTTCACGATTTTCCCGAAATTTAATGGAAAATCCGACGAAGATATAATTTCATTCTTCCTCGAAAAGAGCTTGTTTATGGAAAAAAATCACGCAAACGAACAGTTGTGGGATATCATGGCGAAAATTTTATGCGCCGACGTCAGAATGACGGAAAATTACTGCCTTTCTGCGGAGGATTTTCAATTCCCCTGCGATATCAGTGTTTTTTACGGCAGGGACGATCCTTTTCTGCAAAATTGCAACATGGAACTCTGGTTGGCTTACACCCGTGGAAATTGCCGCGTGACTGCCTACGCGGGCGGTCATTTCTACTGCAACGATGCGAAAGAAGAAATCTGCAAAGAAATCGTTGCTGCTATAAATAATGAGGAATAATTATGGAACAAACAATTTTGGAAATACTCTCCGCTCATGCAATGCAAATTCCCCAAAAAATCGCTCTTATCAGCGAAAAAGAAACTCTTACTTACAACGATTTATGGAATTTGATCTGTAACAGCGCGGAATTTCTGCGCCGCGGCGGATTGAATAAAGGCGAAAAAGTCGTTATTAAAGCGGCGCAGAATTCAAATTATCTAATCTGTTATTATGCGATTCAGCTTGCGGGCGGAATTCCCTGCTGTCTTGAAAAAAATACGCCGTCCGCCGCGGTAATTCAAATAGCTGAAAAAGTCAATGCCGCCATTGTGATTTCGGAAACTAATCATCACACGGTTCAGCTTGAGGAACATATACGCT
The DNA here is from genome assembly GCA_964401315.1 of uncultured Alistipes sp. Lineage (GTDB taxonomy): Bacteria > Bacillota > Clostridia > Oscillospirales > Ruminococcaceae > Ruminococcus. The sequence goes on from CAYNYB010000018.1 coordinate 9,499, forward strand.
TTTTATCTATGAACACCGTGCGCAACGCTAAAATTCCTAAGAACAGATATTCTGATTTAAAATTCCCAAACGCTGATGATACGCAGCTTCTTATGTTCACAACAGGAACTACGGGCGCTTCAAAGGGCGTGGAACTCTCATTCCGCGCAATGCAGGTATCAGAAGAAAAAATCATACAATTTTTTGGGAATGCAGGACTACGCTCAAAACGGCTTGTTCGTTACGCCTACGCCTCTAAATCACGCAAAGGGAATATGGGAATGCGGTGGAATGCTTCGCTGCGGCGGAAGTATTTATTTGCTTCGCGGAATGCTCGATCTGAAAGCGTATTTTGCCGCTCTTGATTATCCCTGTGAAAAGCTACTTCTATCACTCTTCCCGCGAATCTCCGTCTGCTGCTGACCATGGTTCCAGACGAACTTGCCAAAAGAGCCAATAAGATCAGCGCTATCAAGCTTGGAACCGCTCCTCTGCTCGAATACGAAAAAAATCGGATTCTGGAAATTCTCCCGAATACTGCGCTTAACAATCCATATGGTTCGTCCGAGGGCGGAATTCTTTGTTCTTACCGATTCGATCAGTATCCGGGACTGGAATTCTGTATTGGCAAGCCGCTTCTTAATACAGAATTTTTCGTGGTTGATGACGATAGAAATCCAATAAAATCTTCCGTGGAAAATATGGGAACACTCGCTTTCAGAAGTAATTCCTTTATGAAAGGTTATTACGGAGAGCCTGAACTGACCTCGTCAATAATGCAGAATGGGATAATCTACACCAACGATTACGGTTATATCGACGAAAATGGCTTCATTTACGTAAGGGGGCGAGCCGACGACGTTATAAATGTCGGCGGATTGAAAGTTGCTCCCGATGAAGTTGAGGCGATGACAATTGCAATCGATGGCGTGAATGACTGCATCTGCATCGCTACCGACGATGAATTCACGGGCAGCGGCTTGAAATTGCTGCTTGTGATGAAAGAAAAAGGAACTATGGATCCGTCCGCAATCCGCAAAAAGCTTTCTGAAAAACTGGAAGCATACAAAATTCCCAAGCAATGCGAAGAGGTAGACGAAATCGCTCGTATGTATAACGGAAAACTTAATCGAAAAGCTTATCGCTGAATAAAAAAGCCTGCAATTAAGCAGGCTTTCAGTCTGTCGAAAAAGTCAAGCTTTCGCTTGGCTTTTTTGCATATATGTGATATAATAGAAAAAAGGGAAGGTGAAGGAAATGTTGGCAACAAAAGCAGAAGAACGAGGACAATATGAAATGATCTGTATAGAGGAATTAGTTCCCCAAGATCATATACTGAGAAAAATAGATTCGGCAGTTCTGTTCAAAATGGTACTGATACAACACCTGTTCGGCATACCCTCGCTCAAAAAACAGCAGAAGAAGTGAAGCTGAACGTGGCATACCGCTGATTTTTAGGGTATCTTCTGAATGAGCAAACGCTGCACTTTTCCACGCTCAGCTATAATTTTAGGAACAGATATACACCAGAAGTAGTTGAAGCAATATTCTATTGAATCCCGGACAGGCATATTCTACTTTTTTGAGATTTCAGAAGCACTTAGATAATTGTGCTATATTTTCGCTTTGTTCTTTTTCTGTTACTTTTATTTGTTTCTGTTTAACTTAATGACATTACCTAGCCGGGGGATGTTTATTATATTAGCGAATTATCAATGTCATCCGCCATTGCTTGCGTCTGTCTTTTCGTCGTTAGAAAAAGACAGTTCGGGATAGAAATTATTGTAACTACTATAAACATCACTGATTTTTACCTCAGATCCGCCTACTGAAATAACTACCGCATCCAATTTCACAAAGATCAGTTCCTCTACCGAACTCTTGATCAAATCGGCAATATTCTTCATAGTAAATTCAAGCATTGCATATGCGTCGCTGATACTTCCTGATACAGCATAATCAACGTAATGCTCGAGATTTTCATAGTACATCTTCCATGCCTCACCAACCGATTTTGCGGCGTTTATTGCCGGAATTCCAGCAAGTGCCTGAGCAAGCGGAGAAACTGCTCCCGAAAGCATTGAAGCAGCCTCCGAAAGATCGGAAAGCGCACTCGACATATTTATCGCATATATAAAAGTATTTACGCGATAGCAGAAATCCATTGCATCATCAACGCTCATACTCGTCGCGGATGGCTTTTCCAAATTGATGTTATTAGATGACGAACCGCCTGCTGTACCGCCAGAAAGCATATACGAAGTCGATTTTCCGTTGAGATCGTAGGCGATATAGGCAGTTCCCTCCCATTTATTCACCTTTATATCATTCGGGATTATCTCGACAACGCAGCCCTGATTTACAAAATTTCTAACATCCTGCTTTGTATTTTCGCTGATCTCGCATTTCGCAAGCATTTCCTCAAGATCGGCAGAGGTGATGAGAACGCGGTCGATATCCATTGCATCAGCAAGCGCGAACATACTCATGGTCGAAATTCCGAATGCGCCCTCGCCGAGAATCGCTTCCCAGACCTTGCCCTCATATGCAGATTCAGACGCCCCCTGCGACATCGTATATTTTATTTCATCAGATCTATTTCCCGAATAACTAATTGCAGTCACATTATTATACGCGACGTCAATATAGAAACTACCGTAATGCAGATTTCTCACCATACCGAAAAACGATTCGTTTTTCAGCGTATATCCCGTAAACGCCAATCCAAGCACACGGTTTTTGTTTATATTGGACGCAAATTCCGCTTTAAACGACGATTTATCACAAGCTATGAAATAAGTTTTTCCCGCATAATCAAGAATTGCTCCGACTGATTTTCCCGAGTACGGCCCGAATTCTTCAGCATAATCGGAAGCCTGAGCAAGTCTTGATTCCGATCTTTCAAGATCCTGAGGGGAAATTCTCTGAAGATCGAGAGTAATTGCGTAAACCGAACCTGCATTCACTCTATCACTGAGAGCGGAAGTTCCGCAGCGATTGCTTATATATGTGTTCATCTGTTGAGCAGTTCCAAGTGAAACGCCCCATTCTCCGCGGAAAACCTCGTCTCCGACAATTGCCGTGGGAACGACGTTTACCAGATGTGCAGGAACGTTTTCCACACCGCCGTAACTCTGTATCAACTCGTCATCATAACTACTTTCACCCTCGTAGCAAATTGTAATATTTTTTCCATACAACTCGGCGGTCGTCATAGTGAAAAGCGAATTCCAACCGATGTCAACGCTTATCTTGTCGGACATATCGGACGGAACGGCTGAAAAAGTTCTGTCCGATGAAATGATCTTATACGGAGGTGAAACAGGAAGATATTTTTCATTTTTAACGACGATCTCTCTTGATTTCAGTGCTATTTTATCTTCAATAATATACGTATCATCAAGAATTGCTATCTGCTTATCGAACTTGCTTGTTTCGTCGCTATATTGGCAATCTGCAACGGCTTCTTTAATTTCAACCGACTTGAAGCTTGCATCGAGACTTACCCATACATTTTCGCCCTGCTCATTGCCTGCTCCGCGGTAATCTGTATACGGAACGTATGCGTCAACCCATGTCTGAGTCATTTTGAATCCACATATTTCGCCGTTTTTCGTTACACTTGCAACAGGCTTGTACTGTGAAGCGAGAAGTCTGCCGGCATTTTCTGCGTCATCAGCCCCTGTTAATTCAACAGCCTGTTCGGGCGAGATAAACACAGTTCCGACATGATAACGCGCCGGATACCCAAGATGTCTGAGCATACTTATCAGTAGGCTTGCCGTATCAGTATCATTGCCACCTTTCTGTTCAAACGTACCTGTCGCGCCCTTTCTCGAACCGTAATATGTTTCGAATCTGATATTATTTTTAACGTATTCATAAACGTTCTTGGAATTTCCGAGTGAATCCGCAAGTTCCTTTATCTCGTCCGAAATTTCAGTTTCAACGGAATTTACTGAATCAGCAGCCGCTGCTTTCGCATAAGTTAAATTAATTTTTTCGGGCAGCGCGCCTTTGAGTTCCTCAACGCCCAGCTCCGTTTCGGTAGTCAGCGATGGAACAGCCGTGGGAATGAATTCCTCATCTTTTTCGGCAAAAAGTTCACCTAAAGTTTCAATGCTCTCCTCATCGGAAAAATCACTGCTACACAGTCGTGCCGCCGCATTTTCAGCTGTTTCCAGCTTTTCTACGATCTCATGTTCGTATGATTTTTGCCTGTCGTTTACGATGTTGTTATCAAGTTTGTCGATTATTTCGTGAGTATCCTCAAATTCCTTGTCAAGCTGTCGGCGAATCTCCGAAAGATTCTTTGTTATTTCAATTGCATAACGCTTGACATCCGCTGTTTCAATAGATTCCGAAAGCCTGCAAAAATTTTCATAAGCCGCGGAATATTCAAGCTGAAGCGGATCAACACCGACAACGATTTCGTCTTGACCGCCGTTGATGTTATTCTGATCTTTATCACTTGCGGCACAACCGATCTGCACAGAGAGAAAAGCTGCAAGCGTCACGATCGACAAGGCAGATTTAATTTTTCTTTTCAGCATTTTTCTTTCCTCCTGTAATACATATTACAATAAGACCCAGCGCGCTCGCAATGGTCGAGAGCCAGAGCGCAAGCGGAACATCGTCTCCTGTTTTGGGCGAATCGCTGTTCTTCGCAGTTGTAGCTGCGGCAGTGGCAGTTGTAGTTTCAGTCTGCGTTGTTTCGGTCGTATTTGTCGTTTCAGCGATCGTTGAAGTAGTTTCAACAGGCTCGATATATTCCGTATCCACGCTGAAAACTGCGGTATCGAGTTCAGTCCTGTCCTGCGCGGTTTCCACGGATAAAATGCCCACATAACCGGAGATCACATATTTCTTCGTATCGACGATATCGCTGAAATTCAATGTTTCGCCTGCCTTTATATCTGAATGCCTGATTATCGTTCCAACGCATTCGTCGCTGTTTTCGCGGTAGATATCAACCTTTATCACGGCTTCAGAAACATCAATGTCGCTGTTGTTGGTAACGCCGAAATCAGCCTTCTGCGCATTTTCGCCGTCTGGCGTGAAAGTGAGTTTACCAGAAATTACTGCGCTTGACTCGATAACCTCAAATTCTGCGGAATCCTCGGTAAGCTGTCCGCTACCGTCACTGACTGCGGCGTGAACGGTATATTTGCCTGCGCCAAGTTTTCTCGATTTGATAATATCGTTATAGGAATAATCGGAATTCGGGTGAAGAGTGCCGATATTGCTGCTGAACGAAGCTTCAAGACGCTTCGACTCATTATAGACCTCCACATCAAGAATAAGCCCGTTTTCTGCGGAATTCGTACTGCTGTTCACGACATTGTTGAGAATTTCAACAGTTTCGCCGGTGCGGTAGCTTCGCTTGTCCGTATGCACGAAATTATCAAGACTGCCGTTAGCCGCGATCCTAAATTGATGGCTTGCTTCGGCAATTATATTTTCGCCGTCTTTCCAGACAATCTCGGCAGTGTATTTTCCTGCCATAATCTCGGGAATCTTCCAATTTCCATCAAGCTCAACCGATTCGTCGGGCGCAATATAGCGTTCGGTTTCATCGGCGAGAACAAGGGTGAGATTTCCGTTCTCATCGTAAATGCTAAGTTCCGCGTCGGCTGTGATTCCGAATTTAACGGCTTCGGATTCAGAAGTTACCTTAACCGTTTCATTCGGGGTATAAATATCCTTGTCGGTAATTACAGAAGCTTCGATTTTCGCCGAACCTACGGGAATAATCACCTCTTCGCTTACATTATCCGCATTGTCGACAGCGAAAACATGAATGTAATACTGCTTTCCATAGTCGGGAATTTCAGCATCAGCTGAAAGCTCTCCATTTGAATCGCACGGGATAACGTTTATGATATGCTCGTTGTTTTCGTCGTACTCGATAAGCTCGTGAGACGGCTCTGCACTCTCGTTCACTTCAACGACAAATCCCTTCATATCGGCAAAAGCCGTCTCTGTAACAACGTTCGATTTAACTATTTCACCCTGCTCCGCCGACGGCTCTGCGGCGATATAATATTCGTAAACCGTCGCGTTGTCCTTGGAATCCATAGACAGCGGAACAATCATTCCCGAAATCTCTCCTGCTGTAACGTTCGGCATATCGGGCGCGTCAACGTCATAGAACGAGCTGTCCTTTGCGGTCGTCAGGTCGGACAACTGGTGCAGATAAAACAGCGTATTTGCAAGAACCTTTCTTTCGTCGTCGGTTGCCTGACCGTTGCTATGACCCGTCTGAATCATTCCCAGATTTCTATTAGTAGCAAGGTAAAAATTCGAATGTGCGCCCGTTTCTTCATCTATAAGCTGCGGCGCATTAAGCGTAAGCCATTCCTTTGCCTGCAAAGAACCGCCTACATACTGTCCGTAGGAATGACAGGCAGGAATATTCAATGTTCCTCTAATCGTCCACGGAAAGTTTGTCAGCGTTCCGATATTCACAACAGATACTGAACTTGTAGCGTTTACTGTTGTATCATTTTTCACAAGCATTCCAAGTTGATCGGCAAATTTGCAGAAATATTGATGTCCGAAGTTAAGGGTTAGGGTATCATGGCCAAATAAAACTCCTCTGCCGCTGTCAATATAACTCTGTACACAATTGTAAGAGGATTCATTCAAATCTATAAATGAATTACAGTCCGATGAACCAAAGAACAGAACATCGTATTTCCAGCTGCCGTTTTCATCAAGTAAATATGTTTCGGGATTACTATTAAAATTGTTAATATGTACAGAATCAATATCAAAAAGACCCATACCCGCAGGCGTTTCTGTATCGCTGATAGTTGTCGTCATCCAATCCGCCAGATAAGGCGAAGCAGGATAAATATTAAGAACTTCAACCTTTTCGCTCTCATTCCAGATGGAACGCGCTTCCCAGTCGTTGCCTTCCGTGCGGCGGAAAAGTCGGTAGTGATACTGTTCAAAATCATTAGTGATATCGTTCCACGAAAGATCTACTCCCACGTCGTTTCTGTCCGAATTGAGAATCAAATCCTGAACGGGCTTTTCGAGAATTTTCACGGTTCGGGAATTTTCGCTCAGCACATTCCCCTCAATATCGCTGAATCTCACAATAACATCAACGCTGCCCTTATCCTTTACAGTAAAGCTGAGGAAATTTTCGATAGTATATTCGGCAAATAAAGTTCCACCGTTGATAACTGAAATATCGCCCTTTTCAATAGTCACATTCTCCTCGCGTTCGGCAATTATTTCATCGCCGTTCACAACCTGCATGGAAATTACACCGTCAAAGTCGCCGTTGGAATAATACATAATCTCGGCGTTCGCGTCGATAGCAGTTTCCGCGCCTGCATAAACGCAGTAGTTGCTAAGTACCGGACCCGCCCAGTTTATGACGATTTCGGGTTCAGCTTCAGGATCGTCGGTTATATCGTCAAGCACTACCCTCTCTTTCACCGTGAATTCACAGCTGCGCTCGGCAACGACCTCGTTTTCATACATACATTGAGCCGTTACAACATAAATTCCCTCGGAATCGGTATCAGGCGTGAAACTGATTCCCTGCATTTTCACGGAGTTTTCCGACGGGATAAGCTTTGCGGAAACAATATTTTCCTCGACCACTTCCCCGTCTTTCGAAACTGTAAGCTTCATGTCAACGCTGTTTTCCACGTTCGTTGCAAACAGCAGATCAAAATCGGCTGAAACCTCAACGGGCATACCTATATAAGTATTATACTTGTCGAGTTTGAGCGTAAAATCGGTAAGCTCTGTAGAGCCTGCAACGGGAATTTCCTCCAGCGTTATCTGCTGACTTCCGCTTCCGATAATCTTATCACCGTTGCAAAGCTGAGTTGTTACGAAAATTCCGTCGTCGCGCATTTCATTGAGTACGAAATCGGCGGCAGTACCCTGAACGGTCGACTTATCGGGCGAAAATACAACTGGAAGCTCCTCGGTATAAATAACCGTTTCGCCGTTGGTTACCGTGGTTTTCAGCGTATATTCAGTCTCCGCGGCGGCTGAATAAGAGATGCTGTACTGCGATACAACATTTATATCTTTTCCGAAATATCCGCTCTGAGTATTGATCTGGGAAGTTATTCCCTTGATCTTCACCATATTGGAAAGATCAATATTTCCGAGAAGTTTCACCGCCAATGAGGTAAGATGAACATCATTGTAAAAACTTCCGTTGTTATTCTGAACTTTATTGAGACCGTTCAGAACGGCTTTGTAATCAACCGAGCCGTCATACTGCATGAAAGCGATATTTGAGTACAGCGTTTCTTCAATGCTTTCGCTGTCGAAACCGTCTGCGGAATTATTCCTTAAAAAATCCGCAGACGCACTTAACGCATTCTCCGCGGCTTCAGAAGTCAGCATATTGTCGTCAAGGAATTTATCCACGGCATAAGTAACCATAGACGTAAGTTTTACGTCGGAATCAGAATCGGGAGTGTACGACCACCCGCCGTCGCTGTTGGCATTTCCGACGAGATACAGGCAGAGCGATGAACCGCTGTCTATGTAATTTTCACTTCCACACGAATTGATAGCTTCAAGCACCAGAACGGAATCCAGAATATCGCTTGCATAGTCCTCATACAGTCCGAAACCGCCGTCGGAATTGGCGTAAGAAACTACGAAATCGAGAATCTCCATGTCCTGACAGGCGGCTGCCGTCCTCGAAAGTGTATCGATGTTTTCATCGTATCCGTTGCTTTTCAGCCACGAAACAGTGCCGCTCAAGTCTTTTTCGCCGAAACTTCTCATAACCTCGGCAGCTTCTGCGGTATTGTTGATTATGCTGACATAATCGCCGAAACTGCCATCGTCATTGCACGAGTCGGCAAGGTAGTTCACGGAATTCTCCAAAATTTCCGACTGAACCGCGCCGAGATCGTCTGGTGAAGCTCCGCTGACTTTGACCGCCGCAATGCCGATAAGATTCACGGTAAGCGACGAAGCCATCAGTATGGCAAGCTTTTTGCGTTTGTTTTTCATATAAACCTCCTTAATTCGAATAGAATTAAAAGCATATCCATATAAAAAATTATATCATATCATTAATATAATGTCAAGATTTTGTAACAGGATTGACAAATTTAAAAAAATAGTGTATAATCATTATAGCTTTACAGCAATTTATTTATCAGGAGGAATCTAAAAATGAGCGATATTATTGAAAATAATAACGAAATGGAAGAAAACGAAAATTACATCACTCTTACCGACGAAAACGGCGAAGATGTTTCTTTTGAGATTCTCGGAACTGTCGAGCATGAAGAACGCGTATTTGCAGTACTTCTCCCCTTTGACGAAGAGGACGATGGAATCGTTATCCTTGAAGTTCTTCCGACGGAGGATCCCGAATTCGATGAATTTGTGGGAATCGACGACGAATCGCTCCTTGATGTGATTTTTGAGGAATTCAAGAAGAATTACAAGGGCGAATACGAATTCGAATAATCCAAAAGCCTGATTGGGATAAAATTCCCGATCAGGCTTTTTCGTTTTCAGAATCTGTCTTCACAAGAAGGTCGTGTAGATTTTCAAGTAAATTTCGCTGAAGGCGATGCACGAGATTCTTGTGAAGACAGATTCTTATAAATTCAAGCTGACAGTCTTGCCGCTTGGTTCGTATTTTATCAATTCCACGCCACACTTTCTGAACAGCATTGCGGAAGCAACAGTACTCTCGGAATTTTCATATTTGTTGCTGTAGTAGACAACTTTTTTGATTCCAGACTGAATTATAGCTTTCGCGCATTCATTGCACGGAAAAAGAGTGACATAAAGCGTACAGCCGTTCAGACTTGCGGAATTACTGTTCAGTACAGCGTTCAGCTCCGCATGACATACAAACGGGTATTTCGTATCGAGAACGCTGTCGCCGTCGCGTTCCCATGGCATATCATCGTCGTCGCAGCCTATGGGCATACCGTTGTAACCGACCGACACTATCTTCTTATCGCTGTTAACAATGCAAGCGCCGACTTGCGTATTATTATCCTTGCTTCTTTCCGCAGAAAGCATTGCTATGCCCATAAAATATTCGTCCCAATTTATGTAATCAGTTCTTTTCATTATAAAATAAACTCCTTTTCTGAAAAATCTTCAAACCAGTGACTTTTATTAATTGATATTATAGCATATTATTTTAAAAATTACAAGAGCCGCGGAAAAAAATTAAGTTTCACAAAATTTACAACGCGATCTGGGTGCAGCGACACGCTGCTTATAGCATATTATTCGAAAAATGTCAATAATTTGCGAAATTTACCAATTAAATCCAATTAAGGCACTTGCATATTCGATCGGAAAGTGTTATAATATAAGAGTATATCGCAGCCATAGCAGAATTTTGCCAAAAATATAACCGAAATTACTGCGTGGACAAGTATTAAGAGCCTGTTTAGTATCTTCGTGCGCACATCTTTTCAGCAAATTTTTCCGAATTCTGCGTCAAAAATCCTTGCAATACGACAGTATGCCTGCGGATTTTTTCTTGTATTCAGCAAAATTATGCTCGAAAATCTGCACACGCGGAGATACTAAACAGACCCTAAAGCGATATCGCCAAAGACAAATATAGGAGAATCATTTATGAACAAAGTAACTTGTGCAAAACAAATCAACGACATTGTTGCCGAAGTAAAAAAGGCGATCATAGGTAAAGACACCATTGTTATCAAAACGCTGCTTGCAATTTTATGTAAAGGTCATATCCTTGTAGAGGATATTCCGGGCGTCGGCAAAACGACTATGGCTCTCGCCTTTTCGAAAGCGCTTTCTCTGGAACATAATCGTATGCAGTTCACGCCCGACGTTCTGCCCTCAGATATCACGGGCTTTTCAGTATATAACAAGATGAAAAATTCATTTGAGTTTCACCCCGGAGTTGCGTTCTGCAATCTCTTCCTCGCTGATGAAATAAATCGTACTTCCAGCAAAACTCAGTCCGCTCTTCTGGAACTTATGGAGGAAAAATCCATAACCGTCGACGGCAATACATATAAACTGCCCGAACCGTACACCGTTATTGCAACTCAGAATCCTATCGGCTCGGCAGGAACTCATAATCTGCCCGATTCTCAACTTGACCGTTTTATGTTGAAGCTCAGTATGGGCTATCCCGATTTTGAGGGAGAGGTTGCGATCCTTAAAGCGAAATACAATTCGCTGCCCCTCGAAAATGTCTGCGAAGTTGCAAACGCGAGAATTATCAATGAATTGCAGGAATACATATCTAATATATATGTCGACGATAAGGTTTACGAATTTATAGTTCAGCTTTCGGCGGCAACGCGAAATCACCCCATGATAAAACTCGGCGTAAGTCCGCGCGGAACTCTGGCTTTAATGCAGATCTCAAAGGGCATCGCGGCGGCTATGGGGCGCGATTATGTTATTCCCGAAGACGTAACCTACATTTGCGGTGACGTTTTCGAGCATCGCATCATGCTCAACTCCAAAGCCAAGCTCTCCGATATGACTCCGTCGGACGTAATTTACGAGATCGTAAAAAGCGTTCCCGTTCCGGGAATTTCTTCGAAATAAGGACGGCGCCATGCTTTTGATGAAAATATTTTTTGCTGTGCTGATAATCATTTGCATAGTTTTTTACATTATGTATCTCTGGGATTTCGCTCTTGTACTGCTTATCATCATATGCGCCGTCCCCGTTATAATGTTCGTAACCACGTTTATTGCAAAGAAACTTATCAGCGTTGAATTTGCGGTGAAAGAAGATACCGCGGTCAAGCGTGAGAATTTTCCAATGCAGATCAAAATAAAAAACAGAAGCTTTTTCCCGATCGGCAAAGCGGAAGCTTTCATAGAATACTGCAACGTTTTCAACAACGAAATAAGCAGTTTCAGCCTTCATATGCCGATTCAGGCGTGCAACAGTCAGAACGTCTGCTTTCAGATGAGTTCGAAATTCTGCGGTATCGTCAAAATTCGCTGCGTACATATAACGATCTTCGATCCGCTGAAAATTTTTAAATTCAAAGTCGGAAAAAATATTCTCAAAGAAATAGCTATCATGCCCGAGGGTCACGACATAAGCGGCGAGATATGCTATACCGACCGTGCGAACGACGAAAGCCCCGTTTTTTCCGAACACAAAGCCGGCGACGATCCGTCGGAAATTTTCGACCTGCGCGATTATATTCCGGGAGACAGAATAAATCGGATTCATTGGAAATTAAGCTCAAAGCGGAACGAATTTATCGTGAAAGACTACAGCCTGCCGATAGATATTCCGTGTACGCTGTTTCTTGATCTGAAATGCAATGTAAAATCGGAATACACGCTTCCGATTTTCGATACGCTTGTGGAAGCTTTCGTCTCAATATCGCGGTTTCTGGTTGAAAATGAACGTTCTCACAATGTTGTGTATTACAACTTCAAATACAGAACTTTTATAGAAAAAAACATTTGCGACAGCGATTCTCTCACCGAAACAGTCCGCGAACTGATTCTTTCTATCAGCGATACCGCAGCCTGCGAGCCGCCCGAGGTATATTTCGACGAAAGCGAACATCTTTCATTGTCATCGTTTGTGTTTATAACCTCAGACTGCGAAGCGTCGGTAATGGAATTTATCGATGAAAAAATTGATGCAGATATAAAAAATGCAGTTGTTGCAGTGACATCACCCAATGAAGCCGCCGAGCTTAAAACGGGCTGTACAGACATAAATATTATTCCTGTGGTGATAGGAAGAATTTCTTCCTCAATCAAGGATATAGAGCTTTAAAGGATCAATTATGAAAAAGAAGAAAAATTTAAAAAACAGCAGCGGTATAACCGTATGCGACAGTATTGTAATGTCCGTCAAGAAAAAGCAGATGAATCTCAGACGCGCCGAAGCGGTCATAATCGCCGTGACAGGCTATATTTCGGCTATTATGACGTTTCTTCTCATGTTTGATTTTCATTACAGCAAGCCTGCCCTCGCGTTTTCTGTCGTCTTGTTTTCGGTATTATACATATCCCTTTCCCTTATCGGAAAAAACGCCGTCTGGTTCGTTCTTACGACCGTAGTCGCGGCGGTTGCGGTATCTTACAAGATGATAGATTATATCTCGATCGGATACAAATTCGTTTACAATGTTATTTATCAGCAGTCATATCACACGGAAATAAGCTATTATAAATTTCTGAATGAAAATCTTGAATCAAAATCGGTCACGATATTTTTCGTTTTCTGCGCATGGATATTGGCTGTAATAATTTATATATTTACCATTTATCATCCGAATTCCATGCCGCCTCTTATAATAACGTTTCCCATGCTGGAGATCGGACTTTACAATGGAATTGAAGTTTCTGTATTTTGGGGAACTCTTTTGGTTGCTTTCTGGCTTGCGCTCTTTGCAATGACTACCATTGATATGGGCGAATACTCAGGCGGAAGCGGCGGATTCGTCCGAAAAGACAATATGTTTTTTCCAAAACGGCAAATGCGCCTTAAAGTCACCGAAAAATGCGGAGTTTACATAATCATATCAATAATCGCAATTGCTTCACTGTCCGCGGCAGTCATGAAAATTACCGATTATAAGCGCAGCGATTCCATGAATCAGCGGCGTATTGAGATTCGCGACGCCGTTAAATCATTTTCAACCGACGATCTTATCGACAGCCTTTCAGATATCACCGAAGCGTTCGGAGTTAATATCAAGCGTGAAAAGCACAAACTTGGCAATGTCGATCAGATGAAATATAAAGATAACGTCGATATGACTGTTACGCTTGATACGGCTATCAGCGGAGCGATATATCTGAAAGACTACACGGGCTGCGTCTATGGTGATAATGAATGGACTCAGCTTTCGGATTCCGCATACAACAACGAAATTTTCAAGGATTTCGAAAAATATGAGATCTATCCTCAGGATTTCCCGAATACATATAATCATATGATCTCTACAAGCCCGACTGAATGCACTATCTGGATAGAATCAAAATTGCGAGGAAGCCGCACTTTTGCTCCGTATTCAACTGATAACATCGGCTCGCTTGAATACGACAAGGATCGCACGGTTTCGTCCGAATCCTCAAAAAAGGAATTTTCCTATAAATTCAGCAAGCTTGATACGCAAAGAATTGCGGATAATCTCGGAATTTCAGACGATAGCTCATTTTATAATTCATATGACCGTTATTATTATTATACAGAGCAGGATATCACAGATGAAGAATGGCGCGGTAAAATCCGGGATTATGCCGAATCAAAGGATAAAATTCAAAACGACGGAATTATCTTTAAACCGCGTGTGAATTCAGTTGTCGTTTCCGATATGCAAAAACCGGAATTTATCATGATGGAACTGATTCGTGAAGAATATGAGAAATTCGTTGAAAGATATTATCTCCAGCTTCCCGACGATACAAATATGACTCAGGTTCGCGAGGAATACGAAGATCTAATCACTCTGGGTGAATCTGCGGAAAACGCTTCAACACAACTCGCCGTGCTTGACGCGCTCCGAGCGAAGGTTTCAGCCGATGTGGAATATTCTCTCCGCCCGGGCAAAACTCCAAAAAACAGGGATTTCGTCAATTATTTCCTGCTCGAAAATCAAAAGGGCTACTGCACTCATTATGCGACGGCAGGCGTAATTCTGGCGCGTATGGCTGGAATTCCTGCAAGATACGCGACGGGTTATGTAATTGTCGGCGATGATTTCAACGATTCGACCCAGAATCCCGACGGCACGTATACGATCGAGCTGAAAGACGACCGCAGTCACGCGTGGGTAGAAATTTATCTTAGCGGTTATGGTTGGATTCCATTTGAATTTACAGCAGGTTATTCCGAGGAGACTACAACCGCCGTGACAACGGAAAGCCTTGAAACGGAAACTACTACGGCTAATCAGAATACCGCTCCGCGCCATAATACGACAACACGTAATTCATCTGCCACAACTTCTTCGCAGCAGACCACAACCGCAAATGGCGCACACGGAGGAAAAGGCGGAAACGGTTTAGGCGGAAATTCTTTCAGAATATCTTACATATTTATGGGAATCCTTGCTGCTGCTGCGATCGTACTGCTGATAATCGGCAGACGTAAGCTTATAATTTATATTCGTGTAAAACATTTTACAACGGACACAAATTCGCGGCGAATCGTTTACATATACGAATATACCGAAAAGCTGCTGAAATTCATAAAGCAAAAGCGCGGAGACAAACAGTATATGGAATTTGCCGATTTTGTTGAGCAGAAAATAGGCGGTGTATATTTCAAATCCGACGGCTACCGAAATCTCGTTGAAGTCGCCTTGCGGAATGCATTTTCCAATGAACCGCCGAGCAATGACGAAATAGAAGAATTCATAAACTTCACAAAAGAATTCGCGGAAAAAGTTTATAACCGCGCGAATATTTTCGGAAAAATTTATCTGAAATATATTTCATGTAAAATATAATTATGCATAACAAAAAGCCGATCGCAAATGATCGGCTTTTTGTTTTAATATTCATTTTAATCGGCAATGAACGCCGCAAAAGCTTTATATGCCATATACAGATCAAGCTTCGAAATCACCTCATAGGGAGCGTGCATTGACAGCACTGGAACGCCCATATCGATCGTATCAACGTTAAGGTTGGCAATGTACGCGGCAACAGTTCCGCCGCCGCCTGCGTCAACCTTTCCGAGTTCGCCGGTCTGCCAGATAACGTTTCTGTCGTTCATCAGTCGTCTTATTCTTCCCGCAAATTCGGCTGAAGCATCGGACGTACCCGATTTTCCTCTCGAACCCGTGTATTTCGTAATGCAAACGCCCTTATTCACATATGCGCAATTTGCGCGCTCGTTTACTTCAGGGAATGTCGGGTCGAACGCCGCATTAACGTCTGCCGAAAGGCATTCCGAAGCTGAAAGAACGTCCCTGCCGTTTGAGCCGAGAGCCTCTGCAATGTCGGCGATAAAATATTTCAAATAAGCCGAACACAGTCCCGTATTACCGTCGCTGCCCGTCTCTTCCTTATCGGTCAGTACGGTAACAGACGTATGAACGGGATTCTCACACATCAGCGCAGCTTTAAGCGCAGGAAATGCGCAGCAACGATCGTCGTGACCGTATCCGCCGATCATGCTTCTGTCAAATCCGATATCTCTTGCCTTGAATGCAGGTACGGCTTCCAACTCCGCGGAAATGAAATCACCCTCTGTAATTCTGTATTTCTTGAAAAGAATATTCATGATATTCAGCTTAACTGCTTCGCTGGATTCGTCGTCGCGGAACGGGATAGAACCGATAAGAAGATTAAGATCCTCGCCCCTGATGATCTTAGCAGCGGTACGAGTCATCTGTTCCGTTGCAAGATGCGGAAGAAGATCGGTAACACAAAATACCGGATCGTTTTCATCTTCGCCGATGTTTACATTCACAATTTCACCGTCTGCTTTAACAACAACTCCATGCAGCGAAAGCGGAATTGTCGTCCACTGATATTTCTTGATTCCACCGTAATAATGGGTTTTGAAAAGCGCAAGCTCGGAATCCTCATAAAGCGGATTCTGCTTCAGATCGAGACGCGGAGAATCAATATGAGCGGCGCAAAGCTTAACTCCCTCTTCGACAGGCGCAGTTCCTATAACCGCCATGAGGACGGATTTTCCGCGGTTATTGCGGTAAATTTTATCTCCTGACGAAAGCTTCATTCCCTTTTGGTATTCAACAAATCCGTTGACTTCAAGAAGTCTGATAGTTTCCGCAGCCGCTTCGCGCTCGGTTTTCGCGGTATCGAGGAAAGTCTTATATTCCTCCGCAAAATCGAAAATCGCCTTTTCCTCATCGGCGTCTATCCTCTTGTAACCGTTTTCACGCTGTAGGAACAGCTTCTTTTTCAGTTCCTTAACAGCATTGCTTTTTTCCTTTTCTTCCATAACAAAGCTCCTTTCAAATGTCTGCAAATGATACAGAATGTATATGATAATAATAAAATTTAATTTTATCCGAAAGTTCTTTGGAAATACCATATACACTGTCAATGGTATCGTTATTTTTAATAATATAGTCGGAATGCTTCACAAAAAATTCCTCATCAAGCTGTGAATTCATGCGTTCCTGTGCCTGCTTACTTGTAAGAGAATCGCGGTTGATTATACGCTGTTCGCGAATTTCCGGATCGGCAAGTACGGAAATAATTATCTCGCAGAAATCATCAGCGCGGCTTTCAAATAATGTCGGGGCGTCCAGCAGAATAAGCTTATTCCCTTTCTCGGAATTAAGGCGAATCTGGTTGAGTATCTCTTGAGTGATATAAGGATACATTATCGTATCCAGCATTTCCAGCTTCGCCTTATCGGTAAATACGATCGCCGCAAGAGCCTTTCTGTTGAGAGTACCGTCGGAGTTGAGTATGCCGCTGCCGAAAAAATCTGCAATCTCATCAAGACATTTGCTGCCTTTTTCTACAACGAAACGAGCCACATAATCGGCGTTTATCACAGCAAACCCGTTCTGCCTGAACACACTCGAAACGGTACTCTTACCTGCTCCCGTCTGCCCTGTAAGACCGACTACCATTACTTCTTCAAGCCCTTTCATATCCTTATCACCTCGAATCCTGCCGCCCTTATAAGACGGTTATACACTGCCAATCCCACACCCTCTTTTGAAGGCGCACGTACAAATACTTTTTCAGCACCTAATTCGTCAAGATCACGCAGACGGCTGAAAATCAAATGCGCTTGTTCAAGACTGTTCGCGCCGTATGTAAGATGACGGTAGGGAAATAATTTTTCATCACCATCGTAAATAAGAGAATAAACTTTATCTCCGTAATTTCCGGCAACATACCGCGCAAAATTCTCCGCTGAAGCCTCAATCATAACAACGTCGGCTTTCGGGGAATAATGCTTGTATTTCATTCCGGGAGAAGCGGCTTTCGCCCCCTCTTCCAGTTCATTTAGAATTGCGGGGTCGATTATAACATCGCTGCAAATTTCAAGGAGCATTTCCCGCGTAACTGCTCCCGGACGGAGAATTCTCACAACGCTTTCGCTGTCAAAAGAAATTACCGTAGATTCCACGCCGTACCGCGATTCTCCACCGTCCACAACAGCTGCGATCTTTCCGTTCATATCCGCCATTACATGAGACGCGCAGGTCGGACTTGGCAAGCCGGAAGTATTCGCGGACGGAGCTGCTATCGGACAGCCGCTCTCCTCAATTATCTGACGCATAACTTTATGTGACGGAACGCGGATTCCAACCGTATCCAGTCCGCCTGATGTTATCATAGGAATTTTATCGTTTTTCGGCAATACCATTGTAAGAGGTCCGGGGCAGAATTTCTCTGCAAGCTGCCATGCAAGGGGCGGTATATATGAAGTATAGCGAACTGCTTGTGAAAAATCAGACAAATGCACAATAAGCGGATTATCGGCAGGTCTGCCCTTCGCCGCAAAAATCGACCTGACAGCCGCTTCGTTGCAGGCGTCCGCGCCCAGTCCGTAGACGGTTTCGGTTGGAATTCCTACTATCTGACCGTTTTTTATTAATTTGGCAGCCTTTGAAATCCCCTCGCTGCTTTCTTTAAGTAAAATAGTTTCCATTTTTATTCTTCCTGACTGGCAAGCTTTGCAGCCTGATCGGCAGTTGCAAGAGCGTCGAAAACTTCGTCGAGATTTCCGTTGAGCATATCCTCAAGGCGATATATCGTCAACCCGATTCTATGATCGGTAAGACGTCCCTGCGGATAATTATATGTGCGTATCCTTTCCGATCTGTCGCCCGTACCTACCTGCATACGACGTTCGGAAGCGACTTTCGCCGCCTGCTCCTCCTGCATTGCCTCATAAATACGCGAACGCAGGATCTTCATCGCCTTATCCTTATTTTTATGCTGACTTCTCTCATCCTGACATTCAACGACAACATTTGTCGGCAGATAAGTTATACGAACCGCCGATTCTGTTTTATTTATATGCTGACCGCCTGCGCCGCTTGCGCGGAAATAATCAATTTTTAAATCAGTGGGGTTAATTTCAAGTTCGACTTCATCAGCTTCCACAAGAACCGCAACGGTTACGGTAGATGTATGGATTCTGCCCTGAGATTCCGTTTCGGGAACTCTCTGAACACGGTGAACGCCGCTTTCGTATTTCAGACGCGAATACGCGCCGTCGCCCTCGATAGAA
Organism: uncultured Alistipes sp.; assembly: GCA_964401315.1. Lineage (GTDB taxonomy): Bacteria > Bacillota > Clostridia > Oscillospirales > Ruminococcaceae > Ruminococcus. The sequence goes on from CAYNYB010000018.1 coordinate 28,649, forward strand.
AAGCTGATTTCCTTGAATCCGCCGAGTTCCGTCGGCTGAGCGTTCAGGATCTCCTGTTTCCAGCCTTTTGATTCCGCGTACATGGTATACATACGATACAGGGAATTGGCGAAAAGTGAAGCTTCTTCGCCTCCTGCGCCGCCTCTGATCTCGATAATAACGTTTTTATCGTCGTTGGGGTCTTTAGGAAGAAGAAGAATCTTTAATTCCTGAGCAATAGAATCCATAGCGGCTTTATTTTCTTCAAGTTCCGCCTGCGCCATTTCCTTAAATTCCTTATCGAGTCCGCCGCCGTCAATAAGTTCTTTCGCTTCATTATAAGCGTTTTCGGCGGCTTTATGCTCGCGAAACTTCTCGATTATAGGCGTCATATTTTTATAGTCGCGCATAAGCTGAGCGTAAAGCTTATTGTCGCTGAGCGTTTCGGGATCTGAAAGACGCGCGCTTATTTCTTCATATTTTTCTTCCATCAATGCAAGCTTTTCAAACATATTCCTCATCCTTTCCCACAAAATGTACTGCAAAGATTTTCCGGATTACTCATCATTATCTTTTCTGAAAACACTCTTTATGTTTTTTTCAATCTTATTGCGGGAAACCAGAAATTCCCTGCCGCATCCGATACATTTGAGCCTGAAATCCATTCCCGAACGCAGCACGAGCATTTCCCGTGCGCCGCATGGGTGAGATTTTTTCATCGTAAGAATATCATTTATACGTATATCCACAGACGTTCCCCTTTTTTGAAATTAGCCTTGAATTTTCATGCTTTATAATTATACCCCAAAATTAATATTAAATCAATATTTAGTGAGTATATTTTTTTTATTTTGTGGAAACATAATAAAAACACAGGAAAAAAATATGTATATCAAACAAATTTTATAATGAGGTGTTAACCATGGTGACAAGAGTAACTGCTGAATTTGAATCTCCAGAATCCGCTGAGCTTGCATTGAAGAAGATCAAGGAAAATGTACGCGGCGTGTATTCAACGAATTTTGTGTACAACCGCTCGTCGAATGAAGCTGAACGGCTGCGCGGAAGCACGATCTACACAGTTCTGCCCACAGCCGCGACGACTTATAATTATCTCACAGCCGTTATGGATTCCCCCGCAGCCCCCGAAATGATTCCCGAACCGAAGCGCAGCCGCAAAACTACTGTTTTTATCGTCTGCGACGGCAGCGGAACTGACAAAATTCACTCCATATTAAATAATATGGGCGGCAGCAATATTGATTCGCCATTATATTAAATTGATTTCAAACTCATGAATATTTTTACTCCAAACAGAATATCATGTATCATGAAAAAAATTCATCGGAGGTAAAAATATGAATTACAAACCTGAAGGAAGCATTTTCAAAACTGCCGAAAACCAGCGATTGATCTCGTCAGCCGAGGGACTTGCAGAAGCGATGGAACGCGGAATTATCCTCGAAGCTCGCGCCGCGGTATGCAACAGTGATCACGATCTTATCATTGATCTGCCCTGTGCCAGCGGAATCATTCGCCGCGAAAACGGAGCTGTCGGAATTTCCGAGGGAAAAACCCGTGATATAGCACTCATATCACGGGTAAATAAAATCGTCTGCTTCAAAGTTATTGGCATTTCTTCTGACGAAAACGGAAATGTGACCGCCGAACTTTCACGCGCTTCCGCACAGCGTGAATTCATAGAAAAATACTCGGATAAGCTGCAAATCGGAGATGTGATCGAAGCAAGAATAACTCATCTCGAGCAGTTCGGCTGCTTCGTAGATATTGGCTGCGGCGTTCCCTCGCTTATTCCCATCGACGCTATATCCGTATCGAGAATCGCTCACCCCTCAGACCGATTCAAAGTCGGACAATTCATTCGCGCCGTCGTGTGTTCCCGTGAGGATTCTCGGATATGCCTTACTCACAAGGAACTGCTCGGAACATGGGGAGAAAACGCCCGCAATTTTCAGGCAGGCGAGACGGTTTCGGGAATAGTGCGTTCGGTTGAAAATTATGGCATTTTCGTTGAGTTAGCCCCGAATCTTGCAGGACTTGCGGAATTGAGGGAGGATATACAGCCGGGTCAGAATGTCAGCGTGTACATAAAGGCAATAATCCCCGAAAAAATGAAGGTGAAGCTTGTTATTGTAGATGTATGCGAAGACTGTGGAAACGATATCGGTTTTGAATATTTCTGTAAGGACGATCACCTTGACGTTTGGGAATATTCTCCCCAATGCTCAGGAAGGAAGATCACAACAGTATTTGAATAAAAATATAAACCGCCTGCACTCAAACAGGCGGTTTTTGTCTGATATTATTTTATAACAGGCATGATTATCCTGCATGACTCACAGTAATACGAATCCGTATTTGTCCCTGACATAATCATCTTTTCATGGGATTTTCTTTTGAACATACTTTTCTCGGCTTCTTCATCGGAAGTAAAAGAAAAGATATCACCCGTTCCTGTAACCTGCATCTGCATAAAAGTTGATTTGCCTTTCAGCATTTCATTACTGCAATACGGACAATTCATATTCTATACTCCTTTTTATTATTTCAGAACGCGATCTCTTCCGCAATTTGATGAAGCTTTTCATCATAAGGCTTGCTCATTGAAAGCGCTTCTTGAATATCGTAATCAACGATCTTGCTGTCCTTGATTCCGACAACGCGGTTTCCTATACCCTTTTCGAGAAGTTCAACAGCGTAATAGCCCATTCTTGTTGCTTCAACTCTGTCTCTTACAGTAGGATTGCCGCCTCTCTGAACGTGACCGAGAATTGTAGCACGAGCTTCGATTCCTGTCTTTTCCTGAAGAGCTGTAGCGATCTCCTGAGAATGACCGATACCCTCTGCAACGATAACAACAAAATTCTGCTTGCCCTTAGACTTCTTTTCGAGCATTGTGTTGGCGATTCTGTCGAGATCGTAGTCAACTTCCTTGGTAATAATATCGGTAGCGCCGCAGGCAATACCCGTATTTACAGCGATGTGACCCGCACCGCGTCCCATTACCTCAACAACGGAGATTCTGTCGTGGGACTGGGAAGTATCGCGAAGCTTGTCAACAAGCTCCATTGCGGTATTCATAGCGGTATCAAAACCGATAGTATAATCCGTGCAGGAAATATCGTTGTCAATAGTTCCAGGGAGACCAACACAAAGAACGCCCATAGCTGAAAGATCAGCCGCTCCTCTAAACGAGCCGTCGCCGCCGATAACAACAAGACCCTCTATGCCAAGTTCGTCACACTTGGCTTTAGCCTTGGCTACACCTTCCTGAGTTTTAAATTCAAGACATCTTGCTGTATAAAGGATCGTACCGCCCTGATGAATGATATCGGTAACGCTTCTCTCGTCCATTTTCACGATATCGCCGTTTATAAGACCGTTATAACCTCTGCGGACGCCGTAAACTTCCATTCCTCTGCTGATAGCCGCTCTAACAACAGCTCTGACAGCAGCGTTCATTCCGGGAGCGTCGCCTCCGCTTGTAAGTACGCCAATTTTCTTGATCATAAAAATTCTCCATTCTGCACCTTGCGTATAATGATGGCTGAAAAGCCTAAACTTCATACATTTATATTTTACAGCTTTTTCTCCTAAAAGTCAAGAGAATTGCAGTTATTTTTTTCCGCCGCCCTTATTTTCCGTGATTTTACACAATATATAACATTAAATTTCAGCGATTCACACAAGTTATATGATACCAATATTTTCAATATGAGCAATTTTTTTCAGTTCCTCTGCGCTCTGCCTGCATAAATTCATTGAAAGGCGATTTTTGGGTCTAACCGTTTTGCGCGCGTCGGTAAAATAAAAGCAGAGTTCGGTATTTCCCGGGTAATTTCTGCAAATTTCAGCCAATGCCTGCGACGGAACGTTATCGGATTCGGTTTTCATACACAGCTTGTGATTTTCCACAAACCGCTGAAATTCCTGCTCCGCTGTCAAAGAGGTTGCAAGCACGGAAACGCTCTCGTCTCTGACCGAAACAGTCCCCTTTATAAATAGTATATTTTCAAGTTCGGTTCGCGAACCTGAAATTGCATAAAGATCGGGAAAAACCACAATATCTATCTCTCCGCTTTCATCGGCAGCATTCAGAAAGCACATTTTACTTCCGTTTTTCGCGGTATGAAGCTTTTTTTCCTGAATCACGCACAGCAGATTGACAGGCATATTATCATAAATATTTTCGACGTTTGAAATATCGGCAATACGGCGCGTTTTCAGCAGTTCCGCTAACCATGAATGCTCCGACAAAGGGTGTCCGCTCAGATATATTCCGGTCGCTTCTTTTTCCATTGCAAGCAGCATTTTTGCGCTGTATTCAGGGCGAGGGTGAATTTTTACAGAAGCGGCTTCCGAAATTTCACCGCCGAACAGATTCATCTGCCCGTCAATAACTCCTCTGCTGTCTCGCTCTGCCATGTCTATCAGCATATCATAACTATCAAGCATCTGCCTGCGATTAAGTCCCAGACCATCGAACGCACCTGCTTTTATAAGATTTTCGAGAGCTTTTTTGTTAAGCTCCCTGCCGTTGATTCTCTCGCAAAAATTTTGCAGGCTTGTAAAATTTCCGTTCTCCTGCCGTTCGGAGATGATCTTGTCCGCAAGGAGCGCGCCTGCATTTTTTACCGCAAGCAGACCGAAATACATCTTACTGTCAACGTAGGCGAATCCTCTGCGGCTCATATTAATATCGGGAGCAAGCACTTCAAGTCCATGAGTTCGGCAATCCTCGATATATTCTATGAGCCTGCCGCCTCCGCTCATAACGCTTGACATCAGCGCCGCCATATAAATTCCGCGATAATGGCATTTCAGATAAGCCGTCTGATACGCAAGATAAGCATATGCGGCGGCGTGGGATTTATTGAACGCATACGACGCAAAGCTGATCATCTCTTCGAAAATTTTCTCAGCCGTCTCTCGTGGAACATTTTGCTCAACCGCTCCCTTTACGAAACTTTCACGCTCGCGAAGCATTGCGTCATGCTTTTTTTTTGCCATGGCTCTCCGCACAATATCCGCATGACCATATGAATATCCCGCAAGCTTTCGACAGATTTCCATAACCTGCTCCTGATATACCATTACCCCGAATGTTTCTTCGAGAATATCTTTCAGCACGGGGTGCAGATATTTTATATTTTCAGGGTGCTTTTTATTGTCGATATACAGCGGAATCGACTTCATCGGACCCGGACGGTACAGCGAAATAATCACTATAAGATCCTCAAGCCGTTCGGGAACAAGCTCCATAAGACGGTGAGTCATTCCAGCGCTTTCAAACTGAAAAACTCCTGCCGTATCTCCGACAGACAGCATTTTAAACACTTCCGCGTCATCGCAGGGGATTTTACTTATGTCGAACTTCGGCTCTGTCCTGCGAATTTCATTAACAGCGTCCCTGATCACGGTCAGATTGCGCAAACCGAGAAAATCCATTTTCAGCAGACCCAGCGATTCAAGATAAGCCATGGTATACTGCGTAACAACGGTATTATCGTTTCGCTGCAGCGGAACGAGTTCGTCGAGCGGAACAGCCGAAATTACAACGCCTGCCGCATGAGTTGAAGTATGCCGCGGCATTCCCTCCAGCTTCAGCGCAAGATCGATAAGCCGCTTAACCGATCGATCGGCGTTATACATTGATTTCAGATCAGCGCTTTCCTGCAAAGCGTATTCCAGACCGAAACGCGGATCGATCTGCTTGGCGATTCTGTCTCCGATACTGTACGGAAGTCCCAATACGCGTGAAATATCCCTTATAGCCGCCTTTGCTTTCAAAGTATCGAACGCAATTATTTCCGATACTTTATCAGAACCATATTTTTCAACAACATAATCTTTCACCGACTGTCTGCCCTCGATGCAGAAATCTATATCGAAATCGGGCATACTTACGCGTTCCGGATTCAGAAATCTCTCGAACATGAGATTAAATTTTATGGGATCGATTCCCGTGATTCCGATGCAATAAGCGCAAAGACTTCCCGCTCCCGAACCTCTGCCCGGACCGACGGGAACATTATGTTCGCGCGCATATCTGATAAAATCCCAAACAATAAGAAAATAATCCGTGAACTGCTTTTCGTTGATTATTGATAATTCATAGTCAAGGCGGTCTGAAATTTTCTTGTCGGCATTTTCGCCGTAAAGTCTGCACAGCCCCTTATAACTCAGTTCGCGCAGAAATTTCTTGTTGTCGGACACGCCCTCGGTTTTGAATTCAGGGATTTTTATCCGACTGTCAAAATTCAGATCGACGCTGCATTTTTCGGCGATAATTACAGTATTGCGGACAGCGTCCTCATATCCTTTGAAGATCATCGCCATCTCGTCCGCAGATTTCACGTAAAATTCTTCGGTTTCGAAACTCATTCCGTTCGGCTCGCCGAGAGTAGTTCCTGTCTGAATGCAAAGAAGAACATTTTGCAGTTCGGCGTCCGATTTGAGAATGTAGTGACAGTCGTTGGTTGCCGCAAGCGGAATTCCCGTTTCCGAGGATAATCTGTAAAGCTGTGGCAGAATTCTTCTTTCTTCACGGATTCCGTGATCCTGCACCTCTATATAATAATTCCCCTCACCAAATATTTCAAGGTATTCCAAAGCCTTGTTTTTTGCCTGATCGTAACTGCCATTCTGCAATAATCTTGGAATTTCACCTGCAAGACAAGCCGAAAGGCATATCAAACCGCCGTGATATTTTTTCAGCAGTTCGATATCAACTCTCGGCTTGTTGTAAAATCCCTCAATATTTGCAGCGGAAACAAGCTTCACAAGATTGCTGTAGCCAATGTTATCCCTGCACAATAAAATCAGATGATATGGACGTGAATCAAGCTTCGGCTCTTTGTCGAATCTCGTCCGCGGCGCAACGTAAACTTCGCAGCCGATTATCGGCTTTATACCATTACGTTTCGCAGCCTGCCAAAATTCCGGAACGCCGTACATATTTCCGTGATCGGTTATGGCGACAGCGTTCTGACCGAGTTCCTTTACGCGTTCTATCAGCTTATTGATACGGCAAGCTCCGTCCAGAAGACTGTATTCCGTATGAACATGAAGATTTACAAATTCATCTGCCCTCACACCTTTTCACCTGCCATTCTGATCTCGTCGGCAATTTTTGCTATCCTTTTGAATCTGTGATTAACTCCCGAACGACTAAGCGGCTCAGAAAGACTTTCCCCTATTTCCTGAAAACTCATAGTCGGATTTTCTATACGCAGCCGCGCTATTTCCCTGAGTTCTTCTGGCAGATCGTCAAGTCCGCGATTATTGGCGATGAGGGATATATCTCCGATCTGCTTCATTGCAGCCGATACTACCTTATCAATATTTGCACTGTCACAGTTGGCAATGCGGTTGGCTTTATTTCGCACGTCTTTATAAATCTTAACGTTCATAAGTTCCAATGTGCATTGCTGCGCGCCTATAAAAGTAAGGGTATCTTCAATTCCCTCGCTGCCCTTTATATAAACTATCGGCTGACTGCGCCGAACCGCGCTTCCTGCCGCAACACCGATATCTCTAAGCAGCGAAATAAGCTCCTCTGCAAGCTTCTGTTCGGGAACGGCGAATTCAAGATGATACTCCTTTTCAGGATCAATAACGCTTCCGCAGGCAAGAAAAATTCCGGCGGCAAACACACCGAGACTTCCTGTTGAAATTATATCATAGCTTATCTGCCGCGGATTTTCGGTTATTCTGTATTTTTCGAAAACCGCATTTGCAAGTTCCGCCGATGAAATGTCGTAGATATACAATTTTCCGCCGTTTTTTCCGACAGATTCTCTGCATGAAAGTTCATGATGAAAAACCTTGGCGAAAAGTCTGCCGAACGTTTCCGCCGACGTTTCATTTTTGCTCTGAAAGCAGATATGCTGCGGCGTAAGAATTCGGCTGAACAACAGCATTCCATATAGGCAGGCAAAACGCTTATCCTTATCGGTGATATATGTGCATATCTCCCTGCGCACTTCGTCTGAAAAAGACAATCCTATCAACTCGCTTTGCGTTAAAACATATGTGTTACAGCATATGTTTAAAATTTTTTATCCTTTGTAATATCACGATGATATTTCTTAACATTATAGCCCTCTTCCGTAAGATGTTCAGCCATAAGTTCGGCAAAAGTTATCGATCTGTGCTTTCCGCCAGTACAGCCGAATGCGATCACCAGCTGACTTTTGCCCTCGCGAACGTAAAGAGGAATGAGAAAATCCATAAGTTCGCTGAGCCGCGCGAAGAGTTCCTGAGACTGCTCCGAAAGCATTACATAATCCTGTACGCATTCTTCGAGTCCCGTATGACTGCGGAGTTCCTGAACATAGTACGGATTCGGCAGACATCTTACGTCGAAAACAAGATCCGATTCCGTCGAAACACCATATTTGAAGCCGAATGACATGACTTTGATAACAAGTGAATCTGAAGAATGATCGAGGAAAATATTCTTGACCTGTTCCTTTAACTGAGCAGCCGAATATTCGGAAGACTCTATGTAATAGTCAGCGATCTCTCTCAGCTGCGAAAGCTGACAGCGTTCAAAATGTATCGCTTCGTGCATATTTCCGTTGAATTTATCGTCAAGAGGGTGCTTGCGGCGAGTTTCCTTGTATCGCTTGATTATGACTTCATCGGTAGATTCAATGAACAGCACCTTTACTTCAACGTCCTCTTCGGCTTTAAGAGCCTGCAAGGCGCGGAATATCTCCGTAAACATATCGCCTGTTCTTATATCGAGCGCCATGGCTATTTTATTCAAGCCCGTTTCCGATTTGCGGCAAAGATCCACAAACTGCGGTATAAGCTTCGGCGGAATATTATCCATACAGTAAAATCCGATATCCTCCATAACGTCCATAACGCTGGATTTGCCCGATCCCGACATTCCTGTTACAATCAATAGTTTCATAGTATTCCTCATTTCAGTATTATTGGCTCAAGTTCCAGAACATAACCGCTTTTTTCCATAACGATGCGTTTTACTTCTTCACAGAGTTTCAAAACATCGGAGCAGGTCGCGCCGCCTTTGTTTATTACGAATCCGCTGTGTTTTTCGCTGACCTGCGCGCCGCCGACTGTAAAGCCCTTCAATCCGCACTGTTCAATAAGAAGCGAGGCGTAGCTTCCCTCGGGACGTTTGAAAGTGCTTCCCGCACTGGGATATTCAAGAGGCTGTTTCGAGCTTCTTTTGTTCATGCATTCATTCATGGCAGCTTTTATTTCAGACGGCTCGCCCTTTGCAAGTTCAATAGTAACCGAAACTATAACAAAATCTCTGCCCGAAAAAATGCTGTGCCTGTACGAAAGTTCCATTTCGTCTGCGGAAATAGTTTTTATTTCTCCGTTTTCATCAATGTATTCCGCGGAAACAACAATATCTTTCATTTCGCTGCCGTACGCACCGGCATTCATATAAAGCGCACCGCCGACAGTTCCCGGAATTCCATAAAGATTTTCCATACCTCCGAGACCGTTTTGACAAGCCTGCATACATACGGAAGCCAGAAGCGCGCCAGCATCGCATGTTATTGTTGTCCCCTCGACAGCGATCTCCGAAAATGAATTGCCAAAATGAAGTATAACTCCGTCATAGCCGTCGTCGGAAGCGATAATATTACTTCCCCGTCCAATAACGGCATATTTTATTCCCTCTGCCCTGAGATATTTTATAAATTCGGCAGCGGATTTCGCGGAATTGATATCGATCAGCGCGCGGCAGTTTCCGCCGAATCTGAAAGTTGTATGATCTTTCAGAGAACATTCCTGTCTGATCTCGCAGCCAAGCTTTTCACATAATTCAGACAAACCACTTATATTTATCATTTTTCCCTCCGAATTGCCTTATATACTCGCCTCTATCGCAAGAACTTCTCCAAAAAGTTCTTAAAATGCTTCGTAATTTCTCACGGTTTCTTTTGGGTCGGACTGCATACCAAGTCTGTTGAGAAGCTCGGCGGCGGCATTGTAACCCATTTTCTTCTGTCTGTTATTCATTGCGGCAACTTCAAGTATGACCGCAAGATTACGCCCCGGCTTTACAGGAATTGTAAGAGACGGTATTTTTACTCCGAGAAGACTTACATATTCCGTATCTACGCCCATTCTGTCGTAAATTTTTTCTGCATTCCATTGCTCAAGTTCAACTACAAGATCAAGCTTTTCGGTCATTTTTACCGCTCCGATACCGAACAGACGACGCGCGTTGATGATTCCGATACCTCTGAGTTCCAGAAAATGGCGGATATTATCGGGTGAACTTCCCACAAGGCTGATGTTTGAGACTTTTCTTATCTCAACGGCGTCGTCGGCAACAAGTCTGTGACCGCGCTTTACAAGTTCAATAGCGGTTTCGCTTTTGCCCACGCCGCTTTCGCCTGTTATGAACACGCCCTCGCCATATATTTCAATAAGTACGCCGTGACGGGTAACTCTCGGAGCAAGATTGAGATTTAGGAACGCGATGAGACCCGACATGAAATTCGATGTGCTTTCCTTGCTTCTGAGCAGCGGAACTTCGTATTCCTTTGCAAGCTCAAGCATTTCCGCAAAATACGGAAGTTCTCTGGTGATTATAAGCGCGGGAAGTCTCTGCGCAAAAAGAAGCTGAAGTCTTTCGCGTCTTGTTTTTTCGTCAATGCTCGAAAGATAGGCGAATTCCACCTTTCCTATTATCTGGATACGCTCAGGATTGAAATATTCATAAAATCCCATAAGCTGCAAGCCCGGACGGTTGACATCAGTCTCGTCTATCATGATTTCATCTGCGTCGTTGTGTATATAGATTATTTCCAGTTTGAATTCATCTATGACTTTTCTGAGAGATACCTTGAAATTATCTGCCATTTTTTTCTCCATTCCCCCGATATTCGGGTATTAATTTACTATAAAGGAATCGTAGCCGTATTCGGCGATCGAATCCTTTGCTTCAAGCAGTTCTCCGATCTCGGAGGATTCCCCGGAGATCCTTATTACAACATTGAATTCCGAAAGCTTATCGGAAACAAGACCCATGCATTTTTCGGATTTTTCCGTCGGAGTTCCCGAAAATTCGTAAAGCATATGATCGTTCTGTACGCCTGCACCGAGTTCGTCGACATCTATATTCAGCACGACGGTATGCGTAGAGAGCAGCGACGGCTGAAGAACATCGGCGTTTCCGCCCAGAAAATCGGCTGCCGAAACCTCTATGAACATTGTCGCTCCGTTCGAAAGCGCGTCGTCATAAAGTTTATTTACCACTGAGATAAGAGCCATGCAGCGTTCATTCTGACCGAGCCGCTGATCAAGTACGGCAAGATCGTTTTCAGTGAAATCGGGATATGCCAGATCGGAGCAGACTATATGCTCGAAACCTGCCCCTGTAACTTCATTTACAACAGCCGACAAATAATTGACATACGCCTCGGAATACGGCGACGCTAAAGGTTTTCCGCCATCGTCGGCAGCCGCGTCGAGCCACTGCGAACCGTCCAGAACGCTGCTGTAGCCCGTTTCGGGAAATGTCATAGGAATTATATTGTCATCCAGCGCGCTTATCATCGCCGACGGCTTGAATCCGCTGTTCACGATAGCTTCTGCTATCTTGTCGGGCGGAACTTCCGAAATTATGGCATGAGAAGCTTGAGCCTCATAGAGACTGCTTTTATAGCATATATTTCCTCCCGAAATTTTCAGCGGCACTGAAACATATTCTATACCCTTATTTTTCGGGATTTCAGCCAGCGCATTTTCTATAGCTTCAAGGCTCGTCATATCGCTTGATTCCAACGCCGCGGCGCAGTAATTATCCACGGAAATACTTTCGGCAGACGTTGTGACTTCGACAGCCGTCACTGTGGAATCAGCGGCAGTAGTTGCCGTTGAAGCCGTTTCGGTTTCAGCAATTTTCGTAGTTGTTATTACGGGAATTTCTTCGGGCTTATCGCCCTTATGCTGCGTGTAATTTATTATCGGTTCAGCCAGACTGTACCCGAGAAATCCTATTCCTCCGATAAGCAGTGCAGTCAGAGTTCCCGAAAGCACCTTTGCAACGGGACTTTTGCCGTAATAATTTTTTTCTTTCGTTTTGTAGATTTTCCTTCCCTTGTTCTTGCGTTTCATTTATTTTTCTCCTATAATTCGGTCTTTTATGTCAGAGCGTATACCGCCATTGAAATTATTCCAAGATACACAAGCATTGACGGAAATCCCCTGAACGCGGCAGGCACTTCCCTTGAACATAATCTTCGGAATGCCGCTATGAGAATGAACGCCGCCAGAATAAATCCCGTTCCCGCTTCCGCTCCTGCAACCATAAATCCGCTGAGACTGTTAATGGCGGGGTATAGAGCCGCGCGATTGGTAACCATAAATAAAGTACCCATAACTGCGCAGTTAAAAGCCGAAACATGAACGTATTTTCTTGTTATCTCGAAATTCTTTTTGTCTGCAAAATAAAGAGCAGAGAGAAGCAAAACATATAATATCCCTATCGCAAGGGAATAAAACAGCAGGCGAAAATCGCCCATGGACGGCGGAAGAATTCTGTTTATAAAGTAAGCCGCCGCCGATCCGATCGTGGTAAAAACTGTTATTGTTATAGCCGTCCAGAGTAGATTTTTTTTACTTCCTGCCGCTATAAACAAAGTACTTGTTCCGAGAGCCTGCGTCAGTATCAAATTAGTTGTGAACAATACTACCAGTTCAGCTATCAGAAACATCGCCGTCACCTCCGCCGCTATTATTTTCATGCCGTACCGCCGCACGGATACCGCGGTAAATTCCGCAGAAAATGCCGAGTAAAATGAATCCTCCGAACGGCATTCCAAGTCCGCTTATAAGCATATCGGCATCGACTATCCTGCCGTTGATCGTGCCGTAAGAAAGAAGTTCTCGTACAAAAGCCGTTATCAGCATTACGACGTCGAATCCTAAAATAAAGAAGATAAGTGACAATATCATTTTTCCGCGTTTCATCTTGAAAAATCTTGCCTCGGACTGTACGACTATAAGCGAATTCACAGCAAGCAGCATGAAATATATCCCGAGCCTTTCAACGATTTCGGGGAAAAAATGCGAAGCTGCCGATCTTACGGGGATATATACAACAGAAGATACGAGCGTATAGATAATTATTTTAACGGTATACGGCAATTTTTTCGGGACGAACGAATTTATCAGCACTGATAAGAACGTTATTGCCGAAAACGCGTAAATAACCGCAAGCGCGTTCCCGATAGTATCGCCGCAGACTATCACAGGAGATATAACCATCAATCCCGAAAGCACAGTATTATCGCCGATAAGTCCGTCGAAAACGGAATTTTTCTTATTGTTCATCAGCCGTTTCCTCCTCTCCCGATTCGGATATGGCAGCTTCCTGCTCTTTCATTGCAAGATCGTCAATGCGCTTTTCGAGATTTTTCAATCCCAAAGCAACGGGAGTGAAAAGCACGGATATTATCATCACGGCATTTTCTTTCGCCGTAGTCAGCACGAAAATATATGAGAATACGGCTATGAAAAACCCGTAGAAAAAGGCGTAGTAATTGTGCTTCGGAGCGATCCGCCTGTCGGAAATGATGTAAATCGCCGCAAACAGAACCATATTCGAAGCAAGCGTATATTTCACGGAATCACCAATTGTGACGGACATCGGAGCGACAGATGCAAGAAAAACAGTTCCGACGATAGTGCCGAAAAAAGCTCCCGATGAAATATCGCGGCGGAGCAGGAGAATAAGCGCGGCGACCAACAGAAGCAGTATGCTGACAGCTCCCGCAGCTCCGCTGATATTTCCCATGAGAATTTCAAAATCCGTCGCATTCATTTTGCCGGTGGTATTAAAATTGTGGCTTGCCGAGCTTACCAGTTCCGACGCCTTATTGAATACGCCGGTATGAACGTGCGGCGCGGTAAACATAAGCACATCTTTTTTCCACGACGTGAGCAAAAATACATAAGCCGCAGCAGCAGGCGAGAATATCATGTTTTTACGTCCGCCGAAAAGATTTTTAGCTATCGCCACGGCGAATATGCAGGCTATTCCGGCTATCTTGTAATCAATAGCCGCAGGGAGCATAAGCGATAATATCATTGCGTCCGAAACGCAGGTAAGATCGTCTGCCGTAAATTTCCGTTTCATGAGCCGAAGTGAAATGAGTTCAGCCGCAGTCGAAACGGCAATGCAGATTCCCGAAAGAACGACCGCGCGTACGCCGTAATAGAAATACTGCATAAGACTTAAAGCTGCCAGCGTCAGCATTATATCTATCCATATGAAACGCTGAGATTTTATTTTAGTCAGCATTCGCGTCTCCCTTTAGCATCTTAACTGATTTTGTCATATCTTCGGCTTTAAAAAGATAACTTCCCGAAACGAGAACGTCTGCGCCCGCCGCTCTCACTATCGGAGCGGTTTTGTCGTCGATTCCGCCGTCCACCTGGATCAGCAGCTCTTTACGTCCGTTTTTGTCGGCGTACTCGCGGATTTTGCGTATCTTTTCAGACATATCCATAAATTTCTGACCGCCGAATCCGGGTTCAACAGTCATAACAAGAATCATATCGACCGATTCGATATACGGAAAAACGGCTTCCGCAGGAGTATTCGGCTTGACTGAAATTCCGATTTTACATTTAGTCTGACGTAGCGCTCTGATCGTCTCCATGGTATCGCTCTCGCTTTCAACATGGAAAGTTATCATATCCGCTCCCGCTTCATCAAACTGCCTGATATACTTCAGCGGCTCTGTGATCATGAGATGCACGTCAAGATACATATTTGTCATTTTGCTTATCTGCGCCAGAACGGGGATTCCGTAGCTGATATTGGGGACGAACACGCCGTCCATAACGTCAAAATGAATCCAGTCGACATTGTTTTTTTCGAGTTTTTTGATTTCCGACCCCAGACTGAGCAGGTCAGCGCTGAGTATCGAGGCTGATACATAATAATTCATCGTTTTATCACTTCCTATTTTCATACACTTTAATTATATAATATTTCTCGCCCGCCGTCAATATGATTGAATTGATTTTTTTATTTATCTTTAACCCGAACGCCGTTTTTATCCCGATTATATGCCAAATCTTGAATTTCTGAAAAAATTTTCAAAAAACCCTTTACAAGTAAAAAAAAATGTGGTATAATAATCTCACCGTGTACTTGGAGTCGGGCATGTCCTCATGATGTTTCACCCTTCTCTATGTTGACGGAATATTTTTAACGAGGTGCTTTCAATGTTACTGAAAGAAGAAAAGACAGCCGTTATCGAGGCTAACAGAACAAGCGCAAACGACACAGGTTCCCCTGAGGTTCAGGTTGCTATTCTCACTAAGAGAATCAACGATCTTAACGCTCACCTGAAGATCCACAAGAACGATCACCACTCCAGAAGAGGTCTTCTCAAGATGGTCGGTCACAGACGCAACCTTCTTGCTTATCTCAAGAAGAAGGATATCAACAGATACCGTGCAGTAATCGAAAAGCTCGGTCTCCGTAAGTAATTCGTTTGCGAAGGCAGAGGGTTTTTACCTTCTGCCTTTAATGCATTACCGATTTTTATTGGTATTCCCATCATTTGTACGCGGCTTTTAGCATTAAACTGTGATCCATGATCTATATTATGAATCAGAGTTTATTGCTAAAGCCGATGAAACTATAATTTCACAGGAGGCAGATTTATGTTTGAAAATTACAGAGTTTTTGAAACTACCTACGCAGGCAGACCGCTTATCGTTGAAACAGGAAAGACCTGCGGTCTTTCCAACGGTTCATGCTGGGTAAGATACGGCGAAACCGTCGTTATGGCGAACGTTACGGCAAGCGCCAAGCCCAGAGAAGGCGTTGATTTCTTCCCTCTTTCCGTTGATTACGAGGAGAGACTTTATTCCGTGGGCAAGATTCCGGGTTCGTTCACAAAGCGTGAGGGCAAGCCGAGCGAAAAGGCTATCCTCACTTCGCGCTGTGTTGACAGACCTATCCGTCCCCTTTTCCCCAAGGATATGCGCAACGACGTTTCCGTTGTTATGACGGTTCTTGCTGTTGAACCCGATAATTCTCCCGAAATTACGGGAATGATCGCCACTTCCATTGCCATTTCCATTTCCGATATTCCGTGGAACGGTCCTGTTGCAAGCATCAATGTAGGTCTCGTTGACGGGGAAATCGTGCTGAACCCCACTCTTGAACAGCGTGCAAAAACCGATCTTGTTCTTACTGTTGCAGGCTCTGCCGAGAAGATCGTTATGATCGAAGCAGGCGCAAACGAAGTTCCCGAGGATAAAATGCTGGAGTGCATTCTTACAGGTCATGAAGAGATTAAGAAAATGGTCGCTTTCATCGACGGTATCCGCAAGGAGATCGGCAAGCCGAAATTCGCTTTCGAATCCATGGAAGTAGATCATGATATGTTCGACGCTATCGAGGAATTCGCCGCTGAAAGAGTGAAAGTCGCTCTCGATACAAACGACAAAACTGTCCGCGACGCAAGACTTGCTCCCATCGTTGACGATATTCACACTAAATTCGACGAGGTATATCCCGAGCAGATCGCTATGATCGATGAATGCGTATATAAACTTCAGAAAAAGATCGTCCGCACATGGCTCTATGAGGGCAAGCGCGTTGACGGAAGAGGAATCGACGAGATTCGTCCTCTTGCAGCCGAAGCCGGAGTTCTTCCGCGCGTACACGGTTCGGGACTCTTCACACGCGGTCAGACGCAGGTTCTTACTATCGCAACTCTCGGTCCTGTAAGCGACGCTCAGCGTATCGACGGACTTGATGAGGAAGATTCCAAGAGATATATGCACCAGTATAACTTCCCGAGCTATTCCGTAGGCGAAACCAAGCCTTCAAGAGGTCCGGGACGCCGCGAAATCGGTCACGGCGCACTTGCAGAGCGCGCTCTTGCACCTGTTATCCCATCTGTTGATGAATTCCCCTATGCTATCAGAATGGTTTCCGAGGTTCTCTCCTCGAACGGTTCTACGTCGCAGGGTTCTATCTGCGGTTCAACTCTTGCACTTATGGACGCAGGCGTTCCGATAAAAGCTCCCGTTGCAGGTATTTCCTGCGGACTTATCACTCTCCCTGACAGCGACGAGTTCATGACTATGGTCGATATTCAGGGTCTTGAGGACTTCTTCGGCGATATGGACTTTAAGGTCGGCGGTACTCATAACGGTATCACTGCTATTCAGGTTGACATCAAGGTTGACGGTCTTACTCCTGCTATCATCAAGGAAGCTTTTGAAAAAACAAGAAAGGCTCGTCTCCATATTCTTGACGAGGTAATGCTCAAGGCTATCCCCGCTCCACGTACCGAAGTTAATGAATATGCTCCGAAAATGCTTCAGACTAAAGTTCCTACCGAAAAAATTCGCGAAGTTATCGGACAGGGCGGAAAAGTTATCCAGAAAATTTCTGCGGATTGCAATGTCAAGATTGACATCAACGATGAGGGCAATGTATTCATCAGCGGTATCGACGGCAACAATGCCAAGAAAGCGCTCCAGATCGTTGATACAATTGCGAACGGTCCTGAAGTCGGCGCAATCTACAGAGGAAAAGTTGTCCGCATAATGGATTTCGGCGCGTTTGTTGAGATCGTTCCCGGTATGGACGGACTTGTTCATATTTCGAAGCTTGATAAAACAAGAGTTGAAAGAGTTGAGGATATCGTTTCTATCGGCGACGAGATCGTTGTAAAGGTTACTGAGATCGACCGTCAGGGAAGAATCAATCTTTCACGCAAGGACGCTCTTGCTGAAATCGAAGCTAAGAAGAAGAATTAAGTTAATTCTAATACTCAAAAGTGGTATGCTCATGATTGGGCATATCGCTTTTTTTATAAGGAGAAATATATGGAAATCAAATATATACATGAGCCGACTGATCTTCAATGCGGACAAGCTGTACTTGCTATGGCGCTGAATAAAACCGTTGATGAAATTGTCGACTATCTCGGCAACGAATGTGAAACCACTCTTAAAGAAATGAAATCGGCGTTTCGGGAATTCGGCATGAACATTTCCGACGAGCGGCGCGAAATCACAGAAAAAAGCGAACTTCCGAAACTGTGCCTGCTTAGTCTGGAAACGCCGAGATGCTGGCATTGGTCGCTGTTTTACGACGGAATATTTTATGACCCCGAACATGGCGTTCTTGATGATTTTCCGCAGTCGAAACGACGTTATTATTGGACGTTGTCAGAAAAAAATCTAAAAAAGACTTGACAAATCAGTTTCCATGTGTTATTATATAACTGTAGCATGTGTATTATTTGCTATAGTACGCGATTGACAGAAAGGAGCGCATATGTTTTCTATCGACCTCAAAAGCAGAACCCCGATTTATGAACAGATCTGCGGCAAGATCGTGGAGCTTGTTGTAGCAGGGAATCTGAAAGAAAACGATCAGCTGCCAAGCGTGAGAAGTCTTGCGAAAGATACGGGAGTTAATCCCAATACTGTCGCTAAAGCTTATCAGGAACTTGAACGAAACAGCATAATCTATTCCATTCCCGGTCGCGGAAGCTTCATTTCCGCGCAGGATCCGACATTCTTCCACAAAGCAGCTCTTGAAGAATTCAACCATACCGCCGAAAAAGCCATGAAACTCGGTGTAACTGCCGAAACGCTGCATGAACACATCAATGTTACTTTTGACAAATTTCGGAAAGGAGACGTAAAATGATCGAGTTAAAAAATACCGTCAAAAAATTCGACGCATATACCGCTCTTGACGGCGTTGATCTTAAAATTGAAAAAGGTACTGCGTTTGGACTGCTCGGTTCGAACGGTGCGGGAAAATCCACTATTCTCCGCCTTTTATCAGGTATATATAGGCAGGAATCCGGCGAAGTTCTTATTGACGGAGAACCCGTTTACGACAATATCGCCATGAAAGAAAAGGTTTTCTTCATTAATGATGAAACCGTTCAGTTCGGCTCTTACACGCTGAAAAAGCTGAAAAATTACTACAAAAGCTATTACCGCAGCTTCTCCGAGGAAATGTTCGAGGAACTCCGTCAGAAGGTAAGACTTCCGCTTGATAAGAAAATCAATACTTTCTCAAAGGGAATGAAGCGTCAGGCGATCGTGATCATCGGGCTTGCCTGCCGAACGGATTACCTGCTGCTCGACGAAGCTTTCGACGGTCTCGATCCCACAATGAGAATCATTGTTAAGAAAATGCTCGTCGACGCAATGCTTGACCGTCAGCTTACCACGGTAATTTCTTCCCACAACCTTAAAGAGATAAACGAGGTGTGCGATACGGCTGCCTTGATCCACAACGGAAAAATCGTATTCTCACGCGAGATCGACAGCGTTGTCAGCAGCGTTCATAAAATTCAGGCTGTTTTCCCCAAGGACGAAAACGGAAATCAGATCGTCTACTCGAAAGAACAGCTTGAATCAGACGGCTTGCAAATACTCCATTTTGAGCGCAACATGAGTATCCACTATATTATCGCAAAAGGCGACGCGGAAGAACTGAAAAAGAAATTCGAGTCTAAAAATCCGATCCTCTTCGAATTGATACCGCTTACGCTGGAAGAAATATTTATCTATGAACTGGAGGTGCTTGGCTATGACAGCAGCGACATCAAGTAAAATCAAAAGCTTTTTCGGAACTCGCTTTTTTAACGATGTAAAAAGCAGCAAGCAGCTTTTCATTGTCAATATAGTTTTGCAGTTGCTCGGTCTCCCCATGATTGCCGTGATTGCGGTAATTATGATGTTTGTTGAAAATCTGCCTGATTCCGATGATCTCGCGGACATCGTCGAAATAAGCTGCATTCCGTTTGTATTCATCGCCATCGGTACTATTATTCTCAGTATTCTCCTCGGCGCAGTGATCGCCATGATCAATTTTTCTTATCTCTATCGAAAAACGATCGTGGATATGCACCATTCTCTCCCGCTTACCACAACTCAGCGATTTTTCGCCGATTTCCTTTCGGGACTCGCGATCTATATACTTCCCGTTATCGGAGCGATATTTTTGAGTCTGGGAATCCTCGGCGTAGGTTCATTAATCACCAATATGTCGGATATATGGACAAGTGTTCCCTTGATTCTCCGTGAAGCGTTCGTCATGGTCATGGCTATGATGCTTTTGTACGCTATCTCGGTGTTTGCCCTGACTTTCTGCGGAAATACATTCGAGGCTATTTTCGGCATTTTCAGCTTTTTGATCATGCTCCCATCAACTGTCGGCTGCGTATGGCTCGCACTCGTTCACAGCGCTCCGTTTGGAATCAGCGGCTATTCGATATTCTTCAAGAATATTTTCACAAGCACTTCGCCAATCGGTACATTTGCATTCTTCATTCAGCATATGGATTCGTCTATCGAAAACTCATCAAGCGATCTCTGGATGTACTGCAAATGGATGGTATTTACATTCATCGTATTCCTGCTTTACATCGCCGCGGCTTACATGCTCTACAGATTCCGTAAGGCTGAGGACGTTTCAAAACCTTATGTTTACAAGGCGTTTTTCTACACAATAATGACAATGGCAGTATTCTGTATCCTTTCGCTGTTCATTTCTATTGGCAGTAACCATGTAGTCGTCACTGCCGGAATTCTCATGTGCGCGATCGGCTGGTTCATCATGGAGATCATCACACGCCGCGGATTCAAAAAATTCTGGACTGCTCCCATTGGATTCGTTGCAGCCGTCTTGTCGGTATTCCTGATCTGCGGAATCTGCGACGTCACACACGGATTCGGAATGTCTAAGCACGTTCCGCTGACCGTAAATATCGAACGTGTCGAAATTTCAGACTGCGATGTGCTTAGTTATGACGATATAACTTTCAAGGATAGAGATGTTATTGAGCAGGCTGCAAAGCTTAACAAAGAAATCGTTGACAGATATTTTAACAGCGAGGATTATTCATACGATTATTTCGAAGAGGGTCAGAATATCTACTACGGAGATTATTGGGACGAACGCATATCATTTAAATATCACACATTAACAGGTTCTATCATCATACGTGAATATCCTGTTCCGTCCGATCTTATGGGCGATCTTACAAAGGCTATCGTGCTTTCGGACGAATATGCGGAATACGCTTCCGGAGAAATCTCAAAATATTCGTTTTCTTATGACCCATCACTCGATGATAAGGTACCATATTTAACCGTTTCCGATAAGTTTAATTCATCGGTTGACAATATAAAAGTTTCCCATCAAGAAATCGACAAGGTAAGAGCCTGCTATTGCAACGATTTGAAGAAAATGACGGCTGAAGATCTTGAAAACGAAAATATTTACTGTTATATCGACAAACAATTCGTTCTCGATTCATTTACAGATACGATAGCTTGCCTGAAAGAGATCGGATATAAATTTAATGACGAAAAATTCATAATAAATCATTCTTATAATGCTATGTATATTGACCTTGATCCTGTATTTGCTTCGAGATGCCCATATTACTACAACTCAAAGAATAATAATGCTTATGATAATTACGAATATTATTCTTCGGACGATTACGACGATATTACCAAGCACGCTAAGTTAGATGGAATTACCAATATTAAATTCAACAGCTACTATGATACGTCAAATATCAAAAATATGACTTATTTCGACGAGGATATGATAGATTTCGCAAATGCATTATCGCCGCTTCTCTTCAATGAAAGACCGCTTGCCGTTGTTTATGTCAATAATATTAAGCTTTATCTAAAAGACAACGAGAAAAACAGAGCGCTGTTTGAGGATTTCAAGGAGAATTATATGCTGAAAAATCCCGATTACAGCGGTTATGCTGATGATTACTCCAACAAAAAGATTCCATTGACTATCGGCGAGGGTACTGAGGCAGTATACTACGGCGGTTCGGAACTTTAATTCAAAAAAATCCGATGTCTGCAAAATTACGCAGGCATCGGACTTTTTTATTTGAAATCGTGACTTTGTTTCAGCACCATATCTTTCACTTTCATTAGTGAAGTTGTGGTGCTTCTTTCATTTTCGGAAAGCTTCATTGTGATGAATTTTATTGTCTCCTGATAATCGGGAATCATGATATGCTCCAGCGCATTAACGCGTCGGCGCGTTTTTTCTATCTCATCAGCCATAAGCTGGCACGCCTTTTCAATTTCCGCAAGACGAATCATCTTCGGGAAAATTTCGCTGAGCGCGCTTACTGCGCCGTCCAGATCGACCGAAGTAAAAGCCGTTCCGTAGGAATAAATATCATCTGGGTCGGAAGTACGGAATTTCGCGTCGAAAACGGGAATATACACACTCATGACGTTTTTTTCCGAAACTTCAAGCTCAACCTCTTGTTTAGGGAGCATAAGCGCAGTTTCAAGAGCTTCCCTCTGCATTACCGAACCCGCAACAGCCATATATCTGTTAGCTTCTGCTATCCCCTGCTCCACTTCAGTGCGAAGCTGCTTGTTTTCCTTTATCATGTTCATAAACTGCCGCATTAGCTCGTCGCGCTTATCTTTCAGCAGCTTATGTCCGCGCTGCGCGGAAGCAAGCTTCTTTTTCAGACTGCTCAGCTCCATGCGTGTAGGATTAACGTTTAATCTTGCCAATACCGCTCACCTCAATCCTGCGTATCATAGTATTGCGTAAGATATTCCTCTCTGATACGTCTCAATTCACTTCTCGGCAAAAAGCGCAGAAGTTCCCAGCCGATTGAAAGAGTTTCCTCAATACTTCGGTTATTTTCAAAACCCTGTGAAACATATCGCTTTTCAAATTCATCGGCGAATTTCGCATAAATAAGATCGGTAGGAGTAAGAGCTGCTTCGCCCAGTACGACCATGAGTTCCTTAGCGTCTTTTCCGCGCGCGTACGCAGAAAAAAGCTGATTCATGGTGTCAGAGTGATCAGCGCGCGTTTTGCCCTTTCCTATACCTTTATCTTTAAGTCTCGAAAGCGACGGCAGAACGTCTACAGGCGGATTTATGCCCTTTCGGTAAAGTTCACGAGAAAGTATGATCTGACCTTCTGTAATGTATCCCGTAAGATCGGGAATCGGATGAGTTTTGTCATCTTCGGGCATTGTAAGAATGGGAATCATGGTAATACTTCCCTCTTTTCCGTCCTGACGGCCTGCGCGCTCGTAAAGCGAGGCAAGATCGGTATACATATATCCCGGATAGCCTCTTCTTCCGGGAACTTCCTTACGCGCCGCGGAAACTTCACGGAGAGCGTCGGCGTAGTTCGTAATATCGGTAAGGATTACAAGAACGTGCATTCCTTTTTCAAATGCAAGATATTCGGCGGCGGTGAGAGCCATTTTAGGAGTTGCAAGACGTTCGATAGCCGAATCGTTGGCAAGATTCACAAAAAGCACGGTTCTGTCAAGCGCGCCTGTTTCTTTAAAGCTTTTTACAAAATATTCCGACTCCTCAAAGGTTATACCCATAGCCGCAAATACTACAGCAAACTGCTCGTTGTCTCCCAATACCTTAGCCTGACGCGCAATCTGCGCCGCAAGCTGCGCATGAGGAAGTCCGCTTGCCGAGAAAATCGGCAATTTCTGACCGCGAACAAGAGTATTAAGTCCGTCTATAGCCGAAACTCCCGTCTGAATGAATTCCTGCGGATATTTTCTCGCAACCGGATTCATGGGCAGTCCGTTTACGTCCATTCGCATTTCGGGGATTATTTCGGGTCCGTCGTCGATAGGATTTCCCATACCGTCGAATACTCGTCCAAGCATATCCTCGGAAACTCCGAGTTCCATCTGATGTCCCGTGAAAACGACCGCGCTGTCCTGCAAATTTATACCCGCGGAATTTTCAAAAAGCTGTACAAGAGCGTCCGAACCGTTAATCTCCAATACACGACATCGACGTTTTTCGCCATTTTTCAGACGAATATCAGCAAGCTCGCCGTATGTGCAGTTCTCGACGCCCTTGACAAGCAGCAGGGGACCTGCCGCTTCTTCTATAGTTCTGTATTCTCTCGGCATTATTCTTCCTCCTTAATAAGCAGCCTGTCAAGTTCGGCGGAGATTTCCACGGAAAGTTTATCGAATTCCGCGTCGATATCCGCTTCGGCAATATATTTGAATCGTCCGATTTTTTCACGTACAGCAAGTTCTGCCGCGGCTTCTACATTTGCGCCCTTTGCAATTGCGGCGGCGGCTTCGTCATTGAAATTGAGAATAAGCTTCATCATATAAAGCTGTTTTTTCAGACTCGTATAGGTGTCTACCTCATGGAATGCAAGCTGATGCAGAAAATCCTCACGGATAGAACGCGCTGTTTCCATTTTCAGTCTGTCATTTGCCGAAAGAGCGTCCATACCTATAAGCTTGACGATCTCCTTTAATTCCGCTTCATCGTTGAGTATCGACATAAATCTTCCGCGCAGTTCCATCCAGTCGGCGGAAACGTTGTTGTTGTACCAGTCGGAAAGGGAATCCGCATAGAGGGAGTAACTTGTAAGCCAATTTATTGCAGGAAAATGCCGCTGATACGCAAGACTTGAATCAAGTCCCCAGAACACCTTTACGATACGAAGAGTAGCCTGCGATACAGGCTCGGATATATCACCTCCGGGCGGCGATACTGCGCCGATAACAGAAAGCGCACCCTCTCTACCCTTACTTCCTGCGGAGATAACTCGTCCTGCGCGCTCGTAAAACTGCGCAAGACGGCTTCCGAGATAAGCGGGATAGCCCTCGTCGCCCGGCATTTCTTCAAGTCTGCCCGACATTTCACGGAGAGCCTCAGCCCAGCGAGAGGTAGAATCCGCCATAAGAGCGACGGAATAGCCCATATCTCGATAATATTCAGCAATCGTGATACCAGTATAAACGGAAGCTTCACGCGCCGCAACGGGCATGTCCGACGTATTGGCAATAAGAACAGTACGTTCCATGAGGGATTTTCCTGTTTTGGGGTCTATCAGTTCGGGAAATTCATTGAGAACGTCTGTCATTTCGTTTCCACGTTCGCCGCAGCCGATATAAACGATGATGTCGGCTTCCGCCCATTTTGCAAGCTGATGCTGAGTAACTGTCTTGCCGCTTCCGAACGGTCCGGGAATCGCCGCAACGCCTCCCTTGGCAATCGGAAACAGGCAGTCTACAACTCGCTGACCCGTTACAAGCGGCATATCAGGCGAAAGCTTTTTCGTATAGGGTCTGCCCCGTCTTACAGGCCATTTCTGGAACATTTTAAGTTCTTTGTCGCCTTTTTCGGTTTCGAGAACGCATACTGTCTCGTCAACGGAAAATTCGCCCTGCCTTATCGATTTCACCTTGCCGTTTATGCCGTTGGGAACCATTATTTTGTGAAGAACAATATCAGTCTCAGGTACTGTTCCGATGATATCGCCCTCTTTTACGGAATCTCCCTTCTTTACAACAGGAGTAAAATTCCATTTTTTATCGCGTTTAAGCGATGCAACTTCAACTCCGCGCGCAAGATTATTTCCGCAGACTTCGCGGATAGCGTCAAGGGGACGCTGTATTCCGTCGTAAATACTGCCGATAAGTCCCGGTCCGAGTTCGGCGCTCATAGGCTCGCCCGTTGATTCAACGGATTCGCCCGTGCCAAGTCCTGCCGTTTCCTCGTAAACCTGAATAGAAGCGCGATCGCCGTGCATTTCGATGATCTCGCCTATCAAACGTTTCTTACTTACGCGAACAACGTCGAACATATTCGCGTCTCTCATTCCCTCCGCAACGACAAGAGGACCTGAGATCTTTACTATATTTCCAATGCTGCTCAAAACTGCAACTCCTTTGCTATTTATTTCAATATATCCGAACCTACCGCCTTTTCAACAGCCTCGTGCAGACTGCGCATTCCATCGCCCGTATTACCATCAATAGCAGGTATCAATACAATGGACGGCAGCTTTCTGCTCCGATATTTCTTTATCGTGTCGCTCACAAGCGCCGCGGCAGGCTCGGTGATATATATAACGCCGAATCCGTTTGCCGCCAAACGATTTATCAGCTTGGATATTTCGACGGGTTCGGTTTCGCGGAATACGGAAAGTCCAAGTGCCGCAAATCCCGATACGCTTGCCGAATCGCCGATTACAGCCGTTTTATACATTTCAGACATAAAGCTTTCGTATCCTTTCCGTAATAGTTTCCCTGTCTGCGCCGAATTCCTTGCAAACGCTGATAATACGCAGATTTTTCTGTTCCGCCTCCGCAGCGATAAAATAAGCTTCAAGAGGTTCGGGTCCGAACGATCTCATTCGCGCGGTCTTGGCAAGCTCCATGATAATATCGTCGCACCATTTTTCAAACTTCGCGCCCGATACACCCAAAAGTTTAGTCGCTTCGCCGAATCCGGCAGTTTCGAGAAATCCCAGCAGTGATTCTGTTCCGCTGAGAGCGGCTTTGATAAGCGATTCTTTTTCAAGACTTTCACTTCCGCATACAGCCGTCTCAAAAAAATTCTTTTGCTTATTCATCTTACTGCATCTGAACGCCGTCTTAATATCGGCGCATACCGTTGTAAGTTCTGCGTATTTCCTTATAAATTCGCCGCCGAACTCCTTAGCGCTTTTCTGCATGGCGGATAATGTCGCGGCGTCTATGAATGAATCGGCAAGCTGGCCGTCGGAAGTTTTAACCAAAATGTCGTACGCTTCGGCAGCCGCCGCTCTGATATATTCGGGAAAAGCGTCGTAATTTTTCGAGCCGAGATCTTCACTTAGCTTGTCCAGATTCAGATTTGTTGGTCTGATATAATATTTTTCAGACGTTCTTCCCGAAACGGAAGCTTTTAATGCGGCTTTCAGATTGTGAAAGTCGTTTTTATACAGTAAAATTTCAGTTTCGCGGCAGTCGGGAGCGTAATCCCTTATCATATTCCAGACTGTTTCGGCATTCGTTTCAAACGTTCCTTTTTTGGAACTGAGCAAAGCTTCCGTCTCCGCCTTGCTTGCGGCGTTGATAAGCTGCTCCATATCATTGCGGTTAAGCAAAGTATTTTCCATCGCCTTTACCGCCGCGACTGCGCTTGCATATTTTGTTGTTTCGCTCATTCCGTCACCTACCCGAATAATGCTCTTGCCGCCGTATCGCGTACAGCGTCGCGCTCGGCTTCGATAATATCGCGGAAACTGCAATTTTCGGATATCAGACCATATTCAAGGATAAATCCGTTTTCGATCTCCGCGCATTCGCCTGAAATTTTAACAGTGCCGCCCGCTTTTTCCGCGATCGCTTCAGCCTTTTTCGCGAAATCGGCAGGCATTCTGCCGAGATCTTTTTTGCTGAAATACAGCATTCCTTTTCCGTTCTGAACTTTTTGAGACAGCAATTTTTCAAGGACGGCAAAATATTCCGTCTCCGAAAGAGAATCCAGTTTTTTCAGCGTTTTTTCAATAACATCATTGATACATTTGACTTTGCATGCAAGAATACGACGTTTAATATCGGCGTCCACCGAAGCTTTGGAATTTTCATGATCCTGAGCGATCTTTGACATCATTTTTTTCAGCTGCTCTTCATAAGCCTTTTCAGCTTTTTCCGAACCGTCTTTTTCTATAGCCGCCGCCCTTTTTTCAGCTGCCGATATTATAGCGTTTTCGGTTTCTTTCTGCTGCGAAGCGATTATGTTCAGGATATTTTCAAGTCCTGCCATTTTAATACCTCCGTCAGATTGCAATGTTGTAAATGAGAAGGATAGAAACAAGAAGCGCAAGAATTGCGTAAGTCTCAACCATAGCCGCCATAATGATACCCTTGCCGTTATGCTCGGGAGCTTTGGCTGTAATGCCTACGCCCGCAACAGCGGCTCTGCCCTGTGCGATCGCTGAGAAATAGCCTACTATCGCGATTGGAAGTGAAGCTGCAAGGAACATAAGTCCCTGGGTCGTCGTGAGTTCAACAGCGCCGCTGCCGATAACTCCTACACGGCTGAGCATGAGGATAGCCGTAAGCAGTCCGTAAAGTCCCTGCGTACCGGGGAGAAGCTGAAGAATAAGCACCTTGCTGAATTTTGACGGATCAACGGAAACAACGCCTGCGGCTGCCTCGCCGACAAGTCCGACTGCCCGTGCCGAGCCTATTCCAGCAAAAAGAGACGCGCAAACTGCTCCAACTATTGATAATGTAATTCCCAAACTATTCATTTATATTTTCCTCCTTGAATTTTATATACTTAGTGTTTACTGCGAATGGTGTAAATTCCCGACCGCCGCCTGTATAGAATTTACTGAACAGCTCCACAAACTGAAGTCTGTCTGTATGAACGTAAGCGCCGAGAAGATTTATAGCAAGATTTGCCGTATGTCCGACAATAAAGACAACTATCAGCAAAACAAGCTTTACCACCTTGTTTTCGGGCATAGTTCCTATGAGATTGATAACGCCTGCTATACTTCCCGTTGCAAGTCCCAGCGCGAGAAGTCTCGAATACGAAAGTATATCGCTGAGCCAGCCCGTTGCCGTATTATATAATGCATACAATCCGCCGAAAAGTTTTCCAAAAATTGATCTTGAACTTCTGCCTGCCGTAAGTATCAGCAGTACAACGCCGGCTATCATTACATACATTCCAACTGTGGTGAGAGTTTTCGGAACCTCCGTGAGAATGCTTGCCGCAAGCGGTGCAACGCCCAGTATCGTAAGATATATCGGGACGGTATCAAGAAACGCGTCAAGCTTTCTGCCGTCGTCCCATGCCATTTTAAACGATACTCCAACGCCCAGAAACAAATGCAGTATTCCCAGTCCGAAAGAATACAGCAAAAGCTTTATCGGATCGTCAAGGGGCTGAAACCACAATGCTATGCTGCCGATCTCTTTGCCGAAAAATTCCCGTCCGACTATCTGAACTATATCGCCGAACCAGCTGCCGAACAATGCGCCCCAAAAAATCGTTGAAATTCCACAGTTTCGGAACATTATGAGAGTTTTTCGCATACTGTTTTCAAGCTTGAATTTTTTCAGGGCAATCATCGTTCCGATTACCATAATAACGCCGTAACCCGCGTCCGAAAGCATCATTCCGAAAAAAAGATAATAGAAAAACGACATTACAGGCGTTGGATCGACGTCCGTTTTTGAGGGCATCGCATACATTTTCGTAATTCCCTCGACCGGTGAAGAAAAGCTTCCGTTTTCGAGAAGAACAGGAACGTCCTCATCTTCCGACGGCTCGAATCCGCTTATAACCGCCGTATGCTTTTTCTCGATCTCCTTTTTCAGAGAATCAAAATATTTTTCGGGAACATATCCCTCAAGCACGAATGTGCTTTCAGTAATTCCGAGTTTGCCAAGCGCCTCGTATTTTTCTTTACGCATTGCAAGAAAATCAACGCCGAATTTCAGCATTTCCCTGTATTCCGCCATTCCGGCTATCGATTTCTCCGAATTTTCAATAAGATTATTAAGCTCTTTTCGACGTGCAGTATTTTTTCTTATAATTTCCGACGGTGTCATTGCCGCCGATTCCGAAACGGGTACAAATGCGAGCCTGCGCAGGCAATTTTCAGCCTCCTCCGCAATTACCTTGCTGCACAATATAAACAGATTAGTCTGCTCCTTTGAAATGGAGACGATCTCGACGCAGCAGCCTTCGGGAAGCTGAGATTCAATTTCCTCCGCCGTTCTGCTTCCCTGAATCGAGCCGATATAAGCTGTAGTTCCGGAAGTTCCCCTGAAATTCATTGGAACGTCGAGCTCCGTCCATGGTTCGAGCAGATCTGAACGAATACCAAGCTGAATTATTTCAGCCTGAGCCTCGGAGATCGCCTTGTGATTTTTAATGATCTCTCCCGCGGCGTTCATTATCTTTTCAAGATCAGCTGCTTTCTGCCCGAATTCATGCTTTTCGATCTCGTCCCGACCGCCGAACATATCGGTAAGCGCGGCTTTTTCGGGAGCATATTTACCGAGAATATTAAGCGCCTGATCGACCGTACTTCGGAATTTTTCGAATTCGCCCATAACCGCAGCCACATTCATCTGTTCGAGTATCTCGCTGCTGTTTTCGCATAATTCGACAACTCCGCGCCGCTGCAAAAGTTCAATTATCTGTTTGCTGTCCGTCAAGGGTGCGATAAGCTCTATTCGTTTCATTTTGAGCTTTGCCATAAATTATATCACACTCCTTTTTAACCGAAAAAGCTGTCGATTATCGACGTTACGGCTTTTTCTGAATTTGCTTCGGCGACCTTACGAATATCCGCAAGCTTTTTTGAGCATTCCTGCTCTGCTTTTTTGGAATATTCCGCAAGCTTTTCGCCGTTTGAATTTCGAATTTTCTCGGTTTCCGATTTAGCTTCTGCAAGCTTTTTCTGAACGTCGAGAGCAGTCTTTCTTTCAGCTTCTCTGACGATCTCGTCGGCTTTGCGGCGCGCTTCAGAAGTAAGCTTGTCCGCTGCCGATTCTGCTTCGAGAATTTTTTCGACTGACTTAGATACCATATCCAACCTCCTTTTTTACAGAAATTCCTTATCTCACGTGGAATTGCTGTAGGGTAATTTCAGGGAAATATATCTGTATACAGAAAAAGAGCCGACTCTACAGACAGCTCCCTCATTGGAATTTCATTCCCTTGATTAAAATTATACCATACTTTTCCACAAGTGTCAATAGACAAATACAAATTTTTGTATAAATTTATTTTCCACAAAAATTTCGTGAAAGCGTTTGCAAATTTTATTTTTTGTGTTATAATTATAAGAGAGCATTTCATAAAAAGTCGAAAATTCACAAAAAATTCATAAATTCCCCCGCACATTTTAATTATCATATCCGTTATACTTTCAGAAGGGAGGTTATACTGTGGCATTGGATATTAACGAACAATACGATAAAATTTATCGTTTTTGCTATCTGCGCGTTTTAAGCCGCGAAATCGCGGAAGATCTTACGCAGGAAACCTTCCTTCGATACCTTGAACATCCGCAGTATCACAATATTGATAAAACGTTGCAGCTTCTGTATACCATTGCCCGTAACCTTTGCAACGACGAATTCAGACGCAAAAAATGTGAAGAGCTTCCCGAAGATACGCTTGCTGATGAAAATATTGAAGATACTGTGCTGACCAATTATTCTCTGAAGCAGGCGCTTGATAAATTATCCGACGAGGACCGCGAAATCATTCTGCTGCGATATGTGAATGAAGTTCCTTTAAACGTTATGGCAGAAATTTACTCCCTCTCGCGTTTCGCGCTGAACAGAAGAATAAAAAGAATTCTGAATAATTTACATAATCACATCGGAAAGGAGGAGAGCCTGTGAAAAAATACGATAAAGAAGCATTGAAAAAGGCGTTTGATATTCCTGATCCGCAGCATAAGGAGGAATTCTTAAATCAGCTTAATATAAAAAAAAATAATCCAAAGCGGCGTATTCCTATCTTTATGCGCTATGCTTCAATGGCGGCTTTTGCGGCTATCATGGTAAGTATTGTTACTAATCTTAGTCTCACCGCCGATTTTCCCGATCAATTCACGTCCGATAAAACAATAATTCCGACAATTTCTTCATCTGTTACTACAGCCGTTACCACGGAAGAAACTCCGACCGTAACTACTGCCGCTACAATCGATAGCGATCAGATCATTATTCAGACAACGGTTGCCACCGAAGAATTCGAAATTATCACAGCAACTGCCGCTTATGAAGTTCCTGCGGAAACGACTGCTGCCGAATCCTCGGAATCTCCGCCGACTGCGATTGCAACTAAACCTCCGAATACCCTTGGAAATCACACTGCAACAACTACAGCAAAAACAAATTCCACAAAACTTACACAGCAAACCACACCTGCAAAAACTACCACACAGACTGTTCAGTTAGAACCCGAACCCACAACTACAGCTAAAAAAGATCCGCTGCAAACAACTCCCCAAACCTCGAAAACTGTTCCGCCAACAACAACTCCACATGATAATAATATCCAGACTACAGTAAATCCACAGGCGGTCACAACAACTAAAATCATCAATCCCCCTTCTTTGACTACTACGGTCACATTTACAGTTCCTACTCCTTCTGCAGATAACGATCTTACAGTTCGCCCTACAAGCGTATATACACCGTCGGATATGATAATTGATAAATACGAATTTGATTATGAACACGGCTTAATGACTGACGCGCCAATTCCAATTGATCCAAGTGATACTACAAATACGGTAGATGGCATCACAACAGAAAAACTTTTTAATGGTTCTGCATTCATATTCCGCGGAATTATTGAAGAAAAAATTTACACAAACGTATCGGGGCAGCCATATACGATTGAAAATATTGTCATAACCGACATTCCTAAAAGCCAAAATAAATTCTACAGCGAAAACAATAAGATTTCCATATGTGTTCCCGGCGGATATATGCCTTTGCATATCTACGCAGACGCCCATAATGTAACCTGCGATTATCCTGATAATTACATGATATACAGCAACGGCGGAAACATATCAACGCAAAACATAGGAGAAGAATACTTCTTCTTTGTGAATTACGGAACGGACGATATGCCTTATGGTGCGTTCAAACTTACGACAAACAACGATATTTCGGTTTTCATGATAGATGGATACGATCTGATATCTCTCGGAAACAGCGATTTAACATTTCCGTTTATTGGCAGACAACCTTAAAATATGCTAAAACAGCGGCGTACCGATTTCAATTCGGCACGCCGCTGTTTTTATTATGAAAAATCATTTTAGTCCAGAGATTTGATAGCTCCTATTGTCTGCATATAATCGGCTTCAACCTGCGGCAGCAGGTTCGCCGCCTCTTCGTATTCGCCGTTTCTCAACGCCTCGGTCATGCTGCTGCTTGACGAATAAAGCTTTGTAAGGCTGAGATTCTGACACACGCCTTTGAGTGTATGCGCCTCGCGAAACGCTTCGTCGTAATTCTCCGATTTCATGGCGTTTGTGAGATTTTCAAAACTCGGATCGGCAAGAAATTTCAAAATAAATTTATGCACCAGCTTTTCAGTCATAAGCCGTGAAATTACGCTTTCATAATCGCCTTCAAGTGCGCTGTAGCATTCTTTGACAGTCATAATTACCTCCTACTCCGCTTCGCCCATATCGACAATTTTACCGATAACACCGCAAATAAGATTCGCATCATCGGAATCCCATAAGGCTTTGCATATCATCTCCACATTATGTATCTTATCATTTACAGTGATTTTGCAATTGATTCTTACCACCGTATCTTTCGACGAGGAATTGCGTATCAAGTCCGAAATTCGCTCTATATCATCGCGGCTTATTATTGAAAGTAATTTGTCGTTTTCAAGCGGATCCTTTATTAAAATATCATTCTCGAAAAATCCGCTGCCGTTCGGCGTCAGTGTGAGCATTGGCGGAACTGATGTGTATTCAAAATTTACATCTTTCGAAACCGACGCATAAAAATTACTCTTCATCTTTTCGTATTCCAACAAGCGGATAGTCTCCTCCGACGATGAAAGTTCGTCATATTGCATAAGCTCGGGAGAAATACTCGCCTTTGCGATAACGTCGCTTGAAGCAGGCTTTTTAAGTTCGTCGCAAATATCATTCGAAGCCTGTTTCAGACATTCGAGAAGCAGCGGATTGAACTTACCGCACTCTCCGTTCAAAATCATATCCATAGCCTTTTCATGAGAAAACGCCTTTTTATACACGCGCTCGCTTGTAAGAGCGTCATAAACGTCGGCAAGCGCAACTATCTGCGCCGATATGGGGATATCCTCCCCTGCCAGTCCGTCGGGATACCCTCTGCCGTCGAATCGTTCGTGATGCCAGCGGCAAATCTCGTATGCAACCTTTACAAGCGGTTCGTCTTTATATGTCACCAGCTCGTCAAGCATCAAAGCTCCAGCAAGAGAATGAGACTTCATAACAGCGAATTCCTCGTCGGTAAGTCTGCCGGGCTTGTTAAGTATATGGTCAGGCACGGAAATCTTACCAATATCATGAAGTGCGGCCGCTTTTGTAATGAGCGCGATATCAGATTCCGAAATGTCATATTTATCGGTTATACGAATAAGCTGTCTAAGAAGCAGCTTGGTGAATTGCTGCACATGAAGAACGTGCAGACCGCTTTCGCCGTTTCTGAATTCTACAATATGACTAAGAATATTTATCATCAAGCTGCTTTCTTTTTCTTTTTCATAGATCTGATCCGCAACCATGCTGACAAGTTTTTTCTGTTTGGCGTACAACATAATGGTGTTGACAACTCTGTGACGAACGATAAACGCATCAAACGAACGGCTGATAAACTCGGTTATTCCCAGATCATAAGCTTTGCGCATAGACGAAACGGAATCGTCCGATGATATCATGATAACGGGAATATCCTTTATCCAGCCTTTGCTGTTCATCACATTGAGTACTTCATAGCCGTCCATTACGGGCATAACTATGTCGAGCAGCACAAGTGAAATATTAACGCTTTCCTTTTGAAGGATTGCAACAGCTTCCGCGCCGTTTTCAGCTTCCAGAATGTTAAATTCATCTCCGAGCGTTTCCGACAAAATACTTCGGTTCATTGCGCTATCGTCAACGATAAGGACTTTCAGTCTGTCCCGATCAAGAATACTCAAAACGAAAAACCTCCTTCAGAATCAGAACCCATGAACACAAGCTCTGAAATTGATTTATCAATTAAATTATACCACATCAGCCCAAATTTGTCAATACTACTTTAATTCCGCGATCGTAACTCCATCCTCGCCCTCGCCGTATACGCCGAGACGGAACGTTTTTATGGACGGGTGATTTTTAAGGCGCTGATGAACTGCTGCTCTCAAAAGTCCTGTTCCCTTGCCGTGAATTATCGAGATCGTTGAAATATTTGACATTATCGCCTGATCTATGAACGAGTCAAGCTGATATACGCCGTCGTCGCAGGCGCAGCCGCGAATATCCAGTTCCATTTTGCCGCGGCGTTCCGCCTTGATTCCGACTCTTCCCGCTTTTTTGCGATTTTTCGGCATCGCCTTGTTTCCCACGGTAACTTTCGAAGATTCTTCGAGACGAAGCCGTGAAATATTCATTTTCGTTTTCATTACGCCCATCTGCACGAATACAAAATCGCTTCCGTCGGGTTCGCCCGAAACGATTCCCTTGCGTTGAAGATCCACAACATAAACCGTATCTCCGCGTTTAAGCTTTCGCGGCAATACATAGCCCTCGTTCGGATCGCCGCCGTCAACGGGATTGGCAATATCGTACATTTTATTGAAACTCTGCTTCGATCTTGATTTCACGCCAGAAACATTTGCGCTGAAATTCTTCTTCTCCTTTTCGCGGCGAAGCTTTTCAAGCTCGTCGATCAACTCGTTTGATTCAGCCTTTGTCTGCTCGATGATCGTCATCGCCTGCAAGCGCGCTTTTTCAAGTTCTTCCGTGCGCATTTTCTCAAGATTTTCACGCTCGCTCCGCAGAACAGATTCGTGTTCCTCAGCTTCTCGGCGAAGTTTTGCAGCCGTTTCCTTTTCGCGTTCAAGTTCGATACGCGACGCTTCAAGCTTGCCGATAACCTCTTCAAGTCGAGAATTCGCCTCGCTCACTCTCGAACGCGCGTCCTCAATAATATCCGAGGGCATACCAAGGCTTTCGGATATGGCGAACGCATTCGATTTTCCCGGTGAACCGACAATAAGTCTGTAAGTCGGACGAAGCGTCTCAATATCGAATTCGCAGGAAGCGTTTTGTACATCGGGAGTATCTATTGCGAAAACCTTCAGCTCCTGATAATGAGTTGTAACCATTAGTTTTGCGCCATTGAAAATAAGTCTGCGAATAATCGAGACTGCCAGCGCCGCTCCCTCAACGGGATCGGTTCCCGACCCCAGTTCATCAAGCAGCACAAGGGAATTTTCATCTGCCGTACCGAGAATTTCAATAACTTTATTCGTATGAGCGGAAAATGTCGAAAGATTCTGCTCAATGCTCTGACTGTCGCCGATGTCAACGAGGATATTCTTGAAAACAGATATGCTGCTGCCGTCGGAAACAGGAATAAGCAGTCCGCACATCGTCATTGCTGCAAGCAGTCCCGCAGTTTTGAGAGCGACGGTTTTTCCGCCCGTATTCGGACCTGTAATTATCAATGCCTGATAATCCTCGCCGAGCGAAAGATCGATAGGCACGGCTTTTTTTCGTTCAAGAAGCGGATGGCGCGCCTTTTTAAGGCACAGCTTGCCATCGTCGGTAATATGCGGCATCGAGCATTTCAGGCTTGCCGCAAGATTTGATTTTGCAAAGTAAAGATTCAATTCAGCGCAAATCTTGTAATTTTCGCAAAGTATGTCCGCATACTCTCCGCATTCGCTGCAAAGTTCGCGGATTATGCGCTCGATCTCCTCCTGCTCCTTGCCCTGCAAAATTTTTATATCATTGTTAGCTTCAACTACCGCAATTGGTTCGATAAAAAAAGTCTGACCCGTAGCGGACGTATCATGAACAAGACCGCTGACCTGACCTCTATGCTCTGATTTTACGGGCAGAACGAATCTTCCGTCGCGAATGGTGACACTGCTGTCCTGCAAATACTGCTGCTTGCTCTTCACCATTTTATCGAGAGTTTCACGAAGCTGCATTTCCGCACGGTTGATCTTTCTGCGAATCGCCGCCAGTTCGGGACTTGCGGCGTCTGATATCTCCGTTTCGGAAATTATGGAGCGGTCTATTTTTTCAAGAAGCCAATCGTTTGGAGCAAGGCGTGAAAACAAATAATCAAGTTCGGTTTCGATATTTTCGCAGGCGGAATACCATTTCGCCAGACCGCTTATCTGCCGCAGCATAACGGCGATATCCATAATATCCCTGAGCGAAATTATCGCGCCTGTTTTTGCGCGTTTTGCCGCAACGGAAATGTCCTTGAAATTGCTGAAAGGCGGTGTTCCGTACTGAATCGAAAGAGATAAAGCCTGATTTGTTTTAAGAGTTTCACGTCTGACTTCCGCAAGATCGCTTACGGGACGAAGCGACAGCGCCATGCGTTTTGTTTCGTCGTTTGAAGCATGGGCGGCAACCATTTCCAAAATTTTGTCGAGTTCTAAAGTTTTAAGATATTTATTCATATTTTCTACCATTTCAAAAAATTATTGTTCGATTTTCGTTTGTGGAAAAAGATTTTTATAAAAATCAAGTGTGTTAAAATTTCTTCCGAGGTGTGATAAAATATATTTCTCGGAAAATGCCGCTAAAATTTCGGTTGATTTATCCGAAAGACGGAAATTATAAAGCCTGTCGAAATCTGCCAGAACTATATGACGTACAGCCGTAAGAACCGGCAAACCCATTGCAAAACAACTGCTGTCCGTATCGTTTGGGTCTTTGCATTCCGAGCAGCAGAATCCGCCGTTTTTTATGGAAAAATACGAAATTTCAGGCTCATAGCAGCCACAGCCGCGGCATATGAGGATATCGGGCATAAAACCGATCTCCGACATAAGACGAAGTTCAAAAATCGATTTTAAAAGCTGTTCGCTCCGATTTCCCTTTTCAAGGTAAAAAAGCGTATTCAGAAAAAGCCGAAGCACGTTTCCGCTGTCCGTGAGTTCAGCCGTGCTGTATTTCAGAATATCAGCAAAATAACTCGCCAGCGAAATCGCGGAAAGCGAGCTGCGCAATCCGTAAAAAATATGTATAGGCTCCGCACTGTTAAGTCGGAACCTATCTTTTTTCTGATCAATACAAAAGCAGGAATAGGCGAAAAGCTGGGTGGACGCCGACGACTTTCCGTTGATCTTGCGCGCTCCCTTGACCGACAGTTCAAGCAATCCCCTGTCTTTTGTCAGGATATCTATAAATTTATCCTGCTCTCCGAATGCCCGCTCTTTCAAAACGATACCCTCAAGCGTTATCATAAAAAATTCCTTTATACATAAGATAATCGTCAATTTTTCCGCTTTCTGCAAAAGCGTTCCAAAGCTGTTCGTCGTTCATACCGTACCTCCGAAAGCATAAAAATGCTCTCCGCTTATTATTTGCGGCGCGAAAAAAAATATACTTTGCAATTAGGAATCATAAAAAATAATCTGCACATTTCTGCTTGTCTGATTTGTCCTGTGCTGCGTTACACAACATTGAAATACGTCAGTATTCCTTCAGTTGTGTGCCTTGCACAGAACAAATAAGCCTGCGCATAAACGCGCATCTTATTTCTTTATGATTCCTTATTTGTCAGATAAACCGAAGCTGCGTATCAGACCTTCGCGATTTCGCCAATCCTCCTTGACTTTCACCCAGCATTTGAGATTGACTTTTATCTGAAAGAAATCCTCCAGCTCGATACGCGCGGCTGTGGAAGCCTTTTTCAGCATTGCTCCGCCTTTTCCGATAACGATGCCCTTGTGGGATTCGCGTTCACAGTATATGACTGCGGAAATATCGAGAATATCCTTATCGTCGCGCTCCGACATCTGCTCAACTCCGACGGCGATTCCATGCGGCACTTCGTCTTTGAGAAGTTCCAACAGTTTTTCGCGTATCATCTCGGCAGCCAGAACTTTTTCAGGCTGATCGGTAATCATATCGTCGGGGAAATAATGTACGGAATCTTCTGCAAGCTTTATTATTTCATCTATAACTATGTTCACGCCGTTATTCTCTGTAACACTTACGGGAATTACCGCCTGAAAATCAATTTTCCCGGAAATATCGGCAATATACGCCATCAATTCCTCTTTGTTTTTCAGAAGATCTATCTTGTTGATAACAAGTATCACGGGCATTTTCGAGCTTTCGAGAGAGCGCAGCAGGTTAAGCTCCTGTTCGTTGATCTTTTTGGTGCAGTCCTGCACGAAAATCACCGCGTCAATATCGCTAACGGATTCGCGAACGGTATTCAGCATATGCTCACTAAGCTTGTTGACGGGCTTGTGAAGTCCCGGAGTATCAAAGAAAACAAGCTGTACATCGTCAATATTCCGTATACCCGTTATACGTGTGCGCGTAGTCTGCGGCTTGCTGCTTACAGAAGCTATCTTCTCCCCTACTATTGCGTTGAGCAATGAGGATTTTCCCGCATTAGTTCGTCCTGCAATCGTTACAAAAGCTGTTTTTGACATTATTCTTTATCTCCCTGAATAACAAACGTAACGTCTCTCGAAATTCCAAGCTTTTCAAGAACCGATTCTTCTTTTTCGCGCATTATACACTGATCAAGCTGGCTTGTCTCATGATCGTATCCGAGAAGATGCAGCATGGAATGAACGGTAAGAAATCCTATTTCTCGCTCCAAGGAATGACCGTAATTCTGAGCCTGCTTGACTGCGGTTTCAAGCGAAATAACAACGTCTCCAAGCTGAACGGCATTAGTATCGGGATTTATCTCAACAGTGCCGTCGTCGCCTGTCAGCGGAAACGAAAGAACGTCGGTCACGCTGTCTTTATTGCGGTATATTTTATTAAGATTTTTTATCTCGTTATTGCTTACGAAGGAAACGCTCACTTCCGCGTCTCTTCCGAATTTTTCAGTTGCGAGGACTGCCTGACAGCATCTTCTTATGAGAAGGCGGATTCCGACAGGAACTTTGACCTCTGTCTGATTATTTTTAACATATACTTTAAGCTTAGGCATGATTTTTTCTCCCTTCGTTAAATTTTTCGTATGCCTTTATAATATCCTGCACGAGCTTGTGCCGCACAACATCTTTTTCCGTAAATTTGTGTATATTAATATCCTCAATTCCTTTGAGAACCTTAACTGCTTCAACAAGTCCCGATTTTTTCGTATCAGGAAGATCAATCTGCGTAATATCGCCTGTTATGACCATCCGGCTCTCATTTCCGAGACGCGTCAGAAACATTTTTATCTGCTCCGAAGTAGTATTCTGAGCTTCATCGAGAATTATGAACGCCTCGTCCAGAGTTCTTCCTCTCATATAGGCAAGCGGAGCAACTTCTATAATTCCTTTTTCCATGTACTGACCAAATCTGTCCGCACCGAACATATCAAAAAGCGCGTCGTAAAGCGGACGTAAATACGGATCGACCTTATCCTGCATATCTCCCGGCAAAAATCCGAGTTTTTCACCAGCTTCCACAGCAGGGCGCGTCAGG
The DNA here is from genome assembly GCA_964401315.1 of uncultured Alistipes sp. Classification (GTDB taxonomy): domain Bacteria; phylum Bacillota; class Clostridia; order Oscillospirales; family Ruminococcaceae; genus Ruminococcus. The sequence goes on from CAYNYB010000018.1 coordinate 68,655, forward strand.
ATTATTTTCTTGATTTTCCGCTCTCTGAAAGCTTTCACAGCCATCGCCACCGCAAGATAAGTTTTGCCCGTTCCGGCAGGTCCGATGCCAAGAACGATCGTATTATCATGGATAGCGTCAATATATCGTTTCTGTCCTACGGTACGCGGTCTGACGACCTTTCCGGACGATGTGACGCATACGCCGTCTCCGCCGAGTTCCACAAGCTGCTGTTCCGCGCCGTCGGCAACCATCGACGTAACATAGCGGACTGTCTGACTATTAAGCGGCTGTCCGTTCCTGCACATTTCAGCAAGCGCTTCAACCGCCTTTGCAGCTTCCGAAAGCGACGGCTCATCACCTATAAGCTTGATATTTCCGTCTCTGCTCACAACGGTTACGTTATATTGATGACGGATATGCTGGATATTGCCGTCAAGCTGACCAAAAAGCATTGAAAGCTGCTCTTCGCTGTCGATTTCAACAATTTTTTCTGCCATTAAATGTATATCTCCTTTATTTCACTCGGAAACGCACCCGCATTTGCAAGAGCTGCATTGGAATACTCGCTGATTCCCGTTACTTCTTTTACAATTTTCACATGATCAGGGAAAAATATTTCCTGATCCGGCGATCTCAATTCAAGTTCAAGTATTGCTAATTCATCTGAAAACGGATAAAGATCGAGTTCAAAAAGCTGATCCTTATAATTGAAGCATATTCTCGTTTTGCTGACAGGAATGCAGTCCGCCTTTTTTTCTTTCAGAAGTTCCGCGTAATTCTCCGCACTTATTTCATATTCGTTTTCACTGCGCGTCATGGGGGTTATGAATTCCTTTTCGGTATAGAAGTAAATGTCAGAACCGTTTTCCGTGATTTTTCTCACACGCCGCTGAGAACCTCCGCTGCCGTTTTCAAGATATGTCTGCAAAATTCCGATCTGTCTGACGATATCGAGTTTATTGCAGTCAGGATATTCTACAAGAAATTTTCTTTCGATCTCAAGATTCACTGCCATTTCATCACTCCGTAAATACAAATTAATAATTGACGCTTTCGGCTGTATATCGAGGATTTTTTAATCAGCAACCCTAATACGCCATAAGGTATATTCCTCCAAAACAGCCACGCAGCAAATTTATCAGCAAAACATCATACAATATATTATACCTTAATTTTTGAATAATGTCAACAAAAAAATGAAGATTTTTATTTTTAATATGATAAATCTTCATAGTTTTTAAACAGGATTTTGGAAACAATAAAAAAGGCTCTGAAAAAATCAGAACCTTTAAGAACTTGCGTTCATAGGCTAATGCATATGTCTTTCCGGCAAATTTCACCGATAGCTGCGTTGAAAAAGCTCACCATACGGCAGTATGCTTTTGATAAAATTATGCTCGAAAATCCATGCACAAATCCTATTGAACACAAGCTCTAACTCTCAAATAAGCTTTTCACTGAGATCGGAGAGCATTACATTATATGGGTTCAACACGTCCATTGAAACAGCCGATTCAGATTCCTGCATCAGTACATTTTCCGTCTCATCAATTGCTTTTGTAAATATCATCTTCATGCCGTTTTTATCCTCATGCAGTTCTCCGCCCAGTTTATTGACAAAAAAAGTATTTATATCCTTATGATATTTTCCCAAAAAATCATCATCGGGATACTGTAATCTTCTGGAATCACTTTTTTTGCCTGCACTCACTTCAATAATAAGCTTCTCGTCATCTCCGGCATAGGATAATTTTATATCTTCAGCGCCGTCCAGCACGACGCTGCGAATATACATAAGCAAAACATATTTCAGCATCTTCTGATTTATTGCCGCATATATTTCTCCTCCAAAATTCGTCTCGACAGAGCAAATTCCCTCAAGAGATTTCTGAACGCATTCGGCAAAGTTATCAAAAAAGTCCTTGATATTCATAAGCTTTGCAGACAGCGACGGATTGAATATGACCTCGAATATTTGGGCATAAAAATCCGATAACTGCAAAATATGACAGCATTGTTTCTTTAGCCCCTCGGCAAATTTACGGCGCATCTCAAGCGTCGGATTTTCCAGTTGTTCGGATTCGAGCAGCAGGGCATAGCTGACGATAAAAGAAGCGCTGTCTCTTGGTTCGCCCGCCTGCGCCGTAACAAAATCTTTTATAAAGCTCTCGTCGAAAAATTTTTCAAATGAATTTTTAATGTCCATTTTTTACCGCCTTTCACTCATGGCAAACCCTAAGATCCCGCGCCTAAACGCATAACTTATTTACGCGCAGTTCCTAATCACATATCAATACTTATATTATACAACTTTTTTATAAAAAATGGAATAGTAATATTCAAAAAAAGCTATGTTATTTTAACTAAAAATAGTTGTTGAGTTTTGTGCGTTTTGTTGTTTTATTGATAAATTTGTTATTTTTTTATCTTTCCTCTTGCAAAAATCTATTGCTTAGTGTATAATAAGATTATGGTAAATTATGAAAATTCAGATTTGCCGTTATAAAAAATATCAGGAGGTAATTTCCAATGTCAGTTAAAGTTGCTATTAATGGTTTTGGTCGTATCGGTCGTCTCGCATTCAGACAGATGTTCGGTGCAGAAGGTTATGAGGTAGTTGCTATCAACGATCTTACAAAGCCTTCCATGCTCGCTCAGCTTCTCAAGTATGATACAGCTCAGGGTGGTTACTGCGGTAAAATCGGCGAAAATCTTCACACTGTAGAAGCTAACGACGAAGACGGTACTATCACAGTTGACGGCAAGACACTCAAGATCTATGCTAAGGCTAACGCTGCTGAGCTTCCTTGGGGTGAGATCGGCGTTGACGTTGTTCTCGAATGCACAGGTTTCTACTGCTCTAAGGACAAGTCTCAGGCTCACATCGATGCAGGCGCTAAGAAGGTTGTTATTTCTGCTCCCGCAGGCAACGACCTCAAGACTATCGTTTTCAGCGTAAACGAGAATACTCTTACTGCTGATGATACTATCATCTCTGCTGCTTCATGCACAACAAACTGCCTCGCTCCCATGGCTAAGGCTCTTAACGATTATGCTCCTATCCAGAGCGGTATCATGAGCACTATCCACGCTTACACAGGCGATCAGA
>CAYNYB010000019.1:0-17448 GCA_964401315.1 uncultured Alistipes sp.
ACAGCTATGTTGCTGTACAACTTATTGAACAGCAGAAAAAACTGGACTTTGACAGCCTGAAAAATATGGCTGAAACGGTTCAGGGGAACTTCACTTTTACTGCTCTTGATGAAGAAAACTCGCTTTACATAATCAAGGGCAGTAATCCTATGTGCCTGCTCCATTTTGAATTTTTGGGAATCTATATTTATGCTTCAACAGAGTCCATAATGAAAAATGCACTAAAAAAAGTTGGTATGCTGAATTACCCAAATGAAAAAATTGAAACAATTAATGGCGATATTCTCAGAATTGACAGCAGCGGAATTATTACCCGTTCGGAGTTTGAGGGAAAAGAAAATTTCAGATACGCTTCTTTTATGAGATATTATGATGACTGGGAAGATGATTATTATACCCAGCACGAGCAGCTCCTTATTGATATGTGCAACTGTTACGGAGTTGACGAAGATGATGTTATTCTGCTTCTTGATTATGGCTATACTGCTGACGAAATCGAGGATATGCTTTGCGATTATTCACTCATTACCGATACCGTCAAAACGATAAAAGGGGAAGAAGCTTATTCTGACTTTCTTTTAGGTATATAACATGAAAACGCCCCTATCAAAAAAGATGGGGGCGTTCCGATGTTCCAAGTCTTGATGCACTTTTCTTCATACTTTTTTTAAAAAATAATTTCAGAACTTGTTTAACACCTGGAACATCGGAACAACAAAATTATTTTTTATTTCTTTTTATATAGTGAAGAACAAAAAAGATTTTCCACAAAAATATTTTTGCGATATATGGGTATTTAAGAGTAGTCATCAAAAATAGAACAAGCAAATTCTCTCAATTGCTTCTACGAAATCAATTATCTCATCTGGTACTTCATCTGCCTCTTTTGTTTCAATATATTTCCATAATTCATTGCGTAGAGAGTGTATTATTTTTTTAGCTTTATACACCGTCTTACAATTCTCCTTAACATTACACTCTAATTTAAAACGGCATTTATCCAAACCTTCACATTCTATTATTGATCTGTTAGTACCATGATATAGAATTGAACCAATAAATTCATGTTCATCAAAAATTTTATATTTTGATAGTTTGCACGATGTAATATATATAATCAGAATTTGAATGCATTTATCCTTCCAATCTTTAGGAGGATTTTCTTTAAACTTTTTCACATCGACAGTCCCATTTTTTAAGCACCATTGTTTTTGTTTAAACTGTTCTGATAATATTATTTCTACATCACCAAGACCATCTGATGTTTGTATTAGTTCTAAATTTGATTTTATATCTTTCAGCATGGATAATGTTTTTGTCAAATCAAAACGAGAATCCAAGTCCATTTCATCTCTATAGATATTATATTTTTTGCCAGGCTGAAATATCATTTTGTGAAGCTGACTATATGATTCCATATTGTGCTTGAAAAGCATTGTATTTTTGTAAGGTAAAATCGGACTGAAAGCAATTAGGTGTTCTGGATCAATATTATAAAGTTTGTATCTATAATGAAGAAATAAAACCGTTACACACTTTATGAATAATTGTTCGTCTACTGCATCTTTTATTTTAAAGCCAGGAACTTCTTTTAAATCAAGAGAACTGTCTGTTAGTGTTAACATTTTTATTTCTGCATCTGATCTCATAAACATATCGACTATTGAACAAAACAAATTTTCCAGACACTCTTGCTGAGTTTTCACAAAATCTTTCTTTTTATATGTAGTATCAATTCTGAGAAAAGAAAAATTAATTCCTGTAAGCTGAAAAACAGTGTAACGCATTTGGATGAAAAAACTTCAAGGGACTCAACTGTTTCTCCGTTTTTTAATTTATATTCCTTATCTCTTTTTTCGGGATAAATAAAATATCTGCACTTATTCAAAAAATAATTTTTTGTTTCATCTGTCAGATGAGGGCATTTGCCTTTTGTTTCTAATGCATCACGATATTTTTTCTTATATTTTCTGAGAGTAGGGGCATCTTCTAAAAATATTTTTCCAGTATTTTCGTTTCTCTTTCCGCCAACGGATATGAATCCGTTAAAAAGATATTCTGACTGTTCTAAAAATTCACAAAAGCTGATTCCGTTGTACATTATTTTAACCTCTTATTGTTAATTCTTATCATAAAGTATCGTTTAACGGTACTTTTTTTATTTTAGCCTCAAATAACCCGCTGATTTTCAAGCTGAATTTCAATATTTTGTACCATTCATCAGCACAAAATCAACTTTTTGTCATGACCTTGTTTGTTATGTGTTATCATAAGATTGTAAGTTAAAAAGCTTATTTACATTATACCACGAAAGCGGATAAATGTAAAGTATCTTCTGAAAACTAAATAGAGGAGGATATGATTATGTCAAAATCATTTTTTCAGAGTTCACCCTTAATGAAACCTAACTCTGCAACGACTAGAACAAATGCTGTCTGTTTGAAAGGAAAGGAGTTGAAAACTTTTATCCATAAAATGGCTGATTTAATCATTCAAAACGGCTTGCTTATTGCTTACAACAATCAGGCTTATAGTTTTGATGGAGCAATTTACAGACCATTGAATGAATTCGCTTTTAATCAGTGGATATTTCACGCAGCTTTAAAACAAGAAGTGTTACTGTCGATGCCAGATTGCCAATCTGTTATTCAGGCTGCACTGCTCCGCTGTCCTGTATTTACAGGACAAGCAAACAGTGAAGATTACACGGTGTTCAGAAATTGCAGCGTTTCCAATTTTGATGGTCATATTGTAAAATATCCACCAAATTATTTTGCAACGATTTGTATTGAAGCAAATTACCTGCAAGATGATATACTTTATCATCCGACAACGGATGCCTTTCTCAATACAATTTGCGGAGATGATGCTGAGCTTATCATTCGACATTGGGAATTCTGGGGATACGTTCTCTCATCAGATGCTTGTGCAAAGGTTATCCCGTTTCTTTACGGGTCTACGGGCAATAATGGAAAATCTTCCGAGCTTGCATTGCTGAAACACCTGCTTTCAGAGGGAAGTGTGTACAATATGCCAATGTGTACTCTGTTATCTGAATTTGGTAAAAACCGCTTGCGTAATCTTAGAATGGAAATTTCCGCTGACGAAGGAGAGATCAATTTAAAGTCCAGAGATATTGGCTACCTGAAATCTTTTTCAGGTCATGATGATATGACTGCAAATGTAAAGTTCAAAGATTTTGTGACTTTCACAAGTACCTGCAAAATTGTAATCGCCAGTAACAATAATATCGGTATGGCATATTCAGCGGTTGACCCAGCTTTTACAAGAAGACTTCTTACGATACCATATCCTGTTTGTATTCCGAAAGAACAGCAAGACCCGTACATACTGTATAAGCTTCTGGAGGAAAAAGATGAAATCGTTACTGAGGCATTTCGTCATTATCTGAAACTCAGAGCAAAAAATTATACATTCACGGGCTGCGGAGCTTACGAAGTCCAGTCACCCATATACATGGCACCCATTAATCCCGAATATGATGCAATACGCAATTTCAGCAGCAGCTTTTGTGATTTTTCGGATGCAGAATCATTTACCAGTACACAGGATTTATATCATTTATTTAACTCTGTGTATACAGGAACCTTCAAAGACAGCACAGGCTTTTCTCAGGCATTTCATTTGGTCAACAAGGATAGGCTGAAGAAATACAGAAGTCGTTGCAATGGTCCGAACATCCGTGGCTTTTGCGGTGTTAAGATTAAAAACACATAATTAACAAATGAAAATAACAGCTCCCAAAGAGTTGTTATAACAAAATAATTAACAAAGGAGAATATGATTATGATTGATGTAAAAAACGCAAAGGGAGACCTCACAAGAAAAGAACGTAGTTTCATTAAAAGCATGGAAGAGAGAGGTTTTTCTGGTAAACTCATGAGAAAATATACTCATGTAACAAAGTTTAAACTTACAAAATCTGGAATAACAATTGAGTACGACATTATAGGATATTCCAGACTTAGCGTGAAAAAATGGTTAGAGAATCTTGAGGAACTTTTTCAAATGTTAAAAGATTCGATGATATTGGATGAAGAGATCAAAGCAATTAGGAAAGAAATGGGGGCATTGAAAAATGGAGAATAAGCCTCAAAAAATAAAGGTTCAAATTCGCCCTGCTGATATGACTCTTGATGATGTAATCGCATCATCAAGAGAACTTACAGAAAATATTAAGAATCCCTTGCTTGCATCAATGTGCTTTACCACAGGGTATACTATCGGCAATTCAAGGGAATATCTTACATCTGTTTTCAGTGTAAAGGATGTGGACAAACTTAAAGATGGTGAATCAATCTGCATTTTTTCATCAACTGGTTCTGGTAAAACCAAAGCCATAGAACAGATTACCTTGAATATGTCAAAAGCTGAAAAAGTTATTATATTGACAAATCGCAGACCTTGCAAGATACAGCTTATAAAAGATTTATACAAAAGATTTGACTGGAAAAGTGTTCACGATGAATTAATTGACAAACTGAAACTTGATAACAATATTGAGGTAATGACGTATCAGGATTTTGTCAGACATAAACACCGCTATCACGGAAAAAAGATGCTCCTTATTTGCGATGAATGTCACTGCTTTGCCGAGGACTCCACCTTTACAGTTTACCCACAGCAGATGCTCAATTTTCTGCACGCCAATCTTTATAATACCAAGCGTATTTACATAACAGCTACGCCAGATGATGTTCTGTCTGCTATCTGGAATATTGAATCACTGCCTGATGCAGAACTCTGTTCCCTTACAAAAGATAATCTCCAAGAAGTGATTTTAAAGAATCCAGCGAAAAGTGAAACAAGAATCAGGCATATCTATCTCATGAAAACAAACTGGAATTACTTAACTTTCAGGACATATGATCCTGCCGACAGAGAAACTTTGATTAAGTATATTAACGATAATTGCGAAAACGGAAAGAAATCGCTTATATTTATCAATGACATAGACAGCGGAGCAGAATTGCAAGAACAACTTAACGGAAGTCAGCATATTTATTCTGATGATGATAAACGCTCGGAACTGCATGAAATCGCCATAAACGAAAAATTCAGCTCCGAATCCCTGATTACAACAAAAGTTGCGGAAAATGGTCTTTCGCTTCATGATGAGAAATTATCTATGATAGCTGCCGAAACTTACGATATTACCGTTTTACAGCAGGTTATCGGGAGAGCGAGAGTAAATCGCAGGAATCCCCGTGAAATCACTGTTCTTATCCCAGATTACTCTCTTAGTCAGCTGGGAAGTATCAAGAGTAAACTTTATATGCAGCTTTCTGATTTCAAGAGAGCCACTGAAAATCCCGATTTTGCTATGCAGTATCTTCCACAACCGAATTCCTGTATTTATTATGATGCCATTCTAAAACGTCCTGTCGTAAATGATACAGGTATCAAGATTATCAAGCATCAGCTTGATTATATCACCAATATTATTGAAGAAGAGAAAATTCAGCCCCACGCTTTTATCCGCAGGATTATTTCGATCTATGATAAGGATATCCAGAATATCGAAAGTCTTTCTATCGGCTACAATGTCAAAACTGAGTGCATCAGACGTATTACCGAAACATGGGAGACGTATAAAATTAGCGAAAAAAATGATGAGGCTGTAAAGATATTGAAAGAATCTCTGAAGGCAGCTTGCAATGAAACGAAAGCTTATCCAAAGGAGTTTAAATCCAATATTCAGCTTGATACCGTTAATGAGATACTTAGATTTGTAGGAATCCATGAGAAAGTATGCAAAAGCATGGTATACGACATCGTAAAAGATGAGCCATTATTCTGCGAAGATTCCAATTAACAATTATATATACGAGGAGGAACAATTATGTCAACTAATATAAGAAAAAAATCCAAACGCATTCCGCTGCAAAAGACCATCTGGTATAAGCTTCGTTATTGGCAGCGTATACAAGATATCAGTGATGCAGAGCTTGCCAGTTGCCTTGGTTGCAGCGAGAGAACGCTACATAATTACGATGTAAACCCAAGTGCTGTAACACTGAAAACCATCGACTGTTTCTTGTTTATGAACGATATGACGCTTGCGGAATTTTTAGAAGCAGCATAAAAATAAGGGCAGGCTATGCCGAAAGGTACAGCCTGCCATATATTAAGAACCTGCTCGTAAATCCGAGTACACCGAGACTTTAAACAGGCTCTAAAGGAGGCAATCAGGTATGAAGAAGAATTTTAAAATCACACAGACAACCAGCGGAAACTACATAACCTGGGTTTCGCAGGGCTGCGGTAAGCAGAGAAGAAAAGCTAAGATTACAGGCAGAACGCCTGAAGAGGTCATTATGAGAGCACAGAAATGGCTGAAAAATATTGAAGAGAAGCGTGTTCCGTATACGGTTAAGGAAGCCATGCTGCAATTTATTGAAAGCAGAAGCAGTGTTCTTGAACCAACAACGCTTTGTAACTACAACGAGATCGTTCGCAACAAGCTGCAATATATTATGGATATTAAACTGGAGGAGCTTACTTCAAGAGATATTCAAATAGCCATAAATCAAGACGCACAAAGACTGAGCCATAAGTCTATCAAGAATGCTTATGGATTCCTCAAAGCAGTTCTCAAGGCAAATGACATAGATATAAAGCTCGGTAGTATTCGTCTGCCCAAGAAGGAAATCAAAGAACGTACACTTCCCACAGCTGATATAATTTATTCCGTTGTAAAAGGTACAGACAGCGAATTGCCAGTTCTGCTTGCAATGTGGTCGTCACTTCGTATTGGGGAAGTGGCAGGACTACAATTCCGTGATGTAGATTCTGTAAAGATGCGTTTGTATGTTCGCCGTGAGATCGTCAAAACAGACGATGGATGGATTGAAACGAATCACTGTAAAACTATCAAAAGCACCCGCTATGTCAATCTGCCCGCATATATTTATCAGTTGATTCAGTCTATTCCGCACAACAAAGATACTGACCGCATCATAAATGTAACGCCGAATACTATCCGCAAGCGTTTCAAGAAACTGCTACGTAGTCATAATATTGAAGACATCCGCTTTCATGACTGTCGGCACATTTTCGCAAGTACAGCGGATATGCTGAATGTTCCCGAAAAATATGCAATGGAAATGGGCGGTTGGAGTACGCCAGACGTTTACAAGAATGTATACCAGGAGACCTTTGACAGCGAACGCACAAAAGCCGACAATGTGATTGACGAATATTTCAATGGCATTATCGGTAAGCATTCGTAATTTTTCACTGTCAGCATAAAGGAGTCTGCGTCAAACAGACTCCTTTATTTTTTTACCATGTTAAAAATCCAGTTGGCATTTTCAGTTGGCACTTTTGCGAAAAAGTTGGCATTTTAACGGAAAATGCTTTCTTCATCAGAAATCAAAAAGCAAAGAAAAAGGCTTGAATACGTCGTTTCCACGCATTCAAGCCGATTCGCTATGGTCGAGGTGACAGGATTTGAACACTATCCCATCATCCTTGATTTTTCCCTATATTTCCACGTTTGTTTCGCGATATAAAGAATCTGTGTCACACTTTTGTCACACCAGATAATTCGTTTGATGCTTTAGCAAATGATTCATTTACCTGCTCATTAATCTTTTTAAAGCAAGCAATTGCCTGTTGATTGGCTTTCTTTCTCTCACGCTCAAACGTTCCCTCATAAACAGATTTCAGAACATTATCCGTTGACCAACCGCCAAGATAAAGTATGTATTTATCGGGCATTCCATATGCGTGTAAAGCACTTGCAGACATTTTTCTTAGAAGATGAAAGCTTGTCGGAAGACCTTTACTCTTCATTATTCTTGCATAACGTGAATAAAGAGCCTTTCTCGTCATAGGAACAATATACTCGTCATCACTTGTATGCTTAAGTCTCCTAACTGCCTCACAAAGTTCAGCACTTATTTCAACATCCCTGATACTTTGTGGGGTTTTGCAGTAATCTCTGTAAACAATGCCTTCTTCTGTGACTGTCTGTGTACGGTGGATATGCAAGATGTGTTTTTCAAAGTCAACATCAGAAAATTTCAGACCAAGCACCTCTCCGATACGCATACATCCATGAAATGCAAGTAAACAATATGTTTCTATAGGAGATTCTTTCAAAGCCGAAAACACCTTTGCAATGTTGGGCAAATCATTCTTTGGTTTTGGTTTATCTTTAGGCAACTGCACCTTTTTGAAATTTAAATTTACATCGTAAAATTCCAATGTGGTTTTCAACAAGTCAACGCCGTTTTTTATTGTACGGCGTGCTAAACCTTTGCTTGCTTCGATATTAACTGCTATCTGTATATCAACGATTTTCAGTTCCTTAATTGGAATATTATGAATATTCACAAGTCTATTGCGAATTATCTCATGATAGTTTCTTAACGTAGTAGCCTCAAGCAATTCAGAGTGACTATCGACATACTGTTGCATAGCTTCTTTTACTGTCAAAGCCTGAATTTTTAAGTCACCTTTTTGAGATAACAATTCGCTTGCAATTCTATGCACCTCCGATATTGTTTTTGCTGTTATTCGCTTTTGAAGTCTCTTTCCGTTCTCGTCAAAGCCCAAAGAAATTACAGCTGAATAGTCTCCGTTTTTTAATTTTTTTGTTTTCATAACAATTCAACTCCCTAAAGAGTTGTCTGCCTCCTTTCAATTATAACGCGATATTTCTTATTTTTCAAGTGTTTTTTTATTTAATTAAATCCTCAAAGTTCGTTCCGAAATAATCAATAAGTAATTGAATTTTTGCAAGAGTTATTTTTTCGGGATTTGAATGATAATTGTATAGCGTTCGTGTAGTTACACCCAATATTGAAGCTAAACAATCATCACTCATTTTTGAAATATACTGAAATTTACGAATATTCGCCCATATTACAGCACTTATCTTTTTACTTATGTTCATAAAATTACACCTCGTTAATTTTTTAAATTTATATGCTGCTTTGATTATTGACTTTTTTACAAATTAATGGTATAATTGCTACTAATCATAGTACTATTTGAATCTATTACGATATTTAGCAACAGTCTTACGTGTTATACCTGTCCTACGCTCTATGTCACTATTATTAAACCCATTGTCAATTAGTTCTTTGATAGTCTTCATATCTTCTTCGGTCTTTCGATTATGCTTCGTCGAATATTTTCTTTTCTCGTCGATGATGATAACATCAGCACAAATACCACGTTCTTTGAATTTTTCAACAATGAAGTTTATCATTCTTTTCATCATCTTCAAATTGCAATGATGTTCTTCAATTTCATCGGATCGTAACAGAGTGTCAAGGAATGATTTTTCTTCATAATATATTGGCACTGAATATTGTTGTTTCAAATAATCAATTGTATATCTCATATCATTAAAAAATTCTTCTAAATTTTCATTCATTATAAACATCCTTTCGCTTCAATTAGTCATTCATAAGTACATTGAGTTTTTACTCAATTTCATAAGTTTCAGTAGAATCACCTATGTTTTCATATTATCAACTCCAATAAAATTAATATGCTATTTAATATTGGTAAGTACTTGAATAGGTGCTTGACAATTCATAAAGAAAACATTCGTGATAAAGCCCATAAACAGTACTTGGATAATTGATGCCCTTTTTGGTACTGTTCTGGCATAAATTCGAAACGGTATGAAGCAGTTTATTAGGTTGATATGCGTATATATCAGGTTCTTCAATACGTAATTTAGCTTATTGAAATTATTATTAGGCACATTATTCCTTTTTAAGTGCATATAAGTTCACATAGGCACATCTTTATTGTAGGTTCAAAGGTATATATATAATAGGTTCATAATCAAGTTCATGCAAAAAAAGTATAATGTGAGGAAATGAGTAACTATGTGGGTAAGTGAGTATTACAAGTGGGCAACCGAGTAAGTACGTGGGTAAGTGAGTATTACAAGTGGACAACCGAGTAATCACGTGGGTAAGTGAGTATTACAAGTGGACAACCGAGTAATCACGTGGGTAAGTGAGTATTACAAGTGGACAACCGAGTAATCACGTGGCTAACTGAGTAATTATGTGAGCAACTGAGTAATCACGTAGGCAACTGAGTACTTACAGTTTGTTAGGTATTTTCATATGTGGACTGCGTAAATACATATGTGAATACACCTTGCATAATGTCATTAACAATATAACATAAGTTGCACTTTGATTTGATATATGTGCGATTGAGTATTTATAAGTTGATAAGTGTTTTCATATGTGGACTGCGTAAATACATATGTGAATACATCTTGCGTAATGTCATTAACAATATAACTTAAGTTGCACTTTGATTTGATATGTGTGCGATTGAGTATTTATAAGTTGATAAGTGTTTTCATATGTGGACTGCGTAAATACATATGTGAATACATCTTGCGTAATGTCATTACAATATAACTTAAGTTGCACTTTGATTTGATATATGTGCGACTGAATAATTATAAGTTTGGAAGTGAATCAAATGGGCAATTATAAAACAAAATTTGGTGAATGTATATGTGGTAACTCCAAAGAATTGATTAACGAAATTGACAACTGTTCTGTTGATCTATTCATAACTTCACCGCCGTATCCTCTGATAAATCCCAAAGAGTACGGCAATGAAAGTCAAGACAAATACAATGACTGGTTATTGGAGTTTGTTAAATCAATGATTCCAAAATTAAAACCCACAGGAAGTATTGTTATTGATTTTGGAACATCATACTTAAAGAACAAGCCAAGTTATAATATTTACGCTTTTGAGTTGCTTGTAAGAATGATTAAAGAACTAAACTTAAATTTGTGTCAGCCGTTTTACTGGTATAATCCGTCAAGACTGCCTTATCCGTCAATGTATGTATGCCGACGAAAAATCAGAGCAAAAGACAATGTAAACAATTTATGGTGGCTTTCTCCGAACGAAAGTCCCAAAGCCGATACAACAAAAGTCCTGAAACCATATTCAAAAGCTATGAAAAAATTCTTCAGGAAAAAGAAAACAAAGGATACGACTTTCCAAAAAAATAAAGGTGCTCTTCCGAGCAACCTTTTGGAAATGGCTAATGCCGATAATAAAAGCAAGTATTTACAAGCTTGTCGCAAATTGGGGAAAAATTATCATCCTGCACGATTTCCGACTGCTTTGCCAGAGTTTTTCATCAAGTTTTTGACTGACGAAAATGATTTGGTAGTTGATATTTTCGGTGGAAGTAATACGACAGGATATGCAGCTGAAAATCTTGGACGGCGGTGGAAAACCTTTGAAATGAGTCCTGAATACGTTGCAACAAGCGCATTTCGATTCATTAGTGATATCGCCAACGCTCAACTGTGCTATGATACTATTCTCAACAGCGATACAACCGTTGATTTATCGTCGTTTTAGAAAAAAATAAGAACCCAAAGGTTCTTAATTGTACTTTATTAAATTATCATCTGCACAGTTATGCTTCTATATCCCAATTGTCATTGAATATTTTTTCAATATTATATGACTCTGTTTTGTTACTTATCTTGTAAATTACTTTGGTTAGCTCTATCTTCATTTATAATGTTCTCCCCACAGTAAAAATTTTATTACTTTCTATATTATAACGCTATTTCCTATTGCTGTCAATTACTATATTGTTGATGAATTTTAGAGCACTCCTTATTATGGGAGTGCTCTTTGTGGGTTTAGTCGAAGTTAAACTCCCAGTCTACGTCTACTGGCCCATCATCATAAGGCTCATCAAATATGATTCCACCACTACCGCCTTGATTAGCTGGCGGTGTCACCACTGGTGTCTGTGCAGGAGGAGGTGTCTGTTGTTGCTGTGGTGGTTCTACGTATGTGGGTGTGCCTCCGCCACTGTTTCCGCCTGTGCTTCCACCACTGTTATTGTTGTTGCCGCTTGATGTGTTTCCACCAGTGTTGCCTGTGTTATCACTATTGCCAGTGTTCACTGTAGCTTGTGTTGTTGTGGATGTTTCGGTAGTCGTGGTTGTCGAAGTTGTTGTAGTTGTCGTTGTAGTCGTTGTAGGTTCATCCGTGGTCGTGACTGTGGTTGTTGTGGTTGTTGTAGTCATAGTAGTCGTTGTGGTCGTGACATTATCGTCAACCGCGGCATTGTCGTTATGTTTGTCTGCTTTGCCTATAATAAAGGCAATGAGAATACAAAACAGCACAATTGCTATACATATTATTGCTATAAACTTTTTGTTTTTACTTTTTTTCATAATTAAATACCTCCTGTTAAAATGATTATAGCATATGGATGCAGTAAAGTCAATTTAAAAATAAAAATTCAAGGAAACATCTGCCCTTATCCTTGATTCTTAAATTCTACTATCGTATCTCCACCCACCACCTTTACCCTCTTTTTTATGAATTTTCCATCCATGTGAACGTCCTCCTTGTGGTTTATTTATTTAACTAAATTCGCCTCGCTGAATAATTCGGTAATTAACCAGTATAATTATATCACATCTTCAAATTGTTGTCAACAACTTTTTATCGTTTCAAATAACTCCTGTTAGGTGTTATGATTAACTAAGAGGGGTGAAGTATATGATAGCAAATTTAAGATTACTCAGAAACAGAAAAGGCATCAGCCAAGAAAAGTTAGCCGATGCCATTGGTGGTATAAGTCAGCAGTCGATAAATAAATATGAAAATCATAAAATCGAGCCTGATATTCAAACGCTGGTAAAGTTCGCAGATTTTTTTGATACATCCGTTGACTTCCTTATAGGTCATACTAATATAGAGCATACGATAGAATCGCTTACCGAATACAAACTAAGCGATAAGGAAATATCTCTCGTTGACTGCTATCGGAAATTGTCTCCGCATCAGCAGGACTGTATAAAAGAACTGCTTATAACCTTTACCGAGAATAATTAACAGCCGTTATAATTCTTCCTTAGCTCGTTCATTTCTTCTCTTATAACTGCGATTACACGTTCAAGCTTATTTAATCTTTCTCCAAGACCTTTTGTTTTTCCTGTATGATTATTAATTCTGTCGGAAACGATGTTTATTTTTATTTCTATGTCCGAATCACTATCGTTGACTTGTATTTCTTCATCATTACAGTACATTTTTACTTCGGTGAAGTTTTTGATATGATCGTGACATACAAGTAAATTCACATCATCGTTGCTAAAGTCCTTGCCGTTAATATTAAAGCTCAGCATTGTTTTCTCCTCCGTTCTGTTTAAGGTATCTCCGTACACGATATTGCAGAGTAGAGAGAGGAATATTTGTCTTTTGGCTCAACTTCTTCCAACTCATTGAGCGTTTGAGATTATAAAGCTCAAAATCACTGTAAACATGATAATCGCCTGTCAACAGCTTGTCCGTTTTCTGAATTTCCTCTTTCAGCTCGGCAAGCTGTTTTTCTATATTGTCGAATCTTTTGTTAATGTCCATGCTGATATTGGTCTGGCTGTTTACAATGCTTGAACAAACCCTATATATTGTCTTGCAGGCAGTGATCGCCATATCAATTTTTAAAGATATATCGTTATTTCCACTCATTTTCTTCTCTCACTCCCTCCCGAAATCGCTAATCCCGAAATTAATTAAACTTAATCATTCCCACCCTCTCACACCACTCAGAATCACTCTGGAAACACCTCCAACCCTAAACCAATACCCTTACCCCTCTCAAACTTCTACCCCCCGAAAAACTCAATCTGGCACTTCTGGAACACATTCTAATGTTATCTTGCTCTTTGCAAATGGGCATCGCAATACTGTCTTAATTCTCTATCATTACCTTTCCGAATCAAGGCTCTCAGATTCTGGTCAGTAGCTGAAAATCTATATACAGCTCCTGTCATTTTGACAAGCTTTTTCATAATATGCTCATGTCTCACATTATCAGACTTCAAGCACCATTCAAGGTTACTCGGACTTAAATCAGTCTTAATGTGAAGACGTTCAGCCGTATCAATATTACCTGAGCTGTCAAGGACGTTCGCCTCCCAATTTTTATAGCTTAAAGCTACTTTGTTATCTGCTATATCGCAGGCAATGAGAATCAATCTCTCCAAGTGCATATCAATTCCCTCAACCTTTAATTTTATGCGCCCTTTGCCGATTCCCCTTGAAGTACCGAATCCGCCTTTGCTTCTGAGTTTTCCGTTAATGTCAAACTTTTCATAATGTCCGTCGTAGTAAGCCTTTATTTTTCTTCCGCATTTAAATTTCACTTCAACGTGATCTTCAAAACGTTTAGCACTGTCAATTATTAATACGATCCATTGAATTTTATCCATGTCTTTAGTATTCTTAATAACGCTCTGAACTTCATCACATTTCATAATACAAGTACGAGCATTAACAGGGAGTGTTTCGTTAAACTGCTCCGCTTTGCTTTTATCTTCTTTCATTGTGTTATTTCTCCTTAATGTTGATGAGATTTTCTTCATATCGAGCGATAAGATTATATACTGTTGCTCTTGTTACATTCAGCTTTTTTGCAGCATCAGTAACTGTGATTTTCTTTGCTTTTATGGCGTATATTAAATCAAGTACAAGCTTATCGTCACGCTTTACAGGCTTACGCCCCTGATACTTTCCCTGTGCCTTTGCAATAGCTATACCCTCACGCTGACGTTCAAGCAGATTCTGCCGTTCAAATTCATTGATAGCCGCTATCAGTGAAAGCATTAATCTTCCTGTTGATGTGCTCGTATCAAAATTCTCCTTGATGCTTACAAGTTTTATATTGTGCTTATTCATTGAATCAATCACTTTCAACAGATCAATTGTACTCCGGCTTAATCTGCTCCAGTCCATTACATAAACCGTGTCGCCCTCACGAACAAATTCAGCCATTTCCTTGAATTTCAGTCTGTAAGTATCCTTGCCCGAGCATTTGTCTATAAACCACTTGTCGATGCCGTACTTTTTTAAAGCCTCCACCTGTCTCTGCTCGTTTTGTTCTGCTGTTGATACTCTTACATAAGCTATGTTCATACCGTTTTCACCTCCTTGTACCGTAATTTGCTAATCAGTCTGACCACTGGCGATTTTTCTTTTTATCGCCTCCGTTCATTTTGGCTATACCCTTTGCCGACACAACAAAAGTGTCGAATATAAGCCGTTAATTTGACATTTTTCATCCATGATTTTACATATATAAATAAAATCACCTTACTTTCTAAACTATGCACGTTTTAAGGTTCGGCTTTAATTCTGCCAATGGGGAGATAAAAAAATAAAGCCAACAGCTTTTCAGCTATTGACTTTATAATTATATTATTTGATTATATTTTCTTTTACAAGATAAATATAAAAATATTTGAGGACAAACAACTCTTTTATTGTATAATATTTTACTTTCTCATACGAATATAGAAAAAATCTCTTTTCCATGTCACACCCATGTCACACCTAATTGAAAATTATTTCAAAAACCCGAAAAATAACGCAAAATACGGAATCCCTAAATCAAAGAAAAAGCCTGTATTTCCACGTTTTACGAAATACAGGCTTTTTTCACTGGTCGAGGTGACAGGATTCGAACCTGCGGCCCCTACGTCCCGAACGTAGTACACTACCAAGCTGTGCCACACCTCGCTTAATCATTACAACATTAATATTATACACTAAAAAAATGAATTTGTCAATAGCTAAAATGAATTTTTTATAAATTTTATTATTTTAACAAGCACCTTCTTGACATACAGATTGAAAAATGTTAAAATAGACCTGTTCTAAAATATTATAGTCTAAACACATTAGGAAGTGAATTTTATGATCAGTGAATATGAAAATTGCAATTTATGTCCTCGAAAATGTGGAGTAAATCGCTATAAACAGCAGGGTTTCTGCGGAATGGGAGCATCTCCAAAAGCAGCGAAGGCGACACTTCATCAATGGGAAGAGCCTTGCATTTCATATAAAAATGGAGCTGGAACTGTCTTCTTTTCTGGGTGCAGTCTGCGGTGCATTTTCTGCCAGAATATGAATATAAGTACGGGTTTTGGAGCTGAACTTACCGTCAAAAAGCTTGGTGAAATTTATCTCCGTTTGCAAGATTTAGGCGCGGATAATATCGAACTTGTCACTCCAAGTCATTTTCTTCCCGATGTGATTGCTTCGCTTGATAAAGTCAAGCATTTGCTGAAGATCCCTGTAATCTACAACAGCGGCGGATATGAACTGGTGTCGTCGATCAAACGGCTTGAAGGCTATATTGACGTATATATTCCCGATATCAAATATTATTCTTCGGAAATTTCAGCGCGTTATTCAAATGCTCCGGATTATTTCGAACACGCTTCCGAGACTGTACTTGAAATGATCAGGCAGACTAAAAAAATAGAATTCAATGATGAAAACGGTTTGATTCGCGGAACTGTCATACGTCACCTCGTACTGCCGTCATGCCGTCACGATAGCATAAAAATACTGGATTGGATAGCCGAAAATACGCTTCCTGATCAGATTCTCATAAGTATAATGAGTCAATATACGCCGTTTGATTTTATTCCACCTGAAATCACCGAGCTTCACCGTAAAGTAACGAAAATGGAATACAACAGCGTTATACGCCATGCAGAAAAACTCGGCATCAGAGGCTTTATGCAGAGAAAATCATCTGCTGACAAATCATATGTTCCGGATTTTGATTTGTCGGGAATATAAGAATCTTTCTGCACAAGAAGATTGTGTAGAAAGATTCTAAATACACAAAAGCTGCCACGATACGTTTTTGCAGCAGCTTTTTGTTTTGATTTTATGAATGTATCGAAATAAGTTGTGCGTTTAGGCGCAGGATCGTTTGTTCTGAGCAAGATACACAACCGCAGGAATACTGATATATTTCAAGGTTGTGTAACGCGGCATAGGGCAGACAATATAAGCGTAAATGCGCAAGTTATTCGTGACGGTTTCTTATGTCTTAAAGAGAAAATCTTCGTCGGCAAACGTGATAATATCGCCGTCATAAAATTCTGTTTCAGTATCTCGTGCAATGATTGAGTGATTTATATATGTGAAATTAGTCGAATGCAGATCGATAATAAAATATCTGTTGTTTCTGGTTACGATCTCCGCGTGTTTACGGCTGATCGCGGTATTTCCTGTGATATAGCCATCCACATATCTCTGCTCCTTGCCTACGCGGTAAACAGGCTTGTTAATCGGGAATTCCTGATTATTTCTTTTTCTGATAAGGCGCGGATTCTTCGGCGCAGCATTTTGATTAAACGGATTATTCACAGAACTAAGCAAAACTGTTCCGCCAACTTCATCATCTACCTCTTCACGATAGTGAACATAATCGTTTATCGGCGCAAATGGTGGTGGCGTAACATCAGGAATATTCAGTTTATTTTCAGTTCTCTGTATTGACTCCGGATTAAACTCAGGTACCGGATTCTGCACTGGCTTAACTTCCTGCTTAGTTTCTGGAATCGGCTCCGGCTTAAACTCAGGTACCGG
>CAYNYB010000019.1:17548-71389 GCA_964401315.1 uncultured Alistipes sp.
TCGGCTCCGGCTTAAACTCAGGTACCGGATTCTGCACTGGCTTAACTTCCTGCTTAGTTTCTGGAATCGGCTCCGGCTTAAACTCAGGTACCGGGTTCTGCACTGGCTTAACTTCCTGCTTAGTTTCTGGAATCGGCTTCGGCTTAAACTCGGGTACCGGATTCTGCACAGACTTAACTTCCTGCTTGATTTCTGGAATCGACTTCGGCTTAAACTCGGGTACTGAATTCTGCACAGGTTTAACTTCCTGCTTGATTTCTGGAATCGGCTCCGGCTTAAACTCAGGTACTGGAACTTTTTCAAAATTTACTTCAGGCTTGGATTCGGACATCTGCGGCGGAGTCGGGTTTACCGGAGCAGGTTTGAATCCTACAATAGGCGGAATAAGCGGCTTAGGCTTAAAATCAGAAACAGGAACACATTCATCTTCCGACTCATCGGGCGAGATCAACACAGTTCCCTTATCCTTCGGAAGCGATGCAAGATGCTCTTCGGGAAGATATTCAGGCTCAGGCGCTTGTTGACGCGGCGGCATACTCAAAAGCTCCGTACCACGATCTTCGGGCGGTATGAAATTTCTGTAATTCTGATTCTGAAACTGCTGCCCCATCATCGTCATATCGTTAGGTTCTTCATTGATAAGCAAAGTGCGGTCATCGTCAACAGGTACAGTCCTCTGCGTTCCTATAGGCTGCCGATTCTGCATAGAATTTTCAGGTGCTTGCTGCTGATTTTGATATTGATTCCGATACTGTTGACGATTGTTAGGGGCATTCTGATAAGGCTGCATCATTATGTCGCGCAAGATCAAAGAAGCATTCTGATCTCTTTGAGCAAGAAATTGCGTAAAAGCGTCCAGCGAGAAAAATTTCTGCTTTCCGCAAAAATCAACGAATTCATAATAATAACTGCAATCTTCCTGGGGACTTGGCTTCGCAGCGTTTAGTATAGATTTTATAAATCCGAGTATATCGGCATACGATCGAACTGAAACCATGGGAATATACAGGAATTTCAGCTCGTGATTCTGCGGATTTACAAATATATACCGCATATCGAGAACGATATTATTTGGCGGAATATTGCGCTGCTGAAGTCTGCCTATAACCGCAACTATCTGCGCAAGAATAAAATAAAATTGTCCTCTTTGTATAATATTGCCGAAATACTGCACAAGCGAAATAGATCTCGGAGTTACGCATTCAATAACAGTTTTATTGAACATACCGCCGCTTTTGAGCTGCGGAATAAAAATGCCCTTAATGGGATACTGTCCGATCATCGAAATATCTTTTTCGGAAACAGTTTCGTTTTTTTCAATACTAATGCGCACTACGGTTTGATTCCCATGCTGTTTTATCTTGAATTTCAATTGCCATACCTCCAATTACATTGGGTAAACACTGATTAAATCCCGCCTAACGGCTTGATACGCATCTTACTTACAGATTTAATCAGTGTTTCCTTAGATCTCCTCGGAAACCTCCGAAACACCATTTTCCTTTGCAGAATATTGCTTATTTGCCTATGCGTTCTACTTTCATAAGATTGGTAGTGCCTGATACGCCGAGCGGAACACCTGCCGTAATCGCTACAAGATCGCCGTCCTCAACCAGTCGGTGCTGTTCAGCTTCATTGACAGCAGCGGAGAAAAGTTCGTCGGTACTGTTCTTTTCGTCAATGATGTATGGAATAACTCCCCAACTCATATTCATCTGACGGCATACGACTTCACTCATCGTACAGCTGATTATCGGGCAGCATGGGCGATATTTCGAGATAAGGCGCGCTGTCTGACCGCCGAGAGATACTGTGATTATCGCACTTGCGTCAAGATCGTGAGCAGTTGTAACGGTAGCATGAGCGATCGCTTCAGCTATATTGCCCTCAGGATTTGAACGTCTTTCAGCGAATTCACTCTTATAATCTATATTATTTTCTGTAGTCTCAGCAATAAGCGCCATAGTTTTTACAGCCTCAACCGGATATGCTCCGGCAGCAGTTTCGCCTGAAAGCATGATCGCGCTCGTTCCGTCGTAGATAGCGTTCGCAACGTCTGTGATCTCAGCACGCGTCGGACGCGGATTTGTTATCATTGACTCCAGCATCTGAGTTGCGGTAACCACCTGTTTTCCTGCATTATAGCCTTTCTGAATGATCTCCTTCTGGATCGCCGGTATTTGCTCAAATGGAATCTCAACGCCCATATCGCCTCTTGCTATCATTATTCCGTCAGCCGCTTCGAGAATTTCGTCGATATTCTCAACACCGTCGCTGTTTTCTATTTTAGCAATGATACGTACGTCGAACCAGCCGAGACTGTGAGTGAATTTTCTGAGATAATTTATATCGGCGGCAGAACGTACAAAGCTTGCCGCGATAAAGTCGAATCCCATTCTTGAGCCGAATTCCAAATCGTCCATATCTCTCGCGTTGAGATAAGGCATGGAAAGCTTTACGCCGGGAACATTGATCCCCTTATTATTGGAAAGAATACCGCCGTGAATTACGCGGCAGATAATATCGGTTTTGGTAACTTTTTCTGCAAGAAGTTCGATAACGCCGTCGTTGATAAGAATTCTCGTCCCCATGCTCACATCTCTCGGAAGCTTCTTAAAGCTGACGCTTCCCACTTCGTTGGTACAGAGAACATCTTCCGTAGTAAGCGTATAAACATCGCCGTCATAAATTTCAACAGGCTTATCATCTACAAATTTGCCGAGACGTATTTCAGGACCTTTTGTATCGAGAAGTGTTGCGATGGGCAGATCAAGTTCCTTGCGTAAAGTTTCAATCTGACGGAAACGCTTTTCGTGCGTTTCATAATCACCATGCGAAAAATTAAATCTCGCAACATTCATTCCCGCAAGCATAAGTTCGCGCATAATATTCTCATCATCGGTTGCAGGTCCTATCGTGCAGACAATTTTAGTTTTTCTCATAAAAAGCTCCTTTTGATCAATCTATTTTTGTAAGTTTGGCGTAATTCGCCATGATTTTTTTCGTTCCGACTTTTTCAAATGCGATCTCAAGCATTGCATCGTTAGCCATATGCTTAACGGAAATTATCGTTCCGTCTCCGAATATACTGTGCCGAACGCGTTCGCCGATCTCGTAAACAGCCGCTTCGCCCTTTGAGGAATGCGCCTGCCGCTTATCCCTTGCAAGCTGCTGCTGCAACGTCAAAGACTGAACTTCTGTCACCTCGTTGTCGCGATCTTCTTCAATGAGTTTTTCCGACGCACTGTCGATTTTGTCAATAAGTTCCCTGCCAATCTCACGGATAAATCTTGACGTTACGTTCCGCTGAGTCTGACCAAATATCATTCGCTTTCGGGCGCTGGTAATATAGAGCTTCTTTTTGGCGCGGGTTACCGCCACATACGCAAGGCGGCGTTCCTCTTCCATATCGGCTTCGCTGTCAAACGAGCGGGTGCCAGGGAAAATTCCGTCCTCAAGTCCGATTATGAATACGTTTTCAAATTCCAGACCCTTTGCCGAATGAACCGTCATAAGCGTTACAACATCATCGCTGCCGTCGTCGCTGTCGGCTTCGGTATACAATGCGATCTCCTCTAAAAATCCGCCGAGGGTAGGCTCCTCGCTATTGTTCATATACTGAACGATAGCCGTTCTGAGTTCCTGAACGTTTTCGATTTTAGTTTCCGCATTGTCCAAAGTATTGAGATAATCCAGATATCCTGTTTTATCGAGAACAAGATCAAAGAATTCATCGAGAGGGAGACTATCTGTCATTTCCATAAGTCTGCCGAAAAGATCGGCAGCATTTCTCAATACGGACGCTTTTTTAGCCAGCGGCGCAAAATCTTCGCAAGTACGCATTACTTCATACGGCGAAATTCTAAGATCGCGGCTGATATCGTCGATCATAGCAACGGTCGCTTCGCCGATGCCTCTTTTAGGCTCGTTGATTATTCTTCTGAATCTGAGCATATCGAAGGGGTTGTTGATAAACGCAAGATACGACGTAATATCTTTGATCTCCTTACGGTCATAAAAGCGCATACCGCCGTAAACCCTATACGGTATATCCGCCTTTACAAGCATGCGCTCAATGTTGTTGGACTGAGCGTTCATACGGTAAAGAACGGCATTTCTGCGGTATGTACCATGCTTTTTGTAATCTTCCTTTATTGTTTCTGCAATAAATTCCGCTTCATCATTTTCGTCTATGGCTTTGAACCATAAAACTTTTTCGCCTTTTTCCCCCGCCGTCCAAAGCGTTTTTTCCTTTCTTCCCATATTATGGGAAATAACAGAATTTGCAGCGTCCAGAACGGTCTGGGTCGAACGGTAATTCTGCTCCAGTCTTATAACTTTCGCGCCGACAAATTTATCTTCAAATCCGAGAATATTTTCGATATTCGCACCTCTGAATTTATAAATACTCTGATCGTCATCGCCTACAACGCACAGATTTTTATGACCGCCTGAAAGCTGCGACACAAGCTTAAACTGAACATGATTTGTATCCTGATACTCGTCGACCATGATAAACTTGTAACGATTGCGGTATTTCTCCAGAATTTCGGGAAATTTCTCGAAAAGTTCAACTGTTTTGCATAGTATATCGTCAAAATCCAGCGCATTCGCGTCATGCATACGCTCCATGTAGAGCTTGTAAAGTTTTGCAATAACTTTTTTTCTGTAATCGCTGCCTGCGTTCTCGATAAGCTGTTCGGGAGCGATCATTTTGTCTTTCGCAAAGCTTATCTCGGCAAGAACCGTTTTGGGCGCGAACTGCTTTTCCGAAACGTCAAGTTCGTTCATGACATTTTTTATCATTCGTCTGCTGTCGTCGGAATCATAAATGGTAAAATCCCTGCCAAAGCCTATATTTTCGATCTCGCTGCGCAGAATTCTGACGCACGCCGAATGAAAAGTAGCAGCAGCGATATTATTAGCTTCCTCGCCCAGCATGGCAAAAAGTCTTTCTTTGAGTTCGCCCGCAGCTTTATTTGTAAAAGTGATAGCAAGAATGTTCCAAGGTCTGACAGGGTCGCAGGCGCAGATTTCACGCAGCGTTTCAAAGTCATCGGTTTTTCCTTCTGCGTAATCTGTTAAAAACGCAATATCGTCATCGTTTCCTTTATGCGACTCATCGTAAAATGCGTTGCCGAAATTGATTAGATTGGCAATGCGATTGACAATAACGGTAGTTTTTCCGCTGCCTGCTCCGGCAAGAACAAGAACCGGACCGTTCACGGTAAAAACAGCTTCCTGCTGCATTTCATTCATACGGCTGAAATATTTTTTCAGCGCTGCCTGTCTGGCTTCGTAAAAAGAATTGTTATTCATATAAGAATCTACTCCAAATATAAAATATCTTGATTTCTTATGAGAAACCGTCTCCTTATTAATATGACTTTTATATTATACCATATTTTTCGGATTTTGAAAAGGGTTTTTTTGATTTTTTTCAAAAAACAAAAATTTGTTGAATTTTAATATTTTTCTATTGACTAAATGCAAATTTTGGTGTATAATATTAAGAGAATCTTATATAAGGTTTTACTATGCATAAGTCGATTATTTTATTTGCTTATGGAATTTTTTGTTAAGGAGTTGACAGCATGAAAAACATTTTATTTGCTGCTTCAGAATGTGTACCGTTTATCAAAACAGGCGGTCTTGCCGACGTATGCGGAGCTTTGCCTCAGTATATAAACAAAGACGAATTTGACGTAAGAGTGATCATGCCTTACTACACCTGTATTCCTCCGAAATACAGAGATAATTTCAAATATATCACCCATTTCTACATGGATTACGGTATGCGTCCCAACGGCGTTCATGTAGGTATCATGGAGTATGAATACAATGGTATCAAATTTTATTTTGTGGACAACGAATTCTACTTTAAGTGCGATTCCCCCTACTCGTCCGATCTTAAATGGGACATAGAACGCTTTACGTTCTTCTGTAAGGCTGTTCTTTCCATTATGCCCGTCATAGGATTCCGTCCCGATATTATTCACTGCCACGACTGGCAGGCTTCGCTTATCCCGGTATTCCTCCATTCCGCATTCGCAACGAATCCTTTCTACAGCTCTACAAAAACCATTATGACTATTCATAATCTGAAGTTTCAGGGCGTATGGGATATCGATACGTTTAAATATAATACCGCTCTCCCTGATTATATGTTCACTCCCGATAAACTGGAGTTCAAAAAGGACGCCAATATGCTCAAGGGCGGACTCGTTTACGCAGATTATATCACGACGGTTTCCGAAACTTACGCAGAGGAGATCAAGTATCCTTTCTTCGGCGAACAGCTTGACGGTCTGCTTCGTGCAAGAAGCGCTTCTCTTCGCGGAATCGTCAACGGTATTGATTATAAGGTTTTCGATCCTTCCAACGATCAGCAGATTTTTGCGCAGTTCGATTCCAACAGCTTCAAGAATAAAAAAGTTGTCAATAAGGAAAAGCTTCAGGAGGAACTCGGACTGCCTGTTGACAAAAACAAATATATGGTAGCAATCATCTCCCGTCTGACCGATCAGAAAGGTCTCGATCTCATAAATTATGCAATGGAGCGTATTTGTGACGAAAATACGCAGTTTGTCGTTGTCGGCACGGGCGATCCCAGATACGAGAATATGTTCAGGCACTATCAGTGGAAGTATCCCGAGCGGGTTTCTGCGAATATCCTCTATTCCGACAAGCTTGCTCACAAGGTTTATGCTGCCGCGGACGCAATGCTCATGCCGTCTCTCTTTGAACCGTGCGGACTTACGCAGCTTATTTCCCTGCGTTACGGTACCGTTCCGATCGTTCGCGAAACAGGCGGTCTAAAGGATACTGTTGCACCTTACAATGAATTCGACGGTTCCGGCACAGGATTCTCATTTGCAAACTACAATGCCGAAGAAATGCTTGGCGTTATCAACTATTCAAAACACGTTTACTATAATCACCGTGACGAGTGGGATAAAATGGTTAAGCGCGGCATGGAAACGGATTACTCATGGAACAGTTCCGCGCTCCAGTACGAGGGTATGTACAGCTGGATGATCAACTGGTAATATGAATGATTTCAAGATAAAAGGCGCTATTTTCGACATGGACGGTCTTATGATCGATACCGAAAAGCTTTATCTCAGATTCTGGAAACAGGCTGCTGCAGATTTTGGATACAATATGGAGGATCGCCATGTTTTTGCTATACGAAGTCTTGCAAGAAAATATTCGATCCCAATGCTTAAAGATTTCTTCGGTGAGGATTTCCCCACCGAAGAAGTCCGACAACGACGTACCGAACTCATTAATTCGCACATTAAAAAACATGGTATTGAAACGAAACAGGGTCTTTTTAAGCTGCTCGATCATTTGAAAAAGAACAATATCAAACTCGCTGTTGCTACTGCTACACAGCGCGAGAGAACTCTTCTGTATCTTAACATGATCAACGCTGAAAGATACTTCGACGCAATAATTTGCGGTGATATGATCGAAAACGGAAAGCCTGATCCCGATATTTATCTTACTGCCGCCGCGCAGCTTGGACTTGCTCCCCATGAATGTGCGGCATTTGAGGATTCTCCGAACGGCATAAAATCAGCATTTTCGGCAAACTGCCACGCTATAATGATACCCGATATGACTCCTCCGGAAGCAGATTTGCTGCCAATGCTAAGCGGCGTATACGATACTCTTGATAAATCAATAGATTTTTTTGAAGGAAGGCTTTGATATGCTCAATAAAGTAAGCGCGTCGAAAATTTTTGATATCCCGAAATTTTATTACTTTGACAGTGGTAATGATTACTCAGGCAGTCTTGACGATTTTTCCTATAAGATCATCACAAAGGAAAAAATGAAAGCAATGACTTGGCATGGCAGACTTTGCTCTGAAAAAGCTCGTATCGAACATGAAGAAGAATTCGAACGCACTCAAAGCGGATTCGACACTATGATCAAATGGCTTGAAGAATGCTATTCGAATATATAAACATAAAACCTCCGATAATTCGGAGGTTTTATGTTTATAATTTTTACCAGTATTCGACACCAGGCTCTTGCGACGGTTCAGGAGTGATCGGCGCAGCTGTTTGTGGCGGCTCTGTTGCAGGCGGATCTGTCTGAGGCGGATCTGTCGCAGGAGCGTCAGTTGAAGCAGCCGTGACAGGCTCAGTTGCAAAAGTCTGCGCTTGTGTAGGCGGCTCTGTATTATTCTGCGTTGCAGGCGGCTGAATCTGCGCGTCGGCAGGAATATAGTACACAGTCAGTTTATTGCCATCCTTATTACTGAAATATTCGCCGGGGCGCACGGTTTCTCCATCTATTTGGAGTTCAACGATCGTATTCGGATAGCCCCATGAACTTGAAGAAACGAGCATTGTATAATTAGTAACGCCCGATTCCTTCAAGGCGTTTTCGTACTGCGCAACCGTCAGACCTTCGTATGAAGGAATAGTTGCGCCATCCTTGCCCTTGCTTACAACAAGTTTGATCACGGTTCCCTGCGGAACCATTGTGCCTGCGTCTATACTTTGTTCAAGAATAACATCCTTTTCACGGTCGTTTGAATATTCGTAAGAAACTTCAAAAGTGAAATAGTCCTTATACTTTTCTTCAGTAAGCGTAATGAATTTGCCGATAAAATTCGGAACTTCCGTATCAGCCGCTGCGCTCTCAGAATTTTCATCAGTAACAACATTTTCGGACGCAGATGATTTGCTCGAACTGCTTCCGTCTTCAGACTGCGGAACGAAAACTTTCATCAGAAATACCGATATTATAAGAAGAATAGCCAAAAGAAGAATACCGATTATAACAGGAACTTTCAGTCTATCAACGGTATTTACTTTTTCATATCGATAATCCTCGTCGTCATCGTAATCGTCGTAATCATCATAATCATCTGCCATCCGCGGATCATACCTGTTGTCATAATACCGCTGCTGAGGAATGTTTGCACGATTATCGTTATAATATTGAGGCTGAACCGACTGCGATTGAACCGGCTCCGGCTCAGGTCTGACAGGCGTTGGGATCGGCTGCGAAATCGCAGCAGGCTCTTCCTCATGTTCGTCCGTCTGGAACTCAAAAAGCCTTGTCACCAATTCAGTGATCGTCTGGATTCGATCTGCCCCCGAAAGATTCATACCGTCCATGATCGCTCTCGAAACGTGTTTTGGAATGCTTTTGTTAAGCATAGCAGGCTCGCAGAGATCGTCATTTTTAAGGCGGCTAAGAGAATCTACAGGCATACAGCCGGTGAGCGCTCGATACAACAGCGCGCACACGCCATAAACATCTGTCCACGTACCTTGACGACAGCTGCTGCTTGCGGAATACTGCTCAGGAGCGGCATATCCCTTAAACAATTCATGTTCAAGACCTGCGTCGGCAGTACGAGCTGCCGAAACGCAGAATCCCGAAAGTTTAAGCTCGTTTTTGTTCGTAATATAGATGGTTTCTGGACTTATCGCTCTATGGATTATACCAGCGTTATGAAGAATGCCGATCGTTGTAAATAAAGGCGGAAAAAGCTTGGAAACCTGATCCCAGCTCAACTCGCCCGCATTATCTTTCAGATAATTCAGCATTTTCTTGCCTTCGATATATTCAAAAACGGTATATGTCGTATTATTCTCCGCAAACATATCGAGAATAGGGTTTATATTTGAATTATTCCTGAGTCTTGCAAGAGATTTGTTAAGTTCGGTATATTCCGCCATGAACGCCTTATATTTTGCGAGATTATTGTAATTGACGTTTATGGTAGCCTTATTTTTAACACGGGTGCAGAAATTGACCGGCATATATTCTCTCAGCAGAACCTTGCAGCCTGTTGAGATATCATGACCGATATAAGTTGCACCTTCGCCGTTGCAGCTCGTAAGAACGCCTACGAGATACCGATCTTTCAGAACAGTACCCGGAATGATATACATGGGATCATACGGATAATTACTGTCATATCCGCAATGCGGGCATATTTGCTGATCCATGTCATATTTTTCCATACATCGGTAACAGAATCTACGTTCTCCCAAAGCAGCTCCTCCTTTATAATAATAACTTATTTGCAATTTTTGCGTTTTGAAACTGCGATTATACTCGCCTCTAGAATAGAGCGGAGTATATAATTATATGTATTTGAGGGCATGAAAATGCCTTTAAATTACACACACACATTCTCAATAATAATTTTAGCAGAATTTTAGGTTTCTGTCAACTATAAAAGCGAATATGATACTAAAAGATTGCAAATTGTAGCTTTTTTGTAATAATTTTGTAGCTTTTTGTAATAATTAGATCTCCTCGGAAACTGAAGAAATGCTGAATGACTCAGGATTTTTCTCATCGGACAAAGTCAATTGACCACAGAAGTACTATATGTATTTCAAGGGAAATTGACGAAGCACAATGCGAAAAAGACAAGTCAGGCAGCGTTTCGTAAGTTTCCGAGGAGGTCTATTACAAATTCAGCATTTCCTGAGCAGCAAGCATTACTCCAAGTTTTCCGCTCGTATATGTTATACCTCCCTGCATCCATACCGCAAACGGTTCGCGGATAGGAGCGTCGGCGGAAAGTTCAATTGAAGCGCCCATAGTGAACGCTCCTGCTGCCATAATAACCTGACTGGTGTAGCCCGGCATATCCCATGGTTCGGGCGTTACGAAAGAATCAACCGGAGCTCCTTTCTGGATTCCGCGGCAAAAAGCTGTTAGATGCGCTTCATCGCCAAGCTCTACAGCCGTGATTATATCGCCCCTTTTATCATCTTTGCGCGGCGAACATTTATATCCCATGAGAGTGAAAAGTTCACTTGCAAAAGCAGACGTTTTGATTGCCGCAGCCACTACGTCGGGAGCAAAGAAAAGTCCAAGCAATATTTCACGGTTCATTCCTAATGTACAGCCGACTTCCTTGCCCATTCCAACGCACGTCAAACGATATGAGCAGAGTTCCACCAAATCAGCTCTTCCTGCGATATATCCGCCTGTACGTGAAATTCCGCCGCCTGCATTTTTAATGAGCGAACCGATTATTATATCCGCGCCGACGTCTGTGGGTTCGCGTTCTTCAACGAATTCGCCATAGCAGTTATCGACCATGATAACCGCGTCGGGATTTCCTTTTTTTATCGCCTTTATCATTTTTTCTATATCGTCAACCGTAAACGCGGGGCGCAGGGAATAACCTCTCGAACGCTGAATATACGCAACTTTAGCTCCTTGCACGGCTTCTGTGATCTTCTCGTAATCGGGGATTCCGCCATCAAGCAGATCGACCTGACCGTATTCAACCCCAAAATCCATAAGAGAGCCGTTCCCCTTTTCGCCAGCAAGTCCAATAACTTCTTCGAGTGTGTCATAAGGTTTTCCCGTAATAGAGATCATTTTATCGCCTGTGCGGAGAATTCCGAAAAGAGCGACCGAAAGCGCATGAGTTCCCGATACGAAATTCGAGCGCACAAGAGCGTCCTCCGCACCGAGAACCTGCGCAAATACCTTATCTATAGTCTCACGTCCGATATCACCGTAACCATAGCCGGTCGAACCATAAAAACACGGTTCGCTGACTCTATTGTCCGAAAAAGCTTTCAGCACTTTCGCTCCGCAATATTCAGCCGTTTCGTCTATTTTCTTAAAAGCTTCCGCGCAATTCGCTTCTGCCTGTTCGGCATATTCTCTAAGCTTGGAATCAAAATTATATATATTATATATGTTCTTGTTCATCGTTATTTCCTTTCCGAATTTATTGTTCAAGCTTTCCCTTGCTTAAACTTTCTTTTTCAATGTCGCGGCGTTCAAGAACTATCTCCGTTTCGATCTCCTTAAAGCCGATCTCGCGATAAAAACTCACACGCACATCAAGGGCAAGCAAAAAAGCGCGCTTTCCGAGAGTATTCAAAAAAAGCGCAAGCCATTTCAGAAATTCGCGCGCATATCCGCTTCCGCGCGCAGACAGTTTAGTCGCAACCTGTCCTATAAGCACAACATCATCTATATCAAATACAACTGATGCAGTAGTACTTTTACGATATGTAAACACACGGCTTATCCCATGCCTGCACCTATGCGAAGTATCGGTGTACCAAAGAGAAAAATCCGCTATATTCGGAAATCCCTCGCTTAATATTTTATATACCTCCGTAAGATCGGGATCAAAATCAACATTTTCCTCTGCAAACATTGAGCTTTTATCATCGGGAATCAACTCGAAAATAGTTCTGTTGAGAATCTGATAATGCTCTGAAATCCCTATATCACGGAGAATTCTCGAATCGCCCTCCACTCTGAACGGCAGATTCATATTGATAAAAAAGCGTATTTCGTCCGTGGCTTCAAGCTTGCCGTCGGAGCACATTATCAATGTGGAATTTATGATAAACATAAATCCCACCCCTGTTTCATCGGTTACTTTGTAAAATCGGCAAAAATCATATCCTGCTCCGTAAGCTTTCATATACGCCAGCATTTTTCTTCCCGAAAGTGTTTTCAGCAGAATTTCACGATCAAGTTCGCTTTCGCTTTGAATCAGTCTGATCATAACTCCCGTATCCTTTCGGCAAGCTTTCTCACAAGTATCAGCGTATTATCAAAATCGTCGGAATTTATAACACATGACGGGCTGTGGAGATACCTGCACGGCAGTGAAACGGCTATAGTACGCACCCCCCTGCCGCTTACGTGAATCGCTCCACTGTCGTTTCCGCCTGCGATCATCGTCTTTGTCTGACATGGAATTCCAAGTTCATTTGCTGTATCGAATGCAAGGCGGTAAAGTTCTTTGTCATAAACCGTGCTTCTGTCCATGAAGCCGACAACCGGACCTCCGCTGAGTTCGCAAACCCTCTTTGCCCCAGAAACTCCGTCAATATCTGCGGCAGTCGTAGCTTCCAGAACGACTGCAAAATCAGGCGCGACTGAAAACGCGCTTACTCTTGAACCGCGCAGCCCGATCTCCTCCTGAACGTTGAACACGAAATACGTATCATATTTCGGCTTTTCAAGGATAAGCTTTATCATCAGCGCGCAGCCTGCACGGTCGTCTATCGCTTTCGATTTGACGCATTTCTCACCAAGTTCGGTGAATTCGGAATCAAAATAAACGCAGTCGCCAAGATTTACATATTTTTCAGCTTCTTCCTTTGACGAAGCGCCGATGTCAATGTACATATTGCCTATTTTCGGCGGAATTTCGCGTTCTTCCTTTGATAAATTATGAACGGCTGTCGAACCTATTACGCCGTTTAAATTATTTCTGCCGACGATAACCTGCCTGCCGATCAGCACCGACGGGTCGATTCCGCCGACTTCTCCGAAGCAAAGCGTTCCGTCGTCGCGTATATATGTAACGATCGCTCCGACTTCGTCCATGTGGGCGCATATCATCAGCTTTTTATCCGAACGCATAGTTCCCTCGCAAAAGCATATAAGATTTCCAAGATTGTCCACATGATATTCACAGTGGTCTTTGATCATTTCAATTATTGCCGTGCGTACTTCACTTTCATCGCCAGATACGCCGTTTATAAAGCACAATTTTTTTAATAATTCTTTCATTATGCTTCACCTCCGATAAATTCCGCAAGAAGTTCCGCCGTATAACGTACATCGGCAAGATCGATCACTTCAACAGGCGTGTGCATATTGCGCAGCGGAATAGAAACTGTGCAAACTTTCGCGCCGCTTCGGCTTACTGAATACTGGTCGGCATTCGTAGATGTTAGATCGTTCATAACTTCATACTGAAAAGGAATATCCGCCGATTTTGCCACCGCGATCAGCCCGTTTGAAATTTCTTTTGAAAGGCAGGGCGAAATACCGATCATCGCGCCTTTTCCGAGATCGCCACATTTTTGACGATCCTCTCCTTCGGCATAGGCAAAGCTCACGTCAACTGCGATAGCGATGTCGGGATCAAGTTCATAAGCGCCTATCTTTGCTCCCCTTTCACCAAGTTCCTCCTGAATCGAGAATATTACCGTTACATTATATTTAGTTTCGCGATCGCAAAGCAATTCCAGAGTTTGAAGAATCGCGGCAACTCCGCATCTGTCGTCCATTGCTCCGCCCGAAATTCGTTCGCCTATAAGACTTCTGCATTTTACATCAAAAGTAATACTGTCGCCGAGTGAAACTGTTTTTTCAAGTTCTTCCTTGGTCATTCCCGTATCTATAGCCGCGTCCTCAAATGCGAGAACTTTGCTGTCGCCTTTTGTAAGGTGCGGAGGTACTGAACATATCACGCCCTTGATCTCCTTTTTTCCGTGTATCACCACCTGCTGAGCAGGAAGAAGTCTGCGGTCTATGCCGCCGAGATTTCCGAATTTTATAAAGCCTTCCGAAGTTATATTGGTAACGATCATGCCGATCTGGTCGATATGTGCGTCGAGGACAAGATCGGGCTTTGATTCGCTGTATACGCCAAATTTGCCGATAACATTTCCGTTCACTATTTCGGCGTCGGGGCAATATTTCTTAAGCATTTCAAGTGCAAGATCAGCCGCGCTGCATTCGTCTCCCGAAGCTCCGCAGGCTTCGGACAATGCAAAAACGGTTTGTTTAAGTTCCATATTCGTTCCTCCATCAGACCTACTCTCCGATTTCCGAAGATGTCTATTTTTTATCGCTGCCTTTTATTATATCACACTGCATCTGTTTTTGCAAGTTTTGCAGGAAAAAAATATTTGAATCCCAAAAACTGATTTTATATTGCATTTTAGTATAAATTATGATATAATTGTATATGTAAAAAATATCAAGGAGAATACATATGGAGCAGAATAAAAGACCGCATGGACGCGAAAAAAAGGTTACCGACGGACACGGAGAAGTTCGCAGAAGAGGTTCGGGACTCGGAACGGGAAAAGTTGGTTTGAACAGTCAGGCTTCTTCGTCAGGCGGAAAAACCGTAAAACGCGCAGCCGCAGGAGGAAGCGGAGGAATACTGCTGCTTGTACTTGTTGCACTTTTCCTGCTGAACGGCAAAAATTCGGGAAATTCCGACAACATCACACAAAATAACGATTCCGGAAATATTTCAAACAGCAGCAGCTATTCTTCGAATTCCGCCGATCTTAACAATTCTGTCGTAAACGGTTCGCGCCCAAAGCGCACTGAAATTCTTGGCAAAAATAAGGATACTGTTACGCTAATGGTGTATATGTGCGGAACAGATCTTGAATCAAAACACGGAATGGCTTCGGCGGATATTGAGGAAATGCGCACAGCAAGTAAAAAATTCGGCGATAACTTCAATCTCATCATCTATACGGGCGGCTGTAACGGCTGGAAAAACGGAATACTTTCGTCGGTAAACCAAATCTATCAGATTAAAGACGGACAGCTTATTCTGCTTGCCAATGACAATGAAAATGATGCAATGACTTCGCCTGAAACACTGTCGTCATTCATTAAATATTGTAACAGTAATTTTCCTGCAAATCGTCTGGAACTCATAATGTGGGATCACGGCGGCGGTTCTGTAAGCGGCTTCGGTTACGACGAAAAAAATAAGGGCGCAGGCTCTATGGACCTTGCAGGAATCAGCAAGGCTTTAAAAGATGGAGGTGTCACTTTCGACTTTATCGGATTTGACGCGTGTCTTATGGCGACGGCTGAAAATGCGCTTATGCTCGCCGATTACGCCGATTACCTCATCGCCTCCGAGGAGACTGAACCCGGGATAGGCTGGTATTATACGGATTGGCTCAAGGAATTCAGCAAAAAAACTTCGCAGCCAACTTTAGACGTCGGAAAAAATATTATCGACGATTTTGTATCCGAATGCGGCAGAAAATGCAAGGGGCAGAAAACTACTCTTTCAATTATTGATCTCGCGGAATTTTCAAGCACTATCCCTGCAAATCTTGTTGATTTTTCAAAATCGGTCAGCGATCTTATTGTGCAGGATAATTACAAGGAAGTTTCCGACGCAAGATATGCCGCGCGTGAATTTGCCGAAAGTTCGAAGATAGATCAGGTCGATCTTGTTGATTTAGCACAGCGAATGAATACTCCCGAAGGCGATGCCCTCGCTGAATCTCTCCGCAGCGCAGTAAAATACAACCGCACATCGTCAAATATAACAAATGCCTATGGCGTGTCAATTTATTTCCCGTACAAGAGAACCTCTTATGTAGATACAGCTTGCAGCACTTACGAAAAAATCGGCATGGATTCGGAATATGCAAACTGCATTCGACAATTCGCAGGAATAGAAACAAGCGGTCAGATCGCGGCCGGCGGAACTTCCTCGCCGATCAGTTCTCTTTTCGAACTGGGAAATTCATCTTCCTCGGACGGAAGTTCAGATATTATAAGTTCGCTTATCACTGCATTTCTCGGCAATTCAGGGAAATCCATAGCAGGATTGGACGGCTCTAATACGGATTACATGAAAGATATCAACACTCAGAACGCTTCCGATTACATTGCCAAGCATTACTTTGACCCTACAAATCTTATCTGGGAAGAGGATAACGGTGAGTACATAATGAAACTTCCCAAATCTCAATGGGAACTCATTCATGGGATCGATATGAATATGTTCTATTTCGACGGAGAGGGCTATGTCGATCTCGGTCTGGACAATGTTTTTTCATACAATGAAAACGGCGATCTCGTTGCTGATACAGAAAAAAACTGGGTCGCAATAAATAATCAGCCTGTCGCCTATTATCATACCGACACTATCGAAAACGAAAACGGCAGCGATACGAATATCGGGTATGTGCCTGCTCTTCTCAACGGCGAACGCGTTAATCTTATTATCATATTCGAGGGCGCTGACGGCTATATTGCAGGCGCAAACACCGATTATCAGGGCATAGATACGCAGACTTCAGCGAAAAATCTTACAGAACTGAAAAAAGGCGACAAGCTTGATTTTATATGCGATTTTTATTCCGAAAGCATGGAATATCAGGATTCGTATTACCTTGGCGATCAGATGACAGTCAGCGACAATATGGAGATCAGCAATATCGCTCTTGAAGAAAACGAAGTAAGGATAATGTATTGCTTCACGGATATATATAATCAAAAATATTGGTCGGAAGCAATTATAAAATAAAGGAGTTTGATATGATAAACGGATACGGAAATTACCGCCGCAGAATTGATGAGGTTATTGAGAAACACAGCGGAAAAACTGCTGCAAGATACATGAGGAACAACGGAAAAATCGAAAAAATCTCCTTTGGTCAACTCGGATTTTTTTTCAAAGAAATTCAGTCGAAGATCAGCAAAATGAAGCTGAACGCAGGAGACAGAGCTGTAATTCTCTCGACGCTTTCTCCTTTCAGCGCATTTACAGGAGTTGCACTTACATATTTCAATATCACAATAGTTCCGATTGATACTACGCTGCCTATAGAAGAGATTGAAAAGCTGATAGAATTTTCTGATGTCAAGATGATCTTTACCGTCGATTCGTTTTACAGAAAACTGAATCGCAGCATCACTGAAAATATTCCTTGTTTCAACATCGGAAACGGATTTAATATCAAGCCTTTTAATAAGCAATTGCAGTTTCCTGCAAACAGAAAATCGGTTGCTGCTCCCGAATCTGACGTGATCGCAATAATCTATTCTTCGGGTACTACGGGTCAGATGAAAGGAATCAAAGTTCCATATATTTCCACTCTGAAATCACGAACCGTAACTCTTCGGCTTTCGGGGATAAACGAGAAAATGAATTACCTATGTATGCTGCCTTTCAACCATATAGCGGGATTTACAAGCGTTATGACCTTCTTTTTAACTGGCTGCGAAATAGATTTCATTCAAGATCCTGACGCTACAAAGCTTCAGAAAGCTTTCCTCACTTTTCAGCCCGCAGCTTATATCATGGTGCCTAAAGTCTACGAAGTTATGGAACAAAAAATTCGTACTGCGATACATGAAAAGGGTAAATCTGTTGAACTTGCTGTGGATTCCTTGATTAAACTTTCGAGAATGTCGCGAAAATATCTTGGAATCAACATCGGAAAAAAACTTTTTATGTTCGTTCGAAAGGAAGCTATGGGCAGGAATGTTTTTGCCTTTGGGGTCGGAGCTTCTCATTGCCGCAGGGAAACTGCGGAGTTTTATATGAGTCTTGGCATTGAATTTGAAAATTTCTACGCTTCCACGGAGACAAACGTACCTCTTACTGCAACGGGAATTCACGACAGATGGGCTCCCGACTCCGTGGGAAACGTCAATCGTCACCCCGAAATTCAAGTAAAAATCCGAAACCCCGATCCTAACGGTATAGGTGAGATCATCGTAAAGACTGAACTTATCATGAAAGGCTATTTCAGGCAGCCCGAACTTACAGCGGCAGCTTTCGAAAACGGCTGGTTCAGAACAGGAGATTACGGATATATCGACAAAAACGGCTATTTGTATGTAACAGGCAGAATCAAGGAAAGCATTATTTTGCAAAACGGCAAAAAAGTTTCTCCTGCCGATGTTGACGAATATTATTTATCGCGGCTTTCGGAATGCGATATTGCAAGCAAGGGAATTTCAGCGGAAAATGGCGGATTCGACGAAATACATATGTTTATTTCATGTGAGAATTCTTCAGCCGACGAATGCCGCAGTATTTCCTCGGAAATTATGGCTATTTCGCGCAATGCTCCCGAAATGTACCGCATTTCGCAAATTCATTTTATTCCGCAGATCAAGCGTACTGCCGTCGGAAAAGTCAAGCGTTTCAGCTTGAATATCAATAATGAAATCAAACTCCAAACATCTGAAAATAAAAAGAAAAACACCGATAATTCGACCGTTGCGGAAAAAATTACAGATTGCATAAGAAATTTGCAGGCGTTGGACAACACTTTTGAAATTTATCCGGAAATGCGTATCAAAGAAGATATAGGAATGGATTCTCTAAACGTGTTCGAAATGTGCGCGGAACTTGACGGAATGTTCGGCATTTCCCTTGAAAGCTGCCTTTTCCATGGTATAACCGTCGGGGATATTGCAGAAATAATCGAGGGTGGAAGCTGTTGCGAAAAAATCGAAAGCGATGCCGATCATTATCCGCTCGAAAAACGGAAAAAGGATATTTTGCTGTTTAAATTATTCACTTTATTATCACATGCTGTTTATGATTTCAAAATATACGGAAAGCAGAATATACGTGACGGAGAGCAATATATTTTCTGTCCGAATCACCAATGCCATTTTGATGGAATGTGGATAATCGGCTGTCTCAGCGACGATATGTTGCACAGTATTTGCAGCATTGCGGCGGATTATCTGTTTGAGAAAAAAATTTATAGATTGGGCGTGAAGGCTATGGGGGGAATTCCTATTCATCGCAGCGGAAATTCTGCACCTGCCATGAAGCGTGCTCTGAATTGCATTCGCAGCGGCAGACGCAGCCTGCTTATTCACCCCGAAGGTACGAGAACTATCGACGGCAGATTGGGTGATTTTAAGAATGGCGCGGCGAAATTATCTATTGATTCCAATGTCAGAATAATTCCCGTCTGTATTGACGGCGCTTTTGAGATTTTCCCAAAATCAAGGGCATTGCCCAGATTATTCGATTTTAAAAAAATCCGCAGGTATCCCGTTAAGATCAGCTTCGGAAAACCGATCTCCCCTATCGGAAAATCGGAATCAGAAATTACCCGCGAAATCAGGAAACAAATTTACAGCATGAAAAATAGGTCGAGGAGGGCGATAAAATGATAATCGGAATCGACTGCGACGGCGTATTGACTGATATATCGTCATATATCCTTCACTACGGCGAAAAATTGTTCAAGAGAAAGCCCAAAAATCCAAACGCTTTTAATCCGAGTGAAATTTTCAATTGCAGCAAACTGCACGATGTGCTTTTTTGGCTGAGATATTTTTTTCCATACTGTAAAAAATGTCTTCCGAGGAAATATGCTGCTGATGCAGTGAGAAAATTAATAAACGACGGTCACGAGGTTTATCAGATAACAGCGCGGAAATTTGCGTCACGCGAGAATTTTCTGGGAAGATACAGCAGAAATTTGTATAAGCAGTGGATCAGGGAAAATGGATTTGAATTCAGCGGATTTTTTTTCTGTTCCGACAGCAAAGGTCCGTCTGATAAAATGAAAGGCGTAAGAAGCGTTTCGGCTGACGTTATGATCGATGACAGACCTGAAATTGCCCTTTATCTTGCCAAAAGAAATGTTAAGGTACTGCTGTTTGACAACCGCTATAATAAAGGAGTTCGCCACAAAAATATTATCCGTGTATACGATTGGATAGACGCATACAGGAAGCTTAGCGCTCTGGCGAGGAAAACCTGAATGCAAATATAGACTATAATCTTCTTTTGCAACAGTAAAAAAGACTATAGTCTATGTTTAACAATGAATAGCTAAATAATCCTCTAAAAAAGATATTATAATTCATTGACAAAACTTTCTAAACTTTGTATAATATATACAATGGGTTCTTTAATGTAAATTAAGATAAATTTAAAGTATTAGGAGGATCATTATGAAGAAAAAAATTTATTCAGTGCTGACATCTGTTTTCGTCTGTATTTCTTTTGTGTGCAGCACGATAACAGGCTTCGGAAACGTAGCAAGATCGCTCGTTTCCATAGCGGTTTCGGCAGACTATCCCGCACAGCTTATGAATCTGGCTGTCAAGGATAATTCCAAAGTTCTCACGGAAAACGGCACGGCTGACAACTCCGGACTTAGCGTTAAAGCTCTGGGCAGCGATCTTTCGGCTTCATGGCGTTTCGATCGCGTAGGAGCAGATTCAAAGGGTACGTATTTTAAGCTGGTCAATGCTCAGTCGGGACGTATGCTCACTCCAAAGGGATACAAAGTTTCCGAGGGAAACAGTGTTGTGGTTTACGGCTGCGAATCGGTGCAGTCTCAGCATTGGTACGTCATTCCCGTTAAAAACGACCGTCTCGGAAACGGTCTTTATTACAAGATCGTCAACTACAGCGATACTTCTCTCGCTCTTACCCAGAGTTCGGGCGGCATGATTCTTGCCAATTATACGGGCGCGGATAATCAGCTGTGGCTTCTTAATTCAGACTGTTTACAGGGATTTGCAGGCTATTGTGACAATGACAATACAGGTAATATCAAAGCAGGCGACGTCGGAGGTCTTTTTGGCGAACTTGTTGAAGCTGCCGATTTTGCAACCCTAAAAAAATATGCGGAATCCGATACACCGTATACAATTCTTGTAACAAAAAATATCAGCGTTACAAATCTTACTCAAGATTCTCAAAATCATCTTTACTGCCCTGACGGCAGAATTTACGTCCGCAGCAACAAAACTATCATAGGCAGCTACAACGCTCATACGCTCAATAATGTGCAGTTCTGCACCTCAACGGGAAAAGGCGTTGGAAACAATATCATCATCAAGAATTTTGAAATGAATCATGACGCAAAATCCAACGGCAACGATTCTATCGTAGTTTATTTCGGTTCGGGCGAAAATCTCTGGGTCGATCACGTAACTTTCGTTGGTCATTCGGATTATAATACCCTCGGCGAAGCAACTCCCGACTGGGATAAATTCCTCGCCTGCTGTTACGACGCGGATTACTGTACAGTTTCGGACTGCTCGTTCGGACTTCATGAATACGGCTTGATTTTGGGTTATCCCGACGATACGGAAGATTCTTACAAAAATAAGAATAATTTCCCCAGAATGTCAATAATCAGCAGTAAATTCAAAGATACCCTCACGAGAGCGCCTGGACTTATGCGTTACGGATATTTCCATTCGCTCAACAACTATGTTTACAATTTCAGCATGGCTTATACGGTTCATTCCGACTGCAAGCTCTTCGCTGAAAGCTGCTATTACGATGGCGCATCCACCAAAGGAAACGTTGTGTGCGACTGGAATACAGTAACGTATCCTGGCGCGTTCGCGGATTCGGGTTCAAAGGGCGTAAACTGCAAACGGCTTGGAATTGAAGGACAGGCAAAAAACTGCACTTGGCGTCCAACGACGAATTACAATTACGTAAAGCTTACTGCTGATCAGGCAAAAAGTTACTGCGATACATACAGCGGCTGCCAGTCGTCAAGCGGTAATATGATGTATCTTCGTTTCGGTTCTAAAGGTGTTCCAAGCGCGGGATTCAATACTGCTCCCGACGGTCCTGCCGCTCCTGTTGCGGCAACATTCGCAAATGGCTCGACTTTCAGATTCAAGAATGCTAATTCGGGACTTTATATGCAGGTTGAAGGAGCTTCAGCCGAAAACGGCGCGAACGTTCAACAGTGGGGAACACCTGATAATACGATCCACGATATCTGGAAACTTATCGACGCAGGCGACGGTTATTACTATATCGCTTCGGCTTTGGGCGACGGCGGCACATTTATGCTTGACGTTGCAGGTAAAAAGACTGCCAACGGTACGAATATCGATATTTATAATTACAACGGTGGAACGAATCAGCAGTTTATGATCGCTGAAAATTCCGACGGCACTTATAAAATCCTCACAAGAATTTCAAATTGTGCGTCAGCGGTTGAAGTTTCAAATGCAAGCAAAGAAAGCGGCGCAAATGTTCAGCAGTGGGAGATCAATGACGCAAACTGCCAGAACTGGATTCTTGAAACTGTTTCAAATCCCGGAACTAAAATGGATATGAGCGTTGTTTATGAGTTCAAGAATCTCAACAGCGGAATGCTTATGGAGATCGCGGGCGGAAAAATGGAAGCCGATACGAATGTACAACAATGGGGTTCAAACGACTACAATTGCCAAAAGTGGATTCTTCAGGAATTTGCAGGCGGCGGTAATTATTACTACATTCGCTCTCTTGCCGATAAAAATTACGTTCTCAAAGCCGACGGATCAGATAACGGCGGAAATATCAGCATTGCGGAATATTCCACCAAGGACAGCTCGATGCTCTTTAAATTCTCGAAAAATATCGACGGCTCATACTACATCATGACGAGAGCTTCAAAAGATGCGCGTTTCGTTGAAGTAAGCGGTGCAAGCAAGGAAAGCGGCGCAAACGTTCAGCAGTGGGATCTCACAAACAGTGATTGCCAGAAATGGGCTGCCGAGACAATGACGATAACGACTACTACCATAA
This sequence comes from uncultured Alistipes sp., assembly GCA_964401315.1. GTDB lineage: Bacteria > Bacillota > Clostridia > Oscillospirales > Ruminococcaceae > Ruminococcus. The sequence continues at coordinate 40,611 of CAYNYB010000019.1, forward strand.
CAACGACAACTACTACAACCACCGCTCAAACTCAACCGCCTGCCACTACAACGACTACGACAGTGATAGAACCCATTGTCGGTGATATCAACAATGACGGAGAAGTCGGAGCTGCCGATCTGGTTCAGCTTCATAAATGGCTTCTTACGTGCGGAAAGCTTGACAATTGGTCGGCTGCCGACGTATGCAAGGACGGAGTGATCGATATTTACGATTTAGTTGCACTCAGACAGCTTGTTGTAAAACAATAAAAAATCTGCCCGATATTCCGAAATTGGAATATCGGGCAAATTGTGCTTTATAGCAAATTACCAAAGGAGATAAACATGGATAAGAAAATCTCATATTTTTCAGTATATGAAAAATGTTTATGGGGAATTTCGACCGCCGTTATTATAATCGCATTTTTCATATCAGGCTCGCATGACATAATGACTCTGACAGCCTCGCTGATTGGAGCTGCATTTTTGATACTAAACGCAAAGGGAAACGTTTGGGGACAAGTTCTCACCGTGATATTCAGCCTAATATATGGGATAATCTCATATAGAAACGCCTACTACGGCGAAATGATAACATATTTGGGAATGACCGCTCCAATTGCGGTTTTCTCTGTAATAACATGGCTCAGAAATCCTGCCGAAAGCGGAAAAGCGGAAGTCAAAGTGAATCGGCTGAAATTTCAGGAATACGTATTTCTGCTGTTTCTCAGCATTGCCGTTACAACTGTTTTCTACTTCATTCTGAAATATTTTCATACAGGAGTATTATGGCTAAGCACAATTTCTGTTTTCACAAGTTTTGCCGCCGCATATCTGACAATGCGAAGATCGGAATATTACGCTGTCGCATATGCCGCAAATGACGTGGTTTTGATAATTTTATGGTCAATCGCCTCCGCAAAAAATACAGAATATATTTCCGTTATGATCTGCTTTGTAATCTTCTTGATAAACGATCTGTACGGCTTCATTAATTGGTCGAAGCTGAAAAACAAGCAGAGACTTGCCGATCAGCGTAATTTGCAAAACAACGCATAAATCACATTTTTATCGGAATACTGCCCGAAAACATCATTTTGCATAAACATTCTGCATATATTCAGCATATTGACATATTTTTTTGAATTGCGCGAATCCGTACATTTTGCAAAATCATCATCATAATTTTCCGAAACGCTTACGCCGTCAAGGTATCTGAGAATATGTCGAAGCTGTATTCTGTTTTGGTGAATTGATGTGATTTTCAGAAAAAATTCCGCAGCCGACCTCATTAGTCGGTTTTCTGCTTTGTCAAACGTGAATTCTTCATGCTTAACATAAAATCTTTCACTATGATAAAAATTTTTACGAATATTCTCGGCAAACATCAGCCTGCCCCTGAGAATATTTGAATTTTCCTCAACAGTCCGATATTCGGAAATCAATCCCCTTTTGATAATGATCATGCATTCTTTTATAAACATTTCCACGAAAAATTCTATGAACAGCTCATCTCTTGTGACGCTTTCCGAAATTTCCTTGACGGAATATGGCAGGTCGCCAAGCGCACAGAGTTTATTCAACATAAATGTCTTTGAATCCGCAATACTTCCTGCTTTCGGTAGAATTTCGATCTGCGTATCATTAGCAAGCCTGATCGCGCCCACATGATCGGAAGCCCTTATAATTTTTCCATTCATGATCATAAGCTTTTTCATATCGTTATCGCAATGATTCATCATATCGCCAAGTATTTCAAAGTCAGCTTTATTCTCTTTGCTGCCGTTCAGAATTACCTCGTTTACGCGCACAAAAATAATTTTACACATAAATGCCACCGTAAATATTTATAAAATCACCGATTTCAAGGCTGTCAATGTCGCCTATGCACAAATTTTTGCGCCGCGAATCTCTTATATATCTCGTGTCAAGTTCGCGAATGAATCTAAACTTTTTATCATCGTTCAGAATAAGCATGATCTTTTCATAGTCATCAAAGAAATACTCCTGCATAAGCGGAATTATCCTGCTTTTGAATATTTTTCTGAGTTTATCCACAGAATTTATCGATACACCGTTTTCCATAAAATAAGCATGACCGATAGTATGCTCGCGGTCATAGTAATATTCGATGCGCTGATTGATCGCTGTAAGCATTTCGCACAGATCGATTCCGTCGCAATCGCGCGTAAGAAGATCTGGTTCTGGCAGCATTTCCGCAAATTCAAAACGCCTGCGCAGAGCAGTGTCAAGAATTGCAAGAGAGCGGTCGGCGGTATTCATAGTTCCGATTATATACAAATTCGGCGGCACTGAAAACATTTCTCCCGAATAAGGCAGAGCGGCTTCCATTCCGCGTTTGGTATCCTCGATCAGGGTAATGAGTTCACCGAAAATTCGCGAAATATTGCCGCGATTGATCTCGTCGATTATAATTACATAATTCAGCGTAGGATTCTTTCTGGCAAGCAGACATATTTTCTTGAAAACGCCATCTTTTGTGAGATAAACCATATGCGTTTCAGAATTAGCGGAAATAGTTTCTTTTCCGTATCTGTCAACGATCATCGGCTTGATTCCCTCAACAAAGTCCTCATAGCCGAACGATTGGTGGAAAGTCGCAAATTTAATCCTGCCCTTTAATGCGTATTCGTCGTATCTTCTGCATATTTCGCTGTAGTTTTCATTGCGGTCGGATATACGGTTTTCAATAATATCAACTGCATATTTTATTGTATGATACGTTTTTCCCGTGCCGGGCGGTCCGTAAATTATGCGGTTCAGCGGAAATGATATGCCAGTGTCGATTGAAAAATATGATGTAACTTTTTCTTCTACGGCATTTTCTGGAGCGATGTCAAATATCCTGTAATTTTTGAATCTGAAATTTCTGTCGCGAAAATTTTTTATCTTTCTGACATTGTCTATATAATTACTAATATTGCCCGCATTATCAAGTCCGATCTCAAATTTATCATAAGCAGAGCCTTTATTACTTAGAACCGGGAACGTGCAGGGCTTCAGACAATGAAGTATCTGAGAAGCCGAACCAACGCCAAATCCGCTTCCGATATAGCGTTCGTCGAGAATTTCAGCTGCCCTTTTGAAAATCGCTTCATCATCATTCGTGGACATGATATCAATGCACATGGCAAAAAAATCATTTACAAGCGACGGCTTTGTAACGATATTCAGACGTTTTCCCGTCTTTGGATCGCGCCTGTCAAAAGTCCAGTAGACCGCCTCAAACATTCCTATCTCCACCAGATTGTCATTCTTATGATGATCATATTCGCTGTTTTCGGCTTTAGTCCATATTCTCCCGATCGTATCCGAAATCTTCATTTTTTCTTCCATAGGGAGACTGCAAATTTTTATTTTCTGATCTAAATAACCTTTTTTCCTCATAATCGTCGTTGCTGAATAAAGAAGTAAAAGATCTTTATGGTCAACAACCGAAAGATCTTCAAGATTCTTATAAGAATTTAAAATTTCGCGAACGAGTTCATAGCTTCCGTCGTATTCATCGGGAATTATTTCTCTGCATTTTGAAAGCGAATATATATAATTCATATGATCACACCTTTTAAGAACAAATTATATTATAATTATATAATATAATTTGTTCTGTGTCAATAGAATCGCGCAAAAAATTACGGAAATCAGTAGACAAATTAAGAATTTTGTGTTATAAGCAGCGTGTCGCTGCATCTAATTCGCATTACCACTCGCAAGTTCGTTAATTTTGCGAAACTCAAATTATTTTCCTCGGCTCTTGCAATTTTTAACATAATATGATATAATAGATCTATAAATGCCGCTGTTAATCGGCGCAGTAATAACAGTAAATTCGGCGAAATATCGTTGGATTTTTCTGAAAATAAGGAGTTACATATGCGAATAAGACATAAACCCTGGGCAAAACCCGAACTTGAAGCCTGCACATTCTATATCGCCGATCCGCAGGCGCAGAAAGGCAATTGGACAAATCTGTTTGAACACCCCGAACGATCTCTATACCTTGAATTGGGATGCGGTAAAGGCGGATTCATTTCTCAGACAGCGCCGCAGAATCCCGACATAAATTTTATTGCTATGGACATAAAAAACGAAATGCTCGTTCTTGCCAAAAGAAAACTTGAAGCCGCCTATGACGCTGCCGATATGCAGCCCGATAATGTGCGAATAACTATTCAGAATATCGAACGTCTGGAGTTGGCTTGGGACGAAAACGATCGCGCAGACAGAATTTATATTAATTTCTGCAATCCATGGCCAAAAGCTAAACACAAAAAGCGCCGTCTGACTCATACCCGACAGCTTATAAATTACAAAAAATTTCTGAAAGGCGAATTGTGGTTCAAAACCGATGACGACGAATTATTTGAAGAATCACTCGAATATTTCGATCAGGCAGGTTTCACGATAAAATTTAAATCTTACGATCTGCACAGCGAATCCGAAATTGAAAATTATGTTACCGAACATGAAAAAATGTTTATGGCAGAAGGAAAAAAGATTAAATTTCTTATCGCTGTTCCAATGCACAAACACAATTATTGATTCTTTAAATAAACTTGTTCTAAAACTGTAGAAATGCTGGATGACGCAGTATTTTTTGTATCAGGCACGGTCAATTTTTCGCAGGAATGCTGTATGTATTTCAAGAAAAAATTGACAAAGTATGACACCAAAAAGACAAGTCTGCCTATTTATTGAGAATAACAGCATCATAATTTCATGCGACAAATAACGCGTATAAAAAGTCATTCATACGGCAAGGTAAAAACGGCACTTATCGCTATAAATAGGCGAAAAAGTGCCGTTTTGTCGTTTTTCAAAAAATTAAATTGTCGCATGAAATTGACTGTGAAAAAATATACACATAGTAATATTGTTTTACTGCTCTTCATCGATTTTTTATTCATGTTTTTATTTATAAAAGCTTCCTTTATCTGTAACAAAAATAGGAAATAGCGCCTTTAAAGAATGCCAAAATATTGTTTCAATTGATTTTTCTACATCAGTTGAAGAAATCAGAGAATCTACTTTCATGGGTACAAATTTACTTAAAGACATTGTGATACATGAGACAGTAAAGGGAATCGGTGTTAGTGCATTCAATAGAGGGGCAGATTATTTTGCGGATTCTATCACTATAATGACCCCAGATTGTATTATTCATGCTACTTCAATTGTGGATAGAAACACATTAGAGGCTGTATATATGGATTTTCAGGCAGTACGACAGAAGAATATGCAAGAAAACATAAATCAAGAGATGTGAGAAAATTTGTTCCTCTTAATTTAGGCGATATTAACAAGGACGGCGTTATATCTATTGCTGATGCTATTGCTTTACAAAATTATCTTCTTGGCAGAGAAACTTTTACAAATCAAAGTATGTTTGTCCGTTCCGATTTGGATCATGACAGCAGAGTAGATGTATTCCGATGTAAGACTGCACTTCGATTATACACCATATTTTTTTTTAGGTCTGTGTCAACTTTCCGTGTCAACTCTTGCTGAAATTCGTGTCAACTTTCAGAATTTTTCTTCAAAATGCAGAAAAATCTGTCACACGAGAAGTAAAGAAAAAGTGCTGTAAATCGGTGTTTTCTCGATTCATAGCACTTCTCTCAAATAATTGTTTTGGCGGACAGGGAGGGATTCGAACCCTCGATACGCTATTAACGTATACACGAGTTCCAGTCGTAGAAAACAAAAGCTATCAACGGCATAAAATAGGCGGATTTTGCCTATAAATCGGGATATTCAAAAAGTGAAAATATAAGATAAACTGAAAAAAACTGTATTAAATGTCGTAATAGTGTCGTAGTAAACGGTATAAAAATCGGCTATTCCTTATCATCAAGTTTCAGCTGCCGTCTTAATACGTCTAAGTCATTGTGGACATATATTGCCGCTGTTACAGAGATGTCAGAATGCCCCATAACTTTTTGAATTGTATAAATATCGACTCCGCTTTCTCTAAGAATTGTACCGTATGTGTGCCGCAATTCGTGAGGTGACAGAGGATAAAGCCCTGTTTCATCTGCCATTTTACACATAAATTGTTTAAAATGTTTTGAATAGGTACTTACACTAAAAGGATTTTTCTCATTTCCTATAACAAAGCAATCAGATTGCCCGGCAAACTGTTGTAAATATCCTGTAAATGCAGCAGATAAGGGAATAGTGCGAATAGAAGTTTTTGTTTTTGGCTTATCGACTATAATTTCGCCTTTGGTTTGAGTTACTGCTCGTTCGATGTGAATTACTTGCTTATCGAAATCAATATCGCTCCATTTTAAACCGAGGAGTTCCGAACGTCGAATGCCAGTATTCAACATAATAACTATATCTTTTTTATCATGCTGTTTAGCGTACTCTTCACATCTATCAGCTTCTTCCTTAGTGTATGCAAGACGTTCCTCCTGCTGTGCAACACGCTGATATTTAATATTTTTCACAGGATTTTTGTAGCATAAATCATTGTCTATCGCCGCATCAAAGATTGATTTTAAAATCATCTTTTGCTTATCCAGCGTAGATTTTGCAAGAGGTTCGCCATTATACTCAACCTGATTAAAATACTTCTGTATATCGATCTGCTGTATTTTGGCTATGTGCGCTTTCCCGAAATAAGGAATCAAATACTTTTCTACATTGGATTTATATGTAAAATTATATGTATGCTCCTTGACTATCCCCTTTTTATAAGTGTCAAGCCATTTTCGCGCCCACGTCTCAAACGTCATAACGTTCGGTTTGGAATGCTCTCCAGTCGCTTCAAAAACAGCCTGATCTATCTTGTACTGTTCTGCTTTAGCTTTGGCATCGGCTTTGCTAATGGTGCTGTAAAAGCTCTTGCGGATCAAAGTACCATCGAAGTTCTTGCCGATCGTGACCTTGACTTCATACAACCCTTGTTTATTAGGTTTCTCTTTTTTGGGTCTACCCATTAAAATTCACTCCTCTAAAAACTTGACATTTTTAAGAGGACGTGCTATAATAACATTGTTGTGATGTGTGTTATTGCACGTCCTTTCCCCTGCGGTATTGCGAGTACCGCGGGGGATTTTTTTACATTAATTAGATTATTGTCATTTTTATTCAAGCAATTATGTTGTACATTAATCCCTAAGGCTTGGAAGAATAAACAAATCGTCTGCATAATCGCCGATTTGAATATCAGCAATTGATTCGTCATATATCTTCTCAATTGTTTTCTTATCCAGTGTGAAAGCTACAACTTTTGCTTCTGAACCGTCGGTCATATCAGCAATAGCCCAATAGTCGACTTTATCAAACTTATTGCAGCCTTGATTTCTAATTAAATCGCCGACATTGAAATAGTTTTGATTGATAGTAGCCTTGTTATTATATGACGGTGTGATTTTAGCTTTTATAACTATAACGCTTTCACCATCGATTGAATTAACAATTACGCTTTCCAATTTGCCACGTTCCAGATAATATTGTCCATCGAGGGAGTTAATTTTAAAATAATCTCCAAACCAACCGTCAACAATATCATCTTTATTGCGCGTGACTTTGCCTATATCGCCGAAATCCACCACAACTTCATCCCACATATCATAGTAGTTTTTTAATTCAAGGAAATCGTCAGTAATTGATGAAGCGCGGGAAACAGCAGTATCCTCATAGGAAACAATAGAAGTATCTGTCTTAGAAATATCAACGAAAATTGTAACCTTTCTATCCGCTATAGTAACATCTGTTACTTTCTCGCCTATGCCTACATCATCACTGACTTTCTTCTTGATTTTGCTTACAAATTCTTCAGAACGATCGGGAGCTTTTGCAGTAGTTGTAGTCGTTTCTGTTGTCTCAGTCGTAGTAGTTGTAGTAGTAACCGTTGTTTCCGTAGTGGTAGTTGTGACAGGCGGTTCTGTCTCCTCTTCTGTCACTTCTTCTGTTGTTAATTCCGTTGTTACTGCAACTGTAGAACTGCTGTCGCTTTCCTCATTGTTTTCGCTGTTTGAACCGATCATATATAAAAAACCGGTACAGCAGCAACAAGATGAACACAAAACAATCGCTATTATTGCTATTATAATTATAATTTTCTTAGTACTTGGTTTCATTGTTTTTCTCCTTATTGTAACTATAGGTGAATTTTTGACATTAATAGTAACGTATTACCATTATATCACGCCTTTGGCTTTAGCCTGTCTCTCCTGCTCCAATTCGTCTTTTAATATCCTACAGACTGCACTCCATGTTCTGCCTGCTCCTGCGTGAATCCTTCATAAAGAAGCTGATCTAAAAGATCGTCACGCGAAAATGAAAAAGTACTGATATAGCTTTCAGCGCATTCGGCGGCTTCCTGAAACCAATCTGCACCACAGTTATCAGCTCCGTATTGAGCCTGTTCTGATGTAAACTGTTCATATTCTAACTGTTCTATAAGACCTGAATATGAAAACGCAAAAGTATCAATATATGATTCAGCAGATTCAATAGCTTCAGCATTCCAGTCAGCTCCGCAATTATCAGCACCGTAAACGGCATCTTCATGAGAATATTTGTCAAATTCTAATTGATCTATAAGACCCAAATACGAAAATGCCAAAGTATCAATATATGATTTAGCGGCTTTTAATGCATTTTTCTGTCCTAATGTTAAATTTGAAACAACCTCGGTCGTAGTTTCGGTTGTAACTTTTTCGGAGGCTTTGGTCGTTTTGGTTTTTTTAGTAGTTGTCACAGTAGTAGTTGTTGTGGTGGTAGTAGCTATTGTTGTTTCTTCTTTCATATCATCAGTTGTCGTGGCTTCATCAGTTTCACTGCTTTCACTTTCGCTTACACTTGATGATTCGGAAGATTCATCTCCATTTTTAGTATTAGAACCGAGTAGAAGCACACTACTTCCGCAGCAACAGCAGCTACAAGACAAGAAAACCGCCACCGCAGCAATGATGATTATCAATTTTTTGTTTTTTGATTTAGGTTCGCTATTGTTTGTGTTTAAATTCATATCCATAATTAATTCCTTTCGCTGCTTTATAGAGCAGCTTTTTGTTTTGTGTTGAGACTTAATGCATGCAGACATATTCAATACTGTCAATGATTATAGAATGTTACCATGATCAACCTGCGCCTTGTTCATAATCCTGCTGCTTTTGGAACTCTTCGAGTTCGCCGCAGGTGTATGTGTTTTTATTCTGCACTTGCTTTGAATCAGTTTGTGCATTTGACTGCACGGATCTCAGCTTTTGCGGATTAACATCAAGAGCCGTTGAAAGCTGTCTGAATGTTTCGATACATACAGCGCGCATATCCTCGTCAAGCGCCGTGTATTTCTCTATTATTCGCTTTTCTACGTTTGAAATGTCAATCCCTGCTAATGGATCAGGCTGTTCGGTTGCCATCTGTTTTACCATTGTACGCCCTAATAAGTAGTCCGTTGATACTCCATAAAAGTTGGCGAGTTTGTTAAGTGCTTTACAGCCCGGTTCACTTGTCCCGCGTTCATAGCTTTGATATGCATTTGTTGTTAATCCAAGAATTTTTGCTATATCACTTTGCGTCATGGATTTTGATGTGCGTAATTCTCGTAAAATTTCAGACATTGATTTCATTAAATCACCTCCTAAATTCATAATACCAAAAATATTGGTATCTGTCAATAGCATTTTTATAAAATGTGCGATAATGCCTATTTTTTTGGCGAAAAAGCACAATTTAGACCAATATTATTTGTATAATACTACAAACTTGTGTTTGTTCGCCAAAATTATTGGTATTCTATATTGACAAATACCAAATTTTATGGTATTATATAATCACAGAAACACCACAGAAGAAAACTTAAACGGGAAGTAAACCGCAGGAGAGAACTTAAATGGGTTTCTGCACAACAAAACAGAGAGGTGATTATATGAGAAACGACAGAGAACGTACCCTCACACCAGAGGAACTGAACAAGACGGTTAGCACAATGACAGCATCACAGAAACTCCAACTTGAAGCTATTGTGAACATGATAACAGCATTACTCATGAGCATTCAACAGGCACAGGCAACAAACAAGGAGGTAATAAAATGAAGATCACTATCGAAGCAGAATCAAAAGAAATAGCTGAATTGGTAGCTTTAATGCAAAATCGGCAGGCTGAGTTAAAGTCAGCCTCTAAAAAATCTCCGTTTTTTGCAGAACTCAATCGCGCTGCGAGCGAAGCGCGTCGTCTTGCGAAAAAGGAGAAGTAAAAATGGAAGAGATAATGCAAATAACACTCGCAAACAATATCAGGAAAGCAAGACAGGCTAAGGATCTTAGCCAGGACGAACTTGCCGAAATGCTCGGTGAGTATTCGGTTTATATTTCTGCATTTGAGCGTGGGGTTGAAATTCCGTCACTCAGTCAACTTGTACATATGGCTGACTTTTTTGGCTGCTCAGTTGATTGGCTTCTCGGCAGAGAAGGAAAACAAGAAGAAACAGAAGTGTCATATGAAGAACTGCTGGACGCGCTTTTGGTTCTCTTTAATATGGTTAAGGATATTAAAGCCGCACTCGCTAAAGCAATCAATGAAATTGATGATGCGGTGATTTGCAACAATGAAAAACCAGTTGCTGTACTCGAAAAACTCGTAAAATCAGGAGCAGTCACAACGGATAACGAAAAAGGAGAATGAAAAATGAAAAGAAATGGTATCACAAATGAAGAGGTTGAAAGAGAAATTAAGGAACTGGAAGAAAGCCCATATGTTGCGCTTGCAAGACGTGAACAGCGTTTGAAATACAAGCGCAGACAACGGCTTTATAATCTCAGATTCCTTGAGAAAAAAGGACGTGAGCTTGCTTCAACCGGCATTACGCTTGACACGATTGATAAACAGCTGGAAATGCTTGAAAATGCAGAAATAGAAGAGCAAAACTTCATGGAGGATAAAGCTTTTGAAAAGCATATTCAAACGCCGCCAAGTCGTACAATCTTCACAACATGCGACGGTACATACATAGTTGAAAACGAATAGCGAAAAGGAGAAATAAAAATGAAAATAAACATAATTGTTGAACGCAACAACACAATTGTTGAACGCGACGTCTTTACAGGTAGCGAAATTATCAAGACAGGCGGAGGAAGTACTAAAGAAATTTTAGAGGATATTGCATCAATGGTTGAGGATCTGCAAGAACATCACTTCCCCACCATTAACGCAAGGGAAGTTGAGGTAACTATTACGGAAAAAAGGTGATACAAAATATGACGGCGTCACAAAAATACTCAAAGACTGACATGAATTGCGGAAAGGAGCATAACCATGACCGCTCTTGAAAAAATCACAGAATATCTCAGTAAGGACACTGAACGACTTGCTGAAATCATCGAAAAATATCCCAAGCAAGTCCCCGTGCCGGTAATAGCGGAGTGGTGGGGCTGCGACGAAAACAGCCTTAGAGATGCACTACAGCAGCAAGGACTTCTGGGTATCGCTCAGCGCAAGCCCGGAAAACTCAACAGGGGCTTTGTTGTTCCTACGGGTCACTTAGTCCGCTGGTATATGTGCAAATGGGGATTTTAATTTGAATATAGGAGGTACAAAATGAATCTGCGCTTTATACTGCCTGACAGTTCAATCTATATGCTGATCGCTACGGGAGCGGCGGCAGTGATCGCATACATCAAAATGTCAATAGATGACATAAAGGCTTTTCGCCGCGAAAGAGCAATACGCGAATTCAAGATTGCAGTCGAGAAGAACAAGACGTCTCAAATGTTAGCGGAGCATTACATGGCTGCCGCGGACGGCGATCCTGAGGACAGCGATTATTGGGAAGAAACGGCTAAGCAGTTTGAAGGAGGCGCTGAAGCATGAAAACTTATTATGAGGAGAAAAAGACATTTGTAATCTGCCCGCTGTTTCAGATTGTTACTGCTCTGAATCCTGATATCGTTTCTGTTCTTTATAAGCAGTCGTGTGGGGAAGAACTTGTTGTTCTCACTTACTACAGCGGCGGCGGTCGCAAAAAGATAGTCAAGATCACAGGTGACAGTGATTTTGAGATTACCAAAAAGGTACTCAAAGCAATAGAGAAGGAGAATTGATATGACAGTTGAACAGCAGAAAAAAGGTAGTTTTGTCCGTCATGAGTTACTGTCTTTGCTCAAGGAAATCGACTGTAACATCATAAGTTCTGAGTATCAGGTCATCGGCGGTGACGAGTATGTACAGGTCAACTGGCTGTATCATGGAAGTGGTATGAAATATCATATGAAAATAAATGTCACTGCCGACAGCCTGAAAGCTCTGACAATCGACGTTCTCAGGCACATATAAAGAAAAAAGCTCCCCGAAGGGAGCGAAATAAAAAAACACTTACCACTGCTATTATAGCAGATTCAGGAGGAAAAGTCAATGGATAGAGAAAAATATTTTGGACTAAAAGCTATTAAAGGAATCAAACAAACTGTAATTGCACGTCCGATTGCGGAGATATTAGGCGAATTCTGTGATCAGGAATCAGAATTTGAACAAGCAATTGAGCAGTCAGATAAGACATTTCAGGAATGCCTTAATTACGTTGTTAAGGGCTGTGGCAACAATATTTCGGATCTCGATGCATTTAAAAGGGCGGCTAAGTTTTATTTTTCTACGGCAGAGGTGCATTTCAATATGACGATCGATCTCAGCGGTGACAACGGACATATTGATCCGCCGATAACCATGACGCAGAGCAAACCGAAAAGCAGTCTCAGCGTATCGCTGGACGATCTGCTGAACTTTTGAGGTGATTATCATGATAAAAAGCGAAGAACTCAGAAACAGCTTATTGGACAGCTTCCCGCGCTTAGGATTTGAGAAACAGCAGGAAATCGAAGATGAATATATGCCGCATTACGTCCTGTACACGCAGGTGAAAAGAGGGGTGTTTGAGTGCTACTGCACGCATTGCCGCCGCTTTTATATGAACGATACTGTAAACGGTCGGCATTTCGTTAGAGGAATTGCTCACAAAGAGACAGGAGTATGCCTTGAATGCGATTCTCCTGTAACCTTTCTTGCAATGGGGAGGGAGAGAAAAGGCATTCGTCATAAGAAGAATTTTGCCGTATTCAAGGCGAAAGGAGAAAATCTGTTTATCCGATGCTTTACAGTATATGAGAGGTTTTCGATTGACGGCATAAGAGGAAATTTCGAGGATTCCGAACCTCTTGATTTTGAGTGGTTCGAGGAACAGCGTTACTGTTTAATTCCTTCTGGCGCGCAGCGCTGGGAAAAACATTTCAAGTTTAATGCAAGCGAAAAACAACCGTATGAAGCATGGAGTCCTTTAAAAAGTGAAAACGATCCAAATTTTCATACCGGAGAGTTATATCCTGATAATTCATATACGGTCATCGATCGGGAAGAGGTTGAAAAAACATTTCTGAAATATGCGGAGAAGTGCGTTGGTCAAAGCGTATATCACGAGATCGAAGCCCATTACATAAAATACCTTTGTGAATTCGCTGCACATCCGAATATAGAATATCTGATAAAATCCGGATTCGGATATATAATCGCTTGCAAACTCACCGCGGGAACAATATGCGGAATCAGAATAAATTACCGCAGCAACGATATTAAGAAAATGCTGAAGCTCAATAAAACCGAAATGAATCTGCTGAAAGACTGTGACTGTGAAACATTGAGCGCATATTATGCATTGCGCAAGATTGACCCGTCTATGGACGAAAATACACGTTTTCAAGTGGCTTGTCGATATAACTATAATATCGATGTCCTGCTTTCTGTTATGAATAAAACAAAACTTTCGCTGAAAAAGGTTCTGAATTATGCAGATAAGCACGGAGGATATTACGGTATCGAAGATTGGAACGATTACCTCAATCAGTGCATCAAACTGAAATACGATATGACAGATACTCTCATTACAAAGCCGAAAAATCTTCATGAAGCTCATGAACGTCTCGCGAAGATAATAAAGATCAAAGCAGACGAGCTGGCACAGCAGGAGCTTGAGGAACGCAATAAAAAACTTGCGAAAATGGAGTATATTGACGAGGAAAGAGGTCTGCAAATAATCACTCCCAAAAGTGTACAGGAGATAATTGACGAGGGAAAGCGTCTGAATCACTGCGTCGGTGGCTATGCGGACCGTCATGCAAAAGGCAAGCTGGCAATATTGTTTCTGCGTAAAATAGACAAGCCCGATGTTCCGTACTACACAATGGAAATTGGTGCGAACGGAACAATAGTCCAATGCAGAGGGTATAAGAACAATTGGGCGAATAACCCAAAACCGCAGGATATCATTGATTTCGAAAAAGAATATCAGAAGTATCTTGATGAATTGTTTGGAAAGAAAATTAAAAAGAATCGTATAAAAGTATCGGCTTAACAGGAGGTAAAAAATGGAAAGTGCAAATTTAGCTATAAAACCGGAGCAGGAAGCAGTATTCCTTAACGAGCGGATCAAAGCAAACGGAGAGGCACTGATAAACGCGGTGTACGCCATTGGTCGTGACCTGCGGCGGATGAAAAATGAGGGATTATATACACATCTGGGGTATGATTCCTTTGAGGAATATGCAGAACAGGAACACGACCTGAAGCGTCGGCAGGCGTATCAGTACATAAGCGTATACGAAAAACTCGGAGAGGACTTTGTGCAGTCAAATGCACAACTTGGAATAACCAAGCTCTCCTTGCTTACGCAGATAGATGCGCAGGACAGAGCGGAAGTGATGGAAAATAATGATTTATCCGGAATGACTGTAAATGAAGTTAAAGAATTGATTGATAAGGTGAAACAGCAGGGCGAACAGCTTTCAATGTTTGAAAGCCAGCTCGGCGATAAAAAAGAGCAGGAAAGAGAACTTGAATCCCGATCGGCGGAGTTAAAGTCCTTACAAGCACAGCTTGATGATATGGGAGACGCCATACGTGAAACCGCTGCCGAAAAGAAGGAAATCGAGAAAAAGAATGCGGAGCTTGAAGCACGTATAAAAGAGCTTGAAAGCCGACCGATCGAGGTTGCTGTTTCTGAGCCTGAGATAAAAGAGGTCATTAAAGAAGTCATCAAAGAAGTTCCTGATAAAAAGGCACTTGAAGAAAAGGACAGAGAGATCATAACTCTGAAAAATAAATACAAGGCTCTTGACGAAGCGAGGATAGAAGAGGCGGAAAAGCTGAAAGAATCATATGAAAAGCGGATAGCTGAAATTCAGAAGTCGACGGAGCAGGCGGCAGGAACGGAAAAAAATTCATTCAAACTTCTTTACGCCGAAGCTTATAAAAGCTGTCTCGGGCTGATAGAATTCATAAATTCTTCAGAAGGCGAAGAAAGGGAGTTATTTACAGAAAAAACGGACAAGCTGCTTGATATAGTCAGAGAATCCATGCACAAGTCTGCAAAATGAGATTGATGCAGCATATCGGAGCTTGTCCGTATGGGAAGTTACGTGCATAATTTTGAAGTTTATGCACGTTATTCCTATGTGAACAGGAACTTATTTTATAATACCACAGGCAATTTTGCTTCCTGAATTTCCCGACGGCTGCGTGTGGTAATCATCAGGATCAGCGTGTATAATGACAGGATATCCCTTCACTTGCTCCGGCTGAAAACGATTTGTATATACAGCCGTCCACGCATATCCGTTATTGCTGAACAATGCCGGAAGATCGCCTGTATGAAAAGGATGTTTCTCATTGAGGAGGTTCAGGTGAGAACCTGCATTTGCAAACGGATCAACTGAATTTTCGCTGCATTCTGTTCCGTTATGAATATGCATTGCAAATACTCCGTTGCTCGATGGCAGATTAAAAATTTCAGCGACCACCAGAGAGCCGTTGCAGGCTTTGAAAAATGAAATTGTTCCGTGAATTTTTGGATATTCCGACGAACCCGAAACAGCTGCCGTGCAGCAGGGACATTGCAAAAGCATTTTGCGATTTACTGTAAACATAGATATAACCTCCACATTGTATTGAGCTGTTATACATAATATGCATATTGTAAAAACAGTATTACTCAAATTGAGAAGCAACCTGTAAATGTCGGCGATATTATTATATAGTCGACTAAAAAATCAAGCGAGAGACACTCGCTTTAAATACTTGTAATGTATATTATCTTATTTAATTAAAAGCTTTTAGGCAAATCAACAGTTATGTTGAAAAGCTGTTGATTTGCCTATTGTAGGAGGCGATATTTTTGTCTAAAAAATATTACTGGATAAAACTGAAAACAGATTTTTTCGATTTGGAAACAATTGACTGGCTTATTTCTCAGAAAAATGGCTGTGAGTATGTTGTGCTGTATCAAAAATTATGCTTGATTGCCGCTAACAAAGGCGGTGAACTTGTATCTGCCATAGGGGAAATGATTGTTCCTTATGATGAAAATAAGATAGCAAGAGATACGAAATTTTCATTCGATACAGTTGTAGTTGCTCTTGAACTTTTAAAAAAAATTGGACTTATCTACGAACAGGAAAACGGAATTTTAAAAATTCCATATATCGATGATATTGTTGGCTCTGAAAGTGAATCTGCACAACGTGTTCGAAAACACAGAGCAAGCAAAGCGTTACAATGTAACGAAAATGTAACGGTTTCAGCGTTACAATGCAATGAAAATGAAACGGATTCAGCGTTACATGGTAACGTAGAGAATAGAGATAAGAGTATAGAGAATAGAGATAAGAGTATAGAGAAAGAAAAGAAAGCGGACAAGTCCGCCTCCTCCCCCTCTCAAATCTCCGAAATCGTTGATTTGTACAATGAAATCTGTATCTCATATCCGAAAGTCTCGGTAATATCCGATTCAAGAAAAAGAGCAATAAAAACTCTTATAAGAAAATTTTCCGTAGAACAGATAAAAATAGCCTTTGAAACTGTTGAAAAATCTGATTTTCTCAAAGGAATCAACGATAGGAACTGGAAAGCTAACTTTGATTGGCTTATCAAAGAGAGCAATTTTGTTAAGGTCCTTGATGGGAATTATAACAATCGGCAGGAAAAAGCCAATAGTGACGGTTTCGATGCTGAAAAATACAAAGCTTTTATTAACCAAATTTAAGGAGGCAGCATTTTGCAAAACTACAAATCGAATGAAGAGAATGAACAGATAAGCTTATTTCGCTGGGCGGCGTTTGCCGAAAATCAATACCCTGATCTGAAATTGATGTATCATGTTCCTAACGAAGGAAAGCGAAGCGCGGTAACAGGGAGCAGGCTGAAACAGGCAGGATTAAAACCGGGCGTTCCCGATATAGTTCTTCCTGTTGCAAGAGGCGGATATATCGGCTTGTACATCGAATTAAAATATGGCAGGAACAAAACAACTGAAAATCAGAAAATGTGGCTCAGAAATCTGCGTGATCAGAATCACTTAACGGCTGTATGTTATGGCTGGGAACAGGCGAAGGAGCTGATTGAAAAATATTTAAAGCTTTCGCCGACAATTGAAAGGAGATACCTATCAAATGAACCGTGAAATTTTATTCAGAGGAAGACGTTGTGATAGTGGATCGTGGCATGAAGGAATGCCAGTCAGAGCTTCAGAACCACCTTATCGTATCTGCGCGATAGACATACCCGGAAAACGCACTTGTGTACAGATTGATCCCGTAACGTGCTGTGAGTACACTGGCTTGACCGACAAGAACGGCAGGAGGATTTTTGAGGGGGATAAATGTGTTGTTACTCGCGTGGGAGTTCTTGCTTATGGAGTAATCACTTTCTGTCAAGGCTGTTTCACTTTTAAGGAAAATAGTACAGGTAATTTGCTTCGCTTATGCGACGTAGAGATAAACGGCTATGAAATTAGGGTGCGAGGCAACATCTATGACAATCCGGAGCTGTTAAGAGGAGGATTGAAATGACAATGAAAGATATTGAGAAATTGTGTCATTGCAAATATGCTAAATGGAACTGTAACAACAGCGAAAGTACAACTGCATGGATAGAGTGCAGATTGAAAAATGATGTTACAGACCCAAAACATTGTGCGAAATGCAAGGAACGTAAAGAGGGAAAGAAATGACCGATAACGAACGCAAAGAATTGTTGTTGAAAGCAAAGCCCATTCTGTTTAATAATGATATGGTTAGAGCTATTCTGGACGGCAGGAAAACGGTTACAAGGCGAGTTGTGAAGCCGCAACCGAGAGAAATCTATCATGGTGGGACGTTGTTTGAAGATGATGACGCTTTAGTTGCTTTGGTAGAAAGTCAAAATGGAAGACTTGAACAAAACGTTTCCCCCTACCGTCCAGGCGACATCCTGTATGTGAGGGAGACGTGGGCGGAATTAGAAACCGTACATCGTGTGCCGTATTGGGCGTACAAAGCTGATGACCAGACTTTGCATCACAGTTCTGGCGAAAATTTTGAAAGGTGGCATCCCTCAATCCATATGCCGAAAGAAGCAGCACGGATTTTCCTGAGAGTGACGAATGTTCGGGTGGAGAGGTTGCAGGATATTACCGATAGTGAATGCATGGCAGAGGGAATTTGCTCTTGGAGCAAAGACGGTAAGTTGTACAAGTATTATTTAGCAGATGAAGAGGGGGATTATCCTGATTGTGAGTGGTCTGAATGCCCAAAAACTCCACAAGACGCTATGCAGCGCATTTGGGACAGCACCATAAAGAAATCCGACCTCGACCGCTACGGCTGGGATGCTAATCCGTGGGTCTGGGTTATCGAATTCGAAAGGATTGATTAACAAAATGAAAAAAGTATGCGAATGTTGTGGAAAAGAATTCATTGCATTTTTATCGTGGGATACTAAGTGCTATAAGTGTGAGAAACTTGAACGCCTTAAAAAAATACAGGACAGCATCAATGAAGCAGAACCCGACGAGAAAGTTGATACGTTTTCAACCGATTATATTGTTTGTCCTTACTGTGGTAATGGAATGGAAACTAACTTAGGCTATGAAGATTTTCCTGAAATTTATGAAGAGGGTGACCACGAGATTGAATGTCCTGAGTGTGAAAACACTTTTATTTTGAATACTTCCGTGTCTTATAGTTGGGAAACAGAAAAGCTGAAAAGCGAGGAGAATCACAATGCCTGAAATCAAATTAAAGCCTTGCCCGTTTTGCGGTAGATTAGCAACAACACGCATAGCTGTTGTTCGCGGAACTGCAGCAGATCGCATTAGATTTTCTGCTTGCTGTCCGGCTTGCAGAATCGAACTGCACACCGATATAGAAAACTATGATTCGTTTGAAGAAGCAGAGAAAGCCGCAAAAAGGGCTATCGAAGCTTGGAACAGGAGGGCTGAAAATGATACTGATTGACAAAGAAGTATTGATGAGCGATATGGGGGCAGCACAGGGATGTTGGATATCATGTGCTGTCTGCGGAAAAATAAATTGTCTCGTCGGTGAAGTTATTGACAGGCAACCTGCCATCGAAGCCGAGCCTTTGAGATATGGGAAATGGATAAAAAAGAAAGTAGATCCCCCTATTCCGAATATTCCAGAATATTATTATGTGTGTTCTGAATGTGACAAATCTGGTATGATACATGACAAATATTGTAGAAACTGCGGTGCGAAAATGGACGGAGGTATTTCATATGGAATTGATGAATGATGTAACAATTGAAACATTGAATAAGGTTGCAAAGGACTTTGCGGAGCTTGGTTAATATATAGTTAATTTTATCACTTCGCTTGCGAAGCAGATAATAAAAGTTGCACCGATGTTTCTAACAGATAATAAAAGAGCTTCGCATCTAGCATTGCATCATCCGAAATCAAGAGTTAGAAAGAAGAATTTCAACAGAATCGTAAGGGAGATTAGGCGACATGGACGGAGGAGATAAAAATGATGAATAGAAATGTAACCTGTAACAAATGCGGACATGATTTTGCAATAACTCTCGATAATTGTGGTGTAATCTCAAAAGGCGATATTATAGTGCAGTATTTTTACTGTACTGAATGCAATAGCAAATATCATATCTGCACTACAAACCCTGAAATGCGTAAGTTGATTGAACGGCGCGCAACAGTTCAGAGAAGAATTGCAATACTCAATAAAAATGGACTTTCAGCTAAAACTGCACAGGAACTTCAACTTGAAAGAATAATTGCACGGCAGAAGGAATTGATGCCCGATTTGAGAAAGCAGGGCAAGGAGATTCTGAATGAGGTTTCAAGAGGCGAAGATAATCCATGACAAATACTCGATATGTTATCCGCAACAACGGCTCAGAAGCGTATATGCATAAGAGCCTGCTCCGGATAAGAGTGGTTTGAACAATGTGCGATGCATTTCGATATATGTGTACTTATGGAATGAACGAAAGGTGTTATGAGGCGGTGAGGATAAGATGAGAAACTATCAGCGTCAGAAAAATAATCCGTACAAGCTTCCTCAGAGTCTGTACAGGCGCATGATAGATTTGGTTAAGGACTATGAGCGGATCAAACAGCGGCGAGAGAATATTGTCAATGACGCTGTCGAAAATAAAGCTATCAAGCTTGCGGTGCTGAACCGGGACTGCGAAGCGGTTGAAAAAGCACTCGCAAAGATACCAAAGGAGTATCACAAGGGCATCATGGACAACATACTCTATCACGCCAAATACCCTTATATCGCAAGTGAAAGGACTTACGGCTATCAGAAATCTAAATTCATATATCT
The DNA here is from genome assembly GCA_964401315.1 of uncultured Alistipes sp. GTDB lineage: Bacteria > Bacillota > Clostridia > Oscillospirales > Ruminococcaceae > Ruminococcus. The sequence continues at coordinate 61,237 of CAYNYB010000019.1, forward strand.
TATCGCTGAAAATCTTAATCACATTTAAAAAGTTTGCAGTTTTGGGAAAAAAATAAATGCTATAATACTATTATAGCAACTACACGGAGATACGGACAGCTCGTAAAGTTGCCTGTATCTCCGTTTTTATATCAAAAAGGTGGGATTACTAATGCTCTCAATCAACAAGATAGAGTTTATTAAATACGCGCAATCCGCTAACGAGAGAAGCAGTATCATTGCGGAAATTTTCGCTGACACTTCGGATGAGCTGCCTGCTGTTGATGGCGTTGATGGTTACACTCTACATCAAGGTTCGTCTGCGCTCGTTATTTCTGAAAATAGACTTGCCATTCTTTCGGGAGACGGAAAGTGGTACTCTAACGGCGAGGTGGTAAAATGAATTTACATGAAGTTTATCTCGCCGCTCAAATCGCCGCAAAAGAGGTTATAAAAGGCGGAGGTAGTTCAAGTCCTATCGACACTCAGGTAAACGGAGAATCCGAAAACGCAGTGCAGAATAAAGCTATCTATGATTTTGTAAATAGCTCTGTCGCAAACAGCACCGCATATTTCAAGGGAACATACAACAGCGTAGCAGAACTTGAAACCATTGTTGATGTTACTAACAACGACTACGCGTTTGTTGTTAATGTTGATATTTATGGTAATACCGTTTATAATCGCTACAAGTACAGCGATAACGAGTGGCTGTTCGAGTATGCGTTGAATAACAGTTCCTTTACAGCTAATCAGTGGGCTACAATCAACAGCGGTGTAACATCTGCCGATATACAAAACTTGCAAGACGGCAAAGTCGATAAAGTCACCGGCATGGGATTATCTAAAAATAATTTTTCAGATGCCGATAAGAGCAAGCTTGACGATTTGGAAAATTACGACGATACGGAAATAAAGTCAGATATTGCAAAAACGGCTGAGCAATCGGCTTTAAATCGCGGCACATTAGGTTATCAGAGGAAGAACTTTCTGAATAATACGTTAACATCTAAGACGGTTAACGGTATTACGTTTACTTTAAATGAAGATAAATCTATAACCGTGAACGGAACTGCCACGGTTGCTGTACAGGTTGATGTTTTCACTATCCCGTCAGATTTAGTTGGCAAAACTATGGTGCTTTCCGGCTGCCCGTTTGGCGGAAACTATCAAGCAGGCTATGCTTTATATGCTGCAAGAACAGTATCAAATACAAACACGTTTGGGTATGATGTGGGCGGCGGTGTTAAGGTTACTATTCCGGAAAATGGTTGTAAGGTTAGGATAATTGTTAGAGCCGGTGCAACAGTAAATAATCAAATATTCTATCCAATGCTCCGCTGCGCCGAAATCACAGACAACACATACGAACCGTACAAACCAAGTGTTGAGGAACGTCTTAACGACATCACAGACCGAATATGGGGTCTTGGGACTAATATTCCAAGTGGGGCGAACTTAAATGATTACACACAGCCGGGCGTATATTATGTATCAAGCTCTACAGTAGCGGCAACATTACTGAACAGCCCCCTTAGCGGAACAGGCTTCCGCCTTGAAATATGCTGTACTGCTATGACTAATCGCTTTATACAAAAAATATATGCTAATTCAATGGTTCCGGCAATATTTATGAGGAGTTATGGTACAAATGGCTTTGGCTCATGGTATAAAGTACCTGTTGAAGCGATAGAAACAACCTGATAAGGCTGCATGAAAGGAATGTTGCATAATGAACACAGAAATAATAATCGCCCTAATTTCGCTTATTGGTACGCTCGGAGGCAGCTTAGGCGGTATTCTTGTAAGTTCCAAAATGACGAATTACCGCATTGGACAGCTTGAAAAGAAGCAGGAGAAATATAATAACCTCATAGAACGCACTTTCAAGCTTGAAGAGCGAATGGAAGTTGTGGATGAAAAAATCAAAGTAGCAAATCACAGATTGGAGGACTTGGAGCATGAAAATTAAGGACAAAATCGCAAAACTGGTTGATGTAAAATCTCTTGTAACGCTCATTCTAACGGCTGTTTTCGCCGTTCAGGCGGTAAGAGGTGTAATTACATCGGAACAGTTTCAGACCATATTCACGACCGTTATAGCGTTCTATTTCGGCATTCAGTATGCTAAAAATACCAAGGAGGATTAATTTATGAATTTTAAGAAATACATTGGTACAAAGAGAATTGAGGCTTTTCCCATGAATAGAGGGGAATACAACAAATACAAAGGTTGGACGATACCGACTAATGAGAATCCTAATGATGAGGGATATCTTGTCAAATATAGTGACGGATATATTTCATGGTCACCTAAAAAACAGTTTGAGGAAGCATACAGCGAAATCGGAGAAAATACGCTTTATGATACCGCTATATTGATGAAAAGTGCTGATTTTAAGGAACGTTTTCAGGCAGAATATATTCAGCTGAAAATCAGATATAACGGATTAAAAGCAATGCTTGAAAAATATAAAGCTGGAACATTGCCTTTTCATCCGAAATGCTCATATGAACTTCTTTTTACACAACTTGAATATATGGAGAAGTACATGAATGTGTTGGAAGAACGTGCTGAAATAGAGAATATTGATTTAAAGGAGAGATTCAATAATGATTGAAAGAATGAGAAAGGAAGTTCTTAAATGGGTTAAACAACATATTGATATAACAGACGATGTTAATATAACATTTGATGATGTTTATGTTGTTTGGTCTGTCAAAGTACTTCAAAACTGGAAGGCTTTGATTAGCACTACTTTATCCGATGGTATGTATTATGAACTTACATACAATGGTGATAAAGATGAGATTTATCTTGACGCTTACAAAAAATTCGATAATGTAAAAATTCTTATTAACAAGGAGTAAAAAATGAATATTAAAACTTACAAGTCTACGGATAATACGCAGCTCACCGCGCATTTCAACATTAAGGAATTCAAATGCAAATGCGGCGGCAATCACGATACGAAGCTTGATTCGGAACTTGTGGACAAGCTTGAACAGCTTCATAAGGCTCTGAACTGCTCGAAAATCATTATCAACAGCGGCTATCGCTGCCCAACTCACGATAAAAACGTCGGCGGAAACGGCAGCGGTCAGCATACTAAAGGCACAGCGGCGGATATTGTATGCTATGATAAGAACGGAAAGAAAATTTCGTCCAAAATCGTATCATGCGCCGCTCAGGATATCGGCTTCGGCGGTATCGCGAATATTGACAATACATATACTGCAACTCATGTTGATGTGCGCACAGTCAAGTGGTTCGGTGATGAGGTGATGGGTACTAATTATAGCATACCCTCGGGCGACTTCTACAAGCATTACAATCTCAGTAAAACAGACGTTTACGGCGTTACTGCTCAGGCAAAGAAAACAAAAGATGTTACTCTTACTATCGATGGTGTGACTTACACAGGCACGCTTACCGAAAAATGATATTATAGCATTACCTGTAACCGCGAAAAGGGGGCGAACGTATGGCGAAGCGAGGCAGGCAAAGTCGATATGAAACAGATATAAAGCCGAACTTATCTTTGGTTTCAGAAATGGCACGGACAATGACAGAAAAACAGATTGCGGAATCTTTCGGCGTGTCTTATACGGGTTCGTGGTTCGAATACAAGAAGAAACACCCCGAATTGACGGAAGCGTTAAAAAAAGGCAGGCAGAACCTTGTTGCCGAATTGCGCTCCGCTTTGATAAAAAAGGCAGTCGGTTATGATTATACGGAAACTAAGACAGTAACAGAAAAAGCTAAACTGCCTGATGAAATGTATAATGCGTTGTGTGAAGCCGGTTTCACTCCCGAAGAGATTGAAGCCGTTAAAACCATAAAAACCGAAGTCGTTCACAAAAAAGCGCCGCCTGACGTCGCGGCTATCAATCTTGCATTGAAGAACTATGACAAAGAAAACTGGGCGAACGATCCGCAGGCATTAGAGCTAAAGAAGAAAGAACTGGAACTTCGGGAAAAGCAGCTTGAAAACAACAACTGGTGATATGGGGTGATTAAATGAGCGAAAATGTTTACGCGAGGTATGAAAATTACAGCTTAGGTGAAACATTCACAAAAGAGCAGATTTTAGACATGATCTCGCAGGCTATTGAGAACGGCGCAGTGCAAAATGTAGACTGGGGCGCAGTCTCAACTCTGAAAGAAATCAATAAAAATCTGCCATTGCGTATTTGGATCGGAACTACTGCGGAATATGAAGCGATTGAGAAAAAGAAAAACAATGTGCTTTATATCATGACAGACGATACAAGCGCAGCAGAAATAAAGAACGCATTGGCAATGTTGCGATTAGAAATGAATACCCGTTTCGAACAAACAGACAACGTTGCTGACAGCGCGTATAACGCAGCGTTTAATTACGCTCCTAATATTTCTTTCCTGTCTGATGAATCAGGATTTTATTACTTAAATAGTCAGGGCGATAAAATGACCGATGATCAGATGATTGACGGAATTCCGTACCAATTCGCTTCAAATGGCGTATTAAATACCGGTTGGCGAACCGTGTTCGGCAAGCGATATTACTATTCGCCTATCGATGGAAATATTCAGTTAGGCTGGATTAAATATACAGATAAAGACTATTACGTTTCTATCGCAAAAGGTAAGTACGTTTCAGGCATTTATCTGATAAACGGTAAATTTTATCAGTTTGACGATCAGGGAGTCGCCATAGAAACTGCTAAAACGGAAGAAAATTCCCTTACTTTGGGGTATACCGCAAAAAATCTGCTTAAAAATACAGTAGCATCAAGTACGGTTTACGATGTGGAATTTACTGTAAACGCCGACGGCAGCGTTACTGCCAACGGAACTGCAACCAATGATGTTTTGTTTAAGCTGGGAGATATTACATCAAACGGAAAACGTATATATATTCTTTCGGGTTGCCCGGCAGGAGGAACTAATACAACATATCAACTCTGCTGCCGATATATTGAGCCTGACGAAATGCTCAATGAAATCGAAGGCGCTCATGACTATGGCAACGGCGCTGAATTTACTGCCGCGTTCGATTTTTCTGTATTTATCAAAATAGGAGCAGGCACAACACTTGAAAATCTAACATTTTACCCTATGCTTCGGGATTCCTCAATTGCTGATTCGAAGTATGTTCCTCATAAGCCAACTGTTGAAGAACGCCTTTCAGCGTTGGAAAATGCAATATTTGGAGGTAATAGCAATGGCGGTGATTAACGGAAATGAAATATTTTTCGGTGTGATAGCAGCTGTCGGAGAAGAGAATATTCCTCCGGATGAATCGTCCTGTGAAGATACGGTTAAATCTTTTGTGGCTGATGCTGAATATTCACCATACACAATGGAAGATGAGGCTTAAAAATGGCAATCGAAAAAACAAATCTTTATGACAGTACGTCTACTGATAACACGTTTGATAATCTCTATAATTATCTGCTTGAAAACGCTGTTCCGGAATATTTTGACAGTATTGAAAAAAACGATACCGGCACATATATCACCTGTATCACGAATGGCTGGGACATTGTAAAATTCCCGAAAACCATCGGTGGTTCTGATACGCCTATCGTCAAATTAGCAAACAGTACAGCGATCACTCCGAGCGTAAGAAGCGGAAATTACTATGGCTGGGCTGTGAAAACGAAACACGGTATATGTTTAGGTACTTACAGTTCATCAGGCTATGCCAATCCGGTTTTCACGATATGTAAAGATAATGAAAATAATACAACGCTGGTATTTGATTCTATCAAATTTGCTAATATTCAAAGCTATACTTATCGGATAATGGCAGTCAATAAAAATACTGCTGTTTCATCTTATCCCAATGTTGAAATCAGCGTATCGCCTTATTCCAACAACATTTCAGAAAAAACCGTATTATGTCCGTTCATGATAGGAGACACGGAGAATCACACACCTGACGTATTCTATATGCCGTATGCGCAGAATCGATCGGGCGGCATACTCACTATAGATGGCGTGAAATATTACTCCAACGGTATATGGTGTGTCAAGGAAGAATAAGGAGGGCAAAATGGCAATTAAAAAAACTAATCTTTTTCGCTATGGCTCTTTAGACGATACGCTTGATAATCTCTATAATTATCTGCTTGAAAACGCTGTTCCGAAATACTTTGACAGTGTTGAAAAAAACGATACCGGCACATATATCGTCTGCACAGTGAATGGCAGGGACTTCGTTAAATTTCCGAAAACGTTCAGCAGTTATCCGACTGTCAAATTTTCAAACGGCTCGGAATATTACCTGAGCGCAAATTCTGCCGCTTATTATGGCTGGGCTGTAAAAACGAAACACGGTATATGTTTAGGCGCTTACAGTTCATCAGGCTATACCAATCCGGTTTTCACGATATGTAAAGATAATGAAAACAATACAACGCTGGTATTCAACGCGAATGATTTTTCAAATACTATGGGAAGTGATTATAGCGTAATGGCGGTTAATGAAAATACTGTCGATTCATCTTTCCCGGTGGTAAAAGCTCTTAATTCTGATCTTTTAAAAAACGTTTCGGAAAAGACCGTATTATGTCCGTTCATGGTCGGAGGCACGGAGAATTACACGCCTGACGTTTTCTATATGGGCTACGCGCAGAATCGTTCGGGCGGCAGGATTCGCATAGACGGCGCGGCATATTACTCTAACGGAATATGGGCGGTGAGGGACGAATGACAACGCTATCAACATTTTACCGGTCCAAAGCGTGGGTCGATCTTATGCAGTTAATAAAATCTGAAAGATTGACAGATTACGGCGAACTGATCTGCGAACATTGCGGAAAGCCTATCGTCCGCAAGTATGATTGCATAGGACATCATAAAATACATCTCGCAGAGAGCAACGTAAATGATGCGTTGGTAGCGCTTAATCCTGATAACATTATGCTGGTTCATCATGTGTGCCACAATCGGATACATAACAAACTGGGTCATGTGTATAAGCAAGTGTATCTTGTGTGGGGCAGTCCGTTGAGCGGCAAGAGTACTTACGTTGAGGACGTCGCTCAATATGGCGATCTCATTGTGGATATAGATAATATATGGCAGTGCGTTAGCGGTTGTAACAGATACATTAAGCCCGACAGACTAAAGAGCAATGTTTTCGGCGTAAGAGATACGTTGCTTGAAATGGTGAAGTATCGTCGCGGTAACTGGAATAACGCATATATAATCGGCGGATATCCGTTGATCGGAGAAAGAGAAAGGCTGATAGCTTCTCTCGGCGCAAGAGAAATATTCATTGAGTGCGGATATGATGAATGTATCTCGCGGCTTAAAGCAAACAAAGACGGCAGGGCTTGGGCTGAATGGAAAAAATACATCGACGACTGGTGGCGGCGGTCTAACAAATCCCCCCCAGGTCGGATTTAATTTGATGTTTAAGGGAACTGTTCAAGGGTTCTTTTCTTTCGCAAAATGGGAAAAAATGAGATTTTCAAAATCCAAAAATCGGAAAATTTGAGGAAAGGGGTTCATCTCATGGAAAGACGAGAAAAATTAATTAAATATCTTTGCCGAAGTGAAGATGATAAACATCTGATTGAACCTCTTGTTGATGAATTTCTTTTCTTGGAAGAACAGCTTACTAAACTGAAAAAACTGCCGTTTATTAAAGTTCATCCGTCAAATCCCGAAATGCAGAAATCAACGCCTGCCGCAAAGCAATACAAGGAGCTTTTACAGCAGTATACTAATATAATCAAAGTGCTGGAAAAATTCAACAGCGACGATTCCGAGGGCGAAGAAAGCTCGCTGAGAATCTGGGTGAAAAATCATGCTAATAAAAGAGCGCAAAATTTGGACGCCTGACAACTCTTGCTTGTTGGAATATCGAGCACGAGCCGAAACAGGCGAGATAATCATCGGGCAGGAGCTTTGGCAAGAGCTTGATAACCTTTATGAAGATTTTCACAACGACCGCTATTTTTATGATACAGAGGACGCATTATTGCGAATGAATTTCATGGAAAACTGCATAAGGCTTACAAAATCCCCCTTTTACAACAAGCCTATGATCCTCATGCTTTGGCAGAAAGCTTGGATAGAGACGTTCTATTCGTTCAAAATGTCGGACACGACTTTTGACAGATTCAAAAAAACGATTCTTCTTATTGCAAGAAAAAATACGAAGTCTGAAACCTCCTCCGGGCTTGCAAATGCGGAGTTCGTAACCGGAAACGAAGGCGCGGATATTTGCTGTGCTTCCAATGACGATGCGCAGAGCAGCATAGTCTACGATGGTATCGACACGATGCGGCAGCTATATGACCCTAACGATCTTGACACAAAGCGGAATCAGCGTTTTATCCTCAACAAAGCGACGAATACGAAGATATTCAAGTTGTCCGACAGAACCAAAAACAAAGAGGGACGCAATATCGACTTTGCTATCGTGGACGAAACTCATGAAATGAAAGGAAACATCATCGGCAAATCTATTGAGCAATCTCAATCACTGAAAAATAATCCGAAGTTCATCAATATCACCACAGAGGGATTTGTAGTTGACGGATATCTGGATGACGAACTTAAAAAAGCAAGAGCAGTGATAAATGGTGAAGATGATGGCATCGCAGGCGAGAGACTTTTGCCATGGCTTTACACGCAGGACAGTGAGTTGGAAGTTTGGCAGGGAAACCGAGAGAATCGCTTATGGATGAAGTCGAATCCAACTCTTGGAATCGTCAAAAAGTGGGAGTACCTCGAGGAGCAGGTTGACACCGCGCGAAAGTCAAAAGCAGATAGAATTTTCGTGCTGTCAAAAGATTTCAACATCAAGCAGAATGGCGGTCAAGTTTGGCTCCGTTTAGAAGATTATAGCTATGAAGCTGTTTTTGATCTTGAAGATTTTCGCGGCTGCATTTGCTTGGGGGCGGTCGATATGTCGGAAACAACCGACTTGACTTGTGCTAAAATTCTGTTAATGAAGTCCGGCGATAACACAAAGTATGTACATACGAAATATTTCATTCCGGAAAGGAAATTGGCTGAATCAAATGACAAGAACGCCGGTGCTGACTACGAAGAATGGACAAAGGCAGGTCATATAACAGCTTCAGAAGGTAATGACATTGACCTTGCACAAGTCGCTGACTGGTTCTACAGCTTATACACGGAGTATGATATAAAGCTTTGGAAATGCGGATATGACCAAAAATTCTGCAAAGACTGGATAAATCAAATGGAGTTTTACGGTTGGCAAAAAGCAAATGAAGATTTAGTTCTTATTTTGCAGAACCGACAGACGCTTTCGAATGCTATGAAGCTTTGCGAGGCAGATTTTACGCACCAGCTTATTAACTACAACTGCAACCCTGTTGATATGTGGTGCTTGAAAAATGCCGGAATCGAGGTTGATTCGTTAGGGCAGTGTATGGCGGTAAAAATGGAAACTCAAAAGCGAATTGACGGCGCGGTTACGTTGATAATCCTTTATGAGATGTACAGACGATACCGAACCGAGTTTAAACAAATGATAGAAAGGCGGTGATACTTTGGGTTGGTTAAACGGATTATTTAAGAAAAAAAGGGAAAAAACGACTTATGCGCAAATGCTCAACGGTTACACGCCGATATTCTCGCAGTTCGGAGACAACATCTTTGCAAGCGATGTAGTCCAGCAGGCTATCAGCTGTATCGTTATGGAAATGAAAAAGTTGAATCCCATGCACGTAAAAGAAAGCGGAAGTGATTCAGCTCCTGTCAACAGCGACAGGCAGCGAATCTTGAATAAGCCTAATCCGATCATGACAAAGAGCGATTTTCTCGAAAAAATCACGTGGATGTTAATGCTCCACTATAACGCTTTTATCATTCCGGTTTATGAAGTTTGGCGTGATAAAAACGGCAATGAACAGAGAAATTACAAAGCGTTATATCCTGTACAGCCTGCAACGGTTGAATTCATCGAAGATGCAACCGGAAAACTGTTTGTCCATATGCGTTTCGCGAATACATACGAAACAACACTCCCCTATGATGATGTGATTCATCTCAAATATCGCTTCTCGGTAAATGAATTTATGGGCGGCGATGAAACAGGGCATCCGGATCACTCGGCATTGTTGAAAACCTTGCAGATAAATGATGATCTTATGAAAGGCGTAAGCGCTGCGATGAAATCCAGTTTTGCGATCAACGGCGTTG
>CAYNYB010000020.1:0-70288 GCA_964401315.1 uncultured Alistipes sp.
AGCTGTTATTAGCATACTGCGGTTGTTACGGCGTAGACAGTTCTGACGTTGAACTCCTACTTGAATATGGCTACACATGTGATGAAATTGAAGATATGCTTGCTGATCACGCTCTTCTACAGGAAACCTTGCAGGCAATCAAATTTGAGGACGGCGAGAGTCTTTATGAGAATTGCTATGGTGGAGTGTTATAATGAGCAGGATTGGGTATATTTCTATCGACTTGGTAAAATTTGGAAAGTTGTATAAGCTTTGGACATCTGACGTTATCACGGCAGTAGAATTTCAGAAGCGTATGGGACTTCGCACTAACACCTTCTACCGTAAGCTCAGAGAATATGAAAGCAGGCTAAAATAATAATTAGGAGCCGATACATTTTCTGTATTGGCTCCGTCCTTCTTTCAATAGGGTATCCTATCTTTTTGCAATATTGCAAAAACGGAAATACCACTTTTGTGAAATAGGTTTTGAGTATTTCAATAGACTACGGGCTAACGAAACACTCATACGGCTTGCCCCTCTACGTGACAGGCTGCTTGTTTTTTTGAGGTCGAATGTCATGAACTGTATTGAACTTGAAATTTAATCTGCCACAGCTAACAAAATTACTCCTTGCTCATTGCTTTTTCGCACAAATTATGTTATAATAAATATGCAATAATAATGTATCAAACAGGAGGTTACCATGGCACAGGAATACGATTGGCAGTATGATTTAGATGAATATATCCGTCAGGGCGAAGCTGACCGTGCCGAGAAAAGCGCAGCATGGCAGACTGCAATCGGATTGCAGGATGTTGACGGTCTGCAAACCTCTGACTATCTCATCGAAACAGCTAAAGAGCATATTGAGGGTAAAATCGATATTGCAACGGCACAGAAACGTATCAGCAGTTACTATGAGCAGCGTAATGAACGACTTACAGTTGAACAAGATACAATGGAGGCAGATATAGTCGCATCTCGTATAGCTGAACTTTTGGCTGAGAAGACATTTCAGTTTTCTCCGGCAGAATTACAGTCGATCCATCGAAGACTCTTTGCAGGTGTATTTAAATCAGCAGGTCAATACCGCACTTATAATATCACAAAGAAAGAATGGGTCTTAAACGGAAATACTGTTTTCTATGCCTCCTTCGACAGTATTCGTGACACGCTCGAGTATGATTTCAATCAGGAAAAAGAATTCTCATATGCCGGACTTGACGCAACACAGGCTATAAAACACATAGCTATGTTTATCTCAGGTATCTGGCAGATTCATCCCTTCTGTGAAGGAAATACCCGTACTACTGCTGTCTTTATGATAAAATACTTGCAAACTTTTGGATTTAGTGTAAGCAACCAGGTGTTTGCAGACAATTCGTGGTACTTCCGAAATGCGCTTGTCAGAGCTAATTACAACGATTTGCAAAACAATATTCATGCAACAACTGTCTATCTCGGGCAGTTTATCGAGAATCTACTGACAGGTGCCAATCACGATTTGAAAAACAGATATATGCATATTGATTACACTGAAAAGTCCCAAAGTGCAACTTTTAAAGTTTCAAAGTGCAAAAATTGCACTTTGGAGGAACTGGCAATACTGAAAGAGATCTCAAATAACCCTTCGATCACTCAAAAAGCCCTTGCAGACGCGATCGGCAGATCCGAACGTACTGTAAAATCCAGAACTGTTGAATTGCAGGAAAAAGGTTTGCTCCGCCGAAAAAATGGAAAAAGGAACGGTCAGTGGGAAGTACTCGTGGAGATATAAATCATACAACGGTTATTCCAATAATTCGTCCCGCTTTGAAAAGCGGGGCGTTTCATTTACAATTGTATGAGTTGTTTTGAAAAATATTACTTCATTTCCGATTCTATCCAACTCATAAGGACAGCAACGATATAAGACTGCTCCTGCGCTGTCAGAACCTTTCCCGAAGGGATATTATGCCACTTTTCAAGACAGCCACGGCAACAGCAAGCGGTTGCGTGCTGTGCAAGAAAAACAGGATGCCCCTTCATCGGAGTCTGCTTTCCGTCATTTTCGGGGTTCTCTGCCGAAAGACGATTAGCTACAAAATCCTGAGCGTGACTGCGGATAGTATCCATTCCCTTTTCAGTGACATATTCTTTATCCTTTACAGACAAATGAAACCTGCTACGAAAATTTGACTTCTTCAGAGCGTTAAATAATACCTGCCTGTCAGGTATCCGATATTTTATCGCATCAGCCATACCCATACCGGGAATATAACTGTACCCCGACTTTTTCGCCTGTGGTATCTGGAGCTTTCTCTCAATATGATAGATTTTTCCGTCCTTGATAAATACAGCTCCCGTCTGTTTAAATGTGAATGGTATTCCGCAGCGGACACACTCCCGACGAACTTTCTGTATCCACCTGAAATCGCACGGTCTTGCTTTATCTCCGGATTCACCGCCGCAGGTCACATGCTCAATGAGTCCTGTTGCCAGATACTTCTCCATATTGATCTCACCAAGCATGGGCTCGCATATAACCTCACGGTGCTTTATCGGGAGGCTAAGCAATATAGGGAGTCTGTGATCGGTTCTGTCCTGATTTTCGCAGGTGCTGCATATCGTGACATGATCCCAGCCATCGCCCCAGTCAGACGGCATACATTGCTCAAAACGGTCTATTCTTTTGGTGATGATATGGAAGTGTAGATCCTGTCGCTCACGTATCATATCCCAACAGCCTTGTCGCCATTCATCGGCGTCCTCAAGGAAAAAATCAGAGGTCATGCAGGCAAAAACAACACCGTCTTCCGCTGTCACCTTATATTGTCCCTGCCTGTTCTTTTTGATTGGTAAATTATGATCGCATGTTTTTGAAACTATAGAAGCGTCCTTGCCGATACTCTCATCCCGTCGGTAAACATAGCAATTTGTACACCCGGGACTTATTTTGTGGCAGCCGTGCCAAGGATTCCAAATTACCATTTTACCGCTCCTTACAATGTTATGTCAGACGATATGTGCGTATAAACGAATTGACGTCTGCACCGCTTTCTATGTAACGTAGTAATATTTCTGCGCATGCACGGCTGTCGCTGTCTGCTTGATGATGATCAAGAGAAATACCGTAATGATCACACATTACGTTCAGACTATGGCTCATTCCCGGCAAAAGCCGCCTGCCAGCCTGCACTGTACAAAGGTACTTTGCAGTATTTTTCCATGCGATACCGTAATCGTGCAGACACTTTTTCAGCACGCCCATGTCGAATACTGCATTATGCGCTACAAGTATCCCACTGTCCATGAGAGGCTCGATTTGCTCCCATAGTTCGAAGAAATTAGGCGCTCCTTGTACTGTCCAAGCGCTGATCCCTGTAAGCTGTGTGTTGAAATAATCAAAATGAGTTTCGGGATCGACAAGCGAGAAAAATGAGTCTGTGATTTGTCCTTCTTCTATCACGGTAATACCTATCGCACTTATGCGATTATTTGCACGATTCGGCGTTTCTACGTCAAATACTATGTATTTCATAATTTCTCCTTTTTGTGATGTGTTTCTTTATGCTTAGCAACAACCCGCTCAAAGCTACGAGCGGGTTTGCTGTTACTGCATTCATCAATATTAAGGCAATCATTGCGTGGTGTTGCCTTAACTGTTATTCAGTATCGTTACCAAGCAGAAACCGCTCAATTCCAATATAGTATATTCCCTTTTCATCATACCACGGAACGATATCGTCCTTAACAACGACTATCTTCTTGAAAGAATCGTTCACCCGTTGAAGAGAATTGACCTCTTGTTTGCGCTTACCTTCATCGGATACCGTTAGAGCAGATTGTATATAATAGCGCTCACTTCCTTTGTTTGCAACAAAGTCTATCTCCAACTGAGAACGCAGCTTTTTTCCGTCGGCATTTTTATAATTGTATTCGACCACTCCGACATCTACATCAAATTCACGGTAAAGAAGCTCGTTGTAAATGATGTTCTCCATAATGTGATTTTCTTCCTGCTGACGGAAATTCAGTCTTGCGTTCCGTAGACCTATATCCGAAAAATAATATTTCATCGGAGATCCGATATACTTTCGTCCTTTGACATCATACCTTTGTGCCTTATATACCATAAATGCATCGATGAAATAATCCAGATATTTTGCAATGGTATCGTCGCTGATAGATACCCCCACTACGCTTTTAAATGTTTTTGACAGCTTTGAGGGATTAGTCAGTGAACCGACAGAAGAAGATATGATATTCAACAGATCTTCAAGTACACTTTTATCGTAACCGATATTATTTCGGTTCATAATATCATCAAGATAGATCTTGCTGAAAAGGTCGGTTAGATATTTGCTTTTGTCTTCATGTGTGCGCTGCATAAGCACTAGTGGCATACCGCCATAAGTAAAATACTCACGCCATGCGTCACGCTTATCACCTTCAAATGCAGAATAAAACTCTGAAAATGAAAGCGGGTTGACCTTGACCTCATCACCGCGTCCTCGAAATTCGGTAAGGATATCTGAAGAAAGCATTTTGGAATTACTTCCGGTAACGTAAATATCTGCGTTTTTTATTTTCATCAAACCAAGAACAACATCCACAAAGCCTATTTTTTCATCGCTGTCAGGTAAGTATGGATTCTTCACCTGTCCGACTTTTTGTATCTCATCAAGGAAGATATAATACATCTTGTCCTTATCGGTTATCAGCGACCTTATATATTCTCCCAGTTCCAGTGGATTTCTATAGCGAATATTTATATCATCATCAAGTGCAAGTTCGATAATATGATCATCGTCAACACCAATGGAATTAAGATAGCGGTGATATATCTCAAACAGCAGGTATGACTTTCCACAACGTCTTATTCCGGTTATTACTTTTACAAGACCATTTTCTTTTTTTCGTATGAGCTTATCAAGATATTTTTTTCTCTCGATCATATCGCCATCCTCCATTAGATAATTTTGCGGATAAGTACAATTTATTCTACCCAAATTATATCACATTTATTCATCAAAGTCAATATTCTCATTAGAATTTTTTGCGGATAGGAGAGATAATTCCTATTTAGAGATGTGAATATAATTAAAAAAACCGGCTCTGTGTTTAGAGCCGGTGATCTTTTGTAACATTATATCGCCTTATTGTCGTGTGAATTTCGTGTGAAATCGTGTGAAAATCAACTGTTTTTTCAGCATTTTCAACTGCAAAAATGCAGTCAGAACTGAAATTAAAACAAAGAAAAAAGCCTGTATTTCGGCGTTTTCCGCTTAATACAGGCTTTTATGTTTTGGCAGGGGCAGAAGGACTTGAACCCTCGGCACGCGGTTTTGGAGACCGCTGCTCTACCAACTGAGCTATACCCCTAAAGAAGATTAAAATGACGACAGGAATCAAAATTAATATAAAACTTAAATTTTATGTTCCCACTGCAACAATAATATTATAACACACAAAAAAGGAAATGTCAATAGGAAATATATATTTTTTTTATTTAACTTAATATTGCTGATTTAGTGCATATATGTACATTTTATTGCTGAACTGTATTATATTGATTAGAGCCTGTTCACATAAAAATAGCATCAAAAATCATAGCAAGCATGATAACAGACAAAAAACAACATCAAGTTTATCATAACGAGTAAAAACTTTTCTGAAACGCTTTAATCTCAGGAAATAGCGTTCAACATCATTACGGCGTTTGTACAATTCTTTATCATAAGCCTAGACGGTGTCTACACGAGTTAAGGCAACACCGCATATATCGCTACCAAGTAAACAAAATATGAAAAAGCACCCAACTGAAAGCTGAGTGCATAGAGTAATGTTCAAATTTATGTTCACAGGGCGCACTGAATCAGACTGACAGAGATTTTCTGTCAGCCAAATACAGATTCGCCAATGCGAACATGATATAATTTTTGGCAGTCTGTTTTTGCAGACCTCGGTATCGAGTTTTCCAATAACCAAACAATTTCTTCACAATTGCGAAAACGTGTTCCACTTTACAACGGACAGATGATTTTATGACGATGATTTCAAGGTACAGGCGGTAAAGCTAGCAAAGGAGATAGGCACGAAAAAGGCGGCTAAGGAACTAAACGTGCCGTCCAATACGCTTTATGGTTGGGTAAAAAAGGCAAAGCTCGGAGGACTTGATATTGGTACAGGTGAACGAAGCCCGGAAGATGTGCTGAATATCGCACAAGAGAATCAGCAGCTGAAGAAGCAAATTAAAGCTATGGAAAAAGAAATCAAACGCCTTAACGAAATGAACGAATTCTTAGAGGATGCCGCCGCTTTTTTCGCAGCGAGCCGTCAGAAGTCGGGAAAGACCAAAGACTGAAATATATTGCAATCCGCACCAATGACGGCACAATTAAGGGAAAAATCAGCTTTTACTGCATGGCTCTTGAAGTCAGCAGACAGGCTTTTTATGACTATCTTGAGCGTAAAGATGAGCCTTGGAAGTATCAGCCGCTTGCCGATGCCATGATGATAATTCATGCTGAGGACGAATGTAATGCGGATTACGGCAGAGTACGCATGTATCAGGCACTCACTTACAGGCAGGAAACCGGGGCGTTTAAGGACATTCATGTATTAGTGTGCTGTATAGAATTTGTCTATAAGATCAATATATTCCGGATTTGTTTGTCTGAGGTGATCGAGAGCTTCGCGTCGGTGCTCAATAAGCTCATTATAAAGGTCGGGTGATTTTTCACGAAGTCGTTCCTCGATCTTTTTGTTATGATCTCTTACCACACTTATTAATGACGGATCGCTGCTTTCGAGACGTTTTGCAATTCTCAGCCTTCTAAGTTCTATTTCCTCCTCTATGCGTTCCTCGTCTATGCTCAGCCTCTTTGCAAGCTCAGCCGAATGAAGCTCGAGATGCTCAAGAAGCTCCTCCTGATCCAGATCGCCTATACCACTCCAAAAGCCTTTAAGCTTAACAATGCTCCGCAGCTTTTCTTCGGGACTTTCGCCGTTTTCGATCTGACTGATAAGCCTCTCCGTATAGCGTTCCATAGCTTCATCAGCCTTATCGCCGAATGCCCATTCAAACTCAAGCCGTCTGATATTTCCGATAGCTCCGCTGCCGACAGTGTTTTTGGGGTCAAGCTCATAGGTTGGTTTGATACCCGAAGCCGAAAGAGCGTCCTTTATCGTCCTTCGGCAGTAACCCTCTTCGATCAGCTCGCCAAGCCCAAGCTCACGGAAGCGATCGTTGAGAGAGCTTATATGAGATGCAAAATAAAGGGATATACCCTGCTTTTTCAGCTGTTCACGCAAAACTGCTATCTTGTCGGCTGCTGTAATATCAATATTGCATATCGCTCCCGAATCAATTACAACACATTTAGTGTAATTGGTAACCGCAGCTTCGATATCATCGGTAAAAATATTTATATTTGCAAAATAGAGATTGCCTGAAAATCTGTATATCAAAGCGTTTTTCAGCGGCGATGCACAGCTGTTGCGTTCAAGACTGTGAAAGCCTTCATGACCTTCGATAACGCCGAGAAACGACCTTTTCGGATTTGCGGTACGGATAATAACGGATACGAATGAAAGTATTACTCCGATAACAACACCGTATATCGTCCCGAATATGAGCACGCCGAAGAATGCCCCGAAAAATATGAAAAGCTCCTTTCTGTCATGTTTGTACAGACGCTTTATCAGATGGAATTCAACTGCTCCGAGAAGAGCTGATATTACTATCGCCGTAAGTACAGGTATGGGCAGATATTTTATAAATCCAGTTGCAAAAAGTAGAATGAATATCATAGATACAGATGCGGAGATCGACATAAGCTGAGAACGTCCGCCGTATTGTTCGCCCATAGAGCTTCGTGAAACAGAGCCGTTTACGGGACAGCAGCCCGTGAGCGACGATGCAAGATTACCGAGAGAATAGACAAGTATCTCACGGTTTCCGTCAAGCTTTTCTCCGCTTTTTGATGCGAGACTGCTTGAAGCAAGAAGTGTTTCCGCCATGATAACAACAGCTATCGTAAGGCTTGCTGTGAGAAGCTCGGTTGTGATATTTCCCTTTAATTCTGGGAAATGCCATTCAGGAAGTCCGCTTTCAACAGCTCCGAGCCCTGCAATATCATATTTATCGCAGAAGCCGCTGTATCCAAGTACAGCACCGCCTATCATGACAAATACAGACATCGGAAGCTTTGGCATAAGCTTTTTTGCTCCGAGAAGAAGCACGAGCGAAGCCGCGCCAAGAAGTGCGGAAACGCCGTTAAAGCTGTTGTTACATACGATCATGATATGCTTTATAAGCTCGACTATTTCTCCGCTTCCGCTTGTTCCGCCGAGAAGCTTCGGTATCTGCATGAAGATGATAGTAGTTGAGATACCGCTTATAAATCCGCCCATAACGGGAGTGGATATGTATGAAATTATCTTTCCTGCACGAAGCAGAAACAGCAGAAACAGCCATATAGCCGTAAAAAATGACATAAGCGGTATGATATTTGCCGCTTTTTCCGAGCCGAATGCAATACCGTTTGATACAAGAAATGCACCTGCAAGAGCTGCGGGTGCGGCGTCAACACCGAAAATGAACTGTGAGGATGTAGAAAAAAGTCCGAAAATAAGTATCGGAAAGACCGAGCCATAAAGTCCGCATACGGCAGGAATTCCGGCAACCTGAGCGTATCCCATAGAGATAGGTATCGAGACAAGCGCAATTATTATTCCCGTGAAAATATCCCTTGCAGCGCTTTTCGGAGTAATGCTCTTAAGCTTCAAGTAATTACCTCCATTCAAAGTAATGATCATATTCATATTATACCACAACGGAGAATTTTTTGCAAGTTATGCTTCCCTCTATTTTGATTATAGGCAATAACAAAGCACGTCTGACGGCTTTGCACGCGATCTGCTGCGCCCGAAGGAAATGCCCTTGGGATACATATTTTCCGTCATATGTGTAATTTGTAATGTCGTTTAGTATACGAATCCTAAGTCTAGAGTCTGTTCACATAAAAAAACAGCATCAAAAATCATGGTCAACTGAACAATAGAAATATAGATGATATTGAGTTTATCATAATGTGTAAATACTTTTCTGAAACGTTTCAGACGCAGAAAGAAAAGTTCTATTTCATTTCTTCGCTTGTAAAGTTCTTTATCATATCTGTTTGTTTTTTGTGTGTATAGACCTGTATGGACAAAAATAGCTACAGCACCCTTACCGAGTATTATAATTTATTTCTCAAATGCGGTGTCCTTCAAAGTGAGCAGAATGACATGAGGAAGATGTCAAGAAGTCCGATTTTTATAAGAACTTGTGTTCATAAGATTCATGCATGGATTTTCGAGAATAATTTTACCGTTGACTGCGTCAAAATTCCCAACGGAAAACCGTCCCATCTGTCACTTCGTAACATCTCCCCACACTGTGTAGAGTCACCTTGCAATACGACAGTATTCCTGCGAATTTTTTCCTTGTCACCGACAAAATTTTGCTCGAAAATCCGCACATAAAAAGATACTGAACAGGCTCTTAGGTATTGTGGTAAAATATTTCTTGGTATAAGAACATTTGCTTGTGATACTGAGAGCTGCCTGTCAACATGATGTAAAGAAAAAACGAATAGCTGAAGAGTAATACGGACTTTGATTACAACGAAATCAAGGTTGAAATTATCAACGAGATATGCTATAATAATATCAGCTCACTTTGGAGGTAGATCACAATGCAAAAAAGTATACTTATCATAGAGGACGATGCCGAGATCAACGATATGCTTTGTATTCTCCTGCGACAGAACGGCTATCAGACAATCAGCGCCTATTCGGGAACGGAGGGACTTCTTGTTCACAGCAAAGATATAAGTTTGATACTGCTTGATTTGATGCTCCCCGGACGAAGCGGTGAGGATATTATCCGTGAACTGAAAGAAAAACACAATGTTCCCGTGATCGTTACCAGTGCCATTCATGATGTGGGAAAAAAGGTCGATCTTTTCTCTTTGGGTGCAGATGATTATGTGACAAAACCATTTCATAATGAGGAACTGCTTGCAAGGATAGGGGCAAGACTTCGCATGAATACAGACGTTGACACAAGCGATCCGTTAACCTATAAAGATATTGTGCTGGATATGACAGATTATTCCGTGACCTGCAATGGCAGACCTATTGAGCTTTCAAGACACGAATTTGCTCTGTTACAGCTTCTTATGGAGCGTCCGGAGCGTACCTGCACCAAAAGTCTTATCTACGATACGATCTGGAATGACGAAAATTCTGCCGATGATAACACGCTGAATGTTCATATCAGCAAGCTGAGAAAGAAACTGAAATCCGCCAACCCCGACATAGAATATATTGAAACGGTATGGGGCATTGGATATCGTCTGAAAAAATAATTTCATTTCAGACTTTTTTAAGATATCAGTTAAGTGTTTTTTAAGACCTTTCTGCTATAATGGAGTTATCAAAGAAACAGGAGGTTACAAAAAATGCGTGAGATCGTTCTTCAAACAAAACAGCTCACCAAGCGTTACAAGAGCTTTACCGCACTGGACAGTGCCGACATGACAGTTTACCACAGTGATATTTATGGTCTGATCGGACGCAACGGTGCAGGCAAAACAACTATGATGAAACTCGTCACAGGGCTTACCGAGCCTACTTCGGGAGAATATTCTATCTTCGGAAAGACTGGGATATCCGCTGAAAAGGAAAAGCGCCGTATCGGCTGTCTAATCGAGAATCCAGCCTTTTTCGGAAATCTGACAGCATATCAGAATCTGCGTTACTACTGCTATCAGAAGGGTATCGCCGATTTCAGACAGATAGATGAAGCACTGGAGCTTGTGCAGCTTACAGATGTAAAAGACAAGAAATTCCGCAAGTTTTCCCTCGGTATGAAACAGAGACTCGGCATTGCCTTTGCGTTGCTTGATAATCCCGATCTTGTCATTCTGGACGAGCCAATCAACGGACTTGACCCTATCGGCATCAGCGAATTGCGTGATACCTTCCGTAAGCTGTCGCAGGAAAGAGGCATCACACTTATCATTTCAAGTCATATCCTTTCGGAGCTATATGCTGTGGCGAACCGTTTTCTTTTCATCGACAAGGGTAAGGTGCTGAAAGAAGTCACTAAACAGGAGCTTGATGTCGAATGCAGCCGATGCCTTGTGGTGAAAACGAATGACGCCAGGAAAACTGCTATGCTTCTTGAAAGCAAGCTGAATATCACCGACTATAAGGTCATCGACAGCGTAGAAATACGTATTTATGACGAATCCGCAAAGCCTGATATTCTGAATAAAATGCTGATACAGAATGATGTGAGCATTTCGGGTATCTATGAATCGGGCGTGTCTTTAGAGGACTACTTTAAGCAGCTTGTCGGGGAGGTGCAGTCATGATCAATATGATGAAAGCAGATCTGTATCGTATATTCCGTGGTATTGGTATTTATATTGCCATAGTTATGATGATCGTTATGTCAGTTATAAGCATTGTGATGAAAGAACCCGGCTATATCGGAAATGCAGCCGTTACCTATGAGGAAGATACCGTTGTGGCAGCAGGCGGTTTTCTTTCAGACGAAACTCCCGATCAATCGGCGGAGAAAATGCTTGTCCGCAGTATTATGTCGGCAAATATCAATTTGTATTATCCGTTGATACTTGTCGTGTTCGTGATACTTATGTCTGATTTTTCAAACAAGACGATCAAGAATACATTGACATCGGCTGTCAGCAAAAGAAAATATTTTGTATACAAGCTGCTCATGTCGCTTGGGTGTTCTGCGGTTTTTATAGTATTCAGTAATCTTTTTGCATATATATTTAACTATATAAAAAATGGGAATGAGTATACCGAACCATTCATTAATATTGTGAAAGCAACTGTTTTGCAAATGCCTATGCTTTTAGGGGTAGTAGGATTTATCGTGTTCATGGGATTTCTGACAAGAAAAACAGCCTTTTATAATGCGGTCACGATTCCATTTGTGATACTGTTTCAGATTATTATAGGTGCTGTCTATCGTCTGTCGGAATCAAAAATAATTGAGAAATTTATGATGCATTTCGAACTGCAAACTGCCTTGAACAGGCTTGCTTATTTCCCAGACAGCAAATACTGTCTGCAATGCTTATGCTTCGGACTGGTAGAGATTGCATTATTTTCAGTGACAAGCTGGCTGATATTCAAGAAAACAGAGGTCAGATGATATAGATGATACTCCGAAAATATCATGAAATAAAAGCCGAAAAAGGGGGAACAGCATATGATCGCTGCACTTATCATAGTAAGTCTCGCTGCCTGTATCTTTCTGTTTCTCCTTATACTGCAGCGGCGGGAAATTAATCATATTATTTCACAGCTCCATGACCTGAGAAGTCAGAACACGAACACCTTATTATGCTCCGAAAACGGTACGGCAGATAAGCTCATCAAGCAGATCAACACGCTTCTGAAAGAAATTCGTGAAACAAAAGCCGAGTATAATCAGAAGAACCATTCTATGGAACAGATGATGACAAATATCTCCCACGATTTGCGGACACCGCTGACATCTGCAATGGGATATATCGATCTGATACAGCGCTCCGGGATCTCCGAAGAAGAAAAGAGCCGTGAGCTTGTTATTATCGAAAAGAGACTTGATCGTCTTGAAGAATTAATAAACTCCTTCTTTGAGCTGTCTCAGATCGTTTCAAGCGGAAAAGAGCCTGAAAAGACCGACATGAATCTTGTCTCCGTTCTTGAAGAAGCCATCGTCCATTATTATGACGATTATTCCGATTGGGGCAGGCAGATTATGTTTGAATGCAGCCGCCGCAAGCTGATGATATGCTCCAATCGGAATATGCTCCTGCGTATTTTTGATAATCTGATAAGCAATGCTTTGAAACACGGCACAGGCGATCTCACAATCACGGCGGACGATGATGAGGGTATCAGTATTATCTTCTCTAATACGCTCATTTCTCCCGATATTGATATAGAGCATATTTTTGACGAGTTCTACACCACCGATATTTCACGGACTAAAGGAAATACGGGATTAGGACTTGCGATCGCAAAACAGTTTACAGAGAGGCTCGGGGGAGAGATCGGAGCATCACTTCACAATGAATTGTTTATTCTCACGATACGATTTAACAAATAAAAATCCGCACTGTTGGGTATTAACGCTTACAGTGCGGATTATTCATTTAATATTCTAATTTGTATGATTGACAACTGACAACCAAATCATGCATTCTCAGATGCCTGTTATCCAATCTACTTAATGTCAGTGGGTGCATTAGTTTCCGAGGAGGTCTAATATAATATCGAAAAACGGAATCGAGAAAAAGAGAACGAAAATTGAGTGATTTTGGTAGAAAAATTGGTAGAAGAAAATTGAATTTTGACGCTGTGTTATCTACCGCACGACTATGATGATAAAGCCCATAACTACGATGTTTGACAGAAAGAAATATGAAAATGTTCATATAATGTCGTTGACTTAATCAGCATAATGTGATATAATGAAAAAAACCTGTGTTGATCTGAGGTGAAAACATGAACGAGAATACTGAAATATATTTATCATCGCTCTTATTTGCCAATCGCGAGGAAGAATTTAAATATGCGCCTTTTGATCGTGAAATGGCGTTTTATTCAAGTATATGTGCGGGAGATATAGAATTGGTAAAAAAATATTCGACTCCGCTTTTTTCGGAAGGCTGCGGAACGCTCAGCAAAGATCCGCTGCGAAATATTAAATATCATTTTGTGGTTTCAACTTCATTGATAGCCCGATTTTGTGTAAACAGCGGAATGGCTCCCGAAGAGGCTTACAGTCTGAGCGACGTTTATATTATGAAAGCAGACGAATGTACATCAATCGAAGAAGTGCGTACTGTCCATTACGAAATGATTGAGAGGTACACAAATAAAATGAGGATAACCAGAAGCCAAAAAGTATATTCCAAGCAGATATTATGTGCGATAGAATTTATAAGCGAGCATCTTCATGGGCGTATAAGAATACGGGACGCTGCGGATTATCTTCATATAAATCCCGAATACCTTTCACGACTTTTTAAATCGGAAACCGGCGTAACTTTTACAGAATATGTCAGCCGACAGAAAATCGATGAAGCCGCAAATCTGCTGCGTTATTCCGAATATACCGATCTTGAAGTAAGCAATCTCTTCAATTTTAGTTCGCAAAGTTATTTTATAAAAGTATTTACGAAATATAAGGGCATGACGCCCGGAGAATACAAAAGAAAATATCGCATGATGTAAGAAAAATACTCCGCCTTTTTACGGGCGGAGTATTTTTTAGAGAGAGATGCACTATATAAAATTACTTGTTATCATAAGTTACCCACTGATAATGTGCAGTCAGGGGGGTATTGCCGTTGAAGGGGTTGAGCCATTCGTCAACAGTGATTCCGGGCCATGTGTTCATCATGATCTTTCCAGCGGTTTTTGGAATGTTTCCCGATTCATTTGAAGGAGTTCTGTAAACTTCTTTGCCGTCAACAAACCATGCGATATAGTCGGGCTGCCAGTTGAATCCGTATGTGTGGAAACCTTCGGAAGCGTCGAATCCAAGATCGTACATGACCTCGTGATTGCCTACGCCGTTTGTGTAGTAGTTGAGTTGAACTTTCGTAGTATCCTTGCCGAGAATTTCAATATCGATCTCGTCCCAAGGATTATTGTCGGAAGGACCTGTGTATGTGAAGAATGATGAAACAACGCCATCGTTCTTTATAGCCTGCATGGAAGTCTCATAATAACCGTAGCTGTAGAAATCATTGGTTCTGTATTCCGCACCGGAATAATTGTACTGTCCGCTGTGATCTTTATCGATAGTAAGGCTGAGCATTCCGTTTTCAAGGGAAGTATTCTGCTTATACCAGCCGCAGTCGAAGCAGCTGCCGTTAGTCCAGCCGTCAGAAGCGATGAAAAGCTTTGAATCGCCGTCGCGGAAATCTTCAACAGCAGTTGCATTGGCATTCATGGGCGTACCGTAGTCAACGATTCCGTTTGCAGGATTAACATTCGTTTCAGTAGAAACTGTTGTAGAGGTAGTTGTATTTTGGGAATCTTCGACAATAGTCGTAGTCTGAGGCACATCAATGAAACCTACAGGAAGCTGGGTGTAAATGCCTGCATCAAGCTTCTGGATAGCCAGAGCATCGGAAGCTGTAACTCCGTCGCCTACGTCATAGCAGTCGGCGTTGATCATTCCCTGATCGCTGAGTGAGTATTCATCCTTATTAGTGAGGAATTGCAGAATAAGTGTAGCGTCAGCGATCTCCACCTTACCGTCAACATTAGCGTCGCCGTACATTACTCCATCAGGATTCGAAGGATTTGTAGGATTCGTCGGATCAGTAGTCGGAGGAACTATGGGATAGTAATCTGTAAGTGAGAGCAGATATGTCAGAGGAGAATTCCAGTAAATAGTGATCTCGTTGGTTGAGTAGCTTTCTGCATTATCTATCCAGCATTCAGCAGGGGGATTATATCTGCAATAAGCCTTTGCAGCGCTGTCCTCGAGATTCTGGTTTACACCGCCGACAAGCATTCCGGGCATAGCCGAGCCAACAGCCATAGAGGGTCTATGGTGCGGATTTTCGGGAGAAACTGTGCCGAATCCTGTTACAAAGCTTGCACCGTTGGGATTTGATCCGAGGAGATAATCAAGCTGCGCGTCTGCGGCATCGATGTATTCGCTGTCGCCTGTGAGATCATAAGCGAGTCGGAGAATGATTCCGGCGTTTGCGATGGTCATATTGCTGCCCCATTCGTATTTTGTAATGGCAGAACCGTAAGGCGAGGATTTGACATTATTGAGCATTTTTGCAGCCTGAGTTTTTACGGCGTTCGCAGCATTTACATAAATGTCGGAGGATTTGTCAACATCTTTCATTGTGAGTATTGCGATATTTCCGTAATCGCCGACAGTTGACCAGTCGAGACCTGTTTTAACGGAAACTCCGTTCATATAGTTGGCGTCGCCGGTAGCGCGGTAAAGCTGTGCGGCAGCCCAGTAAAGCTCGTCAGCAACGATCTTATCGCCGTATTCGCCGGTAACTACATCGGCAGGATTTGTATAAGTAACATTTGGATTAGCCTTTGTCCATTCGTAGGCTTTTTTAGCTGCATCAAGGCATTTTGCGGCAAAGTTTGCATCGATATCCTTGTAGAATTCAGCAGCCATAGCCATTGAAGCTGCGAAATCAGCAGTTGCAGTAGTTGATTTAGGCATTACGATAAGTGGTTTAGTTTCCTTTTCGGGCATAACGTAGCCGGGGAATGTATCACAGCTTACCTTATGATAAACGCCGCCATCAGACTGATCCTGCATTTTCAGCATCCATTCAAGCTCGTAGCGAACTTCATCGAGAATATCGGGATTACCGTTTCCGCTTTCGGGAATGCCGATATTATCGCTGTACATTGTGGGATTGGCATCATAAGCGTACATAAGATCGGCAACCGCTTTTGCAGCTGCAACGATATATCTGCCGTAGTCGCCTGCATCATGCCAGCCTCCTGTAACGTCGATTTTCTGGTTTGTACCGTATATCGTAGCGATCGAATCGTGGCATGAAGCATGACCGAATTCAGCGTCCTGTACTGCGGTTCCGCAGCGCTGGAGATAGAGCATTTTTACAGAAGCGTCAATCAGATTATTATAAACCCCATCGCCAATTTCAAATGTGTATGAATTGTCGAGACCTTCAGCTGTAACGAAATATTTTCCGGGTGTTGTAACGGAAGAAAAATCGCCTGTATAATTAGTTTCATCTGCGGAATTATTATT
The DNA here is from genome assembly GCA_964401315.1 of uncultured Alistipes sp. Classification (GTDB taxonomy): domain Bacteria; phylum Bacillota; class Clostridia; order Oscillospirales; family Ruminococcaceae; genus Ruminococcus. Next base: position 16,812 of record CAYNYB010000020.1, read on the forward strand.
CATCGGACCTGTCATGTCGCCCGTGAAAACAGTTTGATTCGTATCAGCGTTCACAACCGAGAATTTCCCACCGTTCGTATTTCTGAATACCGCAGTTTTCTTCGCGCTGACTCTGTAGCCGACCTGATTTGTGATTATTGACGGAGCATATGGCTTGTTTGCGTTGTAATCAACTTTGCTATCGTCAACCAGTTCAAGCGAAACGTTATCAAGATAAATTGTATGCTCACCGATCGGACCGCCGTCCTCTTTTTCCTGAAGTCCGCAGTTGAAGCAGAATTTCGCCATAATGTCGGTATCTTCTTCCATTACGAATTCATAATCCACAGTCTGAGGCTCTGTTGTAACATGAACTCCCTTCCATGTATAAGCCTGGTATGTACCGCCGTTCTGCTGGATCATGGATTCAACGAAACGGGGCTTTGATGCAGAAATGTCGTATTTGAGGCGATATACGCCGTTTTTATAAAGCGGAACGATGTCATAATACATCTGTACCGCATAGTTAAGCGTACCTTGATTAGTGACTTTAAGGGCAAGTTTTCCGTTCTCGGTAGTAAGCGTAGCGACGCCTCCGCTTTCCTTGTAAGTTCCCCAATCGGTAGTTCCGTTGTCAAAGGTAGAATTTGTGATGATATTTTCAGCTGCTGAAGCTGAAAAAGAAATTGCAGGCATTGCTCCCGCCATAACTGTGCAGGCTGCGATAGCCGCGGCACAGCGCCTAAAAGTGTGTTTCTTCATAGTAAAAGACCCCTCTCATTTTTATGATCACAATTATATCGCAATTCTTGCTTTCATGTTGCAAATGTGCTAATATTTACCAACAAATTATAAGCAGTTTATGCGGTGTTAATATAATCATTCTACAACATAATAATAAATATGTATATTATATTCTTGACTTTTTTGGTAAAAAACTGATATATGTAATAAACCACCTCGGAAACCAATGATTTGTTTCAATGAGATCTTTTTTGGGATAATACAACAAAAAAGCGCGTATGTTCCGGAATTTTCCAGAAAAAGAAAATATTGCTGATGTGAAAACTTACATAAAATTCGTTGACTTTTTTCATACAATGGGGTATAATATTAATATTAATTTATTATGATTCTTATTGTTTTAAAATAGGAGAATGGTTATGAAAAAAATTAATAAAGCGCTTATATGCGCAGTCGCGGCTGCGGCGAGCATTGCGGCGGCTGTTCCTATGGCTTCATATGCGGAAGAAAACGATATTACCGCTATTTTGGAAGCTGATACGGAAATTGCAACCGCTGCGGAAGATTTGAATGATGATTTATCGCATTATGTATCTCAATGGCATAAAGACGAGAACGGCAGAATTTTTTATTATGATGCAAACGGGGAGTTTTTAACAGGAGAACGGGAGATCGATGGCGAACTTTATCTTTTTTCAAATAATGGAGTTCTGAAAACAGGCTGGCGAACCGTAGGCGGAAAAAGGCGTTATTACGACACGGAAAGCGGTAAACCCGTATATGGCTGGATTGATTACTGCGGAAAAAAATATTATATTTCAGAATCCGAAAAAGGCAAGCTTACTTGTTGTATATGCGAAAATGAAAACGGAGAATATGTTCTGCTTGGTGAAAAAGGCGATTTTTTAAATGAGCAGGGGATTGTGACGCTGAACGGCGACCATTATTATACAAACGAAAACGGAGTTCTGCAAAAAGGTGTAGTAATGATAAACGGAATGCCTTACGTTTTTAACGATGATTTTACTATGAAAACTGGTTGGGCGGACGTATACGGCAGACGTTATTATTATGACCCCGAAAGCGGAAAATCTGTTACAGGATTTGTTGAAATTGACGGCGGCAGATATTACATCGACAAAATGCAGGGAATGCTTACAGGCGTCGTAGAAATTAATGGAACAAAGTATATTTTCTCCGAAGCTACAGGGCAAATGGAATACGGCTGGCTTTCCGTAAACGACGAGGTCTGCTATTTTTACAGCGACGGTTCTTATGCTTCGGGTCTTACGGCGATAAATGGCACATGTTATCTTTTCTCGAATAACGGTGCGCTTCTTTATGGGTTGAATTCTCTGGACGGCAAAACTTATTATTCGGATAAGCAGGGAAGAGTCAGTAAGGGAATCATTACTATTGACGGCAAAATGCGCTATTTCGGCGACGATTACGCCCTTTCAAGCGGAATGGCGAAATATGACGGTTCAACATATATTTTCGATGAAACTGGAAATATTATGACGGGCAGAGTTGAATACAATGGCGACACCTATTATCTTGCGCTTAATTCTGGCAAAATGCAGACAGGAAAGCTGCTGCTTAACGGCAAGAAATATTATTTTAAGGCGGACGGAAAAATGCACCGCGGCTGGTATACATTTGACGAAGGCAAGTATTATTTCTCTCAGGAGGGAAGTGCTGTTACTGGAATTTGCAGTATCGAAGGAAAAAAATATTTCTTCAATGATGAAGGAATCATGAAAACCGGTAGATTAATAATAGACAACAATAAATATTATTTTGGTACGGACGGAGCAATGGTCACTGGCTGGGTTGATCTTTCAGACGGCAGATACTATTTCGGTTCAGACGGAATTATGTACACAGGTTGGCATGAAATCGACGGTAAGAGATATTATTTCAATACATCAAGCGGAAAGCTTGAATCATCAAAAACACAGGCGGCTTCAGCTCAACTTTCGCCAAATCAAAAAACTGAAAGTACTGTACTCAAACAGATCGAAACGGGTATAGAGAATGCCTCTAACCTTGTATATGAAAAACAAAGAGATGTTGCAATTTACAGAAAAGGCTTCTTTAAAAACCGAATAAGCGCCGAACTGCGCAAAATATTTAGCAAGAGGTAATATTTATGAAACATTATAAATTGATAGCGCTTGCTGCTTCTGCAGCTTTTATGACATCTCCTGCAATTCTGTCATCATATGCCGCTGATACGGTAAAGCAAGTTCCCGTATACAACGAATTTAACGAAAACGACGTAAACGGCACGGTGACGATTACCGTGCCGAACAATGCCACGGCTTCAGTACTTATCAGTTTCACGTCTCCGGAAGTCGATAACGAACCTTATTATTCAGCTGAACTTTTAGGCGGCGCAATTTATTCCTTTGATATCGAGGGAATGAACAATTATGTTGACGATTATCGCTTTTATGATATTTCGGTTGAACTTACAGGCGGAAAATACAACTTTACGTCGGAGAAATTCACCGAGCGGTTCGAGATTCCCGACGTCAATGACATTCCCGACAGCTACAGGGAGCTTACATATAATTTTACGATCGACGATCTATACTCGGCCACAGATATGGATATAACGTCTGTCAGCGACAATGAAAAAAATATTGCGGTTCATCTTGATTATCTGCTTCAGGGCGATGTTAACAACGACGGCGTTATCACGCCGCTTGACGCTTCGCTTACTCTTTGTGAATATGCCAATCTTTCAACGTCCGCTCCTTCGGAATTCAATTCTCGGCAAAGATTTACAGCAGATGTGGATATGAATTCACAGATAGAACCGTCGGATGCGTCGAGAATACTTTCATATTATGCCGCTCTTTCAACCAGTGCAAGTACAGACGGAATTTTTGCGGAACCTGTTACTTTTTAAGAACTTATGCAGATTTTTTTGAAGGGAGATCTCTATGGAAATAAATGAAAAAACACACGGCTTTACAGTTACGAAAATTCGTGAAGAAAGCGTCGGAAAATTTATAGAAATGCGTCATGATAAAACGGGTGCGCAGCTTGCATGGCTTAACAATAACGAAGAAAACAAACTGTTTTCCGTATCGTTTAAAACCGTCCCGAGTGACGATACGGGAGTGTTTCATATTCTGGAGCATTCCGTGCTTGGCGGCTCGAAAAGCTACCCGGTAAAAGATCCTTTTCTTTATCTGCTGAAAAGTTCGATGAATACATTCCTAAATGCTATGACGTTTCCCGATAAAACGATGTTTCCTGTTGCCAGCAGAAACAATACGGATTTTATGAATCTAACGCGCGTATATCTTGATGCGGTATTCAAACCGTCGATATATGACGAGCCGAATATTTTTTATCAGGAAGGCTGCCATATCGAATGGGACGGCAGCGGCGAACCCGCTTACAAAGGCGTTGTTTTCAACGAAATGAAAGGCGCGGTATCTTCCGTTGACGAGCGGATAGACGAGGCAATTCTCGGAATGCTTTTCCCGGACAGCTGCTATAAATTTGTTTCGGGCGGACTTCCCGAAGCTATTCCCGATTTGAAATATGAGGATTTCATTGAAGCACACCGCCGTTTCTATCATCCGTCGAATTCGTATTTTTATCTTGACGGCGATGTGGATATAGATGAAATTCTTGGCCTTATCGATGAATATCTCCGCGAATACGAAGCTGATTTATGGCAGCCGGAGATAGTGGTGCAGACTCCCGTAAAATCAGCAGAAAAAACTGCTTATTACGAAATTTCTGCCGAAGAATCAGAAGAAAACAAAACTCATCTGGCTATTGGAAAGATTCTCGCCTCATGGAATGAACGTGAAAAAATATATGCTTATTCCGTTCTATGTGAAGCTCTTGCAGGGTCGAATGACGCACCTTTTTCCAGATCAATGCTCAATACAGGACTTTGCCTTGATGTGTCGCTTGATATTTCGGACGGAATCCGGCAGCCGTACGGAGTTCTCATTATCAGCAACACAGACCGGAAAAACGGCGAAAAGCTTCTTGAGGCCGTAAAGTCAACGGTATCCGAACTTGTTGAAAACGGTATCGGAAAAGATCATATAATTTCTGCTATAAACCGCTGCGAATTCCGTTTCAGGGAATCCGAAGAGCCGAAAGCGATAATCCGCAGTATAGAAGCTATGTCTTCATGGCTTTACGGCGGGGATCCTCTTTATTACATAGAATGTGGAAATTTGTTTAATGATTTGCGCGAAAAGGCGGGAACGAATTATTTTGAAAAGCTTCTTGCGGAATGGCTTCTTGATGAAAACGGCAGGGCGCTCGTTTATATGCTGCCATCACATGATGTGGGTGAAGAAAGCAGACTTCTTGAACGCTCTAAGCTTGACGCCGCTCTCGATGCTATGAATGAAACTGAAAAAAAATCTCTTATCGATATCAATAAAAATCTTGAAAAATGGCAGCACACTTCGGATTCTGCGGAGTCCGTCGATACGTTGCCAAAACTTCCTATCTCGGAAGTCAGCAAAGAACCTGTTGAATTAAAAACTGATGTCACGGAAAAAAACGGCTACAAACTTCTCAGACATACTGCGAAGGACAGTTTTATTTCGACTATGAATCTGTATTTCGACATATCCGATCTTACAGACGAAGAACTTCGCGATGTGGTGTTCATGAACAGGTTGATCGCGGAACTTCCCACTTTGAAAAGCAGCGGAGTTGAACTGCAAAAGCGTATTACAGGAATTCTCGGAAGTCTCAGCTCGGATATTATGGCATTTGGAGATAATTCCGCTCCCGATGAATGCAGAACATTTTTTGCGGTAAAATCGCGCTTTCTGACGCGTAATTTTGATGAAGCGCAAAACTTGATAGGAGAACTTATCACCGAAACCGATTACAGTTCCGCGGAACTTATCGGTGAAATTCTCATGCAGGACGACGAGGATATGAAGCAGGAGATCATTTCCGACGGTCATCTTTTTGCATCGCGCAGAGTCAGAGGAAGTATGTCGGCGGAATCCGCCGTCAAAGAGATCGTCAGCGGATTTGAGGGATATAAAACTCTTCATGAATTTACCGAAAACATAGATGAAAAAATCCCGCCGCTAATTGAAAAAATTCAAAAACTGTCAAAGCGGATATTCTGCAAAAATCGTCTGACAGTGAGCGTTACTTCCGTCAGTGAAATTTCTCCCGATATTATTTCGGAAATTCTTCCTGTTGGCAAGGAATTTGAGCCTGCGCCGATGAAACTTTCACTTGAGCTACCGCAGGCGCAGGGAATAACGATTTCTTCCGGCGTATCATATTCTGCTCAGATATTGGGCGAGCATATTGAGGATATGGGCTTGTGGAACGTTCTTACAACTCTTCTCAGCTATGAGTACTTGTGGAATGAAGTGCGCGTGAAAGGCGGAGCCTACGGCACGGGTTCGGGGGTAAACAGCCTTGGAGAAGTGGTATTTCATTCATACCGCGATCCGTCTCCGTCAGCGAGCATAGAAATTTATAACAGAGCAGCTCAATTCCTTGACTCATACTGCCGCAGCGATGATGATCTCAGCAGGTTTATCATAAGCAGCATTGCGCGCGGAGAGCCTATGATGTCCGACGGCGAATACGGTTCAGCCTGCGACAATATGTACTTCAGAGGTATCACTCAGGAAAAGCGCCGCGCTGTTCGTAAACGTATGCTGTCGCTTACGAAAAACGATCTTGCAGTGGGAATAGAATGCCTGAAGAAAATCGGGAATTGCTGTATTGTCGGACCGAAAAAAGCAGTTGATGCTTACAGCGCAGGGGAGATCACCGTGGAATCGATTAAATAAAAACAGGAGATGTTGATAATGAATATAAAAAAAATAGCGGCTTTTACGGCTGCAATGTGTGTTATCTGCGGATCTGCGGTATGGAATTCGGATTACGGATTTGCCAACGTCAGCTATGCCGCTGAAAATGAAGCTTCCAATAAGATAACACTGAATAAAATCGGAGATAAAGTACCGCTCAGTCTCAGCGGTACTTCCGAGGTACCGAAATGGTACAGCGACGATGAATCTGTTGCCGTTATTGCTTCAACAGGCGGTCAGTCGGCGGAGGTTACGGCAACAGGAAAAGGTTCTACAGCCGTATATGCCATATTATCGGGGCAAACGCTTCGCTTTGATGTAACAGTTCTGGGAATTGAAGATGAGATTGATCAAACGGTCGAAGTAGGAACGGTTACTTTCACAAATGAACGTTTCGAAGCGGCAGTCGATCTTACAGGAGTTAATGCTTTGGACGCCGTATGGAATTCCAGTGATACGAATGTTGCGGTTGTTGACGGAAAAGGCGTTATCACTGCGGTTAATAAGGGAAAGTGTATAATCACGGCTGTTTATGAAAATGTCACATATGTCATAAACGTTGTATCGGAGTATGATCCGAATGCAGTTCCCGAAATTCAGGCGTCATTGTTATGCGAATTGGAATTTTCAAATCAAAATCCCACTCGTACTCTAAAATTTGAAGTGCCGTCTGAAGAAATAAAAAACTGGCGCAGTACAGATGAAAGCATAGTTACCGTTTCGGAAAGCGGCGTAATGAAAGCGGTAGGTTCGGGCAATTGTCGGGTATATGTTGAAATTCAGGGAGACTTGTGCTACATTGAAGTGAAATCCACATACGATCCCGCGCAGTCGGCTGTTATTGAGCTTGGCGAAATTACATTGACTGCCGAAAAAAATTCTCAAAGGCTTACGCTGCAAAACGTTCCTGATAATGCAAAAATCGAGTGGAGCAGTTCCGACAGCAGCATAGCTGCCGTATCGGACAACGGTCTGATAGTAGGCATTTCGAGCGGAAGCTGTCGGATTATTGCGAATGTTGACGGAGCGGAATATGCCATAAACGTGAATGTAGATTTTAAATCCGCCAATGAGATTCCGACGACGGTTATCAATGGAATCGGCAGCACGGCGACGATAAACAGTACCGGCATGAGCGGAGAGATTAAATTCAGTTCTTCCGATACTTCGATCGTGACTGTCGACAAAAGCGGAAAAATTACGGCTGTAGGCGAGGGAACGGCGGTTATTACGGTTGAATTTTCAGACGGTGCGTCTATAATGTATGTAAAAGTTGTGAAAACAGGAATGATAGGTGACGCAAATGATGACGGAAAAGTTGAAATAGCTGACGCAACGCTGATACTCCAATATCTGACAAACAAAGACGATTATAAATTGACGGACACGGGGCTTTATAATGCCGATGTTGACGGCGTTCCCGGAGTTACGGCAAACGATGCTCTTGTGATACAGAAGTGGGACGCAGGAATCATAAATTCACTGCCGATCATTCCGAATTAAGATCATGAGAAAGCGATATATTATTCCCGTTATTGTCATTGGATTGTCGGCGGTATTGGTGATATTTGGACGTTTATTCAAAGGCTTTGCAGATTTTTACTGCGATCATATTTTTCATATAATTTCCGTACCGTATTCGTTTTTATGCGGAATTCTGCCGATATCTGTAGGCGAACTCATGATAATCGCGGTTCTGCTTCTGATTTTTATTGGTATTCCGGTTATGATCCTTATGCTGATCTTCGCGAAGCAAAAACGCCGAAAAATAGCGTCTGTATCGCTGACGATCACTCTCAGTGTGCTTGCGTTCACGATTTTCACGGAATCGATCAACTGCTTTACGCTGTATGGCTGTACGAGATTTTCCGAACGTTTTTTTACTGAGACAGAACATAATAATGAAGAACTGAAAGAATTATATTCTACGCTGATAGACGAAGCTAACTCATTGGCGGCGGAAGTACCGAGAGATGAAAACGACAGATTTATTCTTACAATAGATCCTGTAGAGGAATGCAGGAGTGCAATGAAAAAGGCGTCGGAAAAGTATCCGCAGTTGAAAGGATACTATCCGAAGCCTAAGCCGATAATGTTTTCTTATTTTATGAGTCAGACCGGAACTTTGGGAATGTATTTCCCGTTTTCCATGGAAGCTACGTATAATAACGATGTTGTTCCAGAGGTTATGCCGGAGGTAATATGTCATGAATACGCTCATCTCAAGGGATTCATGCAGGAAGATGAAGCGAATTTCATATCATATATCGCAACTCAGGGTAGCGATAATGCGGAAGTTCGGTACAGCGGCTGTCTTGACGCGCTCGAATATGTACATAATCAGATATATGCCAATGAAATAGTTTCAGGATATGAATTGTCGGAAAAAATTTCGGAGCAGGTAAGAAAAGACTGGTTCAGATTTTTACCTGATAATTACTGGGAAGAAAACGAAAAGAAAGAGATAATCTCTACGGAGACAGTAGCAGCGGTTTCCGACGCCGCTTCCGATGCAAGCATGAAGCTTAACGGAGTGGAGGATGGCATTGCCAGCTATAATCGCATGGTAAATCTGCTTCTGGATTATTATTTTCCGCCTGAAGAGTAATCTGCATTCATTCAGATTTATGAAATCGCCGAGGTAGTTTCAGCAGAAACGGTTTCCGAGGCGATTTCTGTTGTTTCAGCGGCAGGTGCGGTTGAGGATTCTTCTGTAGTTGAAGGCGCATAGGAAGAATCCGGAGTTACCTCGCTGAAAGTAATGGAAAGCAGGTTGTTGGGCATTGCGAAGGAAGAGATATAGCCGTTTTCATCAACCGAAAGCGTGTAATCTCCGCTTTCAAGACAGCCTGAAATTTCAAGCATACCTTCATTTTCGCTGCCTTTGAGTTCTTCATTGCGCGCGTTTTCATCAACAGCATCGATCAGATTCAGCAGCATCGCCTTAACGGGAAGAGCGGAACGCGGCACTGAAAAATTCAGCCCTTTATAGTCTGCGGAAACGCTGCCGTCCATAAAAGTAAGCTTAACGCCGCTAAGGGTATTGGGTGATTCGAATTCGGCTTCCCACATACCGTCTCCAAAGCGTTTTATAGTTGCGTCGGCATTCAGCTTGTCAAGGCTTATCAGCGCTTTTGAAGTGAAAGAACAGTTAAGGTTGTTCTGCCTTTTTTCCGTGTTTTTCATAGGCGAAGAACATGATGTAAGACAAAAAATCATAAATACGGCAAAAAAGGACGTGAATAATTTTTTCATAATAAAATCTCCTTAAATTATTATTATTAATTATAAACGTCCTTTATTTTAATTGATTATTGACTTTGTTTTTCTTTAAGAATTCTGAATGCGTCGGAGAGACAGTTGATGACGTCACGGGGAAGCATTGCCTCCTGACCGAATTTTTCAGCGGCGGCATCACCTGCAAGACCGTGCATATAAACCCCTGCACATGCTGAATCATACGGCGAAAATCCCTGCGCGGCGGCAGAACCGATAATTCCCGAAAGAATATCTCCGCTTCCGCCCTTGCTCATTCCTGCATTGCCCGTATGATTTGCCGCGGTATTGAAACGGTCGGCAATTATAGTTCCTGCGCCTTTCAATACAACGGTAACGTCATACTTTTCCGCGTATTTTTCTGCAACCATGATACGATTATCATTGATAGTATCAGCGTCGCAGTTCAACAGTCTTGCCATTTCTCTGGGGTGTGGAGTGAGAATAACTTCCGATTTTTTATTTACCAGTATCTCGATGTCCCGAGCAATGCAGTTGATGGCGTCCGCGTCAATGATAACAGGAACTTCGGCATTTTCCACAACGAATCGTACGACCTCGACAGTATCATTTGTAACGCCCATTCCAGAACCAATAACTATGGAATTTGCATTTTTCATGGCATCAAGGAGAAGATTCCTGTTGTTGTCAAAGAGCATATATCCGTAATCGTCGCATTCAAGTTCGATATACGTAGCTTCGGGAGCAAGAACAGATACGGTATCTATACATTTTTCCACGGAAGCAACCTTAACTCTGCCTGCTCCGCTTTTAAGCGCGCCGAGAGCCGCAAAAGCTGCCGCGCCGCGCATTGACGAACTGCCCGAAATAATGAGAACCGTGCCGAAAATTCCCTTATGTGCGTCACGCTCTCTTTTGGGAGGGAAGAAAGCAATGCTGTTTCTGTCAAGTCGGTGACAACCTCTTTCACTGTCAAGAATATCATATGCTTGAGGTGGGATTCCTATGTCAGCAACAGTGATTTTTCCGCATAATTTTTTCAGCGGATATTGAGTCATGCCAAGTTTAAGGCAGCCGAGACAGAGAGTTTCATCAGCTTTAAAGCAGCCGGGAGAAACAGTTCCCTTAGAGCCGTCGCCGCCGCTGGGAATATCAACAGCTATTTTATATGCGCCTGTACCGATCGCGAAAATAGCCATAAGATCTTTTTCCAGCTGTCCTCGGAAACCGGTTCCGAACACACCGTCAACAAGAATATCCGCAGAAACTATCGCGGCACGAACGTCGGTCATGCGCTGTTTTTCGCGGAGAAGAATTTTTTCAACGGCTGAAAGTTCTTTTTTTCCTTTCAGAGACGTAATATCTTTATCCTGTATCGTCATGTAATCAAGCTCGGCAGCCTCTATTGCCGCTTCGACATTTTCTCCGCGGTAGCCCTTTACGATCTTTACTTTATCGGGAAGCATTTCGAAATATTCCTTTGCAAGCTCGGTAGATGGTGCGTCCGCAAGATTTACAACGGTGATATTATAACCGCGGTACACGAGTTTGTTAGCTGCGGCAAAACAATCTCCGCCGTTATTTCCGCTTCCGGCAAGAAAAACGACATTTGTGTGTTCGGGCTTCGATCTTTCGCGGCAGCTGATCTCCATTATGCGATGAGCAAGTTCGTTGCCTGCTTTCTGCATAAGATCTTTTTTTGATATGCCAAGCTGTTCTGCTCGATCTTCGACTCTGTTCATTTGCTTTGTTGTTACAATTTTCATCAGACATCACTCCTTTTATAGATTTTTCCTCAGCGGCATGGGAAGAAATTTAACGATATTTTCCCTCATTCTTTCGTCGGGACAAAAGATGAGACGTGTTATGCCGAATTCCTCATGCGGAAAATCAGCGTAATATTCCTTAGAAGCAATATTATCTGTCGCCATCACAACAGTCATCTCGTCTGTTTCTTCGGAAGTATTTTCGTCATATTTTCCGAAGGCTGTAAATTTGCTTATCTGAACAGTAAGCATCGGTTTACGTTTGCTTTGAGCTATTATTTTATCTATATCAAGCTCGCCGTTTGTAAATGTATATTCATATTCCACATTAGAATTTCGCACCAAGAAAAAAGTTCCGCAGCCGCAGGCGATAGCCAGTATCATTCCGATAAAAGCGATCATCATACTGCCGAGCATCAGGAATGATCCGATAGCGAGAATAACAGTCAATGCCGCTCCGCCTGCAATTGTAAGAATTTTCTTTGTTTTGTCGCTGTTGGTGAGTTCCTTTTTAACAAGCTGTTCCGCAAAATTATCCATAAATGCTGCTCCTCTTCAAAAAAATCATCTATAACAATATAATACCACATTTTTCTTAAAATTTCAACGGTTGAAAGAAAAAATTTCAAAAAACACTTGATTTTTTTTTCGGATTCAGCTATAATATATTTATAACTTTATGACTGAGAGAGTAGTTTCGATGAAGCTTGCCAAGAGAGAGATGCATTGGTGGGAGCATTTTGAAGCGGCACGAAATGAAGTTCACTCACGAGAGGCGGTGTTGAAGGCGCAGGAAGCGAAATTTCCCGAAGCTGTGTAGATGCTGACGTATATCTGCGTTAAAGATAAGAGAGTGTCAGCTCTCCCGCAAATGGGTGGTATAGCAAGTTAGTCTTGTCCTGTTGGGCGAGGCTTTTTATTTTGACACAAAAAATATACAGGAGTGATTTTTTTGAAAGAACAGCTTGAAAAAATTGAAGCGCTGGCAAAGCATGAGTTGGAATCATGCACTGAGATCAAGGCGCTGGACGACCTGAGAATTAAATTTCTCGGAAAAAAAGGTGAGCTTACCGCAATCTTGAAGCAGATGGGCAAGCTTTCGGCGGAGGAAAGACCGATAATCGGTCAGCTTGCAAACAAAGTCCGCGCCGATATTGAAGAGGCTCTCGGCAGCAAGCTCGCTTCTTTAAAGGCAGATCAGCAGGCGGCGCAGCTTAAAGCGGAAACGATCGATATCACGCTTCCGGGCAAAACTGCTCCTATGGGCAAGTTTCATCCCCTTACCAAGGGCGAAAACGATATCCGCGAAATTTTCATGGGAATGGGCTTTGATATTGCCGACGGTCCCGAAATTGACGACGATTATCACGTGTTTGAAGCGCTTAATCTTCCACCCGATCATCCCGCAAGAGATACTCAGGATACATTCTACATCGAGGGAACTGACGAAACCATTCTTCTGCGCACCCAGACTTCGTCGGTTCAGGTTCACATAATGGAAACTCAGAAGCCTCCTATCAGAATAATTTCACCCGGCAGAGTATTCAGATCCGACGCCGTTGACGCAACCCATTCGCCGTTGTTCCACCAGATCGAGGGACTTGTAATCGATAAGGGAATCACAATGAGCGATCTTAAAGGTACTCTTGAAATGCTTATGAAAAAGCTTTACGGCAATGACTGCAAACTTCGTTTTCGTCCTCATCACTTTCCGTTTACAGAGCCTTCCTGCGAAGTTGACATAAGTTGTTTCAACTGCGGAGGCTGCGGCTGCTCAATGTGTAAAGATGAGGGATATATCGAGCTTCTCGGAGCAGGTATGGTTCACCCGAAAGTGCTGGAAAACTGCGGTATCGACAGCAATGTTTACTCAGGATTTGCATTTGGACTCGGTCTGGAGCGAATCGTAATGGGCAGATACGATATAAACGATCTTCGATTGCTTTATGAGAACGACGTGCGTTTTCTTGAACAATTTTGATGAATAAGTACGGATTGGATAAGGCAGGAAAGAAATGCCGGAATTCCATGAAAATCGAAACAGCAATACATATTGTTGTTTCGGCGGTCATTGTCGTTATTGGTATCCTTTGCGTGTTCGGTGTTTATCATAATGAATCTCTCGAATCAGCAATAGGATTTGCTTTGACTTTTATTGTAGGAATAGGCGTGTACGTTTTTTTCAGCATTAAAAGTTTAAAGAAAAAAATCAGAACCAATGCGGCAAAACTGCGATATATAAACGATTATGCATCAGAAAAAACAGAGCAGGAAATTGAAAACAGTGAAATTATGTACGGCACGTTTTATTTGCTTGAAGATTATTTTTACGCTCCTAAGTCGCGCCTTATTATTAAATATGAGGATATTGACGAATTTAAAAACATCATACACAGCACTAACGGAATCAAAGACAGCGTGATTATTGCGATCACCGATAAAAATGATATAATGTATGAGATCAGCGTAAAAAAATGGAAAGATTATTACAAGCACTGTAATTCAGTTTCGGGAATTATATATGAAAAGCAAAAAAATTTTGTTGAAAGGAAAAAAATATGAATTTATCAATGAAATGGCTTAACGATTATGTTAAAGTCGATGTACCGATAAAGGACTACTGCCATGCACTTACGATGAGCGGCTCTAAAGTCGAGTGCTATGATGTTGAGGGAAAGGAAATATCTAATGTTGTTGTCGGAAAAATTCTTTCCGTTGTTCCTCATGAAAATTCCGATCATCTTGTTGTATGTCAGGTTGAAGTAGGAAAGGAAGAGCCTGTGCAGATCGTTACGGGCGCTTCAAATGTCAACGCAGGCGATATTGTTCCCGTTGCACTGGACGGTTCAACTCTTCCGGGCGGCGTGAAAATCAAAAAGGGCAAGCTCCGCGGCGTAGTTTCAAACGGAATGCTCTGCTCTCTCGGCGAACTTGGACTTGACAAGCGCGATTTTCCATATGCTATTGAGGACGGAATATTCATTATGCAGGAAAACTGCGAGATCGGTCAGGATATTCAGTCTGCAATTGGTTTGAACGATACTTCCGTGGAATTTGAGATCACGTCAAACCGTCCCGATTGTCTCAGTGTTATCGGACTTGCAAGAGAAACTGCGGCAACGTTCGATCTTCCTCTCAATGTGCCTGTTCCCGAATTCAAGGGCGTTGACGGAGATATAAATTCCATGCTGAAGGTTGACATCATCAACACTGATAAGTGCAAGCGTTACTGCGCAGGAATCGTTAAAAATGTAAAGATCGAGCCGTCCCCTCGCTGGATGCGTGAAAGACTTCGTGCAAGCGGCGTGAGACCGATAAATAATTTTGTTGACATTACAAATTATGTAATGCTTGAAACAGGTCAGCCCATGCACGCTTTTGATCTTCGCTATGTAGAGGGCGCGCATATTAACGTACGCAATGCGGTAAACGGCGAGAAGATCATGACGCTTGACGGCATTGAACGCGAGCTTACGGACGATATGCTGGTAATTGCAGATGAAAAGAAACCTGTTGCCGTTGCAGGAATCATGGGCGGAGAATACAGCGGAATCATGGACGATACAACTACAGTCGTATTTGAATCCGCGTATTTTGAGCCTACTCAGGTTCGCCGCACTTCAAAAGCTTTAAAGCTGAAATCCGACGCTTCAGCGCGCTATGAAAAGGGTGTTGATCCGCTTATCAGTATGTACTGCCTTAAAAGAGCGTTCCAGCTTGTTGAGGAACTCGGAGCAGGCGAAGTTCTGAACACCGTTATTGACTGCGATCATTCCGATCATAAGCCTGCGGCAGTTGAATTCGATTCTGTGAAGATAAACGAATTCCTCGGTACGGATATTTCAGAAAGTAAAATGAAAGAATATCTGACAAGATTGGATTTCAAAGTTGAGGACGGAAAAGTTATTGCGCCTTCATTCCGTATCGATATTGAGCGCCCTGCCGATATTGCTGAGGAAGTAGCGAGAATTTATGGCTACAATGAAATTCCCTCTACTGATTTCCGCGGCGTTGCAAAGGCTGAATTAAGCGCAGAGCAGAAATTCCTGCGTGATCTCAGAAACACGACGGTTTCGCTCGGCGGATATGAGATCGCAACATATTCGTTTGTATCGCCTAAATATTTTGACAAAATAAAACTTCCGCAGGACAGCAAGCTTCGAAAGGTAGTTAAAATTGTAAATCCGCTGGGAGAAGATACGAGCGTTATGAGAACTTCCACGATCCCGTCTATGCTTGATGTGCTTTCTTTCAACTATAATAACAGAAATGAAAAGGCTGTTTTGTTTGAGATAGCCAAGGAATATATTCCGGTTGACGAAAAGCGCGGTTATCATGGCGATGAGGCGATTCTTGTAAACAGCGGCAATCCTCGCCATGAGTATGAATATCAGCTCCCCGACGAGCCGCAGAGACTTACTATAGGAATGTATGGCGGCGACGCTGATTTTTACACTCTTAAAGGTATGATCGAGCAGCTTTTCAGTGAGATCAATATCAGCGGAGTAGAATATGTAAGGGCAGGGGAGTGCGATGTGTTTGATGAAAAATATGCTCTTCACCCCGGCAGAAGCGCAGTTATTCTTAAAGACGGAGTTCATCTCGGAATCATGGGCGAGGTTCACCCTGAAGTTTGCGATAATTACGAGATCGGAGTTAAAGCATATGTTGCAAAGCTGAATATTCCCGAACTTATGGAAATTGCAAGCGATAAGATCACATATAAACCTCTCCCGAAATTCCCTGCAATGACTCGCGATCTTAGTCTTATTGTTAATGACGAAGTGCCTGTTGCGGAACTTGAAAAGGCTATTTGCGGCGCAGTTGGCAAGATCCTTGAAAAGGTAACACTGTTCGACGTTTACAAGGGCAAGCAGATAGAATCCGGAAAGAAGAGCGTTTCTTATTCGATTTCCATGCGTTCTCACGACGGAACTCTTACCGACGAGCAGGCTGACAGCGCGATGAAAAAAGCTCTTAAAGCCCTCGCAAATATCGGAGCAGAGCTTCGTGCATGATAAAATATTTATATAATTGTCAAAAAAACCTGTCTGCAATGCTTAGTTTTGCAGACAGGTTTTTATTTTATCGCAGTGAAAAAATATCGTTTATCAGCTTGTGAAGCCTAATTTGAAGCGTTCTTTTCCATTCGGAATATAGAGCGATGTCATTTTCGTTCGGATTTATATGCGAGTTCAAAGCGGCATAAACTTTCTGACCAGCCAATTCTCCGCCATGTGGTAATTCCGGAATTTTTTCATTGCATGGAGTAATTCCTATAGGGCGGATATCACATAAAATTTCTGGCGGCATACCGTCAATATCCGTAATTTGTAATTCCGAATTCGACAGCGGTTTTTCTGTAATATCAATACTCATGAATGGCGGAAGGAGAATTTCGGCTTCCTCGGGTTTGCTGTAATTATCCAGCGCGTTTGCAATATTAATGCAGTTTGTCCCGACAGGCAATTCGAATTTCAGCAGAGCGATTCCTCGGCGGTCACGATAATAATTCAGAAATCCCGCGGTTGAAGTCGATGTCATGGAGAGCGTTGCGGAATTTCGACGGCAGAGCAAAAAATCAGTCATTCTTTCTACGCGGTAGGTTTCGGTAATCTTATCGAGCGAAGCCTTTGAGAATGCGGAGAAAAGCAATTCAAAGAATCCCATAAGGCGCGATATATCTGCTATTATAGCCGTATTTACAAATTTTCCCTCGTCAGTACGCGCTTTTTCCGTATGAATATTTGGGAAGAAAAGCGAATTAAGCGTGACATAAGCTTTTGGATCGCCGTAAAATTCATCATTTCCAGAAACGTCGCCGATATAATAGCGCAGTGCTTTTTTTTCATTTGATGTAAGAGCAGTCATACAAAAATTTCTCCTTAAAAATAACTGCCGTGAAAACACGGCAGTCGTTTTGTTATTTAATTATTCTTGTGGTTCTCCGCCTATGGGAGCAGAAGGTTCTGGCGGATTTGGAGGTTCAGTTGGTATTACAGGCGGTGAAGTAGGCACAACCGGCGGCTCGGGATTTTCAGCAGGTGTAGTGGGAGTTATAGGGTTATCCGGAATATCCACATCAGTTGAAGGCGTATTTGGATTATTGGGATCATATGGGTCAGTGGGCGGCTGGGGTATATCGGTATTACCCGGATAAATGTAACCCGGATCGGGAGTCGGAACTATCGGATCATCAGCGACCGTGGTATGAGTATCACCGACAGTGAATCCGCCTGTAGGAATCCTGCCGTTCCAGAGGAATCCCGAACCTGTGGTGATAACAATATTTACAGTTTTAGTAGTGACATAGCCTGTCCGTGAAGTGTGAACGCCGGTCGTTTCAGTTGCCTGATTCAATGCAGTGGTTTCTCCTGCTGGAACGGCAGTCATCGAAGAATGACCATCGCCTCCGTTGAATACGTTTTCGCGTCCTATGCTTGCCATGATCTTTTCTGACGGTGTAATCGGGAACATAACAAAGAAAATGAGGATAAGCACAGTCAGGGCGATAAAGCTTGCGCATGATAAAAGTGTGACTTTGGTCGATTTATTAAGACCATTTGTCATAGCTGAATTTTTTTTCATATAAAATAACACTCTCCATAAGAATAGTATCAGAATATCATAATAATATTTTAACCCATAATTTCAAAAAAGTCAATAGCTTTAAGTGATAAAAAGATGAAATTTTAAGAACTTGTGTTCATAGGATTTGTGCGTGGATTTTCGAGCATAATTTTACTGATAGCAGGGCGAAAAAACGAAAGCATACTGCCGTATGGCGAGCTTTTTCAACGCAGCTGTCGGTAAAATTTGCCGAAAAGACACGTGCAATAGCCTATGAACATAAGTTCTAAACAAGCTCTTAAAAGTTTCAATATCGAAGAATACACTTGACAAGAAATGTAAAATGAAGTAAAATAGAGTATATTAATTATGAAAGAATGATATTTATGAAAAAAGTTGTTACAATACAAGATATTTCGTGCTTTGGAAAATGCTCCCTGACGGTAGCTCTTCCGATAATTTCGGCTATGGGAATAGAAACTGCGGTCATTCCAACGGCAGTTCTTTCAACTCATACGGGCGGATTTACAGGATATACTTTTCATGATCTGTCGGGCGATATTAAGGATATATCCAAACATTGGCAGTCGCTTGGTCTGACTTTTGAAGCGATATATACAGGTTATCTTGGCTCGGTTGATCAAGTTCAGATAGTTTCCGATTTTTTTGATTCGTTCGGCAGCAATGATAATTTTATCGTTGTTGATCCGGTTCTGGGTGATTCGGGTCGGCTGTACGCAGGATTTACAGAAGAATTCGTTGATAAAATGCGTAAATTATGCAAAAAAGCTGATTATATTCTACCGAATATGACAGAAGCGAGTTTTCTGCTTGGAATTCCGTATAACGATAAATGTGATGAGAACAATGCAAAAGAAGTTCTTCGAAAACTTTCGGGATTGGGCTGCAAAGTGCCGGTTTTGACAGGAGTTCGCTCGGGGGATCTTCACGGTGCGGCGGCTTATGATTCGGAAAACGGAGAATTTTATTTTTCATTCAGCAAGCATATTGAACGCCAGCTTCACGGCACAGGCGATATTTTTGCAAGCGTGTTTACGGGAGCGATCACTCTCGGAAAAAGTATTCAGCAGGCTCTCGATATGTCGGTGAAATACATTTCCGACTGTATCGACGCGACAATGCCGTGTCTTGACGAAATGTGGTACGGAAGCTGTTTTGAACTTTGCCTTGGAAAATTAATAGAATATACTTCTGATAAATAAAATTTTCTTGTAATATCCTGTTTGTTTTCAAAATTTTCCATGATTACGATCGGAAATATTGACCATAATAATATCGAAAAAATTTTTTTGGGAGAATTATTATGGCATATAACAAGGTTGTAATTTCCGGTATAAATACTTCGGAGCTTATCGTTCTGAAAGAAGAGGAAAAGATAAGGCTGCTGAAGGAAATCAAGGAGACAGGAAGCAAGGCTGCCAAGGATAAGCTGATCAAGGGTAATCTTCGTCTCGTTCTCAGCGTTATTCAGCGGTTTGTCGGCAGGGGAGAGGATATTGACGATCTGTTTCAGATCGGAGTTGTAGGGCTTATTAAGGCGATAAATAATTTTGATCTTACAAAAGAAGTGCGCTTTTCCACATACTGCGTACCAATGATAACGGGCGAATTGCGGAGACATCTGCGCGATTTCGGGCAGGTCAAGGTTAGCCGTTCTCTCCGCGATCTTGCTTATAAGGCGATTCAGGCAAAAGAAAAGCTGATCTTAAAAAATCAACGTGAACCAAATATCGAAGAGATCGCTGCGGAAATCGGCGAAAAGCGTGCAGATGTGGTTATCGCTCTGGAAAGCATCAGCGATCCAATATCGCTGTATGAGCCGATATATTCCGATTCCGACGATAATATGTATATTATGGATCAGATCGGTGATAAAAACGATGTGGAAAGCTGGATGGACGAACTTTCCATACGCGACGCCATAAAGCGCCTTGGCGAACGCGAAAAGAATATATTATACCTGCGTTTTTTGCAGGGAAAAACTCAGGTTGAAGTTGCAGGGGAGATAGGAATCTCTCAGGCTCAGGTTTCGCGATTGGAAAAAAACGCTATAAATCGCATTAAGGCAAGCGTTTGAATTAATCTCACTTGACTTTGGTTCCATACTAATAAAGAAGTTTAAGTCCCGAAGCAATTATTGTGAATTGTTTCGGGACTTATTGTTAATATTAGATTACTGGCATAAATCAGAATTTATCTGAACAACTCCTCAAAATAAGCTAAGGTTTCGTCACTCATTTTTCTAACAAATCCACCTAATGATGTGGTTGTAAGATTTCCGTTTTTATCAAGTCTCAATGGCTTTTGAGTAGATTTTGTGCTGCCAAAGAGAAAGGTTGACACTTGCTCTATCGGAATAAGCCTTGGTTGAATAGATGAACCATTATTTCCACTTGCTGCTAAGTCTGCACAGCACTCTATAGGTTCTTGATGAAATTTATGCGTTTTTATAACAAGATCATCTTCTTGAACTATGGTATGTATATTTTGGGGCAATTCAATCTTATCAGTATAGCCACTGCCACCTTTAAATGTATTAAATTCTCCATAAATCCCTTGTTTTTTTAAGAGTATTCCCTCTGGAATTAGTGCAGCATAATGAAAACCTGTTTCTCTGATAAGATAGTCATAAGCAGGCTCGATTTTTTCTATTGGTAATCTTGCCATTACGCACAGAGTTTTATCTTTTATTGCAACAGGATAAATAATGTCTCCAATTTTTAATGCTGAAATATGGGGCATTCTTTTATGCGGACTTCCATATACAACGCAAATAGGACCATTATCATTATGCCTTTCAAGCTGTTTAGCATAATCTTTTGACCAAAATGTAATATAACCGCTTATTGTTAATCCCCCTTTCAAAGATAAATTCCAATTTATCTTAACTTAGGTTTCCACTGCGAACAATAAAAAAGCTAAAGAATAAAGCCATCAGACAACAGAATATTGTACAATACAAAGAAGCCATTGAGTAAAAATCAGTGGCTTTCAGTATTATATAAGGGACTTTCCAAAAGGAAGTCCCTTTTTGTATGTCTGAAATCAGAGGAGGAACAAAAATGGAATTCTTTTCAAGGAATGTTTTGAGCAATGCTATGGCAGGTGAAGTCTACATACCCCGTGAGGTAATGTGTCGGGAGAACATAAGCGAAAATACAAAGCTGATATTTGGAATGATATTCAGTGAGTGTCTGAACAATATGGACAATATGACCGATGATAGTATTACACAGGCTGCGAGTACAGTAAAGGATTATGGAGCAAGTGTGCCATTGAACAATATTGAAAGAGAATGCCTTTGCGGAACTGAAACGGCTAAAAGCATTCAAAAAGAACTTTCTTTGCTCACAGCAACACTTGATATAGCGTCCTGTTTCTATGAATGTAAACTGAACTATATAAATGTTCAGCAGCCTATTTGCCGTATGTGCGAAAACGGAAAAATTTTATATAAAATGTTTGACCTCATAAACACAGTTGTTGACAGACAACTTCACAATACAGACTTTAAAATGCAGTTTTCAGAAGATGAATTAGAAACGCTTAACGCATATGACAAGAGTCACTCGTCAGAGCTTTTGAGCGAAGTCATAGATATATTGAAAAGGTGATAAAGATGAAAGAATATGAAAAACTTATAGTGCCAACAGATAACACTCTTTCACTTGAAGCAAAAGGAGTGCTTGCAACAATGCTCAACGACCCATGCTGTGATTACTGTTTAATAACAGATTTGCAAAATAATTTAAGAACTGATGAGAAGTCAATGCTTGAAAAAGCATTAATAGAATTATGTGAAAAAAATTATGTAATTAAACTCCCGTCCAGCACCTTTGCGGTAAATAAAGTAAAAATACATGATATGTATGTTTTTGGGAGGTAAATATGCCAATCTTGCAAAAAAAAATAAATGATGATTTTACAGTAGTTCACAACACTTTTATTCGTGACAAAAATTTAGGAATAAGTGCAAGAGGATTGTTGTTGACAATGCTGTCGATGAAAGACGGTTGGCATTTTAGTATAAAAGGGTTAGCTTCTATTCTCCCCGATGGCGAAAAAAAGGTATCAAGCGCACTTAAATCTCTTGAAAAATCAGGTTATCTTCGTCGTGACAGAATATATGAAAACGGAAAAGTCAAAGAATGGGTATATTCGTTTAGTGATGAACCTGTTTTCAACGATGATACGTCATATGACCTACATCGCCAAAACGTCGATGTAGGTTTTGAAGATGTAGGAAAATTAGATAAAGAAAACAGGCATGGTAATAAAATACTTAATAATCAAATACCAAATAATCAAATACTATCTAATAAATCAGTCAATCAATCAGCAAATTCGGAAACAGTTCCGTCAAAATCAGATGGACAGACAGACGGAACAAAAGAGTCAATGACATTTTCTCAGGTTTTGAGTGAAATAGGACTTGATACTAACGAGATAGGATTTGTCCCAAAAAGCGAGAATGATTTGCAGGAATTTGATGAAAGTGATAGGAGTACAAGTAACTGTAAAATACCGTATTCGCTGAAAACCAACAAAAAGGCAATGAAAGAAGCCTTAAAATTCTTATTTGCTTACAGCTATTACTCTCCGACTATGCCTAATGATAGTAAACGGTTGCTCTGTACAGTCATAAACGTGATAGCAGAAATGACAGCAAAGGACATACAAGAATATCAGGGACAAAAAATAAAGTATTATGAAGTTATAGACCGCCTTAATGACATTATACACGGCTCAGACGGTTCATTGTTTGACTGGTTCAATAGTTTTGAGCTGCAATGGGCAAAAATTCTTGCCGAGCATACTATCAAGCACCAAAAAGCGTACATGAAAAGCTGTATATGGAACTGGCTGAACGATTACGCCTTTGAAGATGACAATGATTTAAGAAAGCTGAATTACAATCTCAAACAAGGAGTGATTTAGAATGTTGGAACATGAGAACAAACAAGTTCTCGGAATTATTGTTGAATGTGCGAAACTCACACCTGAAATTTTCACAAAGGCTATTGATGATATGCTGAAAAACATCTCAAACAAGCAGCCACAGGGTAAAACAAGCCTTGACAAGCTTATGAAAGCAGGAAAAGTTGACAGCATAGAGGTAAATGACAGCAATATCGGAAATTTCGCTCAAACAGCAAGAAAATACAACCTTACATATGCTCTAAAGCGGATTCAAGGCGAGGACGGAAAAAAGCAGTATCTTGTCTGCTTTAATGGAAAAAGCTTGGATACTATGCAAAAGGCGTTTCAAGAATATTCCTATAAGCAAACACACCGAAAGGAAACGCTGTTCAGCAGGAAAAAAGTTGCTGCAATTCAGGTTTCTGCACCTGAGCAGGAAAATGAACTTAGCAGAGTAAAACAAAAGGAACACAAAAAAGAGCGTTCTGATAAAAATATCAGTTTGTGAGGTGAGCTGCTATGTCCAAAAAGAAAAACTCATCTCTTTTTCCTCCCGACAGTATTCCTGCGAAAATGCTTGCAGACTTGAAAAATATCTTTAAACGAAAAGCCAAACCTGACAAAAAAGCACTTCTAAAGCTTTTACCGCTACTTATTTTCGCATGGTTCGGGAACAAGCTGTATTATGCTTACAGACTGTACGGGTTTACAACTGAAATGATGGCAGGGGTAAACAAAATGTTTAAAAACCCTATGCCAAGTTTCAATGGAGCTGATATATTGGCAGGACTTGTGACAGCGGCAGCAGTTGGAGTATACCTTTACTTCAAGAGGAAAAACAAAAAAAATTTCCGTGACAAGGAAGAATATGGCTCTGCAAGATGGGCAGGAGCAAAAGATATAGAACCGTACGTTGATTTTGAAAATCCGACAAATAACATTATCCTCACTCAGACCGAAAGTCTGACAATGAATAGCAGAGTGGCTAATTGGCGATACAACCGAAACAAAAATATTATTGTTGTCGGCGGCTCTGGTTCATTCAAGACAAGAGGTTTTGTAAAGCCAAACATCATGCAAATGCACAGCAGCTATGTTGTCACTGACCCAAAAGGCACGTTAATTTTGGAATGTGGAAAAATGCTCCAAAAAGCAGGATACCGAATTAAAGTTATCAATACGATAAACATGGACAAGTCCATGCACTATAATCCGTTTGCATATCTGCACAGTGAAGAAGATATTCTGAATCTTGCCAACACGATTATCACCAATACCAAAGGTGACGGCGAAAAAAGCGGTGAAGATTTTTGGGTAAAAGCAGAACGACTTCTTTACTGTGCCTTTATAGCGGTTATATATTACGAATTTCCGCAGGAGGAAAGAAATTTCGGAACGCTTCTATGGCTCATCAATCAATGCGAAACACGGGAGGATGATGAAACGTTCAAAAACCGTGTTGATATTATGTTTGAACAGCTTGAAGCCAAAAAAGGCGAAGACCATTTTGCTGTGAGACAGTATAAGAAATATAAGCTTGCGGCAGGAAAAACCGCAAAATCTATACTTATTTCGTGCGGTGCGAGACTTGCACCATTTGATATAGATAAGGTCAGAAAAATGATGTCTTATGATGAAATGGAACTTGACACGCTGGGCGACCCGAATCAGAAAACAGCCTTGTTTGTCATAGTTTCAGATACATCTGATACATACAATTTCATTGTTGCAATGCTGTATACGCAGCTTTTTAATCTGCTCTGTACCGTTGCTGATGATAAATACGGCGGCAGACTGCCTACACACGTTCGTTGTTTGCTCGATGAGTTTGCAAATATCGGTCAGATACCGAATTTTGAAAAACTTATAGCCACCATACGAAGCCGTGAAATATCGGCAAGTATAATTTTGCAGTCCAAATCGCAGCTTAAAGCGATTTATAAAGATAATGCCGATACAATTATCGGTAACTGTGACACTGAACTATTTCTTGGCGGAAAGGAAAAGTCAACACTCAAGGAGTTGTCCGAAATTTTAGGTAAGCAGACTATTGACCTTTTTACAACCACGGAAACATGGGGACAGTCGCAGTCATCAGGGACTAATTTCAACAAAACAGGGAGGGAGTTAATGTCACAGGACGAAATTGCGGTAATGGACGGCGGAAAGTGTATTATGCAAATTCGAGGAACAAGAGCATTTTTCTCTAATAAGTTCGATATTACAAAACACCCACGCTATAAGGAATTATCGGATTTCGACCCGAAAAACACGTTTGACATAACGGGATATGTCAAATCGAATCTCAAAATCAAAAAAACAGACGAAATAGAAATCATGTCCCGAATGGTTTTCTAATCGTCAAGGAAAGGAAATTTTTAATGGACGGATTTGGATTTTTCTCAGACGCAGTAAGTGCATTACAGACAGTTCTTGTACTTATAGGCGCAGGCGTTGGTGCGCTTGGCATTTTTAATTTGCTCGAAGCATACAGCGATGATAACGGTCCGGGTAAAAACAAAGGTATCAAGCAGGTAATGTCTGGCGGCGGAATTATACTCCTCGCTGTACTCCTCATTCCGAAGCTTGTAGACCTGATGAACACAAGCGGAGGAAAAGGCAGTACCAGTGGCTGATACCGCATATTTAAATAAATACAGTGTGTCATGGTGACACGCAGTATTTTTGCAGACAGCCGCCGCATTATTTGCGACGGCTATTTGCATAATGAAACGGAGGTGACTATAAATGTTTGGAGATAATTTTTGGGAAAGTCTTGTTGAAAACATTATTGACCTTTGGTACGACTTTTGTACTTGGGTAGTACAACAAATGCTTATATATGCAAGCAATACCCTTTATGATGTCGTTGAATTTTTACGAGATGGCATTACAGAAACGCCGCAAAGTTGGAATCCCGATTTATTTGCAACATTACAAAATGTAACAAATGCAGCCATACTTCCTATAGCAATTGGTATAATGTCTATCATACTCTGCTATGACCTAATTACAGCTTGCCTTGACAGAAATAATTTCAAAGAGTTTGATATATCAATATTCTTTCGATTTGTGGTAAAAGCATGGGTAGCCATTTATTTTATAAACAATGTTTTTACAATAGTAGGAGGATTATTTGAGATAGGTGCAAACGTTGCTGATGTTGCGTTAGGGACAGTCTTAACAGAAGCTAATGGTATGGGAGATTTCATTGCTTCTGATGAATTTCGTGAAGCATTGAAAGAATTTAACGGCTTCGATTTGGTTTTATCGTTTTGGTTGGCATTGGGAGTTTTTATAGTGTCGCTTGCTATGATTATTATCGTAATGGTTGTAACGGCAGGACGAATGGTAGAAATCCTTGTAATTATATCCGCTGCGCCGATACCATTTGCAACTATGACAAATAAGGAATGGAGCAGCGTTGGATTTTCATTCATTAAAAATATATTTGCATTAGCTTTACAAGCATTTTTTATAGTTATAACACTTGCTATATATATAGTCTTGTTTAACACAAACATAATTAATGCTATGGATAATATATTTGGTCTTACTGAAGCTATGATAAAATGGCTATGCTACGGAATCATTTGCTGCTTTATACTGATAAAAACAGGAAGTATATCAAAGTCAATATGCGGTGCGCATTAAGAAAGGAGAAAGTAGTATGGCTTTGTATATGAAAATTCCCAAAGATATGAACAACATCAAGGACAAAGTTATTTGGAAACTCACTAAAAGACAGGTTATATTTTTCGGAATTGGTTTTGCGTTAGGTTTTATCGTATACTGGTTGACATATAAGATATTAGGAATGCAAACGGCTTCCATACTTTTTTTCGTTGTCGGTTGTCCATTCTTTTTGGCAGGAATCTATGAAAAAGACGGTATAACTTTAGAAAAAATGGCTCTGAACATAATACGATACAAAATCTATCCGAAAATACGCCCATATAGGACAGAAAATGTATATAGACAAATCAAAAATGCACTTGAATACAAGGAGGAGGTTGAAATGCTTGAAACTGGAAGAAAGAAAGTCAAAATCAGTAAAAACTAAAACTGTTCCACTGTCGAGAGAAGAGCAGTCGGCTGTAAGGAAAAGCGTTTCCGAAAAGAAAAAACAGCAGTCCCGAAAAATCCCACAGACTGCCCAACAGTCAATCCCGTTTGATTCTATGACCAAAGACGGAATCGCCATATCAAGCGAACCCGAAAAATTTTCCCTTATAGGCTTTTTGCTGAACAAAGCAAAGCCAACGGAAACAAGATACAGCATGACAGTACAGTTTTACGACGCTGATTATGAAATAGCGGAAATGTCCAAAAAGCAGAACATTTTTGCCAGATATTGCGGTTTACTAAACTTGTTTGATGATGACATCAGATTTCAGATTTCGGCTGTAAATTTAACAAACAGTGATGATTTTAATGACATAATACAAGTTCCTGATTATGAAGATGAATTTCATGATATTAGGGAAGAATACTGCGATTATCTCAAAAAGCAGCTTGCAAAAGGCAATCATGGCTTCATACGTGTAAATTACATAACGTTTTCAATCAAGGAAAAAAGCCTGAAAAAAGCACGTCAAAAACTTCTTGGTATCCAAAAAGACGTTGTGCGCTGTTTTATGGACATGGGCGTTGCGGCAGTTCCTCTGAATGGTGAAGAAAGGCTGTTTGCAATGTTCAAAATGCTTCATCAGTTTTCAGATGAACCGTTTATGTTTGATTGGAACAGTATGTCAGAAGCAGGCTTCATGCCAAAAGATTATATTGCTCCCTCATCACTGAACTTTTCACAAAAAGATAACTTTCGGTGTGGAAATTTTTACGGCTCGACTTTTTCTATCAATCTGCTTGCTTCGGAAATTTCTGATAGGTTTTTGACAAAGCTGTTTGATACCGAGAATCCTATGGCATTCAATATGCATTTTACTGCCGTTGATAATTTGGAAGCAAAAAAATATGTAAAAAGAAAACTTTCAGACGTTGAAAAAATGAAAGTTGGAGAGCAGAAGAAAGCCGCACAGCAAGGCTATGATATGGACATTCTTCCTCCCGATATGAAAACCTATCTGAAAGAGCTTGAAATTCTGCTTGACGATTTGGAGAGTAAAAATGAGAGAATGTTTCTTGTTACAATTCTTGTGACCAACTTTGCAAAAAGCATAAAAGCACTTACAGTATGCAATGACAGTCTCAACAGAATGATTTTACAGGCAAATTCAAAGCTGCTTTCACTTGACTATATGCAGGATTTGGGACTTGCTTCAATCCTGCCGCTTGCAGAGAACAGAATCGAAATAGAACGTCGGCTTACAACAAGTTCAGCGGCAATATTTCTTCCTTTCTCCACGAAAGAGATTTTTATGGACGGTGAAGCTGTTTGCTACGGCACTAATCCTATTTCGGGAAATTTGATTAGAGCAAACAGAAAGATGTTGCCAAATCCAAACGCTGTAATTCTTGGTACCCCCGGGGGCGGTAAATCTTTTGCAACAAAATTCGAGATTTCAGGCGTATATCTTTTTACAAAAGACGATATTATGATTTGCGACCCCGAAGATGAATATTATCCGCTTGTTAAAGAATTTCACGGTCAGGTTATTGACATTTCCGCAGCAAGCCCCGACCATATAAACCCTATGGATATTGTCAGAAACAGCGGCGAGGAAGATATTATTGGTGTAAAATCGGAATTTCTTATTTCTCTGTGCGAGCTTATATCAGGAGGAAAGTACGGGCTTGAAAGCGAGGAAATATCCATTATTGACCGTTGCGTAAGAAAAATATATCTTGAATATTTTTCAAAAATGGAAAATGCTTCTGAGGAAGATTTCAAAGCAAATATGCCGATTCTTGGCGATTTACAGAAAGCACTTTTGGATACAGGAGAGGATAGAGCGAAACGTGTTGCAAATTCTCTGGAAATTTACGTTACAGGTTCGCTGAATATATTCAATCATCGTACCAACGTTGACCTGAAAAACCGTATCATCTGTTTCAACGTAAAGCAGCTTAAAAACAACCTAAGAAAGCTCGGTATGCTTATCATTCAGGACGCAGTATGGAACAAGGTATCAGAGAACAGAGGAAAAAAATCCACATGGTATTACATGGACGAGTTTCATTTGCTTCTCAAAGAAGAACAAACTGCCAAATATTCTGTTGAAATGTGGAAACGTTTCAGAAAATGGGGCGGCATACCAACAGGAATAACGCAAAACGTAAATGACTTCTTGGCTTCTAAAGAAGCGGAATCAATTTTTAAAAATTCAGATTTCGTGATAATGCTCCGACAAGCTTCGGGAGATATAGAGATACTTGCAGAACATCTGAAAATCTCTCCTGCACAGCAAAAATTTGTCGAAGGCTCTGTTAAGCAGGGCAGCGGTCTTATTTACTATGGTGGAAACATTATTCCATTTAACAATAAATTTCCAACAAATACAAAACTCTACAAACTTATGACGACAAAACCTAAAGAATCCATGATTTGAGGTGAGTATAGCAATGAGCAGCAGTCGTGATGAACAGCTTGAAGCTTTGAAATCAGCCGTAAAAAGTGCGGAAAGCAAGCTGAAAAGTGCTGAAATATCGGCTAAAGACATTGAGGAAAAGCTAAAAGACAGCGAAGAAAATTTTCTAATTAAGGTTGAGGAAAAGGCAGCAGGATATAAGGCACAGACGGGAGCAAATTTTAGTCGTATAGTTGACGAAAATGGAAAAGCTGTATACGAATTTACCCGTGATACAACTAATCCTGAAAGAAAAAAACGGCGAAAGCTAAAGTTAAGACGGCGATTTGACAGTCAGACAGGCAAATCAAGCTACAAAGCAGAATTTCTTGACAGCGATAATCAAACTGTTGAACTACATTCTGCAAAGGAGTTGAAAAAACCGAGCAGCAGAAAAAAATTTGTTGCGTTCAATATGTTTGGTATACGGAGAATGGATATTAGTACGGAAGTAAACAATCCTTTTCTTGATACCATAGGAAAACCTATTGTTGTTCCAATTCAAGCTGCCGCCAAACTGATACATCATACGGCTGAAACCGCCAAAACCATTGCAGATACTCCCATAGGAAAAGGAATTGCTGCTACTGCTAAAATCACTTCTGCACCTATTGTAATTCCCACTAAAATCATTAAGGATATTGCTGATAAAGGTGGTATTATTCATGCTGTAGTTGATTTAGGTGACAAAATAAAAATTGAGGGTGTTAATGCTCCCAAACCTATTAAAGCTGTAGGAAATGTTTTAAAAGGAGCTGCATTGGGAACGGAAACAGCCGCAGTTGAAACGGCAAAAGGCTTGGGTACATTTTCTATTGAAATTACCAAAGAGCAGATTTACTCGGAAATAAACAAAAACTTATCCGAAAATGACGCAGTAAAAGCCTATTACATTATTGGAATGAAAACAGCCGAAGTTTACAGTATTCTTGCAGAGCATACAAGATTTAGACGAGCTGTTCTCCGTGATAAAGCAGGAGATGATATTACTGATGTTAATGTTTCACGTTATCTTGCCGACAAAGAGGAGAAGCAATTTCAGAAAGTCCAAAAAAAGCTGAAAAATAAAAAAATCAATGCTGATGAAGTTGTAAATAATGCTCGAACTGAATATGAAGCGGCAAAAGCACGGCTTGAAGAATATGAAATAAAGCATGGACTCCGACAAGAAAAAGTTGAACCGGTTGTCTCTTCTACAGACAAAACTATCGACAAAACTACTGACGAAATAAAGCTGACAAAAACTGAGAAATCCATTGAAAAAACAAATAAAAAGCTCAAAAAAGTTCAGAAAAAAATTAAACCTGAACCTGTTTCAGACTTGAAAACGACCATAAAAAGGCTTGACGGTCTTTCGGTAGATACTGTAATGACAAGCTTGCGGCGAAAAGCAATCAGAGACGGTGGGGACAACACAGGTGTAGAAGCGGCAAATATGGCAATAACATTGTCACAAACAGCTTATCATTATGGGAAAAAGCTGCACGAAAAATCCATTGTTGATAAAGAAAGTAAATATAAAGAGAAACTGAAAACTCTTGAAAACAAAAACAACTTTGAGAGCAAGCTAACTGAAAGCAGTCATTTCAAGGCTTCTGAATCATCAATGGGAAAAAATAAAAAAGCTGCAATAGGTGATAAAAAGCAAAAGCAAAAAAAGGCTATAAAGAAAAAACATCAAAAAAATGTATATAAGAATTTTGCCAAAAAAGCCTCACAAAATGCCAAAAAGATTGCGGCAAGTGGCGTAAAAGCTTCATTAGCAGCAATATCAATGCCATCTGGAGGAGTAATTGCAATTGTTATTGTAATTATAATTATCTTACTTTTACTTGTATTTGCACTTGTAGCGTGTGGCGGCAGCGGATTGTCAACAGTCTATTCACACGTTATGAGTCCGTGTAGTACAAATACTCTTGGACTTTGCGACCGCTATTACACGGAACTCGGTAAAAATATGATTGACTATCATCAAAATATTAAGGATTACTATGTCGGTTATGACAAATATGTGTGTCTCACAGAAATTGACGAAATCACTCATTCTCCCGAAAAACTTCTTCCTTATCTCGGAATTAAGGCAATAGCGGACAACGGAGGAGAAGAATGGACTTACGGCGATGTTACTTCTTATATCGAAGAACTTTTTAACGAACAGTATGAATTTTACACAAATGAAATTCACGAGATAAGAAAAAATGTTACAACAGTGGTCTATTCAAATGAGGACGCATAT
Source organism: uncultured Alistipes sp. (assembly GCA_964401315.1). GTDB lineage: Bacteria > Bacillota > Clostridia > Oscillospirales > Ruminococcaceae > Ruminococcus. The sequence continues at coordinate 48,649 of CAYNYB010000020.1, forward strand.
TATTCTGCTCTTGGCGAATCGGAATATAATCTTGAAAGACCAGAGGGCGCAGATATTCCTGTTCCGCTCAAATCAGAATGGTATACGCCTTATGCAAACACATTCCCTCATGTTGAAATACTAATTTATGACGGATACGTAGAAAACACTCTTGACAGCGTTGGTGTATTTACGGATAAATACGGAAACACCACAGAATATGACGAAATGCAGACGTTGCCGTTTCATAACTATTGGTCTATAAGTTTGGTGTTCGACTGGTTAGATGACCACTATGAAGAATACTGGATATATAGAGAAGAACGTCAAGAATACTACGAATACGATTACTTCATTCTTGAATATGCAATACAAGAAAATGCAATTGCTGTTGATGAAAGATATTGGACAGATACAAACGAAAAATGGCAGGACAATAATTTTGACAAGTTGATTTATAACCATGTGATTGAATTTGATGACGATATGAAAGGGCAATTTGATATTTACAGCAAGTTTCTAATGGGACACCAAATACTTAATCTTCCCTTTGATAATCCTGTTGTTACAAAATATGCAGGATATGATAATCATATTTACGGAGATACTGCTCTTGATTACTCAATAGAACTGCAAACTTATGAGGGACAGGAAATCATATGCGGTATGGACGGTAATATTACCAAACTAAGCGATAATAGTTTCTCTGTCTACAACTCAAAGTACGGAACGCTGTATTACGATTATGTAACTGTTCCAAACGTATCAGAAGCCAAAAGTGGCGATGTTATTTCATCATCAAATGGAGATACGCTCCGAATCACATTTATTGATAACAATGGAGATTATTTGAATCCGTTGTTTTTATTCGGTTCATAGAAAGGAAAATAAGAATGAAATCTACACAAAAAAGAATAGCAAAAATCAACTCGGAAATTTTACAGATTGGGAAGTCAATAAAAGAAAGTCAAGAAAAGCTTGAAGCTTTGAAAAAAGAAAAAATTGAGATTGAAAACACTGAAATAGTTTCACTCATACGCAAAGCTGATTTATCGGTTGACGATGTTGCAGAGTTGATTTCCGACTTGACGACAGTAAGAAAATCCAATGTAAACAAGACAGAAGCACAAACTTCGGAAGCTGCTGTCACTAATAGTTTTTTGAAAGGAAATGATAATCAATGAAAAGAAAACTTATTATTTTTCTCACAGCAATTATAAGCGTTATAGGCTGTATGTCGCTTTCTTTTACTGTTTCTGCGGGAGCAATTTTGCAGGACGATGAAATAATCGAAGATACGACTGAGGTCACAACTACAACCACAACAGTAAACAATATAACCGAAGAAGAATTTAATAAGAGAAGTGAACAGCTTCAAGAACAGATAGACGAAATTTATCGTTTATTTGAAGAAAACGGATACAATATCAATGGCATAACAGGAAATGTCGAGGGATTAAGCGGCGAAGTTCAGGGGCTGCACACATCTCTTGACAATCTGTACTCTCTGATTGAATCGCTGAAAACAACAAGCAATAGCAAATCCTCTGCTGCTCCAGTAGCTTCACCGCAAACAACGCCGTCCAAAAAAGAACCGTCAGTTGTCACAACGGAAGTTACCACAGTTCATGCAGAACCGAATACAGAGCCTAACGGTTATCTCATTGAAAAAGCGGAAAAAACTCCTGACAAGCGAGATTTTATTACTGTAACAACAAGGGACGGTCACATTTTCTATATCGTCATAGACTATGAGGGCGAAAACAAAAATGTTTACTTTCTCAATACTGTTGATACAGCAGACCTGAAACGTTTGCTTGAATCTGACAGCACAGTTACAGTCGCAGAAGATAATTCTCAAAAAGAAGAATCGGAAACCAAAATCGAAGCTACGGAATCTACAAAAGAAACCGATAAATCCGAAACTCCTAAAAAGAAAAACAGCAACCTTGTTTTATACATAATCGGAGTAATTGTTGTTGTCGTATTTGTATTCGTAGCTAAGAAAAAGAAGTCTAAGAGCAAAAAGAATGATTACGATGACAATGACGGCGATGATTTTATCGAGGAAGAACCTGAAATTTACATTGACGAATCTAAGGATGATGATGACGATGATGAATAAAAAGAATGCCCAAATAATACTTCCTGCTGTAATTGTGGTTACAGCAGGAGTAATTATGAAAATATGCGTAAACATAAACAGGAAAAATAAGGAACGGAAAACTAACAGATTCAAAAGCAGATGTTCTGAATTTTACGAACTTAACTTTTGCGTAAGCAGTGTTCTGAAAGACGATTATGTAACTGATTTTGATAGGTTTGCTGAATATCTTGATGAATATTACAATATTCAGGCTGAAATTAAACAGGACAATGCGGTTGTTTACTCCTCCTCTAAATTCAATTCCCCTATTAGCTGCTACGAGATGTTCAACTATGACTTAGATGATTTGGAGCATTATTTTACTGATAACCGAAAAAAAAGAATTCCTCAAATAAAAGAGGACAAAGACGAAATATGTGAGTTTCATGCTTCTATAAGAAATGTTGTAAGGACGATTCCTGTGAGAAGTTTTGACGAATTTGCTGATTGTCTAAAGAAATATTGCAATATCACTGCTGTGTTGGGACAGGATAACGAGATAATATATTCACACCCAGCGTTTAAAAATACTGTTACAAGCAGTAATCTTGGCAACGTGTATTTTGATGAAAAATATGACCTTTGCGCATTGGAACGAATCTTCGAGTGTTATCGTACATATAGAGGAGAAGCGACAAGATGAAATTGATAATTATAGGAAGTTTAGCGGTTTTCATACTTATTTACTTATCTGTCAGCCTTTTTTTAACTTCGTTACATCAATGTGTCCGTTTTTTTAAAAACAGACACACTATGAAACTGTTTCAAAGCAATAATAAATTGGAAAATCTATTATTTAGATTTGAGGAGTTTTTCATAATATTTTGTTATTGTTTCATGCTTGTTCTTTCTGCTGTATCGACTATTTACTTTACAATTAGTCTTATCGAATGGCTGTGTAATAATTTTTTTTAATCAAGTGTGTCACGGTGACACAAAGAAAGGATTTGGTTACCCATGAACATCATGGAAGTAATTATTGGAAGTGTTTTGTTCGGTGTTATGATATATCTTCCTGCCAAACTCTTTATGTTAATTATTGGAAGCGTTTTGTTCGGTGGTATGATATATCTTCCCGTCAAACTTTTTATAAGTTCACTAAAAGATATTATAATTGATTTTAAAAATATTAGAAAAAAATCAGATAGCTTAATATCAAAAGTAGGTTATTTAACAATTTTTTTCTTTGATTGTTTCAACATTGCTTGTTGTCCTTTTTTGGCTGCTTTCTTTTTAGCTGCTTATTTTGTATTTTTACACATTGTACTTTTTTAATCAATTGTATCACGTTGATATAAAGAAAGGATTTGATTATACATGAGCATTGTAATCATTGAGAAGAACATTACATCAGCAAATGCCGATGTAATTGTAAACGCTGCCAATGGTTGGGGATATATGGGCGGTGAAAAAGCTCGTAAAGGTTTATTAAAGGGGATTGCGGAAAGCCTTAATTGTGCCACAAACGGAGAAATGGAAAAATATTGTCTTGAAAAGGCAAGAAAATTCAAACATATTCCGTCATTTATTTTCGGAGTAAAGGCAGGAAAATTTTTTACTTCTCCAAACTTTGGACTAAATTGCAAGGAAGTTATTCACGCAGTAACAATGAACGCTCCTGCAAGCCGAAGCAATATAAAAACCGTTGCGATTCTTGTAAACTCAATATTCAAATACTGTATTGAAAATGGATACCACACAATAGCAATGCCGCTGCTCGGAACAGGAACGGGCGGACTGGATAAAAATGCAGTATACAGCGTTATATATAACACTGCCTATCTCTTTTCAGATTTGTCAATAAACATTTACATAAACGCAACGGTTGAGGACATTTGGGGATTAGATGTATACAATAATAGCACGACAACAGGAGGTTATATATGAAAACACTATCTTTGTATTCAAAATTATTATCGCTTTCATCTTCAGCAGCAATAAAATCTGAACTCAGACGTTTTAAATATCAGCAGTCAAATGGCTTTATTTTGGGCGGTTCAGGTAGTGGACGAGCCATTCACCCTTGGGACGGTCTGAAAAACTGTCAAAAAAACACTCAGGAGGTAGAAGTTAAATGAAACTCATAATAGCAGAAAAGAAAAGCGTAGGCGAAACAATCGCCAAAGTGCTTGGAGCAAAAACTCAAAAGAACGGATACATAGAGGGAAATGATTATATCATTTCATGGTGTCAAGGACATCTTGTCGGTCTTGCTCCACCCGACAGCTACGGCGAACAGTACGAAAATTTTTGGACGTTTGATAATCTTCCTATCATACCGCAGGAATGGCAATTTACAACTGACAACAGCAAGATAAAACAGCTCAAAATTCTGAAAGACCTTGTGTACAACAATTCTGTTAATGAGATTATCTGTGCAACAGACGCAGGTCGTGAGGGAGAGTGCATTTTCAGATATGTTTACAATTACCTCGGCTGCCGAAAGCCTGTTAAGCGTTTATGGATTTCTTCGATGGAGGATTCTGCTATTCGTGAGGGCATGAATAAATTACAGCCTGACAGCAACTTTGATAATCTTTTTGCCGCAGGACTTTGTAGAGCTAAAGCCGACTGGCTTGTGGGTATGAACGGTTCTCGCCTTTTCTCTAATCGTTACAAAGCTGTCCTGAATATTGGACGTGTTCAGACACCTGTGCTTGCAATGGTGGTAAATCGTGATTATGATATTGCACATTTCGTCAAACAAAAGTTTTATAATGTCTCTCTGAACTGCGGTGATTTTTCTGTTACTTCGGAAAGATTTGACGATGAGGGCAAAGCTCTTGAAGTTGCAAAAAAATGCGGCGGTAAAACAGCTACTGTTACCGACGTTGCAAAAGAAATCAAGACAGTAAATCCGCCGAAGCTCTATGATTTAACTACACTACAGCGTGAAGCCAACAGACAGTACGGCTACACAGCCAAGCAAACCCTTGACTATTTACAGTCTCTTTACGAAGCAAAGCTCGCTACATACCCACGAACCGACAGCCAATATCTGACCGAGGATATGGAACAGACTGCTCTTGATATGATTCAAACTGTTCAGCAAGTCATTCCCGAATTTAATTTAGGAATTACAACTCCTAATGTAAAACGCTGCCTTAACAACAAAAAGGTATCAGACCACACGGCTGTTATTCCTACTGCTGAAATTGCCAATGCAGACTTAACCGCACTCCCTGTCGGTGAGAAAAATATTCTTTTCCTCATAGCTGCTAAATTACTTACTGCAACATCAGAGCCGCATAAATATGAAGCGGTGAAAATAACTGTTGATTCAGAGGGCTATGATTTTTATGCAAATGGAAAAACTGTTATTTCAAACGGATTCAGAGACGTTGAAAGTCATATAAAGTCAAAGCTAAAAGGCAATAATGAAAATGACGAAACTGCTGAAAAAGAAACTAAACTGCCCGAAGTTATAAAAGGTCAGACCTTTGAACACGCTTCATCAACAATTACAAGCGGCTACACTTCCCCTCCGAAAGCCTTTACCGAAGATACTTTGCTTAAAGCTATGGAAACAGCAGGAAATACCGACTATGACGAGGATTCAGATGTTGAAAAGAAAGGCTTGGGAACTCCTGCAACAAGGGCTGATATAATTGAAAATCTTGAAAAACGTGGATATATTACACGTGACAAGAAAAAAATCATTGCTTCTGAAAAAGGAGTTAAGCTAATTGAGGTTGTTCCCAATGAGGTCAAATCACCAAAATTGACTGCTGATTGGGAAATGTATCTGCAAAATATTGAAAAAGGACAGGCTTCTCCCGATAGTTTTATGAATAAGATTGAAATCATTGTGCGTAACCTCACTTGTGATTATGCCGAAACAGTAGAATCTGACGATTTTGCTAAGCCAACTCTCGGAAAATGTCCACGCTGCGGAAAGAATATTTTGGAGGGCAAGCAGAATTATTATTGTGAAAGCGGCAAAGACGGCTGCGGATTTAATGTGTGGAAAAAGCCTAAATATCCTAATACTACTGTTTCTGCAAAGCAAATGACGGAGCTTCTTACTCTCGGTATGACAAGCCTTAAAGCAGTTTCAAAAAGCGGTAGCAATTATACAGCAAATTTTACCCTTGAGGATACTGGAAAATACATCAATCTTGTGCTTGTTGCTTCTGAAAGCACAGCTTTAGGCAAGTGTCCAAAATGCGGCGGAGATGTTATTAATAGTCAATATGGTTTTCACTGCAAAAACAAGTGCGGAATGAATCTTGCGAAAGTTTACGGAAAAGTGTTGACGGAAATACAGTTGAAAAATCTGCTTGACGGCAAGCAAATTTCTTTTACTGCCAACGGTAAAAAGACTGTCGTTTTACCCGAAGTAGTCGAAAACGAGTATCAGGGTAAAACTTATTTTCAGTGGAGAGTTAAATAAAAGGAAAAGAAAATCATGAATAAGGTAATTATAATGGGGCGGCTGACAGCCGCTCCTGAACTAAGGCATACACAAAGCGGAATTGCGTTTTTAAGGTTCACTGTAGCTACAAACAGAAAGTTTGTAAACAAAAATACCAAAGAAAGAGAAGCGGACTTTATCTCCTGTATAGCATGGAAACAAACTGCTGAGTTTATTTCAAAATACTTCACCAAAGGCAGTATGATATGCGTTGACGGTACTCTAAGAACAGGCAGCTATCAGGACAGGAATCACTCTGACGTTACGCATTACACAATGGACGTACTTGCAGAACACGCTGAGTTTTGCGGTAGCAAGAAAGACAGCGAACAGTCTACACCAACAGCTCAGAACGATGAAAATAAATCTCAGTCAAACGAATCTAATTTGGATTCATATGATATTTCAGATTTTGAAGAAATCCTCAGCGACAGTGATGTGCCGTTCTGAATATAAAAACAATAATGATATGTAAATGTGTGTCACGGTGACACAGCAAGGAAAAAATATAAGGAAATGATAAATGTGTGAGGTGTCAAAACTGAATAATATTGAATTATGGCAAGGTGATTGTTTGGAATTAATGAAAAATATTTCAAACAAATCCATAGATATGATTTTATGCGACTTACCATATGGTACAACACAATGTAAATGGGATACTGTAATTCCGTTTGCCCCACTTTGGGAACAATATACAAGGATTATAAAAGAAAACGGAGCAATTTTACTATTTAGTAGTCAACCATTTACATCTTCTCTTGTTGCAAGTAATTTGAAAATGTATAAATATGAATGGATATGGCAGAAAACACAGCCAAAAGGTCATTTAAACGCAAAGAAAATGCCAATGAGAGTACACGAGAATATCGAAGTATTTTACAGTAAGCCACCTACATACAACCCTCAAATGACACATGGGCATAAAAGAAAAATTGCGAAAACCAATTATATCAGAGAATCAAAAGGTGATAGTTGTTATGGAACAGAAATAAGAAACACCTTTTACGACAGTACTGACAGATACCCTATTGATATTCAGGTCTTTAGCAATGCCGACCAATCAAATAAACTACATCCTACACAAAAGCCTATTGAATTAATGGAGTATTTTATAAAAACCTATACTAACGAGGGCGATTTGGTACTTGATAATTGCATGGGTTCAGGAACAACTGGAGCAGCAGCCAAAAGACTAAATCGTAAATTTATTGGTATTGAACTTGACCATAAATATTTTGAGATTGCTAAAAATCGTATTGAAAATACATAAAATAAAATGTGTCATTTATTGCACAGAAAGGATAAAATTATGAAAAAGTACAGATTATCTTATGACAAAACGTTCATTGCTAAACGTTGCAGTGAGGGCTTTGAGTATAAAGGTGAGATAATTGCAGCTCTGCAAATTTATTTTGAATATCGTGTTTTAGATGAAACAGGATATGAGAAGTTCTTTACTTGCTCCGATGATGAGGAAATGAAAGAGCAGTTCATTGACGGATATGACTTGAACAGCTTCTATAAATGCTGCTTTGACCGTAATAGCAAATGCGGATATACAATGACACCTACAGAAATAGCTGAAAAAAGCGACTTCGATGTAATATATAACGTTGATTGCTGCTTTAAAATGCTTCGTGATGAAGCTTATCCGACTTTGATTTCATATGAGGAATTTTGTGATATTCTTTTGAATAATGCTGAACATTTAGACATCAGCGGTAATAAACCTACACAATCCGTTTCTTATGGAGCTAATGAAATTAAGGAAGTATGTAATTGTGAGATGTGTAATTCAGGACGTGCAGAACGTCAATTTGCTCTAAGCAAGTGGGACGATAAATACATCTTGTGGGACGTTGACGAAGCTTCGGCATTTGAAAAATGGCTTGATACACCAAAAGATAATAGAGTTGATTTTCCTGTTGTAAAAATCAATGAAGAAGAAGCTCCGTATCTTCTTGTATATGGAATAATTATTCCAAATCCGCTTAGAGAAGAATGCGATTTGATGAAAGAAGTTGAAGCATACAAGGGCTATTGTCATTTTACCCTTTTAGACGAGAAAATATATGAATCTGGTTACAGCGATATTTGGCTTTCACCTGATAAGGTGCATAACAACCAAAATATACCGTGTGCGGTATTACTGAAAACATCTCTTGATTTGAACAAGAAAAGGTCTTATGGCTTCGGATATACAATGACAATCAGGTATCAGGACGAGAATGGTTTTACGAATACATTCACCAACATTATGAATCGAAGCTTTGCGTTATGCGTAAAAGACGTGGTAAAGGTTCTGCCTGAATACACTGACGACTGGAAAAAATACATTGATGAAGCTGCTTGTATTGAAACGGCAAGAGGAATTTTTTAATTATATATTATATGTGTCACTGTGACACGGAAAGGATAAAAAATGCGAGAACTTTGTAGACAGGATAACGCTTGGACATTTAATGATGAAGAAATGAAACGTTTGAATATAAATTATGAGGGAAAAGGCGTTCTTGCTTTAAGAGCTGACCTTTGGTTTCCTTATTCAGACAATGTAAAAAATGTAAGCGACATTTCCATTGCTTACTACACAAAAGGAAATTCCAATCCGTTTTTTCTCGAAAAAATTCTTGTCGGCAGACCATATCCCAACAAAGGAATTGTATCAGCAGTTACAAGAATTGGAAGAAAAAAGACTAATGAGTTCATTCCTATTGTTTTCAACAGCCTTGATGAACTTTATAGGGTTGAACGTATAGAAATAATTTGGAATTTAAACAATTCTGAATTTGTAATTGTCGATTATCCGATAAGCTTTGCTGAATCAAAACAAAAAGGCGTATATTGCTTACAAACTTATGATAAGCCTTGTTCAGTAATAGCCCAAAACGAAGATGAGTTCAAAATTGAAGATGGAAAAATCGTATCGGAACAATCTTCTTTATATGACGATGTTTGCTTTTTTCAAATTGCAAACGATGAAATAGAGATTATCGGCGAAGTTCACACACCTGAAAGCAAATTTAATATTGACAGTTTTATGGCTAACAGTATTTTCCCAAGAATATCACTTGCAATGTTAAAGCATGAAAGTGAAATTAAAAAGGAATTTTTCAGCAGTAAAGCTTTTGTTGTATATTACAGCGTAAATAACATTGTTTTAAGTGATGATGGAGTTTTTCCATAATAGTTATTCAAAGTAAAGGTGGTAATCTCATTATGAACAGTTCATTGCTCATTTTCATTATTTGTCAAGGAGTTGCCACAATCCTTGACGAAGCAAAGAAAACTCAGAGCAATATTCTTGAAACTAATAGTAACAAAATGTCTCCAAAAGAAAAGCTAAGATGTGAACAAAAAATACGTTTTTTCAGTATTTTTAAAATTGTTCTTATAGTAGGCGGTACAGTTAATGTGCTGCTTTCAATGGCATTAGAAATTTTAAAAACTCTTAAATAGTAAAGGAAAGACCTATGAACGTTAAGGAATATAATGCTCAAATCATTCGTGAATACCTCGCTTATAAAAGCGACGTTCCAAAAAACACTTATAAAAGTATTTCGGCAGATTGCAAAGCATTAGATAAATACCTGTCTGATAACAACATAATGATTACCTCACTGCACGGAGCAGCAGTTTCAGAACAGCTTGTTAATTTTCTCACTGAAAAATATACTCCTGCAACAGTTAAGCGTAGGCTATGTACTTTACGTTCAATGATGTCTTGGTGTCAGGAACAGGGATATATCCCTGTTGAGCATGAAATAAATATTTATGGTAATCTTGAAAATCCAAAATATTGTTTTGCTTCTAACACCGATATTGCAAAACTTTATGATTTTTGCAAATACATTGAGGAATCAGATGAATATACCATAGCACGAGCCAAACTTGAATGCTTGATGGTAATAATATGTGGCTTTAAGGTGTCGGAACTAAAAAAGCTTCGTATACAAGATTTAGCCGATTCAACAATTGAAGATAGAATGAAAATGGTATGCTGTAGCAAATCAGAATGCATTGATACATTTTTGAAGCTTAGAGCAGATTTCACGGATTCAAACCTTATTAAAAGCGATATTCTGTTTGTAACAAAAAATGGTACAGAAAATGAATATATATATGCAGACTATGAGCTGATACGTGAGCAATGTGATGTAAGCAGCAGCGTTACCTTATCTTCAATTAGAAATAGCTGTATAAAAGAGTGCAGCATACTTCTAAATAATGATGTCGTAGCCGCTAAGATATTTGACGTTAGCGTTGGGTGGCTTGATATAATAAAAAAACAATCGGAGCATAACCAATGTCAAATTACAGACGATGAGATGTTAATGCTTGAGCAATACCGCAAGCTTACTCCTGCACAAAAGGGAGAAATAATCCGATTAATGACCAATAGAAAGGATACATAAATGCTTAATTTTTTTAAAAAATCCAAAGGAAATAATCGGTTTGCTGACAAAAATGCAGACAACAACATCATATTGACAGATGATGTGCAATTATCGCTCAATACTGCACAAACAGGTAAAAATCTGAATGTATGCGTTATCGGCGGTGCAGGAACAGGCAAAACACGGAATTACGTTCTGCCAAATATTTTACAGGCAAACACGTCATTCGTTATAACAGACCGCAGCGGCTATTTGTTAAACAAAACAAGAAAATTCCTTGAAGAACAAGGTTATGTTATCAAAGTTCTGAATCTATATGTGACATATGACGATATGGAGCTTGCCCTCATAGGTGACAGAAAAACAGCAGTTTTTATTACGCTCCCGACTTTCAATCATAGCCTTAATTCTCTTTCAAGTGTGTTAGTCACACAGATTTTTAATGCGTTATACAACAGAACTGAATCGCTGCCGAATAATAAATTACCTGTTCACGTTCGCTTTATGCTTGACGATTTTGCCAATTGCGGATATATTTCCGATTTTGAAAAGTATAGCGCAGTATGTGGAAATCACAATATAAGCGTAAATATTATCTTGCAGTGTATCGAGCAGTTACAAATGCTTTATAAATATTGGGATATTATACTGAATAATTGTGACAGCAGATTATACCTCGGCGGTCTGTCTTTTGGAACATTGCGACACATTCCTGAAACTGTCGGCAGCCAAATGAATGTTGACGAATTGATTGAAATAAATAATAACAACAAATGTGTTTTAAACATTCGTGGACTGCCGCCTTTTTGCGGTAATAAATTTGACGTTGAAAAACATATTAACTATGGCAAGATTGAAAAATAGTGTGTCATAGTGACACAGCAAGGAATTGGAAATGGCGATACTTATTGTTGACATTATAGCTATTGCGCTTTTGGCGTTTTTCTTGTATAGGCAAAGAAAGTGCTATTTACCAATACGCAGTAAAAAGGAAATGCTATCCGATTTTGAGAACAAAAAAAATAATATGTCAAAATGACATCTGAAATAATAAACACAGCAATTAACACAGGAATATAATCCCTTTGGGGTTATAAAATATAAAAATTAAAGGAGTAAAAAACATGAAAAAGACAAAAAAGGTAATCGCATTCACATTGGCGGCAGCAATGGGACTGTCGGCTGTTCCGACACTGAGCTGCTCGGCGGCGGAACGAACGGAGCTTGAAAAAGCATATTTCACTACATACGAAGAACCGTTTACGCTTGATTTTATCGTAATCATGTGGTCTGAAAACAGTAACGGAGAACTCACTATAACGGGCTGCTCTCCCATGTATTCAAGCAAAGTGCATGACTATCCTACTTCAAATGTTCTCGGTAGCTTCGTATTTAACGGTATGCTGAAACTGCCGTCTCACATCAACGGCAAACCTGTTACAGCAATCAACGGGTTTAACATCGCAAAGGCAGTAGGAGCGAATACAGTTATTATCAACGAGAACATAACGGATATATCCGAAACGGCTTTCGGAAAAGGTGTAACGGTTCTGACAACCGATAAGGAACTCAGACAGTCGCCGATTTACTATTAAATTATTCTTCTCAAAGCAAAATAAAATATCGTGTTAAGGGAGTATGCGTTTGTATGCTCCCTTTTCTATTTTAGAAAGGACTGAAAAAATGGAACATATTCTGTCTCTCAGCTACGGCAAGGACAGCCTTGCTTGTTTGGGAGCAATTAAAGAATTGAGGTGGAAACTTGACCGAATTATTCACGCCGAGATATGGGCAACAAATACGATTCCTGCCGACTTGCCGCCTATGGTTGATTTTAAGAAAAAGGCGGATAAGATTATTAAAGAGAGCTATGGGATAACTGTTGAACACGTTTCGGCAGGGGTTACATATGAAGATGTATTTTATCACATAGTGAAATCGGGAGGGACAAGTATAAATGCTGGACATATATATGGTTTTCCAATGATAAAAGGAGCTTGGTGTAACAGCAAACTAAAAGTCTCTGCATTAAATAAAATTGATAAATATGCCATTTCTTATGTTGGCATTGCCTATGATGAACCAAAACGGTTTAAAGTCCTATCAGAACATAAAGTATCTCCGCTTATTGAAGCAAAATGGACTGAGAAAATGTGCTATGACTGGTGCTTAGAAAATAATTTACTTTCTCCAATCTATAATACATCAACCCGTGGAGGCTGTTGGTTCTGTCATAATCAGAGCGTTGAACAGCTTAGGCTTTTAAGACATAACTATCCCGATTACTGGAAACTGCTTATGAAATGGGACAAGGATTCGCCTATTTCATTTAAACCTGAACATTCCGTTCACGACTATGACAAGCGATTTCAGCTTGAAGATATGGGGGTGATTTATCCAAACGACAGACGTTTCAGGTGGAGCTGCCTGACAGACGATATTCAACTAACATTTTTTTAATATAGTGTGTCACGGTGATACACTGAGAAAGGGGTTATCATGCCAAAATATACAGATGAACAGATAGAACGTGCCAAAAATGTTGATGTTCGCACGTTCCTTGAACAAACAGAGGGGTACACTTTTCAGCGAAGCGGAAAATATCTGAAATGCCAAAATCCCGAAAGAACAGGACAGCCGTCCTCGCTTACGGTCGATACTACAATGAACCGTATTTTCTATAACTCGGAAACAGGCAATCGTCCGCTTTCTGCCCTTGATTGGTGCAAGGAAATCAAAGATATGGATTTTCAATCCGCTATGAGTCTTGTTCTTGGCGAGAATCCGCAGGGCGAAAGAGCCGAAAGACCAAAGTATCAGCAGCATAGGTCACAGCCTGTTTCGGCCGAACCTAAAACGCTTGAATTGTCCGAAAAAGCAGACACTTCAAAAAATGTTTATGCATATCTGACCAAAACAAGAGGTATTCCTGCCAATATTGTTAACGATTGCCTAAACAGTAATCTTATATATCAGGACACAAGGAAAAATGCCGTGTTTGTAGGGTATGACGGTAATACGCCGAAATATGCTGCAAGGCGTGGCACGTTCACGCCTGACGGTAAAGAGCCTTTCAAGCGTGACTGTACAGGTAGCGACAAGAATTTCGCATTCAAACTGGAGGGTAGAAATACCGATACGATTTATGTCACAGAAGCAGCTATTGACGCACTTAGTCTTGCAGCTTTAGAGGACGAGTTCAACGGCAGCGGAGCGTATAAAGAAAAAACCTACATATCAACAGGCGGCGCAGGAATTGACAACGCTGTGGAGCAGTTCTGCAAGACACACAACGTCAAGACCATAAACATTTGCTTTGATAATGACGAAGCAGGAAAAAACGGAATGGAAAAAATTATGAAGAAATTCCGTGAAAAAGGCTATGAGGTAAATGATATGAGGGCAAGCATGGCTCATGATTATAATGACGAGCTGTTGGCGTATAATCAGAATCCGAGTTTTTACTCCGAGCCGCCATTGACCGTAAGAGAGGTCAATGAGAACGTCCATAAAGAGAAAACAGAGGAGATTCAACCACCTCCCGACGTTCAGGAAAGCTATCCCGAACCGCCGATAAATGAAGCGAATATTCCCCCCGAAGATTATTCTGTGGGCTATAGCGAAGCCGATATACCGCCCGAAGATTATTACAACGGATATATTCCGAATGAGGAAGAACCGCCATTACCGCCAATTTATGAGGAAGAAAGGACTGATGTTATGCCTGAAATTTCAGAAAGTAAGAAACAGGAACAAGAAACGCCAAAAGAGGAAAACACAATTCAGACTGAAACCGAAAATGAAGCACAGCCTGTTCAGGAGCAGCCAACAAATCAGCCTGAAATAACTGCTCCTCCGCAAAAAAACGAGGAGCAAGAACAGACAACTGCTCAATCATCAATCATTTTTGGAAATATAGCTTACAGCAAAATTCAAAATAAAGAGCATATTACCAATATAGAACCGTCAATATCGGTAAATCTTTTCAATCGCTTACAGCAGGATAATATTCCTTTTTCGGGAAAGTTCACTGAAAGCGGCTTATTGGTTGTCGTTTCCAAAGAAAACGCCGAAAAAGCAAATACCATAGTCCGTGAGGAAACAGCTTTGCTTAGAAAAAAGGAAGAACAGGAAATCACCGCTCCTATCACACCAAACGTCCCAAAAGAAGAAACAAAGTCTGAACAGCCTGTTATCCATGCGGAGGATACGATTGTAAAGCCTGAACCTGTTTCCGAAAATGAAATATCGTCAATGAGCCAAGAGCAGAAAGTAAATTTTCTGCTTGCTTCTCTCAAAGACCGACAGGAAAGCAAAAGAGCCGATTTACTCGATAAGATTGACATGATTGACAGCAAGATTGAGGACAGGCAGAAACGTATTGACAAGCTTAACGATAAAATTTCGGACATAGAAACTTCTCTTAAAACGTCTGCTGCGTTGAAAAGAGCTTTAGGCGGTACGCTAATCGGCAAGCTTATTGATAGCAATATCGCCAAAAAGCAAGAAAGAATCCAGAAAATTCGTGACGTTAAGATTCCTGTGCAGGAAGAAAAAATAAAGGCTCAGACTGATAAAAAAGCCAAAGCTACAGCCAAACTTGGAAAGGTAAACCGCAAAATTGACAGGCTTGACAAGGTGCAGGCTTTTCTTACTTCTTTGAGCAGTAAGGACAAAGAGGAACGTCATCAGGGATTTGTCACAGGTCTTGAAAATCTTTCGGACATACGCCGTGAAAGCCTTGAAAATAAGCTGCACAAGACAGAAACAAAAATTGATATGCTTTCGGCTAAATACAGCTCTCCCGACATTTCCAACAAGGAACGTTTGGAAATCAGAAAATCAATACATTCTCTCAGAGACAAATCTGCTGATATATCTGCTAAAATTGAGGGACTGAATAAGCTGCACAGCGATTTGGACGATATGAGAAACGGCAAATTTACCGAAGCCGAGGTTGAAACGGCTGTAAACAAAACAGCGGATAAAATATCGGAACGTCTTGAAAATGCCGACAATCAAGGGGAGAAAGGTATAATCAATACCGTTGTTGCGACTTCTGTTGAATCGGGAAGTGAAGCTATATCAGAAGTGGTTGCGGAACAGGAAGAAAAAGTAAAGCCGTCTATCGAGCATGAACGTATACCCGAAGAACGAGAGCCTGATATAGCGGAAGATACTGAACAGAAAATCATAAATGCGGTAGCTGCTGTTACTGGTATTGCTGTTTCTGAGCTGAACAGACTTCCTGTTGATATAAAGTCCGATATTATTGCTGAATTTCAGCAGAACAACGGCAATATTACTGCTGAACAGCTTACAGAGCGAATTTGTGACATTGCGGATATTGAACCGCCCAAGGACTTCAAGCCGCAGGAGCAGCCATTACAGCCGCAGGAAAGCAAGGACAAGGAAAAGGAAAACACGGTCAATGTACCTCCTGAAAAGCCAAAGGAGGAGCATGAGACTTCAAAAGATGAGCCGCTTTTCTCCCGTGACAGAATTATGAGCGACGATTTCAAACCGACTTCCGAAAAGTCGCAGGAGGACATAGAAAAAAGCAAAAGCAAAAATCAAAACCATAATATAGGTATTTAGCATAATTTGTGCAAAGTGCCGAAATGCAAAGTCAAGGCGAAAAAGCCTTGACTTTAGCACTTTAATGTGGTAGAATAAAATGGAGGAATTGAAATGCCAAACAACAAAGTCAGTGAAGCACAGGCAATTTATATCGGTGAAATACGGCGTGTCCAAAATACTGCCGAAAAGTGGAGAGATTTTCTTGATTTTGCGGCACAGGCACAGATAAGTGAAAATCAAAACGAATTTGAATTTTCCTCAAAGCTTATTATTCACGCCGAAAATCCTAACGCCGCAGACTGTCGGACATTCGGAGAATGGAAAACAGCGGACGGAAACCATGTCAATCAGGGACAGCACGGTATAGCCGTATTATCCCGTGACAGCAGGGGAAATCAGTCTGTAACATATCTTTTTGATACAAGTCAGACTGCGCTGCCAAAAGAGCCAGAACGTCCAGAAATACCCGAAGAAATCAAGGAAAATCTTAAATCCGCTTTGAGCGGTGTGCTTGAAAGATATTCCGATAACACTTCCCTTTCGGACGAGCAGAAACGCATTTTTGTAGCGACTGCCGAATACAAGCTGTGCAAACAGTACGGACTTAAAACGGACGAAAATTCGGAAAGATTTTCGGGTATTGATAAGCTGTCGGTAAAGGAAATCGCCAATATCGGAGTTTCTCTTAACAGGTGCAGTCAGTCATTTTCCGAAATTGTAAATACAGAAAGGAGTAATTTCTATGAGCGAAACAATGACAATAAATCAAGAAATGATAGGACGGAACTTTACAGACGAGAACAACGAGGAATGGATTTGGGTGGAGGGAGAAGCGGAAACTCCAATGCACATGAAGAAATACGATTTCAACGAGAAAACGAACAGATGGGGCAAACTGAACGAGGAACAGGGAGTGTACGAGCCGATGTTCTGGGTACATCAGCCGAAGCCGACAGCGGCAATGGGCAAGTACGGCAGCATGAGACTGAAATTCATATGGCAGACCCCACACCTGATAGAAGCGATAATGCTGAACGAGGAACTGGAAGTCGAGGAGAAGAAATTAATTCAGCATTGCGAGGAAATGAACGAGAAAGTTCTGAATCTGATAGACGAAATAACGGAGAAGAAAAAACAGTCGGAGGAGTACAAGGAAGCTATGAAATCGGGCAAATATCTTCCGACGGTGCAGTTACTGGAGAGGTACAAAGCAGAAGCGGAGGAAGAAGTTCTTCCAGTGACAGTTTACGCAATATAACCAACGAAACGGCAGAGCCTGAAAAGGTTTCTGCCGTTTCTGATTTGTCCGTTCCTCCTGAGATTGATATACAGCCCGAAATCAGCGTTGAAGCAAAACAGGCTGCAATTACTTCCGATATACTCAGAGGAAGTGGTGTTCAGGGCGGTAAACAGCGAATAGAAGCATTCTATAGTGAGCAGAATCCCAACAGAAAAGACTTCGCCGATTTTCTGAAAAAAGAATACGGCATAGGCGGTCATTCAGGGGACGAAGTAATAAAATCACAATCTCACGACAGTAAAGGACTTTCATATGATTTTTCTGACGGTACGGGTATTCGCTTGAGCTGGTCCGAGGTTGCGGACAAAATCTCCGAATTGATTGACAAGCATGAATATCTTACCGCCGAGGAAATTACTCCAAACAACCGTGATGAGCAGTCAAAGGAGCAGTCTGACACGTTTGATAGTGCAAAACGTTCCAAAAATGGCGATATTATCCTCGGCAACACCACATTCAGATATATTCCCGAAAAGACATATACCAAAATTGACAAGGATATAGCTGCTGACGTTGCGGAACAGCTTGAAAAGCAGGGGATAAAGTTTTCGGGAGTTATAAAGGGAGATACTGCTACAATTACTGTAAGCAAGCCGCAAAAGGAAACGCTTGACAAAATTATTTCAGATATTTCTTCTCCCGACAATGACGTTCGTCTTACTCAAAGTGAATTTATTGAAATTGCTTCAAACATCTTGTCTGCCGATGAAACAGTTTCTAATGCTCACAGATATTCCGATGAACAGAGTTATCGTCTTGAAATCAATGACGGTATAGACCGTATTTTCACCGAAGCGATTATGGATAATCGTGATATTGGCTATTCTGTTTCAGAAATGTCACAGCTTTGGAGCGAATTTCAAAATGACAGCAGCGTTAAGGAACATATTCAAACTATCGTGGCTGAAAATGTTGATATTACTCTCACCGCCAATGAACAGCAAATCGAAAAGGCTCGTCAGTCCGCAAAGGAACAAGGCATACCTTTTTCAGAAAATAACAGCGGCGGAGCTGACGAGGAGTTTAATCCATACGTCTTTGACGGAAGTATGTCTCCCGAAGATTTTCGCAAAATGCAGCTTCTTAACAAACTTGCGGAAATTACAGATACAATTCCTAATATTGCCGAAGATACACCATATAAGTTGATTGAAACATTTGAAAAAAATGCACATGACGGTTGGCAAGATAATTTGAAAAACATTCAAGATATAAAAAATTCTCTCTTGGATATTATGAATAATGAGTTTTTACTGACAGAAAAGGTATATGCGGCAATTTCAGAAAGCTCTTATATTAAGGAACGACAGAATGAAAAGGCTTTTTTGAATGGTGAAATTGCACCGTTTATGGCTAAATCTGTGCTTTCTTGGGACGAGATTGAAGATATTGGATATATTCTCTTTGAGGACGGTTATATTGATAAGCATAAACCTAATGAAAAGGCTATATTTGGTAACGGTTTGCATGAACCCAAACTTTATGATATGGCTAAACGTATGCACAGCGGTGAGGATATTCGCAAGGAACTCACTTTATCGTTATTTGGAAACCAAAATACTTTTGTCACTACACAAGATAACAAATTTAATGTTGAATACAGTGATGATTTTATTATAGCCAAATACGGCAATGTAGAACGTCAGGTTAGCTATGAAGATTTGGGCAATGCTTTTTTCAGCCTTATTGAAAATGAATACAACGACATTGTCCGTGACCGTACTATAGAGGATTTGCAGTATAATATTCCAAAACTTCCTGCGGAAACTGCTCAGCAGCTTATTGAAGCCTTTGACAGGGCGGCAAGACCCGATTGGGAAAATAATCTTCAAAAGCAGCAGCAAATCAAGAGAGCATTGTATGATATTCTTGGTAATGACGAGTACACTCTAAAGGCATTTGATACTATTGCTGATATGAAATATAACGTTAAAATCAGCAATGAACAGTCTTTACCAACGGTTGACGATTATAAACCCGAATCTATAAACGAAAATGCGGTAAAGTACGCTTTCGGAAAAATCATGGAAGAACACAAGTATGATTTTACAAATCCTACTTTTATGTATCTCGGTCATTTGCAGAATTTTATGATTGACCATAATATTGATGATATTGCTGTCGGTGCTTCTTCCGAAACAATACGGAAATACTATGGCAACGCTCCGCTTACAAATGAATATTTTAGTCCCGATTACACTTTTTCCAAAGATTTACCCGAAGAATACAATAAATACTTTCAGGAATATATTTCAATTGAAAAGGCTACTGACAAAGAAAACGCCGTTTCGGAAACTCGCACTCCGACAGTTGACGATTTATCGGTGGGCGATATAATCCTCTATGACGGAAAACGCAGAGAAGTTGAGCAGATAGACGAAAAGCGTATAAGTCTTAAAGACCTTGATTCGCCTAATTTTGGCGGTATTCTCCTCGGAACAAGTGATGTATATGCTTATGCCGGCTGGCAGGAAGATATGAACAACAAAGGCTTTGAGATTCTTTCTAAAGCTGAAAAAGCAATATCCTTTTCAGACTTAGATTTTGAAAAGAAAATCCCAAATGAAATGAGATGGAAAGAAAATTCTATTGTTGAGGATAACACAGCTTTATATTGGGTAACACAAGAAATTTTTACCGAAGCTGACCTTGACAAATTTCAAGCTGCACTGAAAGATACCGATATTGAAAAAGCCTACGTTATTCCCCGTGATTTCAGCGGATACAGCTTTGAGGACGATATGGCAAGGAATGCTCCATTTGCCGTTGTTACAAAGGACAGTATTTCCTGCAAGGACTATATTGACAAGGTAAAGTCCGTATATAATTATGATGTTTCAAAGCAACACGTATATGACCATAAAGAAACCGAAATCACAAGGGATATGTACCAAACAGAAAATCCCGACATATTTGTTGTAAAGGGCAAAGGCAGCCTTGCAAAAATTGATATTTCGGTAAGTAACGAATTATGGGACAGACTTGCAGAAAAAGGGCTTGTAAGGAACGAAAACAGCGTTGACAGGATAATTTTCAATACTGACAACAGAAATTGGAACAGACTTGTTATCCCTGATAAATGGGGCAATATGACAAACAATATCAAAATTGAGGACGTTCTTACCCATGAGGAGCTATTGACAGCCAAATCCGTTGCGGATTTTGTTATTGGAAATGACGATGTTCAGCAAGTGCCTGACAATTTCAAGGAAGATATAACGCCTGTTGAAAATAATGATAAAGCTGTTGAGGAAAATGAGATAATTTGGACGCCAATTTCTGAAACAGCGGACGACAACGGCAGAGTAGGGAGCTATTCTACTAAATACAATGGTAAATTTTACTGGATTACAGAAAATGCTGACGGAGGGTACGACATTGAGACGGATTTCGGTTATGGTATCGTAAACGTAGGAGAACAATATTCTAATTTCCCTACAAGGTATCTCGCAGAAGAAGCATTTGAGGATTATATTGCTGATGTTCTTTCTGTCGAACATGAAACGGATATAACTGAATCACAGAATGAGCCTTTTTCAGAGGAGATAAGCGGCAATAATGACAATATCAAATATAGGGTTACACAGAACGCCGACGAACAGTACAAATATAATGTGCAGATATTCACTCGGGGCGATAATGGCGAATTTACTTACAGCGGCAACGGTCGATTCTGCGAAACTCTCGAAGAAGCTCATGCTTTTATTGAACACGATATTGCAGAGCGTACTGCTGATATTGAAGATATGGCGCAATCTTTTTTGCATGAAAAACAAGCTCTCATCAGTGTTGAAATTTTTGGTGAGGAACATTATTTTAAG
>CAYNYB010000021.1:0-64598 GCA_964401315.1 uncultured Alistipes sp.
TTTTCACGTTCTTATTTAGTGCCTGACCTTTTCAGTAAGGAACGTGTCGCACACAGAGGAAGCCAGTACACAAGTTCCGAATACAGAGAAACACTGCAAAAATGCGGCATTGTTCAGAGTATGAACAGTGCGGGTGGCAGATGTCACGACAATGCACGGTGCGAAAACATATGGGCAAGAATGAAAGAAGAACTTTTCTACAACAGGGGCAGAAAATCTGAAAATTTCACCATAGACGAACTGAAAACAATGATTTGGAGGTATTTTATGAGCTATTGGTCAAACCGCAGGATATGCTCATCTATCGGCGGACTTCCGCCTTCAGTTAAACGGCAGAGGTTCTACGATGAACTATCTGCTGCTGCTTAATCAAATTATTTTGAGCGAAATGTGTCAAGTATTATTGACAATTTCAGTTTTACCTTTCTCTAATCTTGCAATAACAGGTTGACTGACATCGCTGATGTTGCTCAGATCAGTCTGAGTTAATTTTTTCTTATGCCTTATTGAAATCATACTTTCAATGAAATCTTTCTGCAAGTCATTTTTATTTTCCATAAATTCCTCCTTATTAATATTATAACTTATAAGGCATAATTTATCAAGCTTGTTTTGAAATTTTTGTGCTATAATAGCACAAGTTTATTCGTTGAATAGTTCTTCCTTTATCTCACGTTTGTACTTATAATACGTGTTTCGGCTGATATTAGTCAGTTTAATACACTCTATATCGTTAAGCGTACCGCCGAATGTCTTACAGTGCTTTTTGATCAGCTCCTTTGCAGGAGCTTCTTTTTTATGTTCAGCTTTCTGCCATTAACGCAGCCTACCTGTTTTCCTTTAAGACGAGCAGTTTCTATTCCCTCTTTGGTACGCTGCCGAAGATCCTTGACTTCCTTTTCAGACTGTTCAAATGCAAGCTCTATCTGCTTTGCTGCAAGAAGTTTCAAAACCTTATTTGTTGCTTCTATGTATATGTCAGCTATGTCATTACCAACAAGACCTACACCGCTGCTCAGAGCTTGCTTGTAAGTCTCGGTATTGACGTAAGGCTCTTTAAGGAATACAAGCTCTATACCTTTTTCAAGCAGCTCCATGTAAAGCTCTGATCCCTCTTTTGCATTACGGCTCATTCGTGAAACACTATCAAATACAATGGTATCTCCCTTTTTCAAGCCTTTGTACAGCCTGTTCCAAACAGGACGAGTAAGCGCAGTTCCTGTATACGCTTCTTTCATAATACAAGCATTTGGAAATAAAGAAATAATATTTCGCACTTGTCTTTCTATATTTTGTTGAGGTTTAGATATACGGCAATATCCAAATATCACTATTATAATCCGCCTTTCTGCGAAAGGCACCAATCAGTCATGAAAAGAGCTTTCGCTGAATTTGTTTGTGTGATATAATGTAATTGAGTGAAACTGTCAACTACAAAAACCGTGGAGGTGAGTGGCGGGGCTGAATAGCGGCAACCTCGCACTATTATATGGTTCGTTTCTCCGTTAAGGCATCAATTAGTGGCGCAAACAAGTAGCCCGTAAACTTATCTCTTTCAAATCGACTCGATTTTGCCGGAGATTCAGTCAATGCCGTTTCACTTAATCTTTTTGTGGAGGTGTGTCTGTGGCGTTTAAAATCTTCCGTAAGAACTGTTGTGGTCTTGACGTGCATAAAACCTGGATTTATGCCTGTATCGGAATTACTGACACCAATAATCGTACTGAATACAAACAAGCTCGTTTTTCTTCCTTTTCAAAAGGATTACAGGAACTGTCAGATTGTCTCGCTAAATATTCATGTAAAGAAGTCTGTATGGAATCCTCCGGTAAATACTGGATTCTTGTATTTAATATTCTTGAGAAAACCTGTTGGGTTACACTTGCTCATCCCAAATATACCAAGCCTCAGAAGGGTAATAAAACTGATCGTAAAGACGCAAAATGGATCTGCGATTTGTTTATGTGTGACATGATCAAACCAAGCTTTATTCCTCCGCCTGATATTCGTCATCTTCGTGACCTTCTGCGTTTTCGAATGAAACTGACGTATCAGATTACAGGAATGAAAAAACGTGCTCTCAATTGTCTTACTGTATCAAATTTGAAGCTGGATGATGTGTTTTCTGACGTATTCAGTAAATCCTCACGTTCTATTATTCAGCAGATTCTTGAAAATCCCGGTGTGCAATTTGATGTGACACCTTATATTGACAAACGATACAAGCATCCTGTTGAAGAAATTCAGTCAGCAATTGACGGAGCAATTTGTCCTGAACAGGCAACCAAGCTGAAAATCTGTCTTGATTTTGATGAACAGGAAAAACGTATATCTGAACTTGATACTGAAATTTTTCGTCTTGCTGAACCGTACAACTCTGTTCTGGAGTTTATGCGTACTGTTCCGGGATTCTCGAAAGAATCTCTGACAGCAATTCGTCTTCTTTCAGAAATCGGTGCAGATATGTCTGTTTTCCCGACCTCTAAAAATCTTGTTTCATGGGCTGGATGTTGTCCACGTAATGACAGCAGTGCACAGAAGGTGAAATCTACCCGCATTTCCCGTGCAGGTTCTTATCTGAAACCTTTACTGGTTCAGATTGCAAACGCATTGCTTAAATCAAAAGACCATCCTGAATTCAAAGAACGTTACCGCAGAATAAAGGCTCGCCGCGGGCATAAAAAAGCTATTATTGCATTATGCCGTATGCTCCTGACCGCTATCTGGAACGTACTTTCTAAATGCGAACCCTATTCTGCTAAAGGCTATCTGGCTGATAAGCTGACTGAACACTCTGTTGTTATATCCAAATCTGAAGATCTTGCTCTTCTTCGTCAACGTGGTTATATCTTCAAAGATGAAGTTGCTGATTTCAGCTGGTAACCCTACTCCTTATCTTTTTTTCAGCCACTTTTTTGTGGCTTAGCTTTGTGCGCCCTGTTTACATTTTTAGAGGCAATTCTACTTTTCAAACTTCCACTCTGGTACGGCATCTATCTTCATCAAAATTCATATCAAGACACCAATGCAGACTGTTTTAGATTCCCCAGTGTTTACATGCCGCATCAGAAAATTTCTTCAAGTCTGTAAGAGATGTAATAAAATATCGGTTTTCTGTAGACTCTTCACCATTTATTATTCTTTTTGAACGTACCATGCCGATCGCAGCAAGACCATTCCACTCATCCTGAGAAATAAAATCACTGATTTCCGTAGAGAGAAAATATTGTCTTATTTCAATTCTGCCATGTCCCTTTTCTGTTTGGGGCTTTGATTTTACAAAATCATATAACTGTGATCCTCCATGCGGCTTCCACATATTGTTTTTCCATCAAGACTTATAATTTCATTTTCTTTTGTCTGAAATGCAGATTTCACCCAGTTTCTTAAACATTTTTCCAGTTGTTCAGGCTTTATTATAGCAAAAATCCGCTGAAATGTATCATTTGTTGGCACTCCGTTTTCTAATTTCAATCCGAATTTTTCTTGAAACATTCGGATCTTCTCTTTACAATACATTGCTGTTTCACTCCAATTGTCTGCTCCTGCTGTCACTGCTATTATTGTCATCACAATAACCTCAACAAGTGAATATTTGATTTTCCACTGCTGTCTTGTATCCTCTATTTCTTCAAAATACTTTCTCATAATTGACCTCCTATTTCTTTTTTAGTCAATTATAACATTTTTTTGAATTTTTCATGCGGAAGCCCTGTGATATCCCCTCTACCACATTTATCGTACATATTATCTTATCAATAAGAAAACGATAGTTTTATCCCAACAAAAATGCACCCTTTTCAAGCAAAAAGGGTGCATTGTATCAAAATCGTAGTCTTTAGTCAATTAAAATAACGTAAATAGGCGTTTTCCTGTCGTGTAGAACGCTTATTTATTTTTACTAATACCAATCCTCAAGGAGATTAGTATTAAATATAAAAAAACAGATTTCCTCTTGAAATCATGCTCCGATTTATGCTATAATAGTATATAAACACATCTCAACAATATTTTTGGAAATCTCGGAGGTCAACGCGTATGCCTGAGAAAATAACAAATGAAATGGCGATAGACGCTTCAATGCTTTTGAAGGAACTTGAAGCCACAAAGATGATTTATAAGCAAATAGAGAAGTTGAATCTGGAATATGATCTGAAGAAAGCGCTGAATGAGGCGCTTGCCGAAACGGGTACATATCTTCATGCTGAAAGAGCATATATTTTTGAAAAAAAGAATGGATTTTTTTCGAATACATATGAATGGTGTGCAGGGGGAATTTCATCTGAAATTGATAAATTGCAGAATATTCCCTGTGAGGATCTTGCGTACTGGGACGAAACGCTTACAAAAGGCGAATGCATTGTCATTCCGGAAGTTGAGGAGATAAAGGATTCAAATCCTTTTGTATATGAAATCCTTGCCATGCAAAATATCAGAAATGTTGTAGAAGCGCCTATCAACGTTAATGGAAAACTGCTCGGATTTATTGGCGTAGACAATATATCTTGTGATATGATAAATCTGATTTCCGACGCACTCAGCATTTTAGGCGCTTTTATCGGTACAGTTATCAGAAACAGAGAGGAGCATGAAAAACTGCTGATCAGCAATGAGGAAATGAAAGACAGCCGCAATATGCAGCATGAAATTCTGGGTTCGATAAATTGCGGCGTTCTTGCGTATACTATCCCCGACAGAGAACTTCTGGTCATAAACGACGAAGCGAAGCGGATTATCAGCTGCGGAGAAAATGAAGACCCCGTAGTGAAATTTCGAAAATTTCTGAATGAATATATTTTAGATGAAGACAGAGCTAAAGTTAATGAATTAGAAGATCAACTTAAAAATATCGGAGATTCCGCGGGCAAACTTACGAAATCAGGAGAACATACGGAATGTATTCTTCGTTCCGACTGTTCGGACGGAATATCGATTTCAATTAAAAATGATACGAAAATACTTTCTTTCGCAAACGGTCAGCAATATATCCTTAACACTATGACTGATATCACAGCTCCCGAACTTATGGAAAAGAAGCTTGACGAGGAACGCAGGCAGTACAGAAACGCTCTTGCTTTGGGAAGTGAAGCGTTTTTCAGCTTCAATCTCAGTGACGGTATGCTTTATAATCCGATTATTTTTAAAACAGGAATTGATTTTATTGAAAAACTTGGCTTGAAAATTCCGGTTTCTTATGACGAATTGACTGCCGTATGGTTATCAGACGAGCGGATCGAGGTTGATAGTCCTGTTGTCGAGATTGTCAGACGCCGCGATAAGCTCATGGAATGTTTCAGGAACGGCACGTCGCTGCTTGATTTCGAGTATTATATTCCGAGCGCAAGAAGCTATAAGCGCAGTCTTGTTCTGCTTTACGAAATTGGCGGCAGTATAATGATAAGCTTTGTTCTGTATGATATTACCATGAGCCGCCATGAGGAAAAGCAGCGTCGTGATATTATCGAATCGCTTGGACGAATTTATTCGGAGCTGTATCTTTTTAAATTTCGCGATGACAGATACAGCAGAATTAAGCAGCAGGACGATATTGAGGAAGATCTGCTGAATTTCGGCAGTATACATGAATTTACAGATAAATATATCTCAATGTACGTTGAGCCTGAATTCTCGGAGGAGATGAGGGATTTCCTTGATTCTGATAAAATTTGCCAAAAGCTTTCGGATTCGAATTATGTCACTATGGAATTTCGCAGGCGTGGTAAAGGCTGGTGTCGTGTAAATATGGTAGTGTGCGACAGAGACGGCGACGGAAACGTGAATTCCGCGGTATGCGCAGTTTGTGTCATTGATAATGAAAAGCAGAACGAACTTGCCCAGAAAGAAGCGCTGAAAGCTGCATATGAAGCTGCGAATATTGCTAATTCTGCAAAAACCGATTTCCTCGCCAATATGAGTCATGATATAAGAACGCCGATGAATGCTATAATAGGTATGACAGCGATTGCGGGAACACATCTTGACGACAGAGAGCGCGTTGCGGATTGTCTCTCGAAGATAACAGTAGCCTCGAAGCATCTTCTGGGAATAATCAACGAAGTGCTTGATATGTCGAAGATCGAATCGGGAAAAATGGATCTGCAAGAGGAAGAATTTAATTTGCCCGAGCTTATTGATAATCTGCTCACCATGTCGAAAACAGAAGTGGCGGCAAAACAACACGAACTGCTTGTTACCATACGCAGTATCGATCACGAAGACGTTATCGGCGACAGCGGCAGGATTCAGCAGGCGTTCATGAATCTTATGAGCAATTCCATAAAATATACGCCTCCCGGCGGAAAAATCAGACTGACAATTTCGGAAAAAGCTACCAATAAAAATAAACTTGGCTGCTATGAATTCATTTTCGAGGATAACGGAATTGGAATGACCGAGGAATTTCAGAAGCATATTTTTGAACCGTTTGCCCGTGCGACAAATGATTCCAGAGTTGATAAGATTCAGGGAACTGGACTTGGAATGCCGATAACGAAAAATATTATTCAGATGATGAACGGCACTATAGATGTTGAAAGCGAGCTTAATGTAGGAACGAAGATAACTTTGAATTTTTTCCTGAAGCTTAAAGATAAAAATGAGAAAATAGATAACGATAAATTTATTGATCTGCCCGTTCTTGTTGTCGATGATGATGAGATAGCCTGCGTTTGCACATGCGAAATGCTGAGTAATCTCGGCATGAAAGGCGAATGGGTTCTGACGGCGAAAGAAGCAGTAGAGCGAATTATGCAGCGTCATAAAATGGACAATGATTTCTTTGCCGTGATACTCGACTGGAAAATGTCTGAAATGGACGGCGTTGAAACTACGCGGTTAATTCGCGAAGTTGTGGGAAAGGATATGCCGATCGTAATAATTTCAGGCTTTGACTGGTCCGATATCGAGCAGGAAGCAAGGGCTGCCGGCGCGAATTCCTTTATATCGAAGCCGCTGTTCAAATCTCGTATGATACATCTTTTCAACGAGCTTATCGACGGTGTTGAAGATACATCGGAAATTTCGGGAATCGACGATATTTTCAAGAATGTTTACAGCGGAAAGCGCGCTCTTTTGGTTGAGGACAATGAGTTGAACGCCGAGATAGCGGGAGAAATTCTTGAAATGTCGGGGCTGACGGTGGAATTTGCTGAAAATGGCAAGGTGGCTGTCGATATTATAACTGATGTTGCAGATGATTATTATGACATAATATTTATGGATATACAAATGCCGATTATGAACGGCTACGAAGCTTCAAGGGCGATAAGGGCGCTGTCGGGCAATTATCCGAAATCTGTACCGATAGTGGCGATGACTGCAAACGCCTTTGCGGAGGACGTGGCAGCCGCTAAAAATGCGGGAATGAACGAGCATATTGCCAAGCCTCTTGATTTCGATCAGCTACAGAAAACTCTTAAAAAATGGCTTGGATAGCTAAGAACCTGTTTAAAGGAGGAATGCAAAATTAAATTTTTACTTGTTGATGATAATGATATAAGTCTGGAGATCCAGAAACTTATGCTTGAAAGCTGCGGTCTGACGGTAGTCACGGCGGAAAGCGGAAGGCAGGCTGTTGAACTTTCCGAAAAAGAAGATTTTTTTATGATCTTCATGGACATTCATATGCCCGAACTCAACGGATATGAGACGGCTGCGCTGATTCGGCGAAAATCTCCCGATGTGCCGATAATCGCTCTTTCAGCCGATGAAATTTCCGACGACAACGAAGATTTCAAAAGCTGCGGAATGAACGGCTCGCTCCTGAAACCGCTTCAAATGGATGATTTGAAAGAAACGCTTAATAAATATCTCGTTCTGGATATTGCTGCCGATGACAGCCGAAATTCTTCCGATACCATTTTCAGCTATGATGAACTGTCTGAGGTTATGAAGGACGACGACGCTGTTTTGCGTCTTATCACACGTTTTCTGAGCATTCATGGAAACGACTGCGCCGCTATCCGCGAATATGCGGAGAAGGGAGATTTTTTGCCTGCACGGGAGATAATGCACAATATTACGGGAATTTCGGGTAATATGTTCTGCAAGCGGCTTTATAAAGCCTGTTGCGTATTGGGCGATGAACTGAGAAATGAAAGTTTTGAAAGCATTGACAAATTCACTGAAATCTGGGCGGAAACTCTGGAAGCTCTCGAAGCGCGTCAAAAGATTTTAAGTGAAAATATGACGTCCAAGTCTTCTTCCGCCGACTGGGATATTCTTTTCAAAAATTTCATGTCGCTGTGCAGCGATTTTGATGTTGCGGCAGCCGATCTTTTTTCTGAAAACATTAATATTTTTATGGCGAATATGGACGAAGATTCTTTTAAAAAGCTTGAAAACGCTGTTTTCAGCTACGATTTTATGTGGATCACGGATAACTTTTAATTTGCAATATGGAGTGATTTAATGTACCGCGTACTTTTAGTTGAAGATGACGCTGCAATGCGTTTTATTTATTCAAAAATGAAAACATGGTCTGAATGCGGATTTAAAATTGCCGCCGAAGCTACTAACGGTAAGCACGCTTTGGAAATTCTTGAAAAACAGACCTTTGACCTGATTTTTACCGATATCCGTATGCCGTTTATCGACGGTATAGAGCTTCTTCGCAAGCTTGCGGATATGGGAAACACGATTCCGCTGATTTTTGCAAGTTCGTATGACGAATTTGAATATGCCCGTCAGGGATTGATTCTCGGAGCGTTTGATTACCTGCTGAAACCCGTCGATCAAAAAAAGCTTAATGACGTTCTGCTTCGCGTGAAAAAGCGCATAGACGAAATGCAGAGCGACGATAACAGAATCGGCGATTCCGTTCGCGAGATAATGGACAGTCTTGGTATATCGGCTGAAAATAATAAGTTTATCGCGCAGGTGGCTATCTACAGTTCGGCTCATTACGGCGAGCTGTTCACCGTTGAAGATATTGCCGAGGCTCACGCATACAGCAAGGATTATTTCGCGAAATTGTTCAAGCAGCATTTCGGTATAACTTTTCATGATTTCTATTCGAAATTAAAGATAGCTTACGCTAAGGAGCTGCTGCGCACGGGAAATTACAAAACCTATGAGATCAGTGATATACTGGGGTATTCCAGCGTTGATTATTTCACAAAAATATTCAAGGAGATCACGGGCGTAACGCCCTCGAAGTACAAAACCGGACTTGATGGCGCTGCCATAAAAAGTGAGGAAAAATGATGACGAATTATGCAGAAATTCTTGTGGTTGACGATATGCCCGATCATATCGCCTATTCTGGAACGCTGCTGCGCGCCGAGGGATACCGTGTTTTTGCGGCTTCCAGCGGTAAAGCGGCAATGCGTTTTCTTGAGAAGAAAATTCCCGATCTGATACTGCTCGATATCCAGATGGACGACATAAACGGACTTGAGGTCTGTAAAATGATAAAGGCGAACGAGGATACAAGGGATATTCCGATAATTTTCTTGACGTCCGAAACAAGTCCCGAAATAATCGGGCAGAGTTTTGATCTTGGCGGCTGCGATTATGTGAAAAAGCCGTTTGTTAAGGAAGAATATCTTGCGCGTATAAAAACTCATTTGCAGGTTTCGCGTCAGAAAAAAGAATTGACGGCTGCGAATAACGAGCTTACGCAGTTTTGTTCGGCAGTTTCGCACGATCTGAAAGCGCCGTTTAACATTATAAATATGCTCATAGAAATGCTGCGCGGCGAGCTTGGCGAGGAACAGGACGAAAGTATTTACACGATAATGGGTATGATCGAATCAAAGGCAACTCAGACGAGAATTATGATAGAGCGGCTTTTTGATTTTTCGAAGATGTGCAATGTGCAGGCGAGAGTTAGCCACGTTGACATAAAGCCGATCGCCGAGGAGATTTTTCAAGAACTTAGCCAACTGGAATCCGAACGCGATATAAAGCTGATATTCGGGGATCTTCCGATCGTTGCGGCAGATGAGGTATTGATGCGGACGATGCTGAAGAATCTCTTATCGAATGCAATAAAATACACGTCGAAAAAGTCCTCTGCTATAATTGAGATATCCGGAGAAACTACTCAGACCTATAATATTATCAGGATTAAAGATAATGGTTCGGGATTTGATATGGCATACTCGAAAAAGCTGTTTAAGGTATTCCAGCGGCTTCATTCCGAAGAGGAATTCGAAGGCAGCGGAGTCGGACTTGCGCTTGTAAACCGAATTATGCAGCGGCATGGCGGAAAAGTCGAAGCCTATGCCGAAATTGACAAAGGCGCGGAATTTTCGCTTATGTTCCCCAAACGATAAGGAGTTGTTATGAAAATGAAGAAGAAAATTGTTGCTATGGCAGCCGCGGCAGCCGTGCTTTCATCTATGACTGTTCCGATCGCTTCAGCGGATAAAAGCGCGGAGCAGGTCTTGAAATATGAATTCGAGGACGGAATGACAAGCGGAGGAAAAATATTCGACAACGGAACGCAGGGAGTCAAGCTGGAAGATCTGCCTGCCGATACCGATCTTACAGGATTTACGGGCAGCGGATTCTCATACCTTGATCAAAAGGGAACTACTGTAAGCGTGGAAGTTGACGTTTCCGAAGCAGGTCTGTATGAAATGTCGATAAGCTACTGTGAGCCGTCCGATCCCAATAAAAAAGTTCAGTATCTTAATGTAAACGGCGTAAATCAAGGGGAATTGTGCTTTCCCTATACTCCATCTTTCAAGGAAACATCGGGCGGAGTCGTTAATCTGAAAAAGGGAAAAAATACTATCGAGCTTAAAGCTTACTGGGGATATACTTATTTTGATTATCTCACGCTTAAACCTGCGGACGAGAGTTTGACTAATCTATTGCCAACGAGTTCGCTTTCGAATCCCAATGCTTCCGATTCCGCAAAAAGACTTTACAGCTTTCTGCGCGATACCTACGGAAATCATATCATAGCAGGTCAGCAGGAATACTGCGGAGAACATAATTATAATTCGTGGAACGATCCCGATACGTATATCAAGGATAACGAAGCGGAATTCCAGTACATTCTGGAGCAGACGGGCAAGCAGCCTGCCATACGCGGAATCGATTTTCTTGCATACAATACAACGTCGGATTGGCGCGATCATGCTCCCGAACGCTGCATAGAATGGACTAATAAGTACAAAGGAATCGTTACAGCAACATGGCACTGGAACGTTCCTACGGAAAAGGGCAGTAAGGAAACTGCATTCTATGTTGAATCCGCAAGCGACACTTATACAACGTTCAGCGTCACGAAAGCTCTTGAAGAGGGAACGTGGGAAAATGAAGTCTTGCTGGCTGATATCGATCTCATCGCGCAGGAGCTTACCAAGCTTAAAGAAGCCGATGTGCCGATACTCTGGAGACCTCTTCATGAAGCTGAGGGAGCATGGTTCTGGTGGGGCGCGGAAGGTCCTGAACCCTGTAAGAAGCTTTATCGTCTGCTTTATGATAAGCTGACGAACGAATACGGTCTTGACAATCTTATCTGGGTATGGACGGGATATACGTTCCCGACGTCGGCTGCATGGTATCCGGGCGACGACGTAGTTGATATCGTCGGTTATGACAAATACAACGCCGTTGACGGTATGCCGAATCTCAGCTCCATTTCCTCGACGTTCTACAGCCTTGTTCAGAGTACTGACGGTCAGAAAATGGTTGCCATGTCTGAGAATGATTCTATCCCGTCTCTTGAAAATCTCGTGAACGACAAGGCTGCATGGCTTTATTTCTGCCCTTGGTATATGAATTATCTGACCAGCGAGCAGAATAATCCCGTTGAAAATCTGGTTGAAATCTATCAGAGCGACTACTGTATCACTCTCGACGAACTGCCGGATCTTAAAACCTATCCGATAAACGGCATAAACGAACCTTCTGAATCGACAACTTCCCCAAAAACCACCAAACCGCCCGTTACGACTACTACTGCGGCAGACGATACGAAATACGGGGACGCAAATTGCGACGGAAAAGTTGAGATCGCTGATGCAACGCTGATACTTCAGTATCTTTGCAATAAAGACGAGTATCAACTTTCAAAGCAGGGACAAATCAATGCGGACTGCTGCAATGTCGGAGACGGAGTTACGGCTTCGGATGCGCTTGCTATCCAGAAGATGGACGCAGGAGTTTATGCTTCGCTGCCCGTAAAGGAATAACGGAGGCTGAAAATGATAATATATTTTAGCGGCACGGGAAATACAAAATTTGTTGCCGAATATATTGCCGATCACATAGGCGACGAATGTGTTGATCTTAAAGAAGTATTGAAATATAAACAGCCTCTTCGCTTTAATTCAATAAAACCGTTTGTTTTTGCAGCTCCGATCTATGCATGGGGATTCCCCGAAATCGTGAAAAAGGCTGTTTTGAAAAGCGATCTTACCGATACGGAGCAGATCTATTTTATAGGAACAATGGCTTCCCAGAGCGGAGATTTTGATAAAGCGCTGGAGAAAATTGCTTACGGTAAGGGCATGGCGTATATGGGGAGCTGCGGCGTTCCGATGCCGAATAATTATATAAGGGGCGGAAATATTCCGACCAGGGAGCAGGCGGAGGAGATAATAAAAGGTTCGCTGCCGCTTCTCAAAGGGCTTTCCGAACAGATAGGCAAGGGAGAAATGATTGAAAAGTACGACAAAACTCCTTTTGCGCCGATAGCTTCGGGGGTAATAAATACGCTGTTCAACAAATTTTTCATAAGCAGCGACGAATTTAACGTTTCCGAAACGTGCAGCGGCTGCGGTCAATGCGCATTTGGCTGTCCTGTTAATAATATTAAATTGGCGTCGAACGGAATCCCGAAGTTTGACAGATACTGCATAAATTGCTATAGCTGTATCAACAGATGCCCGAAGAGAGCGATCAACATCGGAAAGAAAACTCTCTCCGTAAATCGTTACATCTGCCCGAATTACAGCGACTGGAAAAAACGCGGACTTGTATAAATAAGAACTTGTGTTCATAGGCTATTGCATGTGTCTTTTCGGCAAATTTTACCGATAGCTGCGTTAAAAAAGCTCACCATACGGCAGTATGCTTTCGCCTTGCTCTCAGTAAAATTATGCTCGAAAATCCACGTACAAATCCTATGAACACAAGTTCTAAAAATCCCACGATATTATAAAATACCGTGGGATTTTTAATTTTGATTTTAAAGCAAATCTGCAATATCAAGAACGAGACGTTCTGATTTTTCCCAACCGAGACATGGGTCGGTAATGGATTTTCCGTAAATATCCTCGCCGATCTTCTGAGAGCCGTCCTCAATATAGCTTTCGATCATCAAGCCCTTAACGATTTTTTTAATATCGCTGCTGTGGCGTATGCTGTGGAGAATCTCCTTGGAAATTCTGATCTGTTCGAGATACTGCTTGCCAGAATTTGAATGGTTTGTATCAACGATAAGAGCAGGATTTTTCAAATTTTTCTCCGCATAGATTTGAGCAAGGCGATACAGATCTTCATAATGATAATTGGGGAAAGACTGACCGCGGTCGTTGACGTATCCGCGCAGGATAGCATGAGCATAGGGATTTCCGTCGCTTCTGGCTTCGTGAGCGCGATAAATAAACGCATGAGAATGCTGAGCAGCGGTTATAGCGTTCATCATAACCGAAATATCGCCGCCTGTAGGATTTTTCATACCAACAGGAATGGAAACGCCGCTTGAAACAAGACGGTGCTGCTGATTTTCAACCGAGCGCGCGCCGACTGCGATATACGCGAGAATATCGTCGAGATAGCTGTAATTTTCGGGATAAAGCATTTCGTCCGCCGCGGTAAATCCGGTTTCCGCAAGAGCCTTGATGTGAAGATTTCGAACGGCGATGATACCGCTTTTCAGATCAGGCATTTCAGTGGGATTCGGCTGATGAAGCATACCCTTGTATCCGTCGCCGGTGGTACGCGGTTTTCCCGTGTATATTCTGGGAATCATCAAAATTTTGTCCTTGACCTTCTCTTGAAGTTCGCGAAGACGTGTGATATAATCGAGAACAGGTTCTTCGCTGTCGGCGGAGCATGGACCGATTATCAGAATAAATTTATCGGAATCACCGCGGAAAATAGCCTTTATTTCTTCATCGCGGCGAGCCTTTATCTCTTTAAGTTCGGGAGAAAGAGAAAATTCGGTTTTGATTTCAGAGGGCTTAGGAAGTTCTCTGATAAGATTCATTGGCATAAAATATCATTCCTTTTGATTATTTGTTGAAAGATGATCCGTGCCGTAACGCAATGCAAGCTGATCGCAGATCGTGAGAGCGGTAATGCTGTCGATAACGATTCTTGCGCGGTGTACGATAGCAGGATCGTGACGTCCTTGAATAAGCAGAGTAGTATTTTCGCTGTTTTTCAGATCGACAGTCTGCTGTTCCTTATAAATTGACGGGGTCGGTTTTACGGCGCAGCGGAAAATTACAGGCATTCCGTTTGAAATTCCGCCAAGAATTCCGCCGCAGTTATTCGTAGCGGTATATACGCCGGTTTCGCCGCTTCTGAAAGGGTCGTTGGATTGGCTTCCTCGCATTTTTGCAACGTCAAAACCTGCGCCGAATTCCACGCCCTTGATTGCGGGAACGCTGAAAAGTCCGTGAGCGAGTACGCCCTCGAGAGTATCGAACCAAGGCTCGCCGATTCCTGCCGGAAGCCCGCATACAGCAGTTTCAAGGCAGCCGCCTACGCTGTCGCCCTCGGATTTCGCAGCCATGATAGCGGCTTTCATTTTTTCTTCATTCTCTTGATCGAGAACGGCAAATTCTTTGCCGTCGAGATAATCAACATCGTCTTTTACATTATCGAAACCGCGGTCGCAGACACCGCCGCAGCTTAAAATATGTGTTCCGATCGTGATTCCTTTTTCACGGAGAGCGGAGATCGCAACAGCTCCCGCGGCAACTATTCCGGCAGTTATACGTCCCGAAAAATGACCGCCGCCGCGGAAATCCTGAAAGCCGTGATACTTCATTTCCGCCGAATAATCGGCATGACCGGGGCGAGCCTTATAAGCAAGTTCACCGTAATCCTTGCTGCGCGTATCCTGATTTTCGATGATGAAAGTAATAGGCGTACCTGTAGTTTTCCCATTGAAAACGCCGCTGACGATCTTAACGGCGTCTGCTTCCTTGCGGGCGGTTGAAATTGCTCCGACAGATTTTCTCAAAGACATCTGCCGCTCGATAAATTTTTCATCGACGGGAATTCCGGGAGCGATACCGTCAAGGACAGCGCCTATCGAGCAGCCGTGACTTTCTCCGAAAATGGTAAGCGCAACGCTTGTACCGAATGTGTTTTTCAATATTTTCAACTCCAAAATAGATATGGTATACCTAATTTTAACATAAGTTATAAAAAAAGTCAATGATTTTATTTTTGCGTTTATATCTCGCGTAAAGCGTCTTTCATACTTTTAATATATTCGCCTACATAAGGGGCAGAATCTTTGCCGTGCTGTTCAATAATTTTGATAATTGCCGAACCGACAATAGCGCCGTCGGAGAGAGAAGCCATTTTTTTAGCCTGTTCGGGTTTGGATATTCCGAATCCAACAGCGCACGGCACGTTGGTATTGTCGCGGATAACTTTAACAATATCCTTGATATCGGTATTTATCTCGCTTCTTACGCCCGTAACTCCGAGACTGGACACTATGTAAATAAATCCCTCAGCCTCTTTTGCAATCATGGAAACTCTGTCGTCGGAAGTGGGCGCGATCAGGGAGATCATGTCAACTCCGTATTTCGCGGCAACGGCGAAAAACTCCGCTTTTTCCTCAAAAGGCAGATCGGGCAGGATAATTCCGTCGATTCCCGTTTCTTTGCATTTCGCCATAAAACGTTCGCTTCCGTAAGAAAATACAACGTTTGCATATGTCATGAACACAAGCGGAACGTTAACATCTCGGCGCATTTCGGTCACCAGATCGAAAATTTTATCAGTCGTAACGCCGCCTGCAAGAGCGCGGATATTTGCCCCCTGAATAACAGGACCTTCCGCTGTCGGATCGGAAAAAGGGATTCCGAGTTCGATCAGATCAGCGCCGTTTTCAACAGCAGCCCGAACGATTTTTGCGGTAGTTTCGAGATCGGGATCGCCGCAGGTAATAAACGGAATGAATGCTTTGCCGTTTTCAAAAGCTTTTTTTATATTGCTCATTGATAATACTCCTTATTCGTAAATTTCTTCGCCTCTGTATCTTGCGATAGCGGCGCAGTCCTTATCTCCTCTGCCCGAGATCGTAACTATCATGATCTTATCCTTATTCATCGTGGGCGCGAGTTTCATTGCGTAAGCTATGGCATGAGCGGATTCGATAGCGGGAATTATACCCTCAACGCGCGAGAGATATTCAAAAGCATTTACGGCTTCATCGTCCGTTACAGGAACGTATTCAGCGCGTCCGATGTCATGGAGATGAGCGTGTTCCGGACCTACACCGGGGTAATCAAGACCGGCAGAAATCGAATAAACGGGAGCGATCTGACCGTATTCATCCTGACAGAAATAAGATTTCATGCCGTGAAAAATTCCGACTTTACCGGTATTCACGGTAGCGGCAGTTTCAAAAGTATCAATTCCTCTTCCCGCGGCTTCACAGCCGATAAGTCTTACGTTCTCATCGGGAATATAGTGGTAAAAGCTGCCGATAGCATTTGAACCGCCGCCAACGCAGGCTATAACGGCGTCGGGAAGTCTGCCCTCTTTTTCGAGTATCTGCGCTCTTGATTCACGAGAAATAACAGCCTGAAAATCTCTTACAATAGTCGGAAAAGGGTGCGGACCCATAACAGAACCGAGACAGTAATGAGTATCGCTGATACGGGAAGTCCATTCGCGCATAGCTTCCGAAACAGCGTCCTTGAGGGTTGCCGTGCCTGTTTTAACGGGAATGACCTCCGAGCCGAGAAGCTTCATGCGGTACACGTTGAGAGCCTGACGTTTTGTATCTTCTTCACCCATAAATACAACGCATTCCATACCGAGGAGAGCGGCTGCGGTAGCTGTAGCAACGCCGTGCTGACCTGCGCCTGTTTCGGCGATAAGTCGGGTTTTGCCCATTTTCTTTGCAAGAAGAGCCTGACCGAGAACGTTGTTTATCTTGTGAGAGCCTGTATGATTGAGATCCTCGCGCTTTAAATAAATTTTTGCGCCGCCAAGCTCCTTGGTAAGCTTTTCAGCGTAGTAAAGCAGAGAAGGTCTGCCTGCATATTCATTGAAAAGCTGAGTGAGTTCGCGATTGAATTCGGGGTCGTTTTTGTAATGCTCATAAGCGTTTTCCAGTTCTATAATGGCGTTCATCAGCGTTTCGGGAATATACTGTCCGCCGTGAATGCCGAAGCGTCCTTTAGATTGTGACATAATTTTTATCCTTTCATCATACCTGGCAGATTTGTGGACAGGTATTTCTAATAATTTCCATAAACTTTTTCATTTTTTCGCAGTTCTTAAAGCCGTCGGTCTCAATACCCGAGCTTACGTCGACTGCATACGGTTGCAGAAGTGAAACCGCAGCGGCAGCATTCTGCGTATCAAGTCCGCCTGCAAGGAAATACGGACGGCGGATATCATTCAGAAGATCATAGCTGAACTGTTTGCCGTCGCCCATTCCGGCGTCAAGCAGAATATGATCGGCAGGGGAAACTTCAGCGGCTTCAATATCAGCTTTCGTTTTCACGATGAAAGCTTTTATTACGGGGATTTTTTCACTTTGAAGCATTGCGATATAATTTTCGTCCTCATTGCCGTGAAGCTGGGCGATCTTTATTGCGCCGATGTTGAAAATCTTGATAACGTTTTCAACCGGTTCATTCACAAAAACTCCGACGGGAATTATCCTGCTGTCAAGTGATTTTGTAAATTCGATTGCCTGTTCCGCAGTAACGAATCGCTTGCTTTGGGGCGCGAAAACATATCCTATAAAGTTCGGGAGAACGCTGTTGGCGTACATAATATCTTCCGTACGCCGCAGACCGCACATTTTAACTTTTATCATGATAAACCTCTTAATTCCACAAGTTTGGCTGATTTATCCTCTGCGCGCATGAGCGTTTCACCGATAAGTACGGCGTTTACACCGCATTCGCGAAGTTTTGCGATGTCGGCGGCGGAGCGGATTCCGCTTTCGGAAACGAAAATCACATTTTCCGGAACGAGTTCTCTCAGACGGCGGCTGTTGTCGGTATCGACGGAGAAATCTTTGAGATTACGATTATTAACGCCGATAATGCGCGCTCCGCATTCAACTGCCATTCTGATCTCTTCTTCGTCATGAGCTTCAGTGAGAGCGGAAAGTCCCAGAGAATCGCAAACTTTAATATAATCTGAAATTTGCTGCGGAGTGAGAATAGAGCAGATGAGCAGAACGGCTTTCGCGCCGAGAAGTTTCGCTTCGTAGATCATGTAATCGTCCACCGTGAAATCCTTGCGAATGCAGGGAATACTAACATTTTCCGCAATTTCGCGGAGATAATCGTCGCTGCCAAGAAACCATTTCGGCTCGGTTAGAACCGAAATGCAGTCCGCGCCCGCCTTTTCGTATTCTTTGGCAATTTTAAGATAAGGAAAATCCTCTGCAATAACGCCCTTTGACGGCGAAGCCTTTTTGCACTCGCAAATAAAGGAAATATCGGGCTTTTTCAGAGCGTTTTCGAATTCGAACGCGCCGATGGGCATTTCAAGAGCTTTAGCTTTCACATATTCATATGAAAAGCGTTCTTTTACCGATTTTACGCGGAACTTAGCATGATCGGCAAGCTGATCGAGTATATTCATGCCGCATCTCGTCAATTGGAAGCGGCGATAACGTTTTCGAGAGTTTCGATAGCCTTGCCGCTGTCAATAAGTTCAGCCGCAAGTTTAACGCCCTCTTCAAATGAATTCGCCTTATTTCCGATGTAAATAGCCGCGCCTGCGTTGAGCAGAACGGTATTTCTCTTATGACCCTGAATCTCGCCGGAAAGAATGCCGCGTGTGATAGCCGCGTTTTCCTGCGGAGTGCCGCCGAGAAGATCGTCTTTGGAGCATCTTTCGAATCCGAACTGTTCGGGAGTGATCTCGTACTGTTTGAGCCAGCCGTTTTTGTATTCGCAGATGAGAGTAGGCGCGGAAAGCGAAATTTCGTCCAGCTTATCCTTTCCGTAAACGACCATACCGTTTTCCGAGCCGAGCTTCATGAGAACCTGAGCAACGGGAACTATCAGGGATTCGTCGTAAACGCCGAGAAGATGATGTTTTGGGGAAGCAGGATTTGTGAGCGGTCCGAGAATATTGAACACGGTGCGGATTCCGAGTTCCTTACGGATCGCGCCGACATATTTCATTGATGTGTGATACTTCTGAGCGAAGAAGAAGCAGAAATTAGCTTTTTCAAGCATTTCACGGCATTTTTCGGGAGCAAGATCGATATTTACCCCAAGGGCTTCAAGGCAATCCGCAGTACCCGAAAGCGACGAAGCAGCGCGGTTTCCGTGTTTCGAGACTTTAATTCCCGACGCGGCGATGACCATAGCCGAAGTGGTCGAGATATTGAAGCTGTGCGCATTATCGCCGCCCGTGCCGACAATCTCCAGCAGATCCATATCGTTTTCGAATTTCATTGCTGCGTCGCGCATTGCAGCCGCGCAGCCCGTAATTTCGTCGATGGTTTCGGATTTTGCGCTTTTAGTGGAAAGAGCGGCAAGGAAAGCGGCGTTCTGGGTGGCAGAAGTTTTGCCTGACATGATCTCGGACATTACGCCGTAAGCTTCATCGTAGGTGAGATCCTGCTTGTCAACGATTTTAACTATAGCTTCTTTTATCATAATAATTACCTCCAAATCAGGGTCTGTTCAGTATCTCAACGTGTGCGGATTTTCGACGCGGGATTCGGCAAAATTTGCCAAAAAGACATGCAGAGGAGACACTGAACAGGCTCTTACATATCAATAAAGTTTTTAAGCATTTTCTTTCCATCGGGAGTCATTATAGACTCTGGGTGGAACTGAACGCCGAATATTTTGTATTCCTTATGCTGAACAGCCATTATTTCCCCGTCGTCGGCAATTGCGGCAATTTCAAGGCAATCGGGAAGCGTTTCGGGAGCGGCAGCCAAAGAATGATAACGCGCAACGGGCGCATTTTCAGAAATTCCGCTGAATATCGGGCATGAACCCTTAAAGCTTATGACTGATTGTTTGCCGTGCATGAGGGTTTTAGCGTAAGTTACTTTAGCGCCGTAAGCCGCGCATATCGCCTGATGACCGAGACAAACGCCGAGAGTTGGTATCTTTTGGCATATAGTCGAGGCGGCTTCTACGATCATTCCCGCGTCCTCGGGACGACCCGGACCGGGTGAAATAATTATCTTGTCGGGAGCAAGTTTTTCAATTTCCGCAACAGTCATCTCATCATTGCGAATCACCTTTATATCTGGTTCGATCTCTCCCACAAGCTGAAAAAGATTGTAGGAAAAGCTGTCGTAATTATCAATAAGAAGAATCATAAATCCGCCTCCTCAGCAAGTTTCAGCGCATTTACAACGGCTGCCGCCTTGTTTATGCACTCCTGATATTCATTTTCGGGAACGGAATCCGCAACTATTCCCGCGCCGCTTCTGACAAAAACTTTACCGTTTTTCTTGTACGCGATGCGGATAGCGATGCAGGTATCGAGATTCCCCGTAAAATCAATATATCCGATAGCGCCGCCGTAAATTCCGCGCTTATTGTTTTCAAGTTCTGCGATTATCTGACAGGCGCGGATTTTCGGAGCGCCAGAAAGAGTTCCTGCGGGGAGAACCGCGCTTACGGCGTCAAGACCGTCGAATTCTTCGCGAATCTCGCCCCTGACCGTAGAACCGATGTGCATTACATGAGAGTAACGCTCGATGCTGTGGAGCTTCTCAACTTGAACCGAGCTGAATTTGCTGATTTTTCCGAGGTCGTTTCTGCCGAGATCGACCAGCATATTATGCTCCGAAAGTTCCTTTTCGTCCTTCAGCAAACCTTCTTCAAGAGCCTTATCTTCGGCTTCCGTCTTACCTCTGGGACGAGTTCCTGCCAGCGGAAAAGTGTGGAGAACGCTGTTTTCAAGCTTTACAAGAGTTTCGGGTGAAGCTCCTGCAATTTCAACGTCCGTACCTGAAAAATAGAACATATACGGAGACGGATTTATGGTACGCAGAACGCGGTAGGTATTGAAAAGGCTGCCCTCGAAGCCTGCGCTGAGGCGGTTTGAAAGAACTATCTGGAAAATATCGCCCTCGAAAATGTGATTTTTCGCGGTATTGACCATATTGCAGAACTGCTCCTTATTGAAAAGTGGAGTAACCTCCGTCGTGAGTTTGCCTGCGCGTTCGTGGCGGCGTTCGCCGTGACGGAGAAGCTCTGCAAGCTGTTTAAGTTCCATTTTAGCCTTATTATAACCTGATTCCGGATCTTCCAGCGACATATTGGCGATGAGGATTATTTTCTGGCGGAAATTATCAAAGGCGATGACCTTGTCAAAAAGCATGAGATCGACGTCCTTGAAATTTTCGGTATCTTCCGTATCAAGCCGAAGAGTTTTTTCGGAGTATGCGAGAAAATCATATGAAAAATAACCCACAAGACCGCCGGTAAACGACGGCAAATAGTCGAATTTCGGGCTTCTATAGCCTGAAAGAAGCTGACGTATCTGAATGCTCGGATCTTCGGTATCGATAGTGATTCCGCCCATAGTAAGCTTGTTTCCGACAGCGGTTATCTGCATTTTCGGGTCGAATCCGAGAAAAGTGTATCTTCCCCATTTTTCCTTTTCGGCGACTGATTCCAGCATATAGCAGTGCGTGGAAACATTTTTCAGTATCATCATAGCTTCGATAGGTGTGCAGATGTCGGAAAGAATTTCGCAGCTTACTGGAAGAATGTCATATTTTCCGCATTCTGCTATCTCCGTTACCTTATCGAAATCGGGTAAAAAATTCATTTGGAACACCTCCGTAAATTTTACAATAAAAAAGCCCTTGACAGAAAAAATCTGTCAAGGACGAATAATTAAATCCGCGGTACCACCTTGATTCACGGTAAGCCGTGCGCTTGATAGGATACAAACATATCCCTGATGATTGACGCACATCATAACGTCGCAGAATACTCTGAGCATGATACTCATTTGACTGCGCCCTCCGCGGTCCATTTGAAAATCTGTGTTTTATCCGGATTCCAGCATCCCGAACTCTCTGTAAAAGCATAATTAACTTTATCTCCGCTTCAACGGTTTAAAATATTCAATTTATTTTATTATATCACGTTAATATTGATTTGTCAAGAGTTAAAGAAAAATAAATATTATTTAACAATAGACTTAATAAAAGCGGTTGAGGTCTATCAAGGGATAGCATTCGTGGTAGATTTTGAGAAATTCGTTGAGCTTATCACAGAATTTGACAATACGTTTATCATAGCTGACAAGACTGCGAACCCATTGCTGATTGTTAAAAATATACTTAACATTAAGCACATATCCGTTTTTTGAGGGGCGATACTGCGGTTCGAATTCAATGATATCGTTTACCGGAATGATCGACTGGTCGGAGCGATAGCTAAAATAAATATTATGATCTGTAAGAGTAAATCCTGCGTCCAGTTCACCCTTGAAAAGAGAGGAAGCAGTAGGTTTAACAAGAAAAATATGTTCTCCTACAGATATTCTCGACGAATAATATTTCTTTATCTCCGCGAGCGCGCCGGAATACCATTTTCCGCGGTACATAGGGGAATCCATACAATAAATAAATTTTATCACGTGCATATCGTAATAAAATCCCTCGAAGCACTTCATAAGCATATGTATAAATTCTTCACGAGTGATACGCTTGTTCTGAGCGTCCAAATTCATTATACCGTTTACAGGTGCAGGCGGAAATCCGTAATTGACAGGCTGATTGCTCGGCAGCGGAGGAGAAACGGGCGTGGTGTTGTATGTTGAGGGGCGATTTGATGGCACATTCCTGTACATTCCCTGAGAGGGCGGATTCTGAGGCGGCGGAATGAGATGGCGAATTTCCGAAGGCTTCTGACGCATCGGCGCATTACGGGGAACAGGATTGGCAGAGGGCTGATTTGTCGGGATATTTCGCCGAACCGGCGGCGGAGGTTGAGGAGTCGGAGCGAGCGTGATTCTACCCTCGGCAATATCAAGATCTTTAAGGAATTCGTCCA
Organism: uncultured Alistipes sp.; assembly: GCA_964401315.1. Classification (GTDB taxonomy): domain Bacteria; phylum Bacillota; class Clostridia; order Oscillospirales; family Ruminococcaceae; genus Ruminococcus. Next base: position 23,169 of record CAYNYB010000021.1, read on the forward strand.
TATTCCGATAACGAGCTTTTTCGCTGAATTCGCAGGATTTAAGAATAATTCGTGCGAAATCCTGCGAAGCGCGCGTCGGAGGAGGAAGCGGAGTGCCTTTCATGCGCATATCGAACGCCGTATCGGTATCGTATTCCTTTTCAAAAGGGAAATAAAGATCGTTCATAAGCTGATAAAGGCAGATTCCGAAAGAGTAGATATCAGCCTGATTTGTATAGTGCGAATCGGCGTCTGCTTTAGCGGCATAAATTTCAGGAGCGAGATAGCCGTCCGTACCTGCGAAGGTTTTGGCGAAATCGGTCTTTTTTGAAACGTTGAAGTCGCCGAGCTTGTAAGTTCCGTGTTCGGATACGAAAAAATTCGAGGGCTTTATATCGCGGTGAATAACACCAATGTCATGGGCAGCCTTGATTCCGCGGGCGATATCCCTTGCCAGTTTCATTATGTTTTTTTCTGAAAAATCCATCTGTCTGTTTTTGATCTTGTCATAAATGCAGGTCAGCAGCTCCATTCTTATCAGGAAATAATATCCCTCGAATTTCCCGTCGATATTGATCTCCTGCATATCCTCTTCCTCGTAGGAAACGACGTAGGGGCAGTTTTTCAGACGGTACATAATAGTTGATTCGCTTTCGACAGCAAGTTTTTTTCTATCGATATAGCTTCGTCTGCGCTCTTCGTCAAGGAAAAGCTTGCCGTCGTCGGTTATAGGCTCGATCTTGAGGGCAGCCGAGTCCGTTCGATTGATACGGACTGCTTCGGCGCGGTAAACAGCGCTGAATGACCCCGAACCTATTTTTTCTTTTATGTACCAGTTCCCCCAGATAGGCTGTTTAAGCCCTTTTTCGATAAGTGTATCAATTTCATTTTTAGTCATGGCAAATCAAATCTCCACTCAGATTTATTCATATTTACATGAGCAAATAATTCTTCAATATATTATAATTATATCACACGTTCATCATAATTTCAAGTATATTTTCGGAAATTTTTACTCAAATCAGAATCCCGACATCCATAAGTGAAAAAATTTAAATTTTTCCAAAAAGACTTGAAATATTATCCCAAATAGTGTAAAATATATTATAGAGCTTGTTAGTATTGATCAGCAGGTTCAAACAAATTGTTTTATCGAAAGCTGTATTTGCGGAAATTCTCCGAAAAATCAATGAATTTTCCGTAACGGCTTTAATTTAACACGAAAGGATGTCATACCAATGGCAGGATTAAACAAAGTTACCGTAGAGGATATTAACGTTAAGGGCAGAAAAGTACTCGTTAGAGTAGATTTCAACGTTCCGCTGAAAGACGGCGTTATCACAAACGATAACCGTATTCAGGCTGCTCTTCCAACTATCAACAAGCTTGTTGAAAACGGCGCAAAAGTAGTTCTCTGTTCACATCTCGGAAAGCCCAAGAACGGTCCGGAGGCTAAGTTCTCGCTTGCTCCCGCTGCTGCAAGACTTGCCGAACTCGTAAATACAAAGGTTATCTTCGCTGATGATGATACTGTTGTAGGCGAAAACGCTAAAAAAGCTGTTGCAGAAATGGCAGACGGCGAGATTGTAGTTCTCCAGAACACACGCTTCCGCGGCGCAGAGGAAACAAAGAACGGCGAAGATTTCTCCAAAGAACTTGCTGATCTCGTAGACGGCGAAGTATTTGTTATGGACGCTTTCGGTTCTGCTCACCGCGCTCATGCTTCAACAGCAGGCGTTACAAAGTTTGTCAAGGAGACGGCAGTAGGTTACCTCATGCAGAAAGAGATCAAGTATCTCGGAAATGCGGTTGAAGTTCCCGAAAGACCTTTTGTTGCAATTCTCGGCGGCGCTAAGGTTGCAGACAAGCTCAACGTTATCTCCAATCTCCTTGAAAAGTGCGATACGCTTATCATCGGCGGCGGTATGGCTTATACATTCATAAAGGCTCAGGGCGGTTCTATCGGTAATTCTCTCGTAGACGACGAAAAGCTCGAATACTGCAAGGAAATGCTCGCTAAGGCTGATTCTCTCGGCAAGAAGATACTTCTTCCCGTTGATACGACTGTTGCAGCCGAATTCCCGAATCCTATCGACGCTGAAATTGCAGTTGAGAATGTCGATTCCGATAAGATCCCCGCTGACAAAATGGGACTTGACATCGGCACAAAGACTCAGGAAATTTTCGCAGAGGCTGTAAAGACAGCAAAGACTGTTGTTTGGAACGGACCTATGGGCGTATTTGAGAATCCTATACTTGCTCAGGGTACTATCGCAGTTGCAAAGGCTCTCGCAGAGACAGACGCTACAACTATCATCGGCGGCGGCGACTCCGCAGCAGCAGTTATGCAGCTTGGTTTCGCAGACAAGATGAGCCACATTTCTACAGGCGGCGGTGCGTCTCTCGAATACCTCGAAGGCAAGGTTCTTCCCGGCGTTGCAGTTATCGCTGAAAAGTAATTCAATAAATCAATAGGGCGGATAGCGATATTCGCCCTTGTTGTAATAAAAAGGATTTTATAATGAAATTTATTGAAAAAATAAAAGATAATTATTCGTCTGACATGCTTATTACAGCCTTGCTCTGCCTTATTGCAGGAATTATAGTTGGATTTTTCATAGCTCCGGCTAAAAATGGAATAATTTTAGGAAGCTACAACGGCTGTAATAATCATATTGAGGATTCTAACAAGGTATCTAATACCAAGAATTAATTGGAGAATGCTTTATGAAAAAATTAATTACTAAGGCACAGGAAGATTCAACAGTATTTTTACTTCTGATGACTGTTGTTTTCCTGCTGGGTGCTGTTGCAGGATTTCTCTTTGTACCCATTAAAAACGGATTTAAAGTTACAATCGGCAGTAATAATCATGTTGTCAAGAATGATGATGACGATGATGACGACTGGGGCTGTTTGGACAATGATGAATGATGAATATATAAAAGGAGTTAATTACAATGAACAAGTCAACAAGAAAGGCAATCATTGCCGGAAACTGGAAAATGAACAACACAAGACCCGAGGCTAAGGCTCTTCTCGAAGCTATCAAGCCTCTCGTTGCAAATGCTGAGGGAAATGTTGAAGTTATCGCTTGCGTACCTTTCACAAACCTCGAAACAGCTATCAACACAACAGCAGGTTCTAACGTAAAGATCGGCGCTGAGAACGTACACTTTGAGAGCAAGGGTGCGTTCACAGGCGAAATTTCCGCTCCCATGCTCGTTGAACTCGGCGTTGAGTACGTTGTAATCGGTCACTCCGAGAGACGTCAGTATTTCGGTGAAACAGACGAAACAGTAAACAAGAGAACTCTTGCTGCGCTCAATGCAGGTCTTAAGCCTATCGTATGTGTCGGCGAATTGAAGTGGGAGCGTCAGTGCAACATCACTGAAGAAGTTATCGCTCGTCAGATCAAGCTTGATCTCTGGGACGTTACTGCTGAGCAGGTAAAGAACGTTGTTATTGCTTACGAGCCTGTATGGGCTATCGGCACAGGTCTTACAGCTACTCCCGATCAGGCTGAGGAAGTTTGCGGATTCATTCGCGCACAGCTTGCAAAGCTTTACGATCAGGCAACTGCTGACGCTGTAACAATCCAGTACGGCGGTTCAATGAATGCCGCTAACTGCGCTGAACTCCTTGCTAAGCCCAACATCGACGGCGGTCTTATCGGCGGCGCTTCACTTAAGGCTGACGACTTCAATACTATAGTTCAGGCTGCTGTAAACGGCTGATTTCAGTAAGTGAAAAATAAAAATCAGGAAAATTCAGCGGAGACTGTTGCGGTCTCTCCTGAATTTTCCAAAGATTTACCGCAGAAAAAATTTCCGTGGAAAATTTTCAATGTGCTTATTACTATTTTCATCTTTATGGGCGGCTGCTTTTTCTTTATTTCTGCACTCGGTCTTACTGTTCCGATGATTATAGCAGACTTTGTATTAAATATTTTCCTTGTGTTTTTTTATCAAATATGGCTAAAAAAAAGAAAATTCAGAAAAACAGTCATTGTCCTGAGAGTTACTGCAATTCTGGCGCTTGTAATTACTCTGGCAATTCCATTAAGCCTGATAAATTTTACATATGATAAGCCGATGTATCAGGTTAAGAGATTTATCTATTGTCATGGAGTATATAACGGCTATATGGATAAATTTCTTCCCACAAAGCTTCCGAAAGTGTGTGAGGACTATAAATTTATTACTCAGGGCAGTGCGATCGCACAGGACTATCACCCGTCAGCTTATCTTATTTTTCATACAGATACGGCAACTATGCACGAATTGGAGGAAGATTACAAGCAGATTGACGGTGTAGAACTTGTAGAGATTAATGATGTTCCGGACATTGAGGAATACAAGCGTGAATACGGCGATAATTATATGGAATATATGCCCGAATTACCGAGAGAATTTCCAGGACACGTTTATGGTCGGCTTGACGATGAACATATCGATGATTTTTTCGATGCGGTAATTTATGAAATGTATCGTCAAGGCTGTGTTTTCGACTACAGTTCAGGACTTGTTGTGTACTGGACATAACAACAAAAAATTTAATGAAAGGGTTTTGATAAAAATGTCAAAGAAACCTGTAGCGCTTATAATTATGGACGGTTTCGGCTATAATCCCGACGATTACGGCAACGCTATCACTGCCGCAAAGAAGCCGAACCTCGACAAATACATGAAAGGACCGCACACTCTTATCGGTGCAAGCGGTCTTGATGTCGGACTTCCCGACGGACAAATGGGTAACTCCGAGGTTGGTCATACCAATATTGGAGCAGGACGTATCGTTTACCAGATGCTTGTTAAAATTTCCAAGGATATAAAAGACGGCACGTTCTTCAATAACAAGGCTTTACAGAATGCTATGGACAACTGCAAAGCTAAAGATTCCGCACTTCACCTTATGGGACTTCTTTCGCCCGGCGGCGTTCACAGCCATATGGAGCATCTTTTCGGACTCGTTGAAATGGCAAAGAAGAACGGTCTCGAAAAAGTTTATATTCACGCGTTCCTCGACGGAAGAGACGTTCCGCCGTCGTCTGCCGCTGAATTTATGGAGCAGACTGTTGCTGAACTTGACAAGATCGGCGCAGGCAAGGTTGCCACTATCTCAGGCAGATTCTATGCTATGGACAGAGACAACGCATGGGACAGAGTTGAAAAGGCTTATTCCGCGCTCGTTTACGGAGAGGGTGTTCAGGAGACCGATCCTGTTCAGGCTATAAAAAATTCCTATGCAAACGAAGTTACCGACGAATTCATGCTCCCGACTGTTATTGCAGACGGCGCGCAGATAAAGGCTGACGACAGCGTTATCTTCTTCAATTTCCGCCCCGACCGCGCAAGACAGATCACGCGTGCGTTTGTTGATCCCGAATTTACCGGATTTACACGTAAAAACGGCTTCTTCCCACTCAATTTCGTGTGCATGGCTCAGTATGATGCAACGATGCCGAATGTAAGCGTTGCATATCCGCCTGAGCAGCTGACAATGACAATGGGTGAATATCTCGCAAAACTGGGCAAAACGCAGCTCCGTATCGCTGAAACTCAGAAATATGCGCACGTTACGTTCTTCTTCAACGGCGGCGAGGAAAAGCAGTTTGAGGGCGAGGACAGAATCCTCATAAAATCGCCTGATGTTGCGACTTTCGATATGAAGCCCGAAATGAGCGCTTACGAGGTTTGCGACGCTGTTGTCGAGGCTATCGAGGCTGACAAGTACGATGTTATCATTCTCAATTACGCAAACTGCGATATGGTCGGACATACGGGAATTTTCGACGCTGCTGTCAAGGCTGTTGAAGCAGTTGACGAGTGCGTCGGCAGAATGGTCGAGGCTACCCTTGCAAAGGGCGGCGCGGCTCTGATCACTGCCGATCACGGTAATGCTGACAAGATGTATGAGCCTGACGGAAGCCCGTTCACGGCGCATACTACAAATCCCGTTCCTCTTATTGCGGTAGGAATTGACGGACAGCTTGCGGACGGCGGTGTTCTTGCCGATCTTGCGCCCACAATGCTTGATATTATGGAAGTTCCGCAGCCTGCTGAAATGACGGGTAAGTCGCTTATCATTAAATAATTTGTTATAACAGATTTTCAGACCATAGCACTTCTGATTTTGCTGTCGGAAGTGCTATGGTTTTATTGTTGTATTTGCGATATGATTTTTAGCAAGATAAATTGGACTTCAGAGGTGTAGACAATGTTGGCATTTTACCATTATCCGTTTGTTCCAAATCAGGATATAAAGGAATGTACAAAAAAAGATTTAATGTATCCGGATAAAGTCGAAGAATTGTTTGATTATTGTCAAGTTCTTGAAGCATACATCACAAAATCAGGATGGAAATTCCTTATTCAGCATTATGGATATAAAAAATTATATGAAATCAATTATAAAAGCGGATGGCTGGATGCTGACAATTTAGATGATTTTATTTCATGTATTGAATACGAAATAGAATGTTCAGAGTCATTAAACTCATTTGATGTATAAATTCTGATTTAACTGAAAACATCACGAACCTCGTATAAGTTCACAAAACCACGTAATATGGTTGAAAAGTTTTAATTTTTTGGTATGGAAAATTTAAAAAATCGCTTGACTTTTTACCAAAAAAATGCTATAATATCAAATAAGGTTATGTACAAAACGAGAATAAAGTATGCAATTTGCGTAAATGTGTTCCGAATTGGTATATTTCCCGAATCGCTGTTTAAAAGACGGCAGAAAATAATTTGTGAAAAAGCGAGGTAACTAAAAGATGGCTGTAAATTTGACCAAAGGACAGAAGGTTGATCTTACAAAAACAAATCCCGGTTTGACGAAGATCGTTGTAGGTCTCGGCTGGGACGTTAACAAGTACGACGGCGGTCATGATTTCGACCTTGATGCTGCTGCATTCCTTCTCAGCGGAGCAGGCAAGGTCGCAAGCGATGCGGATTTCGTGTTCTACGGTAATAAAAATCATGCGTCCGGTTCCGTTATCCATACAGGAGACAACCTGACAGGCGCAGGAGACGGCGACGATGAACAGATCAAGATCGACCTCGGCATAGTTCCCGCTGGAATAGAAAAAATCGACTTCACTGTAACTATCTACGACGCTGAAGCGCGCGGACAGAATTTCGGACAGGTTTCCAACGCTTATATTCGCGTTGTGAACGAAGCTACAGGCGAAGAGCTTATCCGCTACGATCTCGGTGAGGATTATTCGATCGAGACAGCAGTTGTAGTCGGCGAGCTTTACCGTAATAACGGCGAATGGAAATTCAACGCTATCGGAAGCGGTTTCCAGGGCGGGCTTTCCGCTCTTTGCGGTAATTTCGGCGTAAACGTCTGAGATAAAAATATAGAATTGAGGTAATTATTATGGCAGTAAGTTTACAGAAGGGTCAGAAAGTTGACCTTACAAAGGGCAATCCTGGACTTTCAAAAATCATCATCGGTCTTGGCTGGGATACGAACAAATACGACGGCGGCGCTGATTTCGATCTTGACGCTGCGGCTTTTCTTCTCGGAGATAACGGCAAAGTTCCGTGCGATTCCGACTTTATTTTCTACGGAAATCTTAAGCACGCTTCCGAATGCGTTATTCACACGGGAGACAACTTGACAGGCGACGGCGAAGGCGACGACGAGCAGATCAAGGTTGATCTCGGCAGAGTTCCTGCAAACATCAGCAAGATCGATTTTACGGTTACAATTTATGATTACGATGTTCGCGGACAGAATTTCGGACAGGTTTCCAACGCTTATATCCGTGTAGTTGACGAAACAACAGGTAAGGAGATAATCCGTTACGATCTCGGCGAGGATTTCTCTGTTGAAACTGCCGTAGTTGTCGGAGAAATTTACCGTCACAACGGTGAATGGAAATTCAATGCAATCGGAAGCGGTTTCGCAGGCGGACTGGCTGCATTGTGCCGTAATTTTGGCGTAAACGTTTGATTGCTGAAAGTTAGGGGAATTTTATGTCAGTTAATCTTCAAAAAGGGCAAAAGGTCGAACTCAGAAAAAGCAACGGCGGCACTTTACGCAAGGTAATGGTAGGTCTTGGCTGGGACGAGGCTAAGCCTGCAAAAAAAGGTTTTTTTTCATCGCTTTTCGGTTCGAATAATCTCAATAACGATATAGACTGTGACGCTTCGGCTATTCTGTGCGTTGGCGGTAAGCTTATCAACAATAGAGATGTTGTATTTTTTAACAATCTCAATCATTCAAGCCGTGCTGTAAAGCATATGGGCGATAACCTCACAGGTGCAGGAGACGGAGATGACGAGCAGATTTTCGTTGATCTGGAAAATCTGCCCGAGAATTATGATAAGATCGTTTTTGTGGTTAATATTTATCAGGCACGTCAGAGAAATCAGCATTTCGGAATGATCAGCAACGCGTTTATCAGAATTTGCGACGCTGAAACGAATAAGGAACTTTGCAAATATAATCTCTCTGAAAATTATAACAACATGACAGCTATGATTTTCGGTGAGTTATACCGTCGCAACGGCGAATGGAAATTCAACGCCATTGGACAGGCTACGCAGGATAACGATATAAGTTCGCTGGCGGCACGATTTAATTAAACCTTATTAAAAATTCAGAGCATTGCCTTTGTATTGCCCAAGTAATGCAAAGGCAATTTTTTTAAACAGGATCTAATTCATGAAAGGATTGTTAGGTATGGACGAATTTGTAAGAAGACTGCCGGTGTATCTGCTTCTGGACTGCTCCGGTTCAATGATGGGAGAAAGAATTGAGGCTGTAAAGCAGGGTATCCGTTCGCTGATAGCCGAACTTAAAGGCGATCCGCAGGCTTTGGAAACCGCCTATATTTCGGTAATAACATTTTCAAGCACAGCAAAACAGGAAGCCGGATTGACGGAGCTGATGCTCTTTAAAGAACCCGAATTAAAGGCAAGCGGAGCAACTATGTTCGGTCGCGCTCTCGATGTTCTCATGGATTGTATCAATACCGAAGTACGCAGATCCACCGAAACTCAGAAAGGCGACTGGAGACCGCTCGTATTCGTTCTTACCGATGGCGCTCCCTCTGATGTAAACGATTTCAAGCGCGCTGCCGAGCAGCTCAAGACCATGAAGATCGCCAATATTATTGCCTGTGCGGCAGGTGCTGATGCCGATACGACTTATCTTAAGATGATGACTGAGAACGTTCTCATGATGAATTCTCTGTCCGCAGGCGATCTTGCGCAGTTCTTCGCGTGGGTTTCGGGTTCAATAAAAATGACTTCAAAAAGTCTTGATACAAAGCCGGGCGAGGCTCTGGAACTTCCTCCGCCACCGCAGGGATTCCAGATCGTTCCTTGATGAGGTGAGTTATGGAAGACAGATCGGATTTTGTAAAAAACAGCTCGGAGATATCCGAAAAGAAAATTATTCCCGAGGACATCAACAGCAGCCCGATTGATCAGGACTCCTGCGATACGGTCGTTTTGAACGACAGAAACGCTGATATAATAGAAGAGGTCGACGGCAATGCAACTATTCTCGCGGATGCTCCGATGCTTGCGGCATTAACGTCAAACGACGGTATATCCGGCAATTCAAAGTCTGCTGAAAATGCCGATGAAGAAAATAATCATGCGGACTCTTCTGAAATTTCGGAGAAAGTTTCAAATGAAGATGATCATTCCGAAAAAAATAATTGCGAGTCTGAAAAAGAAGAATGCATTACCGATCAGCCGTGCGGAATTCCCGAAAAGGCAGAGGAATCTGAAAATTCAGCTAATAACAAGGAATCTTCCGAAGCGTCTGAATCCGAAAAGAGCGATGAAAATAAGGGAGAAACGCCCGAAAATCCCGAAGAACCGAAGTCTGAAAGCGTTACCGAGTATACGGCTTCATTGTGGAAATATACGGCTGTACCCGATGACGTTCCCGAACCTTCTCCCGAATATTATACAAGAGCAGATGTATATGACGGCAGCAGAATAATCGGCGCGCGCGTTCGCGGAAAGAAACACAAGCATGAGGGAACTTGCTGCGACGATTGGTTTGAAACGTCTTCATTGGGCGATATTACGTTTATTGCCGTGGCAGACGGCGCAGGTTCGAAAAAGCTTTCGCGGATAGGTTCGCAGGAATCCTGCCGTGCGGCGGTCGGATTTCTGAAAGATCATTTTGAGAAAAATATTGTCAACGATACGAAAATTATGTCAGGGATCACTCTTGATATGAATACTCCGGAATTCATGGATTCGTGCAAAGTTTTGGCAGAAGCTGTTCGCGACGCCGTAAATGAAGCTTATCTTGCTGTAAAATCGGCGTTTTACTGCCGTGCCTTCGACGAAAAGTTTCTCGGATATATGGGAAGATCGCTCGATATACGCGATTTTTCGGCTACACTGCTTATTTCGGTCATCATACCGCTTGACAATGAAAAGAATGAAAAACTTATCGTTTCATGTCAGATCGGCGACGGAATGATCGCGCTGGTTAATACATCAGTCGAATTTGCGAATTCGGTAAAACGGATGGGCGATTCCGACAGCGGCGAATTTTCGGGGGAGACGGATTTCCTGACTTCCGAAAAAATGCGTACTCCCGAAAGCATTGCCATGAAAACGAGGATCTCACGAGGAAATTCCGATATTCTCATGATGATGACAGATGGCGTTTCCGATGATTATTTCCCCGTGGAAAGCCAAATGCACAGACTTTATTTTGATCTTGTCGCCAATGGTATATTGCCGCCTAAAAAGGTATCCGTCGAAAATTCCGCTGCCGATTGGCAGGAAAAACTGCCTGAGCCGTCTGTCTATCCGTGGGTAAACGATAAGTCGGTAACAGTCGGGGCTAATTATACAAATAAAATTTGCAGAGAAACCGGGATGACTTTCGAAAAAATCTGGGATTCCCCCGAAATTCTTGAAGCTGCAACTGCGAAACTCGGAGATTTTTCCAATGAAAATGCCGCGGAACGGCTGAAAATATGGCTCGATAATTACGTTGAAAGAGGATCGTTTGACGACCGCACCCTCGTTATTGCGATTATTTAAGGAATCGTAAAGAAATAAGTTGTGCGTTTATGCGCAGGATAATTTGTTCTGTGCAAGGCGCACGACCGCAGGAATACTGATGTATTTCAAGGGAGTGCAATGCAGCATAGGACAAATCAGACAAGCAGAAACATGCAAGTTATTTATTTATGATTCCTAAAGAGGTGATAAAATGTCGAAAATTATAGAAGCTATACTTATGGACGGTTCTAAGCTTCCGTATGTCATAACGGATAATCCGCCCCGCGGAGGCATGAAATATACCTATTTCGCGCCCGATAAGTCGTATGTAATACAGTTTTTCAACGATCCTGAGATCGGCAGAATTCCCGAAATACAAGACAGAATTTCTGCAATTATCGGAAAATACAACCCCACTTTATCGGAAGAAAACGGCGGCGCGAGAGGAAATTCGCAGGCGCTTGCGGATTATTTTTCCCAGCGGTACTGCTGGCCGGTGGCTATGGTAAAATATCCTGAATTCGGCATAGTATGCCCTGCATATCCCTCGAATTATTTCTTCGATTCAAATTCAACGATCGTCGAAGGTCTTGACCTCAGCGGAAAAGATAAAAAGAGCAACTGGTTCACTTCCAGAAACAGAAAATATTTAAGTAATTCGGAACTCGGCAATTTTATGATGATGATGAAATTGTCGATCTGTCTTGCGCGCGCAATTCGGCGTATGCACTCGGCAGGGCTTGCCCATTCCGATCTGTCCAACAATAACGTGCTTATTGACCCGAAATCCGGCAGCTGTGTAGTTATAGATATAGATTCTCTGGTAGTTCCGGGATTGTATCCGCCCGAGGTTGCGGGAACTCGCGGATATATTGCTCCGGAAGTTCTGGAGTCAATGGAGTATCCGCGCAGCGACCCGCGCCGCTGTCTGCCTTGCATCGAGACCGATCTTCATTCAATGGCGGTTTTGATATATGAGTATCTGCTGCTGCGTCACCCGTTGAACGGTCCGAAGCATATTCCGAATATTTCGCCCGAGGAAGAGGATTTTCTTCTTATGGGGTCAAAGGCGCTGTTTATCGAAGATCCCAACGATCAGAGCAATCGTCCGCAGAATCTGAAAATTACCGTACACGATCTCGGACCTCATCTGGAGCAGTTGTTTATGCAGGCTTTCGTGGACGGACTTCATTCGCCGAAACAGCGTCCGCAGGCTATGGACTGGGAACGAGGTCTCGTTAAAACATGGGATATGCTTTATCCGTGCGAAAATCCGAATTGCCACGAAAAATGGTTCGTGCTGCACGATATAAACCGACCCGTATGCCCATTCTGCGGAAAACGTGTAAATTCCGAGATCGTAAAGATTAAATTCAAAAAAGAACTCCGCGGAAAAAGCGGACAATGGATGCCATCGGGAGAACTTGTTGCGTATAACAATTATCCTCTTTTTTCGTGGCATATTTATTCAAACGTGTTCGCCGATGAAAAAGCTGACCGCGATCTTTGCGCGTATATCGTGAAGCATCAGGGAAATTGGCTTCTTGTTAATCAGAAGATCAAGGGAATGCGTTCGCCGAGCGGAAATCTTGTTCCTCCGGGGCAGGCGGTTCTGCTGAAAAACGGAACTGTATTCCGTCTTTCCGACGAATCCAACGGGCAGCTTGCCGAAATACAGATAAAGGGTTAGGGTAAAAATGATACTTAAAAGAGGAATGCGGGATAAACTTGATAATCATATGAATTCCGCTCAAAAATTCAAGGCCGTTATGAAAGTCAAAGGCGCTTCTGTCTATGATTTTTGCTGTTTCGGAGTTGATGAAAACGATAAATTGTCCGATGACAGATACATGATATTTTACAATCAGACCTCGTCTCCAAACGGAGAAATCATTTATATTGCCGAAAATTCGGGAGCTTCATTCGAAATTTCTTTGCCGTCGCTTCCTCGTAATGTCAGAAAACTCGTTTTCACCGTTAGCATCGACGGCAGCGGAACAATGGGCGAGATCGGGATTCATGAGTTTTCGCTGATTCAGAATGGCGCGGAAGCATTGTCGCTTTCGCTTGACGGTGGAAATTTTCAGCAGGAAAAGGCGATAATCACCGCGGAAATTTATTTTAAGGATTCATGGCGGATAAACGTTATTGCGCGCGGATTCAACGGCGGACTGGCTGATCTTCTCAAGTCTTACGGCGGCGAGGAGGTTTCGGAACAGACGGCTGCGCCTGCCCCGACGTATGATGCAGCGGCAAAAAATACCGCGGCAATGCCTTCAATGCCCGAGTTGACGCCCTTGTCTCCGAAGCCTGTTCAATCGGCTGATACGGGAAAAGTTTCGCTTGAAAAAAAGATAGAACGGCAGGCTCCTCAGCTTGTTTCTCTCGTAAAGCCACTGAAAGTTGAACTTGACAAGAGAAAGCTGAATACCGTTAAAGCGCATGTTGCCCTGGTTATGGATATGTCAGGTTCGATGATGAAGCAGTACACTAACGGAACGGTTCAGGAGATAATCAACAAAATATTGCCCATCGCCGTTCAGTTTGACGACGACGGCGAGCTTGATTTCTGGTATTTCGGTACGGAAACCCGAAAAATGCCTGCTGTTACGCTGGAAAATTATAAAACCGCCGTTCCTGATGAATGGCAGCGGCTTATGTTTGATCTTGGCTACGGAAACAACGAGGTCAAAGTTATGCGTCAGGTAATAGACCGCTATGCTTTCACCAAAATGCCCGTGTATGTGATCTTCATAACAGACGGCGAAGTTGGCAATTCCTCGGAGATAAAAAAGCTGATGCGTGAAGCTTCGGAAAAGCCGATATTCTGGCAATTTGTAGGTGTCAGCGGTAAGGATTACGGCGTGTTGAAAAAGCTGGATACGCTGAAAGGGCGTTATGTTGATAATGCGAATTTCTTTGCACTCGATGATTTCCGTTCCGTTTCAACTCAGGAATTGTACAGCCGTTTGCTCAACGAATTCCCTTTGTGGCTTCAGGCAGCCAAAAATAAGAATATGATTTAGGTGATACTTTATGGAATTAAGAAGAGGAATGCGCGATAAACTTGATAAATATATTAACGTAAGCAGTCCGCTTGAAGCGGAAATGACTATCGCGGGATCGGCTGTTTACGATTTCTGCTGTTTTGGCGTCGACGGAAATGATACGCTTTCCGATGACAGATATATGGTTTTTTACAATCAGACTTCGTCGCCGAGCGGAGAGATTGCTTATACCGCGGCGCAGAATTCGGCGGTTTTCAAAATCGATCTTTCCCGAATACCTGCAAATATCCGAAAGCTTGTTTTCACCGTTAGCATAGACGGTTCGGGAATAATGGGCGAAATCGGTTCTCATTCTCTGAAAATCAGGCAGAACGGCGCGGAAGCGCTTTCACTTTCTCTTGCAGGCGGAGATTTTCAGCAGGAAAAAGCGATAATCACCGCTGAAATTTACAAAAAAGAGGGATGGCGAATAAATGCCGTTGCAAGAGGATTTAACGGCGGTCTTGAAGAGCTGCTCAATAATTACGGCGGCGAGGCTGAAAATGACCCTCCAACATCTGCGCCTGTTCAGAATCCAACTCCCGATCCTGCGCCGATTCCAACTCCTGCACCTGTGCAGAATACTGCTCCGCCTGCAAATCGTCAGTCCGCTGTAGAGATAATTCAACAGAAAGCGCCTGCTCTTGTGCAGTCTGCCGCAGCTCTGGAGCGTATCGTTCAGCAGCGCGGAATAAATAATGTATCAGCAAAGGTTGCTGTGGTAATGGATATGACGAAAACAATGCTGTGGGATTATGAGGACGGAACGATCTCAAAAGCTATAAGCAAATTTATGCCTGTTATTGCTCAGCTTGACGGCAATTGTCAGGCTGATTTCTGGCTGTATGGCGATATTCCACGTGAAATGCCGCCGATTAATTTTGATAATTACGATAATGCTATCCCTCGTGACTGGGCGAGAATAATGCAGGAACTCGGAGGCGGAAATGATGAACTAAAAGTCATGAACGCTGTTGCCCAGAAATATTCGGGAGTACGCAATCCTGTCTATGTGATCTTTGTGACAGTCGGAAGCGTTCAGGGTGGAAACGCCGTTGCCGATTTTATCAGACAGCAGTCGAATACCCCTGTTTATTGGCAGTTTATCGGTCTGAACGGCATGAGATACGGCGATATTGAACACCCCGAATCAATTCAGGGAAGAACTGTTGATAATGTTGGATTTTTTGAAGCAGATGATTTCGACGACGTGAACGATATCAGCCTTTATAATATGATGTTTGCGAAATTTCCGCGCTGGCTTAATGAAATAAAACAAAAAGGTATGATTTAAAGGGGGAATAATAATGGAATTGCAAAGAGGAATGCGCGATAAGCTTGAAAAGTATATCGACGTTACACGCCCTATTGAAGCGGAAATGCAGATATCGGGAGGTTCGGTTTATGATTTCTGCTGCTTCGGAGTTGACGGAAACGATAAGCTTTCCGACGATCGATACATGGTTTTCTACAATCAGACTTCGTCGCCTGCAAATGAGATCTCTTACAGAGGAAGTAACGGATCTGCGGCTTTCACAATCGATCTGAACAGGCTTCCCATGACTATTCAAAAACTCGTTTTCACCGTGAGTATCGACGGAAGCGGGGTTATGAGGGATATAAATTCTCATGTTTTTACGCTTAAACAGAACGGTATGCCTGCTTTGAGACTTGCGCTTAACGGAAGTGATTTTCAGCAGGAGCGCGCAATAATCAGCGTTGAAATTTACATGAAAGATGTGTGGCGAATAAATGCGGTTGCGCGCGGATTCAACGGCGGTCTGGGTGATTTGTTGAGAGCCTACGGCGGCGAAGAATCCGCTCCAGCAAATCCGACTCCGCCGCCGAGACCTGCCGCACCTCCTCCGAGACCTGCAACTCCGCCGCCACTGCCTGCGAAGATAAATCTCGTAAAGGGGCAGAAAGTCAACCTCGTAAAGGGCAGCGCAGGACTGGGCGAAGTTCTCATAAATCTTAACTGGAAGCAGCCAAAGGGCATTTTTGCGCGCCCGATTGATCTTGATCTCGGTTGTCTGTATGAATTGAAAAACGGCGAAGCAGGCTCTATTCAGGCTCTCGGAAATACGTTTGGTTCGCTTACAAGTCCGCCCTTTATCGCCCTTGATGGCGACGATCGTTCAGGTTCTTCCGCAAACGGCGAAAATTTGCGCATAAACGGTCAGATGATACAGTATATCAAGCGAATTCTGATCTATACTTATATCTATGAGGGCGCGGCAAACTGGAAGCAGGCAGACGGCGTTGTTACCGTGAAATGCCCCGGCAGTCCCGAAATTATCGTTCGAATGGACGAATACGGCAGCAATCTTCCTCTTTGCGCAATTGCGTATCTGGAAAATGTCAATAATACTCTAAGCGTTGAGAAAATCGTGAGATTCTTCCGCGGACAGCGATATGCTGATCAGGCGTTCGGCTGGGGACTTAACTGGACTCACGGCACTAAAGACTGATCGCCATGAAGCTGATACAGGAATTATTCGACGGCTGCGCAAATGAGCTTGTACTTGAACCCAAGGAATACAAAGGACCGCTTGTTATAAATCGCCCTTGCAGGGTGATCGGAAACAGCGCTGTAATCGTATGCGGAGATTCGGAAGATGTTCGAGTCGAATCCGAACATACGGAACTGGTAAATTTAAAAATAGAGCGCACTTCGTCTGCCGCAGGAATGACGCCTATTCTGCATTGTCAGGAAGATACGCGGCTGAACGGCGTGATCATACGCGGCGATATGATTCGCGGAAATAAACCGACGACTGTTTCGCAATATCCCGATCGCGTAGATTTGGGCGTTATTCCTGTGAATACTAAGAACACATTCAGAATTTCGCTCAGCGTTTCGGAGGATACAGTCATAGAAAATCCGATCAGCGGCGCGGCAGTTTTTCCCGAAAAATTGTCTGTCGGCGAAAATGAATTGACTATTGTCGTTGAACCGCTTCGCGACGAAGTTATGATTTTCGGCTCGCTCATTTTCAAATTTGATGAAGGAGTGGGAAAAGAAGTCTGCTTGTCGGCAGCTGCTTCAAAATTCGTCGGGGAAAATTCCGAAACAGCCGTTCTTCATTTTCCGAAAAACGCGGCGGCAATATCCGACGGCGCGGAACGTCGTTCGGTAGATACCCCGCCCGCGGAAGTTATTTCGCCGCAGACTTCTCATGAGAAATGTCAACTGCTTCGGCGGGGACAGCGCACGGCTTTTGGGGAAAAAGTCAGATCGGTAAAATTGCAGCTTACCGCCGATAATATTGAAAAACCGATGGACATAGACGGCTATGCTTTTCTTCTGCATGAAAACGGCAAGACGCTGAAGGACGAGGACATGATTTTCTGGGGAAATACAACTTCTCCAGAAAATTCCGTTCGGATAGCGGGAGAGGGGAAAGAGACACATTTTGCTGTCGATCTTGAAAACGTTCCGAGCGAGATAAAAAAGATCGCATTTTGCTGGTCGATATATGGTAATAATGCGGAGGAGTGCTTCATTCATGTGAAATCTCCGAAGCTGCGTATTATTACTGACGATACAAATACGTATATTTTTTCTATAGAAAATCTTATGCGTGAAAAAACAATTGTTGCGGCAGAAATTTACAGATACGGTGAATCTTGGAAAATCGCCTGTATCGGTTCCGGTTATCATTCCGGTCTCAGACGTTTGTGCGAGGATTACGGAGTTGATATAGAGGATTGAGAGAGGCTTACTTCTCTAATCATTATTTACAGCTTGCGAATGACGAACATTCGCAAAAGGAGGATAAAATGAATTTAAAAGGATTAACAACTAAAGAAGTCGAGCAAAGCAGACAAAAGCACGGCTCGAATGTTTTGACGCAAATTCCGCCCGACCCACTGTGGAAAAAAATTCTCGAGGGTTTTAAAGACCCTATGATAATGATTCTCATTGTGGCGCTGGTGGTACAGGTGGTGCTGTGCTTTATGGGACAAGCTGAATGGTTTGAACCTGTGGGCGTGCTTATCGCTATTCTTATTGCCAACGGTGTATCATCAATCAGCGAACACAAACAGGAAAACAAGGCTTCCGCTTTGAAAGAAGAAGAAGAAGCGAAGGAAACCGCAAAGGTTATACGAGACGGAAAACTTACGGAAATACACGTTAGCGATGTTGTTGTCGGCGACATCGTATATTTACAGGCAGGAGACAAGATTTCTGCTGACGGTGAAATAGTCGAAGGAGAAGTTAAAGTCGACCAAGCGGCACTCAACGGTGAAACGGAAGAGGCTGAAAAACGTCCTGTAAACAGTGGTGAAAGTTATAATACAAAGGACTTGCTTAATAAGCATTATGCTTATCGCGGTACGGTTGTCTGCGGCGGCGAGGCACACATGGAAATAAAAGTTGTGGGAGATAAGACGCTTTTCGGTGAGCTTGCCCTCGAAGTTCAGGAGGACACCCGTGAAACTCCTTTACAGGTAAAACTTTCAAAACTTGCAAAGCAGATTTCTACTTTCGGATATGTAGGCGCTATTGCTATTATTATATGTACTGTTTTGCAGACGGTTATCGGCGGCGGTGCGCCCGGCGATTTTATCGGCTGGCTGAAACTTTTAATGAACGCAATAACGGTTGCCGTTACTATCATAGTGTGTGCAGTTCCTGAGGGTCTGCCGATGCTTACTTCTATACTGCTTTCATTCCAGAGTCTTAAAATGTCCAAGGACAACGTTCTTGTAAGAAAGATAAACGGTCTTGAAACAGCCGGAAGCCTTAGTCTGCTTTATAGCGACAAGACGGGTACGATTACAGAGGGTAAGCTTTCGGTAGTTGAATTTATAACAGGCGACGTCAAGAAATTTGAAAAACTCGCTGACACTTCCGAAAAGTATATAAATGATATTGTTATAGGCGCCGGAGTGAATAACAGCGCTTTAGCAAGTGATGGAAAAGTTATTGGCGGTAACAGCACCGACCGTGCGTTAATGCAGTTCTTGATTGAGGCAAAGGCAGAGGACAAAATAAATAAAGATGATGTGACGAATTTCAGCCCGTTTGACTCGACAAAGAAAATGTCAAGCGTTACTGTCGGAAACGGAAGTAAAGCCTGCACCTATGTAAAGGGCGCACCTGAAAAGCTTCTTGTAAGATGTACGCAGTATGTTGATTCCGACGGAAATATAAAAACTCTTTCCGATAAAGACGCTATTATAAAGTATATAGACGAACAGGCAGCACGTTCAATGCGGCTTCTTGCAGTTGCAAAGCGTGACGGCGACAGCGACGAGGGCGATTTGACGCTTGTATGTATTCTCTGTATCAGAGATAATGTCCGCAAAGAAGCTGTCGATGCTATCAGGGAAGTTCAGGACGCAGGAATTCAGGTTGTAATGGTAACAGGTGACAGAAAAGAAACCGCTGTTGCTATTGCAAAGGAAGCCGGACTTATCAGAAAAGATACGGATATTGCACTTACATCAGCAGAACTTAATGAAAAATCTGACGAGGAACTTAAAAAGGTTATTCCAAATCTGCGTGTTGTTGCCCGTGCATTGCCTACAGACAAGAGCCGTCTTGTACGCTGCGCTCAGGAACTTGACTATGTGGTAGGTATGACAGGCGACGGCGTAAACGATTCACCCGCACTTAAAAAGGCAGATGTAGGTTTTGCAATGGGAAGCGGTACGGAAGTGGCAAAAGAAGCCGGAGATATTACGATCCTTGACGATAACTTCTCATCAATCGCAAAAGCTATCCTTTACGGTCGTACAATGTTCAAAGGAATCAGAAAATTCCTTATATTCCAGCTTACCGTTAATGTTGCCGCAGTTCTCACCTGTTTCATAGGACCGCTTTTAGGCGAACCTACAATGATGACCGTTATCCAGCTTCTGCTTGTAAATCTCGCTATGGATACTCTCGCAGCTATTGCTTTCGGAAGTGAACCTGCTCTCAAGGAGTATATGAAAGACAGACCTATTCCACGAAATGAAAGCATTGTAAGCAAATCAATGCTTATACAGGTTATTATCAACGGTCTATATATAACGGCTCTTTGTCTTGTTATCCGTTTTGTTCCTGCAATACGTGATATTTTTGGAAACGTAGACAACACATACCTTTGTTCGGCACTTTTTGCAACGTTCATGATGGCTATTACATTTAACGGTTTCAATGCACGTACAGAAAACGTAAATGTATTTGAACATATTGGACGTAACAAGAACTTCCTGCTTGTAATGGCTGCACTTCTTATAATTCAGTTTGTATTTGTAACGTTCGGCGGTGAATTCCTCAGCGTTGAGGCTCTGAACGTAAAGACATGGTTGATATGCATCGGACTTGCATTCATGGTAATTCCGATAGACATAGTAAGAAAGCTTATTACAAAGGCAATTTCCAAGTAAATTAATTTAAATGTAATTCGCACACATCTTTACCGATGTGTGCGGTTTGCTTGTATTATATCATTATTATTGGGAATGGAATTTTGGCGGTTTGGAACTGCCTGTATTTGGGGAGGAAAAATTGATTGGAAAAAAAGGAATATCTGAAATATTGTTTGGGAGGTCTTATATATACCCCTGCGACCAATAAAAAAATTGCCGAAAAACTCAGAGCAAAAACCATTCCATGCCTTAAATCTCTGGTTTTGTGTCTGGAGGATTCGATAACGGATTCAGTCCTCAGTGAAGCGGAAGCGAATACAAAGAAAATTTTGTCGGAATTGAAAAACGAATCCGACCTTCCGCTGCTTTTCATTCGCGTGAGAACTCCTGCACATCTTGAATATATGGCAAATTATCTCGGCGATGATATATCCGTACTTACAGGATTTGTACTGCCAAAGTTTGACGCAAGCAATCTTGACGATTACTTCCGAATCACACGCAAAATAAATAACCGATGCAGCGAGCCGAAATATATTATGCCTATTCTCGAAAGTTCGCTGATATCAAACTGCCATAACAGGGCGGCAAATCTCGTTGAACTGAAAAACAAAATGCATCCTATGAAAGAGTTGATACTTAATGTTCGCGTGGGCGGAAATGATTTCTGCAATTTATACGGGCTGCGCCGAAATATCGATCAAAATATTTATCAGATAGGTGTTGTACGCGATATATTAATTGATATTCTCAATGTTTTTTCCGATGAATACGTTGTTTCCGGACCTGTTTGGGAATATTATGATAACGGTACAGACGACAGATGGAAACGCGGACTTGAAAAGGAATTGGAACTTGACAGGCTTAACGGTTTTATCGGCAAGACAGCTATTCACCCCAGTCAACTGCCAATTATCGCGGAAAGTCTGAAACCGTCAAAAAGCGATTTTGATGACGCAAAATCTGTGCTTTTCTGGTCAGAAGCCCTTGGCGTGAAAGGAAGTTCGGACGGCAGTCGAATGAATGAAGTAAAAACTCACAGAAAATGGGCGAAGCGCACTTTTATTCTGGGAGAACTTTTCGGTGTAAAGGAGTGAAAAAATGACAAGGATATGGTATAATCATTGGTTCAGTACGGCGTATCATCTTATACGCTTGATGCGAGAATGCGGAACGGATACGGAATTTATCGGTTCAAGCAAAAATGAGAACTGCGTGTATAAATTTATGTGCGACGAATGGTACAAGGAAGATTTCGACGGCGATATGAGCGAATATGCTGAGTATTGCCTTGATTTCTGCAAAAAGTATTCCATTGACGTTTTCGTTCCGCGCAGAGGTCTGAACGAGATAGTCAGGAATGCCAAGCTTTTTGAGTCGCAAGGAATTAAGCTGCTTGCGAATATGAATGCCGCTCATCTGAAAATTACCGATGATAAGATCGAAACATATGAATATATCAAAAATAACGGTCTCGGAAATCTGCTGCCGCCTTATTGTTCATGCGAAAACGCTGATGAATTCAGAACTGCTGCGGAAGAATTCAAATCACGCGGAATCCGCACCTGCTATAAGCTTTCTGTTGACGAGGGCGCTGCTACGTTTCGAATTATCGACGATTTCGGAAAACCGAATATCTATAATAATTCCCCATATCACATAACATCGGATCAGGCTGAGAAGATAGCGGCTGAATACGATTTTGATAAAAGGATAATGGTCATGCCTTATCTCGACGGTCCTGAGGTAAGTGTGGATTGTCTGAAAACGGCAAACGGACTTCTTATGCTGCCCAGATACAAGACAGCAAGCCGTTTTTATGAAATTCGTTTTGACAGCAAAATTATGAAGCGTACAGAGGAAATTTCCAAATATTTCGACTTTGAAATGCCTTTTAACGTTCAATTTCGTATGTACAACAGCGAAGCTGTGGTTTTGGAAATAAATCCCCGTATGTCGGGAGGACTGCAAATTTCATGCGCGGCTTCCGAGATCAATCTTCCGGTACTTGCGCTTCGTAAACTGCTTGGAAAATCAACGGAATGGGCGTATCCGGAATTTAAAAGCCGCGGCTGTATACAGATAGAATCGCCTGCGAACTTATTTATGTAAAAATTATTTTTGTGAGGTAATAATGGAAAATTGGAATTTATGTTCAAATATCAAGATCGCCAGGCGAGTTAACAATAAAAAACGTTCCTATCTGCTGGTGAATACCGTGCAGGCGAAGCATATCCCTACGACGCCCTCTGAAGCGCTGAAAATGTACCATGCTCTCGGCGAGAAAATACATAAGGCTTATCCGAATGCAGGTCTCGTCATCGGATTTGCGGAAACTGCGACGGCTATCGCGGCAGGCGCGGCGGAAGCTATGGGCGATGTGATGTATCTTCATACGACACGTGAAGCGGTCGACGACGAATCTGCGTGTATTCATTTCTGCGAGGAGCATAGTCACGCGGTTGAGCAGAAGCTTTATGCGAAGAACCTTGAAAAATTGCTGAAATCAACCGATGAAGTTGTGCTGATCGATGATGAAATATCTACCGGAAAAACTCTTTTCAACATAATCAGCGCAATGAAGGATAGGATTCCCGAACTTGCGAAAAGACGGATAGTTGTAGGCTCGGTACTGAATCGACTTACTAAGGAACGCGAGAATCTTTTTAATGAAAATAATATTTATTTTGAAAGCCTATATCACATGATCTGCGGCGATTCGATGCTTGAAAAGAGCGGTGACGGATTGAGTTCGCCTGAAATCGCAGATAAGCATGCAAATGAAGATTTTCCGCAGAACGTGTTTCGATTTAAATTTCCGTATACGAAATATCCGCATAAAATAGCTGATTATCAGGAACGCTGCGATGAACTTGCAGAAGAATTGATGAATCGGATAAATTTCAAAAAGTACAAGAGAGTGCTTTTTCTCGGCACCGAAGAGTGTATGTTTCCGTCGATTCGCGCGGCTTCGATCATTGCTAAAAAATGCGAAATCAGCGCATATTGCCATTCTACGACACGCAGTCCGATAAGTATTGGCGGCGACGCGGATTATCCTGTCCGCAACGGCTTCGTGATCAGCAGTTTTTATGATGACGAGCGCGTGAATTACGTTTATAATATTCAGCAGTACGACGCGGCGGTCGTGATCTCCGATAGCATTTTTCCGTCGGCAGAATCGTTGAATATTCTCGGAGAAATCTTGAAAAAGCATGGCATATTGAATGTATTTTACTGTTTGGGAGAATGAAAATGTTTGGAACTTATCATGCTGATGATGTGGAGATTCTGTTGAAAGATATAACAGGACTTGTAAAACCTCTTGCCGCCAGCGAGCGAGAACCTCTCATTCAGAGCGGCGTTCATTACAGCGAGATGCTTCCGCTGGAATACGAGCCTACAGAAGCATATATGGCTATATATCGACTTGCGCTGGAACGGTATTCAAAAATTACAGCAGATGCCGTGGGAGCGGTAGCGGAGCAGATATGGGCTGAAAAGGGCGAAAATGCTGTTCTGGTATCTCTTGCGCGAGCCGGTACGCCTGTAGGAATACTTATCAAGCGATATATTGACGCTCGGCATCATGTGAGCATTCCTCATTATACTATATCAATAATTCGCGGCAGAGGCATTGATAAAAATGCTGTCAAATATATTCTCAGCCATCATAGACCCGAACACATACAATTTGTTGACGGCTGGACGGGAAAAGGCGCGATCAAAAACGTTCTCACGGAGGCTCTTGGCGATTATCCGCAGATCAGCGGCGATCTTGCCGTACTCTCCGATGCCGCCTATGCCGCCGAAAAATGCGGTACTCACGAGGATTTTCTGATTGCAAGTTCGTGTCTGAATTCGACCGTTTCGGGACTTCTCAGCAGAACGTTCCTGCGTGGTGATATAATCGGCGAAAATGATTTTCATGGGGCTGCTTTTTACAGCGAGCTTGCCGACAGGGACGTTACTTATCAGTTTATTGACAGGATAGTGCAGGATTTCGATTTGAATAAGGATTTCATTGTTGAAAATTCTGCCGAACCTTTTGCGGGATTGGCAGAAGCTGAAAATATCCGTGAGCATTTCGGGATTCGCAGTATAAATTTTGTGAAACCGGGTATCGGCGAAACAACGCGCGTTCTTTTAAGGCGGATTCCGTGGAAAATTCTGGTGTACAGTCTAAATGACGAAGAAAATCTCGGGCATATTTATCAGCTTGCCCGTGAGAAAGGAGTAGAAGTCGTGGAGTATCCGCTTAGATTTTACAGGTCTTGCGGACTTATACGCGACCTTTCCGATATATGATGAATATTATTTTTGCCTGCGATCTTGATAATACGCTGGTATATTCCGAAAGCAAGATAAGCGGTGGAATTTGCGTTGAAATTTATAATGACCGTCAACAGGGATTTATGACTGAGAGAACATATAAAAATTTCGGAAAAATTGCAAAAAACTTTTGGTTTATTCCTGTGACAACCCGTTCGGTGGAGCAGTTTCGCCGCATAAAATTTCCCGACGGATTCATTCCCGAATACGCTCTTGCTTCCAACGGCGCAACTCTTCTTCATAACGGAGAGCCTGTGGAAGAATGGAAGCTGATTCGAAGGAACGAAAAACTCCGCGAACTGCTTAACGCCGTTTATAGTCGATATTGCTACGATTCGCGGTTCAGAATCTGCCGCATGGTTGATAACGCATTTGTGTACGTTGTTTGCAGCGACGGAGAAAACAGCTTGAAGATAGCGGAGGAATTAAGGGCGAAAGAGGAAATTTCCGTTGAAGTTACGGGACGTAAGATTTATTTTTTTCCTGACGGTCTGAATAAAGGCGCGGCTGTAAAAAAACTTAGCAATATGCTTTCCGCAGAGAAGATAATTGCCGCAGGTGACAGCAGCATGGACGCGCCAATGCTGAATATTGCCGATATTGCGTTAATTCCAGACAATTTTGATATGCGGCTGATGAAATCGGAAAATTACATTAAATGCAGTCAGAATTCAACATTCTCGGATTTTATTGTTGAAAAGTTGTTGGAGTTCTGATGCGGATAAAAATGCGCCCTCTAAACGAGGGCGTAATTTTTAAAAGTTAAGTAAACAAATTATTCCAGAAATCATTGTTCCAAAAGTCGGAGTCTGAATCTCTGCCGCCATTATCGGAATTTGTAGGTTCTGTTTGCGGAGAATCCGTCGTAGGGACAGTTTCCTGCGGTATATTGAAATTTATAAACTTTTCGTCGACCCAGCCATAATAATCGCCGTTGTCGGAATTCCACAATTCATACCAATGAACATCGTAGTTGAAAGCTTCATTTTTGGCTGTAATATGACAATCATGATCAATTTTATCGCGAACGGTCTTTACATCGCCGCCGTCGAGAACATATGATCTATCAAATCCCTGAAGCTGCCCATTTGGACAGTCAATCAGTCCGTTAAGAGGTTCAATCGGCTTTGAGTCGACCTTATCTTTAATGGTATTTTTTACGGCAGACGGAAAAACGCATTTTATTTTTTCGCCTGCTTTATTTTCGCTGTCATACGGCGTTATCTCAACATATGCGTCCGAGGAGTATTTTTTGTAATCAAGTAAAAAAATCGACGCATTGCAATCGGATTTTGTAAATGTATATGAGGAATTCTGATTTTCAGGGCCTTTGACTTTAACATCAATGTGATCGAACTCTCCAGTTGCTACGAGATAGCTTGAAAAATGATCAAGAGCCGAGTGATCAAAAGTTTCTATATACGCATTAACGGAAGAAGTTGCCGATTCAACCGCCGAAGCAAGAGTTGGCGTAAACTGCATGGACGAATAACGGCTGTGAATTTTGTCGGCTTCTTGAGAAGTTATCGTGAAACGCTGACCGTTATAGCTGTAATGAAGCTTGCCGCCGATTTCCTCGACCGTCTCGAAAGGCGAAAGACTGCTGCCGTTAAATTTCAGATAAGTGATACTTGATGTGCTGCTGTCATTGTAAGTGTGCACTATCATACCGTTGGTGCATAGATCAAGTTTGCCATTTTCTTCAGATGAGCAGTCCAGAAGTTTGGATACGCTGCCGCCATCAAGTGTGTAAATAGTTTTTATTGCGCTGCTTTCGGACGTTATAAAGAGTTCCGGAGTTCCCTCGCCGTTGATATCACAAAGGAAAAAGCAGTTGTTGCCCGGAAGCTTCTCCACAAGTTCAACATAAGGCTCGTGATCGTAAATTTTGTTGTAATCCAGAGCAGATACCCATGAATTGCTTACAGCAGGCAAATTAAGCTCCTCATTTTCGGGATCTCTGTCAATATCTGAAACTGAAGATGAAGAATAGCTTACCGAATTTCCGCTTTCGTCGTCTTTATTCCTGAACAAAAATACTCCGCCGAAGATAAGAAGCAGAATTATCATGACCGCAAGGAGAGTTATCAGTATTATCAGTGTTGGATTTGAATCTTTTTTGTTGCGGTTCTGCGGTTTTTCGGGCATTGGCGGTACGTAGCGGGGAACTACGGGAGGCTGATACGGAGGAGGCTGCGGAAAACTGCCTGTCTGATACGGAGAGGGCTGCTGATATTGCGGTGGAATCTGCTGATATTGCTGCGGAGGAGGAGTTGACTGCTGAGGATAAGGCTGCTGGCGGCGGACAGGTTTAAGGGGCGGAGGAATCTGACGATCTGCCTGTGTTTTTTCGTGCGTTTTCTCATTCTCGTAAGGAGGCGGAACGAGCATTGTATCTTGATTATCCCATTCTTTTTGTGGAAAATCATTTTGCTGTCCGCTGCCGTTGTTTTTGTTTTGGTAGGGGTGATGAGTGTGAAGCGGCGAATGATTGATATTTGACGGTGGAACAGCTTTATTGGTTCTTGTTGCTGCCATATTGTCATACGGCTCATACGTAGGAGTATTGTCAGGATCGTAAGTGTACGGGGGATTGCTGTTATTGTGATTATCCATATTTAAATCCTTTCCGATCTTTATGGTTGACTGGCGGAATCACTGCGGCGGTCTATTATAAAATGCGCTGTAAAAAGAATGAACAGCAGCAGATTATGGGCGATCATACAGCCCCATGCCGATTTAAGACCGCCGCCGAAATAATTGGTACATATAAAAGTGCCTATTATACGAACACACCACATTCCAAGCACATTGAAGATAAATGGTGCGACGGTTTTTCCCTGACCCTGCATCATTCCCTCTATAACGATGGGAACGCCGTAAAACGGTTCGGATACTGCGACCATACAAAGTACCGCCGCACCGAGTGCAATAACTTCGTTGTCTTTCGAAAACAGCTTCATAAGCTCGGGAGCGAAGATAAAGAGAAGCCCTCCCGAAATTATCATCAAGCCTACTTCAAGAGGGATTATTGTTTTTGACAAACGTTTCAATTGATTTTTATCGCCTGCGCCGTATGCATTTCCCGATAAAGCGGCTGCAGCAGTCTGCATTCCGTATCCCGGGATATAGAACAGAGATTCAACGGTATTTGCAATGGTATGGGCAGCCGTAGCGGTTTCGCCGAGTGCGTTTATCATGGAAGCGAACGCCACATATCCCAATGAAGTTGCAAAACGCTGAAGCATATTCGGGAATGCCACACGCAGACATGGTTTCAGAACGCTTAAATCGGGACGGAGACTTTGCCCCTTGGGTGAGATCTCTCTATGCTTCCAAAGCATGACCGTGATCGCGATTCCGCCGAAAACGTATGATACTGCGCTGGCTGCGGCAGCTCCCTCTATTCCGAGACCCGCGCCCTTGACTGTAAATGAATATCCAAAAATATTTACAGTTCTTGTAGGATAGATCAGCAGGAAATTTAAGAAAATATTGATTAGATTAACTATAATCCCGACCTGCATCGGAGTTTTTGTATCACCCGAGGCGCGCAGAACAGTTCCGAAAATTATACTTGCCGTGCGGAACAGCATCGGAATGTACAATATCAGAAAATACCGTGAAGCCATGCTCTGAATTTCGGGATCAACCTGCATCAATATGGGGATAACTCCGCTGAGAGACACTGTCAGAACAGTGAAAAAAATCCCGACCGCTATTACGGCGGTAACTGCCTGAGACGCGGCTTTTCGGGCTTTTTCCTTATTTCCTGCGCCGAATGACTGAGCTATGAATGCAAGAAATCCTACGCCTATAGCGGAGATAGTGCTGCCGATAAGCCAATTTACCGTAGTTGTCGCTCCGACGGCCGCCGTTGCGTGAGTTCCCAGTGAGCCTACCATTGCAGTGTCGATATACTGAACGGCAGTTTGCAGGAGCTGTTCCAGCATTGTAGGTATGGAAAGCGTCAATATGACGCGAAGCATGGCAAAAGTATCGCCGTGTCGGCTTTTACTGCTCATAACTTCCGTAGAATCTTTCACCGCCGCAGTAAATTTCGCACTGAGCGGCAGGATCGTTCATGATTATCTCACCAAGTACGGGAACGTCGATACGTCCGCTTCTGGGATTTTTTATGCTGATAACGCGTGAAACGATATCGGCTGTTACGTCCGATTTTTCAAAACAGAGATCGGCGTCGATCATTTCGCAGTTAATTATGCGGAGATTTCTACAGTAGCAGAAAGGCTGAGTACCGATTATCCTGCAATTTTCAAGAGTAATCCCATCGGAATACCATGCGAGATATTCGCCCTTTACGGTACAGTTGCGTATAGTGACATTTTTGCTGTGCCAGAACGCGTCCTTGGTATCGAAAGAACAGTTGTTGAATACAGCGTTTTCGACGTACTGGAAAGAATATTTCCCCTTTAAGCGTACGTTTTCGAATTTGAGATCTTTGCTGCGCAGCATGAAATATTCGCTTTCTGCAATTGAATTTGTGATAGTTACATTTTCAGTTGACCAGCCGAATTCAGGGGAAATAATGCTGCAATCGTGAAGAGTTATATCATAGCATTCGCGAAGAGCCTTTATGCCGTGAAGCTTGGAGCTTTCGATCTCTATGCCGTCGGAATACCAGATCGCGGCTCGACACATCGAAGTCATTTCTGTATCGCGGATTTTGAGATTATGAACGTGCCAGAAAGGATAGCGCAGATTGCAGTAGCAATTGTAAACGGCTATATCGTTTGATTCCTTGAGAGCGCTTTCGCCGTCGGCAGGACCGTCAAAGGAGCAGTTTTCCACGATCAGACCGCGGCTGCCGTACAAAGCTCTTTCTTCGTCAAATGTTTTGTTTGAAACAGTGATCATATTATTATACCTCATATGTATATTTATATTTGCGGAAAAACGGCTGTTTTTCCATGAATTTTACATCTATAAAATTATAACATAAAATTTTGTAAAAATCAACCCCCGTGAAAACTGATGAAAAAAATACGCAAAATTTGTAGAAAACTCCAATAAATTATATTTATTTCGGCATTGCTTGATTTATTATGAATAATAATGTATAATTAAATAGACGAAAGGCAGTGTGCGATT
The DNA here is from genome assembly GCA_964401315.1 of uncultured Alistipes sp. Lineage (GTDB taxonomy): Bacteria > Bacillota > Clostridia > Oscillospirales > Ruminococcaceae > Ruminococcus. The sequence continues at coordinate 53,005 of CAYNYB010000021.1, forward strand.
GAGTATGCTGTAATAGACTTCCGAGGAGGTCTAATGTATCATTATTTAAGGATTGAGAGTATGAAAAAATATTTTACCGCGGCAGCGATATGCTGTCTGATAACTCTCTCTGCGTGCAGCGGCAGCGTTAAGACAGCTGTTGAGCCTGATGGGAAGCTTGATCCGTGTACTCTGCGTTTTTCATGGTGGGGCGGAGACGATCGTCATGAGGCGACTTTGAATGCCATAAAGCTGTGGAATCAAAGATATCCAGAAATTGAGATAATTCCCGAATACGGCGGCTGGGACGGCTGGACCGAAAAAGTCAGCGCGCAGATAAGCGGCGGAACCGAGCCTGATATCATGCAGATAAATTATGACTGGCTTATTTCATTTTCTCCCGACGGCGGAGGTTTTTACGATCTCGGAAAGCTTGACGATCAGCTTGATCTTGCAAATTTTGACGATGACGTGATCTCATTTGGAAAGGTAGACGGAATTCTTAATGCTGTGACTGTTTCGGTCAGCGGCAGAGGAATGTTTTACAATTCCGAAACGTATAAGAAGTTGGGAGCGGATTATCCTGAAACATGGAGCGATCTTATTGCGCTCGGGGAAAAATTCAGAAGTGAAGATATTTATCCGATGGATCTCGATATTCAATCGGGCGGAACGGCGTGGTATCTTTCAGTGGTTTACGTTCAGCAGCAGACGGGACGCGTTTTTGTTTCAATGGACGGCGAGTTGGGATTTACTGAGGAAGATATCAAATCAGCGCTTGATTTTTACAAATTATTGGAAGAAAATCATGTGATAAGAACGGTTGACGTTCGTACAGATGAGGACGGAAGCGCGTCCCTTTATCAATCGGCGGAATTCATCGACGGAAGAGTGGCAGGCGTTCTGGAATGGGGAAGTTCTGTCGGAAAATATGAAATGGCTCTTCCCGACGGCGTTCTTGAAGCGGGTCCGCTACTTTCGGACGATAACGGCAATTGCGGCGGTTGGATGATAAAGCCTTCCGTAATGTACGCTCTGTCGAAGAATACAAAGTATCCGGACGAGGCAGCCGCTTTTATGAATTTCATGCTGAATGACAAAGAATGCGCGGAAGTCCTCGGTACGACCAGAGGAATCCCGTCGTCTCGTAAAGTTGAGGAACATCTTGAAGAAAAGGGCTTGCTGAAAGGTCTTGCGCAGGAGAATGATAAGCTGCTTGAGAATCTGGACACCGTAACGATAAGCCCGTATATGGAGCTTTCGCATATGAAAAATATCTATAACACGGCGATAGAAAGCGTATCATACGGGAAACTCGATACGCGGGAAGCGGCGCATGAAATGTATATTTCCATTACCAAATATCTGGAGAAGATCAGAAAATGAAAAAACACATTTATCACAATCCCGTCGGTGTAGGGAAATATACAGGGCTGATGCTGATCATTCCATTTATACTGGGATTTTTGCTGTTCACCCTCTATCCTTTTGTATCATCGTTTATACTCGGAATGACCGATTACGACGGAATTCGTGAGCCTGTTTTTTCAGGACTTGAAAATTATATATCTATGCTGAAAAGCCGCGAATTCCGAAACGCCGCGTGGGTAACGATAAAATATACGATAATTCTTGTTCCTCTGAAGCTTGCAGTATCGTTGGCGGCGGCGCTTTTGCTGAATATGGAATTAAAATTCATGGGCGTTTACCGCACGATTTTTTACATTCCCTCGATACTCGGCTCGAATTTAGCAATCGTAATTATGTGGCAATTTCTTTTTACGTCGGACGGTTTGGCGAATCAAATTCTCGGACTTGTCGGAGTTGAACCTGTAGGCTGGTATGGCGATTCCAACGGAGCGCTGTCGATAATAATTCTGCTTCGCTTATGGGAATTCGGATCGACGATGATCATTTTTTTGAACGCGCTGCGAGATATTCCCCGTGAATATTATGAGGCTGCGAAAGTTGACGGCTGTGGAATGATAAGAAGTTTTTTCAGTATAACTCTGCCGCTGTTGAAAAACGTGATGTTTCTGAATCTTATTTTGCAGCTTATATCGGCGATGCAGGAATTCAACGCTCCCTACATGATAACGGGCGGCGGTCCGATGAAAAGCACCTATACCTTGGGAATGCTTATATATGACGAGATGTTCAAATATCACAATGCAGGCTATGCGAATGCGGTTTCGTGGACTCTTTTCATGCTCATTACGTTGGCAGTGATACTTCTGTTTGCGATTACCAACAGGCACAGTGAGGAGTGCATATGAAAAAATTTCTGATTTATTTTTTCATGACGGCTGCGGCTTTAGTGATGATCTATCCGCTGTTGTGGCTGATTGGGGCGAGTTTTAAATCAAACGAGGAGATTTTTTCGTCGCCGTGGTTCATTCCGGATAGGATTGACTTTTCGGTTTACGGTAAGGCTTGGCAGACTGTTACCGGACGAAGTATGGGGCATTATTTCCTCAACACATTTAAAATTATAGTTCCGAAAACTGTTTTCGCGGTGATCTCCTCCACCCTTGTTGCATATGGATTCGCGCGATTTGATTTTCCGTTCAAAAGGCTGTTTTACGCGCTTTTCATGGGGACAATGTTCATGCCTGCCATTGTTACGATAATGCCGTCGTATCTTATGTGGAGCAGGCTCGGAATCCTTGATACGTACATTCCGCTGACTCTTCCTGCGCTGTTTGCGGCTGAGGGAACTTTCGTATTTATGCTTATCCAGTTTTTCAAGGGGATTCCGAGAGAATTCGACGAAGCCGCGCGGATTGACGGCTGCAACTGCATACAGAGTCTAATATACATACTTGTTCCGTGTATCCGACCGGTGATAGTGTCGATATCGGTATTCACATTTTTATGGACGATGAACGATTTTTTGAATCCGCTGATAATGATAAGCTCCGTGGAAAAATATCCGCTTTCGCTGATATTAAGGCTTTCCGCGGACAGTACGGGTAACGGCTATGAGCAGAACAGGATAATCGCAGTCTCTGTTATCGGTCTTATACCGTCTATTGCGATATTTGCGGCTGCGCAGAAAAAATTTATAAGCGGTATAACCGCAGGAGGCTTGTCGGGATGACAAACACAACCTTGATCGAGCAGATCGCTCGTGAATATATAGAAAGGCTCGTTTTGACCTCCGAGCCGCTGAATCCTAAGTGGAACAGAGAAAATTATATTTTCCGAAAGCAGCCTAAGTGGAATTATATGGACAGCTGTATGATAAAAGCGCTGCTGACGTATTCGGAAAAAAACAGTGATCCGCGGCTGATAGGCTATGCCGTGAGATTCGTCAACAGTTACGTAAATGAAAACGGAGATATTCCCACAATATTGGCGGCTGATTATAATCTTGACAATATCTGCGGCGGAATCAATCTTATAAAGCTTTACAATATCGTTGGCGACGAGCGTTACAGGCTTGCTTATGAAAAGCTTTATAACGGACAGCTTGCGAAGCAGCCTCGGCTGAAATGCGGCTGCTACTGGCATAAGGCGATATACCCGAATCAGTTGTGGCTGGACGGCGCATATATGGCATTGCCGTTTTTGGCGGAATACGGGAAAATCAATAACAGAAATGATTTGATTGAGGACGTCGTCGGGCAGCTGAAATGCATAAAAAAAATAATGCGCGACAGCAAAAGCGGACTCTACTATCACGGCTATAATGAAACGCGTGAGATGAATTGGGCGGATAAAGCGACAGGGTTGTCGCCGAATTTCTGGCTGCGGTCGAATGGCTGGCTTTGCGCGGGATTGGCTGATATTTATGAGATAACAGAAAATAGTTTTTGCAGGGACATGCTTGCGGAGCTTCTTGAAGCTCTGGAAGCATGCATGACTGCGGAGCATATGCTTATGCAGCTGCCTGCAAATCCCGATATTCAGGGAAATTATCCTGAAACAAGCGGAACGCTGCTTTATGCCTATGGAGCAATCAAAGGCTATCATCTGGGCGCTGCCGAAAAAAAATCGGCTGACAGCGGACTTGCTGCTCTGAATACAGTAACGGAGCGGTATATAATCTACGGCGACGGAATTCCTGTTTTGAAAAATATCTGTCTTATGGGCGGACTTGGCGGAGCTGACAATCGAGACGGCTCTGCGGAGTATTACCTAAGTGAACGAATAGTTGAAAACGAGGCAAAGGGAATTGCGCCATATCTTATGACAGCAGCCGAATTGTATAGTAAATAGGAAACACCGCACAAGATAGTGCGGTGTTTTTGAAAATTATGATTTCGGTATATTTTTATCGGAAAGGCTCATCAAACCTGCCGCAAGACCTGCTAATCCCTGTATTTCACTCGGAATTATGATTTTAGTCGATTTTCCGTCGGCAGCTTTTGCAAAAGCTTCAAGGGATTTAAGCTGAATAACTTCATTTGTCGGATTTGCCTGAGAAAGCTTTACAAGGCTTTCGGCATACGCCTGCTGAACCATTTCAATAGCGAGCGCTTCACCCTTGGCCTCGAGAATTTTCTGCTCTCTTACAGCGTCCGCGCGGAGGATCATTGCCTGCTTTTCGGCTTCCGCTTCAAGTATCTGCGCTTCCTTTTTTGCTTCGGCGCGCAGAATTTGAGATTCCTTTTCACCCTCAGCAACGAGAATCTGCGATTTCTTATCGCCCTCAGCCTGAAGAATTTTTTCGCGGCGTTCACGTTCAGCTTTCATCTGCTTTTCCATGGCGTCCTGAATTTCGCGCGGAGGAAGAATATTTTTCAGTTCAACGCGGTTTACTTTGATTCCCCAGCGATCTGTAGCCTGATCGAGTATCGCCGTTATCTTGGTGTTGATAACGTCACGGGAAGTTAGAGTGGAATCAAGTTCCAGTTCGCCGATAATATTACGGAGAGTAGTCGCCGAGAGATTTTCAATTGCTGAAAGCGGACGTTCAACGCCGTATATATATTGTTTCGCATTTGTTATCTGATAGAAAACTACCGTATCTATCTGCATTGTAACGTTATCCTTTGTAATAACCGGCTGCGGCTTGAAATCCACCACCTTTTCCTTGAGCGAAACCTTTCCCGCAATTCTTTCGATAAATGGAAACAGGAAATGGATTCCCGTCTGCCATTCGCATTTAAAAGAGCCGAGATGTTCGATTACGTAAACATGAGCCTGCGGAACGATGCGGATACAGCTGATAAAAAAGATAAACAGAAAAATTACAACTGCTAAAATAACAAGGGGTAAAAAATTGATCATGATGACCTCCTGACTATAAGCTTTGCGCCTGAAATTTCGACTACGGTAACCGTAGCGCCTTTGGAAATTATTTCGCCGTTTTCGGAAACAGCACACCAATCAACGCCGTTCAGCGTTACGCGTCCTGTATGTTTTGCCGACTCGATCTCCTCGATAACTGTTGCAGTTTTACCGATATCCAAATCGGCGTTGGTGGCAATATGATTTTTTTTGTGATGGCTGCGGATAATCGGAATTGTTATCAGCAGCAGAACGGCTGATGAAATTATGAATACTGTCATTTGACCGAATGGCTTCAGATCGAAGAAAAATGTACAGAGCATGGTTATAAAAGAACCTGCCGCAAGCCATATCGATACAAGCTGAACGGTAACGATCTCAAGAATTACGAATGCGATCACAAGAATTGCCCAAAATATTACACTCATGATGAAGCTCCTTTCAGGAATGCAGACAAATCATCAATTGTTTTTATCAGTCTTAGAGCCTGTTCAGTATCTTGGCGTGTGCGGATTTTCGAGCATAATTTTGACGAGTGCAAGGCGAAAAAGCGAGAGCATACTGTCGTATGGTGAGCTTTTTCAACGCAGCAATCGGCAAAATTTTTCGAAAAGACGTGTGCGTGGAGATACTGAACAGGATCTTATACATTAAAGCGGAAAAGTACGATATCTCCGTCGTTCATGACATATTCCTTGCCTTCGAGACGAACCAGACCTTTTTCCTTTGCGGCAGCCATATTTCCGCATTCGATCAGATCGTCGAATGCCACAACTTCCGCACGGATAAAGCCTTTCTCAAAATCGGTATGTATTTTTCCGGCAGCCTGCGGAGCTTTCGTACCTTTTTTGATAGTCCATGCGCGGACTTCGGGTTTACCTGCCGTGAGGAACGAGATAAGCCCCAACAGCGCGTATCCCTCTTTGATTATGCGGTTGAGTCCCGAAACTTCAAGACCGAGTTCAGCTAAAAACATAGCCTTATCCTCGTCGTCCATTTCGGCGATCTCCGCTTCCGTCTGAGCGCAGATCGGCAGAACGGCTGAATTTTCCTCGCGAGCCAGTTCGCGTACCTTGCAGTAATTTTCATTTGTTTCAATATCGCCTGCAAAATCGGCTTCGCTGAGATTTGCGGCGTAGATTACAGGTTTTGCGGAAAGCAGAGGAGTTGACTTGATAAGTTCTCTTTCATCGTCCGTAAAGTCGAATCCTCTTGCTGATCTGCCTGCTTCAAGATGTTCTTTGAGGCGTTCGAGAAATTCAATTTCCGCAAGATATTTCTTATCGCCCTTTGCAGCCTTTTTGGCGCGGTCAATTCTTCTGTCGATCATTTCGATATCGGAAAAGATAAGCTCCAGATTGATCGTCTCAATATCGCGGAGAGGATTGATATTTCCGTCAACATGAACGATATTCGCATCTTCAAAGCAGCGTACTACGTGAACTATAGCGTCTACTTCTCGAATATCCGCGAGAAATTTATTGCCGAGACCCTCGCCCTTTGACGCGCCCTTAACAAGACCTGCTATGTCAACAAATTCAAGAGTAGCAGGTGTGAATTTATCGGGTTCGTACATTTCGGCAAGCTTATCCAGTCTTTCATCGGGAACGGAAACAATGCCGATATTTTTTTCGATCGTGCAGAACGGATAATTCGCGGATTCCGCTCCTGCGTTTGTAAGTGCGTTAAAAAGTGTGCTTTTGCCAACATTCGGCAGTCCAACCATGCCAAGCTTCATTAAAATAACCTTCCTTTATATTATATTATGCTGTATCCGCTTATTATTAACCAGCGAATTTACTGTAGAATTCTGGATATGAACGTCGCCGCTTCCCGAAATAATATCGTTGGGATTGGCGCAGAGCATTTTAATATTTATGTCCGAATCCATAATGAAAACGTTTCCGCTGCCCTGAGTATCGCCGATACCTGCGGCAAAATCGCCTTCTGAGTCGATAGTTATCGCGGCGTTCATGATTTTTGTATTCACACTGCCGTTGATAGCGCCGATACACGACTGTTTCGCGGAACGCATTTTGATATTTATGCTGCCATTTCTGATGAGTACGCTTCCTTCGCCCTCGTCGAGAATTCCGATTCCGACAGCCTGAGCGCCCGTACATGACATAGTAATATCTGCGGAGCTTGCAATAGTTGCAATTCCGCGGCAGCTGCCTATGCCTGTGACCTTGATTCCCGAGATTGTCATATCGATATGGCAGTTTTCACCGATCTCTATATTAGCGTCGCCGTTGAAGCTGCCGATTGCAAGACCGTTGTGACTGTACATACTTATCTTCAGATTGCCCGAGAGCAGCTTTATTTCAGAATCGTCATCATTATATCCTCCGCCTATGCAGACAGTTTCAACGCTGTTGCAGGCAATTTCGAGAGACCCCTGCATATCAACGGTAATATCTCCATAGCCATGGTCGTAGTCGTTGCCGATTCCCACGCCGTCAGAAGAGTAGCAGTCTATACTGAGACTTCCCTTGCCATGAAGTTCGAACTGCGAACCCATAGGCACGTAAATTCCAGCGTAGCCGAGCTTATTTGTTTTGGAAACGTTCAGCACCAGACGCGCATATTCGCCGACGGTAATGGTAGGTTTGCTGTTGCCGCTTACGATATTGACGTTTTTGAGGGTAAGCTCGCAGCTATGATTATCCATGATGGCAATATTCATTTTGACGATCTTTTCGGGATCGCCGACGATAGTGAGTTTGCTTTGATAAATATGTATATCCGTATATTTTTCAAGGGCAAGCTTAACGATGTCAAGTTCCGTATCGTTTTGCGCCATGTAAACCTTTCGTGCGCCGTTTGGACGGATTTCGAGATTTGTTTTTACGATCTCGTCCTTGATATCTTTGGAAATACTGTCAAGGAAAAGCGGCTTCGGCTTTGAAGTATAATAGCCCTGAATCAGATCGACGCCAAGGCGAATAACGGTTTTCATTTCCTGAGAAGTCTCAACGCCTTCCGCAAGCGATTGAAGCTGATTATCGCGGCAGAATTCTATTATCTGCGTAACAAGCTGCTGCTTTTTCAGATCGTTGTGGATATCCGAGATGAGCGAATGATCAATTTTTACATAATCGGGGCGGTATTTCAGTAAATTTGCGCTGTTTGAATAACCTGTGCCGTAATCGTCGATAGCAAGCTGAGCATGGGTAAAATTGAGACGTTTTTTGAGAATTTCGATAGAATCTGCGGTAGATTCGCCGTCCTCAACGATCTCGATAACTGTTTTTTCAAGCAGTTCTCCGTATGTCAGATAAAGCTCGTTGAAATCTTCTTCGTTAAGCAGAAAATCCGACATTGAATTTATAAACAGCTTTTTATTTTCAAAAACGTGCTGATTTTCGCTGAGAAGCTTCATTGTATTGAAGAACGTCAGCTTTTCGATCGCGTACAGATTATTCTGGCTTGATGCTATGGCAAGAATCTGTTTCGGCTCCATTTTAACATCGCCGACTCCGCGCATAAGCGCTTCATAAGCGACGATATTGCCGTTGGTAGTCTCAACGATAGGCTGAACATGGTACGTAAGGAGATTTTCCATGATCATTCTGTTGAAGATCTGGGCGTTTTTGTAGGCGTCCTTTTCGCGTATGTAGTTTTCCTCGGAGAACCAATTTATAACATGTCGCCGGTCGGTACGGGCTTCATAAAGAGCAAATTCGGAATAATTTACCAGCATATTGAAATCGGTGGCTTCGTTAGGATAAGACGAACAGCCGATAGAAAGGTTGAGATTACTTTTATCCGATATGTCTATGATCTCGCCGTAATCATCAGTGAGAATGCAGTTCTGCACCGCTTCGTCCATGCTGTTGAGAATATTGTATATAAACATTCTGTCGCAGTCAAGGAAGCAGGCGAAGAATTCATAATTCGCCTTGCAGCCGACGAGAACTTTTTCGCTTGCAAAGCCTTTGAGAACTTCCGCAACCGAGGCAAGGCAGCAGTTAGTGCTGTCCATTGTGAGGAATGAACCAAGTTTCTCGATGCCGTTGATGTAAAGAGTTGCAAGACAGCAATTCTGCACGTCGGGCATAAGTTTTTTTACTTTTTGAGAGAAGAAAGGATACGAGGGCAGGCGGGTAACAGGATCGTATTCAACATAGCTTTTTTCCTGCATTTCCGAAATCTGTCGTGTGAAATCCTGCACGAATCCAAGCCATTCGTCGCTGCTTTCGTAGATATTCATTTTTACATATTTTGTAACGTTGTTGTTGGTGAAGCGATAAATATGCTTCTGCCCCTCAACAGGTGATTTTGAAATTTTTTCCATGAGGTTGAAAAATTCAAATTCGTTCAGTTTAGTTCTGCTGCAATCGAGCATACGGCAGGCGACCGAATCGAGATAAGCGGATTTATCTTTGGCGATGTAGGTAAATGCGCCAATATTTCCCATAAATTGCTGGAATATTTTCCAGTCGTGACTAAGTTCAGGAGGCTGAACGGAAAAATCAAAAATACTCATAAAAGCTCCAAAACCTGCATATTTAAAATATACAGGGCTGTCCTTTCGGTGGGCAGCATGACCCAGATTTCATCTACTCTAATTATACAACAAGATAATCAAAAAGTCAACCGATTTTATTATTTATTACAAATTAAAGCCACTCTATTGACTTATATTTCCTATTAATGTATAATTTTAGTAAGACAAATCATAAATTTACATCTGGAGGAAATGTTGTGAAAATTGAAGAATACGGCAAAGATAACGACAGTATTATTATAATGCTGCACGGTGCAAACTTTGTTCATTGCTATGGAAGACAATACCCTCTCGCTGAGCATTATCATATATTAGTACCCCATATTATGGGATTCGGAGATGAAGCTGACAGGGTATTTGAAACTGAAATATGTATCGCTGAACTTGCAGATCTTATCAAGAACTTTAATAAAAAAGTGCTTCTTGTAGGTTTCTCTCTGGGAGCTCAGCTTGCATTTAAACTCGTCTCGGAATACCCTGAGTTGTTTTATGCAGCTATAATTGTCAGTCCGTGGTTGAATAAAGCAGAACCCACATTATCGGAAGTTATGCGGATCAATGAGAAACAATTCGCCTCTTTTAAGAAAAAATGGCTGTGCAATCTGATTGGCATGATGAATGGACTTCCGAACGTGCAGAGAAAAGAGTTTGTCAAACAGATGCAGAATGTGAAAATAGAAACTATTCGCAATTCTGTGAATAACGGAATTACTGTTGCTTGCCGCGCAAAATACAAAAAAGTGACAAGCAAAATACAAAAAAATTTACTTTGGGTAAAAAAACAGCCTCTTGACGAAAAATCAAGAGGCTTTAATTATATAATAGTAAGAATATCAGAAATCTCACAGCTAAGAGCTTTGCAAATATCATTGAGAAGCTTAAGTTTTACACTCTCGATGTTGTTATTACACCAATCGCAAATAGTCGAGGGACGTGCATTAATAAGGTTGCAAAGCTCCTTCTGAGACAAATTATTCTCCTTTAAAACGGTCTTTAAATGGCATTTAATCATCGTTTTTCCTCCGTGTATTAATTTTACAATTAAAATAACGTATAGTGTTATTTTCGCTCTAAAAAAAATACATCAATAATTTGTGATGATCAGTTCCTTGTATTCGCCACGACTGAGATTATTCTGCCTTGAAACCGCTGTAATATCGAAATCCTTGTACAGCTCACGAATATATTCATTGTCATTGTAAGAGAGGATAAAACGCCCTTTAATCGCCTTTAAACAGCTGTTTAAACGTTCATGATCCTCATTATTAAATTCGGCATCATAATATTTTTCAGTCTTATGATAAGGCGGATCGCAGTAAAACAACGCGCCCGGACGATCGTAAACCTTGATAAGATTTTCAAAATCCTTATGCTCAATAACTACTCCTGCGCCTGTTTTCAGGCGTTTTTCAACTTCGGAAAGATAATCCGGAGAGATGTTTTTCTTGTTGCATCCGTAAGTACGTCCGTCAGCTCCGTAACTGATTTTTATCATGATATAGAACATCGCCGCACGCTGAATATCGGTAAAACCTCGCATATTTATGCGTTCCCGAATTTCCTCAAAGACCTCTCTTGCGTTTACATAGCCCGAAATCTCACGCTGTAATTCTTCACGGTGAAACTTAATGCATCGGAACAGATTCACAAGCTGACCGTTAGCGTCGTTATACACTTCGAGCGGAGCATGTTTTTCTTTGGCAAATAAAACAGAACCTCCGCCGCCGAAAACCTCGATGTAACGGTCGATTTTCTCAGGAAACATAGAGATGATCTTATTGGCAAGCAGACTTTTTCCGCCAATCCAAGGTATGAATGATTTCATAAATTTGTACTCCTTCTTGTTTAATGGTATAAAACTTCCCTCCTG
>CAYNYB010000022.1:0-44550 GCA_964401315.1 uncultured Alistipes sp.
ACTTTCTATTTGATTTCTTACATACAGGGTCGCAATGCTTAAGTTGTTAGCATTGTGCCCCTAAGACCCCGAATCTAAAAAAATGATAAAGAAAGGAAAACGAAAATGAAAAATGAAAGTAAGCGTAATCTTTATCTTAAGGTAAGAGTGAGTCAGGAAGAAATGGACGCTATTAAACGCAAATATAAAAACAGTGGTATGGATACGCTCAGCGGATTTGTTCGTGCTATGATCTTCGAGGGCTACATCGTCCAAATGGACGGAAACGAACTTCGACAGATTCATAAATTGGCAAGTAACATTGCAAATAATATCAACCAGATTGCTGTTCGTGTAAACAGCACGGGCAGGATTTATGATAATGATATTGCTGAGATTAAGGACGGAGTGAATAAGCTCTGGCAGCCGCTTAACTTTTTGCAAGCTAAGATTTTGCAGTTGAAGCATTGAGCTATATTGCTATAACAAAAATTGCTGTCAGGAGAAATCCTAACACCGCTAAAAGCTGATATGTGCGCCTTGAACTGGACAGACTTTTGAAATTGCTGCGTACTGCACAAGATTATTCCTTAAGTCGAGCTGTTTAAGTAAAAATAAACGCCCTCAGACAAGAGCGTTGTAGAAATAGTAGCATATCTCAAAAACGAGCGTCAGGTCTCAGTCAGCAAAAAAAGAAATGGAATGATTTAGAGTGACCGTCCTGCATTGTTCCTTAAATGAACGGAAAAGCTATGTAGGATTTTAGTGCTGCTGAGATGTGAAACTCTACCACGAAAATCAAAACCACCCGTTGAACGGGTGGTTTGCGGTGCCCTATAAGGGCTTGCTACTGACACTGCCCCTTAAGAGGGCTGAGAATTGTCTTTCAACTGCATTTCATACACTATTGCTCACAAGTGAGCTTTTTACTCGCACTGTACTGCGTACTGTGATTGTATTTTTTATCATAAAACTGGTATAATTGATATATCGTCTCTTGTCATGACGATACCTCCCTGTTCTTTTTGTTTGGTTGGCAGACCTTTACAATTATAACACGGGAGGTCTTTTTTCTACCCATAGCTAAAGCTTTTTTGAACCCCCAGTAAAACTGGGGGTTTTCGTTTCACAATTAAAATCGCCTCAGAAATGATTCTGGGCGATTTTGAGTAATGATCTGTCAGCTTCACTTTCATTACAAATTGTGTTGTATGATGTTGTTGGAATAATTACGAAAAGCAATACCAGTATCGCTATACAAATAAAAATCGGTACAAGTGTAAAATGATAAGTAAAGAAGAACAGAGCATATTGCTGTGAGAAAGTGCATTATAATAGAAGTTATATTCGTCCTAATCTGAGCAGTCTGACTATTCTCCATAATATATTTTTGAGTAAGTTTTGCAATGCTCCTTATTTCCTGCAAAACTATCTACTCTTTTTAGATATTTTCAGTTGAAACTTCTATCTCCTGTCTGAATAAAGATGTTATCTAAAAATGTTCACTTCATAACAACCCTGATCTCATTAACATCAGCAAGCTTGTCAGCAGGAATATAGCAGTCTTCCATCTTTTCATCGTTGAGAATTATCTCATTGACTCCTGATTCTACGTGAGCGGAGTTATCAACAGTGATGTTGAGCTTCTTGCCGCGGAAATTCTTCTCGATCTTGAAGCTGTCCCACTCGGCAGGAATTGAAGGAGCGATCTTCAAACCGTTCGCATCAGGTCTCATTCCGCAGATACCCTCAACGCAGCCTACCATAACAGTGGAAGCTGTTCCCGTGAGCCAGTGAACGTGTGAACGTCCCTCATACGGCGAAGCCTTACTCTCGGTGAACTGACCATGCACATAAGGCTCCATTACGCGGATCTCAGCCTTGTCATTCATAGCAGCAGGAGAACTTTCCATGAAGTACTCAAAGGCGCGATTTCCATGTCCTATTAGAGCCTCTGCAAGTATCAGCCAGCCCTGCGACTGCGAGAATATACCGCCGTTTTCCTTCGTATCATCATTAAAAATGTGCATAAGCGCACCGTCAAAATAGTGATCCTTGTACGGAGGTTCAAGAAGTTTCGCACCATATGGAGTATTAAGTATATCATGAACGCTGTTCATAGCTTTTTCAGCCTGTTCATCAGATGCAAAACGTGAAATAACGCTCCACGACTGAGGATTCAGCCACATATTAGCTTCGGGATCTTTTTTAGATCCGACAATAGTGCCATCCTCACGGATTCCACGAATAAATCTATCTTCGTCCCAACACTTTTCAAGAGCTGTGGCAAGCTTTGCCTGAATATCATCAATATAAGCGATATAGTCTGTATCGTTCTTTAAAATCGCCATTTCCTTAATCGTTGTCATTGCATAGTAAAGCTGGAAAGCAACGAAAGTGGACTCGCCCTTTGCTCCGAGGCGGAGACAGTCGTTCCAGTCAGCATGAAGTCCCGCAGGCATATTATGGTCGCCGAGACGTTCCATTGAGAAGCGGATAGCATTCTTGAGGTGATCGTAAACAGTAGCTTCTCCGCCGTTTGCGTAAACGATAACTTCATCAAGGAATTCCTTGTTTCCGCTTTCACCGATGTACTTTACAATGGTCGGAAAGAGCCAGAGTGCGTCGTCAGCACGGTATGAGGGGTGACCTGTTTCCTTAACGTACTCCGGATCATCGGGAGTATTTTCGTGACCTGCGTTGTGGTTGAACTTTACAAGCGGAAGTCCGCCGCCATTGTCCACCTGAGCAGACAGCATGAATCTGATCTTGTCAGCCGCCATTTCGGGGTCGAGGTGGATAATTCCTTGAATATCCTGAACGGTATCACGGTAGCCATAGCCATTTCTCAGATCGCAGTAAATGAACGAAGCGGCTCTTGACCAGATAAATGTTATGAAGCACTGGTAGGCGTTCCAGACGTTTACCATGTTGTTGAATTCTTTGGACGGAGTTTCAACCTTGAAGTTTGAAAGCTGACCGTGCCAGTAATTTTTAAGTTCCGTAATTTCAGCGCCAACCTTTCCCTCGTCCTTGTATTCGTTGAGGATAGCGTTTGTCTGAACGTCGTCACGCTGTCCCACGATGTAGATAAGTTCACGGGTTTCTCCGGGGGTAAGAGTGATGTCCGACTGGAGTGCACCGCAGGCATTGGAGTTGTAATTCATCTTGTTGTTGCAACTGCCACTCTCGACAGCGATAGGGTTGGAGTAGGTTCTGTAAGATCCGATAAAATTTGTGAGGTCTCCGCAAGATGCGGTAACATCTGCTCCAACCACTCCGAAAAAACGTTCTCTGCGATCTGTGGAACTGTTCTCGCTAATCGTTTGGACGATCTTATTTTCTTCAAATCTGGTTTTTGAAATGAAAAGAGAATACTGAAGATTGACCTGATCCTGTTCATAGTTGTCCTCGTTGGTGAACTCGCAGAATCCGTAAACAGAAAGTTTACGCTCCGTATCGGAAACATTGGTGATTTTGGTTCTCCAGACTTCGTAAGTTTTTCCGTAAGGAACGTAATAGGTGACTTCCGAAGAAATTCCGCTGTATTCTGCGGAGATCACAGTGTATGCCGTACCGTGGCGGCACTCGGACTTATACTTGTCCAGGGGCTTGCCAACAGGCTGCCACGAAGCCGACCAGTAATCGCCATTCGCATTGTCACGGATGTAGATGTAGCGTCCCGGAAGTGCCATATCGGAATTGAATCTGAAACGAAGCAGTCTGCCGTTAGCTCCCGATTTTACGAAGCTGTAGCCTGACGCATTGTTTGAGATCATTGCGCCGTACTCAGGGTCGCCGAGGTAATTCGCCCACGGTGCAGGGGTAGCCGGATTTGTAATAACATATTCCTTATTTTCAAGGTCGAAATATCCATATTCCATTGTTATGATTCCTTTCCAATTCAATTCAAAGTAACTGCATAATTACTGCTATACATTTTATGAACCCGTTCAATGCAGTTATACTGCTCTCCGATGCAGAATTCTTTTGACCAAGTCATATAGTACGCCCATGGAGTGTGCGACTTTTCCAGTATATCAATATCCGGCATATATCCTACTTCTGTAAGTGCGGCAACTTTGTTTTTTGTAGTTTCTGCAATCATTTTTTCATAATCCTCATGATAATCTGTTGCAGAATATGCAGAAAGATAAATATCTGTCGAAATGACATCCACATACGCATCCCCGGGATAGCCTTCTTTCAAAGGGCAATTCCATACCCAGAGCAGATTGTTGATGCGATGAATATTGGTATAATAATCAAACATCATTTTATAAAGTTCACGAGCAATTTCTGGTCCCTTTGCTCCCCACCAAAACCAATCGCCATATGATTCATGAAACGGACGCCACAAAACAGGAATATCAGCTGCCTGAAACTTTTTTAGTTGTTCTGCAATTACGTCCATATCATGGAAAAACGCTTTACGTTCCAGTGTATTTTCAAGAAGTACACGAGTAGCATCAAAATCCGTATTTTTGGCATAAAAGCTCTTATCATGTCCTCCGATGGGGGAAAACCAGTGAAAGCTGAGCGTTACGATTCCATTTGATTCTTTTGCCCATTTTAATGCAGTGTCTACTGTTCCACGGTTTTCGTATATCTCAGTCAGACAAGGTTCATCTGCATCATCATAATTGATATTCGGTGAGTAAGAAAGCAATTCAAATCCCCTGAGTTTTGGCTGCTTTCCTGTGATTTCTTCAATATAGGAAATTTCCTCCATAGGATTTGTCTGTGTGTGCTGCCCTGTAATAATATGCTTTCCGGCAATGTCGGAAAGATAATTCAGTAATTCCTTTGTCTTTTGTGTTGCATGAGGATTCGCTGTGTTTTGCATAAATACCTCTCCTTTCAATTATGAAACCTGTGATAAACGCTGTATCATTTCAATGCACATTCTGCCATTATGATACGGACATTTCCATGGATGTACAAGTGCCTGATTGGAATCCGGCAAGTTATCAGCAGGAATACTTTCTATCCATTCCCCACTGTTTTGGTCAATAACATAATTCTGAATAAATTTCCAGATTTTTTCAGCAGTATGCAGATATTCCACTTTTCTCGGATTTTTCTGATAAGCATTATAAAATCCTACTACGGATTCGGCCTGAACCCACCATATTTTCTGATTGTCGATATATTCGCCCTCACGTTCGTTATTCAGTGCGTTCTGAACACTATCAAAGGCATTTAGATATGCAGACTCCGCAAGACCATTTATTATTGGTCTCATTTCCTTCTGATATGCTTTATCTTCAAGCACACTACAACTACGGTCTATAAGCCACGACGTTTCAATATCATGACCAAAAGATTCAAGGTCAATTAACGACTTGTAATTCATGTCGAAAAAAACATCACAAATCTTCTTTTCAGAATCATATATCTTATTTTCAAATAAACGCAATATCCAGCGTATTGAGTCACCTACTGCGTAAAATGTGTCTGCCTTGTAAAGTTCAGAATATGCCTCAAGGACATGAAGAATCGTATTCATGGTACGTTCTGCAAGTACACCGTTTTCGGACAATTTTTCATTGGAAGATGGTGTAAAATCACGTCTGAACGCTTCAAGATATCCGTTATTATCTCTGCACTTTTCTTCTATTACACGATAAAGAACATAAGCAGAGTTTAAAGCTTCTTTTTTCTTGCTTGCCTGATAGTATGCTGATAAAGCGTAAATGGCAAATGCCTGATTATAAGTATGTTTTGTATCATCACATACAGTCCCATCATAGTTTACCGACCAGTAAACTCCGCCATATTGACTGTCAAAACAGAAATCCGTCAGGAATCTGTAAGCATGGTCTGCCATTTTCAGAAGTATCGGCTTGTGCAGGAGTTGATATGCTGATGAATAAAACCACAGAATACGGCTGGTGAGAATTACACCCTTGACACTTTCTGAATCAGGGTTTCCCTCAGAATCTGCATAGCCATAAAAACCACCGTTCTTGTCGTCTTTCATTCTGTTCCAGAACGGAATAAGATTATTTTCCAGATGTTCCTGAAATACTTTTGCTTCCATAATAAAAATATCCTTTCACTGTATTGTTCGGTTGGCAAGGTAAGCCGGCTCTTGCTGTATCAAACGTTATATCTGCTTTCGATGATTCTATTATACAATTCTTCCTTTTGCCTTTCTATGAAAAAGAAAAGAAAAAATTGTACAAATCTATTATTTCTGCTTGACTTTTTCACTTGATCACTATACAATAATAATGGGAGGGAAATGAAATGCAGTTATTTGAATACATTGACATTTTGAAACAGCCTTACGATATTTTCTATACGGATTCTGTTCATTCACCGCTTCATTGGCATTATTACAGTGAGATCATTTATATGGTAAAAGGCTCTGTTACAATCACCTGCAACAACAAAAAGGCAATTCTCAAAGAGGGCGATTTATGCTATATTTACCCGTTACAGCTTCATGAATTTTCCAAAGCACAGGATACAGAAGTACAATACGCCGTATTGAAATTTGATATTCATACGATCAATATTCCACAGGCATACATCTCAAAATTTTATGACATCTTTATCAGAAGAACACAGGAAACCGATTTTTGCATGATAATAGATGGCAAACATTTAAACAGAGCTTGTATCGAACCTCTGATTTCTCATACAATTCAAGAATATACCAACAAAAAGGATTTTTACGCATTACAAGTACAATCCCATATTTATACTCTGCTGATAGAATTTGCAAGAAAAACTGAAAAAGAAATTATTGATACAAAAGAAAATCACACCGATACAGATTTTTCGTTTTATCATATTCTGGAATATATTGACACGCATTCCGGAGAACCGCTGGAGATTCACGGACTGGCAGAGATGTGTCACATGAGCTATTCGCATTTTGCAAAACTGTTTCGTGAAAATTACGGTCGTTCCTGCAAAGAATATATTACCTACATCCGATTGAATAAAGCGCAGGACTTGCTTTTTCATACAGACTATGACTTGAATTTTATTGCCCAAGAAACAGGATTCTTTGATTGCAGTCATTTCATACGCACTTATAAAAAATGGAAAGGAATTACTCCTAAGCAGGAAAGATTGAAACATATATAGATGAATCATAATGATACAAAAACCAGCCGCAGAAATAATCTACAGCTGGTTTTTTAACTTAGTTTCTTATACCTCAATCTCTGTTCCATCCTTAAAAGCAAACAAAAATATGTCATCCTGAAAAACTGTTACTTCGTAAATGATTGATTGTTACTAATAAAGCATTTTCATCTACAAATGTGAACGATATGAATGCATTTACATTCAACTCATACATGGGTTAAGTGAGCGTTCAGACGAATAATTATTAACAAAGAGCTTTGCATCGGCAAGGCTCTCTTGTTATCTATAAACTAAAATGCTCCTTATGATTTCTACTATCAGAGATCGTAAAGAGCATTTTTTCACATATTCAGCGCGCTTATAGCGCAGTATTAGCGCAATAACCCTTTATAATTACAAGAGTTGATTTCTTGAAATGAACAATTTTACGAAAACGTTAATTTCAATAACAAAGAATACCAAATAAGTACACTTTCCTCTTTTTCATAGCCTGCTTAGAACCAGTCCACATAGGATTAAAATCTGCGTAAAAGAGTATGAAAATGAGAAATAATAACCATAGTTTCAGCGTAAACTGTTTTAATTTCATAGTCTTTTGACAAACGTCTGGAATGGCATAACCATGAAAAGGTGCGTTCAATTCTCCAGCGTTTAGGAATCACTTGAAAAGCGGATGTCAGACGTTGTGATATATCCACTTTCAGATTATGAAATTCTTCAAATATATTCCTGAAATGCTTTTTGTAAGCACTGTCAGCACATACACCCTCTATAGACGTATAATAAAACAATGCTTTTTCAAAAGTGAATACACCGCCTTTTGTATCATGAATATTTGCTGCATGAACGTAAACAGAAAGAATATTCCCCATAATATCTGTTACTATGTGTCGTTTTCTCCCTTTCGTTTTTTTCCCCCATCATAGCCTCTTTTCTCACTTGCTGAGGTGGTCTTTACAGATTGTGAATCAATCAGCGCATATGTTGGATTTTCTTTTCTTCCATTTGCTTTTCTCGTCTTTGAAACCAACATTTTTAATATCTCTTCCCAGACTCCTTTTTTCTGTGCACGATAGTAAAACATTGATACTGCTTTCCAGTTCGGAAAATCTTTCGGCAAATTTCTCCATTGGCATCCTGTCTTTACCAGATACAGTACTGCATTTACCATCTCCCTCTTTGCATATTTACTTTTATTACCTGCCGGAAAGTAGTCTTTTATAATTTCCCATTGTGCATCTGTTAAATCACTTGTATATCTCATTACTCTATTATATCACTTTTTCTCTATGTGGACAAGTTCTTATTTGTCTTTTGTTTTAATAGGATACTTCATCTTTTATTTATCGGTATAAGGCTGTTTGGAAATCATCCATAATTGATGTTTACAAAGGGCGCATGATGCGAAACAATCTGCTGAATTTTGCGGAGTTTGAGCGTGAAACGATTGCTGCCCGTGTTGCCGATGCGTTTAACACCAAAGCAAGGGAAACAGGCTTTTATCAGGGTGGCAAAGTTCAGTTCGGCTACACTCCCGAAAGAAGAACGATAAACGGCAAGACAGGCTCGGTGCTTGTTCCCTCGGAGAATGCCGAAGCGGTGCGTGTTGCTTATGACTTGTACCAGCACTCTGAAAACTCTCTAACAGATATTATCAAATACTTAACCGATAACGGTATCAATGCTTCAAGACCTACTCCCCGTACCAAAACAGGTATATCTAATCTCGACAGGTCGCATTTGAGTCGTATTCTTGAAAATCCACTGTATGTTCGTGCTGACAAAGAGGTGTACCGCTATTTGCTTTCCAAAGGATATGAATTGCTTGACGATATTGAAGCCTATGACGGTGTTCACGGCTTGTTCGTTCACGCTGGCGGTGAGGGTACGCACTTCGTCAAGGTAGCCTATCATGAGGGACTTGTGGACGGCGATGTATGGCTGAGAGTTCAGGACAGGAAGTCGCACCAAAGCAAGTTTCCAAACAACGGCAAGGCTATGAACTCCTGGCTTGTGGGTATGGTAAAATGTGCTTGCTGTGGATATGCGATGCATTTCAATGTGACATATCGCAATTATGGCAAAAAAGTCTATTACAGATTTATCGACTATGGCAAATTTACTTTGAATGGATGTACTACTCCGCCTATAAAGCTCAAGCCTAAACAGGTCGAGGACACGGTGCTGAGAGAAATGCGTAAACGTATTGAACAGCTTCATATCGAAAAGCACGAAGCAAGCAAGCCCGATACCGAAACTGAGAGTATCAAGACGGAAATCATTCGTATAGACAGCGAAATTCAGAAGTTAATGGAAAAGCTCGCCGATGCCGACAGCGTTCTTTTTGATTACATTCAAAAGCGTGTGAGTTCCCTGCACGAACAGAAATCCGAGCTTGAAAAAAAGATGCAAACAATTAGCCGTAAGCGTAAAGCTATCGACACAAAGCCGTTGGAAGAACCTATGAAGCAGTGGGACAAGCTGACGGTACAGGAAAAGCACGATCTGGCGGCAGCTATGATCGAGGTCGTGCTTATATCCGATGAAACAGGTATTGAAGTGAAATTCAGCATTTGAAAAAAGTGCGGAATTTCGGCATTTATTAGTGTTGATAAGGTGCTGCATTGGGCGTGCCAGTTGCAAAAGTAACACCTTTTCCACCTGTTTTTTCGTCTAAATATCGGCATTTAAGGTATAAATCAAGTGCTTTTTGCGATGCACTGTTTGAAATACCTGATATGTTAGTCAACTTTGTGGGCGTGAACAAATTTTTGAATTCATGTGCCTCGTCAATGAACAATTTATCGACACCAAGCTGTTCAAAAGTTATGGTATCATCGTGATTTTTTTCAAGTTTTGCAAGCTGTTTTTCGAGGGATTTTTTAGTGCGTTCCATAGCCTTGACCTGAAATTTACTTCCCTCACTTGCCTTTAATTCGGCAATTCCAAGAACAATATCATCAATCTGCGACTGAATTTCAGCCTCCTGACGTTCCTTTGAAATTGGAATCATTCCAAGCTGAGAATGACCGATAATCACCGCATCGAAATTGCCTGTTGCGATTTTTGCGAATAACTGCTGACGGTTTTCTTTCTGAAAATCCTTTTTTGTTGCCACAAGAATATTTGCTCCCGGATAAAGTTTCTGAAAATCATTGCCAATCTGCTCAGTAAGATGATTAGGAACGGCAAACAGCGATTTTGTACAAAGTCCAAGACGTTTGCTTTCCATTGCAGTTGCAATCATTTCAAACGTCTTGCCAGCCCCAACAGAGTGTGCAAACAGCGTATTACCGCCGAAAAGTGCGTGTGCAATTGCATTTTTCTGATGTTCGTGGAGCGTGATTTCAGAGTTCATCATCGGGAATGTCAAAGCACTTCCATCATATTCACGAGGTTTGACAGAATTGAAAAGTTCGTTGTATTTTCCAACGATTTCCTCTCGTCTTGCAGGGTCTTTAAAAATCCACTTTTTAAAAGCATCACGGATTTTATCAGCTTTTCGCTGAACAACCTTTGTCGCATCAACATCTACAACACGCTTCTCTTTGACATCGCCCATTCCGTCAGGAACTTCAATTGTCTTGTAAACTTTCGGCTCTTTCAGATTCAGCAGATGCTCCATAATTTCGTAAGCACCCATTTTTCTCGTGCCGAACTGCTGAGATGTCATTACCGAACGGTCAGCACTTTTATTGTCAATGTGCCATGTACCTGAATGTTCTGAATATTCAGCAGTTATCAGCTTTGGACGCTGCCATGAATAACGCTGAACATCTGTACGATTTTCTTTTGGAGTGCCAAAAGTTTCATACATAAACTGCTCATAATACTTCGGGTCAAGCCACGTTGCTCCGATTTTTACATCAATATCGCCAGCTTTAAGTGGTGTGGGCATCGCATTTTTCAGAGCGTTCACATTGACAGCAAAATCACCGTCATATTCTGCAACTTCTTCCGCAATATTAAGTTTTTCACGAATATCGCCCGACAAATATTCACTCGCCGTCTGATATGTATTTTCGGTGTGCGGAATTTTATAGATTTCGCCTTGTAAATCGTGCTTTAGTTCGTCCTCCGTCATTCCCGTAAGACTGCTCATGTACTCAAAATCAACATGGGCTTTTTCGGCTATAGACAGCGTAAGTGCTTCAATTGCAGTTTCAACGTGTTCAACAGCTTTTGGCGGCTGAATAGTCCTTTTTGTGAAAATATCGGACTTTTCAATAAGTTTAGTTTTATCGTATTTTTTCTCCAGTCCTGCCACAAGATTATATGAAACGTCATCCGAAAAATATCGCTTGTTGCTCTGGCTGTGAATAAGACCGTACTTTTTATAAAAATTATCATACGCAACTGTTAGTTTTGACTGCAAATTTTTGATAACATCATCAGGCTTGTTCAGTTCCTGTGCTTCAATCAGTTCACGGGTTAAATCACGCAGATTTATGAACGCTTTCGCCCTCTGAAACTGCGAATTTTTCGTATCAAACCGGCAATGACATACGGCATTGTTTGTCTTGAAATAGATTTTATTATCCTGTTCAAAAAAGCTATAATTTCGCAGATTTGACGGAATTTTCATTTGTTCTCCATTGGTATTTTTGGCGTAAACGTCCCTTGCTTTTTCGTCTGAGATTGTCGCAGAAAGTTTTGATATTGCAGTTTTTAGCTGTTCACTCAAATCTGAATTTTCGTCCGCAATTACCATTGTACCGCTGCCGTAAAGTTTATTGCCTTCAACGACTTTGCCAAGTACCATATTGGGATTTTCAGCGAAATATCGGTTAATCGGAAGTCCGTCAGCAGTTTCCCCGATATGCACCCAGTCAGGAATATCAGACATTTCAGAAACAGACTTTCCACTATGTTTTTGAAGAAAGATTATATCTGTTGTAACTTCCGTTCCTGCATTTTCCTTGAAAGCACCGTTCTTACCGCCCGGCAGACGAATTGCACCGATGAAGTCAGCTTTATCAGCCAACATCAGCCTTGTTGATTCGTCACGCTTGTCAAGAGTTCCAGCAGACGTTACAAATGCCAGTATACCGCCATTTTTGACCTTTTCCAAAGCCTCCGCAAAAAAATAATCGTGAAGTTTGTTTGTTCCATGTATTTCATCTTTAAAGGAAAGTTCGCCAAACGGAACATTTCCCACAGCCACATCAAAACAATCATTCTGAAAAGTATTTTTTTCAAATCCCTGAATTGAAATATCGGCATCAGGATAAATCTGTTTTGCAATTCTGCCCGATATATCGTCAATTTCCACACCGTACAGCTTGCTGTTTTCACGCATTTCATCGGGCATACGTCCGAAAAAGTTGCCTACACCCATTGCTGGCTCAAGCACGTTTCCACCCTCAAATCCAAAGTTTTCAAGTGCTTCATAAATGCCATCAATGACCGTAGGAGAGGTAAAGAAAGCATCGAGAACGGACGCTCTTGCGGAACTGTATTCCTTGTCGGTCAGCAGCTCTTTCAGCTGAGAATATTCGCTCTCCCAAGACTTATTTTCGCTGTCAAAAGTCTGCGGAATATCGCCCCAGCCAACATATTTTGAGAGTATTTCTTTTTCCTCTGCCGTTGCAGAACGGTTTTCTTTTTCAAGATTTTTCAGCGTTTTTATTGCATCTATATTTGCCCTGAATTTTGCCTTTGCACCGCCATTTCCGAGCGAATCGTCCGTGATTTTGAAGTCGGAACTATGCTGTTCAGCGTTATCATTTTCTATAGCATCAACAAGTGAAGTATCCTTTTCAATGCCAAGAATTTTTTCACGCTCAGATATAACTGTGCTTACAAACTCCCTTGCAGTTTTAAAGTCAGTAATATCTTTTTCGTTAAGCTGTCAAGCGATAGCACGAGCAAAATCCACGTTGAAATCGGGAACATCATCGGAAAAGTAATTATCACATAATTCTGTATTTCTGCCCGACTTTTCCTGCGAGGTATCTTTCAGCCTGCCGATATAGCCAAATTCCACACCGTCCTTATTCTTATCAGTAAAGACCGTCCATTCGCCCATTTCAGCCTGTTTTGGCTTGAATCCCTCGGCTCTTTCAACGATATGAGCTTTATCCTTGTCAGATAAATCTTCCGAAAAATAGGTGATTTTTCCGCTTGATAATTCAATTTCAGCAAGTTTTTCAAAATCTTTATCCTTAAATTCAAGCATTCCACCGCCAAGCATTTCAAAGGTAATTTTATCGCTGATTTCAGGCGATTTTTCGGAGTTTTCTGGAACTTCACCCTTACCGAGATATTCATATTTTTCAGTATTAAAAAGCGTAGAATATGGAACGTTTTCCTCTATCGCAAATCCGCTGCTTTCACGGCGAACGGTGCAGTCCTCCGTGTACCATGGCAAAGCACCCGTGAGAGAAATGACCTCCGAAATTTCACCCGTCATTTTGTTTCTGAACTTATCACCGACCTCGATTGTTGTCGCTTTTTCGTCCTTTGCAGGCTCATTGGCAGTATCAAATGCCGAATCGGAGTTAGTATGTTCGTTGGTATATTTTTCGTGACTTATTTTGTGGTCAATATCTTCCTGAGTGATATATTCGCCCTTGTCAATGATAGTCGAGGTCATTTCTGCAATGTCAGACCATGTGAACTTGAATTTTTCACCGCTGTCAAGCGTGAAAAACATACCTTTTGAATCGTGGTCAACGAATCTGATTTCACCGTCGCCACTATGACCGCCCATGCCGTATTCGTGTTTGAGAAAGTCCGCAAAATCCTTATTTGCAGGCTTTTTTTCGTCATAGAATTTCTTGACACGCAGTTTGCTGTCCTGAAATCCTGTGCCACGCATAATTTCATTATGAAGTGCGGTAAATCGGTTTACATTGCCTACGAAAAGACCGTCTGCAAATACCTTTTTATCCTGTTCAGGCACTTTCTTTGCTACAAACGGAACGGAATCACCAAAAAGCGAAAGCTGTTCGCCCTGAACATCGGGAGTTTCCCAAAATGGTCTGTTATCCGTCGAATTTTCGCTTTTTTCAATTTCTTCAATAACGTCTGCATCAACAAATAAAGGTGCATCATCTTCTGCAATATCGGGATTTTCCACACTTCTTATTTCTACAAGCACCCCAAGTTCATAGGCTGTGGAGAGAAGTTCGTCCTTATGATTTTCGTAAGTGTCAACCGCAAGTCCGCTTGCGATAAGCGTACACGTTGCACCGAGAGAAAGTGCCTTATCTTTGACTTCCTCAAGACTCTCCTTATCTCCGTTGAATACGAGAGTAAGCGGATTTACGATTTCTTCGTGAGCAGTTTCAGCGATTTCTGAAATATCGCTTATAAGTTTTTCCTGCTGTTTCGGAGGATTGATTTCAAATGCTTCCTCGATGAGAACAGAATAGCCTGCATTTCTCAGCTTTTCGGAATTTTCGTCCTTTGCAAAGTCGGGGAAACCTACCATATTCTCACCATTTTTAGTTATAAGATGCAGACCGAGTACCTCCGCACCAATCTCAGCATTTTTGCCGTACATCTCGTAAAAATCGCTTACCTTACGCATTGTGACCGAACCTAAATCCTTATTTTCAGGAGCAATTTCAGGCTCTGGACGTTCACCCTCACCAAAGAACACAAACGGCATATATTTTGCGATTTTTTCTTCGGTAGAAAGTGTTTCCTTGCCGATATTCAGCATTGTTTCAGTATCTGCTCTTTCATACAGCTTTTGAAACTGAGTTGTTGTATCAAGTGAATCCCATTCAGCCATAAATTTCTCACGGGCAGAACGTGCTTCATCATTGATTTTTGCCATATCATCGGCAGAAATTGAATCGTCATATACCTTAACAACACCCTCCGGCGAAATGTGAGCAACCGTCACATAATCGTCAGTTTCCTTGTCAGTGCGTGAAATATCGTAAGCGGTAATGCCGTTTCCGAACAGTCCAAAATGTATCGGACTTTCTTTTTCGGTTTCAACTTTAAAATTATACTTCATATCAGCGATAGAAGCAAAAGCCTTTTCGGTATTATCCTCGTCACCGAGAATTTCATACAAAGCCTTTTTTATTTTACGCTGAATAACCTCGTTATCCTGCCAACCGTGCATAACAGCACCGTCAAAGGCATTGATAAATTTATCGGCAGTTTCGTCTGTAATATCGGGGAAAATATCTCTTAAATTCTCAACAGTTCTATCGTGAATAATATCATCATATTCCGATTTTATCAGCGACAGAAAAGCATCTCCCAAATTCTCATAAGACAGCTGTCTTTCGGCATTTTCATAACGTGCAGTAACCGAATTTTCGCCATATTCTACCGTAAAATCATTGTTTTGAGTTGTAGTGAAATTCTTTTGACCGCCGAGAAGTCCGACCGCTAAATCCCTGCGAATATCCTCACCGTTCTGCATACGGTGTGCAAGTCCATAGAGTGCAGTTTCTTTCAATCCATTCCCGAAAATTGCTTTTTCACTCGGAGCATATTTATCATTGTAACCGTCCTCAAAAAGACGATAACCCAAGTCCTCAATTTCGTCCCACGCAAGCACCGATTTTGACATAAACGGCAGAATATCGCCATTTAAAAACGCTTTTTCCTTGTCAGTAAGTTCAGGCTTTCTGCGATTTTCAAGAAATTCCGTCACATCACTTGCAACAAGCTGATTATGCAGAATATCGTAATATTCACGGATTTCATCGGGTGAAAAAGTTTCGTCAATTATTTCAATATTTGTCTTTGAGGAATCTTTGATAAACATTTCAGTTATAACATTTTTCTGCTCATCGCTGAAATTATGCTCCGAGAAAAACTCTGTAAGTTCAGCAGTTCTGTCAATTTCATTCTTGAAGTCAAGAATAGCATTAAGTCCCGAAAATTCGCCGTATCGCTCCGAAACAAATTGTGCAAGATAGTCATTCACAAGAGAGAGCATTTTATCAAACTGCTTTTCATCAAGCTGCGGAGTGAAAAAACTGTCAAGGCTTTCGTGAATATCCTCAACCGCAAATCTGTGAATGACCGCAGACAGCTTTTCAAGGCGATAGCCGTCAATGCTGTTATTTTTGAGTGAATTGATAATACTAACTTCACGCTGGGCATTCTCCAATGCTCTGTGAAACGTTGCAGAATCTTCCTTTTCAACCGTGAAAATAACCTTGTTGTCACGGATAAGACCGCTATACTGTGCATCTGTATCAAGATACGGCTGAACTTCTTTGTACTGTTCGGGTGTGAGTTTTGAATAGAAAAATTGTCGCTGTCTGATGTCACGATAAGCCTTGTTACCGATAATTTCGTCAGCTTTTTCACTTTTTGCAAACTGCTTACGCATATCAATAACACTCTGCTGAATTGCCTGAACGTGAGCCAAATCTGCACCGCTAATCGTCAGCGTAGCTTTGCCGTTAGGGTAAATTCTGCCCGAAAACTGAACATTTCGGGAGAGCATAATTTCAGCCATTTTCAGAGCAGTATCGCTGTCAGCAGAGATATACTGTTTATCAGAAATGTAGCGGTATTCCGCATTACCGATAATATTCTTCTGTGGCGGTATGTACTCAACGTTGGATTTTCGGGTGGGCAGATTTTCATTGCCTGCAATCTGTTTCAGCCAGTCAATATCCTTGTCGTTTACCGCCATAACGACCGTATCATTTTTGGCATAAGCAAAGTAATTGATACCTGAATTATCAAGCTGATTTTTCAGCTTCATAAAGTTGTTTTCGTCCATAGAAACGAGCGTTTTATTTCTGTTGTCTGTCGCATCGTTCCAAGTTTTGTTGCCGTAGGTTGTCACTTTTCCGACCTCCTCTTTTTCTTTCGGAATATCTCTTAGAGCATCATTCCAGTCCTTGTATCTGTTATTGGGAAAAATTCTTTTCATTTGTGGAAATTCATTCTGCAAACGTGTAAACAATTCATTTCCTGCTTTATCGTTGTCGGAGCAGATAAACACGTTTTCAGGCGATATTTCATGCCTTTTCATAGTGTCAATAACGGTATTTGGCTTAACTCCCATCATTGATACAAGCCGATGATTTTCAAGCCGTGAGCCGTACATTTGCAGATAGGAGAGCATATCAATAGACGATTCAAAAAACAGCAGATTTTCTCCGTTTCCTTTGCAGACCTCAAAGCCGTAACCGCTTGCCGAGCCTGTTGCAATTCCCTTGAATTTTTTCTGCGTGGAAGTACCGACTTTTTCCGCACCCACAAGTCTGTTATTTTCGTCCAAAATCTTAAAAACAGCGTTGCCTGTTTTCTGTTCCTGTGCAATTTTTCCGCTTTTGACAAGTTCAGAAATTATGCCATAATCAAGTCCACGAGTTTTGCAGAGATACGCAAAAACACGCTTACAATCAACATTTTCAGCAATTGAAATATCTGATTTTTGCACTTTTTTCGGCTTGTATTCATAACTGTGCGAGGGAACAAAGTCCCTCACATATACTTCCCCATTCAGCATTTCAACGGCTTCAACAAAGGATTTATTCATAAATTTCTGCACAAAAGCGATATTGTCACCGCCCTCCTGAGTGCTGAATTGAAACCACTGTCCACGCTCGCCGAACTCATTATCCTTGATATTCAGGCTGTCGTGTTCTTTCCAAGAATACTCCCTGCCGACTTTTTTAAGTTCAAATCCGTTTGCCATAAGAAATAACGGCAAATTTACGGAATTTGCTCTCTCTATCTGTTCTTCTGTAATTCTCATGGCATTATTCTAATCCTTGATTTTTGTCAGGTGTTTTCTGTCTGTCCTGCTGCCTGTTTCTGCTGCTGATACGTTGTGCCGACCTTTTCAGCTTATCACGGCTTACAAAGGCAGCTTCTACATTTTTCTTTTCAACTGTGACAGCAGATTTATCACCGTTCAGAACAGCAGAATGCGGAATATTTTTAGCCGATAATTCGCTGATTTTCTGTTCTGCCTGAGCCTGTGACATACGCTGTGTTGCACGTTCTTCTTCCGGCAGAGCCTTGAAAAATTCAGGATTTATAAATTTCCTTGCACGTTCATTTTTTACGCTGCCCGAAATACTCTTGTATGCGTTTTCGTTGTTTTTGGCAACGGTAATTGCTACAGTATCATTCTTACGTTCAACTGCTGAAAACTGAATATTTCCTGCTGAAAGCTGTTCCATGATTTTATCGGCATTTGCCTTTGTTTCAACACTGATTGAACGGTTATCCTTAGTCAGCGACTTGTAAAAATCGGGATTTATTGTCTTAAATTCAGGCTTTTTTACCTCAATATTTTCTGAAACATGAGTTTCTTCATAGGCTTCAACGAAAGCATCACCGAGCGAATGCCAAGCCTGTTTTGATTCTTCTTCCATAGCTTTCTGGGCATTCTGCATTGTAGATTTCAGAACGGGAACATCTGATTTTGCAACAGTTATCGCAGTTTTTTCGTTGTCACGATTGACAGCAGAAAAAGCTGTTCCTACCGCTGTCAGACCTGCTATAACCTTATCAGCCTGACGTTGCGACATGGTTTCAATGTGACGTTCATTCTGTGGCAGGGACTTATAGAAATCGGGATTGATTTTTGCTTTATTTTCTGTTGCAGGAGCAAATTTTTCAAGTGCCTTGTTTACAGCATCAAGCTGTGCTTCAATCTTCGGAATTTCCTTTGCCGTGGATTCACGAATACTCTGCATCATGTACTTGTTTCCTGCAATTTCTTTCATTGCCGAAAGCGTTTCGGAAAGTTCTTTCTGCATATTTTCAAGGTCAGATTTTGAATTTCCGTCAAGCAAATTGAAATTAGTGGCAATTTCAGAAATTCTGTTTTTGTCCATCAGGTCAACGCTGTCGGCTGCGGTTATAATATTTTCCGCAATTTCGGGGATTGTGTACGTTGCACTTTCTGAAATATCGGCAAATTTATCCGATGTGACCTTCATTGTCGCATCAACAGTATCAGCGGATTTTTCAGAATAATGATTTTCGGAATGAATAAATTTCTGCATTTTTTCATTCGTATCATGAATTCTATTGTCGATACTTTTCAGTTTCTGTCCGAGATTAACCTTGTCCACAACGGAAGTTTCGGGACGGTTGTATTCCTCAATAATCTGCTGTTTTTTCGCTTGCAGAGCCATAATTTTATCCGAAAGACAGTCAGCATTTGAAGCATTCAGACGATTCATAGCATCGCTGAAAATTTCACGTCGTTCGTTGTTAAGTTTGATTGAAAAACTTTTTACTGCATCATTCAGGGCGATAACACGGTTTAATTTATGTTCTGTTGCACTGCGTTTTCCGCTTAAAACCGCAAGTTTCTGCTTGTGAGTTATTATTTTGTCCTGTCTTTTCGGAATTTTGTTTTCCCTGATATTAGCGATTCTCTGTTCATTCTTTTCAATCAGCCTGCGGACAATAGGAACGCTGCCCATCATATTTTTCAGCATTGTATTTCTGTCCTCAAGCCTGTCCGCCTTTGCTGTTAATCGTTCAATTCTGGCTTCATTTCGGAAAATTTTATCTTCTCTGCGAGCAATCTTCATATCCAAAGACTGAAGCTGATTCTGATGAATTTCTGCCTTTGTATTCAGAAACGGGAGAAGTTTCTGCGACTTTGTAATGCTGTTTTCCTGCTGATTTACGGCAGTTTTACGCTGTTCATCATTGTTTTCAAAGAAATTGTCAGTCTTTTTCTGCTGTTCATTATCCTGTACGGGCATTGTTAAAATCTCCTTTCACGTTCAGAGCGTTCTCTGTTTTCTTTCTGAATATGTTTCTGATGTATTTTTTCGGCACGTTTACGCTGAATCTCAGCTGATACATAATATTCCCCAGAATTGCCAAGATTGATGATTTCCGAAAGTTCACGCTTTATTGTCGGAGTATCGCAGTACCACAGATTCACATATCTCTTGCAGAGGATTTCCTGCACCTCATCGGGACGTGATTTCAGAAAACTAACCGAAGTACCGAGAGTTTCAGCTATTTCGGGAAGAAGTGATTTGTATCCGTTTTTGTCGGTCATACGCTTTAATTCAGCCGTGATTTCATCATAAACACCCGAAAGCAGCTTTCTGATGATTTCCTCAACATTTTCCTTGTAATCGGCATCATATGTAATGGAGATTTCGGTACTGCTGAACTTTGCAAAGTACGGAATACGGCACTTTTCAAGTGCAAGTACAATTTTTTCGCCCTTTTCCGTAGCATACTTTGCATAAGTCTTGTTGGCTATTTTTTGCAAGTCCGCACCTGCTGTCCTTACCCTGCTCATAAGCCAATCACTCCTTTAAGTCGGCTGATGAGTTCAAATGAATTGTTCTCATCATATTCCATTGAATACATACCGCAAAGCTGAACCTGAATTTCAAAGGGATATTCTTTCAGCCTGCTCACAGGAATATCAATCAGTTTTGCAACGTTTTCAAGTTCCATAACTGCAAGAGCCTTGTTGACCACATCATAAAGATGTGCGGTATTACTGCTGTCCGCCATGTACTCAAAAACAAGTTCCTGCTGAATATCGTAGCCGAGATTTTTAAGGGCATCAAGCGAAATACCCGTATCTCTTGAAACATCATTCAGACCATTAAGAACATTTCCTTTTGTCCAATAGCCGTCAAGTTCGGCATAGAGCATATTTGCATCATCTTCATTCCTGACCTCAACATTTTCAAGTACAGCCTGCATTGAATCGGTAATTTCTTTCGGCAGGGCAGAAATGCTGTCCTCAGATACTCCGAGGATTTTTGCAATGTTATTCTTCACTTGCTGTGTCATTTTTCATTTCTCCTTCGTTGAACATTACAATAAATTCGTTCATTTTATTTGCAAGTTCTGCATAATTTTCAATCAACATATATACATACTTCGGCAGCATAGATTTAAAACAGGAGAGTGTGCCGTCCTCACGAACATATCCCAAATCTCTTTCGATTTCCTTATTTCTTGTAAGAATTGAAGGATAGTTCTTATTTATAGAGTTGTTGAAGTCAAGAGCTGCTATAAGGACTTCCTTATAACCGTTTTCAAGATGCAGATTTTCCCTGTCTGCGTTTCTGTTAATACTCATTGATTATTTCCTTTCAGTTTTCCATTGATAGTAAGTTTTACCGTTGTAGTTGTTTTCAAAGACTTCGGGCAGAACAATATTTTTCTTGCCGTTTGCCGTGTAGCTTGTGGATTTTCCGCTTAAAAGTCCTTTGATTTGAGTTTCCGAAAGTTCCGTGCCATAAACCTTTGAAACATTCATTCCGCACTTGTTTTTGCAGTAATATCCATATTTGCCCTTGATAATATCACTCTGACATTTCGGGCATTTTCCGATTGGTGCAGAGTTATTGCCGAAAGATACAGAAGAATCAGCAGAGCCATATTTGTTGCAGAGAGTGCGAATAAAATCCTCAATTTCAACCATAAAAGTATCAGCCGAATACTGTCCATGTTCAATCTGCTGTAACTTCATTTCCCAGTCGGCAGTCAGGCTTGCAGATTTGACCTCATCAGGCAAAACAGCAATTAAATTCACACCTTTTTCAGTTGCAACAATCTGCTTGCCTTTTCGCTCTGCATAGCCTTTTTTGACAAGTCCCTCAATAGTTCCGGCACGGGTTGCAGGAGTTCCAAGACCTTTTTTCTCCGAATTTTCGTCATAATTTTCCTGTCCTGCGTGTTCCATTGTGGAAAGCAGAGTATCTTCCGTGAACGGTTTTGGCGGACTTGTGAAATGCTCACTTTTTCTTGCTGAAACTGAAAATCCCTGTCCCTCAATAACTGTCGGAATCGGCTTTACTTCGTCATTTTCAGCATTTTTAAAAGTGTGATTTTTCCAGCCGTTTTCAAGTACAGTTTTGCCATTGGCAGTAAATTCCGTACCGTTACAGTCAGCAGAAATTTTCACAGATTCGTACTTATGGGCAGGAGCAGACGCACATAAAAGACGGTTTGCAATCAGCGTGAGAATATTTTTCTCCGTAGTCGGCATATTAACAAAATCAGCGGTCTGAATGTTTGCAGTCGGGATAATTGCGTGGTGTCCTGTTACTTTGCTGTTATTTATGCAGCGTGAAATATCAGGATTTACAACGTTGCCGAACTGAAACACTCTGCCGATTATGCCGATAACGTCAAGTGCCGTCTGTTCCATATCATCGCTCAGATATTGGCTGTCAGTGCGTGGATAAGTCACAAATTTTGCTTCATACAGCGACTGAACACAATCAAGTGTCTGCTGTGCGGTATAGCCGTAAATCTTGTTTGCATCACGCTGTAAAGTCGTCAAATCATAGAGTTTAGGCGGATTTACAGTCTTGATTTCACGCTTTACAGATGTGATTTTTGCAGTATTCCCATTACACGAATTTACAAGATTATCAGCAATATTTTCATCATCAATTTTTGCAGAAATCAGCGTAAAATCGTCACAATCAAGGTCAACAGTAAAATATTTCTGTCTGACAAAATTCTTCACGTCAAAGTCACGCTGAACAATCATTGCAAGTGTCGGGGTTTGTACTCTACCAATATTCAGACGGTCACGGTAACGGCAGGAGAACAGGCGAGAGCCGTTCATTCCGACAAGCCAGTCAGCCTTTGCTCTTGAAAATCCTGCAAAAAATAAGTTGTCATAATTGTTCATAGGTTTCATATTTCGCATAGCCTTGCGTATTGCGGACTCTTCCAGTGACGAAACCCAAAGACGTTTCACAGGCTTGCTGAAACCAATCATATTGTAGACATAGCGGAAGATACATTCGCCCTCTCTATCGGCATCTGTGGCACAGATTATTTCCGTCACATCATCTCTCTTGACGAGATTTTTCAGGATTTCAAACTGCTCTTTGGTACTTTCTGTAACCTTGAAAAGCCAGTTTTTCGGAATCATCGGGAGCTGTGAAAAACTCCATTTTTCGTGCCAGCCGTTGAGGTAATCATCGGGATATTTCAGACCAACAAGGTGACCGACACACCAAGAAACGATATATCCGTTTCCTTCGATATATCCCTTTTTTGTTGTTTTTGCACCGATAACCGTACATAGACTGCGAGCTACCGACGGTTTTTCAGCTATGATTAAAGTTGACATATAAAACTTCCTTTCTTTATAAAAATTTTCTTTTTGTATTGAAAAATGTCACGAAACGTGATATACTTAAATTAGTACAAGCCTGAATTACCAAAATAAAAGTTGAATGAAAAAATTTAATTCTGCTTATGCAAAAATCAGTCAGGCTATTGATTTTTGTTTTGAAATGTGGTACAATATCATTAGAAAGAACTTAATTGAAAGAGGAGATACCAATGGATAAACCTGTTAAGAGCAAAGAACAGCTTCATCAGGAAAATTTAGAGCGAATTGCGAAATACAGACCTCTTGATGATGATTTTATGAGAGAACTTTTCAGGGATAACATTCCGCTTACTGAAATGGTACTCAGAATTATCACAGGCAAAGAGGATTTGAAAGTTATCCGTCAGGAAACGCAATACGATATGAAGCAGATTTTAGGCGCACGTTCTATTTGTCTTGATGTTTTTGCAAACGACAGCAATAATGAACGCTATAATCTTGAAATTCAGCGTGGTGACAAAGGTGCAACTGCAAAAAGAGTAAGATACCATTCAAGTGCAATTGATATTGAATCATTGAGTGCCAAAGGAGATTTCGATAATCTTCCGAATACATACGTTATATTCATTACTGAAAACGATGTGCGTGGCGAAAACAGACCAATCTATCATTTTGAATGGCGAGATACCGAAACGGGCAAGCCGTTAGGTGACGGAGCGCACATTATTTATGTAAATGCTGCGTATGATAATGAAGAGGATAACTCCGATATTGCAAAACTTATGCATGATTTTCGCTGTAGCAATCCGGACGATATGAACTTTGAACTTTTAGCATCAAAAGCTAAATTCTTTAAGGAAACTGAGGAGGGTGTGAAGTATATGTGTAAAATCAACGAAGATATGGTAAACGAAGCTGAATACAGAAAAGCCGTTGAAAATGCAACTACAATGATTCTGGATAATCTTCCAATTGATAAAGTCGCTAAGTACAGCGGTCTTACTCTTGAGGAAGTTACTGAACTTGCAGCGGATTTAAAAAAGTAATAGCCTGAATTCATAATTTCTAACCATAAGCACAGCCATTAAAAGCTGTGCTTATTTTATTCTCTCTGGACCTCATACACAGCACGGCGAGGAGTGATACACTCATCATCTTTTTCGTCATAGTCCATATCATCGTAATAGTCGATGTTTTCCGAAGTGATGCGGTGACGTTCCTTTTGCCTGCCGTCACTTTCGCCAATTTTGTAAGCGATAACAGCAACTCCCGAAACCGCACAAATCCCAATAATTTTCCTGATAGCTTTTGAAAATTTCATAATAACCTCTCCTTAAATCTCTGTAGAACTGTCGCAAGCGTTCTTTTTATTTGATACTATTACTGTTATACCAGCACCAACAAGTCCACCGATAAGCAAACCTGCAACAAGAGCCGAAACGCTTGATTCCATAATCAAATTGATAATCTTGTGAGTTAAATTCGGGTCAATCATTTTTAATTCCCTCCGATTCTTCTCTGAACTTGATATAACGGGTAACTGCATATTTACAACATCTGATAGAGCTGCTGCCAACAGGCAAACTTGTGTTGTAACTTCTCATTTCGGGATTATCGCCGAGATTGTCAAAAAGGCTCAACAAGTAACAGCAATGGTCTTTGTCGTATTCTGCATCAACATCAGTAATTTCTCTGTTAATTCTTTTCAGCCTTGAAATATTGTCGCTGACGACTTTTCGGCTGTATCGCTGTCCAAGCCATTCTCTGAAATTATTTTCATTCATAAATTTCCCTCTTTCTCTTTTGATTTCATAGCCTCTGCAAACTTACGGTATTTGCGTGTGTATTCGTATGATTTCCCGAAAATATTGACCGCTGCCGTGTAAAGTTTCGGTTCATATTTCTGGATAATCTCCAGTTCATCAGTAATGCGTGGATTGAACGGACATCCGACACAGCCAGTACGCTTCAATCCATATTCCGTGTAACAGCGTGAATGTTCCACATTGTAAAACTGCTCATAATCACGCTTATCACCGTCTGTATACCAGAATATCGGGCGGTATGTACCACAGCCTTTGGATTTGCTTTCCGAAAAGCAGGATTTATAATTTGCAGAACGCACACCGCCCTCCGATTTGCGTATGCCTGTAATCTCAATATCCGCACCCATTTCCTTAATGAACTGTTTTGCAGGCTTCTTTTTTGCATATTCACAGCACTTATTTGATATGGGGAAGTCAGGCGGATTTTGTATAATAAACTCTTTCAGCCATTTGTTGCGGCTTATCGAAAATCTGCTCATCTTCTGAACACCGTTTTCTGCCGTATAGTAGGCATTGCACCACCACTGCAAAGCAATTTTACAGTTTGGATAACGTTCTAAAAGCACTTCCAACGGCTCATCTTCCCATTGAAAATTATGTGCCTGCAAACGCATCATCTGTTCTGAAACGTACTTTGAAATAAACGGAACGCCGTATTCATGAACGCAGACAGGAATTGATTTTTTCGGTTTAATACGCTCAATTTGTATATCATACTTGCTTTCAAGATACTCTAAATGGTCTTTTGTAGCCTGATATTCAATTCCCGTATCAATCCAGTAGTAAGCAACTTTTCCCGAATCATCAACATTGTGAATTATATCGAGAACAATATCGCTGTCACTTCCTCCGCTGATACTGCAAAGAATAACGCTGTTGTCATTTATTCTGCGTATTGCTTTTGAATAGCTGTCAACAATCGTGTAATTTTCGGTATCAAATGACTGATGATAAACGTTAATATTCATTTGAAAGTCCTCCCAGAATGTGTGCAATAACGTCAACAGTCCAGCCGTTTCCGATACATTTATAGCGTTGTGTATTGCTGATTCCTGCCGTGTAATTATCGGGCAAAGTCTGTAATCTTTCAGCTTCAACAGGCGTTAATTTGCGAATTATGTAGTCACCATCGGGCAAATCAATTTTATAAAGCCCTGTTTTTGCACCCTGACCACCGCCGTTTGCGGAAAGTGTTACAGATTTTCCTTGAACCGAATAAATACGCTGACCCTGACCGCCTTTTCCATATTCACCGATACGAATCGGTTTTACAATTCTTTCAGCTATCATAGTTGCACCGAAACCGTCCTGACGTGTGGCATTTGCAAGCGATGTACTTTGATACTGTGCCTTGATAGTGCGGGATTTTCCATTTTCGTCATTAACCGCCACAGGCTCGGCTATCATAGTCCTCTGTTTGCGTTTAAGGGTATTGGAAAAAATCGCTCCGTCATAGCTTGCCGTCATACAATAGCTTTTATCCTGCCACGAAATACCGCTATCAAGTACATCTTTCAGCAAAATACCCTTATCTTCCGGTTGAATAACATTCGGAATATTCGTCCAATAACAGCGTTTGCGGTTTTGTGCAGAAAGCAATGCCGAGTTAATCATAATCGGCTCAACACCGAGCTTTTCGGAGATTTCGTCCTTGATATTCTGATGTATAGAGAAATTGTTTTCGTACAGAAAATACTTACATTCACTCTCATGCAATGCTCTCACATACTCCATAAACAGACGGAATCCCTCTCCGTCAGCAGTTGTTTCCCTGCCTTTTTTAGCAACACTCCAGTATGTACACGGACTGCCTCCAAGCAGTAAATCATAGCCTTTGAATTTGGTGAAATCGCCGTCAAATACATTTCCGTGATGAACAATATCGGGGTAATTGTTCTTTGAAACGGCAACAGCGTATTTGTCAATTTCAAAGGCATCATAATTTTCTACGGCAAGATTAGCACGTTCAAGTGCCAATCTTCCGCAGGAAATGCCGTCAAACAGACTTAAAACTTTCATTTTTCATCATATTATCAGCATCTCTGTAACCCTCAGTAAATCCCTTATTTCTGCCGAAAACAAAGCAGATTACCGCAGTAAAAATCCCGATAAAAATACCGACAAATTCTCTCTTTCTCATTGTCTTTCGTCCTTTCAGTTATTCTTCCGAATCGTCCTCAGATTCACCGATTTTCGCAACATCAAAGTCAACGTCATCAAGCAAATCGCAGTAGTCCTCTGCAAGCCTGTTGTACTCGTCAACAAGATTGTTGTACTTCTCAGAAACCTCATTGATAACACCGTCAGCGACATTGACACTCACGGACATTCCCGTGTGAAAGCCGTGGTCAAAGGATTTTCTTGCAACGGAACGGATAACAGCACCCACCGTGCCGACCGCACCAACGATAAGACCGATTTTTACATACTTCTTCATAGTAAACTCTCCTTATTCTTCATCTTCATTTTCGGAATCATCATAAAAATTGATTTCTTCATCTTCTTCTGTTTCAGCAACCGCCTTATTTTTCGGTTTTTTCTTCATAATGAAAAATCCTGCACCGCCGATACCGAGAATTGAAACCGCACCGATTATGAGATAAAGATTATTTGCACTCATAGGCTTGTTTACAGGCTGTTTTTGTTCAGCGGTATCGCTGTTGGAATTGTCCTCCGATTCCGAATTATCGGATTTTTCGGAATTAGGCTTTTCATTCCCGAAAGCGTTTAAAGCAGCATTTTCAGCCCTTTCAACGTTGTTCATATCAATGCCGTTTTCCTTTTCCTCATCGGTCATATAGATGAGCGAATACAAGTCTACCGCATCAACTTTGTTTAAGAAGTAAACATTGTCCTCACCATTTTCAGCAGAATAATTGATAAGTACATAGAAAATGTGACCGTCCTTTGTCGTGACTGCAATAAACTGCATTTTCTCCGAATTATAGATGATATTTTCTTCTTTGATAAGCGTTGCATTGCCGTCTGTATCGTAGTATTTGTCAGCGAAATAATCAACAGTTGTTGTGGTAGTTTCGCTTGTTTCAGAAATTTCTGTAGTCACATTTTCTGATGTTTTTTCGGTACTTTCTGCCATTTCAGCAACCGTTGTTTCCTGATTTTCGCTTGCAGTTTCCTCCGCATAAGCTGTAACACCAACACTTGTCACAGCAAGTATCATAGCGGAAAGCACTGCACTAAAAAATCTTCTTTTCATCGTCTTTTTCCTCCGTAATTCCAGATATGCTGTCAATCATTTCCTCAATATCCTCAACAGAAATGTTCTTGTCAGCCATTTTCTTTTTCATCTTGACAAAGAGAACATAATCGTCCGTAGTCATATCGTTTTTCGCAAGTTCCGTTTTGAGATTTGCATAACTCAGACGGTCAACTTCTGCTAAAATACGCTTGCGTTCAGCCGTATCTTCTCTGATACGCTTATCAAGAATTTCTGCACGTTCAAGCAGTTTTTCGATTTTCTTATCATTGATAGCCATTTCATAACCTCCAATCAATAAAATACAAGCCGTGGGTCAATGAAGTCCCAACCTATGCCGTCTGTATCAATTTCAACTTTAACGTGAATATACGTTGAAGTAGCATTTGCAAAAACATCTCCCTCATTTAAGGTATCTCCGATTTCACAGCCGTTCAGCGTTACATTTTTTATTGTAACTTCCGTATCACGCTCTGTACCGCCCGTGCCGTCATACCAGTATTCAACATCATCTTTCCGCAGAACTACGGTCTTTTTATCGCTGTCATACGATTTGATTTTACACTTGAACGGAGCGTAAATATCGCTTCCGTTTTCCACTGCAATATCTACAGCATCGTGCAAATCATCAATGCTGCAATGCCGGATATTCCACTCCTGCATATCCCAGCCGAAACCGTTGGTAATGGTGCTGTCGTGAATACTTGTACCCGTCAGGCTACACAAAGTCTGATGATTTCCGTGAAGTGTACCGCTGTCCGTTCCTGCAAGAAGTTTGTAATATTGTACACGTTCATCGGAATGTGACATCGAACTCAGCTTGTCATTGATAACTTCATCAAATGTCTTTTTCTGCTTTACATTGTAGTAAAGCCGGCAGTCGTTTTTCCAGTAGTTAGCATGATAGTAGCTTATCAGGCAAGTATCAGTCAAATCATTTCTCCAATAAAGCGTATCCTGCGGAGAAACACACCAGTAAATCTGGTCTGTATCGCTGAATCCCCAATAGGAGCGAGGGTGATAATCTTCACCATAAATTCGCCCAAATTCAACACCATTAAACCAAGAATAGAACGGTGCTGAACTTTGTCCGCTGCGGTCACTTACAAAATATTGTTGGTCTTGAATAAACCAGCCAGTCCGCTTGTAACCATCCTGTGCGTTAAGGATTTCGAGGTACTCATTAAAATGCAAATAACCACTATCGTCTTTGAAAGCATTCAGTTCGCCGGGATTTGATTTTGGAAGATAACTGTTACGGTACATATTCGCACTGTCAGCAAGCCAGTAAGTGCCGTCAATTCCGCCCGAAAAATAGTAGGAATCGTACTCCTCCCAACGTGATGTATTGTCATAGAAATGCTCAAATTTGTACTCAGCATTGAAAATTTCAACAAGCAGATTTTCTGTACTATCCTTGAATTTCCAGTATTTTATATCGCCATTTTCAGCATCAAAGTCATAATAATAAGCACATAAAAACGACCATAATTTACTTACATCAAAATCGTAAACTGCATCGTAATCAAAATGTACGGAATGTCCCCATATGTACTCATCAGGCTTATCCTTGTAAACCGAAGTATCAGCCCCCAAGTCTTTCAGAGCCTTTTTCCAGTCGTCACCGCCACAGCGGATAACTTTTTCATTCAAATCCCAAGCGAGTTTTGTGTAATATTTTTCAGCTTCGGATAAGTCATAATCCTGTGCTGCATAAGTACCGAGTGTAAAACTTCCGCCTGAACCTGTGGACGAAAAAAGCATTAAAATCAGGGCAAAAACGAGCAAAATAATTATAATCGGAACGGCAACACAAGCAAAAAACTTTTTGACTTCTCTTTCGTAAACGTTCTTGATAAACTGCTTTAGCAGCTTGCCAAAGTCCTTGAATTTTTCAGAAAAAGACTTTTTGAATTTCGACTTTTTACGCTTTTTAGGAGGCTGTTTATTCTTTGTTTTCAGCTTATTTTCCTGTTTGTTCAGGCGTTTTTTCTTATTCTTTTCCTTATCGGATAAGCTGTCACGCTTTTTCTGTTGTCGCTGTAAGCGTTCGGGTTTTGAGGTTTTCTGTGCAACAGGCTCGACAATCCTGCGTTTTGCGGAATCGAGAGCGTGGAGCATATCATTGTCAGAATCCTCATTGACCGCCTTTTGCCAAGCGGACGCTTTCATTCGATTTGCCGTGTAGCTTGCAGGTTTCAGAATTAAAAATCCAGTTTTTGAATTTCGCTTGATTTTTCGCTGATTTTTCAGTTCCTTACGCTTGAATTTCTTTTCAGATTTCAGCTTTTTGCTGTCAAATTTAATTTCACGCTTACTCTGCTTAAAATCCTGTTTTCGTCTTATCAGAAATGCTCTTTGAATATTTGATTGGCTGCTGTTTCTGAAATTACGCTTATGCTGTTTAAATTCAGCCTTTGAAGATTTTAGGTCAGCCTTGTTGTTTTGAATTTTCGGCTTAAAAGTATCATTTTTAAAAACAGAATATTCCGCTTTTTTCAGCTTGAATTTTGCCTTTTCAAGTTTGTACTGCTTTTTGGATTTGAAGTGATTATGCGTACCCTTGACTGCATCTGCACTGATACGGAGTGTTTCAAATGTTCCCCTGTGATAATCGTCAACGGCTTCACGGAAATACTTCTGTTTCAGTTTATTGACAACCTCACGTTTCACAACATCTGCCGATTTCAAGCCGATTGTTTCACTTGTAAGTACAGCATCAACAGCAGTTTTTACTGTATCGTGAATTGCAAAATTTACAGCTTGTGCGGATTTTTTGAATAATTTTCCCTTGAAATTTTTCGGCTGAAAATTATTTATTGTTTTTGTAATTGACGGTTTATCGCCCTCAAAACGATGTTTCAGATTGAAAACCTTATGGGCAAAACCTCTGTTACTGCCATAAAATGTTTTTTTCTCACGGACAATATTAGACCTTGTTTTGAATCGACCTCTGCCGTTTTGAGAACGTTCAAATCGTATTTTAAACTGCTTTGAATGATGACTGATTTTTTCAAATCTTGCCTGTGCTTTTCGGAGCTTATTTTGTCTTTTTATAAACCTGCTCATAAATCACCTTTTAGCTGTTTTATGCACTTTCAGTCGGCTTTGTAGTCATAAGTTTATACATCTGTGTATTGGTTGGAAACGCATCAGTGAACGGCAAAAGTACCTTGTCGTAACGAATCAGTCCTTCGCCTTGACCGCTGTTTGTGACATACTCCATCTGTTCTTTTGAGATGTGCAGCTTTTCAGCGAGAATATCCCTGTCGCCACTTGCCTGATTTAGCATATACACAAAATCGCTGTTATCAAAAATATTTTCAACTTCCTGCGACTGCAATAAATCCTTGACATTCTGCGTAATTCCGGTCGGAACACCGCCCCATTTTCTGAAACGTTTCCAGATTTCAGCGGAATATTTTGCAGTCTGCTCCTCTTTCAGAAGCAAGTGAAATTCGTCGATATAGTATCGAGTAATTTTTTTCTGATTTCGGTTGACAGAAACACGATTCCAAACCGTATCCTGTACAATGAGCATACCGACTTTTTTAAGCTGATTTCCAAGTTCCTTGATGTCAAAGCAAATCAGACGATTCGTCAAATCAATATTCGTGCGGTTATTGAATAAATTCTGCGAGCCGTTGACGAACATTTCAAGGGAATTTGAAACTCTCAAAGCGACTTCACCTTCTTTTTTCAGTTCATTCTGCAAATCTGAAAGCAACGGCA
Source organism: uncultured Alistipes sp. (assembly GCA_964401315.1). Lineage (GTDB taxonomy): Bacteria > Bacillota > Clostridia > Oscillospirales > Ruminococcaceae > Ruminococcus. The sequence goes on from CAYNYB010000022.1 coordinate 31,877, forward strand.
TTTTAGAGGTATTTGGCGAATTTTCGATAAATTCTTTGTAGATACGCTGAACGCATTTATCAATTACAGAACGTTCCTCCGAAGAAAGTCCGTAGCGACCACCGACAATAATTTCACACAAAGAAATCAGAAAGTCCGATTTATTGGCGATTACTTCCATTGGATTTTCAAAAAGATACTCATCAATCGTGATGTCCATAGGATTTATATGCTGTTCGGAATTGCTTGCAATTCTGATTAACTGCCCGTGAAGTGCCTGCACAAGCGGAAAATATTCGCCCTCTGGGTCACAAATAATTATGTCATCAAGAGTTGTCAGAAAACAGTCAAGAATTTCACGTTTTACGCTGAATGATTTGCCACTGCCCGGAGTACCGAGAATAAGTCCGTTTGGATTTTTTAGCCGTGAACGGTCTGCACGAATCATGTTCCCCGACAGCGAATTTATTCCGTAATATGTTGCCTGACCGTACTGAAAAAGTTCATTTGTAGTGAATGGAACAAAAATTGCGATACCCGAAGTGTGCATTTCTCTTGATACAGGAATTTCGTTGTAACACAGCGGTAAAGTTGACACCAAAGTCTGTTCCTGTCGATAATCGTAAGGAAACATAAGGCAGTTGTTTTTCTGGCAGATACGTTTCAGTGTTTCCGATTGAAGTTTCAGGTCTTTTTTTGACTTTGTATAACTTCTGATGCTGATTGAAATATGGAAAAGTCGTTCATTTTTCGAGTTCAAATCACCCAGCAACTTCTCAATATCATCAATGTACATCTTGATTTGCGGCGGCAGAATATCAGGGTCATAGCCTGATTGTGAAGCCTTTTTCTGCTCGTCAACTTTCATCTGATTTACGTTGGTCAGTTTCTTTTTGACGAATTTCAGAGCATCTATCTGGTCAAGAGGCTCAACGTGAATATTCACGCAGAAAAGATTTTGCATTTCCAAAAAATTACGCAGAATTTCATCGGGCAATTCACCTGCAAGAATATTCATTCCGCATACCGCACCGTAAGCGTTTCCGATTTCAAAATCCTGCTTGTTAAATTTGAACGATTTCGGTGAAATAAAGTCTTTTGTGTCCATTCCTGCAAGGAGCATCAAGTCCCAGTCAAATACAAAATTTTGATTTCCGTAAGGATTGAGAGCATAGTACATCGCTTCAAGCCTTTCTGTACCGTCAAGCATTTCCGCTTCAACACCGAAAGCCTTAAATCCCTTGATTACGTCATTTTTGATTGACATAAGTTTTGCCCTTGCAGCCTTATATGACGTTGCTTCAATGCCGAACGTAAGAAATTTTCTTGCCGACTGTCCGTTACTGCCTTTGAGCAGCTTGTCGGTCAGCATTCTTGAATATTCTGAACGAATGTCATTAAAATCATCGTCCTGTTCGGGTATCTGTACAGTTTTTATCAGCTTGTCTTTTGAGCGATTCTGATTTTCAAAAGTAAGCTGAAATTTGATTGTGTTATCGAAAAGGTTGATAACATCGCAGTATTTTGAAAAAATATTATCCTGCTCATCAAACTCAGCAATTGAATAATTCGCATCAAAAAACTGTACTGTCAAAGAAAAGAAATTATCGGAAACCTGACAAACACCGTCACGGTACATTGTCTGATACGGTATAGTGTTCTGTACTGTTGATTTATTTCCGTTTGCACTTTTTATCTCCGTCATACGAGCAGAAAGTATTTTCTTTTCGTCTTTTGTAAGCTGTTTTGCAGGCTTGCCCATAATAACATCAGCAGTTGCCTTGTTATTACTTCTTCTGGCATTTTTCTTTCTAAAGCCCACTTTTTTACCTCCAGTCTTTAAAATTGGATTTGCCGAAATGCCTTATTTTTCGGCATCTCTCAATTTTTTTTGATTTTGTTGTACTCAATCTGATTTGAAATACACTCAAAAATATTTGTTGTTTTATAGTATCTCTTTCTCGGTCTTGTGAAATATTCACGCATATATTTTGCCTGTTTTTCAAGGAATACACCGTTTTTTCTGTACAGTCCACAGAGTATTGCAGGAGCTGCACAAGCTCCCATTGCGAATATTGCACCGCTCATTCCGAGAGCAGTTCTCGTCAGAAAGAAAACAGGTACACCGACAACAAGACCGATACCAAAACATATCACTTGCCTTTTAGTAAATCCCATAATGAACTTTTCCTTGATGTCATTCAGGTCTTTCGGGATTTGAACGTAATGTGCCATTTCGCCCTCCAATCCGTAAAAATATCGGCATAATTATTTTAGTGAGCATTGAACACACTTTTGCTTACAGCACCTGTTCTCAGGACTGTGAAAATAAGTGCAGCCGTATAACCCAGTAACATTGCCATCTGCATAATCACACCGTCACCGCCTGCATTCAAAGTTGAAATCATATTCGCAAAAAGTGTTTTGAAAATACCAAGTGCCACAATGATAAAAAATCCCTGAAATGAAAGTGCGAGAAGTTGTTTTACCCAGTTTTTTCCGATACCTGACCATTCACCGCTGTCCATCATTGTTGCCATAGGAATCGGAGCAATTGAAAGATACATGAAAACTTCGATAATCCGGCTTGCAAGTGTTATCACGATTGCCACAATCATAATCATAATTCCAAGATGAACCACCAGCGAAATAAACCATACAGTCATTAGTTCGCCAAGTCCCAAATCGCTTAATGCCGACTTCTTTAGGGCGAGTGCCGTTGATAAATAATCACCTGTTCCGAACAGCGTAGACAAGCCGTTTGAACATACATTTGTGCCGAATGAAAACAGTCCGCTTGCGATGTAAAACACATTCGACACAAGAATTACACCGCATAAGGCTTTGATTATCCATTTTATGAAAATCGAATCGTCAAAGTCCTTGAAGTTATTCCCTCGTATGACTGTCTGTATCAGGTCATTCAACAGAATAATCGTCAGAATAAAGCCACCGATTGGGACAACAACATTATTGCAGAGCGTTTCAATTGTAGTCCATATATGCGTTCCAGTTCCTGCTGAATTGCCTGTAAACGATGCAGGGTGCGAAGTAAGGTATGTACTTACAAGTCCGCTGCTTCCCGTAGTCTGCGAGAATGTATCTGTCAATAAATCTGATATTCCGTCAAACTGGGATTTGATACTGTCCTTGAATAAGTCACAGCACCAATCCTCAAGTGCATCTACTGCATCACTGATTACTCCCATTTTTCGTCACTTCCTTTCACCGAAACAGATAATCCCACCTCTGCCCACCACTATATCCGTTTTCAGCTAATCAGACTGCACCAGTCATCATATTCTGGAGAACAGGCACAAGAACAATTGCGAGGAGAATAAGTCCAAGACCTGCCATAAGCTGCTTCATTCCCTGAGATTTCGCACCCGGATTATCGTTTCCGTAACCTTCAAGGAGGTTGACAACGCCCCATACTCCGACACCGCCACCGATAAGACAGATAACGGATTTGAGGACTGTACAGGCTGTTGTGATAAAGTTACTTGTATCTACAACACCTGTTGCTGCGAATGCCGTTGTGGAACACATCATAGCCATACAGCCTGCGATTGTAAGCATCATCGTTGCTTTCTTTGCAAACTTACTGCCCTTAGTGAGCCACTTGTGCTTGCCTGTGTTTGCGTTTGTTGTCTGTGCTGTGGAAACAGCAGAAATATTTGTGTTTTCCATTGTAAAAAACTCCTTAAATCAAATAAAATCAGTATTTCAGCTTCACCCGATTATTTCTTTTTTTCGGATTCTTCGCTGTCAGCCTTAATCGGCTGAATTATCTGTCACGTTCGCTTCATATTCCGTGAATGTATCTCGTTTTGACGGTTTGAAATGCATACTCTTTCTGTCATTTACAAATGTTTCTATGTCAAACTCGTGTTTCGGATTTGCATCAAGCAGAAGATGATAGTTTTCGTGACGTGTTATATCATACTTATCCGAGAAGAACGGACGTACTCCACGAAGCTGTAAGATACATTTACCGCCGTCCATTACTGCGAGTTCGTCCTGACTTTTCAATTCCTTGCCTAACTTCTGATAGTTCATGCCGTAACTTTCGGACTGCCCACGATTTGTGGACGTATTGAAACTGTCGATAGTTTCCTTGCCGAGCGATTCAGAAATTTCTTTCAGCGTAGTTTTTTCCTTACCGCCCAGAAAGAGCATAGTATCGCAGTTTCCTTCGATTGTATCGGCATTATCCTTGTAAATTGCTTTAAGCTGTGACTTGGCTTGCAGAATTATGCTTGCCGAAATTTCACGGGAACGGATTGTTGCTATCAGCTTGTCAAACTGCGGAATTTCACCGATATTTGCGAACTCATCGAGTAGACAGCGGACGTGATATGTTAATCTGCCACCTTTGCTGTTGTCAGCTTTGGTGCAGAGCAGATTGAACATCTGAGAATACATAATTGCCACAAGAAAATTGAATGTGGCATCGGTATCGGAGATAATAACAAACAATGCTGACAGTTCGTCACCCAGTTTATCAAGGTGCAGCTCGTCATATTTTGTAATCTCTAATACCTCATCTATTGCAAAAGGTGCAAGCCTTGTTGAACAGGAAATAAGGATAGATTTAGCGGTCTTTCCTGCTGCCAGCTTGTAAGCCTTGAATTGTTTCACCGCAAATGCACCAATACGTCTTTGCTCATCAGAGGGAGGAAATTCGTTCATAAAGAGATAGTCCTCGTAGTCCTCATCATCTGTGGGAATTTCAACCTTATTCAGCCAGTTATCAAGGCACTCAAACTGAATATCAACGGCATTTTTGAAATCCTCATCGTCCTCACGGCATTCAGAGCAGTTTATCATATCAATCAGCGTTTCAAAGTTTCTTTCCTCAACAGGCGAAAGAGTGAAAATCATTGCGATATATGCGGTGTACAGCAGTTTTTCAGCCTTTACCCAGAAATCATCGCCCGACGGCTGTTGTGAAGAAGATGTATTCTTTATCAGCACCTCAACAAATTTCAGAATATCTTTTTCACGATTTTTTTCGGATATATAGGCGAATGGGTTATAGTGCATTGACTTTGCAAAGTCAATTGTGTTGAATACTTTGATTTTGTATGGCTCATAAACGGGAATAATCTGCCCTTTTTCGCCCCTTTTAACGATTGCTTTTCCGTTTTCATCTTTTTTCGGTCTGCCTCTTGCAAGCATTTTTCCGCACTCCACAAGTACTGTACCTTTCGGGTCAGTAACAACGTAGGAGCAATGCATCTGCATTAAATTCGGCTTGACGAAAAATCTCGTTTTGCCCGAACCCGAACCACCGATAACCAAGATATTTTTGTTTCGTGCATACTTCGGGTGTGACGGTCTGCCCATTGTCAGAAACTCTGTCATAGTCAGTATTACGTTGTTGGCAAATCTTGACAAATCCATATAAGGCTCAATATCCTTGCGAGTACCCCATACAGCAGAGCCGTACTCCTCGCCCTGTCTGAATTTTTTTCGGTTTTTGGATTTGATGTACAGAATTGCTTTCATAATTCCTGCAACAGCGATACCAACAAGAATATCCACAGGATTGAAACTGGGCAGGACTTTTGCAAACGCAGTACCGATACCGTTGAGGAACGGGAGCATTTTCTCCGAAATATCCCTGCCCTCTGCAATTCTGAAAGCATAACCGATTTTATTGCCTGCATAAGCAAAAATCAGATACGGCAGATTGGAAAGAATTATTTTCTTGATTTTTTGACTGTTAATCTGCATTGAAACACCTCCGATAAGTGAAGTCTGAACGAGCCTTTGGCTCTATTTTTAGCCATTTCATCGCATATTCTCCTTTGATTTTTCACGCTGTTTCTGCTGTCTGCGAGGTTTGCTCTCAATTTTCCGAGCCTGTTTTTTCAACTGTTCACGGCTTATCTCACCACGATTGACGATTTTATTCTGCACCTTATCCGCATATTCGGAAAATGCTTTCTGAAAATTATCGCTTCTGCCTGCTGAAAAGAAAATGTGATATGTAGGCGGACTTGTGGATTTGTCTTTTTTAAGGGCAAAATCCACATCATACTTCCTTGCAGTATTTAGAAAATCGCCGATATTGCTGTTGTTTACCTCAATGCTGTCAAGTTTTCCGTTCGACTTATTTTCAAGCTGTGAAAAGGACATTCTGCCTTTTTTATCAGCCTTGCCGTCAAGAAATTCCTGCATAACTGATTTGAGAATATCCGACGTTATCTTTTCGGCTTTTACGGAGATGTCAATGGTCTTTTTCGTTCCACGTTCAAAATCCGTCGGCATAGTTAATCATCTCCCTTAGCATCAAGGTCATAAACTCCGAATGTTTCACGCTCAAGCCAGCTTTTCAGCTTATTATGGGCTTCAACAGCCTTTTCCCTGTCCTCATACACACCGAGAACGTGCATGGAATTTGTTACATCAAATGCGATAATGCCGTAAACATCGCCTATTTTTTCGCCGTCATCGTTTGAATAATCGCCCGGTTCCACCGAGATAGAAACGATATTGGCATAGTTGACAAGTTTTCTGTCAAGCGTTACAAGTGTCTTTGCCATAAAATCACCTCCCTTCAGAGTGCTGTTGTCACCAGTCATTGTGCTTTGTCGGACGGAAAGCGGTATGTTCATAATGCTTTTCTTTGAATTCTTCATTGTGGAACTGTTCGGGGATAAACAATGCAGGGTCTATATTTTTCAATTCATTGCTTTCCGCAAAATCACAGGTAAAACTTGCATTATAAAGCACCGTTTGCAGATATGATATTGGATTTTTGATATTCTTCGTGTTAAGCATCAGGCATTTGAGAGCATACTCGATGTGCTTCATTTCGAGCTTTTTGTATCTGCTTTCAACTACCGACTGGCATTTATCTTCTTTTCCGATGCGGATTGTTTTCTTTTCAGTGCAGATTGCATTGACAATAATTTCAAGAATCATATCAATTTCGGACATAGATGCTGCGTAGGTGACTTTTCCTCTTTCGCTTGAATTGTCCTCAATATCGGCAAAGAAACTTTCGTACCAGTCGTATTCGATGTTACGCTTGATGAAATATTCTGTTTCCTCACGTTTTTCTTGAAGCGATTGAATTCTATCAATCTCATCAATCGGATTTATGCCTGAGTGCTGAAAACTCTGCGGATTTGAGGTCTGCGGCTGGGAAGATTGATTGATAGTTACTTCATGCATCAGTAATTCTTTTTTTGGTATTTTATTATTGTTATTTAATTGCCCTTGGTTTTCTGTCGGTTGAATTTCTACAGGTAGAATTTCAAGCGGTAGATTTTCTATACCTTGTTTTTCTGCCTCTTGAAAATAAATTTTTTTGGAGCTTTCAACATTGGCTGTTGAATCTCCATTCTTTCCGGTATTATCACTGTTTTCACTGCCGTCGTCATATTCAGATGAATTAGGGTCATCTTTTGCAGAATACTCATAAAAATCATAGACGTACTCAATGCGTCCGCTTTTGGTCTGATTCGGTTTGAGTTTTGTAACAGTCAGATAGCCACGTTCTTTCAGTTCAGCCAGAGCAGATTTTATTGCCGTTTCGCCCTCTTTGCATATTGAAGCAAGTCCGGCAACGGAATAATCCCATTCGTCCGTAAGGGAAAGAACTTTACTGAGCAGACCGACAGCTTTCAGACCAAGTGTTTTTGAACGCAGATGAAAATTGCTCATCACGGTGTAGTTGGAATTTTTGTTCACTCTGCATACACTTGACGGCTGTGTTTTTTCTTTTTTCTTTTTGTTTGCCATTTTCCTCACCTCAGACCACTTTCATAGACGGAATCATGAGCTTATTGACAGCATATTTTCCGTTCACGCAGATTATATATTCCTTGTCTTTAAGTTCGGCAAGAGCCGTTCTGATAGTTTTCAGCGAATCACATTCCGAGAATGTACAAAGTTCCTCTGCCGTATGATAATCTCTTTCGGGTATATTCAGCATCGCAGACAAAAGACCGTTGGCTTCAAGCGACAGATGATTGTCATTTGGATAGATAGTTTTATTTTCAGGCATAACATTGACCTCCTGTATTTAATTTCAGGCAACAAAAAAGCGCCTCTGATTGATAATCAGAAACGCTAAATAATTGTAAAACCTAATTTGTCAGCAGCAGGATTTACCACATTTATTAAATTTTTATTTTAAAATCAACTACAAAAAATCCATACAGAACAGTTCATAACCGTATGTCCCACATATTATATTTTTGTGTTGACTGCAAACTTGCATTAAAGTTAATTTTCCTTGATTTTACGTTGTTTTTATTCCACATTATATTATACATTGCAGAAATTGTTACCAAAAATTCTACCAAAGTTCTACCAAAAACGAAAAAACAGATAATTTTTAAAGCATCGCATTTCAGGCATTTTTTGATTTTGGATTTCCGAAAACCTCGATTTTATGGGATAAATCAGCTTAGTATCAAACGATTCAGTAAATAGCAGAATGTGGAGCATATTATACCACATTTTTTCTTTGTTACTCATGCGATTGGTTTGATAATTTATCAGGATATTTCAATGAGTAAACAAATTATGAACAAAGCCAACATGAAATGACTTTATAAAGGTAATTAGAAGAAAACATACACATGAGAACTTGTGTTCATGGGATATTGCGTGTGACTTTTCTGTAAATTTTACCGATAACTACGTTTAAAAAGCTCACCGTAAGGCACTTCACTGCATTTGTCGTATATATTATTTTACGAATTTCCTGCGGACATTCAAAAAATACAATCCATTCCGCCCGGTTTTTGTCCCAGAATTTGAGTATATTCGGATATTTACTGTCCCACTTTTCACGAAACTCTTCCTTGGCATATTCTGCGTCATCAAGATTTACTGCACTGTGGATTTTCCTTAGAGCCTGTTCAGTATCTTTTTATGTGCGGATCTTGAGCATAATTTTGCAGAGGACAAAGCAAAAATCCGTATGTAATTCATATGTGAACAGGTTCTAAGGAGATTGTTACTTATGCACAAAATAGTTAGTTTGATATAACCATTAAAATATTAGTATATACAAACTTGTTTAAGTTAGCTTGACATAACTTGCCTTTTATGATAAAATGCTATTAAACCTTAGTTATCTATTGCTAACTAAGGTTTAATTTAAAATATAAAAGGAGATTTGTTTATGAAGATCAAAAAAATGATGATCGGACTTGCTGCGGCTATGGTAATGACTGCTTCTGCGATACCATATAGCGTTTCAGCTGAGGAAACAACGGTCTATGGACTGATGAACATTCCTTATTCTGATTTCTACGCTGCGGAATTTGGCAACAGCTCCAATGCCTACGAGGTTGACGCACTTTCCTCTGCAACTACTTCAAAGTGGTCAAAAAATGGTGCCGGCGAGCTTTTTGAGGGTACATTCAATCAGCCAAACGATGATGGTACAGGAAAAATTCTTGGTGTGACATACCCTGTCGCTATTACTCAAACTGACCTTGATGCTCTCGGCAACAACAATTACGATTTTACACCTCTTGATTTCGAACCATCAGCATACAAAAATGTTACCATATCAAACGGCAGTACGAAGTTCTCCGAAGTTCAGGACAGTACTCCCACAACAGCTTCGAGAGCATCTATAAAGCTCAGCACAAATACACCGTGGGGAGACTATCTCATTGATGTTGAAAACGCTCCCGAAATTGGTGCAATCTATGGTGCGCTTATCAAAACTGCTGACGGAAAAACCTATGCTATGCGTCATGAGGAAAATATATGGCGCGGAGAGCTTGCCTGGTCATCGGGAATCAAGACTACCGAGCCTCACGGAAATACCCTGTCCTATGAGAATTTCACCGATCTTATGGGTGCAACGATTACAGAAGTTACGTTTATCACCACTGACGGCTATACGATCGTTGAAACTGATACATATGTTCCTGTGAAGTTTGCAGGTGAGATTGTGATTGGTGATTCAGCTTCAGGTACGGGCAGCACTTCCCTCACACTCACAGCCTTCCCTGATGATTTTCAGAAATCCTATAATATTGCAGATGGCTTTACTGTTACGGACAGCGAGATTTCATATACCAACGTACAGCCCGGCTTGTATACGCTTACAGTTTCAGACGCAGACGGAAAATATGCCGAAGTTTCGGGAACGTTTACTCTCACTACGGACAGTATGCCGGCAGCTTACGGCGAAAAAGCTCTTATCAAGGCAGATGGTGCATCGGATGACGATTTTGCAAATTTCCTCAAGAACATATCCACAGTTTCTGTGAACGGTACAGAGTACAGTGCAAGCGGAAAGGGCGCAGTCAAGGTGATCGGCGAGGACGGTTCTATTGATTTTTCTGCTTCATCAAGAAATGGAAACGTATTTGACGGCAGCGGAAATTATACTGTTTCCGTTAAGGCTACAGGATACACATCTTCCCTTGATTTTGAAATAAAGGAAGAAGCAGCACCTGCCGCTTCTGTTGTTACAACCGTTCCCTCCGTTTCAAGCTTCCAGTCATCTACAACAACAACTACTACTTCCTCGACCTCCAAAAACAGTACTACAACTACTAAGAAATCAAGCAGTACAGACAGCCCGAAAACAGGCGATGCCGGAGCAGCACTTCCGGCAGCACTCTTAGCTCTTGCAGGTATTACAACGGTAGCTGTTAAAAGAAAAAAGAAGTAAAGGTGGTCTGAAATGTTATTCCTCATTGCTCTGATTATTGCTTTTACATTTGCGTTCTTCTGCGGCAAACCACTAAAAAAATATCCGTATATATTCTATTCGGCAGCAGCTCTGCTGACTGGTGTAATGGCGTTTCTGCCGTCAATAGATACCCATAATTTGCCTGTATTCGTGAACACCTACATACTTGGTTTATTTACACGAGGTGCATTAGCAACTGCACTCTGGTGCGTTGTTATGACAGCAGGCGCATTGCCAAACGGTTCTGTACCAATAAAAAAGCTCATGCCGATTCGTGGGGAATTATCCATTTTTACGGCAATTCTTACTCTCGGTCATAATATCGGCTACGGAAGAACATATTTTACAATGCTGTTTACGAATAGAGAAAGAATGAGCGAAAATCAAATATACGCAAGTATCTGCACTATTATTATGCTTACGATCATGATTCCGCTTACGGTTATGTCATTCCCGAAGATTCGTAAAAAAATGAATGCACGACTGTGGAAGAAAATTCAGCGTACAGCATACTTGTTTTATGCGCTGATTTACATTCATGTTATGCTGCTTACGCTCCCAATGGCCAAATCAGGGCATGAGGGATATATTTTCAGTGTCTTTATATACAGCCTTGTATTTTTCGGCTATGCTTATTTCAGAATCAGGAAATTTGCTTTGAAAAAAGAAGATACCCACAAAAAAACTATTGTTAACACAGCATTAGTACTACCTGTTCTGATGACATCTCTGGTCACGCTGACTGCAAGACCGATAAAAGAAAATAAGACTCAAAACAGCAATGAAAGTATAAAAACATTTTCTATAAGTACTACTACTGTTCCGACTGAAACAAGTGAAACCGTTACAACAGATTATACAACTACAACATCCTCCAAAACAAATACTACAACGACAGTATCTACAATCACGGACGAAACTACAGAATCTACCAAAGGAACGACCGAAACAACGACTGAAGCAATTACAGAAGAAGATATGGAAGAATCGAATGAAGAACAGGTCAATGATGAACCACAGTACGAGGAACATCCGATAATTCCCGAATCCGAGCTTCCGCCCGAACCGCAGTATATATTACAACAATGGCACTTTTTCGGCAAGCGCATACGGTTATGACGGTGATGTTTATATAACAGTAACGATCGAAAACGATGTTATTATCAATATTTCGGGATATACCGATGAAAGCGACAGCTGGTACTTTGATTCGGCTTCCGGGCAGGTCATTCCTGCGATAATTAATTCACAAAATGCCAATGTCGATGCATACTCAGGAGCTACCTACAGTTCAAATGCAATTATGCAGGCAGTGAAAAAGGCACTGGATTCTGCTAGAAAGTAATGCTATAAAAATTTTATGTTTAGCGGATGCGTCTTTATTTCTGTTTTCAGTCTGTACTGAAATAAAAAATTCAGAAAATACTTAGATATAGCTAAGTGTGAAAAATAAACTGTGTAAACCGCATAAACCACCCAAAAATGACAAAACTAAAAATGCAGCCAAATAGAGCAACGCTGAGGAGCGACTCGACGCAGGCTGTGAGATAAAACGGTGGAAGACAGCAGCAACCGAGCTGCTGTTTTTCATATCTTCCATCGAATATCTCCGAGCAGATAAACCTCAGGGGATTGGGGACAGAGTCCCCAGCAGCCATCAGGCTGCAATGCAATCCTCGAAGTAAATCATAAATTGCGGATAAGCCATTCCCCAATCCCGGATAGGCATATTCCACTTCTCCGTAGCTTATCATAGCTGATATTCTTTGTAGTTGCATAGCTGCCATTATCGGTAGTTATCGTACAATTTCGTGAGGAAATTCTATGCCTTATAAAATTATTTTTGAGCATATTTTCACCAGTTTTTAAATTTTTTTGAGATTTCTCTTGACATTTTATGATTATAGTGATATAATTATAAAGTAATATGCCGCTGTGGTGGAATAGGCAGACACAAGGGACTTAAAATCCCTCGATCATTGCGATCGTACCGGTTCGACCCCGGTCAGCGGCA
>CAYNYB010000023.1:0-37935 GCA_964401315.1 uncultured Alistipes sp.
TATTATACCACATTTTTTCTTTGTTTCCACTTTGTTACTCATGCGATTGGTCTGTTAGGTCAAGCTGATAATCGGTAAGCATATACGTGACGTAAGCCCATGCGCCTTCTTTGCAGTCGCTGTTTGCCATGACAACTATGGAATTCTGTGCGAGCATTTGTCCCCCGTTAATGTTGGGCAGATTTAAATGAGAAGCAGAATCAAAATCAAGTCCCATTTCTCCTATATCTGTCAAATAGCTTGTCAAACCTGAATCATAAGTTGAACCGTCCAGCATTGCTTGATGTTCAGGCATTGCTTTATAATGCTGCTTGTTATATATAAGCCAGCCCTCATCAGTCCATTCGGGTTCGGGCAAATGAGAATCGCTGTTTTCTTTGCAGAATTCAAGAAGCTTAATAAATTCGGGCGAATCGAAATTGCACGTATTTTTTTCTGTATTTATCCACGCTTCAATATTACCCGTACAAAGACTGGCGAGAGGCTTGTCATGCCAAGTATTAAATAAAACCATATCGTCTGGGCGTTCGTCAAAAAATTTATAAAGATCGTCGTAAGTCCAGTTGACGTTTCCATTGCCGATATAATCGCTGTTTGCAATTATTTCTTCTATAGTAAAATCATAGGGCAGCGCGTAAATTTTTCCGTCCATGTCAAAAGCCTGAACGACGTTCGGCATAAGGTCGTCAAAGGAGAATCCGCCGTATTCTTTCATAAGCTCTCTCATATCCGCGGCAGCGCCAAGATTTATAAGTTTATTAAGCGTAGATGTATCGTGAATCTCAACAACATCGGGAGCGTTGCCCGTGAGTACAGCCTCCGTAAGCTGCTGCGGACTTTTCAATTCGGGAGCAACTTTTCCCAGAAATTTATCATTGGCTTTGCTGAAATCAATAGCGCGCTGACCGCCGTCGCCGGCACCGATATACCAAATATCCACGATTTCACGCTCGTTTTTGTAATCGTCGGCTCTGCGGGTATACTTTATAAGATTTCTCGAAATATAATTTCCTGAAACAAAAACTCCGCCGCTGCAGGAATCAAAGCAGCCGAAATCGCTTATCAGCGAATCGGAGAAATCAAATACAAGCACAAGCTCGTCATCAGCCGTAAGACCGTAAATTCCGTCCTGCTTCTTGAAATAAGCCTTGAATCCGTCGTCGCCCTCGATAGCCTGAGATTCCAAGCCGAGTCTTTCGCCGTCGTAATTCATGTACTTTTCGGGCAGGGTAAGCGTTTCGCCGTCCATATAGCCGAACGAAGAATGCGACGAAGCGATAACTTTTCCGTCGCTGTCGCAGCCGAGATCGACAAGCTGCATATCATAATGAGCCGTATCGAAAACGCTGCCGTCCTCGCCGATTATCGCCGCGCCGTTGCCGTATGACAGAATCATTTTTTCCTCGCCGTATGGGCAGAGACCGCAGAATCGGGAACTGCGCTTGCCGTACTCATTATTCAGCCCGATAAGCTCATTTTCAGCCGTCAATTTTCCAGAAGAATCGTAGTGGGCAAGCATTATTTTGAAATCGCCTTTCGAGTTGAAATCCCCCAGATTTGAAACGTTGCCGAAATCGTCGTACTCGAATTTAAAATCCGAATCCAGATATACAAGGTCGAAGCTGCCATCGCTGTTGATATTTACCGTGAAATCAAGGTTTGCGGTATCTTTCAGCAGAATATCGCTTTTGAGATTGAAATCGCCGTCCAGCGTGGCAAGGCGGAGTTCCTGTATATTCGTCTCGGAATTTCTCGATTTATAGAAGAAAAGGCAGCCGTTTTCGTACATTTTAACGGCGGCAGGTTCGTCGATCGATATATCTAGACGAAGCTTTTCTTCCTGATAAATGGTCTGTCTGACTTCGGTCATTTCTTCGGTAATTTGCGAAGAATCGGGATTTTTGGTGCTGTCGGAACACGATACGGCGGCGAGCATTGCGATAATTACCGTGAAAATTAAACTTTTTTTCATAATATACTCCTCCTGAATTGCCCGAAATAAGTTTTAATTATAAGTGATTTTAAAAGGCAAAAAAGACGAAATAATTTTGAAATTTCTGAAACTTTGTATAAATCTACAAAATCAAACTTTGCGATTTGTGAATGTATACAAAAATCGCGCCCTGAAAACATCAGAACGCGAAACTCGCCACTATACTGCAACTATAAAATAAAGTTATCTTCGCACGCGGAAAAATTTTAGATACACAAAAAATCAGCGAGCCATGCGAGCGGTCACGTGAACTGTCCGCGGCGACTCGCCGCCGCCGTCTGGTGGACTTGAAGGGGATCGAACCCTCGACCTCTGCGTTGCGAACGCAGCGCTCTCCCAGCTGAGCTACAAGCCCTTATAAATTAATTCTATCATACAAAATTAAATTTGTCAAGTCTTTTTTTCATTAAAATTGAATTTATGAAGATTATTTGAAGAATAATGCAGAAAAATGTTGACGAAAAGTTAAAAATAGTTTATAATAATATTACCAAATTAATGAAAAGGAGTAAATTATGACAAGTTCAACAATCATTATTCTGATAACTATTGTTGCATATCTTGCAATGATGGTTATCATCGGCGTTGTTTTTTCAAAGAAAAATTCCAACGTCGGCGACTTTTATCTCGGCGGCAGAAAACTCGGTCCGATAGTTACGGCAATGAGCGCGGAAGCTTCCGACATGAGCAGCTGGCTGCTTATGGGACTCCCCGGAGTTGCATTTCTCACGGGCGGAGCGGAAGCAGGCTGGACTGCTATCGGACTTGCGGTCGGTACATACGTAAACTGGCTGATAGTTGCGAAAAGACTGAGAATTTATACGCAGCGCTGCAACGCAATTACGATCCCCGACTTTTTCGCTAACCGCTACCGCGACAAAAAGGCTCTTATGGGTATCACTGCCCTGATAATCCTGATATTCTTTGTTCCCTATACAGCTTCGGGATTTTCAGCCTGCGGAAAGCTTTTCAGCGCGCTTTTCGGCTGGGAATACCACACTGCCATGATAGTCAGCGCGATAATCATCATTCTCTACACCTGCACAGGCGGATTCCTTGCAGCAAGTTTTACCGATCTTATCCAGAGCATAATAATGACGGCAGCGCTGGTAAGTATCGTTATTTTCGGCGTGGTTACGGCAGGCGGAATGGGAAATGTTGTCGATAATGCCAAAGAGATCCCCGGATATTTCTCGCTGATGAATATTCACAATCTTGATACGGGCGGTTCGGACAAGTATTCTCTTCTGACAATAGCTTCACTCATGGCATGGGGACTGGGATATTTCGGAATGCCCCACGTTCTTCTTCGTTTCATGGCTATCGAGGATAAAAACAAGATCAAGACTTCGAGACGAATCGCTTCCGTCTGGGTAGTTATTTCTATGGCTGTCGCAATTTTCATCGGCTTTATAGGAAAAGCGATCACTAAATTTTCTGAACTTGAGCAGGAGATTATTAATAGATATCAGGCTATGGTCAATGGCGGAATGTCGCGTCAGGACATTGAAGGAGTACTTCAAGGAATGTACGGTTCGGACGTATCCGAGAAAATGATTTCACGCACAATTGATAAATTCCTTTGCTTAGGCGGTCTTGACGGCAGCAATTCCGAGACGATAATCATTAAGATAGCGCAGTTCATGAGCGAACATAACGTTCTGCTGGCGATAATCGCAGGACTTGTTTTCGCAGGAATTCTCGCCTGCACAATGTCGACCTCCGATTCACAGCTTCTCGCGGCGTCGTCAAGTATGTCCGAAAATATCATCAAGGGCGTATTCGGCATAAAACTTACCGAAAAGCAATCCATGCTCATTGCAAGAGCAGTGCTTATGATAATTGCGGTTCTCGGCGTTATACTCGCATGGAACAGCGACAGCTCCGTATTCCGTATAGTTTCATTCGCATGGGCAGGCTTCGGCGCAACCTTCGGACCTGTAATGCTCACGTCGCTTTTCTGGAAGAGAACTAATAAATACGGCGCGATATCGGGAATGATCGTCGGCGCGGTAATGGTATTTTTGTGGAAATTCGTTATCAGTAAGATAGGCGGAGTTTTTGCAATTTACGAGCTTCTTCCCGCGTTCATTGCGGCTCTTGCGGTAATAATTACAGTTTCACTCTGCACTCCTGCGCCCGAAAAGGACATTATCGAGGAATTCGACAGTGTTTCTGCTGAAATGAAAAATTAAGAGTATATTAAGAGGGATTTGCATTGACAAATCTACCCATATGATATATAATGAGTATAAAGGAAACACCGCACAATTTTTTTTGTGCGGTTTTGCCTAAATTGCTGAAAAGAGGTAATATTATGGATATTAAAGCAAAGATCGAGGATCTCGTTTCAAAGGTTAAGAACGATAAGGATTTCGCTGAAAAATTCAAGAAAGAGCCTGTTAAGGCTGTAGAGGGCGTCATCGGCGTCGATCTTCCCGACGATCAGATCAACAAGATAGTCGACGGCGTGAAAGCAAAAATCAGCCTTGACAGTATCGGCGGCAAGATCAGCGGAATTTTCGGCAAAAAATAATTTGAACAGGCTTAACAGAATTGGAGTGACATAAATGAAAGAAAAATGCAATACGCTGTACATGGTTATCCCATGCTATAATGAGGAAGATGTTCTTCACGAGACCGCAAAACAGCTAAAAATCAAGTACGAGCAGCTTATAGACAGAGGAACGATCTCGCCTGAAAGCAGGATAGTTTTCGTAAACGACGGTTCGCGTGATAAAACTTGGCAGATGATCAGCGAACTTCACGAAGCCGAACCGCGTTTTTTTTCGGGAATAAATCTTGCCCGTAACAGCGGTCATCAGAATGCCGTTCTTGCAGGTCTCATGACAGTCAAGGATATATGCGATATGGCAATCTCGATGGACGCCGATCTTCAGGACGATATCAACGCCATTGACGCCATGGTGGAAAAATATCTTGAGGGGAATCAGGTCGTATACGGCGTCAGAAGCGCGCGCAAGACCGATACTTTTTTCAAGAAATTCACGGCAGAGGGATTTTATAAGTTCATGAAGATAATGGGCGCGGACGTGGTGTACAATCATGCCGATTTCCGCCTTATGAGCAGCCGCGTTCTTCGCGAACTTGCGGAATATAAAGAAGTGAATCTTTTCCTGCGCGGACTTGTTCCTCTTATCGGTTTTCAGAGCTGTAACGTTTATTACGAACGCCATGAAAGATTTGCGGGCGAAAGTAAATATCCGCTGAAAAAAATGCTGTCTTTCGCTATTAACGGCATAACCTCATTCAGCACGAAGCCGCTGAAAATGATAACGACTATGGGCTTTATCATGTCGATGATCAGCGTTTTGGCAATGATCTGGACTGTCGTCGTCAAATTTATGGGAAAATCGGAGCTGGGCTGGTCAAGCACGGTCTGCTCGATCTGGTTCATTGGCGGTTTGCAGCTTTTAGCTTTGGGAATCATCGGGGAGTACATCGGCAAAATTTATGCCGAAGTCAAACAGCGTCCCCGTTATATCGTCGCAGATTTTATCAACAACTCGGAAAAGAAAAGTATTTCGGAGGAAAAATTATGAGTTTCAAAAAATTTATAGCGGCGGCGGCAGCCTGCGCGCTGATAGGAAATCTTTTACCAAGCATTGCCATTAATAGTGTACAGCCTTCAATGACCGCAAGCGCGTTTACGATAGGCGAGACAGACGAATTTGTATATGTAAATATGGGAACTTCTGTCAGCATCTCGGAAGCTAAATCTCCGAGCGGAGTGTTAAATATCCCATCGGATATCGGAGGATTTCCCGTAACGATCATACTTATGCAGGCTTTTCAGGGAAAGTCGGCGATAACTGCCGTCAACCTGCCCGAAACGCTGGTTTCCATAAATTTCATGGCATTTGCGGATTGTACGGGGCTTACTTCGGTAACGCTGCCCAAAAGCCTTAAAGCTATTGAAGAGGGCGCGTTTATGAACTGCTTCGGCATTACTTCATTTACGATCTACAGCCGTGACTGCCAGATCACGGGAGCGTCGGCGATACCGACCGGCGCGACCATATACGGTTACAGCGGTTCGACTGCCGAAGCATATGCGAGAAGCTACGGCAGAAACTTTGTTGCGCTGCCAGAGGACGACGATCCCACGACAACTTCAACAACTACGACCACGACCACCACAACTACAACCACTACGACTACAACTACAACAACAACCACAACTACTACAGAACCGACTACTACAACTATATTGTATGAACCACGCGGATATATCTCTCTTAATCATCTGCCCAATAAGACCGAATATTATATTGGCGAATCGCTTGATTTAACAGGTCTTACTGTAAATTTTGATTTTTATAATTATCAGGGGCAGCATGAAACTGTCTTTTCCGATCTTCCGCCTATGTATAGACCGGATTGCTTTACAGTTGATACTTCAAGCTTCGATCCTTATAATGCAGGTACTTATGAAATAAGGGTATCGTGTACAAATGATTTTGCTTCGAGATACTTTGCTTCTGTCAACTATTCATCTGTTTCTTTTGCAGTTATCGTAAAAGAACCTGAAACTACACCCACTACGACTGAAACAACGACTACGACAACAACAACTACTACAATGACTACAGCACCGACTACGGAAACTACAGCAACTACTACAATTAGACCGTATGGAGTGCTATCTTATAGTAGTATGCCGTACAAGACCGAATATTATGTCGGCGAACAGCTTGACTTAACCGGTCTTACTGTAAATTTTGAATATTATAACTCTCAGGGCGAGTGTGAAGTTATCTTTTCTGATCTTCCGCCTATGTATAGACCCGATTGCTTTACAGTTGATACTTCAAGATTCGACTCTTATAATGCAGGTACTTATTCTATAAGGGTAGAATTGACAGATGATTTCGCTTCGAGATATGATGTTAATTACCGTCGCCCTCCTGTTTTTACAGTTACTGTGAAAGAACCTGAAACTACGACTGAAACAACGACATCTACTACTACAGAACCGCCTGCAACTACAACAACTACTACGATTGTAGATCCGCCGCAGACCGGTAAAGTCGGCGATACCGACGGTGACGGCGTTATTACTCCCGGCGACGCGTCGAATGCGCTTTCGGCGTATGCCGCGCTTTCTACGGGCGGAACTTACGGAATCACCGACGCGAATTTCTATATTTACGACGTTGACCAGAACGGCGAAATATCTCCTTATGACGCCTCAATGATACTCAGGTATTACGCATATCTTTCGACTCTTTCGACAGGCGTCGAGATAGAGGATATAGTTGTCTGGATAAAACGGCAATAAGATATGAATCAATTTGAAGAATCAGTTTTCAAGAAGTACAACAAGGCGATCTGGACGAAATTCCGCCGCGGTATACGTGATTACGGATTGATTTCCGCCGATGATAAGATCGCCGTTTGTATTTCGGGCGGCAAGGATTCCATGATAATGGCGGTTTGTCTGAAGCGGCTCTGTATGAATCGGGAGATACCGTTTTCCGCCGAATACATAGTAATGAATCCCGGCTATAATGAGGAGACCATGCGAAAAATTCGCGAGAACGCCGAAAAGCTCGACTTGCCCGTGAAATATTTTTCAACGCTTATATTTGAATCGGTCGAAAAAGAAAGCAAGCACCCCTGCTTTTTATGTTCAAGGCTTCGCCGCGGCTGGCTTTATAAAACCGCGCAGGAGCTTGGCTGCAATAAAATTGCATTGGGTCACCATTTCGACGACGTGATCGAGACTACGCTTATGAGTATGCTGTACGGCTCGCAGATGCAAACAATGCTGCCGCGGCTGAAAAGCGAGAATTACGAGGGAATTCAGCTTATTCGTCCGCTTTATCTTGTCCGTGAAAGCGATATTATAAGCTGGGCGGAGGATAACGGGCTGGAATTCACACGATGCGCGTGCAGCGTTACCGCTAAGACCGATTCACAAGGTTCAAAGCGCGGCGAGATCAAGGAATTGCTGTGCCGTCTGCGTGAAACGAATCCCGCTGTTGACATGAACATTTTTCGAAGCGCGCAAAATGTTGATCTCCGCAGAATTATATCGTATCATATCGGCGATGAATATCACTCATTCCTTGATGAAGAATAATTTGGATAATAATAAACGAAACGCCGTAGATATTATCGTATAAAATGACTATTGATTTTTTATGTCGTAATATGATATAATGTTTACGAATATATCGCATAAGGCGATATAAGGGAGGTTTATATTATGTCAAAATGTTATAACTGCGGAACGGATTTCAGCGGTCAGTTCTGTCCCACCTGCGGAAATCCGTCGTCCGACTCGTCCACGCCCGTTCAAGTGCAGGATTACAATTCCGCTCCTGTCGATTTGGATAAAAATCAGAACGCAGCTTCGAATTACGGCGCTGATCAGGGTCAAAATTCCGCGCAAAACTACGGCGCAAATCAGGGATATAATGCTCCGCAGGCGTATAATCCGCCGCCTGTTTACAATCCGCCGCCGGTTTATCAGAATTTTGTTCAGCAGCAGTACACGCCTACTTCGGCATGGGGCTGGTTCGGCTGGATGCTGTTGCTGGGATTTTTGCCGATAATCGGACATATCATCATGCTATTGTGCGCACACGATCCGTCTGCTAAAAATTTCGCGAAAATGCAGGTAACGCTGATGTGCGTCGCAGTTTGTATTGCATTGATTATTTTCCTCTTGGCGTTAGTTCTGCCAATGCTTGGTATTGCTGTATTGGGTTCAGGTTATTAAATTTAAACAACGAGACCGCTTCGGCGGTCTTTTTGTTATTTTGCCCAATTGAACTCTCTGATATCTTATTAAATTATAATATGTTTCAAAAAAATACGGATAAGCATTCTTGGTTTGCAAATGAAATTGAAATGTGTTATAATATAAGGTATAGTACATTATTAGAACCTGTCCACATAGAAATTGTGTGCGGATTTTTCTATGTGGACAGGTTCTTAAAAACAGGTCTAATATGAACAGGAGAAATGATATGACAGAAACTTTACTCAGATATAATAAGCCTGCCCAAAATTTCAACGAGGCGCTACCGATAGGTAACGGACGTATCGGAGGCATGATATACGGCAAGCCTGCCGAGGAAATTATAAATCTCAACGAGGATTCGATCTGGTCTGGCGGACTTCGTCACCGTGTAAATCCCGATGCTCGCGAAGGTCTTGCCGAGGTCAGGGAACTGCTCGAAAAAGGCGATATAAAAGCCGCAGAAAAGACCGCTTTCGAAAAGATGCAGGGAGTTACGCCGAATATGCGCCATTATATGCCCCTCGGCGATCTCCATATCAATATGGAACTCGGCGGAAAGGCGAAAAACTGCGTTCGCAGTCTCGATCTTTCCACAGCAGTCACAGATGTAAAATTTACCGTGGGCGAGCGCGAATTTACCAGAAGCGTATTCTGTTCCGCTCCCGATGAAGTTATGGTCATCGATATTCACGGAGATACGCCGAAAAGCGTTTCCTTGGAATGCTTCATTGACGGCAGGGACGATTATTACGACGACAACCGTCCCTGCGCGGAAAATATGATTCTTTATACCGGCGGTACAGGCAGCCGCGACGGAATATTTTTCGCAGCCTGTCTCGGCGCTTCCGTAAACGGCGGAGAAATGAGAACGCTGGGCGGAAAAATTTCCGTGAAAAATGCCGATTCGGTCATGCTGATAGTATCCGTTCGCACAAATTATTACAGCGAGAATTACAAAGAATCCGCAATGATCGACGCCGAAATGGCTTTGCAGTGCAGCTATGATGAACTTTATTTTCGCCATATCAGCGACTATAAAGAACTTTTCGACCGCGTTGAGCTGAATCTTCCCGATAATACCGGCGAAAATCTTTCCGCGTTTTATACCGACGAGCGAATTTTCCGCTTGAAGGGCGACGAAATGGACAGCAGGGACTGCGCGCGCCTTATCCATGATAACAGGCTTATTGAGCTTTATTTCAATTACGGACGTTATCTCATGATATCCGCAAGCCGTCCCGGAACTCAGCCCATGAATTTGCAGGGGATCTGGAATCAGGATATGCTGCCTGCATGGGGAAGCCGCTATACTCTCAATGTGAATACGGAGATGAATTACTGGTGCGCCGAAAGCTGCGGTCTTTCGGAATGTCATCTGCCGCTTTTCGATCTGCTTGAGCGCGTCTGCGAAAACGGCAGGATAACCGCTCGGGAAATGTACGGCGCGGAACGCGGCTTCGTGTGCCACCATTCCACCGATATTTGGGGCGATACAGCTCCGCAGGATACTCATGCTCCCGCAACTCTCTGGGTAACCGGAGGAGCGTGGCTTGCGCTGCATATATTCGAGCATTACGAATATACGCAGGATAAAGAATTTCTTGCGGAAAAATATCACATTCTGAAAGAAGCCGCGGAATTTTTCGTGAATTTCCTTATCGAGGACAAAGACGGATATTTGGTAACTTGTCCGTCGGTTTCGCCCGAAAATACCTACCTCAACGAAAACGGCGTGAAAGGCAGTCTTTGCGCCGGACCGTCAATGGATTCGCAGATAATCACCGTGCTGTTTGAAGATGTTATAAAAGCCGCGGAAATTCTCGGGAAAGACGTAGAATTTTCCGAAAAGCTCGCTGAAATTCTTCCGAGGATCCATCAGCCCGAGATCGGCAAATACGGTCAGATCAAGGAATGGGCTGTTGACTACGACGAAACGGAAGTCGGACACCGCCATGTTTCTCAGCTTTTCGCGCTTCACCCTGCTGATCTCATAACTCCCGTGAAAACGCCGAAATTAGCCGACGCCGCAAGAGCGACTCTTGTTCGCAGGCTTATCCACGGCGGCGATCATACAGGCTGGAGCTGCGCTTGGATTACCAATATGTGGGCAAGGCTTCACGACGGAAATATGGTTTACGAAAATCTGAAAAAGCTGCTTACAAATTTCATTTACCCGAATATGCTCGGTATGAATCCGCCGTTCAGGATAGACGGTAACTTCGGCGGCACGGCTGCAATTGCGGAGGCTCTCCTGCAATGCGTTCGGGGCGAAATAATTCTTCTCCCCGCAATTCCCGACGAGTGGAGCGAGGGAAGCGTACGCGGTCTCCGCGCTAAGGGTGGATTTGAGATAAATATGGAGTGGAGCGGCGGAAAACTTAAAACCGCTTCTGTAACTTCGGATATGGGCGGCGAATGTCGTCTGCGTATAAACGGCGTGGCAAGCATTGTCTGCGGCGGAGAGACTGTCTGCTCCAGAATCGAGGACGGGGCGATAATTTTCCCAACCGACGCCGGAAAAACATACATCGTAAAAACTTGATAATCTGACAACTTGATCGGAGGACATTATGAAGCTTAACAAAATTATTTCAATTGCCGCCGCTGCAATGTTTGCGCTGACTGCCGTAACAGGCTGCGGCAATAAAAAGAAGAACAGCGAAAATGACAGCGACATAGTTATTGAGGAAGTTGAACCTGCCGAAACGGAAGATTCGTCCTCGACGGAAAATCCTGCGGAAAAATTCCCCGACTACCCGATCTCTTATCCGGAGATCGAAAAGAAGCGAACTGGGGATATTTACGAGGCGGAGGACGCGAAATTAAGTCTGGGATTGGTTATCGACGGTACGCCCACGGAGAAAATCGAAGAGGGCGGCGAAAACGCTGCGGAGACCACGGCGGCAGCCGATACGGAGAATCCCTCCGAAACCGACGAAAAGAAGCCTAAATACAGCGGCGGCTGCTGCGTTACGGGATTTAAGCCCGACGGCAGCACCTGTGTTACTTTTGAAGTTGAAGCGCCCAGCAATCAGCATTACGATCTGTCGTTCAGCATTTCTTCCGAGCGGCTTGTGGATTGCAGAGTTGCGCTGAACGGCACGGAGATCAGCAAATTCAAGACCATGAACGACGGCGAATTCACGCTTATCACGCTGTACGGAGTGTTTCTTGTCAAAGGAAAATCGGAGATAGAACTCCGCCCCGAAAACGGCAATTTAAAGCTTGATTACCTCAGGTTGGCGAATAATACTTCGTTAAGCTCTATCCGTTACGACGCCGAGGACGATCTCGTCAATAAAGAGGCGGGAGAATCCGCTAAGGAGCTTATGACGTTTCTGACGGATAATTACGGAAAATATACGCTTACGGGGCAGTATGCTTCCGGTGAAAACAACGAGGAACTGGAGCTTATTTACCGCACTACGGGAAAATATCCGGCTATCCGTTTTTCGGCGATGCATACTTCGGGAACTTCCTTCGACAGCACGTTCAAGGATATTGACGCCTGCGCGGACTGGCACAGAAAAGGCGGAATAGTGGGCCTGATGTGGTATTGGGAAGCGCCCTCGAAAAAGCCCTCGGTCTATGCAAAGGATACGGATTTCAAGCTTTCCGCCGCCGTTACCGATACGGAGCTTGCAATGCTGACTCAGGAAGAGATCCGCGGTCTGTACGGCGAGGGAAAAATTTCCGAACAATGCTACGGTATCATGCTCGATATCGACAACATGGCAGGTCAGCTTATGTCGCTGAAAAATAAGGGCGTTCCCGTTTTATGGAGACCTCTTCACGAAAGCTACGGAGACTGGTTCTGGTGGGGCGCGAGCGGCGTTGACGCCTACAAATGGCTCTGGAATTTAATGTATAAGCGTTACACCGAATATTTCGAACTGGACAACCTCATCTGGGTCTGGAACGGTCAAAGTGAAAGCACTCTCGTTGATAAAAATACTTTCGACATCGCTTCCCTCGATATTTATATGCAGCCCGACAAGGATTACGGCAGCCGATATGAGCAGTTTCTTGCGCTTCAGAAAATTGTAGGCAAGGATAAACTCATCGCCCTCAGCGAATGCAGTGTAGTTCCCGATATTGACGCTTCATTCCGCGATAATGCCGTGTGGTCGTTCTTCGGATTATGGTACGGAAAATATCTGCGGAACGATGAAAATGAATTTTCCGAGACATACATTTCGAAGGAAAATTTCATTCATGTTTATAATTCCGACGGCGCGATAACGCTGGACGAACTTATAAAACTGCGCGGCGGCGAGGAATTGATTCCCGAATATGACCCTGCGGAAACTACTCAGGCTGCAAAAACCACAATTGCCGTCACAACTGCGGAATCAATCGAAACTACGACTGAAGCTACTACTGAAAATATCGAATGAAAGGCAGGCGATCATGCTGAATTTTAATGAACTTACCAATGCAACGGAGTATGAACAATGCAGCGGCTTGGAGCATTTTGAAAAAATGTACGGAGAAATTCAAAAAAGCGGCTGCAAAACTGTTTGCTTTAAAATGTTCGGAACGCTGATACTGCCGCCGTTTTCGGACAGCGAGGAATTATTTCTTCTTATGGAAGAGGATTTCCGCAAAATTTACAGAGGCGATGAAAGCTTCACGCAGCTTCGCATTATTTCCGAGGATAATGCGCGAAAAAAATTCAGCGGAAAATGCAATGTGACTATCGGGCAGATCTACGATATTCTCATGAAACGCAGCGGAATTTCGCAGGAAAACCGCGATATGCTGCTGGAGCGGGAATGCAGGCTTTTTTCTGAAATGTCGTATTTCAACCGCGGCGGCTGTAGTCTCTACAGAATGGCTGCGCGCGGAAAACAGCGTATGATTGTGGCTGCCGATACGATATATCCCCGAAATATCATCGTTGATATTTTGAAGAAATGGCAGCTTTCGGGCTATGATTCCCTTATCATGACTTCTGAAGTTAATATGGGCGTAGATGCCGATGAGGCTGTTTTTACCGAGATTATGGGGAAAGCCAAATGCTCACCGCAAAAGCTGATGAATATAGGAACGGACGTCCGCGCCGACGTGGAGATCCCCATAATGAAGGGAGCGAAGGCTCTCATGGTTACAGCTCCCGATACGGGAATGATAAAGTCGGGGCGGCTTCGGGGATATGTTCAGGAGAGGCTCATCTACGATCATGATTCTCCTGAATATCTCACTCTCAACGGTGCATTTTCGATATACGGCGGTCATCTTTTTTCGCAGCCATGCCCGAAAACGGTTCAAAGCGATTTTTGCGGCGATCCCTTTAAATTGGGCTACATCATATTCGGAACGCTTTCGCTTGCGGAAAAATTCGACCCGAGATCCGAAATTCAGCGCGAACTTATTGCCGCGTTCCAACGTTCCGACGAAATGAAAGCAGGTGCGGAAGCCTTTAAAAAGCAATTTCCGCTTCATTATTACGGGATAGTTGAAAAATTCGGCTCAAAAGGCTGCGAAATACCGCTTGAATTCATCGAGCGACACTGCGCTTCCGAGGACAGGCGGCTGTTCAAAGACTATTTAGAGCCGAAAATTTACGAAAAATGGGAAAGATCGGTTTCCGAGCCGAAAGTTGCGCCCGTGGGGAAAAAAGCGTCAAAGCAGAATTTTGCGTCGCGTCTTGCTGATAAAATGTTTCCGCCGGGAACAAAAGTCCGCAATATGGCTGACGGAATGCTGATGAAAATGAAGCAGAAACGGTAATTCCCCGAAAATCAGCTGCATCATTGCTCAAAATTCGACTCGTTTCGGCGGCAGAATCTTCGTTTTTCGTCAGCCGCGGCAAAATTTGCTAAGCTTTTCACCTTTTCATCTGCCTTCGACTTTGGCTGAAATTCGCCAGATTTTACAATATTTTCCGCTATAAATATTCAGAAAATCCTAAAATTATTTGTTGTAATGTGTACCTCATATGTGATAAGATAGAAACATGGAAAAAAACCAAAAAAGATCTATTACGGAGGTAAAAAAATGAACAGCAAAATAAAGGTACTTATCGGAGACGACTCGGCAGGAACAGGAGTAAGCATTGCAAATAAGCTTCGCGAAAGAGGAATGTACGCCTATACACGCCGCAAGGATTCCAACGTTATCGTGGATTCTATCAGAAACGATCCGCCCGACGCAGCCGTTCTTGATATTACGGCTCAAAACGGCGACGCGGTCACTATAATGAAGAAGGTTCGTGAACTCGGGGTAAAATTCCCTGCGTTCATTATAACTTCCGCCTTTGACAACGAATTTATAGAGCGGCAGGTCATGGAAAACGGCGCGTCGAAATTTCTGCTGAAGCCCTACGACGCCGACGATCTGTTCAGTGCGATAAGCTCCGCTCTCGGCGACAAGGCGAACAGTCTCAGCGACGATATGGAGATAGTCGTGACAGATATTATACATCAGCTTGGCGTTCCCGCGCATATCAAGGGCTATCACTATCTGCGCACTGCGATTCTCTATTCAATAGAGGACAAGACACTGCTTGAAAGCATCACGAAGCTGCTTTATCCGACGGTTGCGGCGATCTACGACACGACTTCTTCGAGAGTTGAGCGCGCTATCCGTCATGCTATCGAGATCGCGTGGGACAGAGGAAACGTTGATACGCTGAATTCATTTTTCGGCTACACGGTCGATACGGGCAAGGGCAAGCCCACAAATTCGGAGTTTATCGCCCTTATCACGGATAAACTTCGCCTGAGATACAAATCGGTTCTCAGAAAAGTATAAGGAGGAATTTTATCATGTCATTTAAAAAAATTGATATTTCAGATCTTAGCTTCAATCCGTTTGCAAAGATCGGTAAGGAGTGGATGCTTCTTACAGGCGGCAATATTGATAATTTCAACACGATGACTGCTTCATGGGGACAAATGGGCGTTATCTGGAATAAAAACGTTCTTACCTGCTACATTCGTCCGAATCGCTATACATACGATTTTGTTGAGCGTTCGGAATGCTTCACGGCATCATTTTTCGGGGAGGAATTCCGCAAGGCGCTGTCTTTCTGCGGCTCGCATTCGGGAAGAGACTGCGATAAAATGGCTGAAACAGGGCTTGTTCCCGTTGAACTGGACGGCTGCACGGGCTTTGAGCAGGCGGATATGGTCATGGTCTGCCGCAAGCTTTACAGTTACGATCTGAAGGAAGAGGGATTCATCACAGACGACGGACTGCCTGAGAAATTTTTCGGTACAGACCCCTATCACCGCGCCTATATTGCGGAGATCGTCGGAGTTTATGTGAAAGAATAGATTTCCGCGGAGGTCTAAAAGAATGCCCGAAAGTAGTTTTGGCAACTGCTTTCGGGCTTATTTTATTTGTATAAAAATTATTTGGCAGGCAACCAAGCTTCATAATTTGTAGAACGGTCATATATTTTTAAAAATAAAATTTTCACTTTTGTTTCGATACTGTAATTTACAACGGCATAGTTTTCATCAACAGAATGTGGTTCTTTAGTGCCTAACAGCAACCGTTCGTATGAAAAAAGAATTGACGAGTATTGAAATGTATCGTCTGTTTTAGAGAAAGAGAAATGAAAAGGACAAAGCAGGATAATTATTATGATCAGCAGAGTTATTTTTGATTTCTTTATTTTTCTTAGTTTCATATCTTTATAATTTCTCCTTTCTAAATTTAAATTATTGCTCTTACTCGGGCGGATTTTGGATTTTTATTACGATTAAGGCAATTACGAATACAAAAAATGCAAAAGTCATTATCAACATGATAGCCATTGGAATATTTATATTAAGCGGATGCTGTCTTATAACACAGTCTGCCCAGACGCCCGAGAAGAAAAAAGATAATCCGAGCTTTAAAATGTCAAGGAGCATTTTAAGCGCTGTTCTTATTTTTATATCGCCCTTTTCGCTTATTTTCATACCCATTTTTATTTTCTTTGAGAGTAATGCCGAGATTTCACAGAAAACAAGGGCAGCGAGCGAAATCAGATAAGGATAAACCGCGTAATTCTTGCTGTCGATCATATCAAATTCTCCATTACTGGCAAAATGAACTCCGATCGTATCAGGCAGGGAATTCCAAACAACTGCGATCCGTATCAGGCTCAATATGAAAATTCCCCATGAAATGACAATAAGAGCAATATGTATCGTTTTAGTGATTCTGCTCATTGTTCCGCACCCCCTGATAAAATTATACATTAATAAGAGTTTTATGTCAATAGAAAAGCCATGGTATCATCAAAAATACCATGGCTAAAACTTTCTGTATGAGTATCGCTTTTATAATTTTGTTTTATAAAGCAGCCAGATAAATTCCAGAAATCCCACGCCGATAAATGCGAGCATGGTTTTCATACCGGGCTTTTTCACTTTGAAACGAGTGATAAACGCGATCGCGATAAGCAGCATAGCCGTTCCGTAGACCTGCGGAAAGCAGCTGCCGATATCCTTGTGAAAGCTGTAAAGAAGAGGCAGTATCAGCGCGACGCTGGTAACGGGCAGACCCTCGTAAACCTTGCGGACATCGCTTGTTTTTTTCTGCCGCGATTCCTCAGCAACATTAAAATAAGCAAGCCTGATAACGGCGCACAGCGGAAATAATATCAGTACGGGCAGATCGACAATGTGATCGAGACCGACTGAATATCCGATAATTGCGGGCAGAACGCCGAAGCAAATTGCGTCGCAGAGTGAATCTATCTGTATGCCGAATTTTTTTTCATCGTCGGTGCGGTCTTTTTTTGTTCGGGCAATTTTGCCGTCGAACATATCGCAAAGCCCTGATATCATCAGACAGACAATGGCGTAAGTCGAGCGCGATTCACCGCCGTAAATTCCGAACGCGAAGAAAATTCCCGCGACAGCCGAAGCAAGACCTATGTATGTAAGAATAACAGTGTAGTTATAAAAACCAATCATTTTAATCCCCTAAGGTAATAATCCCGATTTTATAGTAATCCTACTTGAAAATCAAACAAGTTCACTGATAAAAATTTTCCATAGCTGCGTTGTCGTCCTTGCCGTGCGACAGTACGCCTGAGTCCTCCGCCTTGCTATGAAAAATTTTTACTCAGTTCCTTTTGTCTGATTTTCAAGTAGGCTTACTATATACGGAATAAGTGTTTCTGTATTTAGGCAGTATTATGCGATACTGCTTTTACATTTTATCATAATATATTAAATTTGTCAATAGCAAAAGTTTCTTGTCGAATTACGCTTTCTTTTTTGAAGAAGATTTTTTCGACCGCACTGTTTTCATGCGTTCCTGACGGGCGGCTTTTTCGTCCAGACGGCGATAAGCTTCTTCGTAGAAATATTCCTGTGAATTCAGCGGTTCTTCGTCCTCTTTGCGCTCCACATGAACGTAATTTCCGTCGGGAAGCATAACTCTTGCCTTAACGTTGTCGCTCATGAGAATACCGAACATATGGCGGATACGTTTTTTCAGTCGTTCGTCCTCGACGGGAACCGCAACCTCCACGCGGCGCACGGTATTACGGCTCATATAGTCCGCCGAGCCTATGTAAATTTTCTGATCGCCTTCCTCAGCGCCGAAAATGAAGATTCTGCTGTGTTCGAGGAATCTTCCCACGATACTGCGCACCGTGATATTTTCCGTATGACCTTCAACGCCTGCGATAAGGCAGCAGATTCCGCGGATAACCAGTTCGATTTTTACTCCTGCGCGCGAAGCTTCGACCAGCTTCATAATTATCGTCTTATCGTTGAGGGAGTTGACTTTCGCGGCAATATAGCCGTTTCCGCCGTTTTTGGAAATATTTATCTGCTCATCCATCATTTCAAGCACCTGCGGACGAAGCGCATGGGGAGAAACGAGAAGCTTTCTGGTTTTTTCCACGAAGCAGCCTTTTTTCAGCGATTCGAAAACGTCTTCTGCGTCGGCTGCAATATCTCTGTCCGACGTCAGCAGCATGAGATCGGTATAGACAGCGGCAGTCTTTTCATTGTAATTTCCCGTGCCGATCTGCGTTACATAGTCGAAATTTCCGCCCTGTCCCTTTCGGGTGATAAGCAGCAGCTTTGAATGCGCCTTGAATTCTTTCGGCCCATAAATAACATTAACGCCCGCTTTCTGCAAAATTTTTGACCATTCGATATTGTTGGCTTCGTCGAACCGCGCTCTCAATTCTATCATTACCAGAACTTCCTTGCCGTTTTCGGCGGCGGTGCAGAGCGCGCTGATGACCTTGCTGTTGCGGGCAAGTCTGTAAAGGGTTATCTTTATTGAGGTGACCTTCGGGTCTGCGGCGGATTCTTCAAGCAGTCTGATAAACGACGACGTCATTGATTCAAATGGGTAGCTGAGGAGAATATCTTTAGCCTTGACCTGCGAGAATACAGATCGGTTTTCCGCAAGCATAGCGGATTTTCTGGGCATTCTCACCGTATAATGAAGCGACGGATCGCCGTCGAGTTCCTGTAGCTGGAAAAGATACGAAAGATCAAGCGGTATCTGCGAATTGAACACGCGGACGTTTTTGAGCTTCAGCTTGCGGCACAAATAATCCAGAGCGTCGCGGCTGAATTCGTTGGTTATCTCCATTCTTACCGCGGCGAGCTTATTGCGTTTCGCGACAAGATCTTCCATGCGGTCGCGGAAATCCGAGCCCTTATTATTTACCATGATATCGGCGTTTCTCGTAATTCTCATGATCGCTCTGTCCTGAACCTTATAGCCCTTGAACATGAGATGTGCGAATTGCAGAACTACTTCCTCTTCAAGAATAAAGCGCTTGCCGTCATTGCCGAGAGGAATCATTCTGTCGCTGTGTTCGTGACTGACGGGAACGATTCCAACGGTTATGCCTTTTTTGGAATTCAGATGAACCGCCGCATAAAGCTCCTTATTTTTCAGGAACGGGAACGGAAGAGCGTCGTTGATGATTATTCCCGTGATAAAAGGCTTTATTTCGCGCTTGAAGTAAAGCTCAAGAAAGGCTTTTTCCTCGGGCGTTGCGGTCTCGAAGGTAACGTGTTCGAATCCGTATGCAGCCAAGTCCTGCATATTTTTGCGGTAAGCCTCGTTGACAATTGGCTGAAGCCGCCTTACCGCGGTAAAGATCGCGTCAAGCTGCTGAGAGGGAGTCATGCCTGTTTTACTGTCGATCTTCTGTTTCTTCTTTTTTTCCTTGTCTGTAAGAGAGCCAACGCGAACCATGAAGAATTCGTCCATATTGCTCTGATATATAGCTGAAAATGCCAGCCTTTCAAGAAGCGGCGTACTCGTATCGCTGGCTTCTTCAATTACTCTTTTGTTGAATCGCAGCCATGACAGCTCACGGTTTTCAAGATAATCCATATATATCTCCTGTCTGCCTGATACGGCATATTATATTCCTATTTTATTATATATCTTTTTTCGCAATATGTCAAGGTATAGCTTTCATTTTTTCGCGTACAATTCTTGACATATCACCGATTATGTGATACTATAATTATATTAATAAATCAGAATGGAGAGATGATAAAATGGAAATGCCAAACGACGGCGGAATGATCTCTGCGGCTGAAAATATTCAGGCGGCAAAGCGGTTTTTCAAAAATAAACTCAGCTTTTTAATGGGCGGACTGCTTTTGTATCTGGTGATAATGTTCGGCGTGGTTTTCACTTATATGATAGTGTATATGATAGTGATGGGCGTTATATCGGGCATAACGGGAAATTCGAATAGCTTTGATGATATCTCGGATAAGCTTATGGAAACCGACATGGGCATGAGTCTCGCTGTAATTATCGGCTGTATTTTTATGTGGATATTCAACAGAAAGCGGCTGCCGATACAGGAGATATTCGTCAAGCGAAAGCCGATGAAAATTTCGTCGTTTTTCATGATACTTTGCGTGCTTATGGGCGTTCAGTTCGTTTTCATGCTCTTTAATACTGCGGTGGAATTTCTGATGAATAAGATAGGTTTATCGCTGGAAGCGGCTATCGAATCGGCGCAGTCGGGAAGCACGACTGTTTCGATGATGCTGTATGCAGGCTTTATAGGGCCTTTTGCGGAAGAATTGATATACCGCGGCTACACGATGCAGGGACTTGAAAGAACGGCAGGCGCGATAACGGGCAGCCGAATGAGCAACAAGGGCTATGCTATGCTTATTTCTTCGATTATTTTCGGCGTTATGCACGCTAATCCCACACAATCCATATTCGCGTTCGTGGTAGGATTCGTATTCGCATATGCGGCGGCGGAATACGGAATTTTGTGGTCGCTGCTTTATCATATACTCAACAATTTCCTGTTCGGCGATGTGATGACTTTTGCGCTGAACAAACTTCCCGAAAATATCGGCAGTATAATTGAACTTGCGGTTTTCGTGGCGTTTTTCATTGAAGGGGTGATCGTGCTGATCATCAAAAGAAAGGATATGATCGCATATATCAGGGAGAATTACCGCGGACACGGGAAATTCTACGACTGGACGTTTACGAATATACTTTTCTGGGTATTCGTGGCGGTAAATACGCTTATGGCGATAGCTT
The DNA here is from genome assembly GCA_964401315.1 of uncultured Alistipes sp. Classification (GTDB taxonomy): domain Bacteria; phylum Bacillota; class Clostridia; order Oscillospirales; family Ruminococcaceae; genus Ruminococcus. The sequence continues at coordinate 21,270 of CAYNYB010000023.1, forward strand.
CTATACAGAAATTGGAATAACATAAATTCAAAAAAGCGGAGAATTTTTCATCTCCGCTTTTTTCTTATTCAAGTCCGAAACTGATAGAAAGGGCTGTATTGATCTTATTCATTGAGTTAAGATCAAGCTCGCCCATTTTATCCTTCAGCCGCTTTTTATCAAGGGTGCGTATCTGTTCGAGCAGCACAATGCTGTCGCGGGCAAGACCGCATTTATCCGCCTGAACTTCGATATGAGTGGGCAGATGATTTTTATCGCGCTGAGACGTTATCGCCGCCGCTATCACCGTCGGACTGTGCTTGTTTCCAACATCGTTCTGAACAATAAGTACCGGTCGTATGCCGCCCTGTTCCGAGCCTACCACGGGACTGAGATCGGCGTAATATATTTCTCCTCTTTTTACTGACATATCCATATCTCCTTTGGGAACGAATTCTTATATTGCTATTATTGCATAGATTTTTCATTTTATACAGCAGTATATGACTTGCGGGCGAAAAGAGTTTATTTTAATTAAAGCTTGCACTTTTTGCATAGATATGTTATAAGCAGCGTGTCGCTGCACCAAGTTCACGTTACCACTCGTAAGCTAGTTAATTCTGTGAAGCTCAAATTTTTCTCCGCGGCTCTTGCAATTCTTAACATAATATGATATAATGTAATAGTAACTTCGAAAAATAAGTTATTATAACAAGAAAGGGTGTTTTTGTATGGCAAACAAAAAGAGCGGAAAAAAGATAACTATTCTCGGCGCTGGAAATGTAGGAGCTACTGTAGCTTATACATTCGCCGTTGCAGGTACTTGCTCTGATATTGTCCTTATAGATATTAATAAAGAAAAGGCGAAGGGCGAGGCGATGGATATTCGTCAGGGCGTTTCGTTCAGCCATAATGTAGAAGTTTTCGACGGTACATACGACGCGGCGGCAGGTTCGGACATCGTTGTCGTAACTCTCGGTCTTGCGCGTAAACCCGGTCAGACGCGTCTCGATCTGGCGCAGGCTAACGTGAACATCATCAAGGAAGTAATGCCTAAGGTTGCGCAGGCTGCTCCCGACGCCATTTACGTTGTTGTAAGCAATCCTGTTGACATCATTACCTATGCTATCCTGAAATGTACCGATCTCAAGCCTAATCAGGTCATCGGATCGGGAACCGCCCTCGATACCTCTCGTCTGCGTTCGATCATTGCCGATCATCTCGATCTCAGCCCGAACAGCGTTCACGCTTATGTTTTCGGCGAGCATGGAGATACTTCCATGATTCCGTGGTCGATCACGAATATTGCGGGAATCACAATGGAGCAGTTCTGCGCGGAGCATTCCGATGCAGTGATTATTGAGGACGAAATTATAGATGAAGTGCGTAAAGCAGGCGGCGAGGTTATCAAGAGAAAGGGAGCGACTTTTTATGCGATCGCTTTGACGGTCAACAAGATATGCGACGATATTCTCAGAGACGCCAATAATATCAGAACTGTTTCCACATATATAAGCGGCAGATACGGCATTAACGACGTATGCCTCAGCCTGCCTGCCGTCATCGGCGGACACGGCATTGAAAAGGAAGTTTCGCCTGCCCTCACGGAAGAGGAGACAGTTAAGCTTCAGGCGAGCGCCGCCGCTCTGAAAAGCGTTATCAATAGTCTTGAATTTTAAGCAATACCGCACGTTTTGGGTAATTATTTATGTTTTTATGGCATAATTAAGGGAATCTGACTTCTTTAATCCCTGCTTGATAGCATAATTCTTAAATTCCCTCTCAATTTAGATTCTTAAGGGACTATGTCCCTTAAGCAGGGGATTTTTAAGGGGACAGCGTTTCCTTAAATCATGCCGTAAGGCATAAATAAGTTAATCCAAAACGTGCGGTATTGTATAAAATGGAGGTGAAAAATTATGTCATTGAATGATACTCCGTCGGGAGAAAGGGTTCATATCGGCTTTTTCGGCGCTTGCAACGCAGGTAAATCAAGCCTTGTAAACGCGATCACGGGGCAGGAACTGGCTGTCGTTTCCGACGTTACGGGAACTACCACCGACCCCGTTTATAAAGCTATGGAACTGCTTCCGCTCGGCCCTGTGGAAATTATCGATACTCCCGGATTTGACGACGTGAGCGCGCTTGGGGAACTCCGCGTGAAAAAAACCCGTCAGATTCTTGCGAAAACAGATGTTGCAGTTCTCGTTTGCGGCGAAATTTCGGCTTGCGAAAAAGAACTTCTGGGGCTGTTCAAGGAGCGCGATATTCCTTACATTATCGCCTATAACAAGGCTGATATTATGCCTATCGAAGCAAAAGCCGATAATGAAATTTCCGTCAGCGCGACGAAGAAGATAAATATTAACAAGCTGAAAGAAATGATAGCCGCAGCCGCAGGTTCGGAAACCGAAAAAAGGCGGATCATCGGGGATATTCTCGACGAGGGCGATCTTCTGGTGCTGGTGACTCCCATTGACGCAGCCGCCCCGAAAGGCAGAATGATACTGCCGCAGGTACAGACTCTCCGCGATATTCTCGATGCAGGAGCAATGGCGGTGTTCACAAAGGAATTTCAGCTTGAAGAAACGCTGCAAAAACTCGCCTGTCCGCCGAAAATGGTAATCACCGACAGTCAGGCGTTCGGAATGGTCAGCAAAATCGTTCCCGAAAGCGTTCCGCTGACTTCTTTTTCGATACTTATGGCGCGCTACAAGGGATTCCTCGATACCGCTGTAAAGGGCGCGGCGGCTTTAAGATCGCTGAAAAACGGCGATAAAGTGCTTATCTCCGAGGGCTGCACTCATCACAGGCAATGCGGCGATATCGGCAGCGTGAAGCTTCCTGCGATGCTGAAAAAAATCACGGGAGCGGAACTTGATATCGAACTTTCGTCGGGGCGTGATTTCCCCGAAAATTTGGAGAAATTCAGCCTTGTTATTCATTGCGGCGGCTGTATGCTCAACGAGCGCGAAATGGTTTACCGCAAAAACTCGGCGATCGCGCAGAACGTGCCTTTCACCAATTACGGTATTGCCCTTGCGATGATGAACGGAATCCTCAAACGCAGTCTCGGAATTTTTCCCGATTTAATGGAGATTATATAATGAAAAAAAGATTACCGTATATTATTTTACTCGTGATTATTATTGCCGTTGAAGTCATAATTGCACTCACTCAGCATGGGAACTGGATTCGGGCTTATGTTGGTGATGTTATTGTCGTCTGGGCTGTCTACTGTCTTGTACAGTCTGTACTCGGCGGAAAGAATAATCATTATGTTGTGCATATATGTGTGCTTGCGTTCGCTTTTGTTGTTGAGTTCCTGCAAAAAATTCATATCGTTGATTTGATCGGTCTCGGTCATATTCAGTTTTTCAGAATACTTATCGGGACAGGCTTTTCCGTCATTGATCTGCTCGCCTATACCATCGGTACGGCGATAGCCTGTCTTGGTACTTTGGTTTACATCAGGTTTATTCGCAGGCGTGAGGAAATTTCAGAATGAATATTTTTTCTTCATACCCATTATTTATGAATAAATATTCATAAATATTTGAATATTTTCCATAAAAAATGAATATTTATTAAAAACCTATTGACAATACGAATTTATCGTGTATAATATAATTATTGATTCAAAATTTAATTTGGGAGGAATTTAAAATGGATAAAAAAGATATTAAAAAGGTCGTTCTTGCTTACTCCGGCGGACTTGATACTTCTATCATAATCCCGTGGCTGAAAGAGAATTACAACAACTGTGAAGTTATCGCTGTTTCGGGCGACGTCGGACAGGGTACAGAGCTTGACGGTCTCGAAGAAAAGGCTATCAAGACAGGCGCTTCAAAGCTTTATATTGAGGATTTGAAGGAAGAATTCATTCAGGAATACGTTTATCCCACTGTTCAGGCTGGCGCTATCTATGAGAACAGATATATGCTCGGAACTTCTTTCGCTCGTCCGATAATCGCTAAGAGAATCGCCGAGATCGCTATTGCAGAGGGCGCAGACGCTATCTGCCACGGCTGTACAGGTAAGGGCAACGATCAGGTTCGTTTCGAACTGGCTATCAAGGCTTTCGCACCCGATATGGCTATCATCGCTCCTTGGCGTGAATGGGAGCTGAAATCCCGCGATCAGGAGATCGACTACGCAGAAGCTCACAACATTCCCCTTAAAATAAACAGAGAGACAAATTACTCCAAGGATAAGAATATCTGGCATCTTTCTCATGAGGGTCTCGATCTTGAAGATCCTGCAAACGAGCCTCAGTATGAGAAGCCCGGCTTCCTCGAAATGGGCGTTTCACCTATCGACGCTCCCGACAAGCCTACATATATCACTATCCACTTCGAAAAGGGTATTCCCACAATGCTCGACGGCAAGGAGCTGAACGGCGTTGAAATGGTAACTGCTCTCAACAAGCTGGGCGGAGAAAACGGTATCGGTCTTGCCGATCTCGTTGAGAATCGTCTTGTTGGTATGAAGTCCAGAGGCGTTTATGAAACTCCCGGCGGCGCAATTCTTTACCATGCTCACGAAGTTCTCGAAACTATCTGCATCGACAAGGAAACTGCACGTATCAAGCAGTATCTCGGAATCAAGTTTGCCGATATCGTTTACAACGGTCAGTGGTATACTCCTCTCCGCGAAGCTATGACAGCTTTCGTTGACAAGACTCAGGAAACTGTTACAGGCGACGTTCGTCTCAAGCTTTACAAGGGCAACATCATCAATGCAGGCGTAACTTCACCCTATACTCTCTACGACGAGGAAGTTGCTACTTTCGACGAGGACGAGGTTTACGATCAGAAGGATTCCGCAGGATTTATCAACCTGTTCGGTCTGCCCATCAAGGTTAAGGCTAAGCTCGATCAGAAGAGAAACAATAAGTAAAATTTTTGCAGGCAGGGGAGGTGAAATTCTCCTGCCTGTTGTGTTTTAATAGATTAATGATTAGGAGAAAATTATGTTTAAAGAATTGGGTATAAGCTGCGGAACGTATCTGATAGTTTTGATTTCACTTTATTTTGTTATAAAATGGGCTGTTAAGAACGGTATCAAGGACGCTTATGAAGATATTACGGGGAAAGATATAACATATGGCGACGACGATGATGAAGATGAATCCGACGAAACAGATACGGAAGAAACAGATTCCAAATAGGAGAGAAATATGGCAAAGACAATGAAGACAGTTGCTGTTATTTCGGTATTGTCTGCCGTTTGCTTTTCGTTGATATACCGATATACAGATGTGGATTTTTTCCTTTCTCTTGCCATAACGTTCGGAACAGTAGCATATCATTTCTGCATACGCCTGCTTATCGGTAATCTGTTTAATATCATAATGAAAAACAAGGCTGATTACACAAAGAAATGGTATCAGGTAAGCGGTGCGGAACAGAAATTGTATAAGAAACTGAAAGTAAAAAAGTGGAAAGAAAAAATGCCCACGTATGATAGTGAGCTTTTTGATGTTTCAAAGCATAGCTGGGACGAGATCGCGCAGGCTATGTGCCAATCAGAACTGGTTCATGAAGTAAATATTCTTTTCAGCTTCGTTCCCATTATTGCCGCGGTCAGATTCGGAGCATTTGCGGTTTTCCTCATTACATCTATTCTGGGAGCGGCATTTGATTTAATGTTTGTATTTATGCAAAGGTATAATCGTCCAAGGGTAATAAAAATGATACAGCGTAAATAAATTTTATATCATTAAAACGATAGGAGAAAAAATTATGAAAGCTGCAATCAGAAAAATATTTCGTTTTATAATTCGTCTGGCAGTAATCCTGGTTTTGATGCTTGAGATTTTATTTATGTGTATAACTATACCGTGCGCTGTTAAATATGCAAAATATGACGAAACCGGAATTATGAAAAACGGCAGTCTTTGCATATCCCATATGTGCAAGGGTGCAGGGGGCTGGGGAGAAACATATTATAATTCTGACAACAGCGTTTTAGAAGAAGTTAAGGATTTTGCGGTCTCAAATGGTATCGTCAGCGGCGCTGCCGGGACTGTTTTCGGAAAAGTATATAAACCCATAAATTCCGGAACATCTGATATATATGTGGGATATGCTGCTTATGGCGGTGAATCTATTAACCACTTTGAACTGTATCACGTTGAAGTTGACAAGGATTTGAATATAACCTATAGCGTTGAGAATATCAGCAAGGAAGAATTTGAACAAAATTATAAAGGAGATTGAAAATTATGGCAGATATGATGTGGGCAGGAAGATTTTCAAAGCAGGTAGACGATACCGTAAACGCTTTCAATTCTTCCATTGCCTTTGACGGACGTATGTACCGTCACGACATTCAGGGCAGTATCGCCCATGCGACAATGCTCGGCGACTGCGGAATAATCACCAAAGAGGACAGCCTTGAAATTATAGGCGGACTGAAAGAAATTCTCGGGGATATTGATTCGGGAAAGCTTGAACTCGACCCAAGCGCAGAGGATATTCATATGTTTATCGAAGCCGAGCTGACAAAACGTCTCGGCGATGTGGGAAAGCGGCTTCATACCTCGCGTTCAAGAAACGATCAGGTAGCCGTTGACCTTCGACTTTATCTCCGCGATGAAATTTCGGAGATCGCCGATATGGTTATAACCTTGATAAAAACTATCATAGGCATTGCAAAGGAGCATACCGAAACGGTAATGTCGGGCTATACACATTTACAGAGAGCGCAGCCCATAACTTTCGCGCACCATCTTATGGCGTATGTGTGGATGCTTCTCCGCGATCTTGACAGACTGGGCGACGTCAATAAGAGAATGAATTACTGTCCACTGGGCTGCGGCGCATTGGCGGGAACGACTTATAAGACAAACAGACAGCAGACTGCCGAATTACTGGGATTTACCGCGCCTATGGAAAACAGCCTTGACGGAGTTTCCGACCGCGATTACTGCGTGGAGCTTAACTGCGCGCTGTCGCTTCTGATGACGCATCTGTCGCGTTTTTCCGAGGAAATAATATTGTGGTGTTCATGGGAATTCAAATTCGTGGAGCTTGACGACGCTTTCGCTACGGGTTCGTCTATTATGCCGCAGAAGAAAAATCCCGATGTTACGGAGCTTATCCGCGGCAAGACGGGCAGAGTGAACGGCGATCTCGTTACGCTGCTCACCATGATGAAAGGGCTTCCCCTTGCCTACAACAAGGATATGCAGGAGGATAAGGAAGCGATCTTTGACGCTGTGGATAATGTTAAGCTTTGTGTTAAGACGTTTACGCCCATGCTTGCGACCATGCGCGTTATCAAGGAGAATATGCGCAATGCCGCCGCAAGAGGATTCATCAACGCCACGGACTGCGCCGATTACCTCGTTAAAAAGGGAATGCCGTTCCGCGACGCTTATAAAATCACGGGAACTCTTGTTGCGGAATGTATCGCAAAGGGACTTACTCTTGAAACTCTTCCCCTTGATGAATACCGCAAGATGACCGAGCTGTTCTCCGACGACGTGTACGAAGCTATAAGCCTTGATACCTGCGTTCGCGAGAGAAAATCATACGGCGGTCCGTCTCCCGAGGCGGTTGCAGTTCAGATCGACAATGCGGAAAAAGAACTTGATTCGCTGATTTCCGAAAAGGAACAGGCATGAAGAAGAAAGATTTGATTTTTACCGTCGGATTATGTCTGCTTATGAGCATTATCTGGATAAGCGGCGAATTGATTATGGGCTTGTGGATAGCCGTTGTGCCGTCGGCTCATAAATTCTGGCTTATCGGTATTGTGGCGGTCACTCTTGTGATAAACGTATGGCATTTCATGAAAGAGGACGAATCCGACCTCACCGACCCGAAACGGGCGAAATACGAGAGAAAAACCAAGAAAAAAAAGAAATAGGGTGAAAATATGGTTAAGGTATATATTGACGGACAAGAGGGAACTACAGGTCTGAAGATAAAGGAACGCTTTGAGAACAGAAATGACATCGAGCTTATGCGAATTTCCGAGGAACTCAGAAAAGATCCTGCGGAAAGGGCAAGACTTATCAACGCCGCGGATTATGTTTTTCTCTGTCTGCCCGATGAAGCTTCGAGAGAGGCTGTTTCATTCATTGATAAGGGCAATGATCATGTACGCATAATCGACGCTTCAACGGCGCATAGAACTAATCCCGACTGGGCGTATGGATTTCCCGAGCTTTCCGCGCAGCACCGCGAAAAAATTGTTAATTCCAACAGAGTTGCAGTTCCCGGCTGCTATGCCAGCGGATTCGGAGCGATAGTTTATCCGCTTGTAAGCAATGGAATAATTCCCGCCGACTATCCCGTATTTGCCTATGCAACATCGGGCTACAGCGGCGCGGGAAAAAAGGCTATCGCGGTTTATGAAAGCGATGAAAAGCCCTTTGAATTCGGCAGTCCGCGTCAGTACGCAATGTCCCAGCAGCATAAGCATTTACCCGAAATGCAGGCGGTTTCGGGGCTGAAATTCAAGCCCATGTTCAATCCCATGGTGTGCGATTACTTCAGCGGAATGGTAGTTTCAATACCGCTCCAGACGCGCACTCTTGAAACTCCATGTACAGCCGCGCAGATTCATGAAATGTACAGCAAGCATTATGAGGGCGCAAAAATGGTTGAAGTAATGCCGCTTATGCCCATAGATGAGCAGAATGGATTCTTCCTTGCTTCAAATACGCTCAGCGGTCTGGACAAGCTTCAAGTGTTTGTATTCGGCAATGACGAGCAGGTTCTTCTCTGCGCGCGCCTTGACAATCTCGGAAAGGGCGCAAGCGGCGCGGCTATACAATGCCTTAATATTATGATGGGAATCGACGAGACTACAGGGCTTTCTATCTGATTTTTGCTTGAAAGAGGTGAGAAAATGGCTGATGAAAAAAAAGAGGGCGGATTAGAGCCGAAAGCGTTTTGGCAATATGTAAAGCTTACCGCGGCAGTGGCGGCATTCGCCATGCTTACATATATGAAGCTTTCCGACGGCGGTCTTCTGATTTTTGGCGGAATATTCGGCTGTTTCTCTCTTGGATTCGGCATAGTGACCGCAGTGCTTGCCGTGAAGCTTGCGGCGATTCTTACTAAAAGCAAGGGGAAGTTTACGTATAATGACGGACTGCTTGCGGCGGCGATGGTTCTGGGGCTTATCTGTACCGTTAATTGCGCCGCCGAGGATATAAAGCTTACGAATTTCCGTGATGTCTGCGTTCTCGAAAACGGCGTAACGCTGTATTTGTGCGAATATTCGGAAACCGACGATCTGACGGGAATCAAGCATACATATTTGACCGTGCATCATACCACGGGGCGAATGGTAAAAAAACTTGGTACTATTGACGAAACGCGATTCGGATTCGGCTGCGTTGAGCAGAAAGCTTATTCGTATTCATTCGACAGGGCGACCGATGTTTTCACGCTTGTGCTTAATGCGAATGAAGAATCTCTTATTTATACTATAGAAACTTAGGAGGATAAAATGGAAAAGAAAAAAATAGGCAATATAAAATTCGTCGAGGGCGGAATCTGCGCCGCAAAGGGTTTTCGGGCAAATGGAATCCAATGCGGCCTCGCTCATAAGCCTTTGAACGTCACCGACGCTAATGCCGCGGCAAATAACGCTCTTCCTTCGGCGAAAAAGAAGAACGATCTCGCGCTTATCGTTTCGGATAAGGAATGCGCGGCGGCGGCGGTCTATACTACAAATAAAGTCAAGGGCGCGCCTATTCTGGTGACGAAGAAGCATATAGCCGACGGTAAGGCTCGCGCCGTTATCGTGAATTCCGTCAATGCCAATACCTGCAATCCCGACGGCATTGAAAAGGCTGATAAAATGTGTATTCTTGCCGCGGAACAGCTTGGAATAACTCCCGAAGACGTGATAGTGGCTTCAACGGGCGTTATCGGTCAGGTTCTTCCTATCGAGCCTATCGCAAACGGCATGAAAGATCTTGCGGACGGACTTTCCTACGAGGGCAACGGCGCGGCTCTGGAAGCTATCATGACTACGGATACAATGCCGAAAGAAATTGCCGTTGAATTCGAAATGGGCGGAAAAACCTGCACAATGGGCGGAATGCTCAAGGGCAGCGGCATGATACACCCGAATATGGCTACTACGCTGACGTTTATCACTACCGACGCCGATATTTCCGCGGAGCTTATACAGCGCGCTTTAAGCGCTTGTGTGAAAGTTACGCTGAATATGGCAAGCGTTGACGGCGATACTTCAACGAACGACATGGTATGTGTAATGGCGAACGGAATGGCTGAAAATAAGCCTGTTGTCCATGAGGACGGGGATTATCAGGCGTTTGAGAATGCTCTTTATAATATAATGATGAATCTTGCGCGAATGATGGCGCGGGACGGCGAGGGCGCTACCAAGCTTGTGGAATGCGTTGTAAACGGCGCTGACAGCGATAAAACGGCTCAGACAGTTGCGAAATCCGTTATCTGCTCCAGCCTTTTCAAGTCGATGATTTTCGGCGAGGACGCGAACGCAGGCAGGATTTACTGCGCAGTCGGATATGCAGACGCCGACTTTGATATTTCGCAGGTGGACGTTGATATGGTTTCAAAGGGCGGCAGCATCGCTCTCGGAAGAAAAGGCTGCGTTGTGGAATTCTCCGAGGAAACCGCCAAGAAAGTTCTTGAAGAGGACGAGATAACGGTGATCGTAAATATGGGCGGCGGAGCAGGCGCGGCAGTAGCATGGGGCTGCGATCTCACATATGATTATGTTAAGATAAACGGAGATTACAGAAGCTGAAAAGGAGAAGTCGTAAAATGAAAAACATTACAAATACGGAGAAATCGCAGATTCTTATTGATGCGCTTCCATATATTCAGAAGTATTCCGATAAGATAGTCGTTGTAAAATACGGCGGCAACGCGATGACCAACAAGGAACTGAAAGACGCGGTAATGACCGATATCGTCCTGCTTTCGCTTGTGGGCGTAAAAGTCGTGCTGGTTCATGGCGGCGGACCGGAGATCAACGATATGCTCAAAAGGCTGAATATCGAGAGCAAATTCATAAACGGTCTGCGCTATACGGACGAAGCTGCGATAGACGTGGTGAAAATGGTTCTTGCGGGCAAGGTGAATAAAGAGCTGGTTCAGCTTCTTGCGCAGCATAAGGGCAGCGCTGTCGGTCTTTGCGGAATCGACGGCGAAATGCTCACAGCTGAAAAGAAAACTACCGACGACGGACAGGATCTCGGATTTGTCGGAGAAATTACAAAGGTCAACCCGAAACCTATCCTCGACGCGCTGAATAACGGAAATATTCCCGTTATCGCTACAGTCGCTACCGATTCCGAGGGCAATACCTACAACGTCAACGCCGATACTGCCGCGGCAAGGATAGCGGCTGAACTTGGTGCGGAAAGGCTTATTCTCATGACTGATATTGCAGGTCTGCTCCGCGATAAGGACGATGTTTCGACGCTTATCCCGAAAGTGAACGTCAGCGAAGTTCCTTATCTTAAAATGCAGGGGATAGTTTCGGGCGGCATGATACCCAAAATTGACTGCTGCGTTGAAGCGGTACGCCGCGGCGTTGAAAGCGCGGTTATCATAGACGGCAGAGTTCCCCATTCTATCTTGATAGAAATTCTCTCCAACGAGGGTATAGGCACTCAATTTGTATAAAATATACGACGAGTTTACATAAAGTTTACAAAAATGATTGACATAAATGTTGATTTTGTATGCCGCTGAGAGTTATAATTATATGTGCGAAAGAATTTCAAAGAATTCTTTGCTTTTAATTTGATATATTACAGGTGATGTATTATGAATACAATGGAAAAATTCGATAAATACGTTATGCATTCCTACGGCAGGTATCCGCTCGTTATGGAAAATGGAGAGGGCAGAGCCTGCGTTGATGAAAATGATAAGCAGTATATCGACTTCGGCAGCGGAATAGGTGTGAATTCTCTCGGTTTCTGCGATGAAGCGTGGGCGGACGCCGTTTGCGGTCAGGTACGCACTCTTCAGCATAATTCCAATTATTATTATACCGCCGTTCAGGCTGATTTCGCCTCCGCTTTATGCGAGACGGCAGGATATGAGAAAGTTTTTTTCTGCAACAGCGGCGCGGAAGCCAATGAATGCGCAATAAAGGCTGCGAGAAAATACAGCTTCGATAAATACGGCAAAGGCAGGCATACGATAATCACCCTCGAAAATTCTTTCCATGGCAGAACTATGGCAACCCTTTCCGCTACGGGACAGGACGTTTTTCATAATTATTTCTTCCCGTTTCTCGAGGGATTCGTCAATGTCAGGGCTAACGATATCGCCGATTTGAGATCAAAGCTTACCGACGACGTTTGCGCGGTCATGATCGAGTATATTCAGGGCGAGGGCGGCGTTAATCTGCTTGACAGCGGATTTGTTGACGCGATCTATGAATTGTGCGCCGAAAGGGATATACTTGTGATAGCCGACGAAGTCCAGACTGGCGTGGGACGTACAGGAAAATTTCTTGCCGGCGAACATTACGGCAAAAAAGCCGATATTACCACGCTTGCCAAGGGAATTGCAGGCGGCATACCGATGGGCGCTTGTCTGTTCGGCGAAAAAGTCGGCGAGGTGCTTACTCCCGGTACTCACGGTTCTACGTTCGGCGGCAATCCCATAGCCTGCGCAGGCGGAAATGCGGTTATCGAAAGAGTTACGTCGGAAGGTTTCCTCGATGAAGTTGTGAAAAAAGCGGAACATATTGCCGCACGTCTCGAAAAATGCGGAGAAGTTGTTTCGATAAGCGGAAAGGGCTTGATGATAGGAATCGAGCTTAAATCCAAATCCGCCGCGGACGCTGCAAAAAAAGCGCTGGAGCAAGGGCTGCTTGTGCTGACTGCCAAGATGAAATTAAGGCTGCTGCCGCCTCTTACAATTACAATAGAGGAGATCGACAGAGGTCTTGATATACTTATCGCTATACTGGAGGGTTGAAAATGGAGCTGATGATAACTATTAAAGGCAATAAATATACGGTTCAGGATAAAAAGGCGTCGAGACTTCTTTACACCGTGAAGAAAAAAGGCTTCGGCGCGGGTCGTTATCTGCTTCTCGATGCAAGCAATTATCAGCTTTATTCCCTTATCCAGACAGCGGAAGACCGTAAGCCGACGTTTATTTTGAGCCATAACGATGTTACTATCATGGATCTTGCCTGCAAATCTCTTTTCCTCGATCCGACGATCACCGTCGACGGCAAGGATATTTCGGGGCATGAGATTCATTTCGTACTGGCAAGCAAGGATCACAAGGATTTTGATCTGCTGCGTGAAGGGGTTGCTGTCGGCTCTGTAAAAACAAAACTTATGGTCAACAATGAATTGCAGTATGAAGTTGTAATTGAAGATAAACTTTTTGACGATTATATACCGCTTTTTGCAATAGCGGTCGATCTCACATTCGGTGATATCAACAGAAATATGTAGTTTAGAAAGGATATTGATAAACATGAAACATTTACTTAAAATGCTCGATCTCAGCACTGAAGAGATCACGGAAATACTTGATCTTGCCGATCAGCTTAAATATGAACTGAAGCACGGGATCCCGCATCCTCACCTCAAGGGAAAAACTCTTGGAATGATATTCCAGAAGGCTTCCACACGTACACGCGTTTCATTTGAAACAGGTATGTATCAGCTTGGCGGCTATCCGCTGTTTCTGTCCTCTAACGATCTCCAGATCGGCAGAGGAGAACCCGTACAGGATACCGCGAGAGTGCTTTCGCGTTACCTCAGCGGTATTATGATTCGTACCTTCGAGCAGAAGGAGGTTGAAGATCTTGCGGAATACGGCAGCATTCCCGTAATCAACGGTTTGACGGATTTCTGTCACCCTTGTCAGGTTCTTGCCGATCTTATGACTATCCGCGAATTCAAGGGTAAGCTTGACGGGCTGAAAATGTGCTTTATCGGCGACGGAAACAACATGGCGAATTCCCTTATTGTGGGCTGCCTGAAAATGGGTATGGCTGTTTCGGCAGCTTGTCCCGACGATTATCAGCCGCCCAAGGAAATTCTTGATTTTGCGGCTGGATATGACTGCTTTGAGCTTACGAATTCTCCCGAGCAGGCTGCCAAGGACGCAGACGTGCTTATTACCGACGTATGGGCTTCCATGGGTCAGGAGGGCGAAGCCGAGAAGCGCAGAAAAGCGTTTGCGGGTTATCAGATCAACGATGATATCATGGGCGTTGCTAAGGCTGACGCTATGGTTCTTCATTGTCTCCCTGCTCATCGCGAAGAAGAAATTACGGAGAAAGTTTTTGAGGCTCATTCCAAGGAAATTTTCGAGGAAGCTGAAAACAGACTTCATGCTCAAAAGGCTGTAATGGTTAAATTAATGGCATAATCGGAAGGGGGATTTGAATCCCCCTTTGTTATACGGTAATGAAGTTATGATTTAATAACAAGGAGGGAAGTACTATGAAGAAATTTACAGCGGCGCTGACTGCGGCTTTGATAATGATTCTGCCCGTTATGACTCCGAATATCATGGGAAACTGCGCAAGAGAGGTCGGGGATATCGACGGCGACGGAATGATAACTCCGTCCGACGCTTCAACGGTTTTGTCATATTATGCGGAAATTTCAACGGGCGGTGATGAATATTGGGACAGCGCGGACATGGAATGCGGCGATATAGATCGGGACGGTACGATTACGCCTTTTGACGCTTCGTCGGTATTGTCATACTACGCCTATCTTTCGACGGTCGAGAGCGGCGAAGATATCGTTGAGATACGCGAATATTTGGGATTATCATCGGGCGGCAGCGTAAGTACTCCCGATCTCGGAGAACCCGGAAGTATCAGGTACATAATAAATACGGTTGAACTTAAACCTCATGATAGTTATCCCCTGTATAACATCAAGGGCGACAATAAGTACGGCGGAACGCCTTACAAGGTCAGGTCATATACTGTATCGGAGAACGATAAAAAAATCATGGATAAATTTGCGGCGGAAAATTTCACCGACGGTATGACGAATTATGATAAGCTGGAATATACATGGAACTGGCTGCACAACAATGTAACTTACGCCGACGGTTCGCAGGGCTGGAATACATATAATGAAATAATAAGCGACAGTTTTGCGAAAGCTTGTTTCGAGAAAAAATTGGGACAGTGCATACAGTATAACGGCGCGTTTGCGGAAATGCTGGCTTATATGGGCTATGACGTTTACCTGCTGGAGATGTGGAATTCAAATAATTTTACAAATCAGCACTTCCGCGCGGAGATTGCTGTTGACGGCGTACATTACTCGATAGAAGTCGGCAACACTAAGGACGGCTACTGGATGTGGCTGTTTGACGAGAGCTTGGCTTTGTATCACGGCGGCGCTGTTGAGTAATCATGAAAAGGGGATTTTATGGAGAAAATTGATTTTGAAAAAACTGCCGTTCGCGTTTCGATAGTGAGCATTATCGGGAATGCAGTGCTGTCGGCTTTTAAAGTTTTGGCGGGCGTGATAGCGCGTTCGGGCGCGATGATAAGCGACGGCGTTCATTCCGCGTCCGACGTATTCAGCAGTGTTATCGTGATAATCGGGGTTAAACTTTCAGCAAAAAAATCCGACAAGGAACACCCGTACGGGCATGAGCGCATGGAATGCGTGGCGGCAATAATTCTTGCGGTGGTGCTTCTGGTCACAGGTTTGTTTATAGGCGATTCCGCACTTGGCAAGCTGATAAACGGCGACTATGATTCATTGACGATTCCGGGGATTCTTGCCCTTGTCGCTGCGGTTATATCTATCATTGTCAAGGAGGGAATGTTCTGGTATACGCGCCATTATGCGAAGCTTCTGGATTCCGGAGCGCTAATGGCTGATGCCTGGCATCATCGCAGCGACGCGCTTTCCTCGGTGGGCGCGCTGATAGGCATTGCAGGCGCGCGAATGGGTATGCCCGTGCTTGATCCTATAGCCACATTTGTGATCTGTCTGTTCATTCTCAAGGCGGCGTATGACATTTTCAAAGATGCCGTTGGTAAAATGGTCGATCATTCCTGCGATGACAAAACGGAGTCTCAGCTGCGCGAGTGCGTTCTTGCTCAGGAGGGAATCCGCGGTATAGATATGATGCATACGCGAATATTTGGAAACAAGATATATGTTGATATAGAAATTCTTGTTGACGGTAGAAAAACTTTATATGAGGGACACGCGATAGCCGAGAAAGTTCACAGCGAAATTGAGGGGAATTTCCCGAAAGTTAAGCATATAATGGTACACGTAAATCCCGATAATCAGGAGGAATAATGGAAAGAATAATAGTTGGAGCGGTAGCCTCCGTTATAGCGTTGGCAGCGCTCGTTTACTTTATAAAGCTGTTGGTGCTTTACATTGTCGGCGAACGAAAAACGGCGGAAGTCGTGGCTGTTCGCGAGCCGAAGCAGGAAGTTTTTGTGCATCGGCTTCGATTTGAACACAGCGGAGAAATTGTGGAGTATGACGACAAAACAGGGTATTCTCAGCCGTTTTCAATCGGTGAGGAGCAGGAGATCGTATGCAGTAAAAGGCGCGCGGATAAATTTGAATATGCCGCCGCGCTGAAACGAAATATGGTAATAAGCCTTGTTTTGGCGGCGATGTCGGTATTGATGGTTCTACGCTTTGCATTTTATGTAATTGAATGAGGGTTTGTTTATGGGGCTTATT
>CAYNYB010000024.1:0-32531 GCA_964401315.1 uncultured Alistipes sp.
CAGTATGCCTGCGGATTTTTTCCTTGGCTTCAGCAAAATTATGCTCGAAAATCCGCACATGTTGAGATACTGAACAGGCTCTTGGATTTTGATCGGCAGCGATCAGCAAAGGCAAAAGAAAAAGACAAGACAAGGAGAAAAAAATGACTAAAGGAGACAAGCGCAGAAACCGCAGAAAGTATCGCGTGAGATACGACAGAATAGTTGTGATGGTATTGATATTGATAATCCTTATCGTGCTGATAAGCTCGTGTACCATCGCGCTTACAGGAAAAAAATCCGACGATGACGAAAAGTCGTCCTCTTCGACAGCCGACATTACCGAACCCTCGGCAGAAATTCCGAGTACCGAGCCGACGCAGGAAGAGCCTGCAACCGAGCCTGCTTCGGAAGTTCAGCCTGCCGAAAATTTCGATACGGTTAAATTTTCGTCGGACGATATTCATAAAGGTTCGCTGGTTCTGGTAAATGCCGACTATGAGTACAAATTCGCCGAGGGCGATATAGACGTTGTTCCAGTTTACACTAATATGAACGACTGCTATAAAGCAGGCGATATGGTTACAAAGCTCGACAGTACTGTCATTACGCAGGTCAATTCAATGATGGAAGCTTATGCAATGTCACAGGGCGCGTCCACCACGGATATTTTCATTATTGACGGATTCCGCACGTTTGAAGAGCAGGCAGACAAACACAGCAGAGGAGTTTCAAAGACATTCGAAGCAGGTCACTGTGATTATCATACGGGCAGAACTTTTGATATATATCATTATGACAGTACAAGCTCTACAGGGTATTCGATATTCTCAGCCGAGGGGAAATATGAATGGTTTGCGGAAAATGCCGGAAATTACGGATTTATCGTAAGATATCCGCAGGGCAAGGAAGCTGTAACAGGAGAAAACGCAAGAGCCTACACTTATCGCTATGTCGGACCTGCCCATGCTTCGTACATAAATGCAAACGATCTCTGCCTTGAGGAGTATATTGAACTGCTTAAGACGCATACTAAAGATGATCCTCTCGAAACAACGGCAAACGGAATGACCTACAGCGTTTATTACGTTCCTGCTTCAGTGGGTGAAACGGAAATATCTGTTCCAAAGGATTCCGTTTATGAAATTTCTGGAAACAACGCCGATGGATTTATCGTTACGGTTCCGAATGCTATTCCATGAGATGATCGGTGAAAAAAGTGAAAAAGATATTGTTTATTTTAACTGTTGTGTTTTATTCAGCCGCCCTTTTTTCCTGCGGAAACGAGGATAAGGGCGACGGCACGGGTCATATGTACGACGTTCCGCTTCTGGGAAATCCATCAAGTCTTGATCCGCAGTTTGCCGACGATCCTTCGTCGAATACAGTTATAAAAAATCTCTACAGCGGACTTATGGAAACCGACGGCAGCGGCAATGTTATATGCAGAAATGCTGAAAGCTATACTGTTTCAGACGACGGCAAGATGTACACATTCAAGCTGCGCGAAGATAATTACTGGTTCTTTGATGAAAATGATGACGACATTATTGATAAAGAGGAGTATTTTCCCGTCACTGCGCAGGATTACGCATTTGCGCTGCGGAGAGTTCTCAATCCGCAGATGAAATCGCCGTATGCCGAAGATTTTATGTGCATATCCAATGCTCAGCTTGTTTATTCGGGAGCGGAAGCGCCTGAATCGCTGGGAATCCTTGCGGCTGACAGCAAAACGCTTATAATCGCTCTCGATCAGCCGAATGCGGATTTTTTGCGGCTCATGTCGACAGCGCCGTCATATCCCTGCTGCGAGGAATTTTTTGAGCAGACAAAGGGCAGATACGGACTTGACGACCGTTCGGTAATGTCAAACGGAGCATTTTTTGTACGCCAGTGGTTTTACGATCCCTACGGCAGCAATAATATTCTCTATATGAAGCGAAATGACGCAAACTGGAGCGAAACCTTCGATATAAATCCTTCGTTTCTTAGCTTTACGATCGAGGAAAGCGAGGACGATATAAAGGAGCTTTTCAAAAAAGACGAGATAGAATGCTTCACAACGCTGAACAGCAGTCATTATAATCCCGATAAATACGTGATCGACGGAAAAAGCGCAATAACGCTGGGACTTATTTTCAATCCCGAGGACGAGTGCTATTCCAACGCGAATATGCAGCGTGCATTGTCGCTTGCTGTAGACAGGGAAAGTCTTGCGGAAGAGCTTAACGGCGATCTTAAAATCGCCCGCGGAATTATTCCGCCATCTGTTATGATCGGCGGAAAAAGCTACAGGGAAATCGTTCCCGACGCAGAGCTTGCGGTATATGACAGCGAAGCGGCTGCAGCTTATTATGAGGAAGCGAAAAGTGAACTGGGCATAAATACCGTTGAAACTGTAAAGATAATCGTCAACGGCGAAACCATGGATTCAACTTATCTTCATGAGATAACGCAGAAGTGGCAGGAGATTTTCGGAAGCTATATCGGCATTGAAGATCTTTCGGCAGATGAATTTGAAAGCCGTCTCGAAAGCGGAGATTACAGTATTGCGCTGTATCCTTTGCGCGGAAGATATGCTTTTCCGTCGTCGTTTTTTAAGGAATTTGAAAGACATGATTTTCTGAAAGAGGCGCTGCCCGAAGAAAAATTCACTCCGACTTTTACTTCATGCGGTTCGGAAAGCGAATTGATAGCGGCATACAGTTCGTCGGAAAGATATATTACTGAAGGCTGTAAATTTATACCGCTTTTTTATAAGAATTCTTATCTGATAGCCGACAGCGAAAACGAACAGATCGCCTACGATCCGTTCAGTGAAGCTGTAGATTACAGATTGGCTTTGAACTACGATTAATAATATAGTAGACCTACTTGAAAATGAAACAAGTTCACTGATAAAAATTTTCCATAGCTGCGTTGTCGTCGTCACCGTGCGACAGCACGCTTTCCTCCTTCGCCTTGCTATGAAAAATTTTTATTCAGTTCTTTTTGTCTCATTTTCAAGTAGGCTTACTATACTACCAAAAAACGCATTCTCCAAAAAATAGAGAATGCGTTTTGATTTTAGTCGAATTTAACCATGCCGCCCGATAATTTTTCAATTAGGGCAAGCACGGGCTGAATTCCCTTTTCCGTATTCTGAAAATATGTGTAATATGCTCCGTGAATAAGGAAAGTCATTTTCATTCTGCCCTCTTCCGTAGGTACGTAGTCGGGATATGCCTGAAGAATGCGGTCGTACAGTTCTTTTTCAAAAATACTGGTGAAGCTTGTA
This sequence comes from uncultured Alistipes sp., assembly GCA_964401315.1. GTDB lineage: Bacteria > Bacillota > Clostridia > Oscillospirales > Ruminococcaceae > Ruminococcus. The sequence goes on from CAYNYB010000024.1 coordinate 3,257, forward strand.
CTGCGGCTGCCCTCAAAGAGAATCTTAATAAGCTGCTCGTTATCGATGATATTACGCTCCATGCATTTCAGGAGTTCTCCCACATTATTAAGTATCATTGCGGGATCGTCAACGCCCTTGAGACATTCGTTGACGACTTCTCGCTCCAGCGATTCCGAGAGATCGTAGATGTCATGATAATGGAGATAAAAAGTAGCCTTGTTGATGTTGGCAAGAGAGGAAAGCTCCTTTATCGTGATTTTTTCCAGCGGCTTGCGCGCACGAAGCTGCAGAAAAGCGTTTCTGATTGCGGAAAGCGTTTTTTCAATACGTAGATCCATAAAGCACCTCTTAGATAAATAATTGACTGTAGTTGATTAATTGACAACAGTTAATAAATTGCTTATTGAATTTTATCAAAACTTGTCTTATAATATATTATAGTATATTAATTGATACTTGTCAATAATTTTGAATGATCTTCATAAAGGAGCTTTTATGGATATTTACAGTTTTTACAGGGGCGAAAATTTTGACGCATATGAATATCTCGGCGCGCATTTTATGGGCAGGACAACCGTTTTCCGCACTTATGCACCCAATGCCTCCGCCGTATCTGTTATAGGAGACTTCAGCGGCTGGACTGATATTCCCATGAAATCCACGGCGGATGGACGATTTTACGAGATCGAGCTTGCCGAAGCCAAAGAGGGAATGCGTTACAAATACAGGATATATGACAAATCGGGAGAATTCATCGATCATTGCGATCCATACGGATACAGCAGCGAACTCCGTCCCGGTACTTGTTCGGTGATACGCAGTCTGCACTATAAATTCGGCGATTCGCGCTGGATGAAGAAACGCACGGACTGCCGCAGCCGACCGCTTAATATTTATGAAGTACATCTCGGTTCATGGAAAAAGCCGCAGGCGGAAGAGGGCGAGGCAGAATGGTATAATTACTCAGAGATCGCCGATATGCTGATCGATTACGTTGAGGAGTACGGATATAATTATATTGAATTCATGCCGCTTAGCGAGCATCCCTGCGACGAGTCGTGGGGATACCAGATCACGGGATTTTTTGCACCGACTTCAAGATACGGCACTCCGCAGCAGCTTATGGAGCTTGTGGATAAATGCCATCGCCGAAATATAGGCGTTATCATGGATTTTGTTCCCGTTCATTTTGCGGTCGATCATTACGGTCTGACGGAATATGACGGTACGCGACTTTATGAATTCCCCGACGACGAGGCTTCTTATAATGAATGGGGAAGCCGTAATTTTATACATTCCAAGGGAGAAGTGCGTTCGTTTTTGCAGTCTGCCGCGAATTATTGGCTGACCATGTATCATTTTGACGGTTTGCGAATGGACGCAGTGAGAAATATAATTTACTGGAACGGTCAGGAATACCGCGGAGAAAACAGATATGCAATGGATTTCGTCCGCAATATGAATACGGGGCTGAAAAACCGCCACCCCTCCGCGATTCTGGCGGCTGAAGATTCTTCCGCATATCCGAAAGTAACGCAGACTGTTGAAGAGGGCGGACTTGGATTTGACTATAAGTGGGATCTTGGCTGGATGCACGATACGCTTGAATATTTCCAGAGCGCGCCGATGTACCGCAGCAGGGATTATCACAAGCTGACGTTTTCAATGCTGTATTTTTTCAGCGAGCGTTTTATACTGCCGTTTTCGCACGATGAAGTCGTTCACGGAAAAGCGACTATCGTTCAGAAAATGAACGGCGAATATGAAGATAAATTTCCGCAGGCGAGAGCTCTGTATATGTATATGACGGCGCATTCGGGCAAGAAGCTGAATTTCATGGGAAACGAGTTCGGTCAGCTTCGTGAATGGGACGCAAAGCGCGAGCAGGACTGGGATATGCTGAAATATCCCGTGCATGATTCGTTCAGGGAATATATCAAAACGCTTAATCATATTTATCTGAAGTATACCGCGCTGCATTATGATTACGATCCCACTAATTTTGAATGGGTGGACTGCAATTCCGTGGATTCGTGCGTATATGCGATACGCAGAAAGAGCGCGGGCGGAGATATATTGACCGTGCTTAATTTATCGGATTGGTGCAGATTTGATTATTCCGTGATCATCGGAAGCGATTACAAAGAGGAGTTATTGCTTGATTCGGACTGGAATAAATACGGCGGAGCAACTCGTGACGGCGAAACGAAATTCGTTCGATGCGAGGATAAATTGATAATGGATATACCGCCTTTCAGCGGAAGAATGTTCTTATTGAAACACAAAAAATAAAAATCTGTCCCGATAATCGAAAATGTGCTGATTATCGGGACAGATTTTATTATGAATCAGATTTTTCGCGGAATTCAGACGGCGAAACTCCCTCAATGTCTTTGAATTGTCGCACGAAATAATTATATGAGGAATATCCGCAGCGCGCCGCGATCTCCGTAACGCTCAACTTGGAATTCGTAAGCAGTTTCTTTGCCTTATCAAGTCGAAATTGTATCAGCTCTTCGATAATACATTTGCCGAAATAAGATTTATATATCTTCTGCAAATAGCTTTTGCTTATGAAAAGATCTTCGGCTATGCTGCTTATTTTCCACGGCAGTTCGGGATTTTCGATAAGCCTTCTGCGGAGCAGGCAGAGCTTTTCAAACTGCGGATTATTGCCGTTTTCAGAAACAGTATAGCTGTATATCCTGTTTATAGAAGCTTTGTTCATGGCGGTTTGCAGATCGGCGATCTCGTCTATCAATTGACTGTGCAGGTAAACATTGAAATCGACGTTGCAGTTATTCTCGCCGTACCGCGATTTTTTGATTTTTTCAACAAGCAAGCCGTAAATTTTCTCGCCGCGGTTGGGGAGAGCCGTAACTATTCCGAAAACATATGGAGACCACAGTCCGAAAATTTCACCGGTTTCAAGGCATTCTCCGAGCAGTACGGCTAATGAAGCGATGATTCTGCCATATTTTTCCTCGTTGTTATGATACGGACTTTTTTCGTAACTTGCTATTTGTATTCTTATGAAATCAGCGGTAACGTCTGCGCCTGTACAGCGTTCGCGGAAATCCGCAAACGCCTTTTCCATACCCGATTTATTGGGCAGTCCCGTATTTCCGTCATGGAGCATAGCAAAGCTTGCACCCGAAATAGTGTGATTTAGCATGGATTTTATTCGGATTTGTTCGAGAGCGATATTAACATAATTTATCCAGAGAATAAAAATTTCGCTGAAGCTCATGGGACGCTTGCCGAATGAAACAGAAGCGCAGCCGAAAAAGTTATTATTGTAATGGAGCGGAACGATATAATAGGCAACGGGATAGCCGCGCTTTTGAGAAAAGATCGGGAGAAGCTCCGAGGCGGAAAAATAGCCTGTTTTATCGTAAACACGGCTTACTGCGGATTTTGATAAAATCATTTTCATTTCATCGTCCCTGTTGAATGTCAGTACATTATTGAGATTTCCCTCGGCGGATTCGATATATTTTCTCGTAAGGCAGATGTTAAGCTGCTGCATTTTATAAATATAATAGGTGTAATTATCTATCCGGTCGGCGAAATCATTCAGATTGTCAACGCTTGTGATATCAAAAATCATATCACGGTGCAGAATATCGCTCTCAAATCTTTTATTTATCTTCAGTCGCCTTTTATCGCCGCTGATTCCGTAATTTGAGGGAGTACAGCCGCAGCTGCTGCCAATCACGAGATTTCCTTTGTTATTGGGAATTTTAGTGCATATGCTTCCCGTGATTATGCGGTAAAGCCTGCGGAAAGCTTCTGCGCCAAGCTGATAATTAGGACGTTTGAAAGTGGTAACTGACGGCTTGAAATCATTGCAGTCTGCGGAAGCGTCGTAACCCGTAACGGCAATATCTTCGGGAACGCGGATTCCCGCCGCAGTAAGAGCGCTGATGAGCGAAATGGCGGAGACGTCGTTTCCGCAGACGACCGCATCGGGGCGTTCCATTTCACCGCTTATGATCTTTTCTGCAAGTTCTTTTGCGGCGTCTTTCCAGAAATCTCCGTAGATACAGCAGCTGCGGTCGTAATAAAGCCCATGTTTTTTCATGGAATTTTTAAATCCCCGAAGCCGCTCTTCTGAAACAAAAAGCTGTTTCGGACCTGTCAGGCAATAAATTTTATTGCAGCCGTGGGCTTCGATAACATGATCCGTAATTTTTTCGAAAGCGTCGCTGTCGTCGATGGCGGTGGATTCAAAAAGTTTATGTTCCTCCGAATCGAGAAGCATAATGGGTTTTTTCGTCGCGGCGAGAATATCGTCAAGCTGCTTTTTAATTGTATCTCCGTAAAAAGTATTGCGGTCGTACAAAAATCCGTCAAATTTATCAGAGCCGATAAGCTCAAAAATGTTTCCCTCCAATATTTTATGGGGCGTTTCGATATAAAAATTATGCAGGGTCGAAATTACAGCAATATCGCAGCTGCTTTTGAAAGCCTGCGCGATGATGCCGCTTAGTATTTCTTCTTGAAAATCAACATTACACGATGTAATAACAACGCCGATAAGCAGTTTTTTATTCACAACGGTCTCCTCAGATGTTCATAATAATATTATATGCAAATTACAAGACTATTTTATACATATAATATTATATCATGGTTCGCCGAATATTGCAAGACAAAACTGAATATTTTATTGAATAAACAAAATAATCTTCTTTATTGGATATAATAATTCATTGTAAAATACTGAAAATATGTGTATAATATTAATGTAGATAAATGATTGAAAAAATACATAAATTAAATTGGGGGAATGATAAAAAATGAAATTTAATTTGAAACGTATCGCTTCTGCGGCAGCGGCGACGGCGATCGCGATCGTTTCGACGATAGTTCCGCAAAGCGGATATGTTGAGCCTACTACCGCAAACGCTGCTTCGAATGTAATGCTGGAATACCTCAACAGGGGAATTTCGGCTATAAATACGGGCAGCGGAATGCTTGTAAGCTGGCGATATCTTGCAAATGACGATGACAACGCCGTCTATAAGCTCTACCGCGACGGTACGCTGATCTACACGAGCGAAGCCGGAAAATCCACCTGTTACCTTGATCAAAGCGGCGGTGCATCTTCAAAATACCGCGTTGATACGTTTGATTCGAAGGGGGCGCTTGTAAATTCCGAAGACTGCAAGCTGATTTCGAATAATTCGTATTTCGAGATACCGATGTCGCCGCCGTCGGGCATTTACAGCCCCAATGATATGTCGGTGGGCGACGTTGACGGGGACGGACAGTACGAGCTTTTCGTGAAATGGGATCCGAATACATCAAAGGATAATTCCCAGAAAGGAAAGACCGACAGCGTTTATATCGACTGCGTAAGACTGGACGGCACAAGGCTGTGGAGAATTGATTTAGGCGTCAATATCCGCGCAGGCGCACATTATACCCAGTTTTTCGTAGGCGATTTCGATCTGGACGGCAAGGCGGAGATGACCTGCAAAACAGCGGACGGCACTAAGGACGGTCAGGGAAACGTAATAGGCGACGGTTCTCAGAATTACCGCAACGGTGACGGTCTGATAATTACAGGCCCCGAATATTACACGCTTTTTGACGGCGAAACAGGTAAGGCGCTTGATACCATCAATTACGAACCCGGCAGAGGCGATACCACGAAATGGGGAAAGTCCAGCGATAAATTCAACCGCGTGGACAGATTCTGGGGAACGGTCGCGTATCTGGACGGCGTTCACCCGTGCGTGGTTACGGGACGCGGCTATTACGGAAGAATGACCGCGACGGCTTATAAGGTCGAAAACAAAAAGCTGGTGAAAATGTGGATGTTCGATACGGGAACGAGTTCCTCGACACTCGGTTACGGCGACGGCAACCACAATACTATGCCTGCCGATGTTGACGGCGACGGCAGACAGGAGATAATCACGGGTTCGACCTGCATCGACGATAACGGAAAACTGCTATGGTGTACCAATCAGGGTCACGGCGACGCAATGCACGTCGGCGATCTCGATCCCGATAATCCCGGAATCGAAGCATGGATATGCCATGAAGATAAGCCTTACGGCGTTTCGCTTGTTGACTGCGATACGGGAAAGATAATTTTCCACAACGACGGTTCGGGCGATACGGGAAGATGCTGCGGCGACAATGTCTGGGCAGGCAATCCGGGTGCCGAACTCTGGGGAAATAAAGAAGCCGACGGCTCTACTCCCGTGAAAAATGTCAAGGGCGAGACTCTCTCATGCAATCGCCCTGCAATAAATTTCCTCATTCATTGGGACGGCGACCTTGAACGCGAGATACTGGACGGTTATACTGATTCTCCCGCAAAGATCAGCAAAATGAACGAAAACGGAAAGATAACCCAGCTTATGCAGACCGACGGTTATTACACCTGCAATACCACAAAGGGTACGCCATGTCTGTCGGCTGATATTTTCGGAGACTGGCGCGAAGAATTGATCGTGCGCGCGGCTGACAGTAAATCAGTAAGAATTTACTGCACTCCCTATGATACTGATTACCGTATTACCACTCTCATGCATGACGCTCATTATCGTATGCAGGTTTCGGCGCAGAATACAGCGTATAATCAGCCTCCACATACAAGCTTTTTCCTCGGTACGGGCTACCCTCTGCCCGCAAGACCTACCGATACGGTCAATATGACAGGCGTTGATATCAAACCCGTGAAAAACGGAGCAGTCATAAATACAGGATACACATATAAAATAAAAAACAAAAACAGCGGACTTTACCTCGAAGTTGCTGATTCAAAGGCAGAAAACGGCGCGAACGTTCAGCAGGGTACGACAGGCGCGTCAGGCTGGAATTTCGTTGAATCCGATCAGAGCGGTTATTATTATATTTATTCCGAATTAGGCGACGGAAAAACATTCCTTCTCGATCTGGATTTCGGTAAGCCGGACAACGGCACGAATATAGGCATTTACGGTAATACCAACAGCGACGCGCAGCTTTTCAAGCTTGTTGATAACGGCGACGGAACTTACGCGATCTGCACGAAAGCTACGAATGACGCAAGCGGAATAGGCGTTACGGCGGCGTCAAAGGAAAGCGGTGCAAATGTTGTTGAATGGGAATGCAACGCCAGCGACGATCAGAAATGGATTCTTGAGATCAAGATAGACCCGATAGACGGAAAGCTTATCAAAGGCTTGACTGTTAAGGACGTTGAAAATTATCGGAATTGGGAGATTGCGGAAAATGCGGCTGACGGCGATCTTGTATTCGGCGACCGAGATGTGGTTTACACGCAGCTTCCGGAATTCCTGAAGGGCGCGGAAATGATTCGGACGGCTTGCGATTCCAAAAATATGAAAGACGATCTTGCGGAATTTACCGCGGCTGAAGATATAAAAGTCTACATTGCCCTCGATACGAGAGTTGAATCTTCCATGGGCAGCGTTCCCGAATGGATGAACGGCTGGATAAAAACAGGGGAGCAGGCTGCAAATGATAAAGACGTTACGTTTGACATTTACGAGAATTCATTTAAAAAAGGCGAAACGGTTAAGTTAGGTTCTAACAGCACGAATTACAATGTTGTTAATTATACCGTTTTTGTCAAGGAAGATAAGGGCAAAGCTGTCGAAACTAATACAACTACAGCTGCGACTACAACAAATACCACGTCAGCCGAAACTCAGCCTGTAGAAACTACAACTACGGCAGACAAAATTATTTACGGCGATGCAAACTGCGACGGTAAAGTTGAAATTGCCGATGCAACGCTGATACTTCAGTTTCTTACGAATAAAGACGAATATTCTCTGACGTCTCAGGGACTTCGCAATGCTGATGTCAGCGGAAACAATGACGGCGTTACGGCTCAGGACGCTCTTGTTATTCAGCAGGTCGACGCCGGAATTTACAAGCTTGAAGAACTTCCGATAAAATAATTAAAAAAAGCTTTCCATTAAGATGAATGCGCATATAGAAGTAATGCCCGAAAGTAGTTTTTTCAACTACTTTCGGGCTTATTATAATTATTGGTTTATTCACATAAATCAGAATTTGCGCGGCAGCCCGCGCTGGCGAGTTAGCGATGACGACAAATCGGATTCTGGTGTCCGCAATGCCCTTTGCCTAGCGGCAAGAGGGCAAAGTTGGTGCTGTGCTAAATAAGAATTTCAAATAAGAGACAGATATACACATATGATAAATATTCCTAAAAAAACAGATCCCATTATAAGTGAAAAATATTTTTCGACTGGTGTTTTCAAATCTTCTTTAATATGTATGCTTTCAATTAGTTGACTGTCCTTATGATGAATGACATATATATCAATATAATCTAAATTTTTATATTTTTTTGCTTTTGGATTTGTTGTCGATATAGTAGTTTCAATATTTTCTTGCGCTATGTCTAAAGGCAATTCTACAGTTAGATTATACCATGTTATTCGATTATTTCGTATTGCGCTTCCTCTTGCAATAGATTTAGATTTGTTGTACGAAACTAATTTAACGTTTTTTATCATGGCGAAATTGTATTTCTTTAACTGAATATCGCAATATACAGTATTGCCCAAACAGATAATTGAAAATAATAAAAAGAATATCATATATTACCTCACATTAAGTTCCGATTTAGCACAGCATCAGCTTTGCCCTCTTGCTGTTAGGCAAAGGGCGTTGCGGACACCAGAATCCGATCTATCTTGACCACCAACTCGCCAGCGCGGGCTGCCGCGCAAATTCCAGTTTGTCTTACTAAAATTATACATCAAGAGGAGTTATATGTCAATAGAAACGTCATATTATTTTTGAACTATAATCAAAAATAATATGACTAAAAATTTCTATATAAGTATTGCTCTTAGACAGGAGAGCTTTTTTTCGTCATGCTATTGCATTAATTCTGAAAATATGTTATTATAAATACAAACATCACGAAAAAATTCTTGAAAGGAATATGATATGCTTTTAAGTTTAACAAATGTCAGCAAAATATTCAACGGCAAAATTGTTCTCGACAACGTATCTCTTACCGTTGATGAAACCGATAAGATCGGCATAGTCGGAAATAACGGCTGCGGAAAATCAACGCTGCTGAAAATCATTACGGGCAGCCTTGAACCCGACCGCGCCAATGAAAAGGACGGTATTATTTCATTTGCGGCGAAAACCTCGGTAGGCTATCTGGAGCAGATGGGCGGTCTGGATTCGCGAAATACCGTGATGGAAGAAATGGAAAAGGTTTTTGAGCCGATACATAAAGCAATCGAGCGTATGCGCGCAATCGAGCTTGAAATAGAGCGCGGCGATAATTCTTCCGCCGACGAGTATCAGCAGCTTTCTTCATGGGTCGAGGCGAACGACGGCTATAATACCGAAGTCAAAATACGCACTATCCTTAACGGCATGGGATTTTCGGGAGAGCAGCTTGACCGCACCGTTTCGGGATTCAGCGGCGGTGAAAAAACAAGACTCTGTATTGCAAAACTGCTGTTGGAAGAGCCTAATCTGCTTATCCTTGACGAGCCGACCAATCATCTTGATTTCAAGACTATCATGTGGCTTGAAGAATATCTTCGCAGCTATCGCGGCGCGGTCATGATCGTCAGCCACGACCGTTATTTTCTTGACAGACTTTGTACTTCGGTTTGCGAGATCGAAAGGGGCAGACTGCAAAGATATAAGGGGAATTATTCGGCATTTATACGTCAGCGCGAGGAAAACGACATTCGCCGTGAACGCGAATACGATCAGCAGCAGAAAGAGATCGCTAAACTGGAAGATTACGTTGCGAGAAATCTTGTGCGCGCTTCCACCACGAAAATGGCTCAAAGCCGCCGCCGTCAGCTTGAAAAAATGGATCGTATCGAAAAGCCGTTCCATGATGAAAAACACGCGAAGATCAATTTCACTTATGCCGTCGAACCGCCGTTGGAGGTGCTTAAAGTCAAGAACGCCGATATTTCGGTAGGCGAGGGTGCGAGCAGAAAAACGCTTGTTGACGATATAAGCTTCGAAGTCAGAAGAGGAGAAAAAATTGGTATAATCGGCGATAACGGCATTGGAAAATCAACGCTTCTTAAAATAATCCAAGGGCTGATACCTCATGAGGGAAAGGTGCGCTGGAATACCAACGTTAAAATATCTTACTTTGAACAGGAAAGCGCGAATCTCAACCGCGAATTGACCGTAATGGAGGAGCTTCACAGCCGCTATCCGTCGCTTTCCGATCTGGAAGTGCGCAGCCTGCTTGCTCAGGTGCGATTTGTCGGAGAGAATGTTTTCAAGGAAATAGGCGTTATAAGCGGCGGCGAACGCGCTAAACTCTGTTTTGCGATAATGATGCAGGAGCATGGCAATGTGCTTATCCTCGACGAGCCTACCAATCACCTCGATCTCAGTTCGAAAGAAGCTATCGAAACCGCGCTGGAGGAATATACTGGAACGGTAATTTTCGTATCTCACGACCGATATCTTCTCAGCAGAATAGCAGATCGCCTTATTGAACTTACTAACGGAACATATCGGGAATATAAATGCGGATTTGAAAAATATCTTGACATTCTCCGCAGCGAACAGGCGGAAGAGAAGAGGATCGCAGACGCTCAGAAATTCGCGAAAGCGGCGGAAGCTGCCAAGGACAAGCAGGTGAAAGCTTATCGCAGCAAACAGCAGAGAAGTGCGGACGCCGCGCGGAAAAATGAAATGCGCCGCCTTGAAAAGGAGATCGACGAGTTTCAGAAGCGGATAGACGAATTGACCGAAGAGATCGGCAGGGAGGAAGTTTATACGGACTATGAGCTGATGAACGGAAAATGTGCCGAAATCGACGAATTGAAACGAAAAATAGACGATGACTTCGAGAAGCTTATCGAACTTGACGAGTAAACATATGGCAACACCGCATAAAGATCGCTGTAATAAATTGTTGAAAGCGACTAAAATTCACAATTGCAAAAAAAAGTATTGAAATATTTCCGAAAGTGTGATATAATTCATTTAAACGGATTTTCGGGGCGTACTGCTCCGAGTATCCACAAAATATTTAATATTTTTTCTGTTAAGGAGGATACGGAAATGAAACACATCAAGACAATGAACAAGGCTAATCTTAAGGAGTCTGCTCAGAAGGGCGGCTGCGGTAAATGTCAGGCTTCATGTCAGTCAGCTTGCAAAACTTCATGCACAGTTGCTAATCAGAAGTGCGAGAGATAAGATATTGTTTAAGAGATTACTTAAATGTAGGGGTAGTGTAATGCTGCCCTATATTTTTTGAAGGAGTTTTGAATTATGATACATAAATATAAGCTTAACGGATTCAATATCGTTCTTGATGTAAACAGCGGCGGAGTTCATATAGTCGACGAGTTGACTTACGATCTGCTTGATAATATTGAGCCGCCTTTTGATGAAAAATGCCCCGAAAAAGTAGTTGAAAAGCTTTCTAAGGTATATTCGCCCGAGGATATAGAGTCATGCTATCGGGAGATCGTCGAGCTTTATAATGACAAGATACTTTTTTCCGATGACGATTACGAAAAATACGCAAAATATTCCGTTGCTTCCCCTGTTAAGGCAATGTGCCTGAATATCGCACATGACTGTCAGCTTCGCTGTAAATACTGCTTCGCTTCAACCGGCGATTTCGGTCAGGGACGTAAGCTTATGTCGTTTGAAACAGGCAGACACGCTATAGATTTTCTTCTCGAAAATTCGGGCGACCGTCCGAATCTGGAGCTCGATTTCTTCGGCGGCGAACCTCTTATGAATTTTAAAACAGTCAAGCAGATCGTTGAATATGCACGTTCCCGCGAAGCCGAATACGGTAAGAAATTCAGATTTACTATCACTACAAACGGACTTCTCCTCGACGACGAGAAAATTGAATTCATCAACAAGGAAATGTCGAACGTGGTTCTTTCCATCGACGGCAGAAAGGAAGTCAACGATTATTTCCGCGTTCTCCCCAACGGTCAGGGCTGTTATGACATGATCCTGCCGAAATACAAGAAGTTGGTGGAGGGCAGAGGCGATAAGGAATATTACGTTCGCGGCACGTTTACAAATAAAAATCTTGATTTTTCCAACGATGTATTCGCTCTTTATGAGGCCGGATTCGACCAGATCTCGATCGAGCCTGTTGTCGGAGAGGGCGATGAATACGCGCTTACCGAAAAGGAATTGCCTGCTGTATTCAAAGAATACGAACGACTTGCGCAGAGAATTATCGAAAATGAGAAGAACGGCGGAAAATTCAATTTCTTCCATTTCATGATCGATCTCGATCAAGGACCTTGCGCGATAAAAAGACTTCGCGGCTGCGGCTGCGGCAACGATTATGTTGCAATAACTCCCGACGGCGATATTTTCCCGTGTCATCAGTTTGTGGGAATGGACGAGTATAAAATGGGCAATATCGACGAGGGAACTTTCAATCAGGAAATGAAAGCCGATTTTGCCAACTGCCACGTATATTCAAAGCCCGAATGCCGCAAATGCTGGGCGAAATTTTATTGCAGCGGCGGCTGTAACGCCAATAATTACCAGTATATGGGCGATGTACGCTCCGCTCACAAGATTTCCTGCGAGCTGGAGAAAAAGCGTCTGGAATGCGCTATCATGATAAAAGCTGTTCGTACATTTGGAGAACAGGAAGATCAGTAAAAAAATGCCGCACAAAGACGAACGCTGATAAAGAAGTTTTCGCCATAGCACTTATGATTTTCAGTCAAAAGTGCTATGGCGTTTTTATTAACAATGTAATGGCTTTGATGTATAATGATGACTAAGATAAATTGGAATTTCAAGCTGAGCCAGCTTGACCGCAGTTCGCGTTCTCACTCGCAAGCTCGTTACTTCCGGCAAAACGTAAATCTGCTTTCGCGTACTGGAATTTACTGTGATAAATTCTGATTTATGCAAGTAATCGAATATTAACAGCAAGCCCCGAAGCAATTATTGATAACTGCTTCGGGGCTTAAACTTCTTTATTGGTATTGAACGTGCGGCATTTTTGTTATTCATCGTCCTCATCGTAGAAAACAGTATAATTTTTGGCACGGTACGCATATGTGCTTAGAACAAGCCCGATAATGGCGTACATACTTACCATAGCCGTTCCTCCGCCGCTTATAAAGGGAAGAGGAACTCCGATTACAGGCGCGGCTTTAAGAACCATGCCTACATTCATAAGGCAGTGAGTGAAAAATAATCCGAAAGCGCCCATGCATATGAATCTTCCCAGACGATCCCGCGTTATACGGCTGTCGGCGAAAACTTTCAAGCAGATATAAGCAAGGATTATGAGGATTCCGACAGAACCCACGAATCCGAAAACCTGACCTGCATGAGCGAAAATAAAGTCGTTGTGAAGCTCGGGAACATAGATGTATTCGTTTTCGGAAGCGAAGAGACCTTTTCCGAAAACTCCGCCCGACTGCATCGCGCGGAGTCCGAGATCCTGCTGATATTCGATATTTTCGGGATCGGTACCTGGGTGAAAAAGTATCAGGATTCTTTCTTTATGGAAATTGCTCAGAAAATTGAACCACATGAACGCAACTCCTCCTGCTATTGCAAAAGGCGCGGCAGCAAGGTATTTCCACGAAATATTGGCGGAAACTATCATAAAGCCGAAAATTGCCGCGAATACGATAGCCGTTCCGTAGTCGCCTTGAACCGCGACTATTCCGACGGGTATCATTCCGTGAATCACCAGAAGAAGCATATGGAGCGGCTTGTTCATATCTTCCTCGACGTGTGAAAGATGATAGCTGAAGGTGAGTATAAATACGATCTTCATTATCTCCGACGGCTGCATACTAATGCCGAAAAGCCGTATCCACGCGCGGTCGTCGGCGCCGTCTCGGGTGATTCCCAGCGACGTGAACGTCAGCGCCACAAATCCGAGAGCGATAGGGACGAGCAGCCACCATAGTTTTACCAGTTTGCGGTAATCGATAAATGAGAGAAAAATTGCCGAACCGAATCCCAAAAGCAGGGAAACAAACTGAGTTTTCCAGTAGCTGTCGCCGATTCCTTCCGACTCGCTGACTCCGCTTGTCGCGATGGAGTAGATCAGCAGCGTTCCCAGAACGGCGCAAAGAGTGACGGCGAACAGCAGTCCTATATCGAGATCATGTTTTTTTGCAGGTAATTTTTTGAATGCTGATTTCATTGTAACCTTCCTCAGAATTTGTCCATATGCGGACAAATTTTTATTTTGTCATTAGACCTCCTCGGCAACTTCCGAAGCACCGTCTTTCTTGTCTATTTCGCATATGGCTTTGTGCCTCTCCCTTGAAATACATCAAGTATCCCTGCGGGCGAGCCACTTTGTCATACGTTAAATATCCTGCGGAATCCGGCACTTCTCCAGTTTCCGAGGAGGTCTATTTTATGTTCTAATTTATCATAATGTCTCTGTCGAGACTGCGGAACTGAATGGCTGCGGCAATATGCTTTCTGCCGATGATCTCCGCGTTTTCGAGATCGGCTATAGTCCGCGCAACTTTAAGTATTTTATCGTGAGAACGCGCGCTTATATTCAGACGTTCGTAAACGCTGCCCAGAAGATCGTCTGCGTCGGAAGTGATTTTACACCATTGATGAATTTTTCCCGGCGGAATATGAGCGTTGCAGACTATCGGAGTGCCTTTAAAGCGCTTCGCCTGAATTTCCCTTGCGGCAATAACGCGTTTTCTTACTTCCGCCGAGGATTCTTCGGTTTTATCCGACCGCAGATCGGAATAAGTGACGGGCGAAAGTTCGATATGCAGGTCGATCCTGTCCATTATAGGTCCTGAAATTTTATCTCTGTATGCCAGTATCTTTTTTGGCGTGCAGGTGCATTTCCGCGTCGGATGACCGTAATATCCGCACGGACAGGGATTCATAGCGCCGATGAGCATTATTTTGCAGGGATATGAAACTGAACCGGCAGAACGCACAAGAGTGACAGTGCCGTCCTCAAGGGGCTGGCGGAGCTGTTCGATGTTGTATTTGTCGAATTCCGCTATTTCATCAAGGAAAAGAAGTCCGTTATGCGCTTTTGAAATTTCGCCCGGGTGAGGAATGCTTCCGCCGCCTATGAATCCGACTTGAGAGATTGAACGGTGCGGAGCGCGGAAAGGGCGTTTTGTAACGATAGGTTCTTCTTTAGTTAGCATATTGCATATCGAATGAATGTTTGTGGTTTCAAGGGATTCTTCAAAGCTAAGCGGCGGCAGAATGGAAGGCATACGCTTTGCAAGCATACTTTTTCCGCAGCCGGGAGTGCCGATAAGAAGAGCGTTGTGACCGCCTGCCGCGGCGATCTCCAAAGCTTTTTTCGCAACGGGCTGACCCTTTACGTCGGCGAAATCAAAGGGGTCGTCGTAAGCGGCGGCAGACGGAATATACTGCTTACAGGGGACGAGTTCCTTGACTCCGCGGAAATGGTCGATAAGTTCGCTGACGTTGTTTACTGGATAAATTTCAATGTTGTTGAGGACGGAAGCTTCAAGGGCGTTTCCTGCGGGAACGAATACTTTTTTGATGCCCTTTTCACGGGCGAGCATGACCATAGGCAGCACTCCCGGAACATGACGCACTCCGCCGCTGAGAGAAAGTTCGCCAATGAAAGCGCAATCGCGCGGGATATCGTTTACCATGCGCATTGCGCGGATAATAGCAATAAACATCGCGAGATCGTGAGAAGAACCGCTTTTTTTCATATCGGCAGGCGCGAGATTTATCATAACCGACGCCACGGGGAAAGCTATATCGCAGGAACGCATTGCAGCGCGGATTCTGTCGCGGCTTTCCTTGACTGCAACGTCGGGCAGTCCTACTATGTCAAACTGAGGCTGACCGCGGCTTATATCTATTTCCACATCAACCTGAAAGGCGTTGAGACCGAACAGTCCCAGACCTGAGATTTGAGCAAACAATCAATATTCCTCCTTTAGAGCCGTTCAGTATTTTTTCGCACGTCTTTTGGCAAATTTTGCCGATGACTGCGTTAGAGTCTGTTCGGTATCTTCTCAACTCGGGCGGATTTTCGCCTTATCCTCGTCAAAATTATGCTCGAAAATCCGCACGTAAAAAGATAATGAACAGGCTCTTAAAAATCTATAATATCGCAGTTGGGGTATTCGGATTCGGGCATGAAATTTTCGGAAGTCCGCGATTTTTCATCAGCCTCGATAAGATCGCTTATTGTCAGATCCTGCGGAATATCGGGGATATCCTGCATATCAGACGTAGAATCGGCAAGATTTTTTTCTGTTGCCGTACCGTCGGATCTGTCCTGTTTTATGTACATGGACTTGTATTCGGAATCGCCCGTATCGGAAATAAGGCTGTTGAAATAAGGATATCCCTCAACTGTACATAGGTGGCGATAATCGAGAAAGCTTGCTATCGACGGATAGGCGATTATCGCGCCGATCACCGCGATAGCGAACGGAATGCTGTTAATGGCTGTAAATCCCGAAGCGAATGCTAAAAAAATCATGAGCAGGTATATCGCAAAAAGAATAGGTTGGCAAATCTTGAATTTTCCCGTACCGAGAGCGGCGAGAACAGTCATGATGATAAGCTCAGTCGATTGGAATATGACAAAAGCCGCGCTTGTGAAACATCCGAAAAGAGACGGCAGCAGCGAAAGCGCGCCAAGCGGTATTGCAAAAAAAGTGAGAAAAAGCATGAATCCGTGGGCTATAACGGCGAATATCAGTAATCTTTTTGAAAAACTTTTTATTTGTGACATTCGGGTGCAGCAAGGAGCATAGTGGCTGTGATCGGGTTTTTCGATCAGATTTTCGTTTGGCTTCATAAGATTTTCTCCTGTAGTAATATCAGAATATGTCTTTTGTTGTTTATTAGAGGTTACCTATATAGTATACCACGTTTTCGCGCAAATGTAAATAAAAAGATAAAATTTTTTTGAACAATATCAAATGTCTCAGAATTATTTTTTATGACATTATCGACAATTGGATTAAATTACAAAAAAAGCCGGACTTCGAAGTGAAGTTCCGACTAATATGCCGATTTTTATAAAAAACTCTTGACATTTTTTTGATAATGAGTTATAATTATAAAATGTATCAGTATGTTTAAGCAGTATATTCCTGCAAAATATTATAGCATAATTTTGATACGTTGTCAATAGCTTCGTAAAAAATTTTTTTGAAGCGGCAAAAACGTTACCGATACCGCCGTTGTGGAAAACGGTGAGCAAAATAAAAGGAGGTTTCCGCCTATGGTGAATGTTACGCCTAAGCAGCTGGGAAAAAATGTCAGAATGAGCTTCGGTAAAATTACCGAACCCCTGGAAATGCCAAACCTTATCGAAGTGCAGAAAAACTCGTATAAGTGGTTCAGAGAAGAAGGACTTAAAGAGGTATTCCGCGATATGACGGCGATTACCGACTACAACGGCAATCTCGTACTCAATTTCAAGGATTATCGTTTTGACGATACGCCTAAGTATACCCTTGCAGAATGTAAGTCGAGAGGCGCTACTTATCAGGTTGCAATGAGAGCTACAGCGACTCTTTGCAATAAGGAAACGGGAGCTATCAGCGAGAGCGAGATCTACATGGGCGATTTCCCTCTTATGACCGACAGCGGAACTTTCGTTATCAACGGCGCGGAGCGTGTTATCGTATCTCAGCTTGTACGTTCTCCCGGTGTTTATTATGCTTTTGAAAAGGATAAGACAGGTAAGGATCTGTTCAGCACCACGGTTATCCCGAACCGCGGCGCATGGCTGGAATACGAAATGGATTCCAACGATGTCGTTTATGTTCGTATCGATAAAAACAGAAAGATCCCGCTTACCACGTTTATCCGCGCTCTCGGAGTCGGCTCGGACGAAGAGATCTTCGAGCTTTTCGGCGAGGACGAAAGACTGAAGCAGACTATTCTGCAAAAGGATCAGACAAAAAATAATTCCGACGCTCTTATCGACGTTTACAAAAAACTCCGTCCCGGCGAACCTCCCACGGTAGAAAGCGCCGTAACTCACCTGAATAACCTCTTTTTCGATGCAAAGAGATACGATCTCTGCCGCTTCGGAAGATATAAATACAATAAAAAACTCGGTATCGCTTCACGCCTTGCGGGTCATACCCTTTCAGAGCCTGTCGTAAATCCCATGACGGGCGAGATAATGGCGGAAGCGGGCGAGACCATAACCTACGACAAGGCTTGCGAGATCGAGCAGGCAGGCGTTTATTACGCTTTTGTTACGGTCGAGGCTAAAGAGTATTACACCAACGAGCGCGGCGAGACCCAGATACGTTTCGTTGAGCGTGTTGCCAAGATCATCGGCAACGGCATGGTCGATATTAAAGGCTATGTTGATTTTGACGCCGAAAAGTACGGAATCAACGAAAAGGTATCTTTCAAGGTTCTCCGTGAAATTCTTGAAAATTCCGCCGACGCCGACGAGCTTGAAGAAAATATCAAGAAAAAGGCTGACGAACTCGTTCCGAAGCACATTATCCTCGACGATATTTTCGCAACTATCAGCTACTTCATCAACCTCTGCGAGGGCGTTGGAACTGTAGACGATATCGACCACCTCGGAAACAGACGTATCCGTTCCGTAGGCGAACTTCTCCAGAATCAGTTCCGCATAGGTTATGCGCGTATGGAACGCGGAATCCGCGAGAGAATGAATATCCAGACTCAGGACGTCAATACTCTCACGCCCCAGACTTTGATAAATATAAGACCCATTTCATCGGCTATGAAGGAATTCTTCTGTTCTTCGCCGCTGTCGCAGTTCATGGATCAGAACAACCCTCTTGCCGAGCTTACTCATAAGCGTCGTCTTTCAGCCCTCGGTCCGGGCGGTCTTTCCCGTGACCGCGCGGGATTCGAAGTTCGTGACGTTCACTACAGCCACTACGGCAGAATGTGTCCTATCGAGACCCCCGAAGGTCCGAATATCGGACTTATCTCCTATCTTGCAACTTTCGCAAGAATCAACGAATACGGCTTTATCGAAGCTCCTTACCGTAAAGTTGACAAGACAACAGGAGTAGTTACTAACGAAGTAGTTTACATGACTGCCGACGTTGAGGATAACTACGTTGTTGCTCAGGCGAACGAACCTCTTACCGAGGACGGCAAGCTTGCGCGTCCCCGTGTAAATGCGCGTCACCGCGATCAGATCCTCGAATGCGAGCGCGAGATCGTTGACTACATGGACGTTTCGCCTAAAATGGTAGTTTCCGTAGCTACTTCAATGATCCCGTTCCTCGAAAACGACGACGCCAACCGCGCTCTCATGGGTTCGAACATGCAGCGTCAGGCTGTTCCGCTCCTTAAGACAGAGCGTCCTTTCGTCGGCACGGGTATGGAATACAAGGCTGCCGTAGACTCGGGCGTATGCGTTGTTTCGGACTGCGACGGAAAGGTAAGCTATGTTGACGCCGACAATATCCGCGTTATCGGAAACGACGGAATCGAGCGCAAGTACGAGCTTATCAAGTTCAAGCGTTCGAATCAGGGTACGTGCGTAAACCAGCGTCCCATCGTTTCATTGGGCGAAGAGATCAAAAAGGGTCAGGTTCTTGCGGACGGTCCCGCAACTGCCGACGGAGAAATTTCACTGGGTAAAAACGCTCTCATCGGCTTCATGACATGGGAGGGCTACAACTACGAGGACGCCGTTCTTCTTAACGAACGCCTTGTCCGCGAAGATGTGTTTACTTCCGTTCATATCGAAGAATACGAGATCGAATGCCGTGATACGAAGCTCGGACCGGAGGAGATCACCCGCGATATCCCCAACGTCGGCGACGACGCTCTTGCAAATCTTGATGAAAACGGTATTATCAGAATAGGTTCGGAGGTTACGGCAGGAGATATTCTTGTCGGTAAGGTTACGCCGAAGGGTGAAACCGAGCTGACTGCCGAAGAAAGACTTCTCCGCGCCATTTTCGGCGAAAAGGCTCGTGAAGTCCGCGATAATTCGCTGAAAGTTCCTCACGGAGAAGCAGGCGTTATCGTTGACGTAAAGGTGTTTACAAGAGAAAACTGCGACGAACTCAGCGCAGGCGTAAATATGCGCGTTATCTGCTATATCGCGCAGAAACGTAAGATCACGGTCGGCGATAAAATGGCGGGACGCCACGGTAACAAGGGCGTTGTTTCCAGAATTCTTCCCGAAGAGGATATGCCGTTCCTGCCCGACGGTACTCCGCTCGATATCGTTCTTAATCCTCTTGGCGTACCTTCGCGTATGAATATCGGTCAGGTTCTTGAAGTCCACCTCGGTATGGCTTGTAAGGCTCTCGGCTGGCACATCATGACTCCCGTATTCGACGGCGCACACGAGGACGATATCCGCGATTGTTTCCGCTTGGCTGACGAACACAGCAAGGCTCACCGCGACGATATGTTCGAGCTTAAATCCATGGATAAGGTTATCAACCCCAAGGCTCTGGAATTCAACGAGGATTGTAAATTCACCCTTTACGACGGACGTACCGGCGAAAAGTTCGATAACCGCGTAACTGTCGGCTATATGTATTACCTCAAACTCCACCATCTGGTTGACGATAAGATTCATGCCCGTTCTGTAGGTCCGTACGCTCTCGTAACTCAGCAGCCTCTCGGCGGTAAGGCTCAGTTCGGCGGTCAGCGTTTCGGAGAAATGGAAGTTTGGGCGCTGGAGGCTTACGGCGCAGCTTATACTCTTCAGGAAATTCTTACCGTTAAATCTGACGATACCATCGGACGCGTCAATACCTACGAAGCCATCGTTAAGGGTCAGAACGTTCCCACGCCGGGAATTCCCGAATCCTTCAAGGTTCTTATCAAGGAAATGCAGTCCCTCGGTCTTGACGTAAAGGTGCTTGACATCAATCAGGAAGAGATCGATCTCAAGCAGAATTTCGACGACGATCCGCTGCCTGCAAGAGAGTCGTATTCCGATGAAGAAACGCATGATTCCACAAGCTACACAGATGAAGAAATGGGCGATGCAGGATTCGGAGTTTCAGATGAAGACGACGATCCCGATATCATGGAATCCGACGAGGAATTCCACTATGACGACCCTGCGGAAGATTTTGCCGACGATCTCGGGTTCGACGACGGCGACGACGACGTTTACGACGCTTTCGACCTTGACGATCCCATGGACGAGGATTGATTTACTATAACAATTAACGGCTGTTTCCGAAACAGCAGAAGCAGCCGTAAAATAAGCATTAAATTGCAGGAGGTAGCAGTTTGGAATTTAATACTTTTGAATCAATAAAGATCGGTCTTGCCTCTCCCGAACAGATCAGAAGCTGGTCGTCGGGCGCTGTAGAAAGACCTGAAACTATAAATTACAGAACGCAGAAGCCCGAAAGAGACGGACTTTTCTGCGAAAGAATATTCGGACCTACAAAGGACTGGGAATGTCACTGCGGAAAATTCAAGAAGATACGCTATAAGGGCAAGATCTGCGACCGCTGCGGCGTTGAAGTTACGCGCGCAAGAGTCCGCCGCGAAAGAATGGGTCATATCGAGCTTGCGGCTCCCGTATCTCACATCTGGTACTTCAAAGGCACTCCGTCGCGTATCGGTCAGGTGCTTGAAGTTTCGCAAAAGCGTCTTGAAGAGGTTCTCTACTTCACAAAATATATCGTCACCGATCCCGGCAACACGGAGCTTGTTAAAAAGCAGCTCCTGTCCGAAAAGGAATATCTTTCGTATCTCGAAAAGTACGGCGACGATTTCAAAGCCGAAATGGGCGCGGAAGCCGTTAAGAAGCTGCTTAACGAATACGATCCCGCAAGATATGATTTCCAGAAAAATCGCCTTATCGAAATGGGAAAAATCTCTTTGGGCGGCAGAAGAGTTGAATGCTTCAACAATCCTATGGAATGCGAATGCGAGGAATGCCGAAGATTCGCTGAACTTACGGACGTTGAGTGGAAGAATAATCTTGAACTCTGCTCCGACGATCTAAAAAATGAATTGATCGGACTGCCTGCGGGACAGAAAAAAGTCAAGCTTATAAAGAGACTTCAGATCATTGAATCTTTCCGCCTTTCGGGAAATAAGCCCGAGTGGATGATCCTTGATGTAGTTCCCGTAATTCCGCCCGATCTCCGCCCGATGATCATGCTCGACGGCGGCAGATATGCAACTTCCGATCTTAACGATCTTTACAGACGAGTTATCAACAGAAACAACCGTCTCAAGAGAATGATCGAACTCGACGCTCCCGATATCATCGTCAGAAACGAAAAGCGTATGCTTCAGGAAGCCGTTGATGCTCTTATCGATAACGGCAGACACGGCAGACCTGTTACAGGTCCGAGCAACCGCGCGCTGAAATCTCTTTCCGATATGCTGAAAGGTAAGCAGGGACGTTTCCGTCAGAATCTTCTCGGTAAGCGTGTTGACTATTCGGGACGTTCGGTTATCGTTGTAGGTCCTGAGCTGAAAATGTATCAGTGCGGTCTCCCGAAGGAAATGGCTCTCGAATTGTTCAAGCCTTTCGTTCTGAAAAGACTTGTTGACAAAAAAGCTATCGCAAATATAAAATCCGCAAGAAAACTCATCGACCGTGCCGACAATAAGGTCTGGGACGCTCTTGAAGACGTTATCAAGGATCACCCCGTAATGCTCAACCGCGCTCCTACGCTTCACCGTCTCGGTATTCAGGCGTTTGAGCCGATACTTGTAGAGGGAAGAGCTATCAAGCTTCATCCGCTTGTATGTTCGGCTTTCAATGCTGACTTCGACGGCGACCAGATGGCTGTTCATCTTCCTCTTTCCGCAGAAGCTCAGGCAGAGGCGCGATTCCTCATGCTTGCAGCCAATAACCTGCTTAAACCCTCCGACGGTAAGCCTGTTGCCGTTCCTTCGCAGGATATGGTACTCGGTTCTTACTACCTCACAATGGATAAGCCCGGCGAACCCGGCGAGGGAAAGGTTTTCCGCGATGTGAACGAGGCTCTCATGGCTTATTACGAGCATGACGTATCGCTTCATGCAAACATCAAGGTAAAGATCACCAAGGATATCGGCGACAAGAAAGTATCGAAGATCATCGACGCTACTGTCGGACGACTTATCTTCAATGAAAATATTCCCCAGAATCTGGGATATGTAGACAGAACGAATTCTGACAGACAGTTCGATCTTGAAGTTGCGTTTCTTGTTGGAAAGAAGAAGCTTTCGGACATTATCGAACGCTGCATAAAGATCCACGGAACTACCACGACATCCGAAGTTCTTGACCGTATCAAGGCTCTCGGCTATAAATTCTCCACAAGAGCGGCTCTTACCGTTGCGGTATGCGACGCTACTATTCCTCCGCAGAAGAAAGATATTCTTGCGAAAGCCGATAAGGAAGTTGAGGAGATCACAGAAGAATACAGCTACGGTTATATCTCTTCTCAGGAGAAAACAAAGCGCATTATCGAACTGTGGACGAATACTACGGACGCAGTTACAAGCGCGCTGAAATCAAACTTCGATAAATATAATCCTATCTGGATGATGGCTGACTCGGGCGCCCGTGGTTCTATTTCTCAGATTCGTCAGCTTGCCGGAATGCGCGGACTTATCGCCAATACTTCCGGTACGGTTATCGAGATCCCGATCAGAGCTAATTACCGTGAGGGTCTTAACATTCTGGAATACTTCATCGCTTCACGAGGCGCGCGTAAGGGACTTGCCGATACCGCGCTCCGTACCGCCGACTCAGGTTATCTGACCCGTCGTCTTGTTGACGTTTCGCAGGACGTTATCATTCGCGAGGAGGACTGCGGAACTTCCGACGGTATCGAGGTTTATGAGATCAAAAACGGCAACGAAGTTGTTGAGCCTTTTGCAGAGCGTCTCGTAGGACGTTTCCTGGCTGATGATTTCCGCGACGAATCGGGCGAACTTATCGTTTCCAAAAACAAGCTTATCAGCGATACCGACGCTAAGAAGATCATTGATTCGGGAGTTGAATCAATAAAGATTCGCTCCGTGCTCAATTGTAAGGCTAAAACAGGCGTATGCGCAAAGTGCTACGGTGCAAACCTTGCATTCAACAATATTGTTTCAGTCGGTGAAGCGGTCGGCGTAATCTCCGCTCAGTCTATCGGTGAACCCGGTACTCAGCTTACCATGAGAACGTTCCATACGGGCGGCGTTGCTTCTGCCGATGCGGAAGATATCACGCAGGGTCTTCCCCGTGTTGAGGAACTTTTCGAAAGCAGACGTCCCAAGGGCGCGGCTATTCTTTCGAGAATTTCGGGAAAGATCCATATAGAAGAAGTAAAGACCACGAGAAATATCGTTGTTACCAATGATGAGACGGGCGAAACTGAAAATTACATGATCCCATACAACTTCAAAATTCGCGTTCAGGAGGGTCAGGAAATTCCAAAGGGAACACGCCTTACCGAGGGTAATATCTATCCTGCCGATATCCTTAATATTCTCGGAACACAGGAAGTACAGAATTACATTATCAACGAAGTACAGAAAGTTTACCGTTTGCAGGGTGTTGATATCAACGATAAGCACATCGAGGTAATTGTACGTCAGATGTTGAGAAAGGTCAAGGTCGAGGAGACAGGCAGCAGCTATCTGCTTCCGGGAACTCTTGTTGACAGCAAGGAGATTGACGCTATCAATTCAGAGATTCAGGCTCGTATCGACGCAGGCGAGTATGATCTCCAGCTTGTACAGTACAGTCCCGTGCTTCAGGGTATTACAAAGGCTTCGTCTAATTCCGACAGCTTCATGTCGGCGGCGTCGTTCCAGGAGACAACTAAGGCTCTCACAGACGCCGCTATCAGAGGAAAGAGCGATAAGCTTCTCGGACTTAAAGAGAATGTTATTATCGGTAAGCTTATTCCTGCCGGTACAGGTATGGATTGCTACAGCCATGTAAAGGTCGTTAAAAACGAGCCTGAGCATTCTTCTGTAAATACTTCGAATTCAATAGTATAAAAAATCAGGCAATACCGCATAATAGCGGTATTGCCTATTTAAAATGAGGGGAATAGTGCAATGGATTATACATACAAAACAAAAATGGTATGCTCTAAGGAGATCTCCTTCCATATTGATGGAAACGTTATTACAAATGTTAAATTTTTAGGCGGCTGCAATGGCAATCTCAAAGCTGTTGCGAAGCTTGTTGAGGGCATGACGGTGGAGGATATCGAAGCTAAGTTAAAGGGTAATACCTGCGGAATGCGTCCGACTTCATGTGCAGATCAGCTTTGCCTTGCAATTCGGGAAGCATATGATTCAATTTGAAAAAAGTGCCGCACGATTCGTGCGGCATTTTGCTATATTTTTGTCATTATTGAAAAAGCGCATTTGTGGTTGATGACAGTATTTATGGTAGAGTCGCCGCCGAATTCGCCGTCCAGCGTCCAGCTTATCTGCTCTTCGTTAAGAGCAGTGAAAGTAATCTTGTCTGTTCTGAAAAATTTGATATATTCCTTGTCGATCTCCTCCGAGATATTGAGCAGAGAATGTATTATATTGTGAAGCTGACTGATATTAGCGGGCTTTTTTATAAGAGTGACCTCGAAAAGACCGTCGTCAAGCAGAAAATCATTCATCGAAAGAAGTCCTGCAACGGAGGCGGAATTGGTTACCATGCCGTAAATAAAATCGTCCTCAATTGAAGTACCGTTATATTCTATGCGCATACGTTTGGAACGCAGGCTTGAAATCTGAGAGATTCCGCTTAGAATATACGCGGAATGACCGAGAATGTTTTTGAATTGCTGCGGCGTTTCGTAGGTTACGTTTGTAAATGCTCCGAAAGCAACTATATAGGTGAAGAATTTGTCGTTGAATCCGCCTATATCGCAGAGCATAGGCTTGCCGCACGTGATCCAGTCGACGGCTTCCATGACAGTTTTGGGGATTCCAATAGTTTTTGCGAAATCATTTGTTGAACCGGCAGGGATATATCCGACGGGAATTTTGTTTTCACTATTCATAAGTCCGTGGAGACATTGACTGAGAGTTCCGTCGCCGCCTGCGCAGACGAGAAGATCGAATCCGTTGTTGCAGGCATACTGCGCGCATTCGCAGGCGTCAGTGCTGTTTTGGGTGATGTGAACAGTGACTTCGTAGTCAAATTTATTGAATTCATCTATGATTTCGCCGAGTTTATCACCGATAGTAGCGCGTCCGGCGATGAGATTTACAATAAAATACAGCTTTTTCATACAGTTCTCCTTTTTAATGGGATCATTTATATTATTATAACGTGAAATGAAAAAATTTTCAAGGGAATATATATAATTAAAAAATAAATTTTTCTGAAAAACCCTTGACAATTCAAAAAAAAGGTGATATAATAATAAAGCTGAATCAAGCAGATATAAGACACTGGGGTGTCGCCAAGCGGTAAGGCAACGGACTCTGACTCCGTCACTTCCGGGGTTCGAATCCCTGCACCCCAACCATCTTGTTGTAACAAAATAGATGACAACGCCGAAAAGCCCGAATTATCGGGCTTTTTTGGTGCCCAAATGCCTAAAAAGTTATAGTAAAAACCGTAGATGACATTTGCCTTTGAACTGGATTTGAACCCACGTCAAGACAATTTCAGAGGAGATTATAGAAAGGTCAATCGCAGAAAAAGAAAAATTCGAAAAAACAGGGCAAAAAATAGTATACAAAGTTTAAGAGCCGTTTTTGTTGGTATCTCACAAAGTTGAGAAACCAATAAAAGCGGCTCTTTTAGTTTTTAAGGAAAGGAATATGGTAAAATGAATAATGATAACAAACTTATGATCAACACCGCTCTGGTACGAAAGGAATCTGAGTTCCGAACAAAATCTTGTGTGGTGGAGAAAGCGATAGCAGTCAACCATGCTGAATTTGAGTATCTGAAAAGTCATCCGCTGCGTGACAACGACCTGATTGCAGAAAATACTGACCTTATGTACTGCGATAGTGATGACAATTATCACTGCCTGCTGATTTATGATGAGGAACAGGGCGATGGTCTACTGATTGAATCCGAGGGAACAGCCTACGCACGATACGCCCAGTATATCCCAAGAGCAAAAGAACTTGTAGAAAGGCATCAAAATCCCGAAATATCGTTGACGGACGGTGAAAAGAAACTCTGCGGTCTGTTAAACGAAATGGCAGACAGGATTGCAAATGCCGTTTGTCATGGATATAGGGATTTTACGATTGACGATGTTCTGCAGGATCTTGACTGCAATTTTAATGAGGTTAATGAAATGATGACCCATGCGGTTGCACAGAAACTCAGTAAAATTGACGGTATAAGTTCAGTCGAGGTCAGCAATCTTAAGATCCCATTTCAGCCTGACATAACCGTAGTTACAAAAGAAGAAACAGAAGATATGACCGCTGATATCGAGGAATCAATGGATATCAGCGGTCTTTCTCTATAATACGAGAGGAGGTCGTTACTATGAATAATATTCCAAGCAAAAGTGAGCTGCGATACTACCGCTGCTGTTATCCTGCAGGCACGAGAATTCAGCTTGACGAAGATATGGACGATCCGCAGCCTGTATTCGCAGGTACTAAGGGAACTATTCTCGCAATCGACGATATGGCTCAGGCTGTCATACGTTGGGATAATGGCAGAAGTCTATCGCTTGTGCTGAACGTGGATAAATTCCACAAACTCCAGTTGGAAAACAATGAAAAACTTGTAGGTCATGCTGTTGACGGAAACAGAAATCTCCGCAGCATTCAAGACGTTGCAGAATTCATAATGTGGCATGGAAAATACGGTGATGTTGAGATAACTACCGAGTGTGGCGAGCTGTTTATCAGAACTGAGGGCTCGCATATTAAATTTGTCAGCGATGCGGAATATCGTGAAAAGCTGCTTGAAATAATTGATACAATGCAGCAGGAACAGGAAGAAACTGAGGAACTTGAAATTGACTTAATACAGGGATAAAATACAAAGAGTCGCTGGAACTCACCTTAAAAGGTGGGGTTTACATATCTAAGGAAAGGAGGAATGTCAAAAAAATAATGACAGGAGGTGTTCATATATGATTCGGGTGTTCGATACATTCGCAGGAATCGGCGCATTCCGCTCCGCTTTTGAAAAAGTGGGCGGATTTGAGTGCGTCGGGTGGTGCGAAATAGATAAATTTGCTCAAAAGGCTTACCGAGCCTTGTATGACACAGAAAGCGAGGTGTTCTATGAGGACATCACAAAAATCGATTACGGAAATATGCCGGATTTTGATCTGCTCGTTGGAGGCCCATGCTGCCAATCGTTCAGTGTTGCGGGGCGCAGACGCGCTTTTGAGGACGATAGGGGAAACTTGTTTTTCAACTATATCAAAATCCTTGAAGTCAAGCGACCCAAGTATTTTATTGCTGAAAACGTTCCCAATCTGCTGGGGATATCGCAGGGAGAGTGCTACCAAATTATCCTTGAAAAGATTTCAGAACTGGGGTATAGCGTATGCTGGCGTGTGCTTAACAGCGCCGGTTTCGGAATACCGCAGTCCAGACGAAGGCTGTTCCTTGTCGGATATCTTGGAGGAAGATGTCCCGCCGAAATACTTTCTTTCGGACGAGGCAATGCGGAAAATGGAAAAGAAAGAAAACCTGAACAGCTGATTGGAGGTTCACAGGGTTCAAGGGTATATTCCACAAGCGGTACTGCCGTTACACAATGCAGCGGTTCAGGAGGCAGAGGCGGAAAAACAGGTCTGTATTTGGTTGATTACAATGAAAATCCCAAAATCACCGAAACTGCGAGGTGCATTACAGCGCGTCAGAACAGCGGAATGTCACACCATAAAGGCGAGCATTCCGCTGTTTTTGTTGATATGAATGAAAGTCCACAGATTACGGACAATGCCCGATGTCTGAATACAAGAATGGATCTGGGCATTACGAACGGAACGCACAAAGGCGAGCGTTCGGGAATACTTGAAGAAGCTCCGAGGGCGATAATCAACCCATTCAAGGAAACTACCCGACAAAACGGCAGACGCATAAAAAATCCCAATGAGCCTATGTTTTGCATTACCGTCACGGACAGGCACGGAGTCGTTCACAGGGGCAGGATTCGCCGTCTGATGCCCGTTGAGTGCTGGCGTTTGCAGGGCTATGACAAGGCTCAGTTTAAAAAAGTTGCCGCCACAGGAATGTCCGATGCTCAATTATACAAGCAAGCCGGAAATTCCATTACGGTTAACGTGGTTGTGGAAATTGCAAAAAACTTATTGGAATTTGATAGGGAGTTAAATGCTTATGGAAAACAAAATTAAAATTTTTGAAAACGATGAATTTGGACAAATCAGGACTTTGAAAGAAGAAAGCG
>CAYNYB010000025.1:0-30902 GCA_964401315.1 uncultured Alistipes sp.
GGTGCTAAGCGGGGGAAAAGGCGGCGATTACTTCAAAACCTTACCTATCGCAATGCGAGCCGAAGTATTATCGTAAGGAGAATATTTCTCTTGAACTTAACGGAGAAACTGTTGAAGCGATGGTTTACATCATGAATGGAAATACGCCGCTTGAAGCTCCCACAGAGCAGTACTACGGCATAATAAAACAAGGCTACAAGGAAAACGGACTGGACACAAGTTATCTGGAGACTGCGTTTGAGGAAGCAGTTCTTGCAGAAAATATGGAGTTTGAATCTAAATTCGAAATGGAGATGGTTTGATGCTGTATCATGGATTTTATGTGAAAATTACGGCTTTGGAAAATATTCAGAGAGAGAGAAAAGACGGGAGCATCACTGATTGCAACGGATTTCAGATTGAAATTTTCTCCGACCAATCGGAAGAAGTGACCGTAGATGTGTTTACTGCTGCGGTGGGATTTGAGATACTGAAAGATTCTGTTTCCGATGCACAACAGTTTGCGATGGATGTCATTGATTCGGAGGAAAAGGAGTACAGGAGAATGATTCAGGAGTTTTCAGGAAAATAACTGTTCACGACTTGCTTTTTTTATGAAAATGTGCTATACTATATGCAAAGATAAAAAACGGAGGTGCGGTTATGGGGATTTATCTGAATCCGGGAAATATTGATTTTTACAATTCTGTAAACCACTCGCAGATTTATATTGACAAAACAGATTTGATCAGGTATACCAACAAGGTTTTATATGGAGAGCAAAAATTCATATGCGTCAGCCGCCCAAGACGTTTCGGGAAATCCATGGCTGCGAATATGCTAACGGCATATTACAGCCGTGGCTGCGATTCAAAGGAATTGTTCAGAAATCTGAAAATTGCGCAGAATTCAGATTTTGAAAAATATCTGAACAGGTATAATGTGATTCATATTAATATGGTGAATTTTTTGGAACGATCGGCATCCATAGATGAAATGTTGGATTATCTAAAAAAACGTCTGCTTCATGAGATAAAAAAAGAAAACGGCGATGTAGACTGTTTTGATTGGAACGACCTGATTTCGGTGCTTGATGAAGTGTTTCAGGAGAAAAAAATTCCCTTTGTTTTTATTATCGACGAATGGGACTGCATTTTCAGAGCGCACAAAAGCGATGAAGATTCCCAGACAAAATATTTGAACTTTCTGCGGAATTTACTGAAAGATCAAAGTTATGTAGCACTTGCATACATGACGGGAATCCTGCCGATCAAGAAATACGGCGAGCATTCAGCGATAAATGTTTTCTATGAATATTCCATGACTGATGCGGAACCCATTTCAGAATTTACCGGTTTTACTGAATCCGAAGTAGGGACGTTGTGCCAAAAGTATAACAGATCATTTACAGAAATGAAACGTTGGTACGATGGTTATAACTTAAACGGAATCTCAATTTATAATCCGAAGTCGGTTGTTGAATCAATTCTTAGGGGGCAATTTAATAACTACTGGACTTCCACCGAAACCTATGAGGCGCTGAAAGTTTACATTGAGATGAATTTTGACGGGCTAAAAGATACGATCATTGCACTTCTTGCTGGACAGAAAGCTGTGATTGATACTACAACCTTTTCTAATGACATGGTAAACTTTCAAACAAAAGACGATATATTGACGCTGCTAGTGCATCTTGGATATTTAACATATGATTTTTATACCAAAGAAGTATCCATCCCAAACTATGAGATTTCAGAACAGTTTGCAAGTACCATTAAAGTTATGGGTTGGTCGGAAGTTGCCAATTCTTTGAAATCATCCGATCAGCTTCTGAAATACACTTTGAACAGTGATGCAGAAAAGGTTGCGGAACTGATAGACAAGGCACACAGCGACAACACATCAATCTTGAAATACAACGATGAAAACAGCCTGTCCTGCGTGATTTCCCTCGCCTATTATTCCGCACGGAAAACCTACACCATCGAGCGTGAACTGCCTGCCGGAAAAGGTTATGCCGATTTGGTTTTCCGACCGAGAAAAAACAACAGTAATCCTGCAATGATTGTGGAACTAAAATACGATCAGTCTACCGAAGGTGCAATAGAACAGATCAAGAAAAAACAGTACGCTGATTGCTTGAGGGATTACACAGGAGCAGTATTGCTTGTAGGGATCAATTACGACAAGGATAGCAAGTGCCATGCTTGCAGGATTGAGAAAATTATTATGTGATTTGAAATTTATGAGAAAAGCTTTGGAAGCGGCGTAAAATGGATAGCATCTATTTTATAGTCACAAGACATACAAATTCCGATTTTACGTTGTTTCGTGAAATCGGAATTTTTATTTATACTCCATTTCGCTCCAAAATATACTTGTCGTATTTTTAGGGTATAAAATCGCAAAATTAGGGTATGAACAACTGAAAAATCATGGTATACTTTAATCATGGAAGAGATAAGAAACAACCGCACGAGGCGGTGAAAGCTTCCGAGTTTAAAAGAAAGCGCAAACTATACTGAAAGTAAAAAGTTTGTGATGATTTTATGAGGTGTATATTATGATGACTATGGTTAGAAATTTTGCGAAAAAAATGGTTGGATTCTTCACGGCAGCAGCTATGACAGCTGCAATGGCAGCATTCATTCCCGGTACTGCATCGGCAACAGAAGAGATTGCAGACGCACAGCTCCGCTCGATGGCGAATGAAGTTGCGATACTGGTAAACGAAGCAAGAAGAGAACTCGGACTTCCCGAGATTTACGTTGTTCCTTACCTCAACGAGATCGCGGAAGACCGTTCCGTAGAGATTACGGTTGAGTTCGCTCATTCCAGATTAGACGGTTCGAAATTCTCCTCGATCATTGATCGGGAAGTTGTTCCCTACACATACGTTGCCGAAAACATCGCGGCAGGTTCGGACACGGCAGCAGGCGCGTTCGAGCAGTGGAAAAATTCTCCCAGCCACTGGAAAGCGATTACAAGCAATAAGATCACTCATATGGGAATCGGCGTTACATACGATCCCGACGGCGAATATGAATGGTACTGGCAGCAGACATTCGTAAAGACGGATAAAGAATTTGAAGATCAGTATCTTCCTACCGAATATGAGATCGTTCCCCAGGCTGAGGGCGATCTGAACGGCGACGCGGTTGTTGATACCTACGACTACCTTATCCTCTGCAACTACATCTACAAGAAGAATGTTGACGAAGCCGCATACCTGAACAAAGCGCAGCTTGAAACAGCCGACTGTTTCAGAGACGGTCTTATCACAGAAGCCGACGCGAAAGTTATGATGCGTTATCTTCTCGGCGAGTATAAATCTCTTCCTTTCGAATTCTGATATTCTGCATGAGATGATGAAAGCGCAGTCAATTACTCATGAATCGGTTAATTAATTATTGATGTTATCTTTCATAAAATACACCAAAGGGAAATTCCGCATTATGTTCGTCTGCGTTCATAATGCGGAGTTTTTCTTAACTGAATACGCTCACAAGCTTTGAGAGCGATCTCGCTGTATCATGAAAACTTCATTTCGGTGCAGGGGTGTGCAGGGTTTGCATGGTTTTACAGGTACTATATATATTTTTTTATCTTCTATTTTTTATATGATAGAATAGAAAATACCCTGCAACCCTGCACAACCCTGCACATATTTATCCGATTGAAACGGAGCAACTGTCAGAATCAAGTGAAATTCCTGCATAAACCAATCCTTCGCGTTTTTTCACTCGTTCGTATCTTTTCTGCATTTCCATGCCGAATTTTGTACTGCTCATCTTATATTCATTATTTTCATCTGCCCATTTTGAATAGACCGCATAAAGCTGAGAAGCCTTGACCTCTCCATTGCCTACGATACAGCATGAATCGGTAAATGCTGAAATAACGTCCATTTCATGACGGTACTCCTTAACCGCATCAAGTACGGCTTTCGGCATACGAAGCCCCTCGGTTTGCCAAAGCTTGCAGCCTTCGATTGCCCAGCGCAGAATGCCCTCAAACTCCTTTGCAAGCTTGTATTTTATATGCCTGTCAACTTTATTCTCGGGAATCTGTACGGTAAACGGTATAAGGTGGATTCTGCGCCATATTCCTGTATCTGTACCCCTTATTACAGGCTTATGATTTGTTGTCATCCACAATTTAAATTCGGGCTTGAATTCAAATTCGTCGCTGAAAAGCTTTCTGGCTGTAACAACGTCGTCGCCCGTAAGCTGTTTCAGAAGTCCCTCGTCGATTCTCATTCCTTCATTAGGCTCTACCGAAGTAACGAATCTTGCTCCTTTCAAGCGCGCGATATCGCTGTTCGGAGAACTGCCTGAGCTTGGCTTTACCATAATAGTCTGCGGCTGAATGTTCGTTGCATAATCTCCCATGATACTGCGGATAACTTCAAGAAAAGTCGATTTGCCGTTTCGACCCGTACCAAAAAGGAAGAACGCGCACTGCTCCGCTGTCGAACCGCTGAGACTGTAACCTACAGCCTTTTGTATGTAGCGGATAAGCTCGTTGTCGCCGCCGAAAATATCGCTTAAAAATTTATCCCACTGCGGCGTATCGGAAGCGTCGGGATTGTATGCGCATCGAGTTATCTTCGTAATATACTCCTCCTTGCGGTGAGGAGTGAGTTCGCCCGTTTTAAGATTAACAATGCCGTTTTTGCAATTAAGAAGAATTTTTTTGCGGTCGAGCATCGAGGGCAGTATCGGAGAATAATGCTCCGCTTCTTTCAGCATATTCGTTTTGCCGTTGAAGCTTCTTGACCTTTTATAATGCTTCATGAACTGCTTTTCCAGATCGGTACCTTCGCGTTCGTCCTGTTCGTGATAGTAAACGCGTTCACGTTCCATAAGCTCTATAGAAGCGTCCGCTATATTTCTGTGAAAACCGATATTGTCATAGCTCCATTTGCCGTCTTTGTAATAAAGCCAGCGTTTATCAATATAAGAATAGCGCAGTATATCGCCGTATGCGTCATGAAGCCGCCGAGCGTTCCCCGTGTCGTCGAAGCTGTAAAGCTTATTTTTGATATGCTCATCGGTTTCCTTGCCGACAGATAAGCTGTACCGACTATGCTGCGGAATATTATGTCCGTAAAAATTCCCGCACTGATTTACAGCTTTTTGAATCGTCAGTCTGCCGTATGTACTTCCCGATTGACGTCTGTCCCATTTGTCACGCATAAGACCCGAGCTTCGGTAAATGCCGTCCATTTTTTCAGCGTCGCCGCCGCACCAGAATGCGAGTATATTACAGAATGCCATATCCGCTTCGGACTGCGAACCGTAATCGGAAAAATCGCCGCTGTAAAGTCTGCGGAATTTTTCGCCGTTTATCGAGTTGGACGCCTTGTTTATTATGGTCTGAATATCCATGTTTATCGGAGAAAACCGCATTGCAGGCGACGCTTTGTGCTTGTTTTTATTTGTTTTATAACGCTCGTAAAACGGTTTTACTGTCTCGGTACAATCCGCAATATCAACAAATTCACCGCATACGTTTCCCGTCATGCAGAAATATCTTGCGCCCGAATACATTTCAATATGATCGGTATGATTGTTAAAATCATTGCCCGGAAGAACTCCTTTACATATAAAGTGCGTACCGTTACCGCTCTGGGAAGTTTCCGCATAAGTTTGCAGTTTATAAGAGAATTCCCCGAAAATATTGTTTTTATCTCCGTTCAGAAAAGCTTGAAGTTCCTCGCGGCGGTCGTCAATGTCAATGCCGAAGTATCCGCTGTCCTTGAACATAAAAGCGATTCCCGCATAATCTGCCGACGCCTGCACAGCCGTCTCAAAGCTTGCCCACGTTGCGGGATCGTTGCTTTTTGCAAAACTGCCCGTATGCGGATTTATCGGTTTCTTGCTTATTCCCGAATGAGATTTCGGATCGGGTTCGGCTTTCCAGCATATCCAGTTGTTAAGCTGTTTAAGCTCGTTTGGTATAAGTTCGTACATATTGTACCTCCAAAAAAATTATTTGAAGAATAAGAACTTGTCCACATAGGAAGTTCCGCACGTATTTTCGGCAAATTTTTATATGGACAGGTTCTGATCTTCATAATAGAGCGAAAACAGCTCGGATTTCAATGAAAAAACATTGATTATTACGAAAAGTTTACATAATGTTCATAATTACGGCGATTCCGCTTTATCTCAACCGCAATTGCCGTAAGAGCCTGTTTCATATCTTCGATGTCCCGAAATTCAATTTCAAGTTGCGATGTAAACTATAAATTGAATATATGGAATCAATGTTGCTTGACTTCAACTTGGAATTGTGATATAATATGGATATGGATATAGAATATATAAATACGGAGGTGAATGTTCATAAATTTTGGAGAGAATTTAGCAGGATTCAGAAAACGCCGCGGTCTTACACAGGTTCAGCTTGCTCAGAGATTAAATGTAACTCCGCAGGCGGTATCGAAATGGGAGAAGGGAAGTTATCCCGACAGCGAGCTTTTACCTGCAATTTCTTCGGCTTTGGGAGTTTCGATAGATTCGCTTTTCGGCGTTGAGGAAGTATGCAGCGATATTGATATTGAACGTATTATCAATAAAATTATCAGACAGACTCCCGAAAGCGAATGCGCTGATTTGATTATGCGTATTATGTATGCGGCTATGGGAGCTTTTACGGAATACAAAAAATCAAAAATGCACTATCCCGAAAATCTTGAATTCGAGACATACGGCGAAATAAAAACCGATTATGAAATGTCGCTCGCAAGACTCAACGAGGATCTGAAATACTTCTGTTTTGTGAAAATTCCCCAAGAAGGTCTTTATCCGTATGTAAAAGATACCGAACTTATGGTGACGATTTTTGAAACTCTCGCCGACCCCGATTCAATAAAGCTTATTTATTATCTTGGCAGCGGCAGAAGAAACAGACTTCAATCTATCGAATATCTTGCAAGAAATACAGGTATTCCGAAAAAGAAACTGAAATATATCGTTGACAGGCTCGACCGTCTCGGAATTATGTGGCGCGTCGCTGTTGATGATTCGGAAGAATCGTCGATTGTTTATGGCTACAATAACAGTACGGCTCTTACGTTTATGCTGATTCTTGCACAGTCGCTTTCAAGATTTATCAGATATGTCGATTGTAATATCGATAACTGGCAGCACGGTCCTTTCCGTATGCCGAATACAAGCAATAATAAACCCGTACCCGAAGTGAGTTTATGGTGCGAGGAAAAAAATAACTTTCAGGAGGACAATTATCATGCCAAAAATTAAACCGCTCTTAACCGCCATGCTGTTTGCGGTTACTTCGATCCCTATGACATTTAACGCAGCCGCTGCGGATAATTCATATGATATGAACGTAACTGTAAATCTTTCAGGTGAAACAAAGACGATAAGCCCGTATATCTACGGTATGAACCAGTACGGAAATGTCAACAACTACAAAAACGTTACCGTTAATGCAGTACGTCAGGGCGGCAACAGATACACAGGCTATAACTGGGAAACAAACTGGTCAAATGCGGGCGAGGACTGGGTGAACAGTTCCGATACAAATATCGGCGACGACAAAAACGGAGCGGGATATGCCGCAAGAAAGCTTTCAGAGGAATGTACCGAATACAATGTTCCGTATAAATTCACAACGCTCCAGATGGCAGGATATGTTGCGGCTGATAAGGACGGTACGGTAAAAGAAAGCGAAAAAGCTCCGTCGGCAAGATGGAACGAAGTCGTATTCAGAAAAGACGGCGAACTTTCTCTTACTCCCGATCTTACAGACGGCAAGGTATATATGGACGAATATGTCAATTATCTTGTACAGACTCTCGGCGATTCCACAACATCTACGGGTATGCAGGGCTACAGTCTTGACAATGAGCCTTTCCTCTGGAATGATACTCACCCTCTTCTTCACCCCGAAGAAGCAGGCGCTGATGAGCTTATAAATAAATCGATCGAGCTTGCAGCCGTAGTAAAAGAAATTGACCCGAATGCAGAAACCTTCGGCGGCGTTCTCTGGGGAATGCTCCCGTGTATGAATGCAGGCGAAGACGGTAATTTCGTTGATTCCGACTGGCAGGCAGTCAAGGGCAATTATAACTGGTATGTTGACTACTATCTTGACAGAATGGCGCAGGCTGAAAAGGAAAAAGGCAAACGCGTCCTTGACGTTTTCGACGTTCATTATTATGCTCAGGACTGCTCTACAGAAGACGCGGTATTACAGGCAGCAAGAAGTCTTTATGACCCGTCATATGTTGAGAACAGCTGGCTTCAGCCTTGGGCGGGACAGTATTTCCCTTTCCTTGCAAGATTGCAGGAATCTATAGAAAAATACTATCCCGGAACAAAGCTTGCTGTTTCAGAATACAATCTTGCTAATATTGCAAACGAAAAAGTTACGGGAAAATCGGTTGTCGCCGCAATTGCAGAAACCGAGGCGCTCGGTGCGTTCGCAATGAACGACGTTTATCTTGCAACATACTGGGGTACGCTTCCTGATTGTCCGTATGTTGAATCAGCTATAAATCTCTACACCAACTACGACGGCAAGGGCGCGTCGTTCGGCAATACCCTTGTTGAATCAAAGACGGACGATTTATCAAAAGCCGCGTCATTTGCCGCCATTGACGGAAAAGACGATTCGGAAGTAACGGTTGTTCTTTCAAACAAGGATAAAACAAATTCCGAAAAGGCTGTTATTGATATTAAAGGCTCTTCATCTGATTATCAGAGCGCTGTTGTATATGCAATCACACAGGACAGCAGCGAGATCAGAATTATTGATGTTCAGAATGACGTTTCTGGCAACAAAGTTGAAGTGGAGCTTCCTCCGCTCTCCGTTGCGCAGGTCGTTATTTCAAATGAAAAAACCGACAAGACAATCTATGAAGCTCCCGATATTACTACAAAAGAAACCGTATACAGCTTCGATGAGCTTAAAAAGGGTTCAACCGCAGCTTCCAAGCTTATACCGTTGGGCGACAAAGAAAATCTTAAGGAGATCGTACTTACTATAAGCAGCTACTCAAAAGAAGGCTCGGCTTATTACAGCGGCGGCGGCGGACTTTGCTTTAATAATATCAGTCTGGCTGACGGTACTGCCGCTGCATGGGCTTGCAAGAATTACAGCTACTCAAACGGCGTAAATGAGATCGTTATTCCTTTTGACGGCGAATTTATCGTTCCCGGCGATGACGGAACAAACCTCAACGTCAAAGGAAGCGCAACAGAAGATACTGCGGAGCTTCAGACAGGCTGGTGGGCATTCTCCGAAAAGCAGGGCGACGGCGGAAGCGATATTGTTATTGAGTATACAAAAGTTACCCTTGTATATGAATATGACGGCAGTCAGGCTTCAACGGGCGTTAAGGGCGATGTAAATGCAGACGGCGAATTTACAGTTGCCGATCTTGTTATGATGAAGAATTGGCTTCTCGGCGATGGAAAATTAACTGACTGGAAAGCCGGAGATTTATGTGAGGACGAAATAATAGATGTTTTTGACCTTGTAAGAATGAGACAGGAAATTTTGAAAGACAGATAATTATAAAAAATCTGCAATAAATCCGATATAGGCGTCTGCACATAAGCCGTTGAGGAAATATTGTTCAAGATTAAATAAATTGGAGTATCCTAAAAGGGACAAATCAGAAAAACTGCATGGCTTGAATGAAATGCCGTGCAGTTTTTTGTTTGATAAACGGCTGCTCGCAGCAAGGTTTTAGAACCTGTCCACATAGGAAATTCCGCACGTCTTTTGTGAACAGGTTCTTAAACAAAAATTACCTCCGCAAGAATATATCCTGCGGAGGAATTTTTTTATGCCTTGGTACGGCGTTTTTTCAGGAAGATAACAATTATGGAAGCAGTCAGGCAGATCATTAATACACGAAGAGCATTTTTGTAGTACCGGAAAATGCCTTTTCCGCCTGTTACGGGAAGATAAATATTATACTCCTTATTTGTTATCGTGACTTCGACAACATCTTCATCGGGTATTAAGACAAGATTTCCGACATAGGTTATATCATAAAATCTGTTGTTGATATATGCGCGGTCGTTGTTACCCGTAATCGGCTGACCGTCGCCGTCAAACTCGTATACATAATTTGAGTGATCGGCTTGCGCCTTTGTAAATTCAGGAGAATCCACTTCCTCGCCTCCAAGATAATATGCGGGCCTGCTGTTTTTATAGACAATGGTGAGTATCTGAACAGGCTTTGCGCCGCTTTGCTGAACAGGATCATTATAGTAAAGACCGAATTTAAAACTTCCGTTTTCAGGCGGAGCTATTTCCTCTCCGTTCTCGTTCCGGAAAATCTTGTTTACACTGATTTTGCCCTTGGCGTTGCTGATATTCAATGTCATGTCAATACCGCTCGAAACAGCGCAGTCAACAATGACCTGTTCTTCCTTGTTGTTTATCATCATTTTTCCGTCGGTGAAAGTGTATCCGTGATTGCCGTTGATAACCATGAAATAACGCGGAGTACGGTCAAGAACATAATCGGTAGGCGCTTTGGTTTCTATAAGCTGATATACTTTATTATACTCCAAGTTATTGATTTCTATCTTACCATTATTGTCAGTCGTCAGGGTGGTAATAACATCGCTGATATTTCCATCGGTATCTACACTGCGTATCTCAAATTCAGCGTCGGGCAGAAAGGTATTGCTGTCGTACATATCCACTTTATTTATAACGATAGTCGGATTGCTGTGTGAGGAAACAGTACCTGAAAGCTTGAAGCTGTATGATTCTGCGCGTTGTGGTTTAACAGGCTTCGGATATCCTTTCCAGTAAGCGGAATTAGAAATTTGTACAGGCACTTCCGGAGTGGTATTAACTCTTGTGCTGTATTTTATAATAAGGTGCGTGTTGTCAGGCAGTCCGCTGATAGTGATTTTAGTGGCAGCGTCGCCTTTTACGGTGGTACATGAAATATCATCATCGTTCAACAGTATTTCCGTGCCATTGACTTTCTTATAGACATCAACTTCGCCGACAAGCTCCATAGAGTTGCTCATCTCGTCAACAAGATCGGGCAGAGAATCGCTGTTTACCATGAAATCTTCTGCGTTGGGATTGATATTTATTGTGTAGTTCAGCTTATTAGTAGAATGCTTTACTTGACCGTTTTCAGTAGTATCGCCCTCGCCCTCTTGCTGTTTGTCTATTACATATGCCGGTTTTATCTGATGATATACTATGCCGTCATTAATATGCTCGCCGTCAATTTTGTCCAGACTGAAAGAATTGGGTATGGTTGAATTTTGTCCGGAGAAGATTATATCGGGGTCTATCACGCGACATATAAGCTGTATATTAGCGACAGTATCTGCCTTATTTAAATTTCCGGTAGCTGCAAGTCCGCTTACGCTTATCTTTATTTCACCGGTTTCCTTATTATAATAGTATGGAACGCTTTTTGTGTATGGAATGCTATTCTGATTAGGATTATTCCTGTATTCCCATTCATTTGCATCAAGTCCGTCTATTGTTTCATTTCCCGGGTGCTTAGCCCAGAAGTTTCTTACAACAACAGGCTCATATTTATCCTTGTCAAGATAATCTGTAAGGATATAATCGCCGGACAGTGTGCCGTCCCAGTTTACATTGATAAGCCATTCCATATAAAGACCCGAGCCGTTTCGTGAGACTTGACCGCCAATATCAAAATTATTCTTTATTTTCTGCACTGTGTTGCGATCTCCTGATGGATTAACACTGTAGGGAAGCGACCATTCTTTTTTAGACGCGTCATAATATGCAGCCACCATCGCTTCTTTTTTAACAGCTTTTTTGGGTTTATAGATATATTCATCCTCATCAAGCTTGTTATAAATATTCGAAGCGTTGTCAATAACGCCCGCTTCATTTTTAAACTCTGTGCTGTACTCTTCGCTCGGCGTTACATCAGACTTGGTGCGGACTATCATATAAACTGCCTTATCCTTGGGGATATCTATCTTATGGTTCACATATATATTGCCGTTGCTGTCGCTGCTGAAATCGCTTGAAGATGAAGTGTTTTCCACTGCGATATAATGGTAGTTGTTATCTCCGTCACCATTTGTCCATGCGTCGTAATACTCTTTAGTATTTTGGGCGCTTCCGCCGCACCAGTTAAGCGCGCCTTTTTTTCCCGGATTGTGGATTTTTATCCGATTATTATTTACTTGAATAGTCAGCGCCATCGCCGTAGAGCTGACAGCAGCGTCACCTCTGTCTTTTTCTCCGGTAATATTCAGAAATTGCGGATTACTTGAATCGTCATTATAATAGACATAAAACTGATCAGTAGCATCTCCTGATTCATCTTTAATATTTTCAAAATGCCACATCTGCGGTAATTTATTATCCACAAGAGAAACATAATTGTCGGTGAAATCGATACGCGGCATATGCTTTCCATCAAGAGGATTCCCGTATCGACTATCGATCATATATCCGGAATAGCTGCCGCCTCTCGAGAAAAGAGCATAATCATTTCCGTCAAGTTCAGATACATCGTTTATTCCCACAAGCGAGTAGGTAGCGCCTCTTGCACCGATCGTATAAGCTGTCATATTTTCATCAAGACTGTTTTTAAGATCGTTATACGATGCAAAGCCCGACAGATTGGCGTCCTTATCGCCCAGATAAACGCCTGACAGAGTGGGTTGAGAATTATTCGTATGAGCTGTGTCCTTAAGGTGCATATCTTTAGGCAGCATTCCCTCCGCACGGATAACCCAGTATATCTCGCCATTATTATAGAAAAGTCCTGATTTTTCAATATTATAGCTGACGCTTCCTATAATGGTACTCTGTACTGTCGTACCAATGCCTTTGAGATTGAATCGGTCGTTTCCAATGCCTATAGTACCGGTCAGATTAAAATTATTGCTGACAACAATATTTTTGATATTGCTGGATTCGCTGTTTATGGAAGCGTAGTAGGTCAGACGGTATACGGAATTTGTATTATCAAGCCCGAAATCCTTCGGCGTGATATTGAAGTTCTTTTGTCCGTCGATATTTACCCAGATAGTCTGCTTGGGAGTTGCTTTGTTTAAATCACTTGTAAGAGTGGTGTTGCTGATTTTATTCGTATTCGTTTCTGTTTCATAGATCTGCTCAAACTCCTCGATTTTCAGATATCCTGTATAGGAAATTCTCGGTTCATTAATGAAGCTGTCATTGAAAGCGGCTCCCGACATATTCCATGTGCCGTCCTCATTGACGATAACAACATATTCCTGCGAGTTTTCAGGAACAACAAAGCTTTTATCGCCGATCTCTGTTGCATCGGATTTGTAAACCTTATCCGTGCCGAAATCAACAGTTTTAGCTTTCTTAACAGTAGTACCGTTCATCTTGCGCGTCCAACTGTTGTGATAAATATAGGTTTGTGCAAAAGCGCTGCCGAAATCATGATTTTTTTCCAGCTTATTTTCGTTTCTGCCGCCGTAGAATGAAGCGCGGTTCTGAAAGTTGAAATCCTTGTTGCCGGCAGCGTAGACATGAGTTACGGGAACAGAGTAAGTGATCGTCAGCTTTTCGCCCGCTTTGAGATTTCCTACGGGAAGATCGAATCCGCCACCTTTATCCCAAATCCTGACAGTAGTCTTTTTGGGGGCAGATATGTTTGATTCGATAGTAATATCTATTTCTGCGCCGCCATCAGCATATTCATCCATATGCCATTGGAATAAGTCCTGTATCCATGCGTCTGTAATGGTATAGCTGTTTTCGGGATCAGCCGTCACCTCTATTTGGTAGGAAAGCTCGCCCGAGCCGACGGAATTCAGATTGACACCGCAAGAAGTTTTTTGAACAGAAACGTCAGCCTTGGGGATAAATTCGTCATGCACCTTATCACGGGGGAAATCACCTGCCTCAGGTATAGCCTCATTTTGGAGAGTGCCTGCTGAGGAAGAACCAACATAATCGTCATTCAGTTCCACATAATAAACGAGAGTGCGCTCCTCTTGGGGTTTCAGTTCATCAATCGTCCATTTAAGATCGGTATTTTCAAGCTTGATCCTGCCGTGAGCGCTATTGTCTGTACTGTCGATCGTTTCGTAGGGCTTCAAGCCGCTTGCGGAATCGCCTAAAGTTGTCTCCTGATCGCTTACTTCCACATAGCCCGGAGATACGATAACACTCTTGATATCAGGCTTATTATTATTTGTACTCAAAATATCGGTTATGGTAATATTATTGACTGCGATATCTGTTTCTTTGGATTTGATTTTAAGCTCGTATTTCAAGTAAGAATGGATTTTGCCGTCGGCGTCCGCAACCTCGGCAACCTTTTTCTCACTGTGTTTTGTGACTTCGAAATCACCGTATTTTGAAGCAAGATCATTTTCAAACTGGAAATTCAAATTTATCAGCGGCAGTTTGGGATCGCCGCCAAGAGCATTGATCTCACGCCAGTCTAATCTGCCCTCAATCTTGAATGAGCCGTCCAGTGCTGTATTATTACTGCCAAGAGATTCAAGATATTTATCAGTAAAGGTAATAACAGCATTGTCGCCGATAACTTCGATATCAGCCACAATCTGGCTGCCGTCAGTGACATTGCCGGTTTGGTTAGCGATCAACCATGTCGGTATTCCTTGATATACTATCCGATTATTTTTGGCTGAAAGCGCGTCTCTGTCTATATTTTTATAAAAAATCTCGATCTCAACAGGAGAATTTGCAGGGACAGCCGTCGTGCTGTCAACAGTATGCCAGACATTGTTTTTATCCTGATACTTGAATGTGGCAGATGCGATGTGTGCTTCATCAAGGATAACCGAATTATCACTATTAATATCTGCGTCCACGGCTCTCTCCGCAAAAAACATTGCAAAGGGTTCGGGA
Organism: uncultured Alistipes sp.; assembly: GCA_964401315.1. GTDB lineage: Bacteria > Bacillota > Clostridia > Oscillospirales > Ruminococcaceae > Ruminococcus. The sequence goes on from CAYNYB010000025.1 coordinate 14,839, forward strand.
GAATAGTCATAATAATATTCATCATCGGCTATGAGATCGTCGTCACTGTACAGAACGATCTCGTCCCCGATTTCTTCATCGGTTTCGTCCGATATTTCCTCTGTCATGTCAGGAGCGGGATAACAGGATTCATTATGGTCATGAGAGGAAATTCCGCAGCAGAGAACATCAAAAGATTCGTTTTCTTCGATGACATGGAGACACTCCTTATTGTGCTGATGATATGCAACACCGCATATTATTTCCATATTCTCATTGCAGCACTCGTCGGAATGGTAATGCTCATATTCCATAATAGGGCAGATCAGTTCATTGTTCTGATCGTAACAAAACGAATCATGAATATGGGATATTACATTATCTTCATCATAGCATGGATCGCAGATAAGCGCGAGCCTGCCCGGAGTATCGCAGGCATTGAAGCATTCTGATGAATGCGTATGCACCCGAATACCGCACTCTGCTTCCCTGACAGCCGAAAACGCAGGTCTGGTAAGCAGTCTATATGTAATCAAAAAAACCAAAACACTCAGAAGCAACAAAACAGGGAAAATCATAATTTTATATTTTTTAACTGTATTTTTCACAGTATTCACCCACCTCTCATTTAATTATAACATATTAATCGTCATTTGTCAATGATTTTTGGATAATATTATTATATTTTAATGCGCAAATTCGTTTAACAAACTGTAAATACTTTTAAAAATACAAGTTGATTTATTGTTTTTATTATTGACCTTTTTGACTGCAATGATGTATAGCATAAAAGGAAACGAGTGTATAAATTATTGCAGTAATTCAGAACTTGTTCTCATAGGATTTGCGGCGCAGGCTGACGAAATTTTAGCCGAAAGATATGAGGAGACCGCAGCAGAGGGGAGTATATTGTTGATCAATAGACATTAAAATTAGGACAAAATACTATAAAAAACAGTTGAAAACGGAAATTTCTATTGACATTATGAAAAAAAACAGTTATAATGTAACTATAGGCATATATGGGATTTTTGGTGTATCTTGTATATGTTGCAAATTACTTTTGGCAAACTTATTTAAAACATCAACACAAATCTTATTACAATAAGCGTTGTCGAAATCAGAAAGGATTGATTAATTACTATGAACGATACGATGAGAAAACGAAACGTTAAAAGAACAACTGCTTTCTTATTGGCATTATCTATGGTATGCAGTTTATCGCATACCATCACTGCCGGAGCAGTTCTTTCTGATATCGGTGGATCGCCGGATAACAGCGAATCTGTTCTCTTGGACAGCGACAATATTAACGTGCCGGCAGCGGATTCACTTGATATAATGGAACTTAATGTCGATGAGTTACAGGAGGAAAACGGCGATGAGCAGTCGTATGACGCTGTGGGCAGGATCGATGTTACTGTCGGATCGGCTTTAATGATCGATAATAATATTAATTTCACGCTTACATTAATCAACGACGACGGCTACTCTCAGAGCGGTGTTATCAGTTCCGATAATTTAAACGAGGGTAAATTCAGCTTTGAGGATCTCGCTGACGGCGAATATACTCTTACTGTAAACGCTCCCGGTTTTGCAGCTTTCAAGCAGAATATAACCGTAGCTCAAAAAATGTATTCCTTAAAACTGACAGCCGGTTTCTGCAAGGGATATACCTACGAAGTAGGCGAGCTTCATCCCGGCGTTCTTATGCTCGGCGATGTTAACGGCGACGGCATTATTGACGATGATGATAAAAATATCCTGATAGACGCTATTGACGGCGAATCCGTATCGGAAGATTTTACAACCGATCTTAACTATGACGGCGAAACCAATTTGATAGATTTGTCTTTCTTCTCAAAAGATTATAATGAAAACAAAGATGTTACAGCGGCAATTGAAGAATTTATTTCACCCGCGGTTATTCAGGTAGAGTCTTTGGAAGGTACAATCATAGAAGGCGATGTCGAAAAAATGTTGAGCGGCGATGAGGAAATTGCTTTGTTCCCTGCGAAGAGCGGCGAAATTTCCGAAGCGAATCCCATATCTATAGGATTTGATCTGCTGAAAGAAGGCGAAGCTTCTTTGATCGACGGTATTAATTTCGAGACAGGCAGCGATAACCCTGTAGACGAAGCCTTCATTGACGTTACATATACCGATGAAGACGGTACGGAGCAGACGATTTCTGTTCCAGTAAAATCCGGTGTTCATTATCTGCTTAAAGAAAGCGATGTTTATGCTGAACTTGACGAAAACGGCAGCATTAAGCTTCACCTCGGAAATCAGGTTGCAGTCAAGAAAGTCACATTGACTATCACAGCAATGCAGAATAACAATAATCTTGCCGAAATCAGTAAGGTTGAATTTGTAAACGGAATGGAAAGCCGTATTCCCGAGCCTGAAATGGACATTCCGGTAAATCTTACAGCAGCGGCGGGAAGTGAAAAATTCCAGCTGAGCTGGGAACCCTGTATGAATGTAACAGGCTATGAAATCAAAATTGAACAGGGCGGACGTACTGAAACATTTATGTCGGTATCAAATTCAATTACGGTTTCATCATTTGGTAAAGACGATATCAAGAATTATACTACTTATAATGTAAGCGTACAGTCGGTAAACGGAACATGGAAGAGCGGTTACTGCGATTCGGTTGAGGTTACTCCGAAACCGACTAAACGTCCCGATAAACCCGATAATGTAAAAGCTGCGGGAATTTATAGAGGAATCAAGGTTAGCTGGAGCAATATGGACGATACTCAGTCCTACAAGGTTTTCTATAAAGTAAGAAGCAGCGATGAGAAATTTACCGAAATTTCCGACGTTACATCAAACGGCTATACTATCGAGGGATTGGAAGACCTTACAGAATACGAAATTTACGTTATAGGCGTTAATGAACTCGGCGAAAGTCCCGCATCAATTCACTGCTCAGCAACGACAACTGATTTGAATCTTGCCGATATGCCGAAATACAATCTGATCAACCGTGACGAAAACGGAGATCCGGGAAGCACGCATATTGTTTCCGTTACAAGAAACGGCGGTGAAATGGTAGACAGCGCGCTTGATAACGATTCAAACAATACTGCATGGGGCGCTGTGGACGGCAATAAGTCTTCCTATTACTCAAAAGCTACATGGGACGACGGCGGATTCAACAATCTGGGCGGCAATGGTCTGACATATACTTTTGATCAGGAATATACGCTGGATACCATCGGTATACTTACAACCACAAGCATCGACTATACGAACTTAAGATGGTGGGATAAGGACGGCAATCAGGCAGGTATTATTAATGACGCTTACGCTAATATTTCTGTAAGAAAGACCGATTCAAACGGTAAATATTATTATCTTCTTAAGTTTTCAAGCCCTATAACAGCAAGTAAGATCCAGATCGGTCTTGCGCGTTATCTGTCATCTCCTGTTACTATTGCAGAAACCTACTTCTATAATTATGATGAACTCATGGACGAGATCATGGACTTATATGTCGATGATCTGCATACGGTTCTGAAAGATAATGTTAATCGCAGAACTATAGAGCATCTGCGTGAAAAAGTAAACACTCCCGATGAATTCGGAGAAATCAATCCTAATGCAGACGCTTTGCTCCGCGAGCTTGAAACAGCAGAAAAAATTCTGAATGCTGAATCGATCAGCAGCCCGATAGAAATTCATAAGGGTATCACCACAAAGGATACAGGCCGTGGATTCTCCGGTCTGAATGCATGGCAGCCTCTCGGTGTTTCTATTGGTACCGGAGAGGAAGTAACTATCTATGTCGGAAGCGACAAAAAGAAAACCGGCGACAGCACAGATTTACGTCTTATCGTTACACAGTATCATTCCGAATCCGGCGGTGTTACTTTAGACGGAGCTAATCTTAAAGTCGGAGCAAATACATTCAAACTGACCAAAGGTTCAACTGTCGGCGCTGAAACCGGCGGCGCTCTGTATATTCAGTATCAGGGAGCAGCTAATGCAAGCGAAAGATATTCGGTTCGTGTAACAGGCGGTTCGGAAGTTCCTTTCCTTGACCTGTATAAAGTAACTGACGAAACCGAGCGTATGGAAAAAGCAGTCGCATATATAAATGAACTGGACGAATACGTTCCAAATATGGAAGCGCTTCACAATGAAACTCACAAAGGTTCAGGCAATAAGAATCTGGATTACGACTATGACAGCAAAAACTGTATTTTAGGCGCTTCGGATATTATGCTTGATACAATGATGATTTCGCTTCCGGCTCAGCAGATTCTGGCTGGTACAGGAAAAGGCACTGCCGAAGAACGTGCCGAACATATGCTTAAATCAATGACGGCAATGGAAGATATGATGTATCTCTTCTATCAGCATAAGGGGCTTAATGAATCTGCACCTGCTGAACTGAATCAGATTCCCAAGGGACATCTTAATATACGTTATCAGCGTATGTTCTCCGGAGCATTCATGTATGCATCAGGAAATCATATCGGCATTGAATGGGGTTCGGCAACCGGTATAATGAACGGTGATCCGATCGTATCAGATGAGGACGGAAAATATGTCAGCGGAAATTATTTCGGCTGGGGTGTTGCCCATGAGATAGGTCACTGTATAAATCAGGATACTTATACGGTAGCGGAAATCACCAACAACTACTTCTCACAGCTTGCTCAGGCAAAGGATACCAACGATGGTATGCGTTTCCAGTACAATAACATTTACAGCAAGGTAACCTCCGGTACAAAGGGTGACTGCCCAAATATTGCAACACAGCTCGGTATGTACTGGCAGCTTCATCTTGCATATGACAAAGGTCTGAATTATAAGACTTACTCCGATTACACAGAGCAGCTGAATAGTCTGTTCTACGCAAGAATGGATACATATTCAAGAAATACAAAGGCAGCTCCCGCACCCGACGGTGTGGAACTTACACTCGGAAGCAATAAAGACCAGAATCTTATGCGTCTTGCCTGTGCGTCAGCAGAGAAAAACGTTCTTGAGTTCTTTGAACGCTGGGGAAAAACTCCCGATTCTGCAACCGCTGCCTATGCAGAGCAGTTTGAAAAAGAATCCCGTGCAATTTTCTATGCAAACGATGATTCACGTGTTTATGCGCTTAATGGCAAGGGAAGCGTTTTAGCTTCAAAGGAAGCTTCAACAGCAAGCCCGGTTTCTGCTATAGACGGCGTTTCCGTTGCTATCGGCAAGGCGGCAAATAAGGTTGAACTTAAATTCACACCTTCCGATATTGTTCCCACAAGCGATATACTCGGCTATGAAGTAATTCGCTGCACAATATCCGGTGGAAAAATAGAAGAAATTCCCGTAGGCTTCGCAACAGGCTCCACATTTACAGATACGGTTACAACTTTGAACAACCGTGCCGTATTCTATAAGGTTACGCTTATCGATCAGTATCTCTACCGTTCAGAAGTGTATGAGACAAAAATGGTTAAGATCGAACATGACGGCAGTATGGATAAAACTAACTGGACTATCAAAACTACAGGTCTTACAGCCGAATCCGACGTTCATGACGCTACAGACGAAATGCCTTGCGAGCAGACAGAAAGTAATCCCGCGGAAAAGGCTGTTGATAATGATCTGAATACTGTTTATACTCCTCAGGTAAACAGCAGCAAGGCAGAAATAATTATTGATTTCAATCAGACGCTGACAGCTACAGGACTCAAATACACATCCGGCGAAGATTCATCAATTGGCGCATATGAAATTTATGTAATGGAAAACGATGAATGGATTCTTACTGCTGAAGGCAAATTTAACGGAAGTGAAACTGTTTACTTCGCAAACGAGGACGACAAGTACATCAGCACATATTCTGCAACAGCAGTAAAGCTTGTTCTTCTTGATCAGAGCGGCAAGGACGTTTCAATTGCAGAGCTTGATGTTCTTGGCGTAACAGGCGATAACGTTGATTTCCGCAGAACAGGAGAAGAAAAGGTAACTGTTATCGGTACTTTGAAAGAAGATTACAAATACGGTGAAAAATCCGACGATGTAATACCTAAGGATTCTCTCATATTCACAGGTTCATATAAGGGAAATCCTGCTTATAACGTAGTTCTGCTGTATGACGCAGACGGCAATATCGTAGGCGGTTTTGACAGCGACGATAACATTGCGGCACAGCAGATAATCTTGGCTGACGTACCGGATAACAGCAATATCGCAAACGTATCGAACGGTACATGGATCTACTGGATCGAACCGGAACAGATGAAAGATATGGAAATGCCCGAAACGGTACGTGTTGAACTGTACAGAGTAAACAATGCTCTTACTAATGAAGGACAGCGTTTAGTCAGTGATTCACTGTTTGAAGAAGTTCCGGCTAAGGAGAAGCTTCCGACTATTACATTGAACGGTAATAAATAACTGAAAAGGAGTAAGTTATGTTAAAAAAGGTTTTACTGGGTGCATTTACCGCATTGTCACTTGGTGCTATCGTTTCGCTTAATATCGGCGCAGTTGAAGCGGCCAACAACATTAAGATCGACGAAGCCGGCAATGTGATATTAGTATCCGATAATGAAGAAACAGACGGAGTCACTGCTCTTCAGCTGAGTCTGAAAGTTGATTCTGATATCGATGTTGACGTTTCTTTCGAGTTCAACTCTGAAAACGACATCAAAATTTCAGAATACCGCTATCATGAGGAGACAAACTGTCTGAATATTTATATATCTGATTCCAAGCCGCTCTTTGACGGTGAGGATATACTGGATATAGGATCAGTATCCGCAAAGGATATTGACGGAAACAGCGTTGATGTAGAAATTGATGTAGTGAAAGATTCCTTGAAATATGTTTATCAGAATACACTCATGGAAGATGAATTCGAGGTTCAGATCGAAACCAAGCCGACTACAACGACAACAACTTCCACAACCACTACAACAAAGCCGACTACAGCGACAACAACTTCCACAACCGCTACAACAAAACCGACTACAGCGACAACAACTTCCACAACCGCTACAACAAAGCCGACTACAGCGACAACAACTTCCACAACCGCTACAACAAAACCGACTACGACGACAACAACGTCCACGACAAAGCCGATTACGACAACAACTGCAACGGAAGCAAACAACGGTCATATTGCTTCTGACGAAGAGTTCTGCACATGGGCAATCACTGATTATCAGGACGCAACAGGTATCACGGCCGCAAAAGCTGAGATCAACGAAAATTCAGAGGGAATGTACGAAATCACGTTGTCTGATGATTCCGGAAGCGTTCTCGATGTTTATGTGATCGATCCTGATACGGGAGTTGGTACTAATTCAGCTAATGAAGAGGTCAATCTTCCCCAGACAGGAAACAACGCAATGACGAATGTACTGATCGCTCTCGGTGCGCTTATGTTTATGGTACTCGGTGTATATATTATAAAAAGATCAGGTATAATCCGCCGTGAGGAAAATGAGAAGTAAGCTGTTTGTTGCTAATACCGACAAAAAGCGAACAAAAAAGCAATGGGCTCTGTTTATAATAGGGCTCATTGCTTTAATGATCGGTATGTCCGTTTTAGGCTTTTACGGTATTAGAAAGATTCATCGGGAAATTCAGAAACAAAAGATGTTCAGAGAAAATGTTGTAGTTGAAATTACCGAACTTAAAATTAAAGCTCCTGTTTTGGAGGGTACTGACAATAAAACCTTATCTAAAGCTGTTGGACACTTTATCGGAACGGGTGAGGTAGGTTCGGGAAACTACTGCATTGCAGGACATAGCAGTACCATCTATAAGGAATATTTTAATAATCTGAAAAATGCAGAAATCGGAATGGAAATTGATCTTTATGACAAGGAAAAAAATTGCTACACCTATACTATTACGGATTATTTTATAGTTGAACCAAATGAAGTATGGATACTTAATGATTTTAATGATGACAGGATCACTATTGTCACTTGTACTGATGATGGTACTCAGCGTCAGGTAGTTGTCGGAAACAGAAATTATGATACTGATCTTAATCAACCTGTAGACGATCTTGAAGATTAATATAAATATATGTCAGTATTAACTATGCCAAAAGAAAAAGGCTGAATAACCGTTTGATTATTCAGCCTTTCTTTATGAGCGCCTGTCTTATGGCGTTCATTTTTGATTCAGAACAAGTTTTATTATGCCTTGTCTACGCTTCCGAAGAGTTCCATCTTTTCCTTAACCTTAGCCTTAATAGCTTCGAATCCGGGATTGAGGAGCTTTCTGGGATCGAATCCCTTGCCCTGCTGATCCTTACCTGCTTCGATATATTCTCTTGTAGCTTCCTGGAATGAAAGCTGGCATTCTGTATTAACATTTATCTTAGCAACACCGAGTGAAATAGCCTTCTTGATCATGTCGTCAGGAATACCTGTGCCGCCGTGGAGTACGAGAGGCATATCGCCAACCTTTTCATTAACAGCAGCAAGAGTTTCAAAGCTGAGACCAGCCCAGTTTTCGGGATACTTACCATGAATGTTTCCGATACCTGCTGCAAGGAAATCAACGCCGAGATCAGCGATCATCTTGCATTCGTTGGGGTCAGCACATTCGCCTGCGCCTACAACTCCGTCCTCTTCGCCGCCGATAGAACCAACTTCAGCTTCGATAGAGAGACCGAGATTGTGAGAAACGTTTACAAGCTCTGTAGTCTTCTTTACATTCTCTTCGATCGGGAAATGTGAACCGTCGAACATGATAGAAGTAAAGCCTGCCTTGATGCACTTGTAGCAGCCCTCATATGAGCCGTGATCAAGGTGAAGTGCAACAGGAACTGTAATTCCGAGTGACTTGTCCATAGCTGCAACCATAGCTGCAACTGTTTCGAAGCCTGTCATGTACTTGCCTGCACCCTCGGATACACCGAGAATAACGGGAGAATTGCACTCCTGAGCTGTGAGAAGAATAGCCTTAGTCCACTCAAGGTTGTTGATGTTGAACTGACCTACTGCATACTTTCCTTCTCTTGCTTTTTTGAGCATTTCTGTAGCTGAAACTAACATTGTAAATTCCTCCTGAATTTTCATTATCGGGATTGGTATAGAATTTATTCTCAATCCCTAACGTTATTATTTTATCATACTTTTGCATAAATTGCAATAGATTTTGGAAATTTTTTTCTAATCGCGTTTATCAGACGTCAGAATCTTTTCAGTCGGGGATTTCACAAGCTTTGTGAAAAATTTTACCATCACACCTGTGAGAACTGCTGAAATTATCGTACCCTCGCGAGTTCCCATAATTTTGAAATTGAATAAGATCAAAGAGAGAAGAATTGCGGTAATTACGCAGCATACGTCGAAAATAATTTTGATATTGCCGAATTGTTTTCCCGAAACGTCGGAAATCGCCTTAACATAAGCTTCGCCTGAATTCATTATAACATTGGCGATAACGGAAAGAGCGATGCCGAGCGCAAGGACTGCTATCCCCGAAAATACCATTATGAGCCGCATTATGTAGCTTTCGGCAGGAATAGGGGAGACGATCGCCATACAGATATCCGTGAACCAGCCGAAAAGGAATGACAGCGGAATCTGCAAAAGCTGTATGAGTTTGAATTTTTTGCGCAGAATGACGATCTGCCCGACAATAAGGACGCAGTTCCAGATTATCAGCCAGTTTCCGAGCGATAATTTGGGAACGATAAGGCTCATGACGTTTGCAACCGATGAAATAGGCGATACGCCCAATTCGCCGTGCTTTGTCAGAGCAACTCCCATAGCTGATACGAACAGGCTGACAATAAATAAAATGTACCTTTTTGCGATTTCTTTTTTTGACATTTTTTTCACCTCAATATAATTGTAGCACTTTTGAAAAATTATGTCAATATTCAAAAACTCCGCTATATAAACGGAGTTTTTGAGAGATCAATTTCAGGCAGTTTCATCATTATATTCAAAAGTTTCAAGCCATTCTTCCATTTCCATTGGCTGAGGTGTTGTAGCCAAATACGCATAATAAGAAAGAATCGTAGAAGCGTCGGAAGGATCTATAACGCCGTCAGAATTTACGTCCGCCGCCTTGAGCTGATCTTCGGTGAAAGTACCTGTTTCTTGAGTTGAAAGCATAGCGTATTCGCTTAAAACCAGAGAAGCGTCAAGAGGATCGATCATGTAGTCGTCGTTTACATTTCCCATGACAGGTTTTACAAGCGGCTGAGCGAAGAGAGGCGTTGTCGTTGTTTCGGCAGTTGTTGTGGTTGTAGTTGTAGTCGTGGCAGTAGTAGTAGTAGTTGTTGTTGTTGTTGTCGCGAGTTCCTTTGCCTTTTTTTCGCTGAAATAATCGTAAAAAACGGCGGCTTCCGCTTTGGCAAGCTTCTTTAAATTATCTTCATTGTACAGCCAGACAGCGGCTCGGTAATTGGTGTGGAAAGAATGCTCCATAAGAAGTCCCGGAGTGCCTACGTATCTTGCACCGACAAGAACGCTGTACCATTCGTCGTCCATAGCACCGTTTCCGTCGCAGTCGTAAGTACCTTTTTTCTGTTGAATCGAGCCTTTCTGATTTGTATTCATTACTTTCGCGCAGGTATCGGCAAGAAGTTGTCCGACCTCTCGGCTTGTATCGTCAATATCTGTCCATGCAATGTTTTGATATGCAAAAGCCATCGGAGCGTCTGCGGAACTGTACGATGAAGCGTTGCTGTGTACGGAAATAAAGAAATCATAGCCCTTGGATAAATAACCTCTTTGGTACAGTTCGGGATCTTCGTCAAGGGAGCTTTTTGTAAGATCGGCGTGAACTCCCAGTGACTGAAGCTCTTTTTGCAGGTAATTCGAAAGCTTCCATGTCATAACGCTTTCCCAGTAAGGGGAATAAACGGGAGATCGGTTATAATATGAAAAATGTCCCGGATCGATCATGATTTTTATGACCGAGGGATCGAGATCTTTGATACAGTCGTTGACAGGCAGTTTATCAACGTCGGGATGCTCTGAAGAAGCGCGATAAGATCCGCCCTCGGTTAATTCATAAATATCGGGCAGGGAAACGGCGGCTTCCGAGAAAAGGGGAGCGGAAGATGTACTGAAAATAAGGATTCCGCCCAATGTGATTGAGATAAACTTTTTTAGCATATATTTTCTGTCCTTTCAATATTGTTGTCGATATTTTGTCGATATTTTATATTATATCACTAAGCACTTTGATTGTCAAGATAAAAATAAATCTCTCTTACCCATATTGGCAAGAGAGATTGAGAGAGTGTGCGTCTATAAATTTATTTTTTAACGATTTTGTAGTAAACCTTTGCTGTCGTTAAATATATTGCCGCGTATATGACTGCGAATGCAAGGAATACGCCGATAGTACTTGAAAGAAAGAGCCGCGTATTCGTAAGCTGGAGCATGGCGAGAATTTTCTTTATTATCGGGAAAGCAAATGCGGTGTGGATTCCGGCAGTGATCAGCGGCATGAAAAATACCGTAAGTACCTGCGAATGAATTGATTTTTTAACTTCATGTTCGCTCATTCCGACCTTCTGCATAATTTCAAAGCGGTTTTTATCGTTGTAGCCTTCTGAAATCTGCTTGTAGTAAATTATAAGAACAGCCGCAATTGTAAATAAAACGCTCAAAAACATTCCGAGGAAGAAGAATCCGCCGTAAAGTCCGTATGCCGAATCACGTTCCTCTTCACGGCATTCCGTATAATATGAAATATCATTTTCGCGAACATACGGTTCCATTTTTTCCCATATTTTATCATTAAGTCTGATTTGTGCTTCTGCATCTCCGTCAGTATTGATTTCACAGTATGAAACTATACTGCTGCACGCATCGTTATAGATTTTAGCCTGTTCTTTCTGAAAATCTTTTATCATTTCCATATCTTTTACTACGATGCCAAAAGTGGGGCATATATCTGCCGCCATAAGACCGTCGCTGATATAATTGTCAGTGTGTTCTGTTATTTTATACGTTTTGCCGAAAAGCTTAAAGCTGTCATTATTAAATTTCACACGATTTGAATAAAATATAACTTCATCATCATTCAGAGTAATTTCCTTACCGATATATGCGGAATAATCTTTTGCAGTTATAAAATGGAGATTGTAAACGTTATTGAGCATACTCATATCAGTAGTATCATCGCTGAAGAAAAATTCGTCGCCGCCTGTATATAATGCGCTGAACTGAAGACTTGAATAAACCACTTGTTCTGTTATCTCTATATTTTCTTCCTTTGCTGTTTCGTTGACAATATCAACTATATCCTGATATTTTTCCTCATCCGCACTATAGGCGTTAAATTCAAGCTGATACGGATAACGTTTCATAATGATATCTTCAACGCCAACTATCATTGATACGGTAGGGGCAAGGGTAACAAGTACCATTGTTGAGAGTATACATATATTTGCAAGTCCGACAGCATTCTGTTTCATTCTGTAGATCATGCCCGAAACGCTGATAAAGTGACTGGTTTTATAGTAATATTTCTTATTTGCTTTTAATATTTTTAATAATGCGATACTTCCCGCCGTAAAAATAAGATAAGTTCCTAATATTACAAGAATTACCGCTATAAAAAACAGTAACAGAGCTTCCACAGGATTTTTTACGGTTACAGCGATATAATATCCGGCTCCGAGACAGATAACGCCCATTAAGGCGAAAAGCCATTTTGCCTTTGGTTCTCTTTCACCGATATTTCCGCCTTTCAGCAGTTCTATCGGTTTCGAGAGATGTATCATTCTCAATGAATTAAGAAATATCAGTAAAAACAGAATCCCGAAAAGTATAACGGTACTTATTATCGCATTTTTTGATATATAGAATCCGAGAGAAATTTCAGCCTTCATAAATTTAAGTATAAGCATATACATAAGCTTGTCGAGGAGTATTCCGGAGAAAATTCCTGCCGAAAAGCTTATAAGCGTAACGTACAAGCTTTCATAGCCGATTACTTTGGAGATATGCCTTTTTTCCATTCCCAGAATATTAAAAAGTCCGAATTCTTTTTTTCGGTTTTTCATAAGAAAGCTGTTGGTATAAAACAGAAAAATGCATACGAAAATAGCTATAATATATGTTCCGAGGTTGAGCATATACGCAATAGTGTTTCCGCCCTGTACATTTTCTATGCCCTTATTCAGAGACAGCGACTTCATTATGTAAAACATTGCCACGGCAAAGGAGCAGGTCAAAATATACGGTATATACGTCCGCGCATTTTTACGGATATTATCAAAAGCAAGGCGTGGATACATCATCTTACATCACCGCCCGAAGCAATAAGAGTAAGCGTATCTGAAATTTTATGATACATCTCTTCATTGGTAGAATTACCGCGGTATATCTGGTGGAATACCTCGCCGTCCTTGATGAACATTACACGACCTGCGCGGCTTGCGGCGCGCGACGAATGGGTGACCATAACAATCGTCTGTCCCGAACTGTTAATATCGTTGAACACATTCAGCAGGCTGTCCGTAGATTTCGAATCAAGCGCGCCCGTGGGTTCGTCGGCAAGAATAAGGCGGGGATTTGTGATAATGGCTCTCGCAACTGCCGCGCGCTGTTTCTGACCGCCCGAAACTTCATAGGGAAATTTATTCAGCAGATTGATAAGTCCGAGCTGATTTGCGATTGGCAGCATTCTCTTCTGCATTTCATTGAATTTTTGCCCCGAAAGCACCAGCGGCAGGAAAATATTGTCGCGCAGGCTGAAAGTATCAAGGAGATTGAAATCCTGAAATACAAAGCCGAGATTCTGACGGCGGAACGAAGAAAGCTCCTTGTCTTTTATCTTTGAAAGCGGTTTGCCGTCGAGATAGACCTCGCCGCTTGTAGGTTTATCCAGTGAAGCAAGGATATTCAGAAGCGTGGTTTTTCCCGAACCTGATTCGCCCATGATAGCGACGTATTCACCCGATTCAACGGAAAAATTGACATTTGAGAGAGCTTTTACTTGATTTCCGCCGAATCTTGCCGTATAAATTTTTTCAAGACTAACGACATCCAATAACGCCATTTTTATGACCTCCTGTGAGAATAAAGATAATATTGAAAGCGAGGTCTGTTCTCCAAACGAGTCAGTTAAGCGAAATATCGCTTGAATGAAGAACAGACCAACAGCATGGACAGACTGTGGGATAAGGAGAGACATTCTGGAGTACTGTCATATAGTCAAGCCGCTTGACTATGCCATGTTGTTTGCTTTCTGAATAAATTATAGCACGAAAGATCGTAAGCGAACATCGAATCCTGTGACAATTTGAAGTGTTTATATGACATTTTTGTCACATTATTCGATATCCATGGCATATTCTGAAAGATCAGCAAAAAAGCAGCTTCCCTTACCGATCTCGGATTCGACGTAAAGCTTGTGACCAAGCTTATCGCAGACTTTTTTGCAGAGATAAAGCCCGAGTCCCGTCGATTTGCTGTTGGTACGTCCGCTCATGCCTGTGTATCCTTTTTCAAATATTCTGGGGAGATCTTCCGGAGCAATGCCGATACCCGTATCCCTGACAGAAAGAATACCGTTTTCAAAGCGAATTGAAACGCTGCCCTTCACGGTATATTTCACGGCATTGGATAAAAGCTGCTCAATCACGAATACAAGCCATTTTTCGTCGGTTATTACGCGAGCGTTTACGGGCTGATAGTCGATCTTTATCTTGCGGCGGATAAACATTGAAGCGTATTTGCGTATAGCCCGTCTGATTATATTATCGAGATCATAGCGCCTGATGATCAGATCGTTGGAATCGCTGTCGAGACGGATATAATTCAGAGCCATTTCAGCGTACTGTTCAATACTGAAAAGCTCCGTTGAAATTTCGCTGCCGAACTCTATATTTTCCATTTGCAGTATCATTCGTATAGCCGAGATAGGCGTTTTTATCTGATGGACCCATACCGTGAAATACTCGGAATTATCCTGCTGAATCCTATTGACGCGAGTTATATTTTCGCTGTTTTTTTCTGTAAGCCGTTCGATTATCTCATGAAGCTGCGTTTCAATGATATTATCGGGAACAGGCAGCTTATCGGTCATAAGCGGCAGATTGTTATATATTTCCCGAAGTTCTCTGCATTTTCTGCAAAAGCCTATATATCGGAATACGGCGATAGTCAGTCCTATGACGGCGCATATTGTAAACGCGTACAGAACGGCTTCGGGGTGAGCATCATACAAAAAGAAAATTACTGCAAATATCGACGAAAATAACATCAGCAGCAAAAACGATCGGCGGTACTGCCAAATATATTTAATAAATTTTTTCATTCAACAATATACCCGCTTCCTATTTTGGTTTTTATAAAATTTTCAAGTCCGACGGATTCCAGCTTCCTGCGAAGCCGCGTAACGTTTACGGTCAGAGTATTTTCCTCAACATAGCAATCCATTTGCCACAGTTTATTCATGAGCGTATCGCGGCTGACAATTTTGCCTCTGTTTTCCATTAGAGTCTGCAAAATTCTGAATTCATTTTTGGTAAGTTCGATAGTATTACCGTTGTACAGCAGTGTTGTATCGTTAAGATTCAGAACTGCGCCTTTATGCTCCAGAACGGGAATTTTTCCGCCCATATCGTAAGTTCTGCGAAGCATGGCTTGAATTTTAGCTGTCATCACATTGAGATCAACGGGCTTTGAAATAAAATCATCGCCGCCCATGTTCATAGCCATAACAATATTCATATTATCATTGGCGGAAGAAATAAAAATAATGGGAACTTCCGAAAATTTCCTTATTTCGCTGCACCAGTGATAACCGTTATAAAACGGCAGCATAATATCCATAAGTACAATATGAGGATCGAAAGCGGCGAATTCCCCAACGACGTTGTGAAATTCTTCTGTTGTTTTTACGCTGTATCCCCAGTTTTCGAGATGCTTTTTCATAAGCGAGGAGATCGTGCGGTCGTCCTCTGTAATAAATATTCTGTACAATTTCATTCGCTCCTTAGAGCCTGTTTAAAATCTCACTGCGCACATATTTTCGGCAAATTTTGCTGAATCCTGCGTTAAAAATCCTTACCATACGACAGTATGCCTGCGGATTTTTTCCTTGGCTTCAGCAAAATTATGCTCGAAAATCCG
>CAYNYB010000026.1:0-26884 GCA_964401315.1 uncultured Alistipes sp.
GAGTTCCCGAGTGGCCAAAGGGGGCAGACTGTAAATCTGTTGCTTTTCAGCTTCGGTGGTCCGAATCCACCCTCTCCCACCAGTTTTCTTAAATAACCTCAGTAATTCCGCTGTTTGACAGGCGGTTTTTTTTATGCCCGAAAAAAAAGCGGATTTGCACGGAAATTCTACAGCAATGTGCAGAAATATATTAATTCTGCAATAGGAGAATGTCATGATTAAAGCTGATGTAACATATACGATCGAACATTTTAAAGCGGTGCGGATTGTTATTATACCTGTTAAGCAAAGAATCTTATGGTTGATATTTACTGCTTTAAGTACTGCTTTTGCGGTATATACTGTTCTGACAGGCGAGAAATTTTTCAATCTTTTTACTGTGCTTGCCATAGTTTTATGGCTCGGAACGCTTTTTTATATAATGTTGAATTACGTTATTTTAAATCCGAAGAAAATGCTTGAAAACTACAAAAAATCTCAGCCTGACGATCATATTGTTTTTGAGTTTTATGATAACGCACTTAAAATAACCAACAACTCCCAAACAACAAAAGGATCAATTGAATACAGATATGATATTTTTGAGCTTGCATGGGAAAAAAGCGACTTTTTTATAATTCAGATAAAATCTGTCGGACAGTTTGTTATAAAAAAATCTGAAATTACTGACGGAACTCCCGACGAACTCCGCCAACTTTTGACAGACAAGCTTGGAAGCAAATTTGAGAGTTAAGGAGTATGTTCCATGATGATATGCCGCACTTCTGAGATCAGAACGCTTGGTTCAAAATTTATAAAAGCTAAACCGCTTTTGGTTATATTGTTTGTTTTTATTTCATTGATTCTTTGCGCGGCAATTACTGCTGCAATGATAATATCGGGCGAACCCGAAATTGTAAGCTGGTTATTTTTGATAACCATGATATTCTATATTGTGGCAATATGCAGGCTGGTCAGCAGAGCCGACGGTTACTTTAACGCATTTGTCGCGGATGACAACGGAACGCTTATTTTTATAAATCTCGGCAATATTTTTATGAATCCCAAACTTTTCGGCGGTCAGTATTCCGATGTAAGCGTTTATAAAATATTTTTTGAGTGGTTCAAAGCTGCCGGGCGAATGAAAACGTTTCAGAATGAAACGGATTTTGATAATTTTATTATGAGCGGCGCGGTTCTTAATGCAGGGCATTATGTAAAAAAAGTATTCAGCGTTAAAAGCAGGAAGAAATATATTATTGTCAAAGTCAGATTGAAGCAGTGTAATGCGGTTCACAGTAATATACTTACGGAATTTACAAAGACGATCCGTATATCTAAAAAATTTAAAAATGCGGATTTTCTGGAAATGCATTTAAGACAGTTCTGATTTAACATATAGTAATCCTACTTGAAAATCAGACAAAATGAACTGAATAAAAATTTTTCATAGCAAGGACGACAACGCGGATATGGAAAATTTTTATCAGTTAACTTTTTTGATTTTGAAGTAGGGTTACTATATAAGCAGGGAGGCGAATCATGGTAAAATTTGAGTTGTCGCTGTCAAAAAAATATTTCAGGACTGCGCTTTATCGCAGTATACGATATTGGGCAGGAAGAATTGTTGGTATTGCATATCTTGCGTATATCGCAAAATATTTATATGAATTGTGGTTTTTCGGCATTCTGGGCAGAATTGCGCTCAACATATGGTTTTACTTTGTTTTGTTTTGCGCTTTGCTTGTAGTCCGTTCGATGATACGTACAACGCCTGCCGTCAGGGCATGGCGCGCGAAACGAAAAAAACTGCGTTGGAGCTACACCTTTTCAGACGAGGGGATCAAAGCGGACATTTTCAACGGCAAGATGGAATCTTCCCATATTTACCTGTTCAGCAGCGTAAAAAAAGCCGAGGAGAAAGATAAATATTTTACGATCTCATACGTTTCGTCAGGGGCGAAAGAATACCTGTTGAAATCTGATATAACAGAGGGATCTGTCGAAGAATTAAGGCGGATTTTCGCCGATAATCTCGGAGATAAATTGTGTCGATGAATAGAGGTGAGTATATATGACTGTAAGCAGAATCGAAGATGCAGACAATCTGCACGTTACATACGAAAGAAAAGTAACAAGCGTTATATGGACGAGGATAGCCGTTTCCATGATCGTTTTGTTTTTCGGATTGATCGCATGGGGTTTAGCTTTAATGAAATCTGATTCAGGCGGTATTGTTCCGGTGATAACAGTCTTACTTGTTGCATGGCTGATATTCTCAGGTTATCTTAAAATGAGCCGCAATAACAACTACTTTGCAGCTTATGTATTTGATGGAAATATGCTTTGCCGCGTTGACCTCACCGAAGCTTTCGGCAACGATACGCTGCTTGGAAAATCATTCAGCATGAGCGACAGAAACGGCTTGATACAGCGTATGAAAGTTACAGCCAATATGCAGAAAGTTCGCGAAACAGCTCACCTTGAAGAGTTTATATGCCGCAAGGAAGTTATCGAATACAGCGGATATGCTATTGAAAATGTTTTTGACATGACCGAGGGCAGGGAATTTCTGAAAGTTAAGGTGAAGCTGAAAGGCTTTCGCCTGTTCAATTCCTATTCTCGTAAAAAAACCATTTATATACCAAACAGTTTTACCAACTTTGACGCTCTCCGTTATGAGATGGAAAAAATTATGTAAGGAACTGCCGCGAAATAAGTTGTGCGTTTAGGCGCGGGACAAACGAGACAAGCATAAATGTGCAAGTTATTTTGTGACAGTTCCTAAATTATGGAGGAAAGATAAATATGATCAGAGAAGATTTAAGAAACATCGCTATTATTGCACACGTTGACCACGGCAAGACCACGCTTGTTGACGAAATGCTCAAACAGGGCGGAGTTTTCCGCGAAAATCAGGCGGTTGCCGAGCGCGTTATGGACTCCAATGATATCGAGCGCGAGCGTGGTATTACGATTCTTGCTAAAAATACATCTGTAATGTACAACGATATAAAGATAAATATCATTGATACTCCCGGACACGCCGATTTCGGCGGCGAGGTTGAGCGCGTTCTCGAAATGGTAGACGGCGTTCTGCTGCTTGTTGACGCTGCGGAGGGTCCCATGCCCCAGACGAGATTCGTGCTTTCAAAGGCTCTCGAAATGGGTCATAAGATAATTGTTGTTGTAAATAAGATCGACCGCCCCGACGCGCGTCTTGACGAGATAGGCGACGAAGTTCTTGAACTTCTTCTCGATCTTGATGCAAGCGAGGAACAGCTTGAATCTCCAATTCTTTTCTGTTCTGGACGCAGCGGAACAGCTTCCCTCAGTCAGTATGAAGCAGGCACGGATTTGAAGCCGCTTTTCGATACTATCATCAACTACATCGAACCGCCAACGGGCGATGAGACCGAGCCGCTCCAGATGCTCATTTCCTCCATTGATTACAACGAATACGTTGGCAGAATCGGAATCGGCAGAATCGTTCGCGGCAATATCAAGGTGAATCAGCAGGTTACAGTCTGCGATTACACAGGCTCAAAGAAGAATTACAACTCTAAAATCGTATCTCTTTTGCAGATTCAGGGACTTAACCGCGTTCCCGTTGAATCGGCTGAAATGGGCGATATAGTGTGGATTTCGGGCATTGACGGTATTACTATCGGAGATACGATCTGCGCCGTTGAAGCTCCCGAACCTCTGCCGTTTGTGAAGATTTCCGAGCCGACAGTCGAAATGACTTTCTCGGTAAACGACAGCCCCTTTGCAGGCAGAGAGGGCAAATATGTAACTTCACGCCAACTCCGCGAGAGATTGTTTAAAGAATTGCTCAAAGATGTTTCGCTCCGCGTTGCGGAAACAGAATCTACAGATTCATTCCGCGTTGCGGGAAGAGGCGAAATGCATCTTTCAATACTTATCGAGAATATGCGCCGCGAAGGTTACGAGCTTGCAGTTTCAACTCCACGCGTGCTTTATAAAGAGGGCGAGGACGGCAGACGTCTTGAACCTATCGAGCGCCTTGTTATCGACGTTCCCGAGGACTGCGTAGGCTCTGTAATGGAGAAAATGGGAAGCCGCAAGGGCGAGCTTGTTTCAATGCATCCGCAGGGCAGCCGCATGAGAATTGAATTCCTTGTTCCTGCAAGAGGTCTTTTCGGCTATAAGAGCGAATTTCTGACGGATACTAAGGGCGAGGGCATTATGAGCCATGTTTTCGAGGATTACCAGCCGTATAAGGGCGATATCGACCGCCGCAGCACAGGTTCTCTCGTTTCTTTTGAAACAGGCGAAGCAGTCACATACGGTCTCTACAACGCTCAGGAACGAGGTCAGCTGTTTATTCCTGCCGGAACTCAGGTGTATGAGGGAATGATAGTCGGAGCGTCTCCGAAAAGCGACGATCTTGTTGTAAACGTGTGCAAGAGAAAGCATCTTACGAATACCCGTGCAAGCGGAAGCGACGACGCGCTAAGACTTGTTCCGCACAGAATTCTCAGTCTTGAGGACTGCCTTGAATTCCTTGCCGACGATGAACTTCTTGAAGTAACTCCCGAAAGTCTCAGAATCCGCAAGAGAATTCTTAGCAACTCTCAACGCGCTAAAGTTCGTGCAAAGCAGTAATATCTCATGAAATTTTCACTGTTGATTCATGAAACGACTATAAATTTAAGGTAAAATTAAGGCAAATGCTGTATCATGTATATAAATACATGATAAGGAGAAGAATTATGAAAAGGAAAATTACTGCAATTTTTGCGGCGGCAGTCTGCCTGCTGAATTTGGCAGCGTGTTCGGACGGAAAAAATTCTTCGGACGGCAGTTCGGTTTCCGTCGGTGAAAACGGCTTGACGGAGATCGTCACTCCCAAAGAGGACAGTGAGGAATATGAACTCGGCAGCTATCGTATCAGCGCGAAAGGCACGAAACTTTACTATGACAGCGAGCAAGTTCCCGACGCGCTCATGCTTGCTCTGGAAAATTATTTTCTGTCGTTTCAGAATAAGGATTTCGAAGCTTACAAAAACAGCCTTGCCTTTGATTACGCCGAGCGTTACGGGGAATATCTTCAGAAAGATTACGGATACGGGCTGGATAATTCTTTCAATATCCAGTGCGGCAACATCAGGGATTCAATGAAAAGCGAAATAACAGGGGAATACGACGTTTCCGAAATTGACGAGTACAGCGGAGATTTCACCATAACGCGTATCAAAGCCGATCCGCCTGAGCTTTCGGAGAACGAAACCGTCGAAGACCGCACTAAGGAATTTTTCAGCTATCTTGATGAGATTTTTGAAATGGATTATTATGAATATATCAAGGAGCAGGCTGACGACATAAAATATCTGACGTTTTATATCATTGCCGACGGCGAGGACGGAGAGGAACACCGCATAATCAGCGGAGTCGATATTGTTTTTGCCGAAAAGGACGGCAAATATTATACATTCGGATAAGGGGCTGAATAGAATATGAAAAGCTATTTTTCTGCAACAGCTGCGGCGTTGTCGGCAATGATAATGGCGGCGGCAATGGTAGGCTGCGGAGATTCCTCAACAGACGGGAATAATATGGTCGATGCAGGCTTATCGGGCAATGGCGCTAACATTAACGAAGAGGATTTTCCCTACGGCTCGACGATCGTTGAATTAACAAAGGAAGCTGATGAAAATATCGAGATCAAGATCGGCTTTGACAGACGTTATTTTATTGAGGATACAGATAATCCCGATTACAGCGTAATTTACAGGATACATGATTTTGTAAAATCTCTCAATACCAAGGACGGCGATTTGCTGCGCAGTCTTTATTATCCTGATTATCTTGAATACTTCGCGGAAGAGAACAGCGATTTAAGCGCAGATGAATATATTGATCAGTACTTAGGCAATGTTGAGGAAGTACTGGGAGAGGGATTTGAGATCGATTATATCGACGTCTCAAACTGCACTCTGGAAAGCGACGACGGCGCGGAGAGTTATTTCGGTATGTGCGATAAGGCTCTTGTGAAAGTCGCAGGCGACGATATATTGGGCAA
This sequence comes from uncultured Alistipes sp., assembly GCA_964401315.1. GTDB lineage: Bacteria > Bacillota > Clostridia > Oscillospirales > Ruminococcaceae > Ruminococcus. The sequence goes on from CAYNYB010000026.1 coordinate 6,026, forward strand.
GGTGACCTCCCGAAGAGTTGTCGAAATCGGCGGATATACAACATATAAGCAGGACGGCGGCAGTTATCAGCTTACCAATCATACAGACGCTATTAACCTGTATGTGTATGTTATCGACGGGCAGGCTTATATTTTGTGATATAAATAAAAAAGGCATATCGAATTTTCGATATGCCTTAATTTTATCCAAAAAGTTTTTAGATTCCCGCCGAGTAATTGGGAGCTTCTTTTGTAATATAAATATCGTGCGGGTGGCTTTCTTTAAGTCCTGCGCCGGTAATGCGTACAAACTGAGCCTTTTCGTGAAGCGTGGGAATATCAACGCAGCCGCAGTAACCCATACCCGAACGGATTCCGCCGATAAGCTGGAAGATCGTATCGGCAAGAGGGCCTTTGAACGGAACGCGTCCTTCAACTCCTTCGGGAACGAGTTTCTTCGCGCCCTCCTGGAAATATCTGTCGGTAGAGCCGTTAGCCATTGCGCCGAGACTTCCCATTCCGCGGTAAACCTTGAACTGACGTCCCTGATAAATTTCAGTCTCACCGGGAGCTTCCGCGCAGCCTGCAAGGAGAGATCCGAGCATTACAACGTTTGCGCCTGCCGCAAGAGCCTTAACAATATCGCCCGAATATTTGATTCCGCCGTCTGCGATAACGGGGATTCCGTACTTCTGAGCAACGCAGGCAACATCATAAACCGCCGTGATCTGCGGAACGCCGATACCCGCAACAACTCTGGTGGTGCAGATAGAGCCGGGTCCGATGCCGACCTTTACGCAGTCCGCGCCAGCCTTGATGAGATCCTCGGCAGCCTCTGCGGTAGCGATATTTCCTGCAATAACCGGAATATCGGGGAAAGCCTCCTTGACCATGCTGAGACATTTGAGAATATTCGCGCTGTGACCGTGAGCGGAATCGAGAACGAGAACGTCCGCCTGAGCCTCGATAAGAGCCTTTGCGCGGTCGAGGACGTTAGCCGTAACGCCGATAGCCGCGCCGCAGAGAAGTCTGCCCTGAGCGTCGCGGGCGGAATTCGGATACTGAACCGACTTTTCAATATCCTTGATAGTGATAAGTCCCTTGAGGTAGCCGTCATTGTCAACAATGGGCAGCTTTTCGATCTTGTGGGAGCGAAGAATTTCCTGAGCCTGCTCTAAAGTAGTGCCTACGGGAGCGGTGATCAGATTTTCCTTTGTCATAACGTTGGAGATTTTTTCATTGAAATCGGTAAGGAAGCGCATATCGCGGTTAGTGATGATACCCGTCAGCTTGCCGTTTGCGTCTACGACAGGAACGCCCGAAATGCGGTATTTACCCATAAGCTCGTCCGCGTCGGCAACAAGTCTGTCCTCTGTGAGCGAGAAAGGATCCACGATAACGCCGTTTTCGGAACGTTTAACTTTGTCAACCTCTTCAGCCTGCTGTTCGATCGTCATATTTTTGTGAATGATACCGACGCCGCCTTCACGAGCGATAGCTATAGCCATACGCGAATCCGTGACCGTATCCATAGCGGCTGTCATGATCGGGGTGTTAAGTGTTATCGTTTTTGTAAGCTTTGTGCCGAGATTGATCATGTTGGGCGTAACTTCTGATTTTGCGGGGATCAGAAGCACATCGTCAAATGTAAGTCCCTCTTTCTGAAATTTGCTGTTCATGTCGGTAAGCATAAATAAATCCTCCTTATCAATTATATTACCTTTAATCATACCAATTTTTCAGCAATATGTCAATAGATTAAGAAAAAAACGAATATAGAAAATAACTGTGCAAAACTTGTGCATTTTGTCGAAAAAAGCTGTATTAGAACCTGTCTTCACAAGAATCCCGCGCATCTTTTCAGCAAATTTCGCTGAATCCTATGTCAAAAATTCTTGCGATACGACAGTATTACTTCAAATTTTTTCCTTGTATTCAGCGAAATTTGCTTGAAAATCCACACGTTCTTCTTGTGAAGACAGGTTCTTACTCAATCGGCAGTGTAGAAAGATAAGCGTACTTGGAGAGGATCTGGGAAGCGTCGGCAGGTTCGATGAGATTATTTCTGTTCATATCAGCCATTATCCGCTGTTTTTTTGTAAACATAAGCGGCGAGCCTGTAGATGCGCGGGCGTATTCCGCAAGAGTTTCGGAGGCGTCGTATGTCGATACAGTGCCGTCGCCGTCGATATCGCCCTCTTCAAAATCAGACATATCAATAAAATCTATACCGTTTTCGTCGGCATAATTCTGAGCCGTGCTGCCGTTTTTTCCCTTGATGAGAAATCCATAAACCGGAATATAAGTTCCCGAATGGGGATCGCTCTGCATTCCGAGAGCGTTTTCGCCGATATTGGCAACGCTTTCGGGGATTTCAATATCCGCGTCGGGACAGCAGAAGAAAGCTTCGTATCCTATAGATTCCAGCTTATCGGGGAGAGTTACGCTTTTAAGCGCGGGGCATGAGAAGAAGCATTCGGCAGGGATAACAGTGATACCCTCCCCGACAACGACTTCATTGAGAGAGGTGCAGCTCATGAATGCACCCGTGCCGATAAATTTAACGCTGTCGGGAATGATTATAGATTCCGCATGAACAGAACCCTGAAAGGCAAAGTCTGCAATTCCCATAACCGTGCAGCCGTCAAGAGTATCGGGAATGCGCACTTCGGTAACGTTTTCGTTCGGTTTTCCACGGGTTATGACAGCAAAACCGCTTTCGGGATCGGCTGTGAAAGCGTATTCTACGCCGTCTGTTGTCAACTGCCGCGTTTCAGTTGCCGCGGCAGCCGAATTAACGGGAACGGCTGTCATTATCACGGCCGCCGCCGCTATTACAGGAAAAATTTTCATATCAGATTCTCCTTTTTGACCGTAATGCCGTCTATCATAACAAGCTGCGGTTCAGACATAAGCTCCAGAGGTGAAACTTCCGCGGCGTAAAGCTGAATATCCGCGTCCTTGCCGACGGTAAGACTTCCCACGCGATCCTCGATTCCGAGAATTTCCGCAGGTGCAATGGTGAGATTTCTTAAAGCTTCATTTTCGCTGAGACCGCCTTTGACGGCAGCCAGCGCTGAGATCGGCAGGTATTGGATAGGTATGACCGTATGATCTGTGCATATCGCGGTTTTCACGCCGTTTTCAGCGAGAACCGCCGTGTTTTTCAATTCCAGACCTCGCATTTCGGGCTTGCAGCGGTCGCAGATGACGGGACCGCAGATGACGGGAATTTCCTCTTCCGCAAGAATATCCGCGATCTTATAGCCCTCCGTACCGTGAATTATGACAAGCTCCAGCGAAAATTCCTTTGCGATACGCATTGCGGTGCATATATCGTCCGCACGGTGGCAATGGAAAAAAGCCTTCTGCTTGCGGTCGAGAAGCGGCATAAGAGCCTCGCATTTTATATCATATTCGGGCGGTTCGTAATTTTCGTTGTCGGAGTAATAAATATCCATATCATGGGCATATCTTCGGGATTTATACAAGCCCTCGCGGATTATCGCAGCGGTCGCCATTCGCGTTATCGGAGTTTCGCCCTTATCGTTGTAAACGCGTTTGGGATTTTCGCCCAGTGCGAATTTGATTCCGCAGTTTCTGATGAGCATCGAATCGACCTGTCTGCCGTAAGTTTTCACGGCGCATATTTCTCCGCCGCAGGCATTCGCGCTGCCGGGGCATGAAGCCGCAGCCGTGATGCCGCGCATACGGGCTTCCTCAAAACAGCGGTCGAAAGGGTTGATACCGTCGATAGCGCGCATCTGCGGAGTAAACGGGTCTGTGGATTCGTTGCAGTCGTCGCCCTCGAAGTCAACGCCGTCCTCGATAATTCCAAGGTGAGTATGAGCGTCGATGAATCCGGGCAGGAGAGTTCCGCCGCAGCCGTCAATGCTTCCCTCGGGTATTTCATCGGGGATTCCGCTGCCTACAGCCTTTATCCGACTGCCGTCGGTTTCCAGCCAGCCGTTTTCGATAATGCCCGTTTCCTTGTCCATCGTCATCAGTTTAACGTTGTAAATAAGCATTTTTTCACCTATATCCTTTAAAGAACCTGTCTTCACAAGAATCTCGTGCATCTTTTCAGCAAATTTTGCTGAATCCTGCGTCAAAATTTTTTGTAATACGACAGTATTCCTTCAAATTTTTTCCTTGTCTTCAGCAAAATTTGCTTGAAAATCTACACGATCTTCTTGTGAAGACAGGTTCTAACAGCGTCGGCGATAAGCTCCACTGTTTCAATTGGGCTGCCGCTGCTGTCTATGCAGACAGTCGCGTGTTTGGCATAAATTTCGCGCCGTGTATTGAACCGCTGCAAAAGTTCTTCTTTGGTTGAAGAAGCCGCAATGGGGCGGTTGCTGTCGCCGCATATCCTGCTGTAGCAGGTCTCGAAATCCACATCGAGGAAGATGACCGCGCCTGCTTCGGCGGCAGCCTTTGCGGAATCGGGATTGAGCATTGCACCGCCGCCGCAGGCTACAACGGCGGTTTTGCCGCAGAGCGATTTTATGATATCCGCTTCTACTGCGCGGAAATACGGTTCGCCTTTTTGGGCGAAGATATCGGGGATAGACATTTTCTGATCTTCAACGATAAGTTCGTCGGAGTCGTAAAAGCTGCATCCTAATTTTTTTGCGGCAAGCCTGCCAACAGTAGTTTTACCGCAGCCCATAAAGCCGCATAAAAAAATCGTCATATCTTTTCCTTTCTTTAGAACGGATTTGGTGATCATGAATTCATCTTGTCAACTTCATTTTCCACTGCCGTGATAATGGGCGAGATCTGTTCAGCCGTAAATTCTCCGCCGTACCAGTATTCGTGAGCCTTTACAGCCTGATAAACGAGCATAGCCGCTCCGCCCACGGCAGTTCTGCCCAATGCGCGCGCTTTTTTCATAAGCAGAGTTTCGGTAGGATTATATATTACGTCGAAGAAGCTGAGGCAGTTTGCGATGATCTCGTCGGAAACTGCGCAGGCTTCCGTTTTCGGGTACATACCCACGGGAGTTGCGTTGATAAGCAGATCGAAACTGCCGCTTATCTCTTGTATCAGGCAGATTTTTACTGACGCGTCCGCGCATTTTGCGAGAATTTCAGCCATTACAAGCTGAGCGGTTTGTACGTCCTGCGGAATCACCGCGATAGTCAGTTCGGCGCCGTGGAGAGCGGCTTCAATGGCGATCATTCTTCCGACGCCGCCGCAGCCGAGAAGCAGCACTTTTCCGCCGAGCGGCAGCAGCTCCGCGGAACGGAGAAATCCGTCGCAGTCCGTATTATAGCCCGTGATAACGCCGCCGTTGTTGGAAATGCAGTTTACCGAATTATATCTGAGCGCGCTTTCGCTAAGCTTGTTCGCCATGGGGATTATCGCCATTTTATGCGGAATGGTAACGTTGAACCCCTTTAATTCGCGGAGAGCTTCGAAATTATTTTCCAGATCTTCGGGAGCGATGTCGATAAGTTCATAGCTGTAGTCGGAAATTCCGCTGAGGGCGAATAATTTTTCGTGTATCAGCGGCGACATGGAGTGACCGAGGGGGTGACCGATAAGACCGTATTTATCCATAAATTTCCGCTCCTTCCAATGCTTCGAGTGAGTCGATATTCACGGCGGTTACGCCTTTGAGTGTCTTTTTAACGAGACCTGTCAGAGTTTTTCCGGGACCGAATTCCGCGAAAAGTTCCGCGCCGTCAGCCTGCATTGCCGCAAGTTCCGAGGTGAAACGAACGGGCGAAACGATATGTTTTGCCAGAAGCGACGGCATATCGCTGAAATCCGTAAGTTCGCCGCCCGTGACATTTGAATAATACTTAACGTTCGGAGCTTTGAAATTAATGTTTTTAGCCGTCTCGTAAAATTTATCGGCTGCCGTCTGCATGAGTTTTGAATGGAACGCGCCCGCAACGGCAAGCGGTATCACTCTTGCTTTGAGTTCGGCGAATTTTGCGGAAACCTCCTCAATTCCCTCGGGAGTGCCTGCAATGACCGTCTGCTGAGGGGAATTGTAATTTACAGCCGTCACATAATTTTCAGCCTGAGCGCAGATCTCCTCGATTTTTTCGGGAGCCAGCTTCATTACAGCCGCCATAGCTCCTTTCGACTGCCTTGTAGCCTCTTCCATTGCTTCGGAACGCGCCTTTATCAGGCGGAATGCGTCCTCAAGAGTTACCATTCCCGATATTGCGAGAGCGGCGTATTCGCCGAGAGAATGACCTGCAACGCCCTGAAATGCAAAGCCCTTTTCCATCGCAGCCGTAACTGAAGCGAGAGAGTTGATCATAATGGCAGGCTGAGCGTTGATAGTTTTCGACAGCTCTTCCGCTGAGCTTTCGAAGCAGACAGCCCTCATGTCGCGGCATAAAATCTCGGAAGCCGTATCGTAAATTTCAGCCGTCGAGGGGAAAGCTTCCGCAATATCACTGCCCATTCCGGGAATTTGTGAGCCTTGACCGGTAAAAAGTGAAATGTTCATAAATTAAAATCCTTTCATTAGACCTACAAGGAGGTCTATTATTATAGATTATCATGATTTTGAACATAAAAATTTAACCAGACTGGTTAAATTGACGAATTTTCAAAATCGACGAAATAAAAAGTTGAAATCATATTGCAAAATATTCGGAAATGATTTACAATATATATGTATGGCTGTGATCGCCGCAGCATTGCCGCGACAGGATCGCTATAGGCAACCTCTAAAAACCTGTTTGGTTAAGCAAAATCAGATAGGTGCGGCAGTTGCAGGGAAAGACCTCAAATGCGGGCTGTCGCTCTCCGAGAGGGCTTGACGCGGCAAATGCCGTGCATAGCTGATTTTTGCCAAAAGAGGTTTTTAGAGGTTGCCTATATTTATAATACCATATATTTTGAGTTTTTACAACAGTTTTTTTGACTTTTTACGATATGTAAAAAACTTTACAAAGGAGACATCATATGGGAGTGAATATTCTTGGAATGGGCAGCTATCTGCCCGAACAGATGCTGACAAACGACGATTTAAAAAAATTTGTCGATACGAACGACGAGTGGATACGAACCCGCACTGGTATACATTCTCGGCATATGGCAGGCTGGGAACCTACATGGTACATGGGAAAGCTCGCCGCGCAGAAAGCTATCGAAAATTCGGGCGTCGACCCGAAAGAGATCGGTCTTGTGATATGCAGCACCATTACTTCGGATTTTCTTACGCCGAGCATTGCAAGCCTGCTTCAGTATGAACTGGGCATCGAGAACGCGGCTGCATTCGATCTGAACGCGGCTTGTTCGGGATTCGTTTATATGCTCGATACGGCGCACCGCTATCTCAGCACCGACGATAATCTGAAATATGTTCTGATAGTTTCGGCGGAAGCTCTCTCTCGCTTTCTGGATTACAAGGACCGCGGAACGTGCATACTTTTCGGCGACGGAGCGTCGGCTGCCGTAATTGAAAAAAGCGACAAGATGTACTCGTCGTTCCTCGGCTCGGACGGCAGCGGCGCGCGTAAGCTTTTCGCGAGAAATCTTGAAATTGCGCCAGAAGTTAAAATAGACCGTGAGTTCGACAGCGAATTCCCCGAAAAGCCAATGCATCAGCTTTATCAGGACGGTAAGGAAGTTTACAAATTCGCGGTAAAGGCTCTTCCGAAGGCGTTCAACAACGCCGCGGCGAAGATAGGCGTTACGGTTGACGATATCGATCTCTTTGTACCTCATCAGGCGAATGTGAGAATAATCGAGACCGCCGCGAAAAATCTCGGAGTCGGCATAGATAAATTTGCGGTAACGCTCGATCATCACGGAAATACTTCAAGCGCGTCCATACCTCTCGCGCTTTGCGAATATGTAGAAAAAGGCGCTGTTCAGCGCGGTCAGAAGCTTGCTTTGGTAGGCTTCGGCGCAGGACTTTCCTACGGCAGCGTTATCATTGAATATTAATTAAGGAGACGTTATTATGAAAACAAGGATCACAGAACTTCTTGACTGCGAATACCCGATAATTCAGGGCGGAATGGCATGGGTAGCAGAACATACGCTTGCGGCAGCCGTATCAAATGCAGGCGGAATCGGACTTATCGCGGGCGGTAGCGCGCCTATTGATTATCTCCGCGATCAGATACGCAAGTGCAAGGAAAAAACAGATAAGCCTTTCGGCGTAAATATCATGATGATGAGTCCCAATGCGGAGGATCTCGCTCAGCTTTGTATCGATGAAAAGGTTGCGGTAGTAACTACAGGCGCTGGAAATCCCGGAAAATTCATTCCTGCATGGAAAGAAGCGGGCATCAAGGTTATTCCCGTTATACCGTCGGTTGCTCTTGCAAAGAGAATGGAGCGCGCAGGCGCGGACGCAGTTGTTGCGGAGGGTACGGAATCGGGCGGACATATCGGCGAAAATACTACTATGTGTCTCGTTCCGCAGGTAGTCGACGCCCTTGAAATCCCCGTTATCGCGGCAGGCGGAATCGCCGACGGCAGAGGTGTTGCGGCTTCATTCATGCTCGGCGCGGAGGGCGTTCAGATAGGAACGCGTTTCCTTGCTTCCGAGGAATGCCGGATCCACCCGACGTTTAAGGAACTCGTTGTAAAGGCAAAGGATACCGACAGCGTGGTTACGGGTAGATATACGGGGCACCCGTGCAGAAATATTAAGACGAAATTTTCGAAAAAGCTTGCAGGCGGCGAAAAGGACGGTTCGCTCACTCCCGAGCAGTTTGAGGAGATCACTCTCGGCTCGCTGCGCAAGGCTGTTGTGGACGGCAACGTTGACGAGGGATCGTTCCTCTGCGGAGCTATCGCAGGCATGATAAACGATGTAAAGCCCTGCGCGGAAATTATCAGAGAATTGGCGGAGCAGGCTGAAAAGCTTCTCAACAGATAAAATTCGGAGGAATTGATATATGGCTACAGCAATTATTACAGGCGCGTCGCAGGGAATCGGCGCGTGTATAGCAAAAAGACTGGCAAAGGACGGCTTTGACGTCGTTATAAATCATTATCCCAGCGACGGCGATAAGGAAAAGGCTCTTGCCGTTGCGGAGGAATGCAGAGCGTTCGGCGTAAAGGCTGAATGCATCGCCGCGGACGTTTCGAAATTCGATCAGTGCGAGGCTATGGTGAAGCAGGTAAAGGCTGATTTCGGCAGCATTGACGCTCTTGTAAACAATGCGGGAATCACTAAGGACGGACTTCTTGCGCGTATGAAAGAAGCCGACTACGACGCGGTTATCTCGGTAAATCAGAAGAGCGTTTACAATATGCTCAAGCATGTATGCTCGGTAATGATGAGACAGCGTCACGGAAGAATAGTAAACGTTTCGTCCGTCGCAGGTCTTTACGGAAATCCCGGACAGGTGAATTATTCCGCATCAAAGGCTGCTATAATCGGCATGACGAAAACGGTCGCAAAGGAATTCGGTTCAAGAAATATCACCTGCAACGCAGTCGCACCGGGATTTATCCATACTCCCATGACGGACGTGCTTTCCGAGGAGCTGAAAGCAAAAATGCTGGGCGCGGTCGCTCTCGGCAGATACGGCGAGCCTGAGGAGATAGCTTCCGTAGTATCGTTCTTAGTATCGGAGGACGCTTCTTATGTTACAGGACAGGTAATTGAAATTTCAGGCGGACTCTCTATGTGATATTAAAGCCAAAGGATTTACCTATTTTAAAGAAAAAGAAAGGAAAATATATGAGCAGAAGAGTTGTTATAACAGGCGTCGGAGCAGTTACTCCGCTCGGTACGGGCGTTGAGAAATTCTGGGAGGGGCTGAAAGCAAATAAGATCGGATTTTCTTTTATCGATGCATTCGACAGTACGCAGCTTGGAGTTTCGCTTGCAGGTCTGGTTCGCGATTTTGACGAAAGCGAATATTACGATGTAGCAGGCTGTTTCGATAAAAAAGAAGCAAAGCGCATGGATCGCTTTACAAAATATGCAGTCGTATCCGCACACGAAGCCCTCGTTGATTCGGGCAGTAATTTCTCCGATATCGATCCTTACAGAGCTGGAATCATGGTAGGCTCGGGAATCGGCGGTATCGATCTGACGGCTATGGAATGCGAAAGGATCAGAACGAAAGGGCCGGGAAGAGTTTCGGCGTTTTACGTTCCCATGATGATAACAAATATGGCTCCCGGAATGATCGCAATGAAAACAGGCTTCCGCGGCGCGAATTTTGATATTTCTTCCGCCTGCGCGTCGGGTACTCACGCTATCGGCGAAGCATTCAGAAAGATCAAGGACGGCTATCTTGACGTTTGTCTTGCAGGCGGCGCGGAAAGCACGAATATCGAGCTTACATACGCGGGATTCAACAATATGAAGGCTCTTTCAAGAAGTTCCGACCCCGAGAGAGCCTCTATCCCGTTCGATAAGGAGAGAAACGGATTCGTACTCGGCGAGGGCAGCGGAATGCTCGTTCTTGAAGAATACGAACACGCAAAGGCGCGCGGCGCTAAGATATACTGCGAGATCGCAGGCTACGGCGCAACCGACGACGGCTATCACATGACTTCGCCGATGCCTACGGGAGAAGCCGCCGCAATGGGTATGACTCTTGCGATGCAGGAGGCAGGCGTAAAGCCCGAGGAGATAGACTATATAAACGCTCACGGAACTTCCACGGGATTGAACGACAAATACGAGACAGCCGCGATAAAGATCGCTCTGGGCGATTCCGCGTACAAGGTAAAGATAAATTCCACAAAGTCCATGACAGGTCATCTTCTCGGAGCGGCTGGAGCAATCGAAGCTATCGTATGCGCAAAGACGATTCAGGAGAGCCTTATCCACGCTACAGTCGGATATAAAGTTCCCGACGAGGAGTGCGATCTCGATTACTGCGTAAACGGCAATGTGGAGCAGGAGGTCAATGCGGCGTTGTCCAATTCTTTGGGCTTCGGCGGTCATAACGGTACGCTGTGCTTCAAAAAGGTTAATGATTAAGGAGAACTGACGAATATGAGTAAAAATTCTAATGATAAAATTTTGACTATCGTTGAGCTTGAAACTATCGAAAGTCTCGCTAAGATCGTTTCCGACAACGAATTATCCGAGATCGCAGTATCATGCGGCGACTGCAATATAACGATAAAGGGCAAAAAAGCCGCTCCGCAGACTGTTGTTGCAGGTATGGGCGTTTCTTCCGCAGCTCCGATTCAGGCATCTCCTGCGGCTAAGACCGAGGCTGCTCCAAAGGATAGCGCGGATATTGACGGGAACGTTGTAAAATCGCCTATCGTGGGGACGTTTTATCAAGCTCCCTCTCCCGATAAGCCGCCTTTTGTAAAGGTCGGCGACAAGGTTAAAAAGGGCGACGTTATCATGATCATCGAATCCATGAAGCTTATGAACGAGGTGCAGTCGGAATTTGACGGAACTGTCGAGAAAATTCTCGTAAGCGACGGTCAGCCCGTAGAATTCGATCAGCCGATCATGATTATTAAGTAAAAGCAGCGTTATGGAAATCAATTTATGCCTTACAGCATGATTTAAGGGGACGCCGTCCCCTTAAGAATCCCAATATCAATTTAATTCTGCACCCGCAAGGGATACAGAATTAAATTCAACAGAGAATTTTAATGACAATGCCATAAACAAAAATTCAAGGAGATAACGCCCTTAATAGTGCTGATAAAGCACAAATGGATTTTCATGAGACGGTTTACCTAAAATTACACATAAAATGGAGGGAGAACAAATGTCAGAAGTTTTAATGAATAAAGAACAGATAATGGAGATAATTCCTCACCGCGATCCTTTTCTCCTTATCGACGAAGTGCTTGAAATGGAAGTCGGCGTTAAGATAAAGGCAAGAAAATATATCACGGAGAACGAATTCTGGTTCAAGGGTCATTTCCCCGACTATCCCGTTACACCGGGTGTGCTTATGGTCGAAATGCTCGCGCAGGCGGCGGCTGTATGTATGCTTTCGAAACCCGAAATGAAAGGAAAGATCGGGCTTTTCGGCGGAATTGACAAGGCGAAGTTCCGCAGGCAGGTAGTTCCAGGAGACGTTCTAGATCTTGAGGTTGAGATAATCAAGACCAGAGGGCCTATCGGAACGGGAAAGGCTCTTGCTTCAGTTGACGGACAGAAAGCCGTTTCATGCGAGATCACCTTTATTGCGGCTGATCCCGAACAGTAAAGGAGCGGCATTAAATGTTCAAAAAGATTTTGATCGCCAACAGAGGCGAGATAGCCGTGCGCATCATAAGAGCCTGCCGCGAACTGGGAGTACGCAGCGTTGCCGTGTATTCAACGGCTGATAAGACCTGTCTTCACGCTCAGATAGCCGACGAATCGGTCTGCATCGGACCGCCTGCAACAAAGGACAGCTATCTTAATATGAACGCCGTTATTCAGGCGGCTGTCAATACGGGAGCGGAAGCTATTCACCCCGGATTCGGATTTTTGTCGGAAAATGCGGAATTTGCACGGCTTTGCGAAAAAAGCGGAATAGTATTTATCGGTCCGTCATATAAGTCTATAGAAATGCTTGGAGATAAGGCTGCCGCCAAGGAGACTATGGCTGCGGCTGGAGTACCGGTTATTCCGGGCTCGAAAGGCGCGGTCAGAAGCATTGCTGACGCTAAGGAAGTCGCGGAAAAATGCGGCTATCCCGTTCTTGTAAAAGCTTCGGCAGGCGGCGGCGGAAGAGGTATCAGACGCGTGGATTCCCCCGGCGATCTGGAAGCGCAGATAATCGCGGCTCAGCAGGAAGCGAAAAATTTCTTCGGCGACGATACGGTCTATGTCGAAAAATTTCTTGTTGATCCGCATCATGTTGAGATACAGATAATGGCTGATACGCAGGGGAATTATATTTACCTCGGCGAGCGCGACTGCTCTATGCAGAGACGTAATCAGAAGGTTCTGGAGGAATCCCCAAGCCCGATAGTAAGCGATGAACTGCGTGAAAGAATGGGCAAGGCGGCAGTTACCGCAGCTAAGGAATGCGGCTATTACAATGCGGGAACTATTGAATTTCTGGTCGACGCAAACCGCGATTTCTATTTTATGGAGATGAATACCAGAATTCAGGTGGAACACCCCGTCACGGAAGCGGTTACGGGATTCGATCTTGTGAAAGCTCAGATAGAAGTGGCGGCAGGAATGCCTCTGCACGTTACTCAGGACGACGTGAAGATTACGGGGCATGCCATAGAGTGCCGTATAAACGCGGAGAATCCGTCGCTGAATTTCCGTCCGTCTCCCGGAACGATAAACGCTCTCTACGTCCCCGGAGGTCCGGGTATAAGAATTGACGGAGCGGTTTATCAGGGGTATACGATCACGCCTTATTACGATTCAATGATAAGCAAGCTGATAGTCCACGGCGCGGACCGTAATGAAGCGATCCGCAAAATGCGCTGGGCGCTGTCGGAATTCATCGTTGACGGCGTTGATACAAATATAGATTTTCAGCTTGAAATTATAAAACAGCCCGAATTTATCAGCGGAGATTACGATAACGGATTTCTTACGCGATATATGGAAGAAAAGAAGAAATAGGCGGTGATATAAATGTTTGATGATTTTTTTAACGTTGTGAAGCTTCGTTTTAACGGAGCGGACGACGAATCTGCGCCTGTTTTCAGATGTCCGAGATGTCAGAGCGCAGTTCCGCTTTCCAGATTTGAGGAGCTTCACCGCGTATGTCCCAACTGCAATTATCACGGAAGACTTTCCGCCGCCGAGCGTCTTGCGCTGACGGTAGATAAGGGCAGCTTTAAGGAATTCGACGCCGATATGATAAGCTGTGATCCCATAAATTTCCCCAATTATCCCGAAAAGCAGGCGGAGCTTCGCAAGGCTACGGGACTGAAGGACGCCATAGTTACGGGTACGGCTTGTATACGCGGCATAGAGACTGTCATAGGCGTTATGGATTCCCATTATATGATGGCTTCCATGGGTTCGGTAGTGGGCGAGAAAATTGCACGCGCATTCGAATACGGCGCGGAAAACAAGCTTCCCGTAATAATGTTTACAGCGTCAGGCGGAGCAAGAATGCAGGAGGGAATCGTTTCTCTTATGCAGATGGCTAAAACGTCGGGAGCTGTAAAGCTTCACAGCGACGCAGGACAGCTTTATATCACAGTAATGACGGATCCCACCACGGGCGGCGTAACGGCAAGCTTCGCTTCTCTGGGCGATATCATAATCGCCGAGCCGAAAGTCCTTATCGGATTTGCAGGCAGACGCGTTATAGAAAGCACCATGAAACAGCGTCTCCCCGAGGATTTTCAGCTTGCGGAATTCATGCAGGATAAAGGATTCGTCGATATGATCGTGGAGCGCAAAAAGATGAGGAGCGTTCTTACTCATCTGCTTCTGCTGCACGGTTATAAAGGAAAGGAGGCGTGATCTATGGAGAACGGAAGAACGGCATGGGAGCGCCTTAATCTTGTCCATACAAAGGGCAGACCGACTATACGTGACTATATTCCGCTTATTTTCACGGATTTTTACGAGCTTCACGGCGATCGCTGCTTCGGAGACGATCATGCGGTCATAGGCGGAGTCGCAAGGCTTGACGGCGTTCCCGTAACGGTTATCGCTCAGGTGAAGGGCAGGGACATTAATGAGAACAAGGACTGTAATTTTGCGATGCCGCTTCCCGAGGGTTACAGAAAGGCGCTGAGACTTGCAAAGCAGGCTGAAAAATTCCACAGACCCGTCATCTGCTTTATAGACACTCCCGGAGCTTATGCGGGAGTTGCAGCCGAGGAAAGAGGTCAGGGTGAAGCTATTGCGCGCAATATTGCGGAATTTATGACTCTCCGCACTCCTGTTATCTCGATAATTTTGGGCGAAGGCGGCAGCGGCGGCGCGCTTGCTCTTGGCGTATGCGACGAACTTGCCATGCTGGAAAACGCGCAGTATTCCGTAGCTTCACCGAGAGCGTCGGCGAGCATTCTCTGGAAAGACGGTTCAAGAGAGCAGGAAGCCTGCAATATTATGCGTATAACCGCCGAAGATATGGTCGCTTTGGGAGTAGCGGAAGCGATCATTGAAGAGCCTTTAGGAGGCGCACATAACGATTTAGACAAAATTTCCGAAAATATTAAAGAATATTTGTCACTCAAAATTGCAGAAAAATGTCAAAAAGATATTGACGTTTTGCTGAAAGAACGTTATACTAAGTTTAGGAAAATCGGAGAGTTCACAGAATGACTCCGATTTTAGAGCCTGCTCAGTATCTTAACGTGTGCGGATTTTCGAGCATAATTTGGCTGAAGCCAAGGAAAAAATCCGCAGAAATACTGACGTATTGCAAGAATTTTTGACGCAGGATTCAGCCAAATTTGCCGAAAAGACGGGCGCGTGGAGATACTGAACAGGCTCTTAGCATAATAAACAATTTTTAGGAGGAAAATAACATGACTTTTGACAAGATCAAAGAAATCATCGTTGACCAGCTCGGTGTTGAAGAGGACGTTGTAACTGCCGAGGCAAGCATTCAGGAAGATCTCGGAGCAGATTCTCTCGACATCGTTGATCTTATCCAGACTATCGAGGACGAGTACGATCTCTCTATCCCCGATGAGGCTGTTGAGGAGATCAAGACAGTCGGCGACATCGTAAGCTACATCGATAAGAACGTTGAAGCTGAATAATTGAATTTCATGAAAATTCCCCTTGCTTTTCGGTGAGGGGAATTTTTGTAATTTTTACAAAAAATATTGCTTTTTTGCATAGAAAATGATATAATATAATTTAAGAGCCTGTTTTTAAAGAATCAGCTCTTGATAGTTTGTGATAACATTAATCGGCAAAAAGGAGGAACTCATGAAAAAAATTACCGTCATTACAGGTCATTACGGCAGCGGCAAAACTAATTTTTCCGTCAATCTCGCAATAAAAGCTGCGCAGGAGGGCGAAAACGTTACGGTCGTCGATCTGGATCTCGTTAATCCCTATTTCAGAACCGCCGATTTTAAGGAGCTTTTTGCGGAAAAAGGCATTCGGCTGATAACTCCCGATTTTGCCAACAGCAATCTTGATGTGCCGTCCATACAATTCGATATCGAACAGCTTGCCGATAACGACGGCAAACTGATAATCGACGTAGGCGGCGACGACGCGGGCGCATTTGCGCTGGGAAGATTTTCAGCCGTCCTTAACGGCTTCGGAGATCAGCTTGATATGCTGTATGTCGTCAATCAGCGCCGATATCTGACAGGTTCTTCCGAAGAAGCCGTGAGCCTTATGTATGAGATCGAGACGGCGTCGCGGCTGAAGCATACGGCGATAGTCAATAATACCAACCTCGGCTGCGAAACAACAGTCGGCATAGTTGAAAGCTCCGCGGATTTTGCAAAAGAGGTTTCACGCAGAACAGGTCTGCCGATCCGCTGTACGGTCTGTCCAGAGGATATCTGCGAGCTTGCCGATATCCCCGATGTTTTCCCTGCAAAGATATATGTTAAGCCGTTGTGGGAATTATAATTACCACAACGGCGAAGATATAAATCCAAAAATAACTTTAAGGAGGTGTAAGATATGGCAAAAATGACGGTTATTACGGAACGCTGCAAGGGCTGCGGTCTTTGCGCAGGCGCTTGCCCGAAGAAGATAGTTGAACTTCAAAAGGCAAAGCGTAATAAAAAAGGTTATTTCTACGCAGTATGCACCGACGAGGACGCCTGCATAAGCTGCGCTATGTGTGCGACGATGTGTCCCGATTGTGCAATAATTATCGAAAAATAAATGAAAGGAGCTGTAAAAGCTTTGGAAAGAAATCTTATGAAGGGTAACGAAGCCCTTGCAGAAGCTGCTATCAGAGCAGGCTGCAAATGTTTCTTCGGCTACCCGATCACTCCACAGACAGAGCTTGCCGCTTACATGGCGAAACGCATGAATAAGGCAGGCGGCGTATTTTTACAGGCAGAATCGGAGATCGCTGCCATAAATATGGTTCTCGGCGCTGCGTCTACGGGCGTCCGCGCAATGACGTCCTCGTCCTCGCCCGGACTTTCGCTTAAAAGCGAGGGAATTTCCTATCTCGCAGGTTCTGATCTTCCGGCCGTTATTATCAACGTTCAGCGCGGCGGTCCGGGACTCGGCGGAATCCAGCCATCGCAGGCTGATTACTGGCAGGCTACAAAGGCTCTCGGTCACGGCGATTTTCACCTCTTAGTATTCGCTCCCGCTTCCGTTCAGGAAATGGTCGATATGGTCATCAAGGCTTTTGACAAGGCTGACGAATACCGTATGCCTGCTATGATTCTTGCAGACGGACTTCTCGGTCAGATGATGGAGCCTGTATCATTCCCCGAGATCAACGTAAACGCCCATGACAAGAGCGGCTGGGCTGCTAACGGTCATAAGGGCGAAAGAGAGCATCATATTATAAATTCTCTTTATCTTAAACCCGATGAACTGGAAGATTCGGTAACGGCGCGTTTCAAGAGATACGAAACTATCAAGGCTAATGAGACCGACGCCGAGCTTTATCTCACAGAGGACTGCGATATTCTTCTCTGTGCATTCGGCGCAACGGCCCGTGTTGTAAAATCCTCTGTAAACGATGCAAGAGCGCAGGGAATTAAGGCAGGTATGTTCCGTCCGAAAACTCTCTTCCCGTTCCCCGTTAAGGAGATCAACGAAGCCGCTAAGAATGCGAAGAAGCTGCTCAGTGTGGAAATGTCGATGGGACAGATGATAGACGATATCAAGCTTGCGATCAACTGCTCGAAACCCGTTGAATTTTACGGACGTACAGGCGGCGTTATTCCTACCCCTGCCGAAATACTGGCAGAGATCAAAAAAGTCGGAGGTGCTGAATAATGGCTGTTGTATTTGAAAGACCTAAGGCGCTCCTCGATGTGCCTACCCATTACTGCCCCGGCTGTACTCACGGAATCGTACACAGACTCGTTGCGGAGGTTCTGGACGAAATGGGTATAGAGGGCGAAACTGTCGGAGTATGCCCTGTAGGCTGCTCCGTTATGGCTTATGATTATTTCGGCTGCGATATGATCGAAGCTCCCCACGGACGTGCGCCGGCTGTTGCTACGGGCGTTAAGCGCACAAATCCCGATAAGTATGTATTTACATATCAGGGCGACGGCGATCTTGCAGCTATCGGAACTGCCGAGACTGTTCATGCGGCTACACGCGGCGAGAATATCGTTATAATCTTCATCAACAATACTATATACGGAATGACAGGCGGTCAGATGGCTCCCACTACGCTTCCCGGTCAGGTAACTCAGACTACACCTTTCGGACGCGATCCTCAGCTTGCAGGATTCCCCGTTAGAGTATGCGAAATGCTTTCAACGCTTACGGGTACGGCTTACGCTCAGCGTGTTGCAGTGGACAGCGTTCCCCATGTCCGCGAAGCTAAAAAGGCTATCAGAAAAGCTTTTGAAACTCAGAAAGCAAAGAAAGGCTTCTCTATCGTTGAGGTTCTTTCGACCTGCCCGACAAACTGGGGACTTACGCCTACAGAGGCTATCAAGCGTCTTCAGGACGAAATGATACCGTACTATCCTCTCGGCGTGTACAAAGATACTACAGAAGAGGAGGGAAATAAGTAATGGCAGCTACTGAAATTCTTCTTGCGGGATTCGGCGGACAGGGCGTGCTTTTTGCAGGTAAGATTCTTGCATACTGCGGGCTTATGGACAACAAGGAGCTGTCATGGCTCCCGTCTTACGGTCCTGAAATGCGCGGCGGTACGGCTAACTGCTCCGTATGTATTTCCGACGAGCCTATAGGTTCGCCGCTGGTTCTCACTCCCGATATTCTTATTGCGATGAATCAGCCCTCATTTGATAAATTCGTAAGCGAAGTAAAACCCGGCGGAAAGGTTTTCTATGACAGTTCTCTTATTGAGAACGAATGTACTCGCGATGATATAGAAATTTTCGCGATACCCTCCACCGATCTTGCAGACAGCAACGCTCTTAAAGGCGGTTCGAATATCATTCTGCTCGGCAAGTTGCTGAAAGAGACTTCCGTTTTCACTCTCGATACGATGAAAAAGGCTATCGAAAAGGTAGTTCCGCCCTCTAAGGCTCATCTTATTGAAAATAATTTCAAGGCTATTGAAATTGGCATGAATAACTAAAAAATTATCGGACGGTTTTTAGCCGTCCGATTTTTTAGAGTTTGTTCAGTATCTCAACGTGTGCGGATTTTCGAGCATAATTTTGCTGAAAAGACGTGCGCGGGGAGATACTGAAAAAGCTCTTATCCGAAGAAATTATATAAATATTGTTCAAGTTCGGGACTACAGCCGTCCGAGTATACTGTCATATCGTCCTTTTCGGGCGGATAAAGTCCCATATGGTCATAATAAATGCGTGATGTCATAACAGCAGTACCTTTTCCGTCCTCCGCCAGCAGAGTCAGATCATAGTAAAGCTTATTTTCAAACGCGTCAAATCGGTAATCTGATAAATATGCATTTGTTATATCAAAACCCATTCTGGAAAAATCATTTTTACCTGCCGTGACTTCATCAATGTACTGCTCATGAAACATACCCGTATATATCTTCATTGTATTTCTGCTTTTAATCTCATGTTCAAATAATGATGATAACAAAATATCGCAGTTGTTTGTATGGGCAAGCGCATTATGAAACTTCTGTTCAGCAGATGTCATTTTGTCGCTTTCAATAAGAAAGCTGTTTGAAATGTAACCTTCGGAATAGATATATTTACCGTCGGAATTTTTGAACAGATCCATTTCAAAAATTCTGCCGTCCTTGAATTTAATTTTGATGTTATTTCTGATTACAGCCTTATAATCAGGCGATGGTACAACAGCAAGACTATACGACGATTTAACGCTGATACTTTTTACTTCCGTATTTCCGTAAGCGGACAAATATGCTTCGGCGAGATTCTTTTTGTCCTGTTCTTTCAGTATACTGATAGTTTCATAAGATAAATTTCTGTAGTTTTCATTTGAAATCGAATCGACGTATGAATCAAAATCACCGTTTGCGATATACTTCGCGATTCTCCGCACCTCAAAGGACTGTACGATCGTTTCAAAGCTTATTGCGCCGTCATGCTTTGTGATCTGTCCGTATGTGAGCCAGCCGAGTACGGCAAGTACCGCAATAAGCAGGACTGCTGTGATTCCCGATTTAAGCGTAAGCTTCCTGAATGCCTGGCTGACCTTTTTAAAAGTCTCCTTTTCATCGGGTACCGGCAGAGCTTCTGAAGCTGTTTCGGGTGACTTCTCATAAAGCAGACGGCAGTTTTCGCAGGTTTTGATATGTTCGGTAATTTCCTTTTCGCTCTCCTCGCTGCAAAGTCCCTCAGCTGAAAGGGGAATCAAATCTTTAATTATTTCGCATTTCATAATTTTCCTCCTGTTCTTTAAGCATTTTTATAATTTTCTCTTTTGCCCTGTAAAATGTAACTCTTGCCCAGTTTTCGGATTTTCCGAATATTTCACCAATATCGGTGAATTTCAGTTCTGCAAATACTCTCAGTGAGAATATTTCCTTGTATGGTTCATCAAGTTCATGGAGAATCCGATGAATTTCAAGCGCCTGAAAACGATCATTGAATCTATGTTCAATATTTTCGTCTGCATTATCTGATACTTCATCAAGCGGAAGATTCTTATTTTCCGCACGGCGTATACTGTTAAGATACTCATTTTTGGCAATACCGAAAAGCCACGTTTTTATACTGCATTCACCTCTGAATTTATTGATATTTTTGAAAGCTTTAAGCATTGTGTTCTGTAAAATATCCTTTGCGAGAGTCTCATTACGGCTCAGGCTGAGTATATAGCGATAAACGTCAGCGGCATAAAGTCTGTAGACCTCATCGAACTCGTCCATATTTTTCACCCCCCTTAGAGACTGTTCAGTATCTCCCCGCGCACGTCTTTTCGGCAAATTTTGCTGAATCCTGCGT
>CAYNYB010000027.1:0-25069 GCA_964401315.1 uncultured Alistipes sp.
AGCTGTTATTAGCATACTGCGGTTGTTACGGCGTAGACAGTTCTGACGTTGAACTTCTGCTCGAATACGGATATACCTGTGACGAGATTGAGGATATGCTTGCTGATCATGCCCTGCTCCATGAAACTTTGCAGGCAATCAAATTTGAGGACGGCGAAAGTCTGTACGAGAATTGCTGCGAATGTGCGTTTTGAAAAGCAGTGAAAAAGCCTGTAGAAGCAATGATAGAATAGGGGATTTCCCAATCGTGCTACTACAGGCTGTATAAAAGTTTTAGAATTTTGGGAAGTCTCCTGTCTGAGAGACTTCCCTGATTCATCTCAGAAAAAATCAAAAAAATTTCATAATTACGTTTTTTAAAAAAATACCCTTGCAAAACAAAAGAAAAACACGGATTTTTAATAACTTTTCAAGGCGGCTTATTTTAAAAAACGTAATCTGGAAAATTTTCTTGACTTTTTTAAGAAATTATAATACTCTTGAAGCACATCTAATAGCCGCTCTAATTCATTACTCGATGTATAATAATACATTTCACCTAAGTATTTTAGCTCTCTATCATCTCTTGAAAGCAACTTTCCTGACAGTTCTCGCAGTTTTTTGAATTTCGTTCCATTTATTTTACCTTTTATATATTTTACATGATCAGGACATTTATGCTTTAGGGCGCACTCTGCAATATAGTCACTGTGATAATGAATGAACTCAGTTATTTCCACTACTGCATGATGAAGAATTGTCAACAACTGCTGTATTATAATAATTTCAGGGCAACTGTCAATATATGTATAAATTTCCGGATAGCCAACAATAACTTTTTCGACTTCTTCTCTGCATTTCTCAATTTTCTTTCGATTACCGCTATACAACCATATCAAATCCAAATTCAGTACTCGTTTGATTAAATCCTCTGTGTAACTTACAAGACTTATTTCGTATTCAGATATTAGCGGAGCGATGTTATCTTCATATTGCATTAAGGCTTTATCAGAAATTATTCTATTAAGCTCTTCCTCGTTTTTACATTTATATTTATGAAGAATAATTTCCTCATCAAGATGTGTTACGAAATAAAAAAGTATTGGAATACCTTTATTTATCCTTATTAATGACAACGGCTTCAATAAATAGAATTCACTGGAATTTAAATCCTTTTCAATTTTAATTTGTTTATTAAAAATATAAAAATGTGAAGTAATATTGTTAAAAAAGAATTTACTCTGCTTATCATAGATTCCGTTTTCGTCTATATATATCCTTAACAATATTTCATTAATTCTTCTTGAAACATATTGCTTGTTTTCCATTGCACTGACAGAAAAGCAATAATTATACTTGCTTTTATCATAAATATAATCAGTATCGTAAATATAATAGGAGCTGTCCGAACTCATAAAATTGATTATATCATTAATATTATAACCGATATGATAATCTTTTATATTCTCTAATGCTTTCCTAAATTCTGTGCTTATATCCTCAGTTTCAATTACAACCTTACCAGAATTATTTGATTTTGTAAAAATTGCTGAAAGGATAGTTATAGCCGCATCATATGCAAATTGATTTGTTGTTTTGTCATTTGCTTTAGGAAAGATAATATCTTCTTTATACGATTTTAAGTAAGTAATAAAACGTGATATGCTTTCTTCTCTTTGAAAATCAATCGGATCATAATTTGGCTTTTGTATTTCAGGCTTATCTGTAAGAAACGCTATCTGTAACAGCTTTAAATAACGATTATAATCATTGTTATCATGCTTACACGAACTAAATAAGTTACCGCTGCAATATATTTTGTCTGATATTGGCTTTACTGTTGTTGAACCAAAAATAGTGATCAAAAATTCTTTCAGGATTTCTATTCGTTTCATTGATTATTCCTTCTTACCTTTTAATGGGTAAACGTTCTGCTTTTTCTTAATTTATATTCAGGATTCTGAACGAGAAATAAGTAAAAAATACCCACAATTTTCATTTTAATATCAAAGCAAATAAGATATAATATATTATAGCGTACGCAATACTATCATAGGAGTGTGAAGTTTATGTATAATACATACTATCCTCAATTAAACTTTGGCTGCTCGCCGTTCCAGTGTTATCAGCCACACCTGTATGACCAGCTTTGGCTAAACAACAGCTTGTACAAACCCAGAAACGTTATCTACAATATTTACGTAGAAAAGGAAAAGACCTTCGAGGCTCGCAGGCTAAGAAAAAGCGGAGATGTTTACACAGTTACCGAAAGGAATGGGCGTGAGGTAAGGGTTGGCAAAATAAGATTGAAGGACAAGCTCATCGTCAATCAAAGACCTGATGGAACATTTGACGCTTTGTTCTGCACATGTGAATATGAGGGAAATGAACCGAGATCGATTGTCGTCCCGTACAAAGAATTTGTACATAGGGGCGTTTTACCGTCCATTCCGTTTTTCCCTTACAATGAAGACTGCCCTAACAACTATATTGTTGCGGCGTTCTTTCGGGAGCTGCTTGATGGCGATGATATCAAGTTCCTTCAGCTTCCGCAGCATTCCGGCTGGCAGGAAAGTGAAAGAAACAAAACCTCGTTCGCCTCATCGGAGATAGTGATTTCTAAACTTAAGAAGTACTACCCGGATGATATTCATGAACGCAAGCTCGTTCACACAGAGAAAAAATTTGCAGAAGCATCCGAGGCTCTGGCTAAGCTCTTGCCTGCTTCCTGGAAATATAAATTCTTGCTCTCAGTCCGCATTACAAGTCTTTTACTATACTTCTACGGACTGGCAGGATTGACACCAGATCAGATGTTCATTGTTGAGCCTAAGAGCGAATCAAATGCTAAGGCAGTTATTGCCCTTATCAAAAACAAGAATTTCTCACCGAATGTTTGTCCACTCACAGACAAAAAAACTAATCTGCCAAGAGAGCTAAACAGCATCAACGACGGAATCGCTCTCTTTCGGGATACATCATATGCAGAGGATCGCAAGAAGCTTGAAGCCGGACTTAATGTTCTGCTTCAGGATCTGCAAAACTGCACCGGAAACGAGGTCAGAAGCCGTCACCTCACTGTGATTCTCTCTGACAATCCAGGGAATATATCATCCGAGTTTCCGGCATATTTTATCAGTCTCAATGATTGTCCGGATATTGACAATACAGATGAACTACAACAGGCAATCGGTGAATTTGAAAGTGCGTTAATACGACTTCTCACAAATTCAGAGATTCAGGAAAATCTGGTTACGAATGAGCTTGGGAAAGAAGCTCCTATATGTAAAACGCTCTCAAATTCGGATCGCTATATGTCACTAAGAATGCTTCGTGCCACAGTTGAAATCCTACACCATTATGGTGTGATCTCGCTTGAGGAAAAACAGAAAATATCCAATTATCTCACAATCAGCCGTCACGAGATGCCTGATACCGATCATGCTATAACCAACAGTTTTAGAAATGTAATATCGTTCTTCATCAACTCCGATAAGCTGGGTGTTGCAAATCAAGTCGGTCCACCGTATTTTGATCCAGATAAACCTATGGTGTTCCTTGATGACAAATACATCAACATCATGGCAACAACCCTCGATAGACTGATTTTACCGCAAATGACAGGTACAAAAAGGCGAAATAAACTATTGACGGCTTTGAAAGCTTGCGGTAAGTTATATTCAAATAATAATTTCAAGAGAACTCTTGATGTTGAGATCGCTCCCGGAAGAATAAAAACTATTAGTGTATATAGCTTCCCGAAGGATATTCTCACGCCAAAATGCCTGGACAAGATAAACTCCTTGGCATATGCCGACTATATTATTGAAAAGCCTGAGTCTCTGAAAGGTTTCATACCAATGGCACGTATCAGTGGATGCAATGGAGCAATTGGTGTAGTTATAAACGATTCAACAGATGAGGCTGAGAGTATGTACATATCTGGACAGACGCGCTCAGGAAAGACATATTTCCTTGGCCAGAAGGCTGTTATACGCGCTGAAGCAGGCAAGAACGTCATTATCTTCGATCAGACAGGCGCATTCTCTTCCGATGAGCTGAAAAAGCATCTTCCGCATAAAATAGTCGAAAACTACTTCTCACACTGGGATATCGGTAAGCAAGGCATTCCTGTTGATCTCTTGTCACTAGAGAACTGCTCGTCGCTCCCGGAAAAGAAGAACCGATTGTTTAGCATCTTCTCAGTAGCTGCAAGGGTCACCGGTGATATTCAAGGAAAAGTACTGAAAAAATGCCTTTCTAAGATATCCCAAGCAATCGACACAGGAATAATACGTTACCTGCACGAAACTTTAGAATTTTTCGATGAAAACGATACCGAACAGAAAAAACTCAGAGACAGGCTCGAAGAGGTTTTTGATGATATTTGGGTGCTGAACTCATACGAACAGAACTGGAGAGAATTTCTCAATTCGCAGAAGAAGATAGTCGTTCTATCGACTTCGGCAGACGGAATCCGAAAGAGCAGTCAGCTCATAGATATGATGTTAGCCAGTTTATATGAGTACAAACAGCACGACAGAGAACCACAATATACAGTGATCTTAGATGAGATCGAAGATCTTTGTCTGGAGAAAGACGGTCCTGTCAGCATAATTCTCAGAAAGGGCGCAAAGCACCGATTATCTATGCTGCTTGCATCGCAGGAATTTTCTGTTGAAAAGGACAAGCTCGGCAAGATCATAGGCAACTGCGGTACGCTTGTATTCTTCCGCCCAAAGACCAACAATATAGCTGATATTTCAAAGCTTACAGGAGCTGACAGGGCAACACTTGTAAGTCTGGAGCAGGGACAATTAATCTATCACGGTCTTTGCTACAACGAGTGTGCAGGTAAAAATAAGACCGTCACGCTCATTGGATGGTCATATAATTATAAGTAAATGTTGGAATGGCTCCTTCGGGAGCCACCCTACACATTTATTATATTACAATTAAAAGAACAAGTCAAGCAACTTGTTCAGAAATGGAGAAAATTTATGGTTACTATTGAAAATACGTTTAAGGATTATCCTGATATCGTCTCTTTTGATCAAATGAGGGAAATGCTTCACATCGGAAGAAATAAGGCTCATTCGCTGATTGAGCAGAAAAAGATACACTCTATCCGTATCGGACGCCGTCACAAGATACCCAAAATAAGCGTGATCGAGTTTCTGAATCAGGACTCTTATAACAACTGACATTATTCAGAATGCCGCCTGTTATCACTTACAACAGGCGGCTTTTAGGAGGGATATAATGATAAACTACAGCTTACAAATCAACAATCGCAAGTGGTGTGTAAGTTTCTACATTATGAAAAGCGACGGCAAACGCAAGCAGAAACAGCTATCCACTGGCATAACAGCCCTTGACAACAAAGGTAATAGGATCAATAAACGCAAGGC
This sequence comes from uncultured Alistipes sp., assembly GCA_964401315.1. Classification (GTDB taxonomy): domain Bacteria; phylum Bacillota; class Clostridia; order Oscillospirales; family Ruminococcaceae; genus Ruminococcus. The sequence goes on from CAYNYB010000027.1 coordinate 5,391, forward strand.
TGAGGAGAAGGCTAAGGAGATAATCGCCCGATTCGACGGTATCGTTGACAGTGAGTACAGTGGCTGGACGCTGGATAAATGTGTTGAGTACTGCCTTGAACTGAGGAAAACAAAGTTGTCGCCCACTACATATTTCGACTATCTTAACGCTTTGAAGTGTCACATAAGACCTTATTTTCAGAAACGAAAGCCTATCAGAGACCTGAAAGCAAAGGATATTGAAGCCTTTTGCAGCTTTATGATAAGCGAGGGGAAAAGTCCAAAAACGGTGCATAAAATGCTCAGCCTTATCGGACCGGCTTTCCGCTACGCTGAGAAAAATGACTTCATACTGAAAAATCCGATGAACGTAATAGACAAGCCCTCTAAAGTGCGATGCGAGACCAGCTACTATAACGCAGAACAGTTGAACGCTCTTGCTAAAGCGGCTAAAGGCTCATACATCGAAACTCCGATCATACTTGCTATGGTGCTTGGACTGAGGCGTTCTGAGATAATCGGCATAACATGGGATAATGTGGACTTTGAGAACAGGCTGATACACATCAGACAGAGCGTCGTTACCGGAGATTCAAGCATACTTCCCAAAGGGACTTACAAAGTTATCGGCGAAGTAGGCGGCAGACGTACCCGTGAAATAATCTTGAAGACTATGCTGAAAACCGACAGCAGCGTCCGCAGTTTTACTATGAACGACGACCTGTATAACTACTTGAGAGCACTTAAGGAGAAGCAGGACGTAATGCCCCGTGAAACTAAGGCTTACATGGACTTTATTTGTGTTAACGATGTCGGTACGCTCATAACCCCTGATACAGTGACAGCTCAGTTCAGAAAGCTCCTTGATAAAAACGGGCTGCCGCATATCAAGTTTCACGCACTCAGGCATTCGTGTATCAGCCTGCTCGCCAACAATACAGCGTTCTCGATGAAACAGATACAGGATTACGCCGGACATGGAGACTTCCTCACAACGTTTAATGTTTACAGTCATGCTGACGATTCCGCAAAGAAATCCGAAATGGACTATATCACAAGCTGCTTCACTGATCTGTTCGGCGGCAAGAACGACGATTAATGCACAGCAGATGCTTCCGATCATGGAGGCATCTGCATTATTAAACGCAAAACTGTTGACTTTTGCGTTTGGTGATGATATAATGATATAAGAAAACGCAAAATAAAGTGATTTTTGCGTTTTATATTCGCGAGTAATATTATTTATACGCAATGAACATTCAAATTTGCGTTTGACATAATATACATTATGCAAAGATCGGAGATGAGCGGTATGTCAAGGAAAACGTTAAAAGCCTTGTTTCACATGGGAGTAAAAGAATATAAAGAAGAATATGAGCGTCGGTTCAACGATGAGAATACTATTCATCTGTCTGTAAATATTGGGGAAAATCCGGCTTTTATTTGCCAGACTCCTGAGATATATAAACGTATAATCGCTGTTGAGCGTCTCGATAAGGATGTGGCTGAACTATACTATTCGCTCCCTGAAATTGCGATAGAACAGTTCACTACACGCTGTCTGATAGACGAAATACTGCTTACCAATGACATAGAGGGCGTTCACAGTACCCGTAAAGAGATAGGTGAAATATTACAGGATCTTTCTTCACATAACAAATGCAATCGCTTTGTAGGATTGATAGCAAAATATGTTATGCTTGAACGCCGTCAGCCAATGTCATTTAAAACCTGTCTGGATATCCGAAAGGTCTACGATGATATTTTTTATGAGGAAATCAAGGCGACTGATCCTGAAAACTTGCCTGATGGGGAAATTTTCCGTCGTTCAGGAGTAGACATTCAGTCCGACACTCAGAAAGTTCTTCATAAAGGCTTGATGCCTGAAAGCAGGATAATTGAAACGTTTGAGCAAAGTCTTACGATGCTTAATGATAACGATATCGACATTTTTATCAGAATAGCCGTTTTCCACTACCTGTTCGGATATATTCATCCGTTTTACGACGGAAACGGCAGAACAAGCCGTTTTATCAGCAGCTACTTGCTTTCACAACAGCTTACACCATTGATCGGATTCAGATTGTCCTATACCATCAAAGAGAATATATCGAAGTATTATAAGGCATTTGATGTGTGCAACGCTCCTCATAACAAAGGTGAGCTTACGCCATTTGTTGAAATGTTTTTGAATATTGTAGAACTGTCTATGCAGCAGCTTTTGGAAACACTGAAAGAAAAAAAGCAAAAGTGGGATTACTATTGTCAGCGTATCAGTGCGCTTCCTAATGCTGAAAAAATTGACGTTTATTTGTATGATCTTCTGATACAGGCTGCATTATTCTCTAACATCGGAATCAGCCGCGAGGAAATCATTAAACAATTGGAGCTTTCAGAAAACACTGTAAGGAACAGACTCAAGCTTATCCCTGAATCGCTGCTCATTGTGAATCGTCAGAAAGGAAAGAAATATTATCTTTTGAATCTTGACGAAGCGGATAAGCTGTTTGACGAATAATACGGAAAGTCCCCGCATCTGCGGGGGCTAATTTTATCCAAAAAAATCCCATATTAGAAAAAATCTTAGAAAACAAAGCAAAAGGCACTTCCGAAAACTCGAAAGTGCCTGTATATCTGGGGTGGGAGATGGGATTCGAACCCACGATCTTCGGGACCACAATCCGACGCTTTAACCAGCTAAGCTACACCCACCATAAATGGCGCGCCTTGCTGGATTCGAACCAGCGGCTTACTGCTTAGAAGGCAGTTACTCTATCCAGCTGAGTTAAAGGCGCATAGATGAATTAAGCAGCATACGCTGCTCATTTTGGAGCGGGTGATGGGAATCGAACCCACGTAACCAGCTTGGAAGGCTGGAATTCTACCATTGAACTACACCCGCAATATGTGTTTCAACATAAATTATTATATCACAATAACCGATACTTGTCAAGCTTTTTTGCAAAAAAAGTTGATATTCACAAAAAATATTTTTTTAATCGCATTCAATTAGTGATTTTGCCATTAATTTGAAAATAATAAGAAAAATTTAAGGAATTCCCACTTACATTATTAAGATAAGCAGGCTATAATAATTAATATAAAAACAGATGAAAAAATTACTTGAAGCTATTGACATTTCAAATTTTTTATGCTATTATATTATCGTTCAAATTGTACTATATGATTTAATACGGTTAAGACAATTGTACGTTAAAATGTTAACCAAGGTTAACACGCTGCAAAATTTTTCTCACGCTTATATTGAACCGCAAGAACCCTGAAAACCGACTGCCCATAAATATCGCAATGTTAAAAAAATCGCGTGAAACTGCAAATTTTTTGCAAAATCCATTGACATTTCAATCATAATGTTATATCATATTTTACGAAAAAAAGATGAGGAAATTAAGTTAAAAAATAAAAATTTATTTTTACTTCGTCTTTTTTGCGTTTTAAAAACACTTATATATAGAAGCTTAAATTCAAAGGGAAGTGACGCGATGAACAAAAAACAAAAACAATGCGGAAGGCAGGGCGAAAGGGTGTTCAGCAACCTATGCGTAATACCAAGTCTTATCGGCGTACTGATATTCTTTCTCATACCTTTCGGGATTGTAATTTACTACTCTCTGATCAGCAATCCTGTCACGCCGGAATTCGTGGGACTTGACAACTATGTAAATTTATTTCATACGGTAGCATTCAAGAAAGCGGCAACAAACACCGCCATGTTTTCTCTTATCTCCGTTCCGCTGGCAATCATACTTTCGCTGTGGCTTGCAACTCTTCTGGAAAGAAACATTCCCGGCAAAAGCATTTTCCGGACTTTTTTCCTCAGTCCGCTCATGGTTCCGATAGCTTCGGTAGTTCTTGTATGGCAGGTTCTATTCCATAACCACGGAACTATAAATCAGATCATTGAGGCGTTCGGCGGTCAGGGAATAGACTGGATGAAGTCGCAGTACGGACAGATAATAATCATTCTGATGTTCCTGTGGAAAAATTTAGGATACAACATGATACTTTTTATGTCGGCTCTGGCAGGAATCCCCCGCGATATTATAGAAGTCGCAGAACTGGAGGGAGCAAGCAAATTTTACCAGTTTATACATATCAAATTAAGATATCTCTCTCCTACGATTCTTTTTGTGCTGATACTTTCGCTGATAAATTCATTCAAGATATTCCGCGAAGTATACCTGCTTACGGGAGATTATCCATACGACAAAATGTATATGCTCCAGCACTTTATGAACAATACGTTCAACAGTATCGACTATCAGAAGCTTTCGTCGGCGGCGATCGTTTTCTCGCTTGTAATGATCGTTATTATTGCGATCCTGCTTACTGTCGAAAATCATTTCGGAAAGGACGTGGAATGATGACGCGCCGCAGAAAAAAACTGCTGATCAACATCGTTGTTACGATATTTGCGGGAGCAGCCGCGATAATGTTTCTGATGCCGACGGTGCTGACTATAGCAAACTCGTTTATGACGTCCGCCGAAATTTCAGCAAACTACGGAGCAATGCTGAACAATATGACTGCCGACAGCAAGGTTTTTATTTCGGAAAACGTCAATCTTAAATTTATTCCCGATTCGGTAACTTTTTCGCAGTACAAAAGCGTTCTGCTGAAAAGTCCCGATTACCTGCTGAAATTCTGGAATTCGGTCATACTGACAGTTCCGATAACGCTGTTTCAGGTACTGCTTGCAATTCTCACTTCATACGGATTCTCGCGGTATCCGAATAAATTCAAAAGCATAATATTCTTTGCATATATTATTCTCATGATAATGCCCTATCAGGTAACTTTAGTACCAAACTTTCTCGTAGCCGACAAATTCGGCTTGCTTAATACTCGCTTGTCTATAATCCTGCCGGGTATATTCTCGCCGTTCAGCGTTTTCCTGCTTACGAAAGTAATGCGGCGAATACCGGTTTCCTACATCGAAGCCGCAAAGCTCGACGGCGCAAGCGAATTGCAGATACTCTCAAAAATCTACATTCCGCTCTGCAAGGGCGCTATAGTTTCAATAACGATGCTTGTCTTTATAGATTACTGGAACATGGTAGAACAGCCTCTCGTACTCTTGAAAGATACGGATATGCATCCGCTTTCCGTGTTCCTTTCACAGATAAATACGGGCGATATAGGGCTTGCATTCGCGGTAGGCACGGTGTATATGATACCGACTATACTCATGTTCCTCTACGGCGAAGATCATCTTATCGAGGGCATTATGTTCTCGGGCGGTATCAAGGGATAAACAGAAAGGAAAATTAATATGGCTGAAATAAATGAAATAAAAGACCCGAAAGAGATCAAGGGAGATAAAGAAGATTACGATCCCACCAGAAAACGCGAGATAATCAAAACCATACTTATTATATTTCTGGCGATACTTCTCGTTCTCACATTTTTCTCGAATACGATAATGAATAAATCGCTGTCGGAAATTTCCACACAGCGCGCGACAAGCGGCAAGCTTACCGAGCGTATCCGCGGCAGCGGACTGGTCGAATCAAATCAAAGCTACGGCGTCACCGTTGACGGAAACAAAGTTGTCGATACGGTAATGGTAAAATCGGGACAGGAAGTCAAAAAGGGCGACGTACTCCTCACCGTCGGTACCGGCGAAAGCGAAGAGCTTACCGCCGCCGAAGATAATCTCGCTGCAATGGAGTTGGAGTATCAGAAAGCCATGCTCACTCCGCCTGCCGATTACACCTCCGAAAATCAGGCGATAAAAAGCGCACGCGAGGATCTTGCGGCTGCAATTACAAAGCGTGACAACGCCGCCGCGAATCAGGGAAACATTCAGGCTGCAAAAGATATGCATAAATATAATCAGACTCAGCTTAACAATTACACCAAGCTTCAGACCAAGCTTTCAGCGGTCATCACAGCTATTGATACGGACGAATACGCAGGCGCGCCTGCCGAATATACGGGCGATCTTATAATACTGAAAAATGCCTTTACAGACGCGGAATCCGCTTATAACTCGGCGCTTTCGATTCTTACCGCCCTTACGGAATCGGAGGAAGCTTCCGACTCTGCCGCAATCGAAGCCGCCAAAGCCGACTGCGACGCCAAATCGACAGCAATGACTTCCGCTAAAGAAGCTTATGATTCTACAAAATTCTCGCTCCGCAGCGAATACGCTTATCAGCTTTTAGACGCCGAAGCCAACGTTGACTATTATACCGAGCTGGTAGAAGATTATGAAAAAGGAAACAGCGGCGAGACTATGACTCTTGAAGAGCTGAACGACGATGTAAGATCAAAACAGCGCGATCTTGAAGAGCTTATCGCGGCTCTAAACAAGACGATGAAAGACAATGACAATCAGGAGAAAATAGACGATCTTGATCTTGAAGCCAAGAAAAAGGAAGTCGAGAAGGCTAAAAAGCAGGTAGAAAAACTTCGCAAGGAAAATGAAACCACGGAGATCAAATCCAAATACAGCGGAATTGTAAGCTCCATTAACGTCAAGGCAGGCGATACGACGATTCCCGATTCCGAGCTTATGATCATCGACATTGCCGAAGAGGGCTATACGGTTCAGATAACCGTTGACGGCGAAAAGTCCAAGAAAGTTAAAAAGGGTACTGCCGCCGAGATAGTCAACAACTGGTCAGGCGATCTCGAAGCAGTTCTTACCGATATCAGAAACGATACTACGGCAGGTTCAAAAAACCGCATTCTCGTATTCACCGTCACGGGCGACGTTGATTCCGGAACATATCTCGATCTCTCTATCCCCTGCGGCAACGGAAATTATGACTGCATAGTTCCGAAAAGCGCCGTACATGAGGATTCCGACGGTAAATTCGTACTGACAGTCGTTTCAAAAAGCTCTCCTCTCGGCAACCGCTACTATGCGGAAAGAGTTCCCGTGGAGGTTATAGTTTCCGACGAGGTATCCAGCGCAGTTTCAGGAAGCCTGAGCATGAACGAATACGTTATAACGGCGGCAAGCAAGCCTGTCAAGCACAAAGATCAGGTGCGAATGAAGGACGAATAAGGCGGTGCGCTGAATGAAATTCAAAAAGATTTTGTACGCCGTCGTCGCTTCCGCAAACGCGGTTTCGATCGCGGCGGGCATAATACTGACGGCTATGGGCGGCTCTCTTGCGAGATCGCAGGGATATAACTACGCCGCCGAAAAATGGGATCCCGACGGCGGATATTCCCAGATAAGCTGCTTTCTCTCCGATTCGTCGGGGTTGAATACAGATAACATCACAAGTCTGACAGCAGGTTTAAGGACATCATTGCAGGACATCTCGGCAGAACAGAAAGACGGACAAAAGCTGATTCCGCAGGCATACAGCGCGTCAGCAGGACAAGTGACAGTTAAAAGCGACAAAACTACAGGCAGAAGTGAGGCGGAGCTGACAGCGGTTGGAGGAGATTTCTTCCTCTTCCGCGGCTTCACGCTGGTGGACGGCTCTTATTTCTCGGACAGCGACATCATGCAGGACGGCGCAGTTATTGACAGAAGTCTGTCGTGGGCATTATACGGCTCTGATAAAACGGCAGGAATGAACATTTATATCAACGACACAAAATTCTACATTGCAGGAGTTATCGACGATCCGCAGGATAAGCTGACAAAGCGGACTGCGGGCGATACTCCCCGCGCTTACATCTCCTATGAAGCGACATCTCTTCTCTCCCTCAGCGACGGAAATTCAGGCGGAAGCCCCGACAGTTCAGATTTTGAGGCGGAGGGAATGAAAAAAATCAGCTGTTATGAATGCCTTATGCCCGATCCCGTTAAAAATTTCGCATATAATACGGTCAAGGATACGTTTGAAAGTTACTACCCGAAAATGTACCGTATAGTCAACAACAGTTCGCGTTTTGACCCGTCGGTAAGGGCAAAGGCATTCAAAAAGCTTTCAAATTACGCGATAGCGGACAGCTCGGCGGTTTATCCCTACTGGGAGAACGCGTCGAGAATAGCTGATTTCAAGCTTTCAACCATTTATTTCTACAGACGGCTGACATACATTATCCCCGTTTTAACGGGACTGTGGCTGCTCGTCGTTTTATACAAGGCAGTCGGAAAACTGCGTAAGAAAGCTGCTTCAAAGGCTCTGGATTCGGTAAATAACGCTGTGTATTATCACGGCTTGAAGAAAAAGGAAAGATCCGAAGCCAAGAAAAACAACAATAACGAAAAAGAAGGTTAAATTTATGAAAAAAAGCTTAACAAGAATTATGACCGGTGCAATGACTCTTTCAATGCTCGTCACCGCTGCTTCATGCTCGCTCCCGATCAAAAAAGGCGGTGACAGCAAGGAGCCTCAGACTGCCGATAAGGTTATCAGCAACGCATATCAGGCTGTTGAACTGTGCAGCGATCTGCCGTGCAGATACGTGGATAAAATTTTCCCTCTCGGCGATTCGGGAAATATCATGATCTCGGGCAACGACGACAACGGTTCTGCCCTTTATATCACGGATTACGAATTTCTCACTTTCACACCGATCGACATGGAAATGCCCGACGCGAAAAATATTGAATCATATTTCAGTGCGTCCGTAGGCAGCGACGGTACTATCTATGCGTTGGCGACTGTTACAGACTACGGCGATATTGAAATGCCCGACTGGGAAGATGAAAATTTCGATTCCGAAAATTATGACTGGGACGCTTATTATGAAGCCGGCGAATCTTCGTACTACATATATACCATATCAAGCGACGGCAGCGTGATCTCCAAAAATGAGATCAAAGGTCTGGAAAAATATTCCGAAAATTCCGATTACGGATTCTACCTCGGCGATTTCTTCATCTGCAGCGATACTCTGGTACTGATCATCAACTCGGAAAGCGAAAAATACGTCCCGATCGCCCCTGATGGAACGGTCGGCAGCGAAATTGATCTCGGCGACGATAATTACTTCTACACCCGCGGAAACGATAAGGACGGCAATCTGTACTTCTCGACATGGACGGAGGACGGCAGTATCATCAGAAAGATCGACGCGGAAACTCTCACTATCGACAACAATAACGACATTGCTCTTGACAGCGAAAGCATCAATAACGTAAACGCTATCATTTCCGGCAACAACGATTATAAGCTGCTTGTCTCCTCTTCCCAGTCGCTCTTCGGCATCAAGGAGGACAATTCCTTTGAAGAGATAGTCAACTGGATCGATTCCGACCTCAGCGGCGATACCATAGGCAGCATTATTCCCCTTGAGGACGGCGATTTCATCGTTTACGAAAACGACTGGAATTCCAACTCAAATACCGTTTACCGCCTTACAAAGCGCGACGCTTCGGAGCTTTCGAACGTTACAGTCATCAATGTTGCTGTCGATTATGCCGATTCCGATTTCATGAGCAAGGTCAAGGAATTCAACAAGACTTCTGAAAACTACAGAATCCGCATTGACGATTACAGTAAGTATTACGAATGGGACGAAGAATCTGAAAAGAATGTCAATACCCCTGAAAAACAGCTTCTGTCGGATATTGCGGCAGGAAAATGCCCCGATATGATAGCGATTAACGGCACAGGTATCGTCAACAACCTCGGAAAGAAAGGCGCACTTGCCGATATGTACGAATTCATGGGCAAAAACGGCACTGTATCCAAGGATGAAATCATGGAAAATATCCTTAAAGCCGGCGAGATCAACGGCAAGCTTGTCTCCCTTTCTCCGTCGTATTCTGTTAATACTTATGCTGTAAAGAAGAAGTATTTCGACGGCGATACATGGACTATGGACGAAATGATTGAGGCGTTTGAAAAGCTTCCCGACGGCGCAACCCCCATTCAGTACTGTTCTGGAAAATCCGATATTTTCTATAATCTGCTTTCAAACTGCGATTTTATCGATTTTACAAAGGGTACCTGCAATTTTGATTCTCCCGAATTTATAAAGTTCCTTAATTTCTGCAACAACGACGATTTTAAGGAGATCGACTGGGAAAACGACGAAGTCAATGACAAATACTGGAACGATCAGGAAGAAGCCTGCCGCAATGATAAGGCGCTTATGAGTTCAATATACATTTATGATATAAGAGATTTCAAAAGACAGAGTGTTGCTAATTTCAACGACGAGGTTTCGCTCGTCGGCGCACCCAACAACAGTGGTCTGAGCGGTCTTATCCAGTTTAACGACAGCTTCTGCATTATGAATAATTCCGAAAACAAGGACGTCTGCTGGGAATTCATTTCAAGCTTCTTTACAAATGAGTATCAGGAAAGCAACAACGTTTACGCTATTCCCGCCCGTAAGGACTCCTTTGAGAAAAAGCTTGACGAGGCTATGGAGGATCCCTATTACCTTGACGAAAACGGCAAAAAGGTCACTTACGAGAACAAAACATGGATAGGCGACAAAGAGATCAAGATCGGCAATCTGTCTCAGGAAGAGCGCGATTTCCTTGAAGAATATATTCTCAGTGCGACTGTGAAAAATTTCGATTTCAACAGCGACGCTTATAATATCATAACCGAGGAAGCCGAGGCATTCTTTAACGGCGAACGTTCCGCTGAAGAAACCGCAACTCTTATCCAAAACCGCGTATCTATCCTCATAAGCGAGCAGTCTTAAACGACATCTTCATATACCTGTTCTCCAAGCAGGTATAATAATATACTCCACCTCCTTATAAAAAGAACAGAGTCTCCATTTCGGAGGCTCTGTTCTTTTATTAATCTAAAATGCTTTTATTTGGTTTTGAATCTTTGTACTGATTACGCAATGACAAAATCTGCATAACCGCAATTATAACCGCAAGTACTGCCGGAATCACCGTCGGAAGCACTCTCGTCATGTACATATCGCTTGCAGGAGTCAGGGTAATGTTATCATGCCACCCCGCATTGTCGGCGTGAATGCATAGCTTGTACAGCGTTATCAGGCACGTCGGCAATCCGACTGCCGAAAAAATAAGCGATATGTAATTGAGAATCATTTTACGGAAAATGCAGAGGATCGCGCCCAAGGTCATAAAAATTCCCGAAGCGATAAACGCCGCGCCCATAGCTGAAATTGTCGAACCGTAGCTGTCTCCGTTGTAGATAAGCCCTGCGCCTGCGCAGCATACCATTGTCAATGAATAAACAGCCGTCAGCTGCATCATAATAATTTTAAGAATTATCATAAAAATATTATTTTTTTTTGAATGTCCCATTTTTAACTCCATAAGAGTCTGTTCAGTATCTCCCCGCGCACGTCTTTTCGGCAAATTTTGATCAAAAATCCACACACGTTTTGATACTTAACAAGCTCTAAAAATTATCCTATAATATTGTGTGCATTAATTCGCATAATAATCATTGGCTCGCCTTATATTATATGGCGGCCGAAAGGAGAAAAAATGCAGTTTAGGAAGAAAATTACAAAGGCTGCGGCGCTGATAATGTCGGCGGCTCTTGTGGCTTTATTCGGTACGGCTGAATATTACTCCGTACAGCTTCCGAAAGTGGTAACTGCGGAATCTGCGGATTCGGTAAGTTTTGGCTCGTTTCCCGAACTTACCGTTAAATACCCGTCCGCAAACTGCGCAGCCGTATCGCTTTTCGGAGCGATTCCCGTAAAAAATGTTGATATAAACGAAGCGGAAGCTCCCGTACTCATTGCGGGCGGAAATCCCTTTGGAATAAAGCTGCTTATGGAGGGCGTAATGGTGACTGCGCTGGGCAATGTGGATTCCCTGGACGGTTCAGCCTGTCCTGCCGAAATTGCGGGAATACAGCTTGGCGACATCATCAGTACCGCGGATAGCCTGCCTGTTACTTCAAACAGCGATTTGCAGCGAATAATAAGCGAGAGCGGCGGCGATACCGTTACTCTTGCCATTAAGCGCGGCGATTCGGAGATAACAGCCGAATTGCAGCCCGCTTATTCCCAAAAATCCGAATCGTGGAGAGGAGGAATGTGGGTTCGCGACAGCATCGCCGGCATAGGCACTATGACCTTTATAGACGCGGATACGGGCGTATTTGCAGGGCTTGGACACCCCATATGCGATTCCGATACCAAAGAGATAATTCCCATTCAGAGCGGTGAAGCCGTTTCTGTTGTGATAACAGAAACTCAGCGCGGTGAATCGGGAATTCCGGGCGAGCTGCACGGAAGATTCACGAGACAGCCTGTCTACGGAACGCTGACTGATAACTGCGAAAGCGGCGTGTACGGAACGCTGACCGATTTTGCGCGTCAGCAGTTTTGCAGCAGCGGCGAAGCCTATAAAATGGGCTATCGTCAGGATATAACCGAGGGCGAAGCTTATATTCTCTCGACGGTTTCGGGGAAAGAGCCGAAGAAATATTCTGTTGTGATAGAGAATATCGACTACAACAGCCGCGAGACCTCGAAAAATATGGTGATACGCATTACCGACGAAGAGCTTATCTCATCGGCAGGCGGCATTGTGCAAGGCATGAGCGGCAGTCCGATAATCCAGAACGACAAGATAATCGGCGCGGTAACTCATGTATTCGTAGCCGATCCGACGCGCGGATATGCGATATTCGCCGAAAATATGTATGAAAATATGAGCAGATAAACAAAATCGGGCGTTACAGCAGTAACGCCCTTTCTAATTCTCTGCGATTTGTGCATCGGGAGAAAAAATTCAGTTATAGCCAAAATCAGGCATCGAAATACTTTTATCTGTTGTCCTCGCTGAAACCGCTGTCAACCAGTTCGATAAGCGCGTCTACAGCAGCTCTCTCATCAGCGCCGTCAGCGATAATCTTAACATTAGTTCCGCCAACGATACCAAGAGAAAGGATACCGAGCAGGCTCTTAGCGTTTACTCTGCGCTCTTCTTTCTCAATCCAGATGGAAGCCTTGAATTCATTAGCCTTCTGAATGAAGAATGTTGCAGGTCTTGCGTGAAGACCAACCTGATTCTTTACCATTACCTCTCTTACAAACATAATCAACTCTCCTATTCTCTAATTATATCGCAAATTTTTTCAATTGCTGTAATATATTATACATTTATTTTTTTTCTTAGTCAACGGATTTTTGCGTTAAAATCATAATATTTACGCATTTTCTACATTTAGATTAAATGACCGCGGCTTTTTAAACATTTGCTTGTGAATATTCACCACAAAAAAAGTTGATAGTTATTTGTTGAAGTTATATAATAATCAACGCACTAATATGGTGAATATAGCTAAACGGAAAAAGTATTTCCAACTATACTCTCTGTTTATGTATATTCACTATACACCGTATATTTTATATATATAGCCTGTCTGTTTTCCTGCTGTTTATTCAGAAAATTTTTCTCTTTTATTCCGTTTTTTTCTGACAACGGGAGGATGTTCGGCGATGTATTTTTCATACATTTCTGGACGTCGTTCTTTAGTGATAAGCAAACTCTGCTCATGCCGCCATTCCTCAATATTTTTATGATGTCCCGTCAGCAGAACAGGCGGAACGCTTTCCCCTTCCCATACTTCGGGACGGGTATAATGTGGATATTCCAGCAATCCGCCGTAAAAGCTCTCCTCGGTAAAGCAAATATCGTCTGATAAAACTCCCGGGCAAAGTCTCGCGATAGAATCCGTCAATACCAGCGCAGGAAGCTCGCCGCCCGTGAGAACATAATCGCCTATAGATATTTCTTCGTCGATTATCTTGTCAAGCACTCGCTGGTCAACGCCCTCATAGTGACCGCAGATTATCAGTATATTGTCCATTTTTGCAAGTTCCGAAGCGCGCTGCTCCGTGAGAGTTTTACCCTTTGGCGACATATATATTGTATGCGGTTTCGCGCCCGTTTCCTCGCAGACCGCCTTATAGCAGTTGTATATCGGCTCGCACTGCATGACCATACCCATGCCGCCGCCGTAGGGAGTGTCGTCAACACGGCGATGCTTATCCTGCGTATATTCGCGTATCTGTCGACAGGAAACGTCTATTTTCCCAGCCTTTCTTGCTCTTCCCACAATGCTTTCGCCAAGTACGGCTTCGCACATTTCGGGAAATAAAGTTGCAATTTCTATTTTCATCAGTCGAATAATCCTTCCAGAGGTTTTATAAGCATGATATTACTGTCGATATCAGTTGATATAACAACGTCCGGTATCGCAGGCACAAGATACTCTCTTTCCTTACCTTGTATCACATACACATCGTTCGCTCCGTTTTGCAGAACATCGGTGATTTTTCCGTATTCAAAATCACTATCGGCGTCCTTGACCTCCATGCCGATAAGATCCTGTATAAAGTATGTGTCCTCATCAAGCTCAAGATCGTCGCGATGCATAAACAAGACTTTATTGCGCAGCTTTTCAGCAGCCTCAACAGTATCGACGCCCTCGATCTTGGCAATGACCATATTTTTAGCCGTGCGGCTTTTTTCTATGTAGACTTCGTCCATATTCTTTCCGATAAACAGCCGCTCAAATTCGCAAAGCAGTTCGGGCGTATCGGTATAAGGTATGATCTTCACCTCGCCCCTTATGCCGTGAGTCGTAACTATTTTTCCTGCTTCAAGATATTCCCTTTTCATAAAATTACTCCGTTTTCAAGTCTTTTTTCGAAAAATTCATTCAGCGGAAGTGTTGAACCTGAATGTTTACCCTCCGGAACGACAGTATAATTGCTGATAAGCTGCTTTGTAAAGTCATGATAGCTGATAATTTCGTCCTTACCGCCAATAATAGTGCAAATATTACTTTGATTGATTTGCGAAAAATTACCGAAAAGTTTTATAAATCCGCTCATATCCCTGTCGCAGCCAAGTTCCGGAAGAGTAATGAACGGCATAAGACAGGGATTTACAAGTATTGTCGGAATTTTGCTTTCTATGGACAGGAGAAGTGCAAAAAATCCTCCGAGACTCGTTCCGACAATATAGTCGGGTTTGTTTTTAGTAAATATATTTTTAAGTTCTTCAAGTATCTTTTCAGGATTTTCCGTATCATAGTCAATCTGAGGAGAAATCACATCATGATCCTGTTCTTTCAGCACAATACATGCGGCATTTTCCGCACTGCCTTTGTAGCCATGAATATTCAGAATTTTCATAGTAAAAAAGCTCTTTTTTTGCATACTTTCTCCTTTTTCTGTATTGATATATGTTATAAATCAGTTCTTCATCTCAAAATTTTCGCCGAGAATATCATTATAAATTTCATTCATATTCTTCCCGATAAACAGCCGCTCAAACTCGCAAAGCAATTCGGGCGTATCGGTATATGGCATTATCTTTACCGCGCCCCTGATTCCGTGAGTTGTAACTATTTTGCCTGCTTCTAAAAATTCTTTCTTCATGCTTCATTCTCACTTTTAATATAATTGATCAGATTCATTTCCGACAAATACTCACCCTTTGCCGGATATGTTTTTTCCATTTTCAACGCGGCTTCATATTCCGCCTGCGCCTTTTCCGACGATTTTTCCGCAAGCAGATAATATGCATACATCAACCTTTTTCTTGTTATCATCACTTTGCCCGTGGCTTTTATGTACTTTTGCAGTTCCTTATCATAGATTGCCGCGATATCTTCCTGCTCCGCCCCTCGCATCACCATACAGAACAGCAGTTCGCACTTTGCCTCCATATAATAAACTTGAATCGTATGTTCCTCTTCCGTTACGGATTGAAAAATCTCCTCGGCGCGTTCAAATTGGCGTGTATACAGATAATAAGTTCCCTCCGTTAAGGTCAGCGCTGTGCCATGCTCGGTTTTCCGCTCCTCTTCAGTACCGAAAACCAACTCCGGAATATTCTCCATGCGTTCACCACGATATACTTTGGCATTTGTCAAAAAATTTTTATAGACAGCCGTCCGAGCCGCAGGATTTTTCATCATCATCATTATATTGCGTCCGTCGTTAGGCATACCACCTATTTTCAGCGGAACACCGTTCATAAAAGCTATCATAAACGCGTCCGCGGCAAAAACAGCTGCTGCAGCTGTAATATGAACATTATCAGATAAAACCGCGGGAATCAAAGCTGCCGAGCCCGTCAGAAGATTGAAAAGTATCCCGCCGAAGTGATACCAGAAAAACGGCTCGTTTTCGGGACTTTCGGATTCTTTCGGCGCAAGGATACATTGCCCGGCAGTTCCGGGTATGCTGAACTTTTTCCGCGTCATTCTGCCGTTTTCCTTGACTATGGTGAAACTGCCCACACGGAATGAGAGAAATTCATATCCTGTCAGCAATCCCATTATCATATGACCCGCTTCATGAATTATCAGCTCTATAAAATACGCCAAATAGAACCAAATGAGTATGGCGATCAGTGCAGGTGTGAAGCCTGCGCCTGCACTCTCCAGTTTATCGGTATACCGCGCCATAACGAATCCGATCGCTGCACCGATTATGATAAATATTATCATAATCGGTACAATGCCTTGATTTTTCTTTTTCTTCTTCATGATCTTTACTTCTCCTCTTACGCGGCGAGTATAACAATCTTGCCTGCTTCAAGATATTCCTTTTTCATTTCATTCCTCCGCGAGTTCTGCTGATACTGCAATTTCCAAAGCAGTTCGCTTATCTGTTGATTTTACGATAACGGAATTGGATTTATTTAAATTTTCTTTGTCATAGAGATCAACGAGATATGAATATTTGTTTTTGTTTTTTTCATTCGGAAAGCCGTACAAAGTTAAAAATCCTACTGCATTTTTCGTTTCAAACGAATACACCTCACCACATACATCTACATCGGACAAATGCCTGCCTGCCGTCATACTACTGTACAGCGTCTCCTTGCTGCCGGCAACCGCTATGAGAAACATGGGCGACTTTCCGCGCTTAAAAATGCCAAAATCTTTTGGAGTGATATTATATATGAAATCATAAAATTCATACATATTTTCGGGCTTTTCATACCCCGTACTTTTAATTGCCTTTTCGACATCCAACTTAGTAAAAATTTCCGATTCGCCGTAGAATGTTTCGCTGAATTCAATTTCAACCTGCTCGACGAACATGACCAACGTATCAGGATTCTTTTCAGCGTCCGCAAATAATCTTCTTTTTGCGTCGGTTTCACTATCGGGATAAAGCTGATAAACCCCTTCTGGAATTTTCAGCGTCATTTCCTCGCACTTAACAGTTTTCCAATTTTCGGGGACATTTACCTCGTCATAGGGGAATTCGCTCAAAGTGCAATTTATATGCTCATAATTGTTGTTAACATACAGTTTCGCCAAAAGCTGAAATCCGAAAGCATATACAAAAACTGCAAGTATCGCCAAACAGCCGAAAATTATTCCTGTTATTTTTAATGCTTTTTTCATTTAGTTCTTCATCTCAAAATTTTCGCCGAGAATCTCCTTATTTGCGTCAAGAATCGGATTAATGAAATCCGCAAGATACTCGTCAACCTGCTGCTCGCTTCTGCCTGTATAATTTTCGGGCTTGAGAACGGCGTCAAGCTCTTCCTTTGTAACCATAAACAGCGGATCGTTTACAATAAGCTCACAAAGATTATTATCCCTGCCGTACTGCTTGACTTCCATAGCGGCAGTCATTGAATATTCGCGGATTCTCTCGTGAAGCTCCTGACGGCTTGCGCCTTTTTTGGCGGCGTCCATCATGATATTTTCAGTTGCCATAAAGGGCAGCTCAGCCATAACGCGGCGGCGGATTATTTCGGGATAAACGACCATGCCGTCCGTAACGTTCATCATGATATTGAGGATAGCGTCAACGCCGAGGAATGCCTCCGCAACGGAAATACGCTTGTTTGCGGAATCGTCGAGCGTGCGCTCAAACCACTGAGTACCTGCCGTAAACGCGGGATTCAGGCTGTCGATCATCACATATCTTGCAAGGGAAGTGATTCTCTCGCAGCGCATGGGATTGCGCTTATACGCCATAGCCGACGAACCGATCTGGCTCTTTTCACGGGGTTCTTCCATTTCTTTGAATGACTGGAGAATTCTCATATCGTTTGAGAATTTGCTGCATGACTGTGCAATTCCGCTGAGAACGGAAAGCACCTGCGAATCTATTTTTCTTGAATAAGTTTGACCCGAAACGGGAACAACGCTGTCGAAGCCCATTTCCTCGGCGATCATTCTTTCAAGCTCCTTTATCTTATCGGAATCGCCCTCGAAAAGCTCCATAAATGAAGCCTGCGTACCCGTTGTACCCTTTGAGCCGAGAAGCTTCAAAGAATCTATTCTATGCTCCAGATCTTCAAAATCCATAAGCAGTTCGTTGAGCCAAAGTGCAGCGCGCTTGCCGACTGTTGTAAGCTGGGCAGGCTGAAGATGAGTATACGCAAGGCAGGGCATAGCTTTATACTCGTTGGCGAATTTCGCGAGATTATTCATAACGTTGATAAGCTTGCGGCGAACCACGTTAAGGGCGTCGCGCATGATGATGATATCAGTATTATCGCCCACGTAGCAGGAAGTTGCGCCGAGATGAATAATTCCCTCCGCGTCGGGGCATACCTGACCGTAAGTGTAAACGTGCGCCATTACGTCGTGGCGAACCTGCTTTTCACGCTCGGCTGCAACGTCGTAGTCGATATCGTTGATATGCTCTTCCAGCTGCTTCACCTGAGCTTCGGTAACAGGCAGACCAAGCTTCATTTCAGCGCGTGCAAGCGCCACCCAGAGTTTTCTCCATGTGGTGAATTTTTTATCCGCTGAAAAGATGTACTGCATTTCTTCACTTGCATATCTCGTGCAGAACGGCGACTCGTAACTGTTAATATTTCCACTCATATTTTTTTACTCCTTTGGCGCATTGCGCATATTTTTTCATTATAATTATAGCATTTTCTGCATGATATGTCAACAGTCCGAATAATACTTGATTTTTGTATGCTGATATGATATAATGACTTAAAAATAAACTTTGAAAGAGGTGCTGTATGAAAAATTATACCGAAATATTCTCAAAGGCTATAGATTTATCACCGCAATATGATATAGATAAGATAAGTGATATAATAAATTCAATCGGTGATAATTACTGCGGAACAGACGATGAGTGGTGCAGTTATAACTGGTATTATCTATGCAGGGAAACGGAAAATAATTTGCTTACTGATATATATGGATATTTATCAGCAGAATATCCCATAGCCCTGATTAAAGAAAATTGTCCGGAAATAATCATATCCGTACTTGCTGAAAACAACATACTTTTTACTGAATTTGAAGAACCAATGTGCTGTAATGAAGATATACTGCGGAAGTATGTTCACGGACGGTGTGTGATTAATGAATCTGCTTTTTTGAATAATGGTGATTTTTCGTTTGAAGATGACAGGTTTGAACTGATATTACAGCGTCTTGAAACAGGTCGGCAATATTATATTGATGCAGAAAACTTTATGTTTAGTGATATTCATACAGACTGGTAAAATAAAACGGACGGTTTATTGACAATGCCGCGGCTTTAAATTATGTGGATTAATTCTGATTTACACAAATAATCAAATATTAACAACAAGCCCCGAAGCAGTTATCAATAATTGCTTCAGGGCTTAAACTTCTTTATAAGATGAACCTTTTTGGGAAAAACTAATTGCAAAATTAAAAATTTCTGCTATAATATCTGTAACGTTTTGTATTTATGAATTGTCTAATAAATAAGAGACTGTTCAGTATCTCAACGTGTGCGGATTTTCGAGAAAATTTTGCTGAAGCCAAGGAAAAAATCCGCAGGCATACTGTCGTATGGCAAGGATTTTTGACGCAGGATTCAGC
>CAYNYB010000028.1:0-23332 GCA_964401315.1 uncultured Alistipes sp.
GGCTGAGAGGAAGGTATGACCTTCGACCCTTTACCTGATGCGGATAATGCCGCCGTAGGAAGTCATATGGGCTTTTTCGGAGATACCCGCACGGGTATCTCTATTTTTATATTAAGAGCCTGTTCAGCATCTTTTTCCGCACGTCTTTTCGGCAAATTTTGCCGATGACTGCGTTAAAAATCCTTGACAGGCGTCAGCCTGCCTGCGGATTTCTGCCTTGTCCTCGGCAAAATTATGCTCAAAAATCCGCACATAAAAAGATGCTGAACAGGCTCTAAGAAAGGAGGAACTGTCACCGGATAGCAGGGGAGCGCCTGATATCTGTAAGATCATGCGATGGGAACTCGTGTTTCGAGGTGAGAGGTGAAAATAAATTCACGACCGACTATACTTCACTCTATTGCAAATGCGGGAAGTATATATCTTGAACGAGGAGTCTTATTTATGAAAAAATCACCAAAAATTTTCCGTCTTATCATTATGGCAATGATGATTGCTTTAGGCGTAGTTGTATCGCCGATACTGCGCGTTGAGGGAATGTGTCCGATGGCTCATTTTATCAACATCGTATGCGCCGTGCTTTTAGGTCCGTGGGAAGCGCTGATATGCGCTGTACTTATCGGAATAATCAGAATGCTTACCATGGGAATTCCGCCGCTCGCATTGACGGGCGCGATATTCGGAGCGTTTTTCTCCGGATTGCTCTACCGTTTCTCAAAAGGAAAGCTTCTTGCGGCGGTTCTTGGAGAAGTATTCGGCACGGGAATTATCGGAGCTATTGTATCATATCCCGTAATGACGTTTCTTTGGGGAAAAGAAGGGCTTTCATGGCTTTTCTACGTGCCGTCGTTCATCTGCGGAACGCTTATCGGCGGAACGATCGCTTTTGCATTTCTCACAAAGCTTGCAGGAAACGGACTGCTGGAAAGATTCCAGAATCAGCTTGGTTCGGAAGCCTATGCGACGGCTTCGGGAATTTTGGGAAGCAGTATTTCCGTGGCGGCTATTGGTGTGATAAGCTATGTTGCAGTCGGAATAATTTCAAGCGTATGCAAGCTTGAATCGGCGGTTTTCATCTATATTGCCCGAGGCGCGCTGATATTTTTCATCGCAGCGGCTGTAATTTATTATTGCATAAACCGCATAAAGGCAGGCAAAAACAAAAATGATCAACAAACTGAAAACAGCATTTAATTCCGCAGTAAACAGCGGAAAATTAGTACACTGCATTACAAATCCGATCTCTGTCAATCAATGCGCCAACGGCATACTTGCGCTTGGCTGTAAACCGATAATGGCGGAACACCCGAAAGAAACAGCGGAGATAACCGAAACCGCCGCTGCGCTTTTGCTGAATCTCGGGAATATTACCGATGTAAGAATAAAATCGATACAGATTTCAGCAAAAACCGCATATAAAAAGCAGATTCCCACAGTTCTTGACGCCGTGGGAGCTGCTTGCTCGGAGCTTCGACGAAAGCTTGCATTGAAGATCATGCGCAAATACACACCGTCTGTCATCAAGGGGAATTATTCCGAAATCTACGCGCTTTATCGAACAACATACAGGAGCAGAGGAGTTGACGCGGACGGATCGCTGAATGAAAAGGCTGTTGTAAAAGCTGCCGCGGAATTGGCGGAAAAATTTTCATGCGTAGTTCTCGCAAGCGGAAAAACGGATATAATTACCGACGGCGAGCGATATCTGTATGTTAAAAACGGCTCGGAGATGCTTTCGCATATTACCGGTACAGGCTGTCTTCTCGGAGCGGTAACGGCGGTAATGCTTATCGGCGGTGATTCGTTTTACGGAGCTGCCGCCGCCTGCGGACTAATGGGAATTTCAGGCGAAATTGCGGAAAATTCAGTAGGGAACGGCAGCTTTTTTGTCGGATTGATGGACGCGCTCTCCAATATAAATGCCGAGATATTGGGGGATAAATTAAGAATGGAGGAGATAAAATGGACAGATCGGTAATGAAGCTGTATTTGGTTACGGACAGCACCGGGCTTGCGGAGGAAGAGTTCCTAAACAAAATCGAAGAAGCATTAAGGGGCGGCGTGACGCTTTTGCAGCTTCGTGAAAAGGAAAAAAGCACGAGGGAATATATTGCCCTTGCAAAAAAAGTACATGATATATCTGAAAAATATAACGTGCCACTGCTTATTGACGACAGGATCGATGTTGCGCTTGCCGTTGGAGCGGAGGGCGTTCATCTCGGTCAATCTGATATGCCTATAGATATAGCCCGAAAACTCATGGGCGGCGGTTATATCATAGGCGCAACTGCGAAAACTGTTCCGCAGGCATTGGAAGCATATGAAAACGGCGCTGATTATCTTGGAGTCGGCGCGATCTATCCCACTACGACAAAAGTCAAGACCGTACTTACATCGGTTGAAACTCTTCAATCGATCTGCAAAGCCGTTCCGATACCCGTGAATGCTATCGGCGGTCTTAACAAGGACAATATAAACGTGCTTGAAAATGCGGATATAGCGGGAATCTGCGTTGTTTCCGCCATTATGAAAGCGGATGACACCAGAAAAGCAACCGAAGAGCTTCTTCGTGCAGAGGAAGAAATTCTGAAAATGTAGATCATAATAATGCGGTATATCGGGGACACCACTTTATGCCGTTATCAAAACTTGCTGATATTAAAAAATTTCCATGGGAGGATTTAAAATGAAACTTAAAACAGCAATGACCGTTGCAGGAAGCGATTGCAGCGGAGGTGCCGGTATTCAAGCTGATCTTAAAACAATGACCATGAACGGCGTTTATGCTATGAGTGCGATCACTGCCCTTACTGCGCAGAATACTATCGGCGTCAGAAGTATTTCGGAAGTCGCACCCGAATTTCTTGGCGATCAGCTCGACATGATATTCGAGGATATAATTCCCGACGCCGTGAAAATAGGCATGGTAGCTTCGGGAGAGCTTATTTCCGTAATTGCGGAGAAACTCGTTAAATACGGCGCAAAAAATATAGTTGTCGATCCGGTAATGGTCTCCACAAGCGGTTCAGCGCTTATTAAAACAGAAGCTACTGCTCTTCTTGCAGAAAAGCTTCTGCCAATTTCTTTGCTGACTACTCCGAATATTCCCGAAGCTGAAATTTTATCGGGAATTAGCATAAGCAACGAAGCCGATATGAAAGAGGCTGCAAGGAAGATCGGTGAAACTTACGGATGCAGCGTTCTCGTAAAAGGCGGTCACAACATAAACGATGCCAACGATCTTCTTTATGCTAACGGTAAATTTATATGGTTTGAGGGCAAGCGGATAGACAATCCCAATACGCACGGAACAGGCTGCACATTGTCAAGCGCCATAGCCGCCAATCTTGCAAAGGGATTTACGTTGGAAGAATCAGTCAGGAGCGCCAAAGAATATATTTCAGCCGCGCTTTCGGCAATGCTCGATCTTGGCAGCGGTTCCGGTCCGATGAATCATGCCTTTGATTTGCAGGGTGAATTTGCAAAGGGGGGCAGACCATGAATGAACGCAGAACGTCGCTTTTTGAGAACGGGCTGATATGGTTTGGGGCAGCCGTTTCTCTGGCGGAAATACTTACAGGTACATATCTTGCGCCGCTCGGATTCGGAAAAGGTCTGGCGGCTATACTGCTGGGTCATATGATCGGCTGCATACTTCTTTTTCTTGCAGGCGTTATCGGCGGGAAAACCCGAAAAAGCGCAATGGAAACGTCAAAAATGAGCTTTGGAAAAATAGGCGGAATGCTTTTTTCACTTCTTAATATTCTTCAGCTTTTCGGCTGGACGGCGATCATGATATACGATGGCGCAATTGCCGCCGACGGAATATGGTCTGTCGGAAAAACTGTCTGGTGCATTATCATCGGTTTGCTGATAATCATATGGATAGCTGTCGGCATTAAAAACCTCGAAAAGCTGAATATTGTTGCAATGTCAGCGTTGTTTATTCTAACCATAATCATGAGCGTTGTTATTTTAGGCAGCAGCGGAGGAAGCAATGAGATTCTTGAAACTATGTCGTTCGGAGCGGCTGTGGAGCTTTCCATTGCAATGCCGCTTTCATGGCTGCCGCTTATCAGCGATTACACACGCGAAGCGAAAGAACCCGTCAAGGCTTCCGCTGTCAGCGCGATCGTATATGGAATTATCAGCTGCTGGATGTATCTTATCGGAATGGGCGCGGCGATTTTTACGGGAGAATACGATATTGCAGCGATCGTACTGAAAACGGGAATCGGAATAGTCGGACTGATAATCGTGGTATTCTCAACGGTAACAACGACGTTTCTTGACGCTTATTCCGCAGGCATTTCGTCCGAATCGGTATTTTCCAAGATCAACGGCAAATGGATCGCCATCGGAGCTGCTGCACTCGGTACTGTAGGAGCGATAATATTTCCTATGGACAATATCACTGATTTTCTGTATCTTATCGGCTCGGTATTTGCACCGATGATAGCCATACAGATAGCCGATTTTTTCCTTCTCAAAAAGAATGCCGAAGAATGCAGGTTCGACTGGAAAAATCTGATAATATGGGCGATTGGATTTATACTTTACCGTCTGCTTATGAAAGTGGATATACCTGTTGGAAATACGCTTCCCGATATGATAATAACTATTGTTCTGGTTGTGATTATGAAAGGCATTTTAAATCCTGCCGCAGCAAAAAAAATTGAAAATTTATCTGAATGAAAAATCACTCCACATTCAAATGCAGAATGTGGAGTGATTTTTTATTTAAGAAATATTTCATCGATAACTCTGTCAGTAGATTTACCGTCGGTGTGAGTGAAATTCTTTTTTACGAATCCGTCAACCTTATAAAAATCGTAATCCTGTTCTCTCATTGCGTCAAGCAGTTCGTCGAAATCCTGAACGATCTTTCCGGGGACTGTATCTTCATATGATTCGTAAAATCCGCGTGAATTCTCATACGAGTATCTGTCAAAAGCATAGAAAAGCATGGGTCGGTTAAGCAGTGACATTTCGTAGATAACGGAAGAATAATCCGTGATAAGAACATCGGAAATAAATAAAATATCGTTAATTTCCCGATAATCGCCTGCATCAAAGATTCTGTCCTTATATTTTTCGGGAATATCAATGCGGGTTTTTACAAAAGGGTGCATTTTGACGATAAGCGCGGAATTTTCCTGTTCGAGGAATCGTCCCCAAGCGTCGAGATCGACCATTCCAAACGGGAAATAAGCGTCATTTGCATTAGTGCCTCTGAATGTAGGCGCGTAAAGATAAACTTTATTTCGATCTTGACAGCCTTTGAATTCTTCAAACATTTTTTGGGTAACGGATTCATTGTACTGAGCGTTGAAAAAAAGATCGGTACGCGGAATTCCCGTATTATAAAATTTATTTTCGGAAATACAGAACGCCTCTGCATTATGCCTTGCCGAAAGTTCGGAACTTACGATAACATGAGTATAACATTTGTGAGTAAGCGAATTGAAAAATGGAGCATCCGGATTTCCGACGCGTTCGAAGCCTACTGTTTTAAAAGCTCCGCAGGCGTGCCATACCTGCACAACTTTTACGCGGCTGTCGTAAGTAAAATCATATATGATCGGGTAATAATCGTCGAGAACAATAATATCCGAAGTTGCGAGGTAATAAACGAATCGCAGCATTTCATAAAACGACCTGTTGGTTTTTATGCTTGCCTTGAAATCAAAACGGAATTTGAATTTTTCATCGAGTCCGCGTTCGATCATTCTGTCATAAATGAATTTTTCGTTTCCGCCTATCTCCGCGCGTGAAGCCGAGCAGAAAAGCACGATATCGCCATTATGCTTGGCGAATTTCTTGAACAGCTTATGCGCCTTTTTGACTGTCCATAATTTCATATCGGCAATGAATTTATAGCAATTCTCCACGAATTTTTGCTTTGCAAGGCGAATTTTATTCAGTTTCATTTTGCTGTTAATGAAAAGAACGCCGTAATTTTCCAGCGGCATATAATTAACGTTCAGATAAAAATGAGTATCGTCCATATCCTCGCAAGCGAATATGTGCATCCATGAATTTTTTGTCTTATTCACCTTAAAATTCCAAGGATTATCAGCGGTTATGGTGCATATACGCGCCGCGCTGCCGCAGATATATGATGGGAATTCCGACGTGATAAGCTTTTTGCTTTTCATGAAGCCCTTATCGTCGTAAGAAGCGCAGTACAACATATCGCCGAATTTCACATAGGTGCTGCCGCGGCTCTGCTTTCGGGTAATTTCGCCGCGATGACCTTTATATTCCTCAAAAAGCACAAGATCATACATTCCCGTCTGAATCGGTTTTTCATTGTTCGAACATAAAATATTAAGCGAAAGAGTGAATTTTCCGTCGCTGTCAATGTTGACATGATCCGGATAAAAGCAAAGATCGCGGTGCATAGTCACAAAGCGGAATCCATATTTAACATTAGGTTCGGCATTTCGTATCTCGCCGCGGATAGTCAGAATTATCCGTTTATATTCAATGCTCGTTATGACCGCGAAGGGAGCGCCTTTTTTCTGCCTTTTTTCAATGGCGGCGCAGCGTTTTTCCTTCATTATCCGAAGCTTTTCAAGCCATTCAGCCTGATCGGGCGAATAAATTACATTATCATTTAAATCCATAAATAAAACTCCTGATGAAAAAATCCGAAAGCATACAGATTTCAGTTGATTTCAGAAATATATCGATACAGCCGTTCACAGCAGTTATCGAGCGGCAGAAAAAAGTTTGCCATTCTGTTTTTGTAAATATCTTCGGGCAGAAAATTATTTTCTGCAATATGTTCGAGTTCCGCAACCGTATCACGGCAATTTTCGCATAATTTTCCGAACGCCTTTTCAAAGGGAATATCGAGGTTTCTGTACTGATATTTCCCACTCGTGAAATCCTCATGATCTGGAAAAAAATACACGACAGGTATCGACAAATATGCAAAATCAAAAACATAGGAAGAAAAATCCGTGATAAATACAAGGTATTCTTCAGCCTTTGCGTTTTCGGCAAGTTTGACGCGCGGATCGTTCAGATCAAACATTTCGGAATATTTTTCAAACATCGGGTGGAGTTTGAAATCGAGAGTGAGATCATGTTTTGAGAGAAATCCGGAAAGTTCGTCTGAATTGAGAAATTCCGCAAGCTTTGCAGTAAAAATACCTATTGAATTGTCGTTCATGTACGCGCGCCATGACGGAGCGTACAGAATTTTACCTCCGCCGCGCCTTTTACGGGGAATTATATCATACCGCGGCATACCGCACGGTATCAGAAAATCCTTGGGGAAATGATAGGTTTCGGTGAAATTTTTTATCTCGAATTCCGAGGAAACGACTATTTTGTCAGCGTGAAAAGTTTTGGAAACAGGGGAATATCTCCACGGAATATGGGCGTGAAGAATGCCGTGCTGCAAATAAATGATCTCACCGCGGAAAACAGAAGAATAATCTGCAAATTCATCTTCCTGAAATGGAAAAATGCTGTTCGGCGCGTCAACAAATGCGGCAAAAATTTTTTCTGCTGAAAGAAATAGGTTTTTATGCTGTTCCGAGCCGAATTTCACGAAATTATCGTTCGGCACGTCAATATGATTTTGCGGCGGCGAATTATGATAAATATAATATCTTTTAATGTCGTCATTTTTCGTAAAATCATGGAAAAACTGGAAAGCGCCGTTATCCTCTTTAACGCTGGAATAGTCGGAATACAGCCAGATTTTGGCAGTTTCGCTGTTGGGATCCCCGTCCGGATACGGAGTGATTTTCAAACAGCCGTCATTAAGTGTTATACGATGATTTCCCGTGTAATATCCATCTGCGGTCAGACATGATGAAAAAAAGCAGTTTTTTTCCGCAAAGCATTCAGCAGGTAATTGAATCCCGCAGATATTCACATAAAACTCAATTTTTTCGGCTGAATTCTCATCGCGCTCAAAAATGAAGTAATAAAATTCCGCAGTTTTTTCATATGATTTATGATAGCTTCCGCAAGATTCGAAAAGCTCGACTTCAAACGCTTCCAAATCGTTTACAACGACTTGACATGAAATTTCCGATCGAGCGATATAACTGAAAGCGGGAGAACCGATCTCAGCCAATATCCTGAGCCTGCCATTTCGGGAATTCAGCTTGTGAATCCTGCATTCTGCATTCTTAAATGAAAAAAGCGTATTTTCACCTGCCGAAACAGTTGTCAAACCGTTTTTGCGCGAAAAAGCAATATTTTCTCCGCTGAATTTCAGATTCAGCAAAAAATGCTTATGATAAACATCAAGGTCGCTATCAAGCAAAATTTTACAGTCGATATACTTTAAAATTTCCGCGAGCCATTTTCGGGATTTTTGATCTTCGTCGGACGGGAAGAAATATTTCATATAAAGCCTGTCCCCGCAGATTTCCGCAAACGCTTTCTGCTCGGATTTTGTAAGACCTGAATTGTGTTTGACAAGCTTATCGAAATAATCGAAGAATTCCCGAAAATACGGTGAATGCGGAATTTCCGACGGCATTATTTTATTGCGTTTGACAATGTGTTTAAAACATGAAACGAAAATTTTTTTCAGATCGCTGAAACCGAAACAGCGGCTTCTGAAAAGACGGCAAATTATTTTGTCCGGAAATATATATATTTCGGGATATATTTCAGCAGCTTCAATATTGTCGGAATTTCCTTTGAATTTCGCCGAAACCCATGACAGCGAAATTTTCAGAAGAGTTGAGATTCCGATTTTGCCGTTTCGAAACATCATCGTCGTCAGACCGCTGAAAAAATCAAGCTCATTTTTTAAAAGCATAAATTAAATGCACCAGCGCATAACGACCTTGAAATCGGAAGTTTTTGCGAGATCGAAAGCTTTTACAATATCGTTGACTGAAAAAACATCAATTTCCGCTGAGATCATCTGCTTCATTCTTGAAGCAAAAACTTTATCATTTTCGATGAGAGCGACAGCTTCAACGAAATCCTCGCGGCGCGAACGGCTTCTGCCCATGATTGTAAGTCCTTTTTCGAGGATCATACGCGTATTCAACGCAACGTTTTCCTCGCTTACGCCGAGTATCATGATGGTACCCTGCGGCGCGATAATATCGATTATTTGATTGATAGCCGTTCCGCTCGCACTTCCGCCAACGCATTCGAAAGCGTGATCGTAGCTGTGGAATTTACTGCGCCTGCTGATATTTATAACTTCGTCAACGAAATTGAAATACTGCAATTTTACGGGATTTATTCCCATTACAGCTATCTTTGTTTTTTTCAGTTTGTGTTTCAGAATGCTGCACACAACATAAGCAAGTGCGCCGTCGCCGAAAACGCAAATCTTATCTTTCCTTGAATGAGAGGATTCAAGAAAGCTGTTGACCGCATGGATGCCTACGCTGATAAATTCTGTAAATGCAAACACGCTGTCGTAATTTTTTTTCGTGTACGGAACTACATGATCGTAATCCATCGAGATCATTTCCTGCATAAACCCGTCAGCTTTACTGGAGCGAAAAACAGAATCCAAACGATAATTTTCCATATAGAATTTATCGTTTCCGCCGATATTCGGGAGAAGAATTACCTTGCTGTTTCGTTCGAAGCGATTTTCGGGATCGTATATAACTTCACCGCAAGCTTCGTGTATAAGCACCATCGGAAGCCTCCGTTTAAGCACGTCCGCATTTCTCTGTCCGAAATAATACCTCATATCGGCTTTGCAGATCGAAAGATGCGTAGGGCGCACGATCAGTTGATCTTTTTGATTCGGGGATATACTTTCGCATTGTCTTTCGATAAGAAGCGGACTTGTCAATTTATACTGGTGATTAATCATTATCCTTCTCTCCGATCGCGTCGCCGAGGAATATCTGTGCCATTTTGTAGTCCTCGGGATAAGTTACTTTAAAATTCGAAACGTGTCCTTCCGCAAGATAAACGGGATAGCCTTTAAGCATGAACATTTTGCAGGCGTCCGTCACTATATTCAATTCTTCTTCGGTCATTGCGCTGTAAACCTCTTCAAAAAGCTTTATGCGGAAGCTTTGCGGAGTCTGTCCCTGATAGGTATTGCTTCTCACGGGAACGTCCGTGATATACTCGTGATTTTCGGAATAAACAATAGTATCTGCCGCAGGGATAACGGTATCGCAAACGCCGTGTTCCCTTGCTATCCTGATATTATCCGAGATCATTTTCAGAGTAATGAATGGGCGGACAGCGTCATGAGTAACGACGATATCGTCATCGCCGCCGCTTATCTTTCGTATCTCACTGATGATTCCTGCGATAGTGCTGTTACGATCCGAACCGCCTGCAACTACGGTCAGTTTTTCTATGTTTGGCAAATATCTTTCTACAAGGTCATTCATATGCTGCTGCCATTCGGGATTTACGCCGACTACTATATAGTCGATTTCGGGGTGAACCAGAAATTTTTCTATTACATGAACGATGATAGGCTTTCCGCCTGCCGACAAAAACTGCTTCGGAACCGTATAATTGCCCATACGAGAACCTTTTCCTCCTGC
Organism: uncultured Alistipes sp.; assembly: GCA_964401315.1. Classification (GTDB taxonomy): domain Bacteria; phylum Bacillota; class Clostridia; order Oscillospirales; family Ruminococcaceae; genus Ruminococcus. Next base: position 10,515 of record CAYNYB010000028.1, read on the forward strand.
TAATATCGCACCAAATACCATAATATTTTCCGCCTTTTATCAAATTTTCGAATCGCAAAAGAATTACATATATTAATAATTATACCATATCAGGCTATTATAAATATTAATTTTATAAGTACAAAATGTTAAAATAATATTTCACAGTATTTTTTTTTACATATATTTCCGTTTCACTTGAAGTTTTACAGCATCTATGATATAATTGTGAAGAAAGGAAAGTGTGAAAAAATGAAGTTGATTTTACCCAAATATTACAAAAAATTCAAATGCTCCGCCGAAAAATGCAGCGATAACTGCTGCATAGGCTGGGAAATTTACATAGACGACAAAACTGTCGTGGCATACAGGAATGAGACAGGAAAATTCGGTGAAAAACTGCGGAAAAATATTGATTTTGAGGAGCAGTGTTTTAAAATTGACAGCCTGCGACGCTGTTCGTTTTTAAATAAAAATAATTTATGCGACATAATAATTTCACTTGGCGAAGACAAACTTTGCGAGATCTGCGACAGACACCCGCGTTATTTTGAATGGTTTGATGACATGATCGAGGGCGGAATCGGGCTTTGCTGCGAGGAAGCGGCAAGATTGGTTCTCAACTCCGATAATTTCGAAACGTATGAAACTACTGCTCCGGATTCACTTTGCAGTGATGACAGTGAAGATGAACCGATAGATGAAAAGTTTTACGAATTCATGAAAAATGCGAGGGAAAAAATAATTTCTCTGCTTGCCGACCGTGAAATTCCTCTTGCGGAAATTCTTGGAAAACTCTGCCGTTACGCCGAAATATTGCAGGACAGAATAGACGAATATGAAATATTTGATACGCCCGATATTGAAAATGAAAGCCGTGATTTCGATGCCGAAAGGGCGATAGATCTGATGATCGAAGCCGAGCCTGCGGATATCTGGCAGAGAGAGTATTTTCGGGTTCTGTCCCGATTCTGCAATACTAATGAAAACGCCGATGAGATTTTCGGCGAAAATGAAAAGGAACTGCGAAATATAGCATTTTATTTTATCTGGAGATATTTTATGAAAGCCGTTTTCAGCGGAAATCTTTACCCGAAAATTATGTTTGCGGTTTTCGGTGTTAAAATTATAAATCGTATGTTTAATTATGAGAAATTTCGTAGCGGCAGTCTGAATTTTGAAAAGAAATGCAGTCTTGCGAAAATGTTTTCGAAAATTGCGGAATACAGCGAGGAAAATTTGCGGCTTATTCTTGAAAATTACGAGTTTTGATCTCAAATTTCATTGATAAAAAACAAAAAATATAATTCAACATTATAAATTAATTTATATGAAATTACAAAAGTTCTGATTTTTTCTTTACAACAGTGATAATTTGTGATATTATGAAACAAAAGCAGAGCGTTTATTATGCGTTCCGTAATTTATATTAAGGAGTTTAATTATGAAAAAATCAATTTTCAGCAGAATTACAGCAATGGCAGCTGTACTTTCAATGTTTGCATTAGCGGCAGGCTGCGGCGATGAAAGCGGCAGCGATTCCGTTTCCGAGGGATCTGGATCTTCCGAAAGCAGCGTTTCAGAAAGTGAATCTTCCGATAGCGAATCTTCCAAAGCTGCTGTCTCTGAAGACGGTTCGCTTCAAAAAATTCTCGACAGCGGCAAATTCGTTCTCGGTCTTGACGCAACGTTCAAGCCAATGGGATATACCGATGAAAACGACGAGATCGTGGGATTTGATATAGACGTTGCCGAGGAAGTATGTGCAAGAATGGGCGTTGAACTCGTTAAAGAGGGCATCAACTGGGACACAAAGGAACAGGATCTTAACGCAGGCAGAATCGACTGCATCTGGAACGGTATGTCTGTTAGCCCGTCGAGAGCCGAGGAGATGAATCTTTCCGAGCCTTACATGACAAATGCTATGGTATTTGTAGTTCCTGCCGACAGCGACGTTGAAAATATGGATCAGTTGGCGGATAAGGTCATCGGCGTTCAGAACGGTTCAACTGCCGAAACTATACTTATGGAATCCGATATCGCATCAACTATTACCGAGCAGCCTATGGCTACAAATATCGAGGCTCTTCAGCAGATGGAACTCGGAATTGTGGACGCTGTATTCCTTGATTCAGTCGTTGCAAATTATGAGATAACATCTTCCGGAAAGTCGTATAAAATTCTTCCTGACGGACTTGAAGAGGAAGAGTACGCGATCGGTTTCCGCAAGGGCGATCAGACTCTCCGCGACGAAGTTCAGCGCATTCTCAGCGAAATGAAAGCAGACGGCAAGCTTGGTGAAATTTCAACAAACTGGTTCGGCAGCGATATTACAACAGTTAAATAATTGTATTTTTATATTAGATCTGTTCAATAATCTCCAAAACGCTGTCTGAATTGTCTTTTTTGCATCATGCTTTGCCAATTTTCCTTGAAATACATACAGTATTCCTGCGAAAAACGCGCTTTGCATGATGCAAAAAATCCTGCGTCATTCAGCATTTTTCCGGTTATTAAACAGGTCTATTCGAATTCAGCCGCTTTCTTGAAAAAAGAGGGCGGCTTTTTTATTATTTTGAAAAAACTATTGCAATAATGTGTCGAAATATGTTATAATTAAGAAAAAAACAAAGAGGTGGTTTTACTGTTATGACAGGTGAAGAAATTCAGAAGGTGACGATGATATTATTGAAATATCTTCTGCCAACTTTAAAAGTGTTCGGATTTACGCTGCTTTATTCCATTCCGCTCGGAATGATAGTGGCGCTGCTGAAAAAGTGCAGAATAAAGCCGATCGCGTGGCTGACCAATATTTACATATTGATTATGCGAGGCACGCCGCTTATGCTGCAAATCATTGTGGCATATTATGCAATACCAATGCTGAAACAAAATGAGCATCTTCCCAGTTTGATTCAATCGCTGCTGGGCGGAATCGATATAAAAGCGGATAATTTTATGTTCAATGCTGTTATTGTTGCTTTCACGCTGAATTACGCGGCTTATTTTGCAGAAATTTTTCGCGGCGGAATCGAATCTATCCCCAAAGGTCAATATGAGGCAGCCGCAGCCCTGAGTATGAATAAATTTCAGACGTTTTTCCATGTGGTGCTGCCGCAGGTGGTGAAAAGAGTAATTCCGGCAAGCGCGAATGAAATTATCGTCCTTGTGAAAGATACTTCACTTGCGAATGTAGTATCATATGCTGAAATTACGCTGAAAGCCAAGCAGCAGATGCAGACTTACAGTTCTCTTACGCCGTTGTTTATTGCAGGAATTTTCTATTTCGTTCTTGCAATGATACTGACTGTGGCAGCGTCTTACATTGAGAAAAAACTCGACTATTATAAATAAGGGGGATTTTTATTTATGGCTATGCTTGAAGTTAAAAATCTGTCCAAATCATTCGGCTCGCAGATTGTGCTGAAAGATATTTCGTTCAACGTTGAAAAAGGCGACGTTCTGGCTGTAATAGGACCGTCAGGAAGCGGAAAATCCACATTGCTGCGCTGTATAAATCAGCTTGAAAAGGCAAGCGGCGGTTCTGTCGACGTTTGCGGGATAAATATGTTCAATACGAATGAATCAGGAAAACTCGTTTACGCAAATTCATCTTCGCTTCGCGATATACGCTTGAAAATAGGTTTGGTTTTTCAGAATTTCAATCTGTTTCCGCATATGAACGTATTGCGCAATATTACCGAAGCTCCGGTGCGCGTTCTGAAAAAGAGCAGGGATGAAGCTGAAAAAACGGCTATGGAACTTCTTGGAAAAATGGGACTTTCCGAAAAAGCAAAATCGTATCCATGCGAACTTTCGGGAGGTCAGCAGCAGCGTGTTTCTATCGCGCGCGCTCTTGCGCTTTCGCCTGAAATGCTTTTCTTCGATGAGCCTACTTCGGCTCTTGATCCCGAACTTACCGGAGAAATTCTGAAAGTTATAAAAGAACTGGCTGCCGACGGAATGACGATGGTTATCGTTACGCATGAAATGGCGTTTGCGCGCGACGTTGCCGATCATGTTATATTCATGGAGGGCGGCATAATTGCCGACGAGGGAACGCCCGAAGAATTATTCGGCGAAAATGCTTCCGAGCGTACAAAGCAATTTCTGCAAAGATACTGAACAGGCTCTAATAATAAAAACCTGTATCAATAGTCAAATCAAACTATTGATACAGGTTTTATTTTTATTCATTTAACGAATAAAAATGAATTGCGGAAATACCGTATTTTTTCTTTTTGAATTTGTGAAGTTTGCCGAAATCGTCGGGCAGTTCCATTTCTTTCGGCGTGCGAATCCCTATAATTCCGTCCTCTTTGAGAATATCGGCTTCTGCGAGCGTTTCCATGACAGGAAGAAAAATTTCCGCGACTGTAAACGGCGGATCGAGATATATCAGATCGAATGAGCTGCCGTTATTATGAAGCAGGCGCAAACGATCGAAAACGTCGTCCTGACATATCTGAAACCCGTCCGCAAATCTGCACACGCTTAGATTTTTCTTTATAACTTCGACAGCGCGCCTGCTTTTTTCGACGAAAACCACGTTTGCCGCGCCTCTGCTCAGCGCTTCGATGCCCATACTTCCGCTGCCTGCAAAAAGATCGAGAAAATCCGCGCCGGGAATCATAAATTGCCAGCTGCTGAAAAGAGCTTCCTTTATTTTCGACGTAACAGGTCGAGTATCAAGACCCTCGGGAGCAGTAAGATTTCTGCCTTTAGCCGTTCCTGCAATTACTTTCATAGCTTTATCACATTCCTTTTTTAATCGTATACTTCATTATAACATTATAACATAGATTCGTCAATACTGTCTTTGAAATAGTTTGTGATAAAGTATTGACAAATTTATGGTTTTGATATATACTATAATAAAAGTTGGATAAAAGAGTGAAATTTCAAATATGAAACGAGGTATATCTGATGAATTTATTTTTAAAAAAAATGACTGCTGCTGCGGTTGTACTTCTGACAGGCGTCGGAATGTCGGTTTATATGCCGTCCGAAGCAACAAACGCAGCGCCCGATGAATATCATGACGACTGGCTGCACGTTAATGAGAATGCTCAGATAGTTGATATGGACGGAAATCCAGTATGGCTGACTGGCTGCAACTGGTTCGGCTATAATGTGGGCAGTCAGGTTTTCGACGGCGTTTGGTCTCAGAATATGCATAAAATGCTTAACGAGATCGCCGATCATGGCTTTAATCTGCTGCGCGTGCCGATGTCTACCGAAATTTTGCTGCAATGGAAAAACGGCGCTCCCGATACCATGATAAAGATCAACGAGTATGAAAATCCTGAGCTTACAATTGAGGGAGTGCAGGGCGGTACGCCGATGTACAGCTTCGACATTTGGAATAAGGCTGTTGAATGGTGCAGAGAAAACGGAATGAAGATAATGATCGACATTCATAGCGCAACTACTGCTTCGAACGGTCATCAGATGCCTTTGTGGTACGACAGTAATTTCTCGACGGACGATTGGCTGGAAGCACTTTCGTGGTTTGCCGATTATTACAAGGACGACGATACGATCGTTGCTATAGATCTTAAAAATGAGCCGCACGGCAAGAACGACGGTCAGGGAATGGCTATTTGGGATGATTCGACTGCTGAAAACAACTGGAAATATGCGGCTGAACGAGGCGCGGCTGCCGTTCTGGAGAAAAATCCGAATCTGCTTATAATGGTTGAGGGAATTGAAGTTTATCCAAAATTCGAAATAGGCAGCGACTGGAATTCTCCTGCTGTTGATTATGCGCATTACGGCGATGAAAGCAAGCAGCCGTACTACGGAGCATGGTGGGGCGGAAATTTTCGCGGTGCAAGGGATTATCCCGTTGACCTCGGCGAATATCAGAGTCAGCTTGTTTATTCACCCCACGACTACGGTCCTCTTGTATACGCTCAGACTTGGTTTGACAAAGACTTCACACGTCAGTCTCTTCTTGACGATTACTGGTATGATACATGGGCTTATCTTGTTGAGGAAAATATTTCACCATTGCTTATGGGCGAATGGGGCGGATTTATTGATGAAGAGCATGATCCGACAGGGGATAATGTGAAGTGGATGACGATTCTCCGCGATTATATGATCGAAAAACATATTCATCATACATTCTGGTGCTTCAACGAAAATTCCGGCGATACAGGCGGACTTGTTTACGACAATTTCGGCAAATGGGACGAAGATAAATACGCGTTCGTTGAGCCGTCGCTGTGGCAGGATAACGACGGAAAATTTATCAGTCTCGATCACAAGATCAAGCTTGGACAGTCGGGAAACGGAATTTCTCTTTCCGATTATTACGGAGAAACTTCTATCGGTGATAAGACCGAGCCTTCAACGTCTGCCACAACCGATTCGACGTCGGAGGGAACATGCTTCGGCGATGCGAACTGCGACGGAAAAGTTGAGATCGCCGACGCTACGCTGATACTCCAGTTCCTTACTAACAAGGACGAATATTCGCTGACATCGCAGGGACTTCTCAACGCCGATGTGAGTGGCAATGGCGACGGCGTTACAGCCAGTGACGCGCTTACCATTCAGAAAGTTGACGCAGGAGTTTACAAGCTTACAGATCTGCCGATAAAAGAATAATTATATTATATCTCCTCGGAAACTTACAAAGCACCATTTTCCTTGTCTATTTTGCATATGGAGCGGTATTTGGTACTTCTCCGGTTTCCTAGGAGATCTGTTAATTAAAAGCTTCTTTCGGGAAGCTTTTAATTTATATATATTTTTTTATTTGTATATTGCTTTTTTGTGAAAAATATGATATAATAATTTAAAAAGGATTTGAGGAGGTACTATGGAATTTAATGATTACATTCAGATCGTATGCCCTAAGTGCAAGGCGCTGCTTTTTGCGGAGAAACGCCTTGAAGCATGGTACTGCGGTCATTGCGGCGAAAAAATTATGATAGCTTCCGATGAAGACGAAGTAGAAGCGAATGAAAATAAAGCGCCTGTGCTTACGGGGGATGTTTTCCTGTGCGATAAAGATACTCTTGTGAAATATGCGGGAAAAGATGAAGACGTTGATATTCCCGAATATGTTACAAAAATAGCGTCAGGCGCATTCAAGGGCGATACGTCGGTAAAAACTGTACATATTCCCGATTCCGTTACGGAAATTGCAGATTCGGCATTTGAAAACTGCACTGCTCTCACTTCGGTAAGTCTGTCGTCTCAACTCAAAAAGATCACATATAAAACTTTCAACGGCTGCGACAGCCTGAAATCAATAACAATACCCGAAAATGTCGGAGAAATTATGTACAACGCGATGTGCTGCGGTCTTGAGGAGATCGTTTTCGAAAGCAGTGCTACTACATGGGAACCTGAAAACGAATACACGAATCCTTCCTTTGAAGTTTACAGAAAATTGAGCGGAAGCGGCGTAAAACGAATTTATTTTAAGGACAGCGTTTTTGACGCCGCCGAAATTTATCGATTCAAAAGCATTTCAGCTTATCTTAAATCTCAGGGACTTTGTCCGAAATGCGGCGGAAAATTCGGTTTGTTCGGAAAATGTAAAAACTGCGGAGAGAAAAAGGAGCAATAATTAATATGAAATATACACAAGGACAATATATTATTACGAATAAACAGTCTCTCGCAAAGGGAATATACAGTTTTGAGATCAAATGCCCGGAGATCGCGGAAATTGCCGCCCCGGGACAGTTCGTTCATATCAGAACAGGCAGTTTCACGCTGCGCAGACCGATCTCAATCTGCGGTATAAATAAAGAAAAAGGTACTCTCAGAATCGTTTTTGAGATAAGAGGCGAGGGAACTTCGCAGATCGCAAGACTTAATTCAGGCGATCTTATTGATATGCTCGCTCCGTTGGGTCACGGATTTACCATTAATGAAAATTTCAAGAAAGTAGTGCTTATCGGCGGTGGAATCGGAACTCCTCCCATGCTTCCGCTGGCGCAGATATACGGTGAAAAGGCTGTTGCAATAAGCGGTTTCAGAAACAGTGCGGCAGCTATTTTACAAGATGATTTTAAATCGGCAGGTGCGCAGACGATTTTATGTACCGACGACGGTTCTGCCGGAATTCACGGATTTGTTACGCAGCCTTTCACGGAGTTGGCTGAACAGGGCGGAATTGACGCCGTTTATGCCTGCGGTCCGACGCCTATGTTAAAGGGAATTACGCAGGTATGCAAAGAAAAAAATATTTACTGCGAAATTTCTCTTGAGGAACGTATGGCTTGCGGAATCGGAGCGTGTCTGGGCTGCGCCTGCCGCACTGTCAGAAACGACGAGGAATATTTTGCACACGTCTGCAAGGACGGTCCTGTGTTTAAAGCTGAGGAGGTGCTTTGGTAATGGCTGATCTTTCTGTAAAAATATGCGGCGTTGATTTTAAAAATCCGATAATTCCGGCTTCGGGAGTTTTCGGCTACGGCAGAGAATATGAGGAATTATTCCCACTTAATAAGCTTGGAGGAATCGCCACAAAGGGTACTACTCTTCATAGGCGCACGGGAAATCCTGCTCCGAGAATTGCCGAAACTCCGAGCGGAATGCTTAATTCTGTCGGACTTCAGAATCCCGGAATAGATCATTTTATCAATACCGAACTTCCTTATCTGCTCACGAAAGATGTGACTGTTCTTGCGAATATTGCAGGTTCAACTCCCGACGAATGCGCAGAAGTTGCCACAAAACTCGACGATACCGATGTTCATATGATAGAGCTTAATATTTCATGCCCGAATGTTAAGCAGGGGGGGGCGGCTTTCGGAACAAGCTGTGAAATGGCGGCTGAGGTTACAAGACGCGTGCGCGACGTTACCAAAAAACCGCTTATCGTCAAACTTTCTCCGAATGTTACGAGCATAATCGAGATCGCAAAATCCGTCGAAGCGGCAGGCGCGGATGCAGTATCACTGATAAACACTTTATTGGGTATGCGCATCGATATAAATACCGGCAGACCGATACTGCGAAATAACGTCGGGGGAATGAGCGGTCCTGCCGTTTTCCCGATAGCTGTCCGCATGGTGTGGCAGACTGCAAATGCTGTTAAAATTCCGGTTATCGGTATGGGAGGCGTATCTTCCGGCAGAGACGCTATCGAACTTATGATGGCAGGCGCATCAGCGGTTCAGGTCGGAGCGGCGATATTCACCGATCCTTTCGCACCTGTAAAGATAGTCGAAGAAATGAACGAATTCCTCGACAGCAAGGGGATTTCATCTGTATGCGATATAGTAGGTACGGTAAAACCTTGGTGATGAGTTATGATAATTATGTCGGTTGATTTCGGCGATTCGCGAACAGGTATTGCCATATGCGGAAAAAGTGAGCTTATCGCTTCACCTGTTGGAGTTATCGCCGAAAAGGATTTTGAAAAGTGTATTGAGAAAACTGCCTTTGCCGCTAAGGAACATCATGCGGAAATGATTGTTGTGGGTTATCCGAAAAATATGAACGGAACAATAGGGGAACGCGCCGAAAGATGTCGTCTTTTTGCCGAAAAATTACAGAAATTAACAGACTGTCACGTCGAATTGTGGGACGAACGCTGTACGACGATTTCGGCTCATAATTACCTTAATACCACAAATACGCGCGGAAAAAAGCGCAAAGCTGTAGTTGACGCAGTCGCTGCTGTAATAATTCTCGAAAGCTATCTTGGTTATCGAAAAAATTCGATTGCAACGTCCTGATCTATGTACGGACGGATTAACCGTCCGCTGATCAGCCGATGATCGAGGTGATATCTTCGAGGAGGTTTCCTGCCGCCTTGATGGTTTTGCTGGCATTTCGCTTTATACTGTGCTTTTTCATTGCGCTCGCCGTGGCGAATGCATAGCAGGCAAGTCCTATTGCCGCGGAGGCGGTAAGACCTGTGGTAATCATTTTCATATTCATATTTCAATCTCCGTTGGTTATTTATTTTCCCGATTTTTTGCAAAATTCGGGGGATAATAGAGTCAGCTTCAAATCAAGCTGACATATTATATTTTTAGAAGAAAACAATATTTTATTCATGAGGAATCAAAATGCCTAATCTTAACATAGTTCTTGTTGAACCGCAGATACCGCAGAATACCGGGAATATTTCCAGAACCTGCGCTGTTACGGGAGCAAGACTTCATCTGATTCGCCCGTTTGGGTTCGAGATAACGGACAAGCACCTCAAACGCGCCGGTCTCGATTACTGGGATAAGCTTGACATAACGTATTACGACAGTCTTGAGGATTTTTTTGCAAAAAATAAAGACGGAAATTTCTTTTATTTTACGACAAAGGGAAAAAAAGTACACAGTGACGGCGATTATCCCGATAACAGCTATCTTGTTTTTGGGAGAGAGGACAAAGGACTGCCTGAGGAGTTGCTTTACGAAAATCCTGATTTGTGTATGAGGATTCCCATGAGAAATGAACTGCGAAGTCTGAATCTTTCAAATTCTGTGGCGATAGCTGTATATGAGGTGCTGCGTCAATGGGATTATCCCAATTTGTCCGAGGAGGGCAAACTCACCAAATTCGAATGGTAAAGGAGACTAAAATATGTCTAAGATAATGATACTCACTGACAGTAGCTGCGATCTGTCGCTGGAAACGATCGAGGAACTTGGAATAACTGTTCTGCCTTTTGAGATCAGTTTCTGCGGAAAAACTTTCCGTGAAACTTTCGATATCACGAAGCAGGAATTTTACGATATGCTTGCTTCTACAGACGAAATCCCGAAGCATTCCCAAATTTCGCCGCTGACTTTCGAGGAAACTTACAAAAAACTTTATGATGAGGGATATAGCGACATTATCAGCGTTTCGATTAACAGCGAGGGTTCGGGAACTTATAATAATTCCCTGATCGCCAAGCGCGATTTTTTTGAAAATAATCCGGATGCCGCTGATAAAATAAGAATCTTCAACATCGATTCACGCGCTTATACTGTATTTTACGGATTTCCGATTATGGAAGCCGTTAAGAAAATTCGCAAGGGCGCGTCCGCCGAGGATATTGTGGCTTATTTTGAAGATTGGTTCAATGTTTGTGCAATTTACGCTGTTCCTTATTCGCTGAAATATGCGAGAAAATCGGGAAGAGTTTCCGCAACTGCGGCTTTTGCCGGTGAACTTCTTGGATTGAAGCCAATAATCCGTTTCGCGGATAATAAAGCTGATGTTATTGAAAAGATTCGCGGCGAAAAAAATATCGTAATGAAACTTGCAGACTGCGCTGAGAGAAATATGACTCCGCAGACTCCGTATATAATGCTTTACGGAAGAGACGATACGCTTGCGAGAGAAGTTGAAAAGGAAATGTACAAGCGAGTTGGCAGAAAAGCCGAAATTTATTCGACTATAGGTCCTGCCGTCGCTTCAAATATCGGGGCTGATATTGTGGGAATTCTCGTCAGACGTAAAAATAAATAAGAATAAACTCAAAAAACACGGGGTGCCTTAACGGCATCCCGTGTGTATATTGATCTGAATTTGGGGAATAATAAATTCTCAACGAAATTCAGATTGATTTACTGCATTTTATATGAGTTGATCATCTTCTGAACCATTCTGCCGCCGATAGAGCCGGCTTCACGGGAAGTGAGGTCGCCGTTGTACCCCTCCTTGAGGTTTACGCCAAGCTCAGAAGCTGATTCCATCTTAAATCTTTCAAGTGCCTGTCTGCCCTTTTCTGTCATAATACCGCTGTTGTTGCTGCTGTTACTCATTTTCATTTCTCCTTAAATTTGAATTATTGATGCCGTGATAGTATTATTGCTCGGGCAGATGAAAATATTAATGTAAAATAATGTATCTGTTTTCACTTGACAATCACTTTTTTATCATTTATTGCACATTATTATAAAGTATAATGTTATATTATCTTTTTTAAGGGGTTTTTATTATGATTTGTAAAAAATGCAAAAGTCAAATCGCTGATGGAGCGTACAGCTGTCCTTATTGCGGAGAAACTCAAAACGGTTATAATATGTATAACGATAACGAGCCTGTGGAAGAAAAGGCAAACGTCGGTTTTATTATTCTTTCCGTTTTATTTCCGATTGCCGGAATTATTCTCGGCTGTGTTGATATCGGCAAGGGAAAGAAGAAATCCGGAAAAACGTACATAATAGCTGCTGTAGTTGCTTGGGTGGTTTCATTTGTGTTTGGTTGTCTTATCGGAATGCTTCCTGTTTTGCTCGGAATGACTTATTAAGAATGTAAAGTACATTGAATTTTACAGCAAGGCTGGTTAGTCTGAAGTTAAAAGGTTTTTATAATAAAAAAGCGACTCAATTAAGAGCCGCTTTTTTTGATTTTAAAATCTTTAATTAAGCAAGTTCAGCAAAGTACTTGATAGTTCTTACCATCTGTGATGTGTAAGAATTCTCGTTATCGTACCATGAAACTACCTGAACTTCGTAAAGATCGTCAGCAACCTTGGATACCATTGTCTGAGTAGCATCGAAGAGTGAGCCGTACTTCATGCCGATAACGTCAGAAGAAACGATCTGATCTGTGTTGTAACCGAAGGACTCAGAAGAAGCAGCCTTCATAGCAGCATTGATTCCGTCAACTGTAACGTCTGCGCCCTTAACAACAGCGGTAAGGATAGTTGTAGAACCTGTAGGAACAGGAACTCTCTGAGCAGAACCGATGAGTTTGCCGTTGAGTTCGGGAATTACAAGACCGATAGCCTTAGCAGCTCCTGTAGAGTTGGGAACGATGTTAGCAGCACCTGCTCTTGCTCTTCTCTGATCGCCCTTTCTGTGAGGACCGTCGAGGATCATCTGATCGCCTGTGTAAGCGTGGATAGTGCTCATGATACCGCTCTGGATAGGAGC
>CAYNYB010000029.1:0-21362 GCA_964401315.1 uncultured Alistipes sp.
ATGAAATGGGCGGCGTTGAAATGGTAGACGAAATGGAAACCACAACATCTACCACAACTACAACAGAAACAACAACCACCACAACAGAAACAACTACCACAACTACAACAGAAACAACAACCACCACAACAGAAACAACTACCACAACTACAACAGAAACAACCACTACCACAACAGAAACAACTACTACAACAACAGAAACAACAACCACTACGACAACAGAGACAACAACCACTACAACAACAGAAACAACTACCACAACAGCAGCAACGACAGTTACCGCACAGGTAAACATCAATAAGGTAGATCTTGACGGCACAGAAGTTAAGGGCGCAACTCTTAAACTCAGCGGCGTTAAGGAAGACGGTTCGGCAATTACATTCGAGAGAGAGCAGCTCGAACTCGGTGAAGATGCAGTTCTCGTAAACGGACAGGGCGAATCGCTCGTATGGATAAGCGGTGATTCCGCAAGCATAGTTTTCGTTGAAGACGGTACTTACACGCTTCACGAAGAAGCAGCTCCTGAAGGTTATCTCGTAGCTAATGACATTACATTCATCGTTAAGGACGGAATCGTTTATGACGAAGAAGGTAATGAAATGGACGGCGTTGAAATGGTAGACGAAATGGAAACTACAACTCGTCCTACTACTCAGCTCCCCGACTCCGATATCGTTACAACAACAACACGTCCCAAAAAGGTTGCACCTGGTGATGACTGGACTATTGCTGTAAGCAAGCAGGATATTTTCGGCGACGAAGTAAAGGGCGCTGAACTTGTACTCACAGGTAAGGATGCAGACGACAACGACATCATATTCTTAGAGGATTATATACACCTCGGTCACAATGCAGTTCTTCTCAGCTGTGATGAAAACGGTCTCAGATTGATTTCGGGCAGTACACCTACAGTTATTGAAAGTGCTGAAGACGGTATTTACACGCTCCGCGAAATTTCTGCTCCGGACGGATATCAGGTAGCAAGAGAGATCACATTCGAATTTGAAGACGGCGAAATCGTCGGCGATCCTTCGAACATAATCTCTATGGTTGATAAGAAATCAGGCGAAGTTGAATTAAGCAAACAGAACGTATACGGCAAGGAAATTGCAGGCGCGGTTCTCACGCTCACAGGTAAGGACACATCAGGCAACGACATCACATTCAATATTGACAATGTGATACTCGGAAAAGATGCAGTTCTCAACACAAAGACAAACGGTACAGAAATAAACTGGACATCCGGTTCACAGCCTTCTTACGTTAAGAATCTTGTAGACGGCACATACGTACTCCATGAAGTAGCAGCTCCCAATGGTTATGAAGTTGCAACAGACATTACATTCACAATCGTAGACGGCGAACTTGATACTGTCGTAGTAAACGGCGAGACTGTTGACGTAAACGATAATACTATAGTAATGATTGACGACATGATCGAAAGCGAAGTTGTTATCAGCAAGAAGGACTTAGACGGCGATGAAGTTAAAGGCGCAACTCTTACGCTTACAGGTACAGATTTCGAAGGCAATACAGTAACATTCGATGTAGATGGCGTTAAACTCGGCACAGACGCTAAGCTTGTTTCAACCGAAAACGGAACAAAGCTTGAGTGGATATCGGGCAGCACATCTACACTGGTAGGCGGATTGAATGACGGTACATACGTACTTCATGAAGTAGCAGCTCCCAGCGGTTATGAAGTTGCAACAGACATCACATTCACAATTGTAAACGGCGAAGTAGTCGGCGCAAATGATAACAATGTAGTATTGGTTGACGATATGAGCGAAACTGAAGTTGTTATCAGCAAGCAGAATGTGTTCGGCACTGAAATCAAGGGCGCAACTCTTACTCTTACAGGTAAAGATTTCAAGGGCAATACAGTAACATTCGACGTAGACGATGTTAAACTTGGCACAGATGCTAAGCTTGTTTCAACTGAAAACGGAACAACGCTTGAATGGGTATCAGGCAGCACATCTACACTGGTAGGCGGACTGAATGACGGTACATACGTACTCCACGAAGTTGCAGCTCCTAACGGTTACGAAGTTACAACAGATATCACATTTACAATCGTAGACGGCGAGATTGACACTATCGTAGTAAACGACGAAGTTGTTAAGGCGAATGACAATACTGTAGTAATGGTTGACGACATGATCGAAGGCGAAGTTGTTATCAGCAAGCAGGATGCAGACGGTACTGAAATCACAGGTGCAACTCTCACGCTTACAGGTACAGACTTCACAGGCAATACAGTAACATTTGACATCGACAATGTTAAACTTGGCACAGATGCTAAGCTTGTTTCAACTGAAAACGGAACAACGCTTGAATGGGTATCAGGCAGCACATCTACACTGGTAGGCGGACTGAATGACGGTACATACGTACTCCACGAAGTTGCAGCTCCCAGCGGTTATGCAGTAGCAACAGATATTACATTCACAATTGTAAACGGAAAAGTTGATACTGTCGTAGTAGACAGCGAGGTTATTGAAGCAAACGACAATGTAATAGTAATGGTTGATGACGCTATCGTAACTACGTCTACGACAACTGCAACAACTTCCACAACTACAGAAACAACAACTACCGAAACTACAACCTCAACAGAAAATACAACAACAACTTCCACAACAACAACCGCAACAACCACCACATCTACGACTAAAACCACAACTACAACAACTAACGCTCCCAAGACGGGCGATGAAGGTGTTGGCATAGTAGTAGCAATGCTTGGTCTTGCAGCTGTAACAGCGTTTGCAGTACGCAAAAAAGAAGATGAAGAGGAATAATTTCTGAATCTTTGTAAAAATTACCGCCGCACAGTTTAATTACTGTGCGGCGGTTTTTATTGACAAATTCAGCGGAATAATGTATAATATATGTATAAAATTGTAGGAGTTGACGATATGACGGAATATCTGAAAAACTATATGCAAATGGCGGAGGAGCGTTTGAAAAACTGCGTCTCAACCGAGGAACTTGAAAAACTTCTTGCGGAACACAAGGATAAGATCGCATTTATGCAGCATGAGCGAATCGTACATTTTCTGGTGACGATGATGTTTGCGCTGGCGCTTACGATACTGGTGTGCGCGTTTCTGTTTTGCGAAAAATTCGCCCTGCTGCTCCTGATAACTATCATTATCGTGCTTCTGGGATTTTACATAAAGCACTACTATTTTCTTGAAAATACTGTGCAGAAAATGTATAAGGTTTACGATGAAATTCTTGAAAAATTAAAGGTGAAATAATATGACAAAGAAAGAAATTGCAAGGCTTGCCTGCGAGGAGCTTGAAAAAATATACCCCGATATCGACTGTACTCTTACATATGAAAAGCCTTATGAACTGATGTTCGCGGCTCGGCTTGCGGCGCAATGTACCGACGCGAGGGTAAATATAGTGACAAAAACGCTGTTTGTGAAATATCCCGATCTACAGGCGTTTGCGAACGCCGATATTGAGGAGCTTGAACAGATCGTCAAGCCGTGTGGATTTTATCATACGAAAGCTAAAAGTCTTAAAGAAATGGCTCAGAAGCTGATTTCGGATTTCGAGGGCGAAGTTCCCGATACAATGGAGAAACTTCTTACTCTTCCGGGAATCGGCAGAAAAACAGCAAACCTGATGCTGGGCGACGTTTTCGGAAAACCTGCAATTGTCACAGATACGCATTGTATCAGAATTACGGGCAGGCTTGGTTTGACTAAAAATAAAGAACCCGCGAAAGTCGAAAAAGATTTGCTGAAATTGATTCCGCCCGAAATTTCCAGTCATTTCTGTCATCAGACAGTGCAGTTCGGCAGAGATATCTGCCGCGCAAGAAGTCCGAAATGCGGTGAATGTCCGCTGAATTATTTTTGCAAATTCGCTTCGGAAAATCAAAAAAAGTAATGAGGTTTGGATCATGGACAATATAAGAAGATTTGCGGAAATTCTGAAAAATTCCAAAAATATCGTATTTTTTGGCGGTGCAGGCGTATCTACGGAAAGCGGAATCCCGGATTTTCGGAGCGTTGACGGTCTGTACAGTCAGCAGTGGGATTATCCGCCCGAAACGATACTCAGCCATACTTTTTTCGAGGAGCATACGGAGGAATTTTACAGATTTTATCAGGCGAAGCTGAATTGCTTACACGCGAAGCCGAATGCGGCTCATCTTAAGCTTGCAAAGCTTGAAGCGGCAGGCAAGCTTTCGGCTGTGGTGACCCAGAATATCGACGGTCTGCATCAGGCAGGCGGAAGCAAAAAAGTTTATGAACTGCATGGCAGCGTTCATCGGAATTACTGCACGAAATGCCGTAAATTTTTCGATTCGACGTATGTTTTCGCGCAGGAGAATGTGCCGTACTGTGATTCATGCGGCGGACTTATAAAGCCCGATGTCGTGCTTTATGAGGAGGGTTTAGACGACGCGACAGTCGAGGGAGCAATAAGGGCAATTTCCGAATGCGACACGCTGATAATCGGCGGAACTTCTTTGAACGTCTATCCGGCGGCAGGCATGGTACGCTATTTCATGGGGAATTCTCTTGTGATCATCAATAAATCGCCGACTCAATACGACAGAAACGCCGATTTGCTGATAAGTCGAAATATAGGGGAAGTATTTTCTGAAATTTAAGCATTATTTAAGTATAATTTAATTGAAATTTGTTTGAATTGCCAAATGAAATATTATGAAATTGTATACATATACAAAGTTTACCGACAAATTTAAATAAATATAGAAAAAACTTGATTTTTTAAATGAAAAAATGTATAATTAAAGTATAGAAAAGAGATGTAAACTAAGCTAAAATAAAATACGGAGGGAAAAAGATGCATTCAAAATTTATGACAAAAGCAGGCGCGGCTGTTATGGCTGCCGCAATGGCTTTTAATGGTATGGCTGTAGGCTCTGCAAGCGTTGTTACGGCTGCCGACGAGCCTACAAGATACGAATTTGAGGACGCCACACTGACTGGGACTATCATTGCTAAGGACATGGACGGCGCAAGCAACGGTCAGGTTGCATACATGACTGACAGCGGTTCTATCAGTCTTGATATTGAAGTACCGACGGCAGGTATGTACTCGCTGACTTTCTACGCAGCAGGCGAGGGCGGCAGTAAGACTCAGGCGCTCACGATCAACGGTGTTTCTCCCGGAGAGTTGGGAATTCCCGAATCCAAAACTCCCGTGCCTATCAATCTTATGACAAGTCTTTCCGCAGGTAAGAATACGATCGTTATTACGAAAAGCTGGGGCTGGTCATGGTTCGATTACATGACTGTTGAATCCGCATCCGATATGAAGATCACTGCTTCCCAGACAACTCCCTGCAATCAGTACGCTACGGCAGAGGCAAAATCGCTTATGAATTACCTTTCCGAAGTTTACGGAAATAACATTCTTTCGGGTCAGCAGGAAATCTACAACTACGGTCACGGCGGAAATTTCGAGCAGGAATTTGAATATTTGAACGATCTTACAGGTCATTATCCTGCTATAAGAGGCTTCGATTTCCTCAACTGCGCGAATATTCTCTATGGTTCTGAAGACGGAACTGTTGACAGAATGATCGACTGGGCAAAGAATAAGAACGGTATCGTTACGGCTTCATGGCATATCACCGTTCCAAAGTCAATGGCAGGCTATAAGGTCGGCGATCATGTTTCTTATGAAAATGCAACATATAAGCCCCATCTAACTGATTTCGTACCTTCAAATATTCTTGTTGAGGGTACTGTTGAACGCGAATTCTACCTGAAATCTCTTGAAAATATTGCAGGTCAGCTTCAGAAGCTTCAGGATGAAGGCGTACCTGTTTTGTTCCGCCCGCTTCACGAAGCTGAAGGCGGCGGCGGTGAGACAGGCGGCTGGTTCTGGTGGGCTAAGGACGGCTCGGCAGTTTACAAGGAGATTTGGAATCTCACTTACGACACGCTCACATATGACTACGGTCTGAATAATCTCATCTGGGAGTGGAACAGCTATAACTTCGCTACTTCCGCTGACTGGTATCCCGGCGACGATCGCGTTGATATTATAGGTTACGATAAGTACAGCTGTACGGACTGGTCGACAGGTTCTGCCGTTTATGTACATAATGACAGCGCAATGGCTTCCACATTCTATGGAATCAAGGATAGATACGACAGCAAGAAAATGATTGCCATGATGGAAAACGACAGCTTCTCAACTGTTGACAATCTTGTTAATGATAAGGCTGCATGGCTCTATTTCTGCACATGGTATGACGGCGAAGGCGGCTCTGAAGAATTCCTCAGCGATCCTCTTTTCAATACAAAGGAAGATACTATCACGATGTATCAGAGCGACTACTGCATAACTCTTGACGAACTTCCAGACGACCTTTATACAAGATTCGCAGGTCAGGTCGATCCCGCTCAAACAACTACAAGACCAACCACAACAAAGGCTTCCACAACTACGACCGTAAGCACAGAGGCTGATCCTACTAAGAGTTACGGAAAGGTGATTTATAATTCAGCAAAAAATTATTATGAAATCACTTTGCCCGAAGCTTCAGCTGATTTCTACATTGACATTGATCCGGCAAAGGGTGTTGAATATGCTAACGGCGGTCTGGGTGTAGGCGTTGAGGTTGACGGCGAATATTACTGGGCTAACATTCAGTGGGAATACAAGGGCGGTTCTACGTCGATTCCCGTAAATGTGGTTGATGATCTGTATAACGTTTCTCTCGGTACCGATGTTGTTGAGGACGAAGCAATTATTGAGGCTGTGAAGAAGGAACTGGGCAAGAGTAAAACTTATCAGGGTCAGGTATGGTATGTGCAGATCGACGGCGAGGCGGCTTCCAATACCGATGTTAAGATAAAATCTGCGTACATCAAGACTGCCGGTTCTGACGATACCACAACTGAAACCGTTCCCACTACATCTGTTCAGAATCCCGGAGCAACTCTTTATGGTGACGCAAACTGCGACGGCAAGGTTGAGATCGCCGATGCAACGCTGATTCTTCAGTTCCTTACAAATAAAGACGAGTATCAGCTCACTGATGAGGGAATGGCAAATGCAGACTGCGCTAATAAAGGCGACGGTGTAACTGCTCTCGACGCTCTTGCGATTCAGAAGATCGACGCAGGCATTTACAAATTGAGTGATTTACCTGTAAAGGAATAATTTTAATAAAAAGCGGACTTTCTTTTCGGAAGTCCGCTTTTGTTTGTTATTACTTCTTCTTATTTTTACGATAAATAATTGTAAGCCCCTTTATCAGCAGATCGGGATCGACAATTATATTCTTCCTGCAAAGAGGAACTACGATGGACGCTAACCCTCCGGTTGCAATAGCGGTGCATGGCTCGCCCAATTCTTCCTCAATTCGCTGGATTATTCCGTCAAGAGCGCAGGCATTCGAATATAGAACGCCGCTTTTCATGCAGTCTATGGTATTTCTGCCAATGATGTTGGGCGGAAGTTCAAAATCTATTTTCGGCAGCTGCGCAGTACGCTTGATAAGCGCGTCGGTAGCAACTCCCATGCCCGTGATTATCATTCCGCCGAGATAATTTTTATTTTTATCAACGACAGAAACAGTTGTTGCTGTTCCCATATCTATTATTATAAGCGGAACAGGGTAGGAATTTATTGCGGCAACGGCATCGACAGCCTGATCGCTGCCAAGCTGTTTTGGATTATCAATAAGGATATTCAGCCCGGTTTTGACTCCGGGACCGGCAATCATGACATCAACACGGAAAAGCTTTTTTATCGCCTCTTTCACGGTGTTTGTCACTGACGGCACGACAGATGACATAACGGCGTCGTCAATGTCGCTGCAACGGAAATCGTTCATTTCAAGAATATTTTTAATAAGCGACGCATATTCGGCGGCAGTCGCATTATGATTAGTAGAAATGCGCTCGAAAATCGCTATCTCGTCATTTTCATTCACGCAGCCGAAAACTATATTTGTATTTCCGATATCAACAGCTAAAAGCATAAAATTTCTTCCTTTCTTGGGAATTTTGTTAATGTTTGAGTTTCTTATAATTATACCATATTTTTCAGAAAAAAGCTATAGATTTTTTGAAAAATATGTGCTATAATTATAGTATATTTTGAAATAAATTCGGAGGGATAAATAATATGCTTAAAGGGAAAACCGTACTGCTTGGGGTTTCAAGTTCCATAGCTGCGTATAAAATGTGCAACGTGGCAAGAATGTTCACGAAGCTGGGCGCGGAGGTTCATGTTTCCATGACCGCAAACGCGCAGAATTTCGTTCACCCGCTTACTTTTGAAACGCTGACTCAGAATAAATGCCTTATAGATACGTTCGACCGCAATTTTCAGTACAGCGTGGAGCATATCGCTATTGCCAAAAAAGCCGATGTGGTAATGATCGCGCCTGCGACGGCTAATGTTATCGGGAAGATCGCCAACGGTATCGCAGACGATATGCTTACAACGACAGTTATGGCGTGTACCTGCAAAAAAATGATCGCGCCTGCAATGAATCACAATATGTTTCATAATCCGATAGTGCAGGAGAATTTAGCGAAGCTCCGCCGTTACGGTTACGAAATTGTCGAGCCTGCACGGGGAATGCTTGCAAACAGAGATATAGGTGAAGGGAAATTACCTAATGAGGAAATTCTTGTGGAACATATAATCCGTGAGATCGCATTTGAAAAAGATCTTCTCGGCAGAAAAATTCTCATTACCGCAGGGGCAACGCGCGAAAGTATAGATCCCGTGCGATTTATTACGAATCATTCCAGCGGCAAAATGGGATTTGCATTAGCAAGAGCCGCCATGCTCAGGGGCGCTGACGTTACTGTGATCGCCGCGCATACCGAAGCTGAACCGCCGATGTTCACGAAGATTGTCCGTGTAAATTCCGCAGAAGAGATGTTCAATGCCGTGAAATCGCGTGCTGATGAGGCTCATATGATTATTAAGGCGGCAGCCGTTGCGGATTACACGCCTCTTACAACGGCGGACAGCAAGATAAAAAAATCCGACGGCGATATGAGTATTCAACTCAGGCGAACGACTGATATTTTGAAATATATCGGCGAGCATAAGCATTATGGACAGGTAATATGCGGATTTTCCATGGAAACTGATAACGTTATCGAGAATTCGCGCCGCAAGCTGAATTCCAAGGGCTGTCACATGATCTGCGCTAATTCCTTGAAAAAAGCGGGCGCAGGTTTTGGAACTGATACGAATATAATAACACTGATAACCGCAGACGGTGAAGAGGAATTGGAGTTGATGCCAAAATTTGACGCCGCAAATATTATTCTCAGCCGTCTGAAGGAATTATTTTGATTAGATTGATTAGATTAAAAAATCCTGCCGCAGTAGAATGCAGCAGGATTTTTGTTATTTCTTTTTAACAGGAATCCAGATGAAGCATTTGTAATCGGGCGACAAGGTATCGCCGTCTGGGTAATCCTCAATATCCAGCTCGTAGGTAGGTTCATAGTCGGCTGTCGGAAAAAATTCCGTGATAATGCGGTGCCATGTTTCCTGTATCGCGTCGGGCATTGCGCCCGTGCATTCGAACACTATCCATGTTCCTGCGACAATATTCCTCATGCGGTATCCCGCGGGAATCGTGCAGTTCTCATTGCATTCAGCCGCAATAGAGTACTCGAATGTACCGCCGTCGGCAGCGTCGCCGTAGCATATTCCCATGAGATTCTTTTTGCCGTCTGCAAGGGAATTCACGAGAGTCTGCACAGTACCGTCAGCTTTGGCTTTGTCCCAGAAATCAGATATTTCATACTTATTTTCGTCGGTAACAACAGAGTGTGTCTCAACCTTTTCAAGAACGCAGAACGCCTCTTTCTCAATGATTTTGTAGTTCATACTTTTTCCGCCTTTCAAAGTTATGGTGATTTTCAGTGGAGAAAAGGATTTCAGCGTGACATTGCCTTTTTTTGTGGTATTTGGAGTAACGCCGTGAAAGCGTGTAAATGCTCTTGAAAAGCCTTCGGGTGAATCATATCCGTATTTCAGCGCAGTATCAATGATTTTCACATCGCCGCCCAAAAGCTCACTGCCGGCAAGTGTGAGCCTGCGGCAGCGGATATATTCCGACGGGGGAAATCCGCATACCATTGTAAAAATTCGCTGAAAATAAAAAGCTGAAACGTTCATTTGTCTTGCGATGATATCATAATCCACAGGCTCGGTCACGTGCGCTTCCATATAATCGATCGCCCTCTGCAAACCGCGTATCCAATCCATATTTCTCCTCCTTTTGCCGAACAGTGGTTGTTCAACGATATAATGATACCATATTTCACAGAAAAAATCCTGACTTATTTTGCTGTTTTCAGTCATGTTCCATAATTAGATAATGCCCCGATCACGGGGCATTATGAGCGATCAATTATATTTAGGTTCGCAAGTAAGATTTATTCCCAGACGCTTGAAAATTCTTTCATCAACGGCGGAGAGAATAACAGTTGAATGTACCTCGCAGCCGCGCAGCTTGGATATTTGCTCCATTGCCTTTTTTGCATTTTCATCTGTAGTGGCGCAGATAGAAAGTGCAAGAAGAGTTTCGTCCGTGTGGATTCGGGGATTATTATTTCCCAGATGATTTACTTTAAGATCCATGATAGGTTCGATAACATGGGGCGACATAAGAAGAATATCATCGTCGAGACCTGCGAAATGCTTCAGCGCATTGAGAAGAAGTCCCGATACAGCGCCGAGAAGTTCAGAAGTACGTCCGGTCAGGATAGTTCCGTCGGGAAGCTCCATAGCGGCGGCAGGAGCGCCTGTTTCGGTTTCTTTTGCAAGAGCGGCAGCAATTGTGCGGCGATTATCAGGGGTAACATTCGCCTGCTTCATCAGCAGAGCAAGTTTGGTTTCCTCGTCGCCGGAGATAAGTCCCTTGCGTTTGTCGCAGAGACCAATATAATAGCGGCGAATTATCTCGTCCTTAGCAGCCTTGCAGACGGCTTCATCGTCGATAATGCAGTTTCCGGCCATATTTACGCCCATATCCGTCGGAGATTTATAGGGTGATTCGCCGAGAATATTTTCGAACATTGCATTGAGAACGGGGAAAATTTCCACATCGCGGTTGTAATTCACGGTAGTTTCTCCGTAAGCTTCAAGATGGAAAGGGTCGATCATATTGACGTCGTTGAGATCGGCAGTTGCGGCTTCGTAAGCGATATTTACGGGGTGACGAAGCGGGAGATTCCAGATAGGGAACGTCTCGAATTTAGCGTAACCCGCGTCGATTCCGCGCTTATGATCGTGATAGAGCTGAGAAAGGCAGGTAGCCATTTTTCCGCTTCCGGGACCTGGAGCAGTTATAACTACAAGGCGGCGGGAAGTTTCGATATAGTCGTTTTTACCGTAGCCGTCGTCGCTGATAATGTATTTGAGATCTGAGGGATAGCCCTTGATACTGTAGTGATGATAAACTTTGATGCCGAGAGATTCCAGTCTGCTCTGGAAAGCATCGGAGGTAGGCTGATTGTCATATCTCGTGAGAACAACGCTGCTGACGTAAAGCCCTATTTTTGTAAAAACATTTATCAGACGTATAACGTCGACATCATAGGTGATACCGAGATCGCCGCGAATCTTGTTTTTTTCTATATCATCGGAATTGATAACGATAACTATTTCAGCCTCATCTTTAAGCTGCAAAAGCATCTGAAGCTTGCTGTCGGGCTTGAATCCCGGAAGAACTCTCGAAGCGTGATAATCGTCGAAGAGCTTTCCTCCGAATTCGAGATAAAGCTTATCTCCGAACTGCGCAATACGTCTCCGAATATGTTCGGACTGCATTTTCAGATATTTTTCATTATCAAATCCAATTTTATGTTCCTGCATTTTAAATTCCTCCTAAGTTTCTGCTAACTTTTTTCCTATTACTATTATATAACAATTCTCAACAAAATGCAAGCACAAAATCCATATTTCATAATCAAAAGCTGCCGCCGTAATATTTTACGACAGCAGCTTTAAATTTTAATTATTAGGGATTATATCAGCCTGCCTGCATAAATTCTCATAAGAAGAAATCATTGAATACGTTCCCGAAATGAAGCTGAGATCGGTGATCGTTCCTGTATATTCACCGTCGGCAAATATATAACAATCGTTTTCATTTCCTGTGGAAACAAGGTCTATCGCAGCAGAATCGCCGTCTCTGAACGTATATTTTACGGAGAAATCGGGATTTTCAAGTTCGGGCTTTGCGTCAATATCTATTCCCGTAATAGTAAGATAGGAGAAAGTATTGTAGAACGTTTCAAAATAGCCTTTAAGTTCCGCGTTGTTGAGATCGATCTCTTCGCCGCGGCATTCAGCTTTCATGGCGGTTGAATCAACGGTGAATTTATCGGAAAGCTCGCTGCAATTTATCTCGAAATCCGTAATACTGTAAAGATTTGCATTTTCAATGCTCTGCATTACAAAATCAAAAACTTCATAATCAATAAATTTAAGATCGGAAGTATAGTAAACTTCAACCTGCTTGGAATCGGTCATATAAGTGTGGGTATAAGTTTTTGAATCGTTTCCGAAGCGGCTCATAAGGATAGTACGCTGAGTTCCGTCCGCGCCCGTAACGATAAATTCCGCGTAAGGCTCGTCGAAATTGAACGTCTCGATATCGCTGTCGGTTTCGGGATACATAAGCTCCGCCGTCAAACGCGTTATAAGCGTTACCATAGTAGAGGGTCTTGTTTGATTTACGGTCAGCATACTGTATTTTTCGGGAAGATGCCAAAGACCCGTGCTGCTGTCGAATGTGAGATCATATACGACATTGCCGTCCTTTTTCAGCGTCATGCCAACTACATCGCTGTCCGTATATGGAACGAAGCTGTCGTTTTTCAGATCAATGCGGTCAAAAATCAGAGATTCACCGTCCGAAGCCGAAATAGCGTAAATATTATTTTTTTCGGAAGTGTAAGCATAGTAATAATCACCAGTAGGGCTGAGATCGCCGATGTAGATGGTATAAGAGGAATCGTTTTCGTTTATTGTAACCGCATAAGGATCGGTAAGACCGTATTTCTTTTTATTTTCATCATTTGCCTCACCATAGCTGGTATTGGCTGTAAGATTTGAAATATATGTGCATATTCCGTTGTACACGTTTTGATTTAAATCAAAAATATCATCGGAAGAATCGGTCATTTTCCAGACGTCGTCGATAAGCTCGGCAGTATAGATGCCGTCGCTGTTATTGATTTGAATTTTTGAGATAGCGTATTCATCGAGTTCAAAAAGAACATTGTCCGCAGCGCTTATTTCCTGCTGCTTGGTTTCCTTTTCGCTTTTGGATTTAACAGCAAAAAATGCAGTCGTGGATATGCCTGCTGCCGCTGCGAGAGCGACGATGGCAATAATACCTTTTTTCATTAAGCATATCTCCTTTTCAGCCATACGCCAACTCCTGCGAGGGCGAATAAAACAGGAATTATAAAGAATAATTTGATCGCTCTGGCAGCTTCCTTGGTGTCCTCAAATACCATAGTATCGTATGTGTTGGATTTCTTGGCTATACCCATATCAACATCAGTATCATAAAGCCAAGTGTTTGAGAATGTTGCAAGCATACGAGTTCCCGAAAGCTTTTCGGTAGTTCTGTTGTTATCAAGAAAATCGTCCGCGCCGATAACTATAAGCTTCGCGCCGGTCTGCTTGTTGTAGGAATAATAACCGAAAGCAAGGGGAGATTTGGATAATTTTGCGGCTTCGGCAGCCGTAGTATTGTCGCCGCCCATGGGTATACTTTCGGTGGAGTAATCGGTAGCGTCCTCGTTAAGAGGCAGATTTTCGATGATCGTATTTTTTTCGATCATTTCGCTTGAAGATGAAAGAGCATAGAAACTTCTCGGAGCAGAGATTCCGGCGCTCAAAGTGCCTTTGAGTACCTGACCGTTAAGATCGGTCGTCAGGTCTTCCGTTGAGTCGTCGGAAGGGTAAGGGTATGATACCATGAAATAATTTCCGTCGTATTTAGTTGCTCCTTCGTCCGTAACATTGGGATTCTTATACATATAATCCTCATTTGTTTCCTTTACGATGTTGTAATCCATGGCAAGTTCGAATTTTGCAAGCAGATACTCGATATTTTCAAATCTGCCCTCGGTTTCGCAGGGAGGAAGGAACATTGAGATCGCGCCGCCGTTGTCGATGTATTCGCTGAGCTTTACGCGGTCTTCCATTGAAATATCGCGCTGCGGAGCCGCAAGATAAACGATAGCCGTATCTTTGGGAACTGCGTCAACAGTTGAAAGGTCGAGAGATTCAACTTCATAATTATTTCCCTCGACATATTCTGCGTAGTCAATGTATGTGGTATCCAGAGTAGTTTCGCCGTAGCCCTCAAGGAAGTAGATAACGGGAAGTTCGCCCGTAGTGCATACATGGACAGCGCCTGCGATAAGATTTTCACCGCAATATTCAAGAATTCCTTGGGAATCCTGCTGGAAAAGATGTTCGAACGGGATATGGCGCACATTATCGCCGCTTTTTACAAATATATCTGCGATACCGACGTCGAATCTGCCGTCTGGATTGAGAGACTTCATAAGCTCGGTATCCTCGTTGGGGTCGAAACAGGTGAGCGTAACGTTATCGCGCTTGTCAAGTTCCGTCAGGGTATGATAAAGGGGAAGATAACGCGGAACATTCTGGAGATCGACAAGCTGCGCCAAGAAGTATATTCCAATGTCCTTATCGGCATTTTTGTCGAGAATTTCAACAGTCAGGGGATCGATGGTGTATCTGCCTGTGGGAGTCATGTCAATTATTTTGTCAGAATAGCTGAATATCATATTGACAGGAACGAATACCAGCAGGATAAGAACAGCGAGTATAAAGGCGAATGCGCCCGAAAGATTTAATTTTTTCTTTTTCATTGACGATCAACCTCTCTTCCAGCGTCTTTTTTCAATGACAATGTAATTCCACGAAAGGCATACAATGATCGCCGACGCAAAGAATACAAGGTCGGAAAGTCTCATAAAGCCCTGCGAGAAAAATGCGAATCTCGGCTGCGCGGCAAATGCGTACAGCGTACTCTGGAGAGCAGGGTACTGCGAGATGAAAGCTGTCTGTGAAAAATTGTCGATAAAAAGCAGAACGAACATGATTATTTCGCCGATGACAGCAGCAATGATGGAATTTTCCGTAAATGAGGAAACAAGCTGACCGAATGCAATGAACATTGCGCCCCAGAAGAAAAATCCGATATAAGCGCAGATAAGAGGTCCCATAACTACTTCGCCTTTTATGGAAGCGTAGATCGGGAATACCAGCGAGCCTGCGATCATAAAGAGAAACGCCGTAAGATTCGCAAGATATTTGCCAAGAATTATCTTGATTACGCTGACAGGCGACGTCATAAGCAGAACTTCAGTTCCGAATTTGCGTTCGTCGGCAAAGGTGCGCATGGTAAGTATCGGGATAAGGAAGATGAAGTAGAAGATCAGGTTGTAGAAAATTTCGGGAAATGTAAAACTCAGTGTCGGAGACGAAATATCTCCCAGCATATCATTGAACATCTGCGTGATCAGAAATGTGAACAGCGCCGTCATAATGTAGGCAAACGGCGTGTAAAAGAAAGACTGAACGTCTTTTTTGTAGATCGAAAACATTATTCTTCGTCCTCCTTTTCCGAGGCAGGTTCAGATTCAGCTTCGGTTTTGGCTTCGGCTTCCGCGTTTATTTCGTCAAAAAGCTCTTCAATACCTGATTTTTTTGATTTTCTGTTGATAATTTCCATGAATACCGATTCAAGATCGGGCTTTTCCGTGAAGATTTCGGAAATTTGTATATTATGCTTGATCATTTCGGACATGATCTCATTTTTTGCATTGCCGCCGTCGCCGTCAAGCTTAACTCTGAAATTAAAGAAATCATTGCCCTCTGCGTCGATCTTTTCGATCTCCTTGACTCCATTTGTAAGCTCGATAATGTTTGAAGCCGCAGCTCTGCTTCCCTTGATCTTGACGTTGAGGAAAAGGTCGCCGCCTCTTGATTTTTCAAGATTTTCGATGGTGTCGATCGCCTTTATATCGCCCTTATTGATAATAACGACGCGATCGCATACCGCGCTGACTTCGGAGAGAATATGGGAACTGAAAATTACGGAATGTTCCTTTTTCAAGTCCTTGATTATCTGTCTGACTTCCGCAACCTGATTGGGATCGAGTCCGACCGTAGGCTCGTCGAGAATGAGAAATTTCGGGTTGCCGAGTAGAGCCTGAGCGAATCCGACGCGCTGCTTATAGCCCTTTGAGAGGTTTTTGATCAGCTTGTCCTTTACATCGGTGATCTTCAAAAGTTCCATGACGCGCTTGATCTCGTCGCTTTTTTTAGACATGGGAATCCGCTTTAATCCCGCGCAGAAAGAAAGATATTCCTTAACGCGCATATCGGGATAAACGGGCGGAATTTCGGGGAGATAGCCGATATTTTTTTTCGCCTTGACGGGTTCGGCTGTAATATCGCAGCCATAGATGCTGACTTTTCCGTCGGACATGGGAAGATAGCCTGCTATCATGTTCATGGTGGTTGACTTTCCGGCGCCGTTCGGACCTAAAAAGCCAAGAATCTCATTATCGTTTATTGTAAAGCTTATGTTGTTTACAGCGCGGTTTTTGCCGTAATACTTTGTCAGATTTTCAATAGTAATCATGAGCTTCTCCTTTCTTGAATTATGAACGAGCTGTTGAGAGCTGTCCTATTATAATAGTACATATCCGCACGCACAAAAATAATTTGCCTATACATACTTTATCATTATGACAGAAAAATATGAATGTAAGATTAACAAATAAAGAACAAACTGTTAAAGATAAGGGGCGTATGTGTAAAATATAATAAAATAATAGCTCTTTAGTGTGTGGATTATGTGAAAGAATATTGTAGGATAGATGAATCTTGGAAAATAAGTAAAAATATAATCAGATTTAATATTAAGGTCACAAACTCGATTTTTGCGCCTCGTATCGCATAGACAAAATATACAAAAAAAATATGCACAATTGTGCATTGCACCAAAAATTATTGAATGCATTGTGTAAAAGAATGCAAAGTGTTGACATTGGCTGAAATTTATTCTATAATTAATTAAGAAAATAGTTTGAGAATTGTGTGCGGTTTCGTAAAACTTCACGCAGCATACGAAGTATTTTCGTATACGTTCTGCTCTGCTTTCAGAGCGGATAAACCATTTTTAAAACCAAAATTATATTTATTGAGAGGGGTTAAAAAAATGATAAGCAAGAAGAATAAGGCATTGGCTGCCGGCGTTCTCGCAGCTGCTATGTCAGCTACAGCTATCGTTCCTGCATTTGCATCTGCTGCAACACCGCAGGCAACTGAGGGCGGCGCTAACGAGTCATATGCCAAGATGTTCGAATCACTTTACGACGACGTTATTACAAATGGTGTTGCTAACGGCTACATGAGCGCACAAACAAACGGAAACTCTTTCGGTATTCCTTACCACGCAGTTGAAACACTTGTTGTTGAAGCTCCTGACTACGGTCACGAAACAACATCGGAAGCTATGTCCTACATGGCTTGGATCACAGCTATGCACGATGTACTCGCAAACAAGGGCGTTATTTCAGGTTCAACCGGCGATCTCCAGAAGGGCTGGAAAACACTTGAAGCTATTATCCCCGGCTGGTCATCAATAGCTTATGGCGCAAATACAAAGTATAACACAATTTGGGAGCAGGACAGACTCAAGGCTGACACCGCTATAGAAGGTCAGTCTGCGGACGAATATCCGGCAGAACAGAACGGCGTAGACGCTATCAACCCGATCTATGATGATATGAAAAAAGCTTACGGCAGTGACAACGGTTACTACCTTATGCACTGGCTTGCAGACGTTGATGACTGGTATGGTTTCGGCGGCGGCAAGGGTCAGTTCACATTCATCAATACATTCCAGCGTGGTGAAGAAGAATCATGTTTCGAAACTGTTCCTCAGCCATGTCTCGAAGAACTTAAGTATGGTATGACAGGCGCTCAAGGCGATAACGGAAACGGTATCAAGGCTATCTTCAACGGTAAGGACGCTGTTCCGAAGCAGTACGCTTTCACAAACGCTCCCGACGCTGAAGACCGTGCTATTCAGGCTATCTATTTTGCAAGTCAGTTTGGTCTTGACTGCGGTGAGCTTTCAGCTCTTGCCGGTAAGATGGGTGACCAGTGCCGTAACGATATGTTTGATAAGTATTACAAGGCTATCGGCTGCTGGAAGAATGGCGCAGGTATTGATACTCAGTCCTCCGGTCTCGATTCACAGCACTTCCTCATGGCTTGGTATACATCATGGGGCGGAGCTCTTCAGGCAAGCTACGGTGACTATCAGTGGGCTTGGCAGATCGGCTGCTCACATTCACATCAGTTCTATCAGAACCCGCTTGCTGCTTATGCTCTTGCTTATGACAGCAATCTCGCTCAGGGCATGAAGTCCAAGAATGCACAGGCAGACTATAAAGAATCAACAAAGAGACAGATCGAAATGTATCTCTGGCTCCAGTCTGCAAACGGTCCGTTTGCCGGCGGTTGTACAAACTCACCTTGGGGTAAATATAAGAACGAATCCAGAAGCGGCGGAGATGTATCTTTGGATGTAAACTCTACATTCTATGATATGGCTTACGTTGAGCACCCTGTATACGCTGACCCTGGTTCAAACCACTGGATCGGTAACCAGGTATGGTCAACACAGCGTCTTGCTGAACTTTACTACTATGTAAAGACTAAGGGCGATCTCTCAACAGGTCAGACATATGGCGGTCTCAGCCTGGAAGATGCTCTTGAAACTCTCCTCAGCAGATGGATCGACTGGTTCTTAGAGAATACAAAGTTCAACTACACAGCTGAAGACGGCACAAAGATGGCATATGCTATTCCGTCAAGCCTTGACTGGAGCGGTTCGCCTGCTACATGGAACGGCAAGTATGATGAGAAGGCAAACAGCGGTCTTACCTGCACGATCACAGGCTATGGTCAGGGAGATATCGGTTGTGTATCTTCACTCTGTAACACTCTTATCTTCTACGCTGCTGCTAATGGCGTTGACGCTTCTGCTTCACAGAATCCTGATGGCACAGCTCGCGGAGAAAAGGCTCTCTTCCTCGCTAACAGACTCATGAGCGCTCAGTGGAATGCAGCCCGTGATGATATCGGTATCGCTTACGAAGACCACAACGGAAGCCTTAAGAGAATATTCGAGCAGGAAGTTTATATTCCTGATTACTATAACGGCACAATGCCTGACGGTTCACCTCTTAAGCCCGGCGTTACATTCAGCGACATTCGTCAGTCTTACGCTGATGATCCTATGTATCAGGAGTGTAAAGCTGTTTATGACGCGACAGGCGCTACAGATGAGTACACATACAAGCTCCACAGATTCTGGCACATGGGCGACGCTCTTATGACTACAGGTACAATGGCTCTTCTCTATCCCGATGTTAAGCCGCTTCCTGATGGTTATGATCCTGAAGGTCCCAATACTTCAACAGGTGACGACGATATCCTTTGGGGCGACGCTAACGTTGACGGTAAGGTTGAGATCGCTGACGCTACTCTCATTCTTCAGTACCTCACAAATAAGGACGAATATAAGATTTCTGATCAAGGTATGAAGAACGCTGACTGCGCTAACAACGGCGACGGCGTAACTGCTCTCGATGCTCTCGCAATCCAGAAGATGGATGCTGGTATCTACAAGCAGAGTGACTTCCCTGTAAAGGAATAATTTAAAGCGATTATTTAATTGCATAAAAAAGCTGCCGATTTATTCGGCAGCTTTTTGTTGTTTTTCTCGTGAAGTCTAATTTTTGGGCATAAAAAAATCTCCTTACCCTAAGGTAAGGAGATGGTGCGAGTAATGGGACTTGAACCCATACGTCTTTCAACACACGCCCCTCAAACGTGCCTGTCTGCCTATTCCAGCACACTCGCATCTGTCATTTCCTGACTGCTTTAATATTATACCACATTATTTTTCATTTGTCAAGCCTTTTTTGAAAAAAATCCAAAAATTTTCAAAAAAATTTCTGCGCCGCACGTTTGATAAGTACGGCGCGTAAAATAGGGTTAAATTGAATTCGTACTTGTGGAAATGATTTTCATTCCTTTGATTTGATAATTTCCGTTTGTTTCTGTCAGCTTGAATTCCACTGATTTTGAAGAAACTTTCGGCAGCCACTCGGGACGCTCGTCGATGTAATCCACAGTCACGGTGTAATCATTGCCGCTCTTGGTCGCCGACTTGATCTCTGGAGAATATGTAAAGGTTATCGGCTCGACAGGCACATTGTAGGATTTCGATTCCTCATTGTAGTAGAAACGATTATCCGCAGGGCCGACGGTCGTATGAGTCAGTGCAGGGAGATTATCGCCAAACAGTTTTACAGCGTAAGATTCAACATCAATAGCGGGAATTTTCACCACGTCGAACGTCATCTCGTAGTTATCGAGAACGCCGTCAGTCATGATCATAGACCAGATCGCAGCTGTAATGACCTGATCGGAAGGCAGCTCCGTAGGGTCGGCGAAAGATTCGATATCCATCACGACAGCAGGATATATCACGCTTTCGAATCCCTCTTTTTTGGTGTCGCCCGATGTGTAGCTTCCAAACATATTGATTCCTTTGGCAATTACAGTCACAAGACCAATACACGCCAAAGCCGCAAAAATTACGCCGAATACTGCGTAAAATCCCTTTTTCAGTCTGCCGCTTTTGGGCTTCTCATCATCGGATTCAGTATTTTCACTGCGGTGGTCAATAATGGCTTCCGGGTCTTCATCGAGGATTTTCTCAAGTGCGGAAGTAAGCTTACCGCCGCTCTTTTCCTTTGGTTCAGAATTCTGGAATTCGTCAATTTCGTCTGGCGATTCCGATTGTGCGGAATTTTTCTTTTTTCGGGATTTTTTAGCCGATTTTTTTGAAACTTCCTCTTCGATCAAATCTTCTTCGGAAGTTTCCGCCGCAGTTTCATTTGAATCGGATTCTATAGATGCGGATTCGTAATTTTCGGAGTCCTGCCGAATCGCATCAATAACTGAACTGTCAACGAATTCTTCAGCAGTTTCAGCTTCGATACGCTTTTTTTCAGCTTCCTCAGCAGCTTTCTTTTCAGCGGCAATGCGCTTTTTCTCAGCTTCCTCGGCAGCTTTCTTTTCAGCGGCAATGCGCTTTTTCTCAGCTTCTTCGGCAGCTTTCTTTTCAGCGGCAATGCGCTTCTTTTCAGCTTCTTCGGCAGCTTTCTTTTCGGCGGCAATGCGCTTCTTTTCAGCTTCTTCGGCAGCTTTCTTTTCAGCGGCAATGC
>CAYNYB010000030.1:0-20321 GCA_964401315.1 uncultured Alistipes sp.
ATCATAAAAATTTGCCGAAAAGATGTGCGTAACTTCCTATGTGGACAGGTTCTAATACTACATCGTAATAAGGAGATGAACATATGTATTTTAATTTTGATAAAGAAAAGCTTCCCGAAATATACATTCGAGACAATAGAAGGTATTATCTTGATCCTATAAGAAAAAAATTGATACTGATCACCCCTGAAGAAACCGTCCGGCAGAAGTGGATAAGTTTTATAAAAAATACAATGAATATTGCCGAACGCCTTATCTCGGTGGAAACCCATTTATCGCATTATGGAGCTCAATCTAAGAGGCGCGCTGATATAATAATCCACGGGAATGATGACAGCGGAAATATTTATCCATTATGCATAGTTGAATGCAAAGCTCCCGATGTTCCAATTTCGGAAAATACGCACGAGCAGATTTTTGATTATTGCAACGAGATTGAAGCTGATTACGCTGTTATGAGCAATGGTTATGATACTATCTGTTACAAATACGATGAAGAAAAAAACTGCTATTTCAGGCTGACAGAGATCCCTTCTTTTGAAGAATTATCAGACGGAATGTATAGTGAGTATGACTGGGGAAAATATCCTGAAAGAACGCCTTTCAGCGAATTCGAAAAAGCGCTTGAAAACAGCAGTGGGGAATGCTTTATAAGCGAAGACACCCCGCGCGAAAAAGCTTTGGCGGCTTTAATCTTCTGGAATGTTTTCTTGATTATCGTGTAAAAATGCCTGCCGGAAATTATGGTATGTTTACACTTATTCAAGACTACGGAATTAGAATGCTGAATTATGGAAATCCATCAGGCGGAAGTTTTTATGGACCTTATCGATCATTTCTAATCGAAGTTAACGGAAACGCAAATTTTGTTTCATTTTCGCTGTCTACATACTGCACATATTCATCTCCCGATAATTTGCGTACTGCATTATGCGTCGCCATAGATAATGAAGAAAGCGCTCATCATGCTTTGCAATTGGTTTTAGACGAGAATATGGAGATCAATGACGACTTGTGCGATTTTTATCACCACGGAAGAATTGCAATAGGAAAAAGCGGAAGCGGTAAAATTTCAGAATTGAGATATTTTGTCGAAAAGCGTTGTCCGCAGCTGCTTAACGGAAAAAATTTTTATCTCGGCTCTTTGAAAAATAACAGGTTATGGAAACTTGATGACCCGAAAGTCATCGCTCTTATCAGTAATTTAATTTCATATTCGCTGATTCGCGATGAATACAGAAAATATAAGAAAAGTATGATTTGAATACGGATTTTCGATTGATTTTTCATGTAAAAAATGGTATACTAAATTCATGAAAAGGCGGTGAAATTATGTATATCTGTATTGATCTGAAAAGTTTTTATGCATCGGTGGAATGCGTATCACGCGGACTTGACCCTATGAATACAAATCTTGTTGTTGCAGATTCTTCCAGAACCGAAAAGACGATCTGCCTTGCAGTAACTCCGTCGCTGAAGGCTTATGGAATTTCTGGCAGATCAAGACTTTTTGAGGTTATCCAAAAAGTAAACAATATCAACAGGGAAAGGCTCAAACGTAATAATTACCGTAAATTTACGGAAAAATCAGTTTTCGCCTCCGAACTAAACAATGATTCGTCGCTGGAACTTAATTTCATTGTCGCGCCGCCGAGAATGGCAAAGTATATGGAGATAAGCACTGAAATTTACAATATCTATCTGAAATATGTAGCTCACGAGGATATCCTTGTGTATTCGATCGACGAAGTTTTTATGGACGTTTCGGCGTATCTGGATACTTATAAAATGACTGCTCACGAGCTTGCGATGACCATTATACGCGACGTTCTGAAACAGACCGGAATTACCGCAACGGCAGGAATTGGCACTAATATGTATCTTGCTAAGGTCGCAATGGACGTAATGGCAAAGAAAATGCTGCCTGATAGAAACGGCGTGCGAATTGCTGAACTTGATGAAATGACGTATCGCCGCGAATTGTGGGAACATACGCCTATCACTGATTTTTGGCGCGTCGGTAAGGGAATCGCCAAAAAACTTGAATCCGAACATATGTACACAATGGGAGATATTGCAGAATGTTCGGAGTACAACGAGGAGAAATTGTACAAGATGTTTGGTGTGAATGCAGAATTGCTCATCGACCACGCATGGGGGTGTGAACCGTGTACCATTAAGGACGTCAAGGAATATGTTCCCGAAAATCGCAGTATCAGTCAGGGACAGGTGCTTTCTTGCGCGTACAGCTTTGAAAATGGATTACTGATAATTCGTGAAATGACTGAGCTTCTGGTGCTGGAACTGGTCAAAAAGAAGCTTATGACCGATCAGATCGTACTGACGGTCGGCTATGATCATGAGGGAATTCCCCAAAATTTCAGAGGAAAATTTGAAAAAGACCGATACGGCAGAAGAATTCCAAAATCGGCACACGGTTCGATAAATCTTGAAAATTATACGTCGTCAACTAAGAAAATTATGGCAGCGGTAATAAAACTGTATAACCAGATAGTTGAAAACGAATTGTCGGTTCGCAGAATGTATGTTGTAGCAAATCATATCAAACCGGAAAATTACGTTACAGAGAGTTTTGTTCAGCTTGATCTTTTTGCAGATCCCGAAGAGACGGAGCGCAGACGACAGGCTGAGAAAAAATTCGATGAAAAGGAAAAATCAATACAAAAGGCTGTTATCAGCATTAAGGAGCGTTTCGGGAAAAATGCCGTTATCAAGGGAATGAATTTGCAGAATGGTGCAACCACGATCGAACGGAACGGTCAGGTAGGAGGACATAAGGCATGAAATATGAGCATATTATTCATCTCCCCCATCATGTTTCCGCAAAGCATCAGCCGATGTTGATGTCGAATCGTGCCGCTCAGTTTTCCTCATTTAAGGCTCTGACCGGTTTTGAGTATGAAATCGACGAAGCGGCACGATATGTTGATTCAAAGGCTGAACTTGCTGATGATGAACTTGAAGCTCTTGATAAAGCGTTTCAGCTGCTGTCGGATATCGGAAACGAACAGCCGAAAATTTCTGTTACTTATTTTTCGGCGGATAATTCGAAAAACGGCGGTAAATACGTAACTATCAGCGGAAATTTTCGATTTCTGGATATGGACGTCAGAATGCTGAAATTCACTGACGGAACTGCTGTTCTGATCGATGATATTGTTGATGTAAAATTTTGTGATATGTGAGAACAAGTTCTCATAATTTTCACTTAAAATTCATTGACATAAAGCAGATTAAGAGTTATAATAATATAGGCATAATTTATACGATTTGACAAACAGGAGGAATATTATGACAAAAAAATCATTTTTGGGGTCAATTGCAGCTGCCGCCGTTTTGATCGGCATTGCCGCCGCCCCCCTTTCGGCGTCCGCCGCAACTCCCGAAGAAGCTGCTGAAATTGCAAGAAGCTATGGGATTTCAGAAGAAACTATTCAACAATGCTGGAACGAATTCTACGCCAATCCGGAACTTTATCCCCCTGAAGAAATCGACCGCATTTTAGCAGAGTTCATTGCGAAAATGGAAGACGTTTCAACTACAGTTCCCTATAATCCCGATGCAAAGCCGCCGGTTATTACAACTACTGCCAACTCCGATTCTGATAAAGATGACCCAGCATCTACACAAATTGAACTCAAAACTCCCGACGGCAAAACTTTTTCCCGCATAAGCGCGAAAGATTTTATTGCTATGTCATATGAAGATAAACAAACTTATCTCAGCACATTCACTCCCGAACAGCAGGCAGTCATAATGGCAAATCTCACTCCCGAAGAATATAAAAGCCTGCTCAAACAAATTCCTACTGACAATAAACTGGAGGTTATCGGCGGACTTACGGATATTGCCAACAGATTCGGTCTGAATGTAAACGTTGACGAGATAACGGACGAAAACGTTGTGCTTTCCATAAAAAATAAAGAGGGCGAACTCGTTGCAGTAAGTTCTGCAAAGGAAACTGTTGAAAATACGGGTTACGACCGCAGAGGGATTTTTGCAGGCGCAGCTGCTCTGATATTTGCAGGGGCGGCAGGTATGTTTGTGCTTGTGAAAAAATGCTTTAGATAACACCCCGAAAAATTTGAAAACGGAGTCTGATACATGAACAACGAAAAAAACAATAAAAAGTCGGCGAAATCTTTGATTCTTCATATCACAACACCTTTTTTTGCCGCGGCGATATGCGTTGGAATCACTGCCGTCGCACTGATAAAACCCGCGGACAAGCTTAAAGTTTTTGCAAATCTTGCGTTTATGGATAATCTGAAATCAGGAATATCAGATGAAACAGGTCTTGTGATACGTGAAAACGAAATAGATACCGAACATGAAGGCGAAACTTACAGCGACGGCGAAATTATTCGTCCGAAATTCGGCGAACTGTACGCACTTCTCCGCTCCGACAAATTGGAAATCGATATCCCTGTTTACTGGGGAAGCAATCCTGAACTGCTGGAACACGGCGCTTGCCACGCTTCAAGTTCCGTGATTGCAGGTCAAAAGGGAAATTCCGTAATAAGCGCCCATGTTGACACTTATTTTGCCGATCTCGACAAACTTAAGAAAGGCGATACCATTACCCTCAATACAGTTTACGGCGAATTTATTTACAAGGTTCGCGAAGAGATCGCTTTCAAAAGTTCCGACAGAAAATATGTGTCTGTTTCCAAGGACGACCGTTTAACTCTTTATACCTGCAAAAACGATATTCTCGGCGCGTCCGATCAGCGTATCGGCGTTATATGCGATCTCGAGGAAAGCCGCTATTACGAACCCAAAAAGGAGGCGGATAAATAATGAAAAAACCTGCCGCCTATATCGGTTCATTCATAATATCAATACTGTTGGTATTCACTTTGATAGGTTCGTTCGCGGCTATAACGGTCAATTCCGTAAAGGCGAATAAGCTTATTGCTGCTGCCGATGAGAATGAACTCGCTTCCATGGTAAGAAATGAATTGGAACGCTATTTCAATGAAAGAAAAAATACAACAGGAATTCCTGCCGATATTTATATGGATAATATAGATGAAGAATATCTTTCCGGTATTATTCAATTCAAGATCAACAGCGGTTTTTCTGCTCTTAACGAAAATCTTGGAAACGAGTTTGATATATCCAATATTGAACTGGAAAACAGTATTTCCGATTTTTTCAATGAATACGCCGAAAGCATAGGGTATGAAAAGGATAATAATTACGATGTCAAACTTATGACTGCTCAAAAATCAGCGTACACGATCATTGAGGAATACTGCGATGTTTATAAATTCGGCGCAATGGAAAGGCACGGCGTTTTCAGAAAAGCCGCTCCGCTTTATCAGAAGCTTCCGCTTGTTATCGGACTTTGCATTATCGCTTCCGCGGCACTGGCAATTATTCTCTTTGTGATAAACATAAAGGAAATAAAAAATCTCGCTTACTGGATAGGTACTTCCGCTGTTGTTGCAGGAGCTATGGGAGCTGTTCCGTGCATTTATCTGCTGGCGTCAGATTATTTCAGCGCTTTCACAATTAAGCAGCCGCAAATCTTCACAGCATACACTACTCTCATGAAAGATATTACAACAGAATTCATGACCTTCTCAATTATTTCCGTAGTTGTGGGAATTATTCTTTTTGCAGTCTGCGCGATCATGAGCAGATTTACAAAAGATAACGAACCCTCAAAAAATTCATAACAAGAAACCTGTATTCATAGTTAAATGAATACAGGTTTTTATTTTTACTGCTTATAATAAAGGTGATTTCCCCATTCCTCAACCGGTGTAGAATCGATTGGAATATAGGAATGTTCCGATTCTGTTATTTTCAAATAAACTCCATTTTCCCATGGAATTATCTCTCCGCTTATCGGCGGCGCACCTGTAACGCTTCCTGTTGAAAAAATCAGATTTCCATTTTCATCAACACTGCCGATTCCGTCTGCAAACTCTGCAATTCGATAAAAAGAAAGGTAGATTGAGTATAAATTATCACCTGTTTTTACGATCTCCATGCAGTTTTCAACGTTTAACATATCATATTTTCCGCAAAAACTATCATCGTTTATTACAGGAACGCCGAACTCACTGCTTATTCTGGTGTAACAAAACTGTGTTTCCGAATCGACGGAATGAAAATAATTGTCTCCGCCCATACATAATTCAAAATTCAGTGTATTGTCGTAAGATGTCAGAAAATATATCTGCTCATTTCCATCACCGACTCTACTTAATTTGATAGTACCGCTGTTGGATTCAGCGCCATTTTTATTATATGCACTGAAATTTCCGTTTGCGTCTATCGAAATAAAATTCGGCTCATCAAGATATTCATTTTTCCAGATACCGACCAGCTTTTTCGGAAAATCATCATGAGTTTCTTCAGGCGGATTATCGGATATCATATTGGGAACATCAGTTGCTGTCGATTTCACAGTGAGTCGTCTTTCTTGGCTGACAGCTGCGGACGTTTCGACTTCAACCGCAGAAGTCTGCGTTTCGAAATTAATTGCCGACTCTGAAGAAACGCTTGTCTTATTTGTTATGATAGATGCGTTTTCCGAATTGCTCTTGCTTACCATTTTTTCAGTTGAATCGCTGGTCATGATAAGAGATACCGAGCTTTCGGACGTATGTTCAACAGTTCCGCTTAAATTTTTATTTATCAGTGCAACGCCCGATATTCCGCCCGCAATAAGCACAAACGCCGCCGCTGTTGCAGCGAACTGTTTGAATCTTGAATTGATGATTTTCTCCGTTCCCGATACCGTAATTTCAGGCTCGAAATCTTCGATCATTTC
Organism: uncultured Alistipes sp.; assembly: GCA_964401315.1. Taxonomy (GTDB): domain Bacteria; phylum Bacillota; class Clostridia; order Oscillospirales; family Ruminococcaceae; genus Ruminococcus. The sequence goes on from CAYNYB010000030.1 coordinate 6,809, forward strand.
CTCGCAGTTCATCTTTTTCAGACAGCTGTTCAGAATTCTTTTCTTCGCCTTGGAATCAAGCGGCGGAATTTCTTTCGAAATTTCCTCAATCTCGCTTTCATCAAGACCTCTCAAGCTTTCGTGAAAAATATCATCATTTTTATATTTCATAAAATAGCTCCTTCCTGAGAATTTTTTCTATTCGTTTTCTCGCCCTAAGACTTCTTTGCTGAACCGCTCCCACCGACATCGACAATATTTCTGCGATCTCCCGAATTGTATGATCGTAGAAATATTGATGAATTATTATGGAGCGCGACGGTTCATCAAGGTTCATCACAGCGTCGCGTATTTTTTGCCTGCCAATATTATTCAGAACTTTTTCCTCAACGTCATCATTTTCAAGCAATATAATAGTTTCGTTGCTGTCAATAGTTTGAGTTGCATTATGTCTGTAATTCAAACGTCGATACGCGTCTATTGCCGAACTTTTGGCAATTGTGCTGATATAGCTTTTCAGCGAGCCTTTTGCGGTTGAGAAATTCTTCATGTTCTGAAATATTTCCGCGAAAATATCGCTCACGCAATCTTCTATATCCTCTGCGCTTGCACAGCGATTAAGCTTATTCGCAACAATTACATAGACATAATTGCCGTATTGATCAATTATCTGTGCATATGCTTTTTTAGGCGAGTCCTTGAAAAGTTCCAGCAGTTCATTGTCATTCATCAGAACGCTCCTTTCGTTTTTTTGAATTCAAAAATTTTTTTAGCGCTAACAATAAATACATTCGCACAAGTCTCCCAAAAACTAACACAAATTATAAAAACTTGTTGAGTATCTCCCCGCGCACGTCTTTTCAGCAAAATTTGCTCGAAAAGACGCACACGTTGGGATACTGAACACGCTCTAAAAAAATCGTGTAATTATTGCTGTTCAAATGAACATTTCAATAATTACACGATTTAATGATGAAAAATCAATTACTCTTTATTTTCGATAACACTGATTCCAAGCACATCTAAATTAGCTTTTTCAACTGTCGAAGGACACTCCGACATAAGCTCGCTGGCATTCTGAACCTTTGGAAATGCCGTTACATCACGAAGATTATCAGCCTTGCACATGATCATTGCAAGACGGTCAAGTCCGATTCCCATACCGCCATGAGGTGGAGCGGCATATCGATATGCATCAACGAGGAATCCGAATTTCGCCTGAATCTCCTCTTCTGTCATACCGAGAGCTTCAAACATTCTTTGCTGAAGTTCAAAATCGGTAATACGCATTGAACCGCTTGAAAGTTCCGTGCCGTTAAGAACGAGATCCCAAGCTTTCGCACGAACATTTGCAGGATCGCTGTCAAGATATTCTATACACTCTTCCATAGGCATGGTGAAAGGGTGATGAGCGGCTACCCACGAATCGTTTTCCTCATCATACTCGAAGAAAGGCATTTCCGTAATCCACAGGAAATTATATTTGTTTTCGTCGATAACATTAAGGCGTTTGCCGCATATCAGACGAATCGCGCCGAGAGTTGAAAGAACCGTTTTGGTCTTATCCGCACAGATAAGAACGAGATCACCGTCATTAGCTTCTACGGCAGAGCAGATTTTTTCCAGTTCGCCGTCTTTAAGGAATTTCTTAAAGCTGCAATTCGGTTCGCCTGCCCAGCGAATGTAAGCAAGCCCCTTAGCACCGATACCCTTAGCGTGTTCAATAAGCTTATCAATTTCCTTGCGGGTGTATGTCGCAGCGCCGTTCTTCACATTAATAGCACGAACAGAACCGCCATCTTCAATGGCATTCTTAAATACGACAAAATCAATATCCTTGACCGTTTCCGTAATATCTTGAATCTCAAATCCAAAGCGGGTATCAGGCTTATCAGAACCGAATCTGTTCATTGCATCAGCAAAAGTAATTCTCGGCAGCGGCAGCGGAATCTCCACATTAACAACGTCCATGAATACACGCTGAATGAATCCCTCGACGCATTCCTGAATATCCTCGGCGTCAACAAATGACATTTCAAGGTCTATCTGTGTGAATTCAGGCTGACGGTCGGCTCTCAGATCCTCGTCGCGGAAACAGCGCGCAAGCTGAATATACCTGTCATATCCTGCAATCATGAGTAACTGCTTGTAGATCTGCGGGGACTGAGGAAGCGCATAAAATTTGCCCTGATGGATTCTTGACGGTATCAAATAATCTCTTGCTCCCTCAGGAGTGGATTTCATCATCATCGGCGTTTCGATTTCAAGGAATCCGTTTTCATAAAAATATTCACGCGTTACTTTCGCTATTTCGTGTCGCATAATGATATTCTGCTGGAGAGGCGCACGGCGAAGATCAAGATAGCGGTATTTCAGACGTAGTTCCTCGTTGACTTTTGTTTCGTTTGTAATTTCAAAAGGCGTGGTCTGAGCTTTGGAGAGAATTCGCAGATCGCTTACGAAAATTTCAACATGACCTGTTTTCAGCTTGTCGTTCTTACTTTCACGCTCAATAACCTCACCCTTAGCCATGAGAACATACTCGCTCTTGCACGAAGCCGCTTTTTCAAAAACAGCAGGATCGGAACTATCACTGAAAGTGAGCTGAACAACGCCTGTTCTGTCACGAAGTACAATAAAAATTACGCCGCCCTTGTTTCTGATTCGCTCAACGAAGCCGCCTACAACGACTTCCTGTCCGATTTCCGTTACATCACCGCAGTAATGAGTCCTTTTAAGTCCTTTCATACTGTCTGCCATAATTTTGTTACTCCTCTCCCGTAAATGAAAACAGCGGACTGTCTTTTGTTTCATCATCCAGAGTTTCCATTATCTTATTAAAATAAACTTCCTCAAATGAAGATGTAAAACTGTCATCAATATCCAGAAGTGTCTCTTTTCCGCTATCCATCTCTTTAACTTTAGCCTTGCCTTCCGCGATCTCATTATCGCCGATAACAACAGTGAACACCGCGCCTATTTTATTTGCATATTTCATCTGCGCCTTCAGCCCTCTGCCCATCATGTCATATTCCGCATAATATCCATATTCCCGCAGAGATTTCGAAAGTCGCATAGCCGTTTCCAGCGCAGCTTCTCCCATGACTGCAAAATAAATATCGCATTTTTTAGGCGCGAGGTAATCGCAGCCTTGCTTTTCCATAAGAAGAAGCAGTCTCTCAAGTCCCATTCCGAAACCGAGGGCAGGCGTATGCTGTCCGCCAAGTTGTTCAATAAGCCCATCGTAACGTCCGCCGCCGCATACAGTTCCCTGTGCGCCGATCTCTGTAGTCACGAATTCAAATACTGTTTTCGTATAGTAATCAAGACCTCTTACGATCTTCGGATCAACTGTATATTCGATATCCGAATTCGAAAGATACTTCTTAAGCTTTTCAAAATGATCGGAACATTCCTCGCAAAGATAATCAATTATAAGCGGAGCGTCCTTTCCGATTTCCTGACATATCGGACTTTTGCAGTCGAGAATTCGCATGGGATTCTTTTCGAGACGGTCGCGGCAGGTGTCGCAAAGCTCGTCCTTGCGCGCGGAAAAATAATTTTTCAGTGCAGTATGATAATCAGCACGGCACTTAGGACAGCCTATGGAATTAATGTGAAGCTCGATTTTCCTTAAACCAAGTCTATCGAGAATGGTTTTTGCAAGCATAATTACTTCCGCATCCGCAGCAGGATACGGACTTCCTGCCATCTCAACGCCGAATTGGTGGAATTCTCTAAGTCTGCCTGCCTGCGGTCTTTCGTGACGAAAGCAGGATAGAATGTAATACACTCTCTGTGGAAGAGCCTCGTTAAGCAGACCGTTTTGCAGCATCGCACGGATAGTTCCGGCAGTACCCTCGGGACGCAGAGTGAATTTCGATTCTTTTGCCATAACCGTGTACATTTCTTTCTGAACGACGTCGGTAGTTTCGCCTACAGAACGCAGAAAAAGATCGGTATTTTCAAAAGTCGGAACTCTGATCTCGCCAAATCCGAAACTTTCGGCAATATCTTTTGTAATTTTTTCTATAGTATGCCATTTATGCGCATTTTTCGGTATGACATCTTCTGTACCGTTTGGTCTTTTTATATTTATCGCCATAAAAAATCAACCTTTCATAACATGAAAATTGTCCCCGCAAAGAATAAGGCAGAGCTGTTACAGCTCCGCCGAATTTCAGATGGAAACGTTCCCTGCTTCGCGCCAATCGAGATCGCCGCGTTCGAGAGCAAGAATAAGAGCTTCGGCTGTTGCTATATTTGTAGCAACAGGAACGTTGTGAACATCGCAGAGACGGAGAAGATCCATATCGTTCGCATCTGTCGCTTTAGGATTGATAGGATCTCTGAAAAACAGGAGGACATCGACCTCATTGCATGAGAGAAGCGCTAAGATCTGTTCGGCGCCGCCCCGTCCGCTGAGATAGCGTTTGATCGGAAGTGAGGTTGCTTCGCTGACCTGCTTTCCCGTCGTATTGGTTGCCATAAGTGAATGTTTTGATAAAATTCCGCAGTAGGCGCTGCAAAACTGAACCATAAGTTCCTTTTTGGCGTCATGTGCTATAATTGCTATCTTCATTAATAATCGTCCTTTCCCTGTAGAATAAATTTGTTATCAGGAAGTTTTAACCGTGAGCGGCACAAATTCTCCCCCAAGCCGTTTTGATATTGCGTCGAATGCTTTAAGAGCGGCTGAATCTGTAGGAATCGGAGTTCCCTTACCCGTAGCGACTGTCATTTTGAAATCGTCGGGAATAACGCCGATAAGCTGAACGCCGATCTTGTCGATTATCTCGTCAAGATTATTTACAAGCGCCTCGCCGATGACCTTTTTGCTGATCTTGTTTATGATAAGGCGCTGGCTTTTATTGCCTCTGTTATAGAATTCATCTGACATAAGACTCGCGTCTCTGATGCACACCGGATCGGGCGTTGAAACCACAAGGATAAGGTTAGCCTGTTCAACGATATCGAAAACGTGCGAACTGATACCCGCGCCTGTATCGATGATAATGTACTCAAAATATTTTTTAACTGAACGGCAGATATCAACGATCTGTTCTGCTGTAACTGTCGTAAGAGTTTTCGGAGCGCAGAGAATGTTCAGATTGGAAGCCATCGGAACCTGCGCAACAGCGTCAAGAGCCGATTTTCTGCCACTAAGGACATCTCCGAGATCGTAGTTAATATCATTTTCAACGCCGAACATGATATCAAGACATCTCAGACCAAAATCAAGTTCGATAATAAGCGTTCTTTTTCCCTGTTTTGCAAGAGTATATCCAAGCCCTGCGCACACGGTCGATTTGCCTGTGCCGCCTTTTCCTGAAGTAACAGCAATAATCTTTGACATAGTATTTCCTTTCAGAATTCCGCACTTATACTCTCCTCTATATATAATATCCCAATATCTTTCGGATAAAATTTTGTCTCGAAATCTATTTGGGAACTTGCAATAGATGTGGATATAACTGAGATAACCGTTGCGGAATAAAATTATTTTATAAACCTTAGAGTATATTATATCACAAAAAAAGCCATTTGTCAAAGGACTTTTTTGTTCACAACATAAAATTGTGTATTTTAATGTTTTTCACCATACAGATTTGTGCATTTTGTACATTCAAATCCTCTGTTGACATTTTGTAAAATATATGATAACATAAATCAGAGGTGATGAAATGAAAAACCCATTTCTATTTTCATTTGATAATAAGCGTTATCACACATTAAATTATTATTATAAATCAAAATTCGGTGAAAAATTATATAAGGCTGTGATCAATTGCGGATTCACCTGCCCAAACATTGATGGATCAAAAGGCAGCGGCGGCTGTATATTCTGCGACGGCGGAAGCGGATATTTCACTGAACACGGAACTGTTGCGGAACAGCTTGAACACGAAGTACGACGAATACGCCAAAAGCATGAAAACGCCAGATTTATCGCATATTTTCAGGCAAATACCAATACTTACGCTCCATGTGAGATTTTGAACAATATATACGATCAAGCGCTCGCATTTCCCGATATTGCAGGAATATCCATAGGCACAAGGGCTGACTGTCTGCCCGACGACGTATTGGAACTCCTGTGCAGGCTTAATGAGCGCACATTGCTGACCGTGGAACTCGGTATGCAGAGCGTTCATGGAAAAACTATTGAAAAGATAAATCGTAAATACTCACATGAAGAATTTTTAGATGGCTACTTCAAGTTGAAGAGTCGCGGAATCCGAGTTTGCCTGCATATCATTAACGGACTTCCTGATGAAACCGCAGAAATGATGCGCGAAACGGCTCGTCAAACTGCAACGCTCCGTCCCGATGCCGTAAAACTCCAGATGCTGCATATTATTAACGGTACGCCTATTGCGAAAATGTACAAAGCAGGTGAATTTTCTCTTCTCACACGCGAGGAATATACGGAGATAATTGCTGATCAGCTTGAACTTCTTCCACCCGAAACCGTAATCGAACGCATAACCGGCGACGGCGATAAAAGCAAGCTTATCGCTCCCTTATGGAGCGCTGACAAAATCGCAGTACTTGGCGGAATAGACAAATGCTTAGCCGTCCGTGATTCATATCAAGGACGGCTATACAATACGCACTAATTTACAGAAACCTAAAGAGGCTATTTAGTCATGAATTATTTTTTAACTTTTAATGCACGTATGGAATTAAGAATAAGAAGCATTGCTGTACCCGAATCCGCAAAAACTGCAAGCCACATATTCGGGTGACCGAGAATTCCCAGAATAAGCACCAATGCCTTTACCGCAAGCGCGAAAATTATATTCTGATACGAGATGCGCAGCGTCTTATCCGCAATTTTCTTTGCAGCCACAATTGATTCGGGTTCGCTGTTCATGAATACGGCGTCGGCAGCTTCAAGAGCAAGATCGGCTCCTGACTGCATCGCTCCTCCAACGTCTGCTCCTGCCAAAACGGGTGCATCATTTATGCCGTCACCGACAAACATTACCGCGCCTTTTTCGCTTCTTATTGCATTCAGCTCACGAAGCTTTTCGTCGGGCATAAGACCTCCGCGCACACGATCTATACCAAGTTCATTTCCGACTATATCGGCATTTTCCTGCTTATCTCCCGTAAGCATCGACGTATAAATTCCCATTGATCTCAGCTTTGAAACAGCCTCCGCAGACGTCTTTTTTACGGAATCCGAAACGATTATTCTGCCCAATATTTCACCGTTTACGGCGACATATACAACGCTTCCCGCTTTATCACTGCTTAGATCGGCAACGGAAATCTCCTTTGATCTCATTAATTTCTCATTACCGCAAAAAACAGTTTTGCCCTTTATTTCAGCATACACTCCCATACCTGCGAGTTCTCCGGATCTTTCAGGCTCGTCAAACGATATACCGCGATTTTTACAGCACACGGCAATGCTTTCAGCAACAGGATGAGAGGATATTTGTTCACAGCTTCCACAAATTTTCAGCAGTTCATCTTCTGAAATATTTCCGCAGGTTTTAATCTCAGTTACGGTAAAGCTTCCGTTCGTGAGCGTTCCTGTCTTGTCAAAAACAATAGCTTTAATTTTTCCGAGAGCTTCAATGGCATTTCCGCCTTTGAAAAGTATACCGTTTTTTGAAGCTGCCCCGATTCCCGAAAAATAAGCAAGCGGAACGCTCAATACAAGCGCACACGGACAGCTTATTACAAGGAATGTCAAGGCGGAATATATCCATTTTTCCCAGTCATGAGTTACAAGAGTTCCTATTATAGCTGTCAATACCGCAATTATAATGACAATCGGCGTGTAAATTTTTGAAAATCGTGTAATAAATCTGTCTATCTTGGGCTTTTCCGCGGAAGCGTCCTCAACTGCTTCGGCGATTTTTGAGATCATTGAATCGGCAGCAGCAGCGGTTGCCCTGAGAGTAAACGTTTCCGACAGATTTATGCAGCCCGACATTACAGAATCACCCTTGCGAATCGTCATCGGAACAGGCTCGCCATTTACTGCGGAAGTGTCGATACGTGATTCTCCCGATTCAACAACACCATCGGCAGCAATTCTCTCTCCTGCCCTGATTCTGAGAATATCTCCGACTTCTATTTCATCTGAATCTATCGTTCTGAATTCGCCGTTCCGCAGTACTTCCGCCTCATCCACACGAAGCTCTGCCGCCGCAGTGATTGCCTTGCGGCTTCGCGATACGGCGTAATCCTCAAAAAGCTCTCCAATCTTGAAAAAAAGCACAACTCCGACCGCTTCGGCGTATTCGCCAAGAACAAAAGCGCCGATCGTTGCAACTGTCATGAGAAAGTTTTCATCGAAGAAATTGCCGACTCTCATATTTTTAAATGTGGATATCAGAACATTATATCCCAGCAACAGATATGCCGCTCCAAAAAGTATAGCCGAGATTATCCCGAGTTCGGTAAAATGGTGTATGGCTAAAGCCGCCGCAAAAATTACAACACCTAAAATGAATGGAATAAATACGCCTGCTTCCTTTTTTTCATCTTCATAATCATTGGAATTATGAGACTTATGTGATTTATTTTCATGATCGTGATGATGTTCATTGTGCTCATGTTTGTGATCGCAGCAATGCTCTCCATGATGCTCATGATGACCGTGTTCATGACCGCAGCAGCAGCCGTCATGATGCTCGTGGTGTTCATGCTCGTGATGCTCTGTATTCTTATGTTTTCCGCCCTCATACTCTGCGATAATTACGCCTGCTTCTATTTTTCCTGCGAGTTCATTCATTTTTTCTAACAATTCATTTGTACATTCACCCTTGACTTTCAGCTTTCGAAGCGGAAAATTCAGTGTCGCTTTTTCAACGCCGTCCAGCTTATTTATGGCTTCTTCAATTTTTTCGCCGCAATGCGCGCAGCCAAGATTTTGAATCTCATAGCTTTTTTCCATAAAAACCACTCCTTTAATGTATATACTTTTCAAAAGTGTTCTTTCGAACGATATTACATATGAATATCTGTTCATATGTTTATTATAGCATGTATTTCTGCACTTGTCAATAGGATTTTTATTTTTTCTGAAAAAAATTTTTTAGGTTGCAAATAATATATTTTTATGTTATAATAAAAATGTTCAAAGTAATTATTCCATTTTTTCGTTAACCATGGTTAACGAAAAATTCGTAAAAATCTTCGGCAGTCGGTAATTCTGCTTTGAGCAAAAATTTAATATTAAATCTGAAATCCCCCTGTTTTTCGCAATTTTCTACTTATTTACCGTTATAAAATCAAAATTGTTAGTATCGCTTAACAACTTTTCCAAAAAAATTTCAGAAGATTTCGTCTTTTTTGGCTTTTAAAATCACTTGTATTATGAAAGCTTTCATAAGACGAAAAATACGGCGCAGTAATGCACATATTAATCTTCTTAAATTCAAGAGCAGCTAACGCTCTGATAACAGTACTGTCAAAAGTTTGCAAACTATTTTGTGAGGAAGGGAGTGACTGATTTGATTACCGACTCAAATATATACACCGGAGGTGGAAGTACGATTCTTAATATATTTACCCAAAGCGAAGAGACGCCTGAAAAAGACGATACGGTAAATCTTCTCATTGAGACTTGTGCTGAATCAAAAGACAGCCTTTGCAGACTGTATCATATGTTCAAAAACAGCGTATTCGCCTTAGCGTTCAGCATAACATCGGATTATCATCTCTCGGAAGATTGCGTTGCCGAAACGTTTGTAAGGCTTACTCAGGTCAGGAACTTCAACCCTAAAAAAGGCGACGGCAAAGGTTACATACACAAAATTGCCCGAAACGTCGCACTGGAAATGCGCCGCAGTTTCAAGAAAGAAACTGATGATTTCTATCTTTCGGGATACGGCGACGCGGACGAAACTGTGGAAAACAGTATTTATATAAATCAGCTTCTCACGTTTTTGAGTGACAAGCAGCGTCAGATAGTTGTAATGCACTGCTGCAGCGAACTGACGTTCAAAGAAATCGCAAAAATCATGAAATGCCCTGAAACTACGGTAAAATCAAGGTACAAAAAAGCGTTGGCAATACTACAGGAAAAGGCAGGTGTTAACAGTGAAAAATGAATATTTCGGAAATCAAGAAATTGAAAAGCTTCTGAAAAATAAAATGAACGAGCTTTCTGACTCTGTTGACTGCTTTGACAAAATTTCCGCAAAAGCTTTTCCTGCTGAAAAATCGGATTTTTCAGAAAGCGGATTCACCGTAAGCGGCCTTGAAAATGTTACCGGAAAATCGCGTAAGATCAACGTTCTGAAATGGGCGGCAATTGCGGCGGCAGCTATTGTCTGCATTGCTGTTATTCCAAAAACAGGATTTGTAAGCCGCGTTTACAAAAACATGACAACCGGCTCCGTCAAACGCATTTATCAGGAACTTATAACCGAGATAGGCAGCGAAACCAAAGCAAACGAATACCTCATTGTCGACTATCCACTTGACTACTATATTAAAAACGACGTTCTTATCACTCCCCTTTTCAGATGCCCTTTTGAGGAAATCGACAAGGAAAATGTAAACGTCCGCCTTTTTATCCGTCAGATCAACGGTATTAATACTAATCAAGTTTACGCCGCCGCATACTGCGATACCTATTCCGAGGAGAATATTTTAGCCGCTGCGGAATCCAAGTTCAAATTCAGTCAGGAAGAAACCGAAGCTGCAATTCAGAATATGTCGAACAATGCAACGATTTTTTCCGACGGCAGCGATCTGATCGAACACGCTGTTGATACCTGCTTTTCAACAAATGATTCATATGAGATAATCGATCCCGATAACGAAGTCGTTTCTTTGGCTTCGTTCCAATATGCTTCTATCATCAAAACGTCAAACGGAATTGAAAATCTCAAAACAAGCATTATTTACAGCAAAGCCACGGAATCACCCGACAGCTTGTATAATTATGACATTATCTCGCAGAATGGAAACGGTGATATTATTGATATATCGCGCGATGATATGTGGCACAGATCAATGTATTTCAACGGAAATTCGGCAATGCCCACAGAAAATATTTCAGATTTCGCACGAACAGACATATTTATGAACTCATACGATACGATTGATTCGGTTCAATTTCTGTCGATAGAGCCTTACGTTTATCAGGATTTCGAATGGTACAATAATATCGAAATCAGCATGAACTGCAATTATAAAAAATTATATAGTATTATTCCGCCTACCGATTCATACTCCGTACTCACTTTAAAAATGTACTATCCGCCGTCGTATCAGTACGAAGTTGTTGAAGTTAAAAACGGATACAATGTTCTTAACAGTGCTGGTGAATATTCTGACGATTTTGAAATGAATAATCAAATCACAATGATTCAAGCTCAAATCGACAATTTACAGATGAATCTCGCTCAATTGTACTTAAACACAGGAGACGACGAAGATCCGGAAGCGGCTTTAGAAAGAGATACGCAGGGCATGATGATCAAGGAAAATATACTCGCTCTTGAAATCGAACTTGAAAAGCTCCGAACAGAACAGAAGATAAGCGATTAAACGACATCATTGACAGACATAATTATCATGCATATTTTACGACACAAACCTGTCGAAGTGAATCCGCTGAGATCAAACTAAAACAGGTTCAGAAAGCTTAACAGGGCTGCCAAATTAAATGGCAGCCCTGATTTTTTCTAAAGATTTTTTTAAGAATTACATCATAAATTAATTAAGAATCATGTGTTATTATTTCCTTAAAGATTATTTAGTTTCTTAAAACAAAATAAAGGAGATAATTAAAAATGAAAAAAATACTTAAAGGAATCGCATTACTTGCAGTAGGAGCGATAATCTTGATCGCTCTGACCGCTTACCAAAATATCAGAATGGTCGGAAACAATAATTCTTCAGAATATACCGGTGACTGGAAACTGATTCTTGTGAATTCCGAAAATGCTCTGCCGAAAAATTACGATATCGAATTTACTCTTCTTTCCAACGGCGTATCAATAGATTCAAGGATTTATCCAGATTTGCAGCAAATGTTTGACGACGCACGCGCCGAGGGAATTTACCCTGTCGTTGGCGAAGGCTATCGTACTCACAACGAGCAGAAAGCCATGATGCGCGAAAAAACAGCAGAATTTATTGCAGACGGCTATTCAATGGAAGAAGCCCAAAAATTAGCTGCGGATTTAGTTGCAGAGCCTGGAAAAAGCGAACACGAACTTGGGATCGCGCTTGATATAAATGCAGATACTTCGGCTTCATCAAACGAAGAGGTTTACGCATGGCTTGCCGAAAACGCCTATAAATACGGCTTTATCCTGCGTTATCCTTTCGGAAAAGAAGATATTACGGGTATAGATTACGAACCGTGGCATTACAGATATGTAGGCGTTGAGGCGGCTTCGGAAATTTATACCCAACAATTAACGCTTGAAGAATACTTAAATAAATAACGTACTCAAACCATGTTCCCTTGCATAGCGTTCAGCCTTTTTGCGGTTTACCTGCTTCAATACACGCATGACAAGCTTATGTCCTTTTTTCACATCGGAAGCATTATAATCCACACCGTCGAATTCCATAACATGAACGCCGTAAATATTTTCGCAGCCACAGAATGCATCGTCGCGGATATCCTTGGTCTGAACGCTTATTTTGATGTTTATCAGATTATTGCAGCCGTAAAACGCCCAGCTTCCGATAGATTTCACAGAGGGCGGAATAGTTATATCTTCAAGCGAACGGCACCACGAAAAAGCGCTTTCGCCTATAGATGTCACAGAATCGGAGATAACTATTCTTTTCAATCCGTAGCATTCAGAAAAAGCAGCATTTCCGATGGATTCAACGGGGTGAGAAATGATTACTCTGTTTAGATTTCTGCATGAAAAAAAGCTAAGATCACTGATTTTTTTAAGCTGAGCGGGGAAAGTCAGTTTTCTTATGGAGCTGCATCTTCCGAACGCACCCTTACCGATATTTTTCAGCGAATTCGGAAAATTCAATTCCTTTATGCGCTGACATTTCAGAAAAGCGTTTTCGCCGATAGTTTCCAGATTTTTCGAAAAAACGATTTCTTCAAGGTTAACACAGTGAGCAAACGCAAATTTATCAACGATTTTAACGCTATCGGGCATAACTATGGTTTTCGCGGAAGTATTTCCCCTAAAAGCGTATTTTCCAATAGAAATAATGCCGTCGGGGACATTGATAATTTCATTTGTACCGATATATTTAATAAGGAGCGTTCCGTTTTTGCCAATTGCCATATTATTTACATCGTCAATAACAACGTTTTCCACCTGCTCGATGTCCTTATCTCCATACAACTCGTCAAAATCGCTGCGGCTCAGAACCGTAGTAGGGAATCTCACAGGTTCTTCAAGAATAGTTTCATCTTTGAAATTCCTAGCCTTGACCTCTGGAACTTCAGCTTTTTTCAAAAGTTCAGCTTTTGGCTTTTCTGCCTTAACTTCGGGAATTTCAGCTTTTTTCGAAGGTTCGGCTTTTGGCTGTTCTGCCTTAACTTCGGGAATCTCAGCTTTTTTCGGAGGTTCAG
>CAYNYB010000031.1:0-18931 GCA_964401315.1 uncultured Alistipes sp.
GCGGATTTTTGCCTTGTCCTCGTAAAAATTATGCTCGAAAATCCGCACATAATTCTTATGTGGACAGGTTCTTAGATATATTTCCATTATACCATAGGAGCAATGTGAATTCAATATCCAAAGTGAAAATATTTTTTCTATAAATTTTCCTCGTATTACCTCTTGCAAAATTTCTCGATATAGTGTATAATATAGTTATTAAAGGGCAATACGCCGGAATGGAGAAAAAATATGTCAGAAATGAATGAATACACACCAGAACTGTTCGAACTTATAGACAGCGACGGCAACAAGAAAAATTTTGAGCTGATAGACGCAGCGGAGATCGACGGGGAACAGTATTACGCAATGGTTCCTGCTGTTGAAGACGACGATTTCATCAACGCTGACTGCGATCTTGTTCTCCTCAAAAGCATTTACGAAAACGGCGAAGAGATACTTGCTTCTATCGATGATGACGACGAGTTTGAAAAAGTTTCCGAGTTTTTCCTCCGCCGCATGGAAGAAGCGATGGAAATGATGGACGAGGAGGAATTTGAGTAAATTTCAAGCGATACATATATTATAATATTTTTTTGAAAATTTTCTAAAAACTATTGATTTTTTTGAGAATCTGTGTTATAATATATACAGCGAATGAGTTAAAGGCTTAATCTCGCGTAAAACTGAAAAATTTCTGCCTTGTTCGATTTGATATAGTTTTTATAATCCAACACATCTTATAAGGGAATTCAGCTCCGACAGCGGATTGCAGACCTCCCGCTTTTGCGGACGAAGGGAGCGTGAACCTGTAGGGCGTTTACCCACCTGCTTCGTGCGGGTTTTATGCGCTATATGACGGCAAGGCGGATTTTTTATATTTGTACAAAAAGCTGATACGGAAATTTCCCGTATCAGCTTTTTAGAGCCTGCTTAGTATCTTGATGTATATGACAAGATACTAAGCAGGCTCTTAGTTTTATGGCTCTGTTTCAACGGCTTTTCCGCATCTAAGACTCGCTTGGCAGTCGATATATCGCTGATTGCTGCTTCCGCGGAATTTTATCTCCCAATCTTTTTTTTCAAGGATAAACGGTCCGTCGACCAGATAATCTGTAACTTCAAGAAGATCGCTCCAGTTGTTTTTTTCGCCGCTATCGTAAAGCTGCTCGAAAGTATAACCCGTATATGTGACTATATTCAAGCCGATCTCATGAATTTTCCAGCCGAGAGACGCAAGGGCTTTCGCTTGGTGAAACGGTTCGCCGCCGCTGAATGTAACGCCGTCAAGCAGTGGATTCGAACAGATCTTTGCAAAAAGTTCTTCCGTATCCACAATTTCACCGCCGTCGAAAGAATGGGTCTGTGGATTATGGCAGCCCTCACAGTTATGAGGGCAGCCTTGCGTAAAAATTGTAAATCGTATTCCCGGACCGTCGACAATGGAATCATTGGCAGTCCCTGCAATTCGTAATTCCATATGATTTTCCTTTAGAGACTGTTAAAAAACATTCTCTTAAACATTATGCTTTACTCTGTCAGATTCTTCGGCACGTTTGCCGTCGTTGAAGCGGTCGAGAGTTCCTACAAGATAGCCTGTAATTCGGCGGATTCTGTCAAACGCAACATTCTCCTTATGCTCGCTTCTTCCGCAGCAAGGACAGGTATCTCCGATGATTCCCGTGTAACCGCAGCAAGGATCGCGGTCTACAGGATGATTTATTGCGCCGTATCCGATTCCAGACTCTTTCATGCAGCGTACAATTTTTTCGAACGCCGTAAGATTTTCAAGAGGATCGCCGTCGAGTTCAATGTAGCTTATATGCCCTGCATTTGTAAGTTCATGATAAGGCGCTTCTATTTTGATCTTTTCAAAAGCGCTGATCGGATAATAAACAGGCACATGGAATGAATTTGTATAATAATCGCGGTCTGTAACGCCTTCTATGATGCCGTATTTCTTAGCGTCCATGCGAACGAATCTGCCAGAAAGTCCCTCGGCAGGTGTAGCGAGCAGTGAGAAATTGAGACTGGTCTTTTTTGATTCTTCGTCGAGACGGTTGCGCATTGTGGTGATGATCTCCAATCCAAGTTCACGCGCGTCTTCGTCCTCACCGTGATGCTTGCCGATAAGAGCCTTAAGAGTTTCTGCAAGTCCGATAAATCCTACCGAAAGCGTGCCATGTTTTAGTACTTCGCCAATAGTATCATCAGGAGAAAGCTTATCGGAATCTATCCAGATTCCCTGACCCATAAGGAACGGAAAATTTCTGACGCGTTTCTGGCACTGGATTTGGAAACGGTGCATAAGCTGATCTATTGCAAGATCCATCATTTCATCGAGTTTATCGAAGAAAAGACCGACGTTGTGGTTGGATTCTATAGCGAGGCGCGGAAGATTTATAGAGGTAAAGCTGAGATTTCCTCTGCCCGTAACGATCTCTTTGCTCGGGTCATAATTATTGCCGATAACTCGCGTACGGCAGCCCATATAGGCTATTTCGGTATCCGGATCGCCTTCCTTGTAATATTGGAGGTTGAAAGGAGCGTCAATGAATGAGAAATTAGGGAAAAGTCTTTTTGCCGAAACTCGGCAGGCGAGTTTGAAGAGGTCATAGTTTGGGTCGGTGGGATTATAATTTATGCCGTCCTTGACCTTAAAAATATGTATGGGAAATATAGGAGTTTCACCGTTTCCGAGACCGGCTTCCTGAGCGAGGAGAACGTTTTTAATAACCATTCTGCCCTCGGGAGATGTATCTGTTCCGTAATTTATGGAACTGAAAGGAGTCTGAGCGCCCGCGCGGCTGTTCATTGTGTTGAGGTTGTGAACGAGTGCTTCCATAGCTTGATAAGTTGCACGATCGGTTTCTTTTTCGGCGTTTCGGCGCGAGAAATCCTGAATTTTGCCGACGGTTTCATTATCCGTATAATTCAGCAGCAGTTCCGCTTCTTTTTCAGCATAGCCGTTATCGCCTGAAAGAGTGGGGGAGAGATCATATTTTTCGAGAATTTCTTCTCTGATAGCTTTTGCAGTCTCAGCTCCATCGGTTATGCCGCCGATAAGTTCGAGCGCTCTGCCGACATTCTGGATGTATTTACTCGCGTATGTTTTTTTAACTCCTGCCGCCATTGCGTAATCAAACGTTGGAATACTCTGACCGCCGTGCTGATCGTTCTGATTAGACTGTATCGCGATACAGGCGAGAGCGGAATAACTGGAAATATCGTTAGGCTCGCGGAGGAATCCGTGACCCGTGGAAAAGCCGTTATGAAAAAGCTTTTTAAGATCAATCTGAGTGCATGTAGTGGTGAGCGTGTAGAAATCAAGATCGTGAATGTGTATGCTGCCGTTTCTGTGGGCTTTGGAATGCTTTGGTTCAAGAACGTACATACCGTAGTACTCCTTAGCTGAAACCGAGCCGTATTTTAACATAGTACCCATAGCGGTATCGCCGTCGATATTGGCGTTTTCGCGCTTAATATCGCTATCCTTGGCGTCGCTGAACGTAAGCTCGTTGAGAACGCACATGAGATTGGTTTTCATTTCTCTTGAACGTGTACGTTCATAGCGGTAAAGAATATAGGCCTTGGCAGTTTTTGCATGACCTTTTTCGATAAGCACTTTTTCAACAAGATCCTGAATTTCTTCGACTGTAGGAACTTTATTAGCGTGATCGTGTTCAAAAATACTGCAAACCTCCGCCGCAACTTCCATAGCGACGTTCATATCGCTTCCGCCGCACGTTTGAGCGGCTTTAAAAATAGCATTCGCTATTTTTTCGATATTGAACGGTACTTTTCGTCCGTCTCTTTTAATAATATGAATTATCATTTGGTAACCTCCAAACACAATATATTGTGTCAGCCTTTAAAGCGTCTTATATTAGTATAATCTAAATTTTCTCAATTGTCAATTGTGAATTCTGACGTAAGATGAATTCTTTTTCTCTTTAAATTTATATAACATTAACAATTGACAAGTGAATCTGGCTATATTACGTCGTTCTGAAATTATAAAAAAACAAACAGCCGAAACACAATATATAGTGTTCCGACTGTTAAAAATTCATGCAGTGTGAGAAGCGATATAGCTGCAAATTTTTTGATATCCTGCTTCCGAAATTGCAAGTTTTTCATAAGACCAATATTCCTCAGTCAGTATATTCTGATCTGAACGTAAAGCCTCATTTGTGTTGATACAATAAATTCCTGCGGCATTCGACATGGCAAGCAGCCTGTTGTTGTAGTCGTCGATCATTGCATTTGAAAGCGTTTCCGTATCGTAAATCACTGGCGGAAGCTGCATTACATAGATCTTCATTTCTGGAAGAGCCGCGCGGAGATTTGTAACAAGAGTGGTGTAGCTTGCCAGCATATCCTCAGCAGATGACATACCGAGATCCCTGCCCAGCATGATATAGACCGTATCAGGCTTTTTATTTTTTATAATATCATACATACTTACATTTCCGAAACTGCTGGGAATTTTAGTTGAATTACAACCGACAGCGGTCATTTCCGCGCTGCCGAAAATATTTGAGGGGTTGAAATTTCCGTATTCGCCCATTTCGATCAACGTTCCGTCGGTGAGAAGACAGGCGTTATCGAAGTAGCTGTCATCTTTAGCTTCCGATTCCGGAATAGGATTGACTATTGGCGAATTTACAGCTTCGGACGAAGGAACTTCGATTTCAGGATCCTGACCGTTTTGCGTGGTGTCGGGGATATCGCTTGTGATTTCCGTAACGTCATGGTCGAATTCGTCTTTAAAAAAGTCGTCGTTGAAATTAGCCGCGAGCATATACAATACGAAACACGCGGTAAATGAAAGCAGGAAAATGGTAAACATCAGCCAAAAATCGAATCTTATTTTTGGTCTGTTTTTCTTTTTATGCCTGCGCTGGACTGTTCGTTTTTTTTCCATATAAACACCTTGAATCAATAATCGGCAAACTGCCTATGTATTTATTATACCTTATTTTTAGAAATATTGCAAGAGTTTTAAAATAATTTGTATATTTAAAAAAGTCCTGTCAGCTTCTTCATATGAAATTTCTCTCTTAATTTTCCGTAATTACTATTGCATTATTGGGAGAAATAATGTATAATGATAGTACAGGATTAAAAAAATCCGTAAACAGGAGGTAAAAAATGACTTATAAGGAAAGCTTTATCAAATTCATGGTGGACTGCGGAGTGCTTACATTTGGCGAATTTACGCTTAAAAGCGGAAGAGTTGCACCTTATTTCATTAACTGCGGCAATTATAAAACAGGCGCTCAGCTTGCAAAACTCGGCGAATATTATGCCGAATGTATACATGAAAACGATATTCCCGCAGAAACGCTGTTCGGACCTGCCTATAAGGGAATCCCGCTGGCTGTTTCAACCGTTGTTGCATTAAGCAATAAATTCGGAATCGACGTTTCTTACTGCTTTGATCGCAAGGAAGCTAAAGATCACGGCGAGGGCGGAATGTTTGTTGGAAAGAAACTTTGCGATGGTGAAAAAGTCATCATCATCGACGATGTTATGACATCGGGAAAAGCTCTCCGTGAGTCGATGCCCAAGTTGAAATCAGCTGCCGATGTAGACGTTACGGGAATGGTAATTACTGTAGATCGTCAGGAGAGAGGTACGGGAGAGCTTTCGGCTGTACAAGAAGTCAAGTGTGATTTCGGCGTTACGGTTTATCCTATAGTTACAATGGAAGATATTATCGAAGCTATCCGCAGCGATATTGTTCCCGGTAAGGAATATCTTGATAAAATGCTTGAATACAGAAATACATACGGAGTATGAATTAATAACGATTCTCAAAATAACAATTACTCGTCTCTATGTGCATCTTGCAATAGAGGCGAGTATGTTTTTAGAACCTGTCCACATAGGAATTGTGTACGAATTTTCCGAAAAGACATGCGGAAAAAGATACTGAACAGGTTCTTAGAACAGGTCTAATAAAAACACGCTGAAGAAAAAATTCCGACAGCGTGTTTTTATTTTTATATGATCAATCAAGTTCGCGGATATATTTAACTCTTCGGAAAATAAGGCAGATCAGAACGCCGATAATTCCAATTACGAAAAACAGAAACGCCGCGCCCGAACCTTTTCCAATTCCGAAAGCTGTATGCAGAAATTTATTTTTTGTGATTTCCATAAACGGCTCGAAAATTTTATCAACGAGAATTCCGCCCACAAAGTATCCGACGGGAATCGTGAAAAACTGAAGCGTATTTCTTACAGAATAAACGCGTCCCTGAATTTCGGTTGGAACGTTAGTGCGGAAAATAACGTCATAATTGGCGTTCATAAGCGGAATCAGAAGCCATCCGAGAATCGCGCCAAGACACCAGACAGCGGTATTATTTCCGAACGCGAGCAGAAAATTTTCCGTACTCATTGAAATAAGCAGGCAGTTGCAGATAACTTTTATTTTGCTTTTGGGTTTCGGGGAAAATATTGCAATAGTGCTTCCCAATAACGCCGCAATTCCAACACAGGTACTCACGCTTCCCAAAGCCGCTTCGCTTTTTTTTGAGAGGATCATTGCAGGAAGAGCAGCGTCGTATATGGACGCAACAAGATTAATTGCAGACAAAAATAAAATCATCCAGAGGATTCCCAAATTTGATTTTAAATAAAGTATTCCCTCTTTCACCGATTTGAGAATGCTTTCATTTTCCGTTGATTTTTGTGGAATTTCCGGAATTTTTATGAAAAACAGAAGCGATATGAAAGCCGTGAAAAAAGTTATAAGATCAATCGCGATTACAGCTTCAATTCCTGCGAATGAAATAACCGCTGTTGCAAAAACGGGCGTCAGAATTGATACAAGCGAGCCTGAAAACGAACGCAATCCGCTTGTTTTCTGGTAATGGCGTTCCGGTGTGAGGAGAGTTGACGCAACATCGGAAGCAGGGGACTGGATCGAATTCATCAGTCCGTTCACGGTATTGAGAATGTACAGATGCCACACAGCTAAACTGCCTGTTTTTATCAGAATAAGAGTTGCGATAGTACATAATGCCGCAATGCCGTCGCAGGTGAGCATGATCGTTTTTTTATTCCACTTATCGCTTATCGCGCCCGCAAAAATGCTCATTATCACATACGGAGCATACGAACACACTGTCAGCAGGGAGGTTGCGAGTGCAGAGCCGCTGTCCTGATACAGCCATATCACCAGCGCAAAATTCGTCATCGCGCTTCCCAGCGACGACAGTGACTGAGTCAGCCAAAGAATGATAAATAATTTAAGTTCTTTTAAAGTTTTCATAATACCTTGCCCCTTTTTTGAATTAGCTTAAAACTTAATTATTAAAGCAAGGTATGACGGTAATTATGTTGAGTTTTACCCCATGCAGTCCGTCATTCCTTGCATGGAGCTGTATCAATACAGAGTATCATTGCTATTCCTCCGAAATATCTGAGTGTTTTTAGAACAAATTTATTATACCACTTATTTATTTAAAAGTCAAGGTTGAATTTAGTTTCAAAAAAATTGTCATGTTAATAAGAAGGAGAGATTACTTTAAATTAAAATAAAAAAATATTTCGAAACCCTTGACAAACATAAATAATTGTTGTATAATATTAACTGTACTTGATGCGAGTGTGCTGGAATAGGCAGACAGGCACGTTTGAGGGGCGTGTGTCGACAGACGTATGGGTTCAAGTCCCATTACTCGCACCATTGAGCAGAAGCAAGATTGTTCTTGCTTTCACGCTCTATATATTTGTGGACAGGTGGCTGAGCTGGTCTAAGGCGCACGACTGGAACTCGTGTATACGTTAATAGCGTATCGAGGGTTCGAATCCCTCCCTGTCCGCCAAAAATAGCCGTTTCTCTTAATTTGAGAAACGGCTTATTTTATGTTTAAAATGCGACTACGACACCTACTACGACACTTGTACCAAATAAATCGCTGTCCCCATGAAACAGGACGGCGCAATTATCCCATAATAAAACTTGCTGAGATAGGAAGCATTGCATCTTCTGGAATCGTCCCCGACTTAGCGACCAAAGTGACTTGACCAGTCGTTTTTATTTCGATCATACAGCTTACGAACGAAGTATCGAGAATAGCTGCGGTTGTGTACTGATGATTTATAGAGGGGCGCATATCGGCTGGCAGCGTACAGATCGTTGCAGGAGCAATATTGAGACCTTTTATTGCTCCTCTGACATATACATTATTGCCATAACGGCGAACGGCAGGAGTTGTATTAGAATCAGTATTAGAATCAAATGAAGCGGCTCCGCTTTCCAAAGTCAAATTTATCCACCCGGAATCCAAAAGCAAAGGAGCAATTTTAGCATTCAACTGCTGTAATTTTTCAAGAGTATCTTCGAGACCTATGACCGCTGTAGGCTGCAATACTTGAAAATCGACTTTAGTATCAGCGTATAACGCTTTTGTTAGCGTTATGCTTGCGCTATCGTCCGAGACGGTATAATCAGCAGCAGGAGAAAGGCGTAAGCCGTTTACGAACACATATAAAATATCCTTGCTTTTGTTATACGAGGGAATATTGATCGGAATAACCGCAGTCTCCGGCTCGACTGTCGTAAAATGACTTGTAAAATTAACAAGGGTTATATACGGACTTAGAGTATCCGCAACAGAATCAGCCCACTCCTTGAACTCTGCTTTTGATTTATCAAAATATTCCTGATATGCCGCTTGATACTGCAAAAATAAAGCCGACGTGTCAACCTGTTTTATAAGACTTGTTATCCATGGGCATTCCGAAGAACCGCGCAAATCGTTAATTGAACTTTGTGAAATACTCGCCGCTCCTGCTGCAACGTAAATATTGGCTATCCGAAATTCCTTGACTTTTTCTTTTTCGTCCTTTGCTGGAAAAGCTGTGTTACCTGTACGATACTGTATTGACGCCGCTCGCGTTCCGCTCTGATTGTCCAAACGCAAAAAAATACTGTCTTTACGCGTTGCTGTTCCACCGTTTTCGGGGACACTTATAGTAACATCTTGCTCGGATTCAACCCATTTCCCACCGATCAGCCCATCGCCTTTTTTTACCGTGACTTTCATGCCGTCATTTGCGGAAATCACCTGAAAATCCATAGACGGCGTACCTTGTGGGGTAGCGAAAATGCCTTCCGTAATAACGCGCTTATATGGGCGATTCATTTCGTCCGCGCTATACTTTCTGTCTCCATCTCTGCTGTTGAAAAATCCGGCGTTGATAACTCGATTGATCGTTGCCATTCAGTTCACCTCTATATACTCAAATTTAGGCTCAATAATATAGCCGTTTTCGTCGTTTGTTTCAACGACTTCAACAATCCTTGCTTTTTTTGATATCCCATACTCATTTTCTACCGTCACCAAATCGCCAAGAAAATAATCCTGCTTATATGTAAACGTCACATTAGGTTCAACGCTTCCTTCGAATGAAACGATCGCGCCATATTCCGAAAGTTTGTCATATCCCTTACTCAACAGATAAACAGAGTAAACTACATCTCGCAGAACCACGCTGTCACCATCTTCCGGCGAAACGCTTGACAAATCAGCGATAACGGCATGATAAATCTGATAATATTTATTGTCATTTTTAATTATGATTTTACCATCAGGATAAGTCTCTTGTAGTTCTGCCAATTGATATTCATCAATAATCTGAATGTCGACAGACTTCATTACATATGCGGCTCCCATTATTTGACCGTATCCACCGTCCTCTACAGTCGGATACATCTTTGTAAGATCGCCCCAAGTGATAGTTCGTGAAACATCTCTTGCATCGACATAAATTTCATATCTATCCAAACTTTCAGCATATCCGCTCACCTTTCTCGATCTATTAGCCCCTTCGCCTTCGCCTGCCACCAAAGCGACATTTCCGAGATTACTTGCATCTTCAAGATATTTTGTCGAGATCAAATTTTCAAAATCATTGGAAAATAAAACAGAATCGCTCCTATCAACTCCTTTATACAAAGAAAAATAGAAATTTCCGTTATCTACAATGACTTTGTAACCCCAGTTGTAAGACTTGCAGAACTCTCGCACTTTCTCGCCGACCTGCTTGTAAGAGGTTTGTTCGGTTGTGGCTTCGGTAAATCCGGCTTTAGTTCCTAAAAGAAAATTCGGTCTGCCGTCAGCGTTTTTGATTGCTCTTTCAGGCAGATCAGGGTTCACCAAGCTTTTATAAACAATGTCGCGAATATAATCTTCCGCGTTGCCGTCGGCGTTTGTCTGTCCCCAGATAACGCGCTGATTCAGGATTTTTTTACAGTCATAGCCTTTCACTATTAAATAATTGCCGTTTTCAACATCAGTGTCGATTTCAACCGTCTCGATGCGGCAAACCATATCATCATCTTCGCGAGTGAGATAATAATTTTTTTTGAGAATATTCAACAGCTCTGCCGATGCATGAACATATAACTCGCAGTCACCGATCTCGACGTACCGATTCGCCCAAATCAGGGACGTATAGTTATCAACAACTCCTATACGCTCTAAATTTCTATTCAAAACGTAAATTTCCGTCATACTATTACACCCCTTGATATTGATTTCTGTGCTTGATGACTACTGTAGCATCCCGATCATTTTTCCCGCCATCTATTCGGTAGGTGAAATAATTATTGCCGCTTTTCAGTTGAAAAAACGCAGATCCTTTTTCTATCGACATGAACAAATTTATTTTGTCGTCACCGCGCATCAATGCAACTGATTTTTGACCTTTGTTGGTATCTATAACGATTTTATCATTGGGCAAAAAATCATAGTTTAATGCAATTTTTTCGTTAGTGTCAGTTTTCAAAATCTCAACCTTGCTCGCCGCCTGATAGATGTCAATATCAACAATAACACCTGATGCGAAGCTGCTTTCGACATTGACAATACGATTATCTTCGATTCTTGAAAATTCTATATACGGATATTCTATCGCAAACGGGAACTCAAACAGCTTGACTGTTTTGCTGATGTCATCTAAAATCTCCTGTACTGATTTTAGATATGGATCGGGGCAAAGAATAGAAATCTGCATCACTTCGTTATTGCTGAAAATGCCGCATTCCACAGATTCAATATACCCCTCCGCAAAAACATCAAGCGAACCGTTTTTATAGTAAAATTTGCACCACTGCTTTGTGGCAAAAAACGAATACAGCCTTAAACGATTCCGTTCGATATCTCCGCGGATTTTTATGTATACCACAATATTCCTTGTATTAAGCTTGGAAGAATTGAATTTTGCGCCGTCCATTCCGGCAATCGCAGAAGTATTGATTTGAGCGTTCGGGGGATTCAAGCCCTCGATGCTCAGAACTTGAAAATTATCTTCATTTTGCGTTAAAGTTAAAATGTCATTAACATAATTTTCAATTCTGCATGAAAACATTTAAAATCCCCCTTTAGATAATGCAAACAAATTTTTAGTTTGTCTGTAAATCTCGATTCTTGACAGTGTTTTGGGCGAATTGATTACTTGTGTAAAATTATTCACATTTGAATTTGTAACAGGGGAGTTATTAACTGTCGCTCCTGCCAATCCTGCGTTCAATCCAAATAGCTGTTCTTTGAGTTCATCTGCAACTTTCCTGATCCATTGTTTATTCTTCTCAAGAGGTACGACAGCTTCTGCGCCGTTACCTTCAAGCAAGCCGACTTGACCTTTTTTCAGTACACCGCCTTTTGCAAGCAGCGGGATCTGCGGTACTGAAATACTTCCGACCACTCCGGAAAACACCTCAACACCTGCGATACTGATATCGCGAATTTTATCCAGCATTGAATTGATCGCGTTGAACGGCACGGCAATTATACTGTTAATGCCGTTTATAAGACCGTTGACAACAGTCTTGAAAGTACTTGAAATGCCTTCCTTTATACCCTCAAATGTATCACTGTTGGATGAGAAAACACTCTTTACCTTTTCCCATGCTTCCGAAAATTTGTCTCTGAACCAGTTTGTAACAACGGAAAATACTGATTTTATACCTTCCCATGCGTCTGACGCGCCTGTTTTCAGTTTATCCCATAATCCTGTAAAAAACTGTTCGACGGGCTTTATAAGATTGTCGTTGAACCAGCCCGAAACAACATTCCAAACACCTTTTATTGTTTTCCATGCAGCAGACGCCTTTTCGCTGACAGAATCCCACATTTTTGTGAAGAAATTTTTCACAGGCTTGATAATGTTGCTGTCGAACCAGTCGGAAACAATTCCCCATATCAGCTTTATTGCGTTCCAACAGCCCTGCGCAAGCTGCTTAACTACCTCAAATGCACTCTTGAATGTATCGGAAATGCTTTTCAGAAGCTTCGAGAACCACTCTACAAGCGGCGCAAAGAAATTCTTTATCGGCGTTATGATTTTATTGTTTATCCACTGTACTATCGGCTCAAAAAAGTTCTTTATCGGGGTTATGACCTTATCGTTGAACCAGTCCGCCGCAACGCCGAATATGCCCTTGATACCCTCCCAGAGTACCGCGAAAACGTCCGAGATAAACCCTGTTGCATTGCCGAAAATAGCTGAAATATTCTTGAAAAGCGTTCCGAAAAATTCTCCCCAGTTCCCGAAAATACCTTTGATTCTCTCCCACGCACTTGAAAAATCTCCATGAAGTATATCGGTAACCGCTTTGAAAATCCCTGTAATCGTATCTACTACCGCCGAAATGTACGCCACTAACGTTCCGATTCCAAGTTTGATGTTTTCCCATGCTGTTGAAAAATAACCGCCAAGAAGTCCGGGAATATGTGAGAACACGCCCTTTATAACCCCCATAATTTTCTCGAAATACGGTGACGCCTTATCCCATATAGATTTGATTTTGTCCCATAATTCTTGAAAATACGGTTCTGCTAAATCCCATGCAGCTTGAATAGTTTCCCATGCCGCCGAGAACGCTTCTCCTACTTTTGACATGATCTTTTCTATTTCGGGCTTCAATTCATTGGCGAAATAATCTGCGACAGTTTCAACAGCCGATTTGATGTTTTCCCATGCACCCTCTATAATCGGTACTACTTTTTCGATAATGAACGTTTTCGCTGCGTCAATTGCCGTTGTAATTTTGTCCCATGCCTCGGAAATCGGCGACGGCGCATCGCTCCATAACTCGTCCCAACTTGTTCCGAACCACCCGAGGACCACATCAACGATACCTTTTACTGTATCAAGACCAGCCGAAATATAACCTGTAATCAAATCCCAGTAACCGCCTAACACGCCCTCTATGCCACTCCAGAATTTGTCCCAGTCACCGGTAAATATTCCCGAAAAAATATCAAACGCGCCTAAGATTATATCGAACGCCGCTCCGAACCATGTATCCGCCGCCTTGAATATACCTATAAATATCGGCTCGACCAGTTCAACGAATCCGTCCCATACCGCTTTGACTACTTCTTTCAGGTCCTTGAATTCAAACCCAAGATCATTGATTTTATTTACGATTTCTTGCGTAAATTCAGTGTATTTTGCCTTGATATCGTTGATTGTTTTTACAATAAATCTGTGAAAATTCTTGTTGTTTTTCCATAGATCGACAAAAGCAAGACCCAGCGCGGCTATTGCCCCGGCAACGACCGCGACAGGCGCGGAAAATCCGCCGATAACTCCGGATAATACACTGAATACGCCTTTGAGTTTCCCTGCCATGGCTATTACCGATTTCCATTTCAAAGCCGCAAATGCCGTTCCAAGTGCCGTCAATAAAACTGTAATTTCAGGTATGCGCTCTTTCAGCTGCGGAAGTTTCTTTGCGACATCGACTATTTTGTCGATAGTATCTTCAATTACCGGCAAGACGTTTTCCCTTATCATAGGCACAACTTCGTCCTTGATATATTGAACGATTTTGCGGAGATACGGAGAAAGTTTGTCGGAAATTTCCCCTTGTAAACCTGATATCGCACTTTTCAGCAGCGTAATATCGCCGCCGAGATTGTCGTTCATGGTCTCAGCCATCTCTTTTGCCGCGCCGTCGCAGCCGTAGATTGCATCGGTCAACTTGTTATAATCGTCCTCGCTTGCATTGATGATTGCAAGCATTCCGGACATATTTTCTTTACCGAAAATAGTCGCCGCCGCTTGCAGTTGCTCCGCCTGAGCAAGTCCCTCTGTTGTTGTGGACAAATCAGCCATTATATCGTCGAAATCACGGGCATTGTCCTCGAAATCCGTCAACTCCACGTTGATCTTGCCCATTGTTTTACGGAGCGTATCCATAATTTTTTTGAGAGAGTTCATAGTTCCGCCGGACTTCGTCATAAGCGTATTTGCGCTCATGATCTCCTCGGAAACGCCAGCCTGCTCCTTTGCAAGCTTTGCCTGCGCATCAGTAAGTTTATTTTGCGCTTTCTCGTAGTTGATGCTTGCAAGCTGCGCCTGCGTACTGTTTTCGCCGTATTTGCTGATAGCATCGTTCAGCTTGATTTGAGCGCTGTCAAGATTATAGGTTGCATCTTCCACGGATTTTTCGGCTTTTTCAACATTTGTAAAATCGATTTTTTTAATTGTTTCTGTAGAAATAAAGCCAAGCTGTTGCATTGCTGTCGCCTGCTTCTTAGTCGGTTTTGTCAGATTGGTAAGAGCGTTTTTCAGTGAATTTCCGGCTTGTGAGCCTTTAATACCTGAATTTGCCATAAGTCCCAGAGCAAGGGCTAAATCTTTCGCACTTGAACCCATTGCGCCTGCGATAGGTGCAACGTACTTAAAGCTTTCGCCCATAAGCGATACGTTAGTATTTGCGCTTGCACTTGCCGCCGCCAGAACGTCAGCGAATTTCGCGGAATCGTTCGCACTCATTCCGAGAGCCGTCAAAGCGTCAGTTACAATGTCAGAGGTAGTTGCCAAATCCTCGCCTGATGCCGCCGCAAGGTTCATAACGCCCTCGATACCGCCGAGCATCTTTTCTGAATCCCAGCCCGCCATCGCCATATATTCGAAAGCTTCAGAAGCTTCGGTAGCGGTGAATTTGGTTGTCTCGCCCATTTCTCTGGCTTTAGCCCGAAGCTGTTCCATTTCATCGGCAGTCGAGTTTGATAAGGCTTTGACTTTGGACATACTCGAATCGAAATTGATTCCGGCGTTAATGGTTTCCGTCACGAATTCTTTCAGTGCGTCGATAGCCTTTCTGATACCGTCGGCAACAAGATTGGAGATAGCGCCTTTCAGAATGGTAAAGCCGCCGGATGACTTTTCAGCCGCTTTGCCTGCATCTTCCATACTATCGTCTAATTTGTCAGCCGCATCGTCCGCGGCTTTCATTTGGTCTTTGGACTTCTTTAAATCGGACGATAACTCTTCCAGTTTATCGCCCAAGGCTTTGGCTTCGGATGAATTTTTTCCATACTGGATAACGGCGTTTTTGTAAGCTTCTTTTGCGTCGTCGACTGCTTTCTGCTGTTTGCTAATAGTTTCAGATAATTTTCCGGCTGCCGTTTCGCTCTTTTTTTCTTCTTCCTCGACCTCTTTCAGCCGTTCGGAGTAGTATTTGTACTTGCGCTCAGTTTCATTTACAGTACCCTGCTGATTCAGAATCGTTGCTGTCAACTCTTCGGCCTTCTTTTTATTCGCCGCCTGCTCCTTTTCAACCTCGGTCAGGGCTTTTTCATACTTTTTGTACTCCTCGGAAGTTTTGGAAACACCATTGTCTGCTAATTCTTTCAGCTTACTTCGCAACTCATCAGCTTTTTTGCCGTTTTTTTCGTAGCCCTCGTTAACCTTTTCCTGCTGTTGCTTATAGTCCTCAAGCTTTTTCTTCTCTTCAGTAAGTACAGAGCCAAGCTGCTTCAATTTGGCGTTGATGCCCTCGCTTGATTTAGTCCAATCGCCCATGCCGGCGGAGGCTGCCTTAAACTCTGCGTTGGCAAGTTTGATATTTTTATTAGCTTCTGTGATATTCTTTTTAAGGTCCGATATATCGACCTTAAATTTGGTTGTTATCTCATCTTTTTTTGCCACTTCTCCACATCCTAACTAACAGGCACATAACAGCGCGTTTTGCCGTTGACCTTTGAATAATGAGTTGTATTTTCTTTTCGTTCCGATCGATTATTTAATCGTCTAACCGCCAGAAAAACTTCACGGAATTTTTGTTTGCGAATGTCAAACGGAGAAAGGCAGGGGAAACGATCGCAAAGATTGATTTGCAGATCGAAAAACACATCATAAAGGGAAGTCTTAGCACTTCCCTTATTTAGTTTTTTGAGGTTGTTCCCTTGCCGATCTCTGCAACGCTGAATTTCACAACCTCGACCAGTACAGCAGCGATTTCCTTAACTTTAGTATTCCTTAATTCATCGTCTGTAAGTCCTTCGAAAATCTCTTTGAGAAGAGGCTTGATAATATCAAGACCGTGTGCAACTACATCTCCCACAACCTTGACGATTTCAGCGTCGCTGCCTGTCTGAAGCTTATCAAGGTTTATAACGTCGATCAAATCTTCGACAGTTCCGAACATAAGGTCATATGTTTCGGCGGTATAGGTTTTTTCAACCTGTTTCTTGTTGTAGATGTTAAGTTTCAGTTCCATAGTGAAATCTCCTTATTATTAATCTTCTTTGTCTAAATCTACGGTCTTTGGTTTCAGATCGTCGGGCGTAGTAACTTTGTCGAAGAATGTAGACAGATCGGCTTTGCCATCATTATCTACAGACAAATATTTGCAGTTACCGCCATTTGCCTTTTCGTATTTGGTTGATGTATGAATTGACGTAAATGTGTACTCCATGTTGGTTGCTTCTGTACCGTCGGTTTTTGTGTCGTGGGTTCTGCTGCCGCCGGTGAATTTGCCTTTGTATATCCAGTTGTATTCCTCTGTACCGTTGAGTTTGTCCGCAATGAATCCAAGGGCAAAATACCCTTTCTGTTTTTTGCTGCCGATAAGTGCACCTGTTTCTTCGTCGTATGTAGTGCCTTCGATAAGCGCTCTTGTCTTTTTAGAGGGAATAGATACAACAAGTGTGTATGTATCTTCGCCCTCGGAATCGACAACGATAGCCGCCATATCGTCATAGTAGTGAGTTTCCGACGATTCATTTACCTCTGCGGAAACCTGCTGCACTCCCGACAAGGGCTGAACAGTTCCATATGTTTCGGTTACTTCACCTGTTGTTTCATCAACGGTCTCGGTCATCGGAGCTAATACAAGCTGTCTTACACCTCTGTACTCTTCAAATTTCAGTGCCATGTTAATATCCTCCTTACAATTCTATTTTCAGGACGTTCATTCCACGTCCTGTATGTGTTATTTCGTCGCTTGCGACATCATAACCTTCGCCGCGCACGATAAAATCTGATTCTTTCAGCTTTTCTCCTGCTCTCACAAGCATTTCATCTACAAGAACGGGATCTGTTGAATAAAAATTTACGTCAAAATCCCAGACGGTATAATTTTCGCTGTTGTCATAAAAATGATCGTTGTATGTCTCGTTATTCCAGAACGTGAAAAAACTGTCGGGGTATTTGTCATCTTCGTTCAGCGAACCCTGCTGAAAAACAGGATAGCCGAACGATTCCAACACCGCGATAAGTGAATCCTTCATTTACTCCGTTCAATCCTCCTTATTTCGTCGTAAAAAGCGTCCTCCTGCAATTTCTTGATTTCTTTTCTGACTTTGCTTCCGTAAACGGCATTGTACAACTTTGAATCTTTAGGTATTCGCGGAGTGCCATTCACTTTTGTGCCATGCATCAGGTAAATCGACGGCATACCACCCTCTTTCAGGTTAAAGCCAACATGAATCGTACCTACACCGCCGACCCACATAACCTTTGATTCAGTGTCTATCGAATCGACCGTTTCATGCGTTTTGTTGTGCTTCTGCATTGCCGCTTCGAGATTTCTGTTGACTATCTTCTTAGATTCCATCAACGCGCTGTCAGCTGTTTTCTGCACATCAGCGCCTAAGTCTTTCAATCGTTGGACAACCTCGTTAAACCCTTCAAATTCAATGCGCAATTTCGGCATATCAAGCTCCGCCTTTCACACGTCTTACTTTAAACTTTAGAAACTGATTCCGCATATTGATATTTTCAGGTTTTCCGACGATTTCATAGAGCGCGCCGTCCTCAGCTCTGCTGATACGGCAGTCGCTTTTTATATCGGGGCGATACCACGTGTCAATACTCGCCGTATCTATCACGCTGTAAACGCCGTTTACAGTGGTCTCAGTACCGCCGTAGGTTTTGAAAGAACCAAAGATCACAATGCCCTCACCGGGATATTCCTTTACAGCTACGCCTTTTATGGTCTTATACGTCGGTATAAACAGCTTCAAAGGCGTTGTGAATGGAAGTTGAGGTCTGTATTCTGCCATTCGATCACATCTCTTTCAGGGCGTTATCAGCCTTTTCAAAAAGCTCGTCAACTTCATTCTGATTAGGCAAAGAAATTCCCTGATCTAAGACAATATCTTTGATATGCCGCGCGTGCTGATGTTCTTCCCTCGCCATATCTCTGTAAATCTGAGCATAGTTGTCATAATGGGTTTTCTTAGCCATTTTAGCATATTTAATTACATCGTTCAGCTCATCTTTTAAGCTTTCCGGCAAATATTTTAAGGTTTCATCGGGCATCATAATGTACCTCCTGTAATATAGCTTTTCAGCGTTTTAATGTCGGATATACCGAAATTGAGTTCCTTTTCTTCGGGGGAAATGAACTTTATTCCGGGAACTTTTATAGGGAAAGTTCCGTATTCTTCGAGAGTTTTTTCGAGTACGCCGCTTATCGCTTCGATGTCATAAGTACCGTCATTCTCCATTAGCATCAAAGATATGGTGGGATCGTCAAGAAACCGTGTTATTATCTCAGGATTGATCTCTGTCATCGATATTGCAGCGCTCAAAATAATTCTGAACGACTTATCCGCGATTTTAGGTATCATTTCGCTTTTTGCATATTTTACAATACCATTAACGATCTGCTGTTTTGTTACCTGCATCA
>CAYNYB010000032.1:0-14958 GCA_964401315.1 uncultured Alistipes sp.
GGGGTATGTATGTGAGAACTGTCCAAACAGAAAAAAATGTACCAACAGCAAGAATTATCAGAAGACAGTCACCAAGCATATCTGGAATGAATATATCGAATTTTCAGAAGATATTCGCCATACTCCGAAGTACAAAAAGCTTTATGAGAAGCGAAAAGAAACGATAGAGCGAGTGTTTGCTGATGCCAAAGAAAAATATGGTATGCGTTACACACTTTTACGCGGCTTGACTCAGGTCACAAATTGGGTCAGGCTTAAATTTACTGCCATGAACTTGAAAAAGTTCGCAATTCGGAGGTGTAATACGGATGGCGACCTCCGTTTTTATTTTATTTTTCCGATTTTTCAAGATTTACTGTTCTTTTTTGATTTTACTTAAAATTTTAACCACGATTTCGCCAATGAAATCGGGGTTTTTGAACAGGTTGTGCGACGGCATTGCATATACTTGCAATGCCGTCGTTTTTTATCTTCCGGATAGATCACAAATCTTCTGTAACCATATTGTAATATTCTGGAGCGAAAATTTTGTTGAGAAAATGTGAAAAATGTGATATAATTATGAAAGCGAAAAAAATTAAAATCTCGCCGCGCATCTCCTTTCGGCGATTTATGCTGAATCCTGTGGCGAAAAGACCACACGCCGAGATTTTAAACAGGCTCTAAGATGAAAGGAATTTTAAATGGATAATCGTACAATTTATTGCGAACAAACTTCTCCCGAAGCTGCCGCACTGCTTATCCTCGAAAAAAGCGGCGCCATGAAAACCGTTTCACTGTGCGGAAATATGAGCATAGGACGCGATTCTGCAAATTCTTCAAACGATATTAAACTCAACTCGCGTATCGCCGGCAGAAATCATGGATCATTTATTTATTATAACAGCGATTATTATTATCGCGACAACAACAGTCTTAACGGAACTTTTTACAACGGCATAAAGCTTGAATCTTACGATCAAAACGGTTCTCGCGCAATTAAACTGAAGGACGGCGACGTTCTGCGTATCGACCGAGTTCAGCTTAATAAACCGCACCCCGAAGCCACAGAGATGATCTTTGGAAAATCTTTCGACGCAAATGACCGTTGGGTCAGATATTATCTAAAAGGCGATGTGCCTGTACCTATTGGCAGATCAAGCGCTTCGGGAATATCCCTTTCCGATTTTATGGTTTCAAGACAGCACGCCCGTCTTGAGAGATGCGGAAACGGCTGGAAAATCGTTGACAATAACAGCAAAAACGGAATCTCGGTAAATAAAACTCCGGTTCAGGGCGAGCAGCCGCTCCATCCGTTCGACGTTATCAGAATTGCCAATACTACCATGATCTACCTCGGATATGCCGTACTGTTCAACAACGCAAGCATCCCCAAAATTGACGGAGGAGCAAGGATCTCTGAAAAAGCTCCCGAAAATATTCCCCCTGCGATTCCCCAAAAAAGACATATCGCAAAACCTCGTTCCGTTGTTATGAACGTAAATATCGAAGCGTTCAAGGTAAAAAAATTCGGCTCGCTCGGTAAAAAAACTCTGCTGAAAAATATTGACCTCGACATAGAATCGGGCGATTTTATACTTATACTTGGCGGTTCGGGCGCGGGAAAGACCACATTTTTAAAAGCGCTTCTCGGCGACCAGCGCGCGGACGGCTCTATCCTTCTCCATGGCATGGATCTGCATAAAAATTTCAAGCAGCTGAAATATAAGATAGGTATCGTTCCGCAATTTTCCACCACACGCGATAATGATACGGTTTATCATACTATTATGGACGCCGCCGTCAGCAAGCTTTCCGGCGAATACTCCAAGGCGGAGATCACCGAGCGCGTTGATTCCACAATCCAGAAAATGATGCTCACCAGTCTCACGGGCAGCCTTATCAAAAATCTCAGCGGCGGTCAGAAAAAGCGTGTTGAAGTGGCGATTCAAGCAATCGGTGATCAGGAAATTTTTATTCTTGACGAGCCTGATTCTGGTATGGATACTGCGAGCCGAAAGGATCTTATGAGCAATTTGAAATCATGTACCGATAACGGCGGCGTTGTTACGGTAATTTCTCACTCGCCCGATGACGCCGCAGATCTGTATACCAAAGTAATTGTACTGGCAAAAAGTCAGTCTGATGAAGTCGGACATCTTGCTTATTACGGCGACGTTTCTCACGCGCTGTCATTCTTTGGCGTAAATAAATTAAGCGACATCGTTATGGAGATCAACTATGAGGGAGGCAAGGGCAGAGCAGACGAATTTATAGAAAGATTTGAAAAAACAAGGAGAGGTTAATCATGGCTAAAACATCGGCATTCAAGCAAATTCCCGTTTATACGGCTAAGAATTTCCGTCTTTTTATGAATCAGAAAGACTGGAAATTCATACTTATCGCGGCTGTTATTTCATTTCTAGTATGCGCCATAGTTGGAAAAGATATGTTCGAGACTTATGAAAGCACCAAATCAGGTTTTTTCGCAATTATTTCCGCGGCTATCTGGATAGGAATCTTCAACTCCATTCAACGTATCTGCAAGGAACATGACACTATTGCAGGCGAATATCGCTCGGGACTTCATATCAGCGCATATATCGGCTCGCATATCATTTTTGACTTCCTGATCTGTATGTGTCAGTCGATAATTCTCATGGTCATATGCTGCGTTTTCATTGATTTCCCCAAGGACGGAATTTTCCTCGGCTTCTCAATAATCGAATATTTCATCACTCTTTTCCTCGTAGTCTGGTGTTCCGATATTATGGGAATCATGATCTCATCGGTAGCTTCAACTCCAAATGCTGCAATGACTGCAATGCCGTTCGTTCTTATTCTTCAACTCGTTATGAGCGGCGTCCTCTTCGAGCTTAAAGGATGGGCAAAAGGCGTTGCAAATATCACATTCAGTAAATGGGGAATGTCCGCTCTCGGAAGTATCGGAAATCTAAATGATGAAAATCTTCCGCTAAAAATGAGTCTTGCATTTCCAAACGTTGTGAGACTGGAGACAGAGTCCGTTTACGAAGCAACAACAGGCAATCTGTTGGCAGCATGGGGCTGTATTATTCTTATCGGAATTTCAAGCGCAGTAATAAGTATTCTCAGTCTTAAAATCCGCAACCGCGGTTCATAAACAAAAATTACATCTGCATCTCTTCGGAAACATCATCTAATGATACATGTATACTCGCCGCTATTGCAAATCGTGCAAAGAATGCTGAATGTATGTCAAGGAGGACGAAAGCATACATACACTCATCAGGCGTTTCAGAAATTAAAAGAATTTTTTTCGATAATTATGCTAAAATATATAGTATGGAAATATTGATTCATGTAAGAGCCTGTTCAGTATCTTTTTATGTGCGGATTTTCGAACGAAATTTTATCGGTGACAAGGAAAAAAATCCGCATGAATACTGACGTATTGCAAGGATTTTTGACGTAGTCAGCGGCAAAATTTGCCGAAAAGACGTGCGGAAAAAGATACTGAACAGGTTCTAAAAGAAGGGGGTAACTTAATTTTGTCAGTATTCACTACCAAGCAGGCAATACGCAATTCCTGCATCAAGCTTTTTAACGAACGTCCCACAAATCATCAAATCACAGTTAAGGATATTGTTGAGGACTGCGAAATAAACAGAAATTCCTTCTACTACCATTATCAGGATCTTCCGTCGCTGGTAGAAGAAATATTCACAGACGAAGCCGACGCTCTGATAAAGAATTTTCCGCAGATAGATACTATTGAAGAAGGTTTAAAAACCGCTGTTTCCTTTGCTTTGGAAAATAAAAAAATGATACTTCATCTCTATCATTCCAAAAACCGTGAAATGTATGAACAGTATCTTTGGCGAATCTGCTGCCACGTTGCGGAAACGTACATAAATACTGCATTTTCTAAATATTCTATTTCTGAAAGCGACAGGAATATTATAATTCGTTTTCATAAGTGTGAATGTTTTGGACTCATTATGGACTGGGTAAGCAGCGGAATGAAAAGCGATATTCAGGAAGATATACACCGAATTTGTGAGATCAGAAAAGGCATGGCGGAAGAAATGTTCCAAAGATGCGAAAAAGATTTTTCAGACAGAAATTAATAAATGCCCAAATTTTCAACAGACAGATTATTCTGTCTGTTTTCTTTTTGTCAAAGTTGTTGTATTATTATCTCACGGAGAAAAGAACGGTTTCCGGATAACCAGCTCCTATTGCGGAACTGTCCGATTGCCCGACAAATAAGGAAGTGTTTTAAAACAGTTTTAATGAAAGGATGATAAATTTATGATTTCCGAGCAATACACAAAAACAGCGAAAATAGGCTATATTGCAATGTCGGCGATTCTTGGCTTAATCGGCATAATTCTTATCGCCATTCCCGATTTTTCAGTTGCCCTTGTTGCAAGAATATGCGGTGTAACGTTGACCGCATTCGGGATTTTCAAGCTTATCGGCTACTTTTCAAAAGATCTCTACAGACTTGTCTTTCAGTACGATCTTGCATTCGGAATACTTCTTCTTAGCATCGGAGCAGTAATGCTGATACGCCCCGGAAAAGCGATACATTTCATATGCGCAATACTGGGAGTGTATATTCTTGCCGACGGACTTATGAAAGTTCAGATCGCTATAGATGCGAAAAGATTCGGACTGCGCTCATGGCTGTACATATTTATGACAGCTATTTTAGTTTGCATTGCAGGGCTGATAATGCTTTTCAGACCCGATAACGGTGCAAGAATCCTTACAATACTGCTTGGCATTTCGCTTTTATCGGAAGCTGCTCTGAATCTTCTTACGGCTTTAACGGCAGTAAAACTGCGGAATAAAAACATAATAGACGTAGATTTCATTGAAAAAGAATGATTATTATTTTGAGAACTTGCGTTCATAGGCTATTGTATGCGTCTTTTCAGCAAATTTTACCGAGCACAAATCCTATGAACACAAGTTCTGAATCTCAAGAAAGGAAGATCACGATATGAAATTTTCAAATGCGGTGGTAAAACATCGTGTGTTGATACTTATTATTGCCGTGGTACTTATGATACCGTCAATAATAGGCATGGCGAACACAAGAATCAATTATGATATGCTCAATTATCTTCCCTCTGACATGGAGACGGTACAAGGGCAGACGGAGCTTCTGGAGGATTTTGGCAAGGGAGCGTTTTCGTTCCTCGTAATTGAGGATATGTAGGAAAAGGACGTTGCGGCTCTGCGTGAAAAAATCGAGCAGGTCGATCATGTTGAGACTGCTTTGTGGTATGATTCAATATTTGACCTTTCAGTTCCCATGGAACTCCTGCCCGATGAAATTTACAGTGCATTCAATTCCGACAACGCCACAATGATAGTTGTATTTTTCGATACGTCCACCTCCGACGATGCAACAATGGACGCAATACGCGAAATTCGCGCTCTTTCCGATAAGCAGTGCTTTGTTTCCGGAATGTCCGCCATGGTCACCGATCTTAAAGATCTATGCGAACATGAAGAACCCATATATGTTGCTATAGCCGTTGCACTTTCAGTTGCAGCAATGCTGATTTTCCTCGACAACTGGGCAATTCCGTTCGTTTTCCTTGCAAGTATAGGTATGATGATACTGCTGAACCTCGGAACAAATATCTTTTTTGGCGAAACATCATATATCACAAAGGCTCTCTCGGCTGTATTGCAGCTTGCTGTTACAATGGACTATTCTATTTTCCTCTGGCACAGCTATCAGGAACAGCTCCGCATATCCGACTCCAAAGAATCAGCAATGGCTGCGGCTATACGTGAAACTCTTTCAAGCGTCGTGGGAAGTTCAATAACCACAGTTGCCGGATTTATCGCCCTCTGTTTCATGTCGTTCACTCTCGGAAAAGATTTGGGCATCGTTATGGCAAAAGGCGTGATTTTTGGCGTAATAGGATGCGTTACGGTACTTCCCGCACTGATACTTCTGTTTGACAAATTCCTTGTGAAAGCTCAGCACAGATCGCTTATCCCCGATATGAAAAAGGCTTCATCATTCATCATCAAAATTTTCCCGATAAGTCTCATTTGCTTCGCAATAGCGGTTGCGCCTGCTTATTACGGCTATCACAAGACCGACGAAGAGGTTTACTATAATATCGGCGAAAGTCTCCCCGACGATATGGCGTATGTTATTGCAAATACAAAGCTTTCGGAAAAATTTGATATCGCTTCAACTCACATGATACTGACTGACAGCAAAACCTCACAGAAAACAGTACGCTCTATGATAGATGAAATGGAACAGGTCGACGGCGTTAAATACGTACTCGGACTAGAATCTGTTGTAGGGCCGCTCATTCCCGAAGAAATTCTGCCTGAATCCGTAACGGAAATTCTGAAAAGCGATAAATGGGAGCTTCTTCTTATAAATTCAGAATACGGAGTTGCTACCGACGAAGTAAACACTCAGCTTAACAGTCTCAACGCAATACTGAAAAAATACGATGACGGCGGACTTCTTATCGGCGAAGCGCCATGCACCAAGGATATGATCGAGACCACGGCTCACGATTTCAAAGTCGTAAACGCCGTTTCTATAATCGCAATATTCCTGATAATTATGCTTGTTGAACGGAGTCTCTCACTTCCATTCATACTTATTGCGGTCATTGAGCTTGCAATTTTCATCAACCTCGGACTTCCGCATTA
Organism: uncultured Alistipes sp.; assembly: GCA_964401315.1. Lineage (GTDB taxonomy): Bacteria > Bacillota > Clostridia > Oscillospirales > Ruminococcaceae > Ruminococcus. Next base: position 6,664 of record CAYNYB010000032.1, read on the forward strand.
TATGGGGCAATCTCTGCCGTTCATTGCGCCTATCTGCATAAGCACTATCCAGCTCGGTGCAACTGTCGATTATGCTATCCTTATGACTACGCGCTATAAATCGGAACGAATTCTCGGAAACGATAAAAGAACCGCTGTTCATACGGCACTTTCAGCTTCAATTCCGTCAATTATCGTAAGCGGCATGGGACTTTTCGCGGCAACATTCGGCGTTGCGGTATATTCCGACATTGACATGATAAGTTCAATGTGTATGCTAATGTCAAGAGGCGCAGTTATAAGCATGATTCTCGTAACCGTAATGCTTCCGGCATGGCTCATGCTCTGCGACAAGATCATATGTGCAACTACAATGAATATGAAGCATAATTCCAAATCTGTAACCTTATAAATCGGAGGGTCTTAAAATGAATAATACATCTAAAAAAATAATATCCGTTCTGCTTTGCGTTTCCCTTATCACAGGAACTGTCGGTGCAGGAATTTACTCTATCGCAAACGCAGAAAACGGCAATTCCGCAATTTCTGAAAATCATTCGAGAAAAAAGGAAACTTCTGAAAAATCTTCTGAAAATTATGAGAAAAACGAAACTGTCTACGTTCTTGCCGGAGCAGACGGGAACGTTCAAAAAATTATCGTAAGCGACTGGCTGAAAAATATGTCCTCAGCTCAGAATATTACCGATATTTCAAGGCTTACGGAAATCGAAAATGTCAAGGGCGATGAATCCTACAACATGGACGATGAGTCCATTGTCTGGGAAGCCGACGGTCAGGATATTTACTACCGTGGTTATTCTTCCGAGGAACTACCTGTCGGATTAAAAATCAGCTATACTCTTGACGGTAAAGATGTTTCCCCAGAATCTCTGGCAGGAAAAAGCGGAAAAGTGACTATACGTTTCGACTACACAAATAACGCTTATGAAATGAAAAAAATCAACGGCAAAGAAGAAAAAATCTTCGTTCCGTTTGCAATGCTGACGGGAATGATACTTGATAACGACATTTTCCGTAATGTGGAGGTTACCAATGGAAAACTTATAAATGACGGCATGAGAAGTGTCGTTGCAGGCGCTGCATTTCCCGGACTTCAGGAGAGTCTCGGACTTGATAAAAACGCTCTGGAAATCCCTGAATATATTGAAATAACCGCCGACGTTACAAATTTCAAAATGGGAATGACAGCTACGATAGCTACGAATGAAATTTTCAGCGAAATAAACACTGATAAGCTTGATTTTTCCGGCGAATTCGATGATTCACTTTCTGAGCTTACCGATGCCATGACTAAGCTTGAGGACGGTTCTTCTGCATTGTATGACGGCTTGTGTGAACTTCTCAACAAATCTTCCGAGCTTGTAAATGGCGTAGATCAGCTTGCAAACGGCTCTAAGCAACTTACCGACGGCACAAAATCTCTCAGCAGCGGAGCTTCGGAATTACAGACGGGTGCGGCGCAGCTTAACAGCGGTTTACAGACTATCGTAAAGAACAATGATTCCTTGAACGACGGCGCAAAGCAGGTTTTCGACACTCTTCTTGCAGCGGCAAATTCTCAGATCAGCGCGGCAGGTCTTGATGTTCCTGCACTTACTATTGAGAATTATGTAAGTGTTCTTGACAGTACAATAGCTTCTTTAGACAGTACAAATGTTTATAATAAGGCGCTTTCACAGGTCACCGAAGCTGTCAACAGTCAAAAAGATTACATTCGCATACAGGTTGAAGCGGCAGTTCGTCAGCAGGTCGGCACTCAGGTTCGGGAAGCTGTTATTCAGCAGATGAAAACTAATGGAATGACTGATGAAATGCTCCAAAGCGATGAAGTCCAAAGGCAAATAGCGGATCTCAGTGAAAAAAATACTAATGAGCAGATGCAATCCACGGAGATAAAAGCAACTGTAAACGAGCAGATAAACTTGCAGATTCAAAAGGCTATTGCAGAAAATATGGCTTCCGACGAGGTCCAGAGCAAGCTCTCGTCGGCTTCGGCAGGCGCGCAGTCACTTATTTCACTGAAATCCCAACTGGATAGCTATAATGCATTTTATATCGGACTTCTCACATATACAGACGGAGTTTCAACTGTTGCAGACGGAGCTTCAAAGCTTTCAAGCGGCGCTGCTTCTGTAAAATCGGGAGCAGATCAGCTTAACAAGGGAGCAGGAGAACTCAACAGCGGCATCAAAAAAATGCAGGACGGAATGCCTGCACTTATCGACGGAATCACAAAACTTCGCGACGGTTCATTGGAGCTGTCGAACGGTTTGAAGGAGTTCGACGAAAAAGGAATCAGCAAGATCGTAAATGCTTTTGACGGCGATCTCACAAGTCTTACGGAACGTATGAAAGCAATAAAATCTGTTTCGCAAAATTACAAGGCATTTAGCGGAATCTCTGACGACATGGAAGGTCAGGTCAAATTTTTCCTCCGCACGGACGGTATCGGATAAGACATTTTTTCATTATCTCCTTGTCTTTCACTATGGTGCATTTTTTATTGGTTAGTTCTGATTTACAAGTTCGGACGGCTGTATGTGTCATTTCTGTTCGCCACAAACAATCTTGACAAATCCGCTTTTTCCAAAGTCAGGAGCTTGATCTTTTTATCGATACCTCCTGCATAACCTGTCAAACTGCCGTTTGTGCCTACCACTCTGTGGCAAGGAATTATAAGCGAGATCGAGTTACGTCCAACAGCTCCGCCGACAGCTTGTGCTGACATTCGTTCAATCCCTTTATGCTTTGCTATTCTGTCAGCAATTTTGCCGTATGTCATAGTCTCTCCATATGGTATTGTCAACATGATTTCCCACACAGCTTTGGCAAACGGCGTTGCCCGCATTTTCAGCGGTGGTGTGAAATAGGGAACTTTGCCACTGAAATAAATATCAAGCCACCTGATAGTTTGCTCAAATATCGGCAACTCGGATTCACTGTTTTCGGCACTAAGGGTATCGGCAAAATGTTTCTGTCCGTCAAACCATAATCCTGTCAGGAATTCGCCATCGCTTGCGAGTGTGATACCGCCGAGCGGCGATGTATAATGATATGTGTAATCCATAGTATCTTTGTCCTTTATCTCAAATCAAAACATACAGGAATCAGCGTTTACTATGATATCTTGAATATACTTACTTCCGCATTTTTCTTTATAGCTGAATATTTGTAATGATCAGAGGTCGTCCAGCTCACTGTAAAAGACCGTATTGCAAACACCGCTGTAATCAACGTGCGAGTAGTCCTCGTCGATACGCTTTATCAATATTCTTAAAATATACAATTCAGAAAACTTTTTCGACGGCTGTTCCATAATCTTTCGCCTTTTGCATCATTGCGGACGAATTATTTGTATTTGAGCAAATAATACATATTCGAAAAAGCGACAATGTTACTCCTAACAGTCAGACTTTTCTTGTAATATTATGTTTGAATTATAGCATATTTCTACAAATATGTCAACGTTACGCATAATCTGCTGTTTCTGCTAATCCCTTACGATGAACCGAAAATTCGTATGTCCGTTTTGCAATATAGGCAAGTATACGGAAAAGACAGCCTGTAGTCCGAACGGAACTGCGGGCTGTCGATTTTTATGCCGAAGTAATGTTAGCGTATCGTTCCGAGGATAGAATTTTGTCAATAACAATCTCAGACGAGCAGTCGCCGTTTCCGCCTGTTACGCAGCTGTCAAACCGCAGCCATTCGCCTGCTTGGTCTGATGACTACAGTATGTGGAATTATTAGTATATTGATACATAGTATACTCCTTTCTAAAAATGTCTGCCGATTTCGTGGAAAACAGAATCCGGTCAAACTATCATGTTTCCTTTGCTTCTGTAATCATTATAGCATACGCTTATGGACAAAAATGGGATACGAATTCCGGTCACCATTGCAATCGCAACTCCTAAAATTGAGTTATTTATGCATAGAAAAATACTCCTGTAATTTAGTGCATGGTAATTCTACTTAAAAATGGGAAAAATTTAAGTAGGATTTACTATTAATGTGCCGTCAAAAAAGCGGCACAGCATCAAGAAATGTTAAAATTGACTTTAATAACATTGTCTTAACCATTGAAAAGTGACTGCGATTAATCACTTTAACCGCAAGCATTATTATTATGATAATTTATTTTTATTCTCTTTAACGCCAAATAACGAAATAAGCAGCATAATGAACGATACCATTGCCATTGAAATAAACGTTATGTTCAACCCATGAATCGGAGTAGTTCTCTCCCCTACTATCGTCATAATTCCTACAAATACTGCTGAACCTATCGCTCCAGCAATTGTACGCAATGATGTAAGCAACGCTGTTCCATGTGCGGTATTTCCACTGATTTTACTCATTCCCCATGTAACAAGCGGCATCATAAGACAACCGATAGATATGCATCTTACTACATTCAGAAGTGAAGCAACTGCAAGAGGAGTATTCATGCCGATCAAAAACATTCCGATATTACTGATAAGCATTACTGCACTTCCCACAACAAACAGTCGTTTGATTCCGAGCTTATCATAAATTCTGCCCGCAAACGGACTGATAATTGCCATTGCAAGTGAGCCGGGCAGAGTGACGATTCCGGATATGGTAGCAGAACATTTCATAATATTCTGAACATACAGCGGCATGATGATAGAAGACCCCATCATTACAAAATAAAGCAGCATACTTCCTATCACACTTAATGTATAATCCTTATGTTTTAAAATCCGGAGTTCGAGGAAAGGCTGAGAAAGTTTCAGTTGTCTGAAAACAAAAATCACAGCAGTTATCACTCCGACAATAAGTGGAATATATGTATTCGGATTACTGATTCCGCTTCCTGAGATATTTCCTACACCAAGAGTAATTCCTCCGAACGCAAATGCGCTCAGTACAAAAGAAAGTACATCAAATTTCTTCTTAGCAGTATCAAGTACATTGTCAAATACCTTCAATGCAAAAACCAGTGATACAAGCATAATCGCGATCGCAACATAAAAAATCATTCTCCAGCCGCAGGAATCTACCAAAATTCCGGCAAGCGTAGGTGCAATTACAGGCGATGCTCCTACAGAAAGACCATACCAGCCCATAATAGAACCTCTTTTTTCCGGCGGATAGATCGACAGCAATACTACCTGAGCCATTGATGTCAATATTCCGTTGCCCGAAGCCTGCAAGATTCTTCCAGACATCATGACATAAAAATTAGGTGCAGTCACACATATAACAAGACCCAATATAAATATCAGAATGCTTGCAATATATAACTTTCGTGTTTTAAATCGCGTAATCAGGAATGCAGTCAGCGGCATTATGATTCCCATTGCAAGTGAATAACCACTTGTAAGCCATTGCCCCGTTATTACATCAATATTCAAATCTGCATTTATGGCTGGAAGTGCTGTCGTCAATGCAGTTGCAAGCATTGAAGATGCAATACAAGTGATAAGCACATTTATAAATATCAAAGTTCGTTTCTTATCTGTTATTATCATTTTTCTTTCTCCTCCTTATAATATGATTTTATTTTTTGCATAATAACCGAAAATTCTGAAACCTCATCATCGGAAAGAGCTGCTAACACCTCCATATGTACATCTGCCCTCAACTTACGCATATTATCTATCTCTGCCTTTCCTTTCTGTGTTAAAGCAACCATATAAGTTCGCTTATCCTCATTTGATGGACGCCGTGTCACAAAGCCTTTCTTTTCTAACTTGAATATCGTCTCGCTTAAAGAAGTAGGACGAATCATAAGAATCTCTGACAATTTTCTTTGACTGATTTCGTTAACGTCATCCAATAAAAACAAACACTGGTATTGTCCGCTTGTTAAACTCAAATGCTCACCATTAGTAATATGGTATTTTCTGAACAAATGTATCACTTCAAAAAATAATTCCGCTGTTTCTTTCCTGTCTGCCAAATCATATCAACACCTTTACTTTCAAAAAAATCAAGAGGTTCCTCTTAATTATAAAGAGGGGCCTCATAAATGTCAATATATTTCTGATGTTTTCTCATGTTTCGCCAAATAAAATTCTTCATTCAGAATTAAAACTATAAAAAACAACGAGTTTAGTCATCTGTTATAATTAAAGATTTTAACTGCTGAATTTGTCGGCGGCAGACAAACATAATCTTTACAAATATAATAAGTCGTTCTGTCATTGATAAGAGAATACTTTTTGCATTCCGAAGTTATAATTACATTTGCCAACAACGGCAGTTTTGGCTTAATTGCCTCTAATTCTGAAATATTTTTCAGGACGATTACAATATGCTCCGACGGATTTTCATAAAGGATTTTTGCCAACAGAAACATACAATGCCCTGCCGGATAATCATTTGACCGAGATGACAAAAATTCCAGCTGTTTTTCTGCAAATTCACGGTATTTTTCGTTCTCTGTCAGCTGATACAATTTCACAAAGTTATATGCCATTACAGAATTTCCACTCGGTATCGCTCCGTCGTAGATTTCCTTTGGATTCATGAAAAGTTCTGCATTGGCTGATTCTGAAAGATAAAATCCGCCGTTTTCACAATCTTCAAATCGTGTTACTGTCTCTTTACAAAATTTTTCTGCCATATCCAGATAATAATTATTTAAAGTTGAATTATATAGTTCAATTAAAGCGACAGCATAAAACGCATAATCGTCCAGAAAACCATTGTCAGAACGTTTTTCGTCACGCCAGCTTGTATAAAGCTGCTCACCGTCACATAAATTATTCTCAATAACTTTTTGTGCATTTACAGCGGCATTTAAATATTTTTCATTATGTGAAACTTTATATAGCATGGACAGCGCTGCGATCATCAGGGCATTCCATGAGAGAAGTATTTTATCGTCAAGATGCAGTTTTGTACGATTTTTCCGATAGTCATACAGTTTCTTAAGTTCATCACCGAAATCCGATGTCAGATCATTGCTTTTCAGGAGATTTGGAATGTTCACACTCTCAAAGTTTCCATCTTCTGTAATATCAAAAGTTTCGGCAAACTGCTTTCCTTTATCCCCACCCAGAAGCTCAATGATTTCATTTAATGTGAAAGTATAAAATTTTCCCTCCACACCTTCGCTGTCAGCATCCTGCGCACTGTAAAATCCGCCGTCTGGAGATGTCATCTCACGAAGAATATATTTCGCCGTCTTTTCCGCTGTATCGAGATAAATTTCATTACCTGTCAAACTGTAAGCTGCCGAATATGCCATAATCATCAAAGCATTGTCATAGAGCATTTTTTCAAAGTGCGGTACGAGAAAATTTTTATCAGTTGAATATCTGGAAAATCCATAGCCGATATGGTCGAAAATGCCGCCCTTACGCATTTGCAGGAGCGTTTTCTCCACCATTTTCAAGACATCAGAATTGTGATTCTGCTTTGCATATAACATCAAAAATAAAAGATTGTGCGGAGTCGGAAACTTTGGTGTAGAATCAAATCCGCCATTGATCTCATCAAAACTGTCTGAAAATATCTGTATCGCCTGTTCAATCAAATTTTCATTGCTTACATTGCTGTTGTTCGATCTCTCATTTTTTAAATGTGAAATAATTTGTTCAGCAGACTGTAAAAGCTCCATGCGGTTATTATTCCACTGACTTGCAATGGCGTTCAGCAAATCAGGAAATCCAGGCATTCCATAATGCGACTTCGGTGGGAAATATGTGCCGGCAAAAAATGGCTTTTTATCCCATGTCATAAAGATACTCATAGGCCAGCCGCCGCTGCCTGTAAATGCCTGACAGACTGTCATATATACACTATCAATATCAGGACGTTCCTCACGGTCAACTTTAATAGAAATAAAATATTGATTCAGAATTTCCGCTGTTTTTTCATCTTCAAAGCTCTCATGTGCCATAATGTGACACCAATGACATGTACTATAACCGATACTCAAAAAGATTGGTTTATCCTCGGATTTCGCCTTTTCAAACACTTCTTCACACCACGGATACCAGTTTACCGGATTTTCTGCGTGCTGTAAAAGATATGGACTTGTTGCATTTTTCAACTGATTGCTCATTTTGCTGCCTCCAATTGTTTTTGTTAGTATATCCATTTTTACATAGGTCAATACTAATCTGAATAGAAATTTGGTTTGGGAGGCAATATTTTGTTGTTGCTTGCCGCGCAAAATACAAAAAGTGACAAGCAAAATACAAAAAATTTACTTTGGGTAAAAAACAGCCTCTTGACGAAAAATCAAGAGGCTTTAATTATACAATAGTAAGAATATCAGAAATCTCACAGCTAAGAGCTTTGCAAATATCATTGAGA
>CAYNYB010000033.1:0-12076 GCA_964401315.1 uncultured Alistipes sp.
GTTGTTACCTCTGTTGTTACTTCGGTTGTTACCTCTGTTGTTACTTCGGTTGTTGTTTCTGTTGTGGTAGTGGTAGATGTTGTGGTTTCCATTTCGTCTACCATTTCAACGCCGCCCATTTCATTACCTTCTTCGTCATAAACGATTCCGTCCTTAACGATGAATGTAATGTCATTAGCTACGAGATAACCTTCAGGAGCTGCTTCTTCGTGAAGCGTGTAAGTACCGTCTTCAACGAAAACTATGCTTGCGGAATCACCGCTTATCCATACGAGCGATTCGCCCTGTCCGTTTACGAGAACTGCATCTTCACCGAGTTCGAGCTGCTCTCTCTCGAATGTAATTGCCGAACCGTCTTCCTTAACGCCGCTGAGTTTAAGAGTTGCGCCCTTAACTTCTGTGCCGTCAAGATCTACCTTATTGATGTTTACCTGTGCGGTAACTGTGGATGTTACCTCTGTTGTTACCTCTGTCGTTACTTCGGTTGTTACCTCTGTTGTTACTTCGGTTGTTACCTCTGTTGTTACTTCGGTTGTTGCCTCTGTTGTTACTTCGGTCGTTGCCTCTGTTGTTACTTCGGTCGTTGCCTCTGTTGTGGCTTCGGTTGTTTCTTTCTCATCTACCATTTTAACGGTATCATCATTTTCATCTGTTATATATTGGTCACCAATTTTTGTAATCTTACCATTCTTAACAGTGAATGTAATATCATCAGCTGTGAGATAACCCTCGGGAGCTGATTTCTCGCTAAGTGTGTATTCGCCGTCTTCTAATAAAATTATTTTGCTTGCGGAAGTACCGCTCTTCCATGAAAGTTTTTCGCCCTGTCCGCTTATGGGAGTTTCACCCTCGGCAAGTGTAAGCTGACCTTCTTTGAATGTAATACCTGTTCCGTCGGTTTTCTTACCTGTGAGTTCAAGAGTTGCGCCCTTAAGCGGTTGTTCAACTACATTGCCTTCTTCATCGTTTACCTTTTCAACCTTGTTGATGTTAATAACAGATCTCTTCTCGTCAATCATTGTGACAGTATTATCTGTTACAGGATTGTCATCATACTTTTGAACTTCGCCATTCTTAATTATGAATGTAATATCTGCCGCTTCATTATAAGCAATGCTTGGAGCAGAAACTTCGTGAAGTACATATTCACCGTCGAGAAGTCCGCTGATCTTTATAGCGCTTTCAGTTGATTTCCACTGAAGAGCTTTTGTTACCTTGTCTGTCTCTTCATCTGTAATGTCAACAATTTTAACATCTGTGCCATTTTCTACATTTTCTGTATCAAATGTTACTTCATTGTCCTTGAAATCCTTACCTGTAAGCTGAAGTGTTGCGCCCACAAGTTCATTGTCATAACCGTCTTGCTTGCTGATTGTAATTTCAGCCGTTATAGCTTCATTGGTAATTGTGAAGAGATTTTCGTTATTTTCTTCACTCTTAGGGGTGAATTTGTCATACTCGCTTGTAACTTTACCGTCTTTAACCTCGAAAGTAATAGAAACTTCATCGTTCTTGTAATGATCTGGTGCTTTTGTTTCGGTAAGTGTGTAAGTACCGTTTTTAAGTCCCTCGATCTTTACAGCCGCTTTTTCTGATGATGTAATTTCAAGCGTTTTTCCGTCCTCACTTACTGTAACGTTAGGAACACCTTTATAATCATCTGCTGCGAATGTTATATCCTCTTCGCTATTCTCGCCTGTGAGTGTGAAAGTTGCATCTTTAAGAAGAACGTCTTCCTTGTCGATATCAACCTTTTTGATTGATATTTCTGCGGTTTTTTCATCTTCTGTTTGCTTTTCATCATAGAACGCAAGCTTTGTTCCAAGCTCTGATGTAAGGTTGATACTTGCATTCATAACCTTGTCTTTCACAAATACAACGTAGTCAGTAGGCGCTGTGCCGATGTGAGAAAGATTATCATCGGGTTGCGCCCCCGGACCAAGACGGAAATACCACTGATTGTTCCATTTTGTTGCTTCTTGCTCAATAATTTCATATACAGTTGTAGAGCCGTTTGGATTATGGATGATATCAACTTTGTGACCGTCTACGATGTAATATCCTTGTGCATCAGGAATAAGGAATGGTCCGTGTTCGGGCGTATCTTTAGTTAATATTCTTGGTTTAGTTTCATCGCCCTCAAAGCCAACCCAGATATCCAATTTATCATCATGATCAGTACCATCATAAAGCTTAACGTAATCATTAGTTATATTTTTGCCGCGTGCAAGCTTGATAACCTTTGTAACTTCTCCATTCTTGCCAATTTCAAATCCGTACCATGTGTCGTTTATGTTATAATAGCCGTTTTCAGCATCAAGGAATTTCGTTGAATTATCATCGGTATAAGTAATTTCATAACTTGGATTTACAGCACTTACGGGATAAGCTTTAATCTCATCAATTTCGCCGGGTTCAAGTTTAACCTCTTTGCCGTCCTTGTCATACTTTGTTATACTTTCAATAGCGCCGGGGTCTGAAAGCTTTCCATCTTCCAGATTCTTGAAAGCATCTTTATCAGGTTTAAGCGTGATTTTATAGGAATATTCGCCATATGTATAAAAGCCGTTCTGACTATCAATTGGAGAATAAGTTTTTGGTTCAACTATTTTCTTAGTGCAGTCAGCATCCTCGTAAACGCCAATCGTAACGTCTGACTTATAGCTGGTTTCCAGTAATTTTCTTTCTGCATCCTCACAAGTTCCGTAAACAGCCGATGATGTACCGTCAGGAAGGGTTACCTCAGCTGCATAGTAATGCTCGTCTGACTCTCCCTCATTCCATACCCTGTAGTAATCTGTTACAGGTTTTGTCTCAGTATCAGAAAAGTCGATCTTATATTCCGGCTGCGAACTATCACTTGATTGAACGATCAGCCCAATGTCCTTAAAGTTTTCGCCGTCCATAAAATCAGCTGTATCGCCTTTAAGCGTTACTTCGATCTTTGTGATACCATTACCATCCGGCTTATATGGAGCATTTAATGTCATCCAACCTTCATCGCCGCTCCATTTGATATTCTCAAATGTTCCGACTACTTCCTCGCCGTTATAGTATGTAAGATCAAGTAAAATATTGGAATCTTTAGGACCTTTCCATACAATATTCCATATATCAGAATCTTTTTTGCTTGACCGATCGATTACATATTTATAGCCGACGCCCTCTATCTTTTCTACAGTAGGAGGAACAGGACTTTTAGCTGCAACATAACCGCCTTCTTCCATCTCCTCTTCTGATAATCCATCAGGGAATTTATAAATTTCAGCTCCGTTGTACTTGGTATAAGGTTCTGTCTTTACGAGTTGATTTTTACCCTCAGATTCTGTAATCTTAATGTAATATACCGTCTTGTCAATGTCATAGTCGTCAGGAGCATTTATTTCCTTTACAGCATATGTACCGGGCTTAACATCAAAAAGAGTAATCTTACCATTTTCATTAGTAAGTTTGCTTGCTGCTGCTTCTTTTGCTATGCTGCCGTCTGCTTCAACAGGGAATATGCCCAGTTCTGCGCCTGCAAGAGGTTCTTTAGTCTCGGCATCATACTTCCACAGATTAATTGCATATTTAGACTCCATACCAAGAATTGAGATAGGACCTGTAAATGGTCTGTAACCGAATTCCGTCTTACCTTTGAATGACTCAGCAATCAAAGCGCCGGAAAGATGTCCATAATCGGTACTTCCATCATGCACATATGCATTTGGAGCAAAAATTGTTCCCTGGAAGTTTTTGCCAAGACCCAGATCCTTTGCTTCATAATAATTGTACAACAGACTTGTAACACCAATATGATTGTTATCTACATATCTTTGCTGTGATAACGAGGGATAGTCATCATAATTAAAACTGGGAAGATCTTCTTTATACGAGCCGTCATCACTGCCTTTCCAGTTTTTTGAAATCAATGTTCCATTGATAGATGTGTAAACGTCATTGTTAGCAACGGTAACGTTTGTTCCACCGATATTAATAACTATATATGCATAATCCCACGTTGCTATCGTACCATCATTGTCTACAACCGCTCTCGGCTCAGATAATTCAGGAATATCTTCAAATTTGATATACTTTGCATTTTTAAACAATTCCTGTTCGTCATCATCCAAATTGCAATACACCGTATCAGAATCGCCTGTTCCGATATATTTAAGCTTTAATGCGTCACCATCAGGTTCAACTTTAAACTGATCCTCTTTTTCCGCAAGCATTTTGCTACGGTCTTGAAGTTCTGCAAACTGTTTGCTTATATCAAAAACTTCTGCGCCCTCATAAATATAATCATCAGTATTTCCGCTCCACCTATCGCCGCCATAATTCACAAAATCCGGCTGAAATGTAACGCTTGCCTTATCAGCAACCCAGAACCTTTTCTCAGTACGACCCTTTGTGCCATCCGGCAAAATGTAATCTTCATCCCATGCTGTAGGCAGCACATTTTCCGCTCCTCCATGAGCAATAACGTGCGCAAAGCCATCATTAGCTAACACCGTTTCAAGGATTTCTTTTGTTACAAAATCGCCCTTACCAATTTCATATGAATTAATTTCAGCAGGTATAAGCTTTCCGCCTAAAGCCATGCGTCCCTCTGTATCTGACGAATGAGGTTCAAAATTTCCTGCAAGGAACACACAAAACTGTGATGCAATACCAAGAGCATACTCATTGTTATAAATATCAATAGTATCTGCTACAGTGTCGCCCTTGAGACCGTTTGTACCAACAAGCAGTGTAACATCATCTGTCAACCTTGATTCGGTTCCTGATGCCGGATAAATCTCATTAGCCGCATCAGAAATCACTCCGCCACCCAACTGCAGCCCAGAGGGCAACATATACGAGATCGTCAAAGCCGCTGAGGTGACGCTACTTAACAGCCGCTTCCCCCATGTCTTTTTCATAGGTTTTCCACCCTTTCTATAAATATATTTAAAAATAAGAAGCCGCGCTCATATGTACATGAAAAATCGCGGTCAGCCTATTTCACATTTACTATTATATCACATTAAATACAAAATTGCAATACTAAAACAGCCGTTATTTAGATCGCCGGCATAGAAAATATTTGATAATTTTTGTTAAAATTGCACATAAAAGGCTGCACGGGAAATAAACTATCCATACAGCCTTTCAAAAAATTCTATGCGATCAAGCAAGAGTAAACTCGCCCTTAACGCCGTCAACAACATAGTAAACCATGTTCTCTTCGGGCTTTACATACACATCAACAGTCTTGGGAGAATCTACTCCGCATTCAGCTTTTGCCTTAGCAACAAGCTCCGAAGCGGATACTGCTGCGCCCATGAACTGGATTACAACATTTTCATTGGCAACTTTCTTTTCAGCAGTCTTTCTGCTTCTCTTCTTGGGAGCTTCCTCGGCAGCCGAAGCGGTTTCCGTCTTCTTTTCAGCAGTCTTTCTGCCTCTCTTCTTTGGAGCTTCCTCAGCAGGAGCAGCTTCGGTCTTCTTTTCAGCAGTCTTTCTTGTTCTCTTCTTGGGAGTTTCCTCAACAGCGGAAGCGGTTTCCGTCTTCTTTGCGGCAGATTTTCTTACTCTCTTCTTAGGAGCTTCCTCAACAGCGGGAGCAGACGCAGTCTCAACAGCAGCGTTTTCAACAACAGCTGTTTCTGCGGCAGCAGTCTCAACGACAGTTGTTTCTGCATTTTTCTTTTTTCTCGGCATATTTATCTCCTCCGTCAATTACTTATTTACAGCGTTTTTGAGCGCCTGACCTGCTTTGAATGCAGGAGCCTTTGAAGCGGGAGCAGTCATCATCTGCTTAGTCTGAGGATTGATAACCTGCTTTTCCTTTCTGTCGCGAACCTCGAATGTACCGAATCCAACGATAGAAACCTTCTCGCCGCTTGCGAGAGTTTCGGTAATTGCAGAAACAACCGCATTTACAGCCGCTTCTGCATTCTTCTTGGTGAAGTCGGTTTTTTCTGCAACAACACCGATTAATTCAGCCTTTGTCATATTGTTCATCCTCCATAATCATTTTCAGACCCACGTCTGACATTTCATATCTCCGCTGACTTTGTCAAAAAAATGACTAAGTGTAATTTTTGCCTTTATTAAGCGGATAAACGTCATTTGTAAAGTCTTTTATATTTGCATTATATACCCATAAAGCGAATTTGTCAAGTAATTTCGGAAAAAATGACGATTTAACCGATTCTACGCCAACTACAGCGGTTTTTTTATCGAAAACAACCATATAACAATACATAGAAATTCAACTTCGGGAAAATCAGCTTTGTATGCCATTTTCCGCGGTAATCCCAATTTTAAAAGAAATTCAAATTATTTTTTGCAAAAAAATACACCTCCGAAGAGGTGCAGTTCCGCTCCATACGATTTTCATCGTTTAGCACTGTGGAGAGGAGATACAAATTAAGTTAAAATAAGTTATTGAGAATAGAAAACATGAAAAAATCACAAATGAAAGGGATTAGTTTAAAAATAAACCAAAACTTATTTCTGTAATAAGCAGTTGATTTAATATTCAATATCAAGCACACGAGAGGGAAAAGCACTTGATATTGAATACTACTTTTCTTCAATTGCTGTATATATTTTACCGCAATCCGTGATGTATTGCAATATACGATCATGCACATAACTTAACTTTTGTACACTGCAGCCGCATTTTAACATGATTTTTATCTTAATATTATATTAATTAGTAATATAATATTATTTGTTGTCTGTTCGTTAATAAAATTTTATTACTCAACAGAAAACACATTCTGACCGTCGGCGACACTAAATTCCGTATAAGGCGCGCCGTCAAGATACGGCACGAACGTGCTTCCGGCAGTAATATCTGGCGACAGCATCAAAACGCACCTGAAAGGATTCTCGCCTGTTACCGAGGCGTATTCCATACCGTTCATCACCAGTCCGGCAGTACTTCCTCCGGCCGCGCCGTTTACGAAATTCACCACAATATACGGATTAGGAGTTGAAGCGGGCGCAGTCACGGTATTTCCTGCCGCAAAAACGCTTCCGCCGCTATAGTAAAATCCGGCTGCCGCATATATGGAGCTTTTTTCTTCCTTGCTGCCGCCCGAAATGTACGATAATCCGCCGTTGATATTGACAGTCCCCTTGGATTTGATACCGTTTGTACCGCCGAAAATATGAAATTCACCGCCGTTTATCGTTATATCGTCATTTGCATGAATTCCTGTTTTTTTAGAGCGAATATTGTAAAATCCGCTTTCGATGATTATATCGTCGTCGCCGGAAATTCCATGCTCGTTATTGGCGGTTATATTGAGCGTTCCGTTGCCTTTTATGCGCAATGTATCGTTTGAGAAAATTACGCCGTCATTAACCTTATCCTTAGCGCCGTCGCTGAGATTATTAATACTGCCTTCCGCAAGTTTGACGGTACATTTTTTCGCCTCGTCTACAAATATCGCAGGACCGCCGGAGCATGAAATATCCACTCCGTCAAGTATCAGAGTAACTTTTTCCTCGGTCGCCGTATTTATGTAAATCTGCCCGTCAGCCGTTGAACCTCGGATTATATAATCTCCTCCTGCCGTGATTCTCGCAATTGAGCCGTCGGCTTCCGCATTTTCACCCGAAACTGTCGCAGTTCCGCTGAAGGTTATCTCCGCCGTGTATTCGGAAGCCGCTGGTTCAGTGGGCTTTTCGGATTCAGCCGAGACCGGCTTGGTTTCCGAAGTATTTTTAGGCTTGGTGTTTGACTTTGTTTCAGAAACCGAATTCCCGCCTTTTCCCGATGAAGAATTCTTTGCCGTGGTGGTTTTGACGCTATTCGCGGCAGAATTTCCGACACTGCTGCTCTTTGCACTCGCAGCCGTCGTAACTTTTTCATCAGATTTGGTCGAAACTGCCTTTATTTCCTTTGAACCGCTCTCTGCCGTCTTTTCAGCCTTTGATTCGGAATCGGAATCAGATACAGAATTCTCATTTATACTTTCGAAAGAGATCGCAGCCGAATCCTCCTCGGAAGATTCAGATACATCGTCCTTTCCGCATGATGAAACCACCACCGCCATGAGCAGCGCCAATAACGCCGCAGACATCTTTTTCATATTCATGCTATCACCTTAATTTTCGTAAACCTTGTCGTCATATCTGAAGAATACAAGGTTGATAGTCATATTTCCATTAAGCGCGCGAAGTTCGTCGATGAATTTCTTCTGATCGATATTATCGCTTATATCAACCGAATAAATAAGCTCAAAGAGAGTGCCGAAATTCGAGGTCTTGACTCTGCGCAGCTTGCTGAACTTAGTGTATTTCGTCAGTACAGGATCGAATACGCCCTGATAATCGAGGTTTTCTGGAATTGTTATCTTAAGAGTCATATGGCTGATCTTTGCTCCGCCGAAATCAGTTTCCGACAGAATGATCATAACGATCGCAAGAATGATGAAGAATATTACAGCGAATCCGATATATCCGATTCCGCAGGCAACACCCGAAGCCATTGCAAAGAAAATATACGCTATATCTTTCGGATCGCCCGGAACGCTTCGGAATCTTACCAAAGTAAACGCTCCCGCAACACTAAGCGCGCCTGCCGTCGTATTTATAAGCAAAAGTATCAGTGAAACGATAGTGGGAAGCATGATCATTGTGAGGACGTAGCTTTGAGAATATCCCTCCTTGCGATGACAGAATATGTAAACAAGACTGATTAGAAAACCGATTATCAGCGCCGCGCCCACGCATAAGCCGAACTGCTTTATACCGATTTCGGAAATAGCAGCAGTACTCGACGGATTCGTGAAAATATCCGTAGTATCGCTGCTTCCCGCCGTTAAAACATTGCCAAAAAAATCAAATGCCGCTATCATAATTATACGCTCCTATTATTAATTTTATAAACATAAATTCATGCTGTTTATTACGGATATACCCGATATATATATCCTGCTCGTGGAATTCTCCTGATCTGAGATAAAATTGGCGTAAGCCTTTCCGTATTTTGAAAAGCTTGTCTTGTAAATTTCAAGTTCCGAAAGCTTGCTTATAAGCCATTCAGGCATGGAATCGGAAACTTTTACTTCCATGAGTCTCTGATCTTTACCGATTATGTAATTTCCGTAGCTTTCATTCCGCAAATCAAGATCGTAACGACGTTCGGTGATCTTTCGGTCAAACGTCAGGCGGAAGTCCTTATTAGCCTTGCCGAAAAAAGCCTCTCGCTGATAGCTGATATACTGCTTCGCCATTACCGGATAATGATTAAGAAATGCGTCAAGCTCCGTAAAAACCTGATTCTGGATATACTTGTGGGATTTCGGTTTATATCTTGTAAGAAAATACTCACGGCTTTCCGCAAGGGTCATCGATACTCTGCGCTTCGTAACGATACCGCCGATCTTACGCTTGATCTCCAGAAATACGGGAGAATCGGACGTTGCCGGGGAATAATAGCTTCTCAGCCTAAGTTTCTCCTTAAAATAAGGCTTTTCAAGCGATTCGCGTATCAGAAAATCGTCGGGCGTATCATAGTATATGTTGTATATTCCGTATTCCTTGCCGCCAACGCAGTATTTGTCTGGTTCCATATACTGTTCTATGACAGTTTTCAGCTCTTCATACTGATACATATTGAGCAGAAACTTTATTTCCTTACGCGCAAATGAATTGATAGCCATACATTAAACAGCTCCTTTCTGTTTCGCTTTCGCGTTGTCTATGTTTGTATTATAAAGCCGCTGTCTTAAAATAATCTTAAAAAACCTTAATTCACGAAGAAAAATTCCCATGTAAATGCAAATTCAGGAGCGTAACGGGATTTTTAGAGCCTGTTTAAGAACTTGTGTTCATAGGCTGTTGAACGTGTCTTTTCGGAAAATTTTACCGACAGCTGCGTTGAAAAAGCTCGCCATACGGCAGTATGATTTCGCTTTTTCGCCTTGCTTTCGGTAAAATTATGCTCGAAAATCCACGCACAAATCCTATGAACACAAGTTCTAAAATGTAGGAGAGTATAATACTTGCCGCATTCTTATTAAATCATATACGTCAATAACTCCGTCGCCGTCCATATCAAACACTTTTAAGTCCTCTTCACTGTAATTTTCAGAACGGTCAGCCAGAAGAAATCGGCTGAGTTTCACAAGATCGGCTACGCCTATGTGATTTCCTTCGCCCATACTCGGCGGCTTGGTTTCAGATGAGGTTGTGGTTTGCTCAGTCGAATTTGCAGTTTCGATAGTAGTTGTCGAGGGTTCGGTCGCGGGAATATCGCTTCCGCCGTTGAGATAATCCCCTATGATCTCCGCCCAGCGCTGACCCATAAGCTTATATCCCGTATTATTGGGGTGAACGCCGTCAAAAAGCTGAGTAGTTACATCCGTTATCATCAGAGCCGCGTCGGAATAATAAACATTCTTTCCCTCACTGTTTTTCTTCTCTGCAAGAGCTTTTACCTGCGCGTTGTAATTTTCAACCGCCGCTTTGACATTCGCCTCAGCCTCGGCGTCGTCATATTGAATCTGCCAGTCAGCGGAATGGCGGTAATTGCCAAACCAGCTGTACACGTCGCTTCTGTTTGGATCGAGAGCGGGAATAGGCGAAATGAAAAGCGCGGAATTCTCGGAAATATTTTCAAGAATATAATCCACCACGATCTCAAGACGCTCTCCTGCCGAATCTATTTCATAATTATCTATCACATCATTCGTGCCTATCTGAAGCGTGACGATATCAGGCTGCTCGGAAGCAAGGCAGTTCGTCTCCTGAAGAGTTTCGTAAATTCCGGTTCTGCCGCTGTAATTCTTAATGGAATAGCCGCTGTAACCCGTATTGTCATTGTCGAACTCAAAACTCTCTCCTGTCTGCTCATCGGTATAAACAGGAGTCCAGCCGTTCCCTTTAGACCCCACCATATCCACGTTGCAGCCCGATCTCAGGAGATCGTGATATATGAATTTTCGGTAAGAGCCAACATAATCATTGGTGTAGCCGTCGGTTATTGAATCGCCTATACACATTATCCGTACGGTCTGCTCATCCTGCCGTTTATCAGCCGCACCCGTATATATAACCGATGCGGAAGATACTGCTGTAAGTACAACGGCTGATACTGTGGAAACGAATTTTTTCATATGAATCTGCCTCCCTATTAAGGTAACCTCTAAGAGCCTGTATGGTTACAGCAATTCCAGTTGAGATAAAGCGGAATTGCTGTAAGCAAAAATCAGATAAGAACCTGTCCACATAGGAATTATGTGCGGATTTTCGAGCATAATTTTTACGAGGACAAGGCAAAAATCCGCAGGCAGGCTGACGCCTGTCAAGGATTTTTAACGCAGTCATCATAAAAATTTGCCGAAAAGATGTGCGTAACTTCCTATGCGGACAGGTTCTAAATGCGGTCAATGACGTGCATAGCTGATTTTTGCCAAAAGAGATTTTTAGAGGTTGCATTAAGTTTATACTGCTAATTATAACATGATATACTTTAAAAATCAAGATAAAAGCTGCAAAAAGCATTGACGAATCACAAAAAAAGTTTATAGCTTGCTTAAAACTAAAACAAAAGAAACTGCGCAGAAATAACAAAAAAGACTGATTTCCCAGTCTTTTTTGTTTAATATTTTGATTTCACTTATTCATTTTCCTTGCGGCGGAAAACAGCTGAAGTTCTTACGGCAATGAAACCAAATACTGTCATCATGAACGCTCCAAGAACGATCAAGAGATTTGTGAGTGAGCTGTTGCCTGTCTGAGGAAGATTAACCTCGTTGTTGTTTGAATCAGTACCGATACCTGTTTCAGGATCAATGTCATAAACGTCCAGAACATCACCGGAATCGTCTGTCAAAGTGATTTCATACTGACCGTTTGATTTTTCAGTAATTTCAGCCGAAGCAGCTGCGGCATCATTCTTGCCATTGTAGTCATTTATCGACCAGTTGCAAAGATCTTCATCAGAAGCAATATGCTTAACGGTTGATGTTGTAGATGTTGTAACTTTGGTTGTCGTTGTTTCAGGTACTGTTGTAGTTGTTGCCGTAGCCTTAGTTGTGGTTGTTGTAGGCTTTTCGGTTGTCGTTGTAGCCTTAGTTGTGGTTGTTGT
>CAYNYB010000034.1:0-11305 GCA_964401315.1 uncultured Alistipes sp.
GAGGTTCAGCTTTTGGCTGTTCTGCCTTAACTTCGGGAATCTCAGCTTTTTTCGGTGGTTCAGCTTTTGGCTTTTCTGCCTTAACTTCGGGAATCTCAGCTTTTTTCGGTGGTTCAGCTTTTGGCTTTTCTGCCTTGATTTCGGGGATCTCAGACTTGCTGCGTTTTACAGCCTTGACTTTCACTATCTTCGCTTTTTTTCCGGCTTCATTTATTTTTGCACACATGGGACAGGTGTCGAATTTATCCGAATCATAGCCATGTCCCTTAACACATTTTACAATTTTCATATAATATAATCACTCCGCGAATAACTTCTCCGATTTGGTCGTTCGACTTGATCGGAGATTTTTTAAGAAATAATGAATACATCAATTCAATTATATCATAATCATGAAGAAATTGCAAGAAAGTATTTTAGCATAAACTAATTTTTGTAAAAACTGACAAATTCAAACTCTTTTTCGACTCAAAAACAACGTAATTTCTGCATTTTAAGATTTTGTGTTTGTGCATTATTACCAAACGTTAAAAAATCATATATTTGCAAATTTAACTTCTGAGAATTGCAAAATAAATGCAAAAATTATTGACTTTATGCAAAACCGGAATTATAATAAAACTACAGAACGCGTTCATCAAAATCTGACGATTTTTGAGAAAGGACATAAATTATGAAAAAAATTTTTACAGCACTTACAGCGCTTTCGATCTTCTGCATGGCGGCGACTTCATGCAGTTCGATTGAAAAAACAAAAAAATCCGAAAATTTAAACGACAGTTCGGTTCTGACTGACGAAACAAGCGAACCTGCGGATTCCGAACAGCTGCTGCTCATAAACAGCTTTAAATATGAGGAAATTCCTATGCCTGACGGAGTGACAAGCGTATGGGATATTGATCCGATAAAGGATACAGGCGAATTTATAGTTCAGTTCGCAGATGAAAATTATAACCCTGTTTATTACAAAACCAACAGCTCGTTTTCGCAATTTACTCCCCTTGATTTTGAAATTCCGTCCGAATTGGAGGCATACGATTCGTGCCACTTCAATCTGAACTTTAATAATGACGGAAGCTTTTTTGCATTCGTAATAACAGAAGATCACGGCGGCTTGAAAGCTCCCGATGTATTTGATGAAAATTTCGACTATGAATCCTATAATAATAACTGTATAAGCAGCTACACACTCTGCAAATACGATAAAAACTGCGCGTTTATCTCACAAACACCAATAAATTACCCTGAAGAATATATTGACGAATACGGCTATCTGTCTTTATATGATTCGGCAGCCAACGGAGATACTTTCATACAAAGCGTCTCATCTGAAAATGCTATAGTAAGCTTAGGCGCTGACGGAAATCCCGAAAAACATTTTATTGAAGAAACCGATCCTGATAAAACTGACATTCATTATTTATTCCTGCGTGATGGCGAAGGAAAAATCGTGATCTTTGAGTCATATTCAGTTACTCGCAACGACTCACAGGGAATGGTCTATTATGAATCCGCGATGAATCTGCGAACGCTGAACGACGATTATACGCTCGGCGAGCCGTTTTTCAGCCTTGTCCAAAACGGCGTCGAAATGATGAGTTCTCCTACTCCCGGAACAGGCGATTATAAGTTGTATATGTCAATGATAGACGGTCTTTTCGGTATAAAAGAGGACGGCAGCATGACGCAGGTGATCAACTGGAGCGACTCCGGTGTTGAAGCTATGAAAACCTACTGCGTCGGCGAAGATGAATACATCGGTCTCCGCCAAGAAGAAAACGGTTTTGAGACATTGATCCGCCTTACTCCGCGCGACCCAAGCGAATTCGCAAATAAAAAAGTAATTACAATGGCTAATATTAATAATTATTATCCTACAGCCGAGATAAATAATTTCAATAATTCGCAGTCGTCATATCATGTGCAGACAATTAATTACACTTCAAGCGACGACTACGATCAGAATCTCAAACAGCTTGATCTTGATCTTATATCCGATAACGCACCTGATATAATTTTCGATCCTCCTTACAGTTCTTATCTGAATTATCAAAAAAAGGGCGTATTTGCCGATATTTATCAGTTTATGGATAATGATAACGAACTGAACCGCGATACGATAATGCCGAACGTTCTGAAAGCTACAGAAAGCAGTGACGGAAAGCTTTACAGTTTGTGCGCCAGATTCGAATTAAACACTCTCGCAACCAAAACGCGTATATTCGACAAGGAAAACTGGACGTTTGACGAAATGCTCGATCTTTACGAAAATGCGCCGCCCGAAGCTATCCATATTTACGACGGCGAAACTAAATCTGATATGTTCCGCACAATGTTTTTCACCATGAACGATCTTATCAATTATGACAATGCGACCTGCGATTTCAATAATCAGCAGGTAGTGCAGATGCTGGAATTCTGCAATCGGTTTGTGAACGAGGTCGATATGCCCGATAAGTTCAGCGATCCCGAAGGTCATCAAGGCTATTACACCGATAAATACACGTGGCTGAAAAACGATCAGATAATTGTCACTCCCATAAGTTTAAGTAATTTAACATCATTTGACCTCGTAAAATATATGGAAGGCGGCGGAGAAGACCTCACATTTGTGGGCTATCCGTCTAACGACGGCAAAGGCGGAAGAATAACTACAACTGATATAATGTCAATTAACGAATCATGCGAAAACAAGCAGGGCGCATGGGAATTCATAAAGCACTATATCAAGAAGAACAACGACAGAGACTTTGGAAATGGCTATGAAGGAGGGCTTCCGGTATTGAAGGATTCATTAAATAAAGCTCTCGATGCCGAAATGACAGCTGAGCACACGGCAGGCGGTCAGCCGATACCGTCCCTTACGCAAGCAGACCGCGACATGATCTTCAATTATATTTTGCAGTGCGATTCTATCGGAACTGTTCTCGATTATGATCTTACACTCCTTTGCGAAGAAGAAGCCGATATTTATTTCGCAGGCGGTCAGACAGCCGAAGAAACTGCCGAGCATATTCAGAATCGAGCATCTATCCTCATAAGCGAAAAAAGTTAAATTTCTCCCATAAAAAATACCGCGTAAGTATTTCAATTACTTCCGCGGTATTTTCTTATTCTGAACGTAAGTGTTTGGATAATTTTTTCTTGCGTTTCATTTCGTACATTTTCTTATCGGCTGCCGTAACGAATCTGAATAAATCCTCGCCTTTTTTTGGAACTGCAATTACAAATCCCGTACTTGCACTGAGCATAAACGAATTTTTAGCTTCAACATTGACAGCTGCAATGTTCTCGTCTATCTTCCGAGTAAGATTTTCAGCGTCGGATTCAGTATAATCCGCGGCGAAAACTATAAACTCATCTCCTCCGAAACGACAGAATATTTCGCCTTCCGTACACGACCTGCAAAGAACATCCGCAACCGAGCGTATTGCATCATCTCCTATATCATGCCCGAAAGTATCGTTTATGACTTTCAATCCGTCAAGATCAATAAACATCAGCATGATATTTCTTCCCTCATCGGCGCACATATTGAAAAGATCGGTTGTTGCCTGCACGAATCCGTTACGGTTGTAAATCCCCGAAAAAGTGTCCTGAGCGTAAAGTCTGCCGAGAGTTTTAACAGCATAATCGAGACTGATAAGCTTTCTGATATTTTCAAGGGCATTATTTACTGTAATACACCACGACTGGAACATCGCATTGTGGAGAGATACGCGGCAATTGTGGATAGCCATGTATCCGAGACATCTTTCGCCGAAATGGAGCGGCAGAATGTAATAAAATTTATCTTCGTCCTTTTTATGTGAAATATCGGGAAGCAAATTTTTTTTGCATATAGGCTCGACGTCGCAGAATTTTCCGCGGCAATATGCTATAGGAACTATCATTGTTTCGGTATAATCAATATTTATCGTCTCCGCTTTAACGACAATTCCCTTTTTTTCAATGAATTCCTTATCCCAGTTATCGCAAAGACAGAAGTAGAATTCTTCGGGATTCATATATGATACAAATTTTTTCAGCGATTTCACAAAATCTTCAAAACGGCTGCACCCATGAAGTTCGCAGGCAAGCTGATTGAAAAGAGTCAGATAATTGGTTATATTTTCAATTCGGCTGTAATTCGAGATATTCAACTCCTTGTATTCCGAAACGTCATGAATAACGCTGTCACAACAACCGCAGCTTTCCGTGAATCTGGTAGACATATTAAGTATGCAGCTGCGATCCTGAGAGATCCCGTTAAAGTGGTTGTACAATATTTTGCAGGCAAGCTGCCCCGAAAAAGCAAGCGGACGTTCAACAGAAGTAAGTTCTATCCTGAAATTATGATTGTTGAATGTATTGTCAAATCCCGACACGGCGATCTCCGACGGCACTTTGAAACCTGCCTCGAAAAGCCGGTTTACTGCGGCAGCAGCCATAACATCGTTGGCACATATGATAGCCTGCGGCATATAATCGGTATGCTCGCGAAAGTATTCTATAGCAGCTTTTCCCGATGGCGCTCTGAAATCGCCATAATATATTCTGTTCTCTTCGATCGTAATGCCATGCTCGTTAAGTACTTCAAGAAAAGCTTCCAGACGCGCGGCGCTTTCGGGATTATCGGCAGGCCCGGAAATATAATTAAACTTGGTAAAGCCGTGTACATTGATGAAATGCTCAGTTATTTCACGCATTGCGCTGCGGTTGTCGATACCTATGTAATACAGCCCCTCAACATTATTATCAATAGCCACGGCAGGAATCCCTGCTTCCTTGACGCGTTTGATAATATCGTCAACCACATACTGATAATCTATAGTATTTGTAAGCAGGACAGCACCGTCAAAATCATTAAAATCCGGAAGATTAAAAATATTAAGTTCTCCTGTATCGTGACCTTCATTATCTATTGTACCGCTGAACGACGCGAAAATATAAAAATCAAGGGAACACTCGAAAGCAACGGATTGAATTCCGCTAAGGATACTGCTTTGATATTTCTGATCTATTCCTGCAACGATTATTGCAATTTTGTACTTATCCAATTCTCTCACTCTCCCTCCGATGAAATAGAATCCAAGCTGTTCGGAAAATGCTCATCTCAACTTATAAGCCACTGTCACATCTCCAAATTCCGAACGCTTTCAAGATCAACTATATATATTGTACAACAAAATCTGAAAAAAATCAATAGTTTTGTAAAATTATATTTATTAGAAAAATTTACGCTTTATTCATTTTTTGTTTACAGCTTGTAGAATACGTACTAAATAATACAAACAGCAGTTTAATTGATCATTTTATTATTGCTCCTGCAATTAAGAACCTGTCCACATAGAAATTGTGTATGGATTTTCAAGCATAATTTTGACGAGGGCAAGGCGAAAAAGTGAAAGCATACTGACGTATGGTGAGCTTTTTCAACGCAGCGATCGGCAAAATTTGCCGAAAAGACGTGCGGAATTTCCTATGTGGACAGGTTCTAAAGTCTGCCAATAACAGTGCAGGCTAAAATACAAAATGTCAAGGCACAAATCGCAGGCATACCGTCGTATGTCAAGATATGTAACACAGAGATTTTGCATTTTCGACAAATATTTATAGCAAGGTTTAATTGTGGAAGCAATAGTCTGAATCAAAACATGACAGCGTAAAATCTAAAAAAATGAATTTATTCGCAATAAAAATCTGCAAATCGACGAAAATTAAATATGCCATTAAGCTTTTATTGACAAATCTCAAAAAAATGGTATACTGATTATATAAGGAATTGCGCCGAAATAACTTGCACATTTCTGAAATTATTAAATCGGAGGGAATTTAATTGAAAAACATATGGCATAATATCAGCCCGAAACGAATAAGCCCCGATCATTTTTATGCTGTGATCGAAATCGGCAAGGGCAGCAAGATAAAATATGAACTTGATAAAGAGACAGGTTACATTAAAATGGACAGAATTCTTCATACGTCCACCCACTATCCCGCAAATTACGGCTTTATCCCCAGAACCTACTCCGATGACCTCGATCCGCTCGATGTGCTTGTTCTCTGCTCCGAAAGGCTTATGCCGCTCACTCTCGTGAAGTGCTATCCTATAGGCGTTATCAGAATGCTTGACAACGGTCATCACGACGACAAGATAATTGCTGTTCCCTTCGACGATCCTAATTATAATATGTATATGGACATCGAGCAGATACCTAAACATATTTTTGACGAAATGACACACTTCTTTACTGTATATAAGGAACTTGAAAACAAAACTACAGTCGTAAACGAGATAGATCATGCAGACGTTGCAAAGGAAATTATCGCTCACGACATTGAGAATTACATCAATAACTTCTGCAAATAAAGCAGAAGATGTGTATTAAAAACGATTTTATTAAAAAATGAAAGGATTTTATTATGGTTGCTTCAAGTGAAAATTTATTCAGCAGCGAAACAAGCGCAGCTTCTATCGGTATCATCGCCATGAACAGTGTGACTGAGCTTGGAAACAAAATCAACAATTATCTCGTTGAATGGTCTAAGAGAGCAGGCTACGACGTTGACAGCTTTCTTATCGAAAGCGAATGTCCGCGTTTTTCTTCAGGAGACGGAAAGGGTCTTATCAAGTCTACAGTAAGAGGCAAGGATCTGTTCATTATAGTTGACGTTGGAAATTATAATGTGAAGTATAATTATTTCGGATTTGAAAATGCAATGTCTCCCGACGACCATTATCAGGATCTCAAAAGAATAATTCAAGCTGCAAGCGGAAAAGCTCACCGCGTCAATATTATCATGCCTATCCTTTATGGCGGAAGACAGCACAGAAGAAGCTATCGCGAATCCCTCGACTGCGCTTGCGCTTTGCAGGAATTGGAAGCGATGGGAGTTGCCAATATCGTAACTTTTGACGCGCACGACCCAAGAGTTCAAAACGCCGTTCCGCTCATGGGATTCGATAACGTTATGCCTACTTATCAGGTTCTCAAATGCCTGCTTAACGATATCAAAGATATTAACCCCACAAAGGAAAACTTTATGATAGTTTCTCCTGACGAGGGTGCGCTCAACAGAAATATGTACTACGCTTCCGTTCTCGGAGTTGATATGGGTATGTTTTACAAGCGCCGCGATTATTCTACTATCGTAAACGGCAGAAATCCTATCGTTGCTCATGAATATCTCGGAAATCCCGTTGAAGGCAAGGATATTTTCGTTGCTGACGATATTATTTCGTCAGGTGAATCCATGCTTGATCTCGCATATAATCTTAAGAAAAAAGGCGCTGCAAGAATTTTCACATACGCTACCTATGCCATCTTCACAAACGGTCTTGAGAAATTCGACGAAGCTTATGAAAATGGCATTATCGGCGGCGTTCTCGGCACAAATCTTACTTACAGATCTCCCGAACTCCTCAGCAGACCCTGGTTCCACGAAGTTGACGTATCGAAGTACATCGCATACTTCATTGAAGCTATCAATCATGAAGTTTCTATCAGCAAGATTCTTGATCCCCATGCCAAGATTGATGCTCTGCTCAAAAAACACGGAATGAAGTAATTATACAGCCGACTGTTTTACACAGTCGGCTTTTTTGTAAGCATTTCACAAATAATTCAATGTTTCAGAGTAATAATTATATTAATGTTTGAACCGATACAGTAGTCGTTTTCCGCAAAACGCAGCATAATTGTGAAAAAATTGTGAAATATAGCCAAAGAGATTGACAAATATTCATCATAATGCTATAATTTAAATTGTCAGAAATTAGAGCCTGTTCAGTATCTTTTTATGTGTGGATTTTGGAGCATAATTTTGACGAGGACAAGGCAAAATCCGAAGATAGGCTGATGACTGTCAAGGATTTTTAACGCAGTCATCGGCAAAATTTGTCCAAAAGACGTACGGAAAAGATACTAAACAGGCTCTTAGACAAAATTATGAAAGGAACTCGCGATATGCTTCAACTTAAAGATGTCGTAAAAACATACGGCAGCGGCGATAACGTTGTAAAAGCCCTCAACGGCATAAACGTTACCTTCCGCGAAAATGAATTTGTGGCTATACTCGGTCATTCAGGCTGTGGTAAAACTACTATGCTCAACATCATAGGAGGTCTCGATCACTACACTTCAGGAGATCTCATTATCAACGGTGTATCAACAAAAAAATATAAAGCACGCGACTGGGATGCTTACCGCAATCATTCTATCGGCTTCGTGTTTCAGAGCTATAACCTCATTCCTCATCAGACCGTTCTCGCAAATGTGGAGCTTGCCCTTACTATTTCGGGCGTCTCAAAATCCGAAAGAAGAAAGCGCGCTAAAGAAGCCCTCGAAAAAGTCGGTCTTGGAAATCAGTTTAATAAAAAACCGAATCAGATGTCGGGCGGTCAGATGCAACGTGTTGCTATCGCGCGAGCACTTATAAATAATCCTGATATTCTTCTTGCCGACGAACCTACGGGAGCGCTGGACAGCGAAACCTCGATTCAAGTAATGGAGCTGCTTAAAGAGATCGCCAAAGACAAGCTTGTCGTCATGGTAACTCATAACCCCGAACTTGCCAACGACTATGCAAACCGAATTGTAAAAGTCAAAGACGGCACAATAATCGATGA
Organism: uncultured Alistipes sp.; assembly: GCA_964401315.1. GTDB lineage: Bacteria > Bacillota > Clostridia > Oscillospirales > Ruminococcaceae > Ruminococcus. The sequence continues at coordinate 8,612 of CAYNYB010000034.1, forward strand.
CAGCAATCCCTACACTCCAGAAAAAACAGATGCTGAAAAATCCGCGGAGAAGAAGCGTGTTTCAATGTCTTTTGGCACTGCTGTTTCACTTTCCATGAACAATCTCATGACAAAAAAGGGACGTACGCTTCTTACGGCTTTTGCAGGTTCTATCGGTATTATAGGTATCGCTACCATTCTTTCACTTTCATCGGGAATCAATAATTACATCAATGAAATACAGGAAGAAACGCTTTCTTCCTATCCGATACAGATAAACCGCGAAAATGCCGATACTACCGCTATTATGGCATCGATGATGGAAGTGCAGAAGGATTATGAAAGCAAGGAATTTGCCAATGATAAGCTGTATTCCAATACAACTATCTACGATATTTTCAATAATATGAATTCTTCTGCAAAGCAAGTCAACAATATGAAGGATTTCAAAACTTTCCTTGACAACAGCGAGGAAATTGCAGAATATTCCACCGCGCTTTCGTACAGCTACGACGTTCCGATAAATATTTACACCAAAGCCCCTGACGGCGAAATAATCAAGACCGATTTCATGGATCTTTATACCGGCGCATTCGATATGGGCAACAGCGCAATGGTCAACAATATGATGGGAAGCTCCATGGCAAACGCTGAAATGTCAATGATGGGATTTCAGGTTCTCGAAGAACTGCTGCCAAATGAGGACGGCAAGGGCGTAAACGATATTGTGAAGGAGCAATACGAAATCGTGGCAGGCGAATGGCCTGACAGCTATGACGAAGCTGTCGTCGTTCTCACTAAAAATAATGAGATTCCGGATTTCATTCTCTATACTCTCGGTCTTAAAGATCCAGATATGTTTGCAGAGCATATCAAAGCAGTTATGAATGAATCTGTCATTGAAGATTACGGTCAGACGGAATGGGAACTCGATGAACTGCTCAATAAAAAATTCAAGATGATTCTCCCATGCGAGACTTATCAGTATAACGAGGGCGAATCTGTTGCAGTCAATCTTATGGATTCAGATACGGGTATGGATTATCTTTTCACCTCAAATGATGTCGGAACTGATATCAAGATCGTCGGATTCGTACGTCCGGGCGAGGACGTCAAAAACGGCATAATCTCAGGATATGTCGGATATACTGCGGAACTTACGGAATACGCTGTAAACAAAACAAATGAAAACGCTCTTGTAAAGGCGCAGGCTGACGATACCGAAAACGATCTGCTCAGCGGCATGAAATTCATGACCGATGACTATGTCGAACCTGCTCCCGAAGAAAAAGCCGAAACTGCAAAGGCTTACATAAAGGCTGCCGATACTTCCAAAAAAGCCGATATATACCGCTTTATCAAATCTCAGCCCGATTCCGTACAGCTTCAGATGCAGATTGATGAAATGATGAAGGATTTCGAAAGAAAGTCGTTCATTGATCAAATAAAAACAAATTATGCTGAAGAGATCGGCATTAATGCGGAACAGATAGAAGCCTATGTCAATTCAATGTCAGATGAAGAGCTTCAGGACTTTGCGCGTGAAGCTATGGCGGCTCAGATCACTGAACAGTATGCGGCTCAGGTTCAGCAGCAGCTTGCTTCAAACAGCAATGAAGATCTTGCAAAAGCTTTAAGCGCCGAAAAGATTTCTGTTGATACATATGCGCTTGTGTTTGATGAGTATACTCCAGAACAAATCTCGGATTATTCTCATGAGGATATTATGAAACAACTCGGCACAGCCGATCTTTCAGACCCTTCGTCTATCAGAATCTACGCAAATTCCTTTGAAAATAAAGACGAGATCGCCGATATCATCAAGGATTACAACAATAGAAAAGACGAAAAAGACGTTATTCATTATACTGATATAGTTGCGCTTCTTATGTCGTCTATCACAAGCATTATCACGGGTATTTCTTATCTGCTTATTGCTTTCGTCGGAATTTCTCTCGTCGTATCGTCCATAATGATCGGTATCATCACATACATTTCAGTTCTGGAACGTACTCGCGAGATCGGTATTCTCCGCGCAATAGGCGCTTCCAAACGCGACGTTTCCACGGTATTCAATGCAGAAACTCTTATTGTCGGACTTTGCGCAGGCGTTATCGGCATAGGTTCAACGATTCTCCTCAATATTCCGATAAATCTAATAATACACAGCGTTACAAGCCTTGATACTCTCAATTCAAGCTTGCCTCCAATTGGTGGAATAATTCTTATCTGCATAAGTATGTTCCTCACATTCATTGCAGGACTTATCCCGTCAAGAGTTGCTTCCAAGAAAGACCCTGTTGAAGCTCTCAGAACCGAATAAATTCAAATCCCCTTCATTGCGAAGGGGATTTCAGCCTGTCGAAAAAGTCAAGCCAGAGCTTGGCTTTTTTGCAAATATGTGATATAATAGAAAGAAAGGGAAAGTGATAAAAATGCTGGCAACAAAAGCAGAAGAAAGAGGACAGTATGAAATGATCTGTATAGAGGAATTAGTGCCCAAAGATCATATACTGAGAAAGATAGATGCAGCAATAAACTTTACTCACTTTTATGAGCTTGTGGGAGAATTGTACTGTCCCAACAACGGAAGACCAAGTATAGATCCAGTGGTGCTATTCAAAATGGTATTGATACAGCATCTGTTCGGCATATCCTCGCTCAGAAAAACAGCGGAGGAAGTAAAGCTGAATGTGGCATACCGCTGGTTTTTAG
>CAYNYB010000035.1:0-10292 GCA_964401315.1 uncultured Alistipes sp.
TTGGAGCTGGTGGACGGACTCGAACCCCCGACCTGCTGATTACAAATCAGCTGCTCTACCAACTGAGCTACACCAGCTTAACTGACTTATTAATTATATCACAACTTTTTTGATTTGTCAAGCATTTTTTGAAAATTTTTTCAAACTTTTTTGAAAATCTCTTCAAACGTAGCACTGCAACATGGTCGAGGCGACAGGATTCGAACCTGCGGCATCTTGCTCCCAAAGCAAGCACTCTACCAAGCTGAGTTACGCCTCGGACAATTCTTGCACTGCCCTTGACAGCTTTTATATTATACCAGATGGACTTGAAATTGTCAAGGCTTTTTTGAGATTTTGTATAATCCCACAAATTTCACGCAAATTAATCTTAAAATTACAGCAAAACGTCTGTTGCAGGCAAAAAGAAAAAGGGCATCGCTGCCCTCTTCCGGATAATTATTCCTCATCTTCGGAAATTTCTTCCTCTGCTTCTTCCTCAACAACTTCTACAGCTTCTTCAGCCGCTTTATCAGCGTCAGCCTCGTCAAGCTCGTCTGAGAGAGCGAAATTTATATCCTCGTCTGTATCATAAGGATCGGGATAATCATACATATCGTCGTCATCATAATCAGGCGCGGAATTTTTGCTCTTGATTATCTTGGCAGCAACTACGCCGACTGCAACGGCAGCTCCGGTGATAAGAAGTCCGGCTAAAATCTTATTCATTTTTATTCCTCTTTCTTCGCAAGAACATTCATTCGCAGCAGTGCGAAACGTGAGTTATCGAAACGCTTGCGAACGGCTCGATAAATTAAGCGCGATCTCTGAAAATCTTTTTCAAAGATTACCTTTATATTATATCACACTTTTTTCCGAATTTCAACCTTTTACATATTATTTGTTAAAAATAACAAAATTGAGAGCGTTGTTATTGGTGCTGTTTCACAACGAAGTATGCGTTTCCCCAGCCATATCCTCTCTGCACCGACTTCGTCAGCCTTTAGAACTTCTTCTTCATCGAATCCGCCCTCGCTGCCGATGACCACGCCGATCTTCTTCACGCCGTCAAACTCAACTTTTCCGAACGACGTTCCGCCCTGCTCATAAAGCAGCAGCGTTTTATCCATTCCGCTCATCTGCGCTAAAGCCGCTTTATAGCTTATCATTGGTGAAACATCGGGAATAATTCCGCGTCCCGACTGCTTTGCGGCTTCCTCGGCGATCTTGTTCAGGCGAATTGCTTTCTTCCCGAATTCTTTCTCGTTGGGTCTTGAAACGCACCGCCTCGTAAGCACGGGAACGATATGCGAAACTCCCAGTTCCACGCTTTTCTGAACGATAAATTCCAGCTTGTCCAGCTTTGGAATTGCCTGAAACAGCGTTATTTCAACGTTCGGCTCGGCTTCGCAGGGCATTTTTTCCATGACCGCGGCAGTTACGCTGTCCTCCGTTATTCGCGATATTTCGCAGTTATAGTCGATTCCGCAGCAGCACACGGTTATTTCTTCTCCGACGCGCATTCTCAGCGATCGCCCGATATGCCGCGCATTTTCCCCCGTCAGTACAATTTTTTCATCATTAGCTTCACTCACAAAAAATCTCGGCATATTCAAGCTCCCTCCAGTTTCTACAAATATTATATCATTTTTATTTCCAAATTGCAAGCCAATTGTTGTAATGCACAATAATGAAATGATTTTTTTGCATAATACGCCGAAATTATGAAATTCTACGTGTTTGTACATAAAATCTTAATGATTTTTATACAAAATATGCTATAATATAATTGAATAGTTTTTTTAAAACAACAAAATGTTACGAAAGGAAGATTTCTATGAAATTCACAAAGAAAATTGCAGCAATGGCAGCCTCAGCCATGCTTGCCGCTTCATCTGTTACGGCTGTCGTAGGCGCGAATGTGACTGCAAGCGCCGCCGACCTCGATCTTGACAACTACGCTCGCCTGCTCCAGTATTCCCTCTACTTTTATGACGCCAATTACTGCGGAGACGGTGTCGGCGAAAAATCCCATTTTTCATGGCGCGACGACTGTCACCCTCATGATAAAGTAAAATCGGGATTCCACGACGCGGGCGACGGAATCATATGCGGACTTACCGAGGGCTTCACCGCTTCAACTCTCGGCTGGATGTACTACGAATATTCCGACGCATTCCAGAAAACAGGCACTTACACTCACCTCAAAGATATTACAGACGAATTCGCGCAATTCTTTAAAGAATGCACCACCCTCGACGGTAACGGAAATGTTACAAATTTCATCTACGAAATAGGCGACGACGGCGCTGACCACGGAAAATGGCGCGCTCCCGAACAGATGGGCGCTCGCGGTAATAACGAATATTACTCCACAGCAGACGGCGCAAGCAATGTTGCCGCTCAGTATGCTGCCGCTCTCGCGCAGAATTACATAAATTTCGGAAATGAGGACGACCTTAAATATGCGAAGGCTCTTTACGATTTCGCCGCTAAAAACCGCAAAATGACCTACGATCAGCAGACTTATTCCGATAAAAGCGTTGAGGACGATATTGCATGGGCTGCCGGCTGGATGTACCTTGCAACAAAGGAGCAGCCCTATCTCGACGCCAACAGCAAGGATACCAGCGGCACAAACGACTGGGTAAACGACTATTACTACGGCGGAGTATGGCTCGGCGCGGCTATCATAAATGCTGAAATTACGGGAAATTGGTCAAAGCCCGTCAGCTATATCAACGGTATCGTAAATTCCAACAGCAATCAGTTCTACGTCATGAATTCATGGGGAAGCGCGCGTCATAATACTCTCATGCAGACCTGCGCTCTCGTAGCCTCAAAATACTCCGAGAGCGGCGCGAATTTCAATGAATGGTGCAAAAAGCAGATGAATATGATTCTCGGCGACAATAACGCCAATGTATGCCTTGTTGTCGGCTATAACGACGTTGCGGCAACTTCTCCTCACCACCGCGCTGCTTCGGGACTTTATGTTGACGACGGCTGGAATCAATGGAACAGCTGGAACGGCGACTATGCGAGCGTTCCCACCAGTCATGTGCTTTACGGCGCGCTCTGCGGCGGTCCTACAAGCACAGATTTCAGCACATTCCGCAAGCTTGACGCCAAAGACGCTACTTCAAACGAGGTCGCTCTCGATTATCAGGTCGGACTTGTAGGCGCGGCCGCAGGACTTTACAACGCTTACGGAACGGGAAATGTTGTTGCGGAAATAGGCGATGAAGTTACCGTTTATGCCGAAGAGATCGCCGCTGCAAAAGGCGAAATTCCTCAGCCCCCCGAAACTACCACCACGGAAGAAACCACCACAACTACCGAAGCTACGACAACAACGACCGAAGCCACAACAACAACCACCGAAGCCACAACTACTGCTGAAACCCCTGAAGAGACAACTACGACCGCTCAGCAGCCCGACGAAGTTCTTTACGGCGACGCCAACTGCGACGGTAAGGTTGAAATTGCAGACGCTACGCTGATTCTACAGTTCCTCACCAACAAGGACGAATATTCTCTGTCCGAGCAGGGAATGAAAAATGCCGATGTTGCAAACAATGGCGACGGTGTTACGGCAAGCGACGCGCTTGTGATTCAGAAGGTTGACGCAGGAATTTATAAGCTTTCCGATCTGCCCGTTAAAGAATAATTAAAACATAAAAGCAATACAAGCAGGTTCATATAGGACCTGCTTTGTTTTATATTCATACTTATTTACAATAAATTTACATATAATCAATTTTCTGTTGTTAATTCAGTCTGCAAAATTGTGATTATGTATAATTTCAACTACATTTTTTAGGTGAATAGGGAGAATATATAAAAAAACTTCGTTTTGTAACCAAATTGTAACCAAAAACTCTCCAAAATTATGTATAATGTATGTATAACGTATTATAGGCTCGGAACTTGCACAAATCAGGTTCTAATTTTATACGAAAGAAGATTGATAATATGCAGAAATTTAATAAGATCAAATCTGTTATTCTCAGCGGCATGGTTGCCGCGGCTTCCGTAGCAGGTTCGTTCGCTTCCGTTGCTGCACCCTCTCTCTCAGCATCAGCGGCAGGCTCGGACGACTACGCTAAGCTTCTCCAGTATTCGCTCTACTTCTACGACGCAAATATGTGCGGCGATCAGGTAGGCGAAACCTCAGCTCTCTCATGGCGCGACGACTGCCACACTTCCGACGAGGTTAAGGGCGGTTTCCACGACGCCGGCGACCACGCTATGTTCGGTCTCCCGCAGGGCTACACAGCTTCAGTTCTCGGCTGGAGCTTCTACGAATTCAAAGACGCTTACAATGCAACGGGTCAGGCTGAACACCTTAAAGTAATTTCTGATTACTTCAGCGAATTCTTCAAGGCTTCAACAAAACTCAACGGCGATTCCGTTTCAAACTTCCTCTATCAGAAAGAGGACGGCAACAAGGATCACTCTTACTGGGGTACTCCCGAGAATCAGGAAAGAGTTCAGGGCGCGCGTAAAATGTTCTGGACTTCAAGCGGCGCAAGCGATATTGCCGCCGATTACGCAGCTGCACTCGCCCTCAGCTACATCAACTTCGGCAACGCTGAAGATCTGAAGTACGCTAAGGCTCTTTACAAATTCTCCACGCAGTACAATCAGGTCGCTGTAGACGGTACTATTCCTTTCTATGAATCCAAAGGCTGCACCGACGAACAGGCTGTCGCGGCAGGCTGGCTCTATATCGCTACAGGCGAGGAATCCTACAAGAACGACTGCGCTTCCAAGCAGACAGAGTACCTCGGCTGGGCTGACGGCTGGGACAACCGCGGTCTTGGCGCTGCCTGCGTATACGCTCATATAACAGGCAACTGGAACAAGGTAAACTCCTATATCCAGAGTGAGATCAACAGCAGAACACCCAACGGCTACACGTTCTTCGACAAGTGGGGCAGCTCGCGTATCAACGCTTCATTCCAGTTCACCGCTCTTGTTGCAACAAAGAATTCCACTGCGGATTTCATGAGCTGGGCTAAGGGTCAGATGAACTATCTCACAGGAGACAACCCTGCCAATACGTGCTTCCTCACAGGATTTGCAAGCAATTCCGCCAAGAATCCTCACCACAGAGCAGCTTCCGGATTTAATTCCTATGACGAATTCAACGGAGAGGCTCACCCTCAGTCTGTAGCGTCAAACGCTCCCACACTTATCGGCGCGCTCGTTGGCGGTCCGACAGATGCGAACGGCTCTTACGCTGACGATATGAACGACTACGTTTGCAACGAGGTAACTATCGACTACAACGCAGGCTTCGTTGGCGCGTCTGCCGGTCTGTATCAGCTTACAAATTCCAACTCAACTATCGCTTCAAGCATTCCCGGCGTTACAAAAATTTACAACGGTTCGGCAGGCAATGTCGATCCGCCTGTAACTCCTCCAGTAACTACTCCCTCGAATCCTACTTCAAACGGTCTTTATGAGGTAAAGCCAAATAAGCAGATCGTTTACAGCCAGCTTCCTGCTGACGACAAGATGATCGGCTTTAAGTGGGAAGATCTCGGTGTAGGCTTCGGCGAGACTGTTCAGTCGATCGAGGTCAACATCTCCGCTTCCGGAAATATCGGTAAATGGGAAGGCGCATTCGGTTCTTCGACTTCTTCCGCTCCCGACTACTGGACTCAGTCCTCCGATATGTCTCAGACAATCAGCGGAAATTCCGGCACTATCGTATGGAAGCCCACATCAGATCAAGCTAAGATCTTCAACACAACAAGCGGCGATTTGAAATTCGGCGTTTGGTGGATTGACTGCGGAACTTTCACTATAGATTCTATCGTTGTAAAGACTGACAAGTACAACGGCTCTTCTTCTAATCCTCCTTCAACTACAGCTTCAACTAAAGCTCCCGCTACTTCATCATCTACGACCAAGACAACGGCTACTCCCTCAACTCCCTCAACACCCGGCGTTCATGAGGTTAAGCCCAACTACGACTTCGACTACGGCAAAACTACCGATGACACAAGAATGGTAGAATTCAAGTGGGAAGATTTCAACATCGGCGCAGGCGAAACCATTTCCAAGGTTGAAGTTCAGATCAGCTCCAAAAACGGAAATATCGGCAAATGGCAGGGCGCGTTCGGTACTTCTACTTCTGTTCAGCCCGATTATTGGTACATGACGGACGAAATGTCACAGACGATCAGCGGCAACAACGCTACTATCACATGGAATATCGATCCCTCTGTAGCTTCGATCATTCAGACGAAGTACGGCGGAAATCTTAAATTCGGTACATGGTGGGTTGACTGCCAGCAGTTCACGATCGACTCCGTTAAGGTTTACACAAGCGGCGGTTCATCTTCAACAACTCCTCCCGCAACTAATCCTTCAACTTCTTCCAACACTCTCTACGGCGACGCTAACTGCGACGGCAAGATTGAGATCGCGGACGCTACGCTTATTCTTCAGTTCCTGACCAATAAGGACGAGTATCATCTGTCAGAACAGGGACTTAAAAACTCTGACGTAATCGGAAACGGCGACGGAGTTACCGCTCAGGACGCCCTCACTATTCAGCAGGTCGACGCAGGAATCTACAAGGCTTCCGATCTTCCTATCAAGTAATATTTCAAATCATAGTACTCCTGATTTTATTGTCGGGGGTACTATGGTTTTATATTGGAAAAGCTGTTTAATATTTTCCAAAAACAAAAAAGTGTGCAAAGTCTGAAGCAGGCTTTGCACACTTTTTTAATGGATTTATAACAATAGGTCAATCTTCAATTGTTTTTTGGAGATTATCGGCTAATCTCTGCAATTCGTCTTTTGCCTCACCGTCTTGTATTTTTTCAATAACATCAAGTATATCATCTAATACCAAACGAACAAATACGCTGAATTGCTTGGAGGTCATTCCCATTAATTCATTGCCTTTCCCATATTTTTGTACTAATATTATAACACAAAAACTAAAGCGGTCAAGGGTACTGCTTAATTTTCAAATTCTGTCGCGTCCTTTATTTCATTTATTGCGATTTTTATCGTTTTGCCCAATTGTTGCGGAAATTTATATTATAATTTGACATTTTATTAATATTATGTTATAATTATATTGGTGAATTTTATCACTATGAGAGATGTATTTTAGAATCTGCACATAATTTTATTTGCAGGCTCTAAGAAAGGGATGATTTTTTATGAAGAAAAAAAACTTCAACAGGATAGCGGCTGTCACTATCGCTTCTGCAATGCTTATGTCATCTGCGAACGCAGTTTTCGCTGCCAATACTGATGATTATGATGCTATCGCTTACTATGATTTTGAAGACGGCGATGTTTCCGCATTCTGCAACCGCGGCGAAAATGATACTACCGAGCTTTCCACCGATACCGAGGGCGGTATCGACGGCAAATACCTGCTTGCTTCGGGACGTTCAAGCTCATGGAACGGCCCTGCTTTCCGCCTCGACGATAAGCTTGAACCAAATACCGAATACTATGTAAGCGCTAAGGTAAAAGGCAAATACTACACCAATGTTACCCTCAGCAGTCAGTATGACAACTCCGACGGCGAAACAAAGTACAGCAATCTGCTCCAGAATATCAGCCAGCAGAATTACACTGAAGAGAACGGCTGGATCGCCATTCCCCCCACGAAGATCAGCTTCACAGACGACATGAAGAATGTTTACGTTTATTTCGAGGGCGGTACGGACGATCTTTTCATCGACGATTTTATGATCAGCGAAGTTCCCGTTGCTGAAATTGAACAGGATATTCCCGGTCTTAAGGACGTTTTCTCGAACGATTTCAAGATCGGCACGGCTCTCGTCCCCTCTGATCTCAGCTCTAAGTCAACAATGTCTCTCGTTGAAAAGCATTTCAGCGGAAGCATTACAGTCGGAAACGAAATGAAACCCGATTCCGTTCTCAATAAGGCTGCCTGTCAGGCTTACTATGAGGAAACAGGCGACGACACAGTTCCGCAGATATCGTTCTCTTCAGCTAAGCCCCTCCTCAACTACTGCCAGAAAAATAATATTCCCGTGAGAATCCATACTCTCGTTTGGCACAGCCAGACTCCCGACTGGTTCTTCAAGGTTGGTTATGCCGATGACGGCGAATGGGTTGACAAAGAAACAATGCTCGCTCGTATGGAAAATTACATCAAGGCTTATTTCGAAGAGCTGATCAAGCTTTATCCCGATATTGATTTCTATGCCTGCGACGTTGTAAATGAAGCATGGACTGACGGCGGCGACCCCCGTAATCCCGGTGAACAGGGGCAGAGCGGTTCAAGCAATTCTGCATGGGTTCAGGTTTTCGGCGATAACTCGTTTATCGAACCTGCGTTTACCTTTGCGAGAAAGTACGCTCCAAAGGGCTGCAAGCTTTATTACAATGATTACAACGAATATATGGACGGCAAGCTTAATGCGATCGTTAAAATGGCTACAGATCTAAAGGCTAAGGAGCTGATCGACGGTATCGGTATGCAGTCTCACCTCGATGTGAGACAAAGTCTTGACGCGTCGTTCCCCTCTGTCAACGTTTACAACAAGGCTCTTGATAAGTACGCTGCGCTCGGTCTGGATATTCAGGTTACGGAGCTTGACGCTACAACTCCCGAAAATCCCACTGATGCTGCTTTCAAGGTTCAGGCTGATTACTATAAGGGAATCTGGGATTCTATCTACGCGCACAAGGATTCAATTTCAGCCGTTGTCGTGTGGGGCGTAACCGACGATCAGAGTTGGAGAGCAAAGCAGTATCCGCTTCTTTTCGACGCTGATTACAAGGCTAAGCCTGCGTTCCATTCTATTATAGAAGGATACGAAGTTCCAGATGTTACGACTACAAATCCCCCAAAAACCACAGAGCCGCCTGCTGCAACCACCACCGTGGAAGGTGATACGGTTTACGGCGACGCTAACTGCGACGGCAAGGTTGAAATTGCGGACGCTACGCTTATTCTTCAGTTCCTGACCAATAAGGACGAATATAAGCTGTCAGAACAAGGACTTAAAAACTCTGACGTAATCGGAAACGGCGACGGAGTCACTGCTCAGGACGCACTCACTATTCAGCAGGTCGACGCGGGAATTTACAAGGTTTCCGATCTTCCTATCAAGTAATACGAAAATTGACTTCCATTTATAAATAAGTTGAATCCCCGAAGCAATTATTAAAACTGCTTCGGGGAATATTTTTAATATCTGATTACGCGCATAAATCAGAATTTATGCTGTAAGATCGTCCGCTTCGGTATCTTCATAGAATACGGCGATTATATTTGCCAGATCACTGTAGGAAAGGATATCAAGTCTATTCATATTCCAAAACTCCATAGAGTGCCAGTCATATGAATCAATATCGGGAATTTCGACCGTTCCGGTGCATGTTGTTGTAATGCGGAAGCATACGTCCCCGCTGTCACTTTCCGCAATTATTATGGCAGGCATTTCAAATCCAACTATGAGTACGCCACCTTTTGCGCTGAATTTGGTAATTACGAACTCATCAGATTCCTGAATCTTGGCATAAGTTATCTTTTCCACATCATCAAGCTCAACATAGCCTATCCTGCTAAGTATTTCCTTTATGTTCTTCACATCAGTACTGATATACTCACCAATGATGTCCCAAAGAAATGCTTCACCTATAATCTCAACAAGCTCCTCGTTGCTATTTATCTCCATCATGATACCTACATTAAATTCAGATTTATCTTAGTAATAATTATATATCAAAGCCATTTCATTGTCAATAGTTTATATAACAATAAAAATAAAAAGCATTCACTCAATATCTTGAATGAACGCTTTATTTGGCTCCCCCTGCCCGGCTCGAACGGGCGACAACTCGGTTAACAGCCGAGTGCTCTACCGACTGAGCTAAGGAGGAACATCAATACCGGCGCTGAATTACTTTCCCGGGCCGTCTCCAGCCAAGTATCATCATCGTAAATGAGCTTAACTTCCGTGTTCGAAATGGGAACGGGTGTGACCTCATTGCCATAAGCACCGATTTGATTGGTGACTCGTACCAGAATCGAACTGGTGTTACCGGCGTGAGAGGCCGGTGTCTTAACCGCTTGACCAACGAGCCGGTTGGTGCACCATCGGGGACTCGAACCCAGGACCCACTGATTAAGAGTCAGTTGCTCTACCGACTGAGCTAATGGTGCATTTCATATTACTTATATATTATAGCATAAAAAGCATCTTTTGTCAAGGCTTTTTTCAAATTTTTTTGAAAAAATTTGAAACTGAACAAGCAAAGCAAGAAATGAAATCGAAGAGAAAAGAAACAAAAGGAAA
>CAYNYB010000036.1:0-9371 GCA_964401315.1 uncultured Alistipes sp.
GCCTAATCTTTTCAATTAGGAACGCATCGCACCATAGAACACCTCGCTTTCTGTGGCATACAAGGCTCGGTAAGCCTTTTGAGCAAATTTATCTATTTCGCACCACCCGACGCACTCAAATCCGCCCACTTTTTCAAAAGCGGAACGGAATGCGCCGATGCCTGCGAACGCTTCAAAATATCTTATCGTATTTCACCACATCCTTTCCTTTATTTTGTGATGCATCACCCCTTTCAAATAAAACGTTTTAGCCTATAATTCGGACTTTTTACATCGTCATGCTGATTTCCGGTTCTTCCGATATCTCCTCGCTGTTTTCCATTTTAACCGAAATATCGGGCTGAAACGGAATATCAAAGTTACTCACCTCAACTGAGGCTATACCGTCCATTGAGCTGAGCTTCTGTGCAACCGCATGGGACATCATATCTTTTACCTCATTAAAATCGCAGTCAAGATCCTTTAAAACATCATCGATCGTAAAATCCCTATATCCATGACGAACAGCATTTACAATCCTGTCTGCCATTTCGCTTAACAGACCACAGAGTTTCTTTTCTCCGTCCGTCAGCGATATTTCAAGATTTTGATGCCTTTCTACAAATTCTTTTGCTCTAGGGATATACTGGGCATATCGTGCGTAGGCTGTTCCCTCTGATTCAATCAGCAGACCGTCGCCATTTTCCTCATCATAAATCAGCAAACAATGATAAATATCATCGCTGTCGCAGTACATCAGGTCTGCGTTCTCAGCAATCAGCTTGTTGTCACGCAGCGGATATCTTTTCAGATCATCAAACTCATCGTGGGAAACCGCTATCGCTTTTTCCACCACGCAGGATTTGGTTCGGAATTCAGATTCCTTTCGTACCAACGAAACGTTAAGCTTCAATTTGTTATTCATAAAATCTCCCTCCGATCATTTCAAAAATTGCTTTTACTTCCACATCTGCACCACGTCCTTTCCTCAGATACTAAAAAAGACCGCTTTGTTTAACATCACTTTAATTCGTAATATTAGACAAAACGGTCTTTCAAAGTTTGTATATTATTTTCTGTATTAAAAAAGCAGATTCGGGAAAAATGATACCAAATCTGCTTTGATTATTTTCAAATTTATCTCTTGCGAGGGTTCAAATCCCTCTACATCATAAAAACGGCTGAAAAGCATCTATGGTTTTTTACTTGAAATTTTCGACCTTTGAACGCTAAAAAACCGCTATATTTAGCGGTTTTTTAGGTGTACATCTATTTTATTGTACCAATATGGTGAGACATGAGGGATTTGAACCCTCGACCCTACGCTTAAAAGGCGTATGCTCTACCGGCTGAGCTAATGTCTCACAACAGTTATTATTATACCAGATAATGAAAATTTTGTCAAGTGCATTTTAAAAAAACAGCGTTTTTCACATAATTTAATGATTTTTTATATTATTTTTATGAATCTATACATATTTTAAGAAAAAACTTGACAAATGAAACAACTTAGTGTATAATATATATTGTTGTGAGAACGAGATGTGCTTGTAGCTCAGCTGGATAGAGTGACTGGCTACGAACCAGTAGGTCGGGGGTTCGAATCCCTCCAGGCACGCCATCGGTACACAGCATATAGCTAAAGCCCTATGTTATAGGGCTTTTTTGCTGTCCGAATGAATTAATGTCTGCCATTGCAGAACCTGAATGCTCCCATTTGCGGATATACGGCTCTTGCTCCCAATTCTTCCTCAATTTTCAACAGCTGATTATATTTCGCGGTTCGCTCGCCGCGACTCGGAGCGCCTGTTTTTATCTGACAGGTATTAAGCGCAACAGCAAGATCGGCTATTAAAGTATCACCCGTTTCTCCGGAACGATGAGAGGAAACTGACGTATAACCTGATTTATGGGCAAGCTTTACAGCTTCTATCGCTTCGGAAAGCGTTCCAATCTGATTCGGCTTGATCAGAACCGAATTTCCTGCACCAAGCTCTATTCCCTTTTGAATTCTGAAAGTATTTGTTACAAAAAGATCGTCACCCACAAGCTGTACTCTGCCGCCAAGACGAGCGGTCATTTTCTGCCAGCCGATCCAGTCTTCTTCATCTAAACCGTCCTCAATTGAAATAATGGGATATTTTTCAATAAGAGATCCCCAATGATCTATCAACTGCTCTGAAGTAAAACAATTCCCTGATTTCGGCTGCTTATAAAATCCCATTCCGTTTTTGTCGTCTTTCCATTCCGAAGAAGCCGCGTCGATAGCCAGCATGATATCTTTGCCTGCTTCATAACCTGCCGCATCGACAGCGTTCAGAATCAGTTCTATAGCCTCCTCATCTCCCGAAAGATCGGGCGCAAATCCGCCCTCGTCGCCTACAGATGTCGCCAGACCTCTATTTTTTAGAAGTTTCGCAAGAGCATGGAAAATTTCCGAGCATTGCCGAACTGCTTCTCTGAATGTTGAAGCGCCAACCGGCATTATCATAAATTCTTGAGTGTCAAGATTATTCGCCGCATGAGCTCCGCCGTTAAGAATATTCATCATCGGAACAGGCAGCGTATTCCCCTGAATTCCGCCCAGAAATCTGTAAAACGGAATTTTCATTGCTTTTGAAGCCGCTCTTGCGCAGGCTATCGAAACCGCAAGGATCGCATTCGCTCCCAAAACCGATTTATCCTTCGTTCCGTCGGCAACTATCATTGCCTTATCGACTGCATAAATGTCGGACGCGTCCATGTCGGTAAGAGTTCCGCTGATTATTGTTCCGATATTTTCAACGGCATTCAGCACTCCTTTTCCGCCATAACGGCTGCGGTCTCCGTCTCTGAGTTCCAAAGCTTCAAATTCACCCGTCGATGCTCCGCTTGGAGCAGCTCCTTTTGCAGAAGTACCATCACTAAGAAAAACTTCCGCTTCAACTGTCGGATTTCCTCTTGAATCGAGAATTTCCCGTCCGATAACTTTTTTGATTTGAAAATTACTCATACCAAACTCCTTTTAAAATGAATTACGACGGTATTATTTGAGTAATTGATTTTTTTATACATATAAATAAGGTCAACTTCTGTAATAATGCGGAAGTATCCAAAAATGTCTGGATTGATAAAATATGAAAATAAAAATGACTACCCGAGGAAAATGCGTCATATTTTTAGCCGTAATTATCCTCATTGCCATTGTTGTAATGGTTAGAAATCACTCAACAGAAACAACTTCTGTCGGAAATTTCGACACAACGTCCACGAATACAACAACTACCTGCATTCAAACCACGACAACAATTGTTACAACTACAGCAGTTCAGCTGATAGGCGCACCGAATTGCAGCGCGGCAGCTATTTACTGCGTCGAAGATAAACAGCTGCTCTACGGTGACAGGATAGACAACCGCGTTGCTCCTGCCAGTCTCACGAAAATGCTGACCGCTTCTGTTGCGTTGAAATATATGGATTCATCAACTGTTCTGACAGTAGGCAGCGAGCAGTATCTGGTTCAAGAGGGGTCAAGTCTCTGCGGACTGTCCATAGGAACTTCCATGACACTGAATGATCTGATCTCAGGTTTGATGATGTCTTCGGGAAATGACGCTGCCTACACAATCGCCGTATATGTCGCGAGAAAGATGCAGCCTGCGATTGAAATGTCAGACGCTGAGGCTGTGAGCTATTTCTGCGATCTGATGAATCAATTCGCCCTTGAAATCGGAATGACGGGCAGTCATTTTACAACTCCCGACGGCTGGGACGACGCATTTCAATATACAACCGTTTCCGATTTGCTGATTTTGGCTGAATATGTGCTTAGTGTTCCCGAAATTCGTCAGGCTTCAGGCACATACACTAAAAGCGTTCAGGCTGTAACAGGCGAATTTTACGAGTGGACGGATTCAAATCTTCTGCTTGATCCCTACGGTTCGTTTTACTGTCCAAACGCCATAGGCATAAAAACAGGTACTACGTTGCAGGCGGGAAATTGCCTTGTAGCGGCGTTTTCACTCAATAATAAAACTTATATAACGGCAGTATGCGGCTGCAACAGCGATTCAGACCGATATGATCTGACATTGAAGCTGTTTGGCAGTATTCCACAATAACAAAAAGGCGTCCTCAAAGACGGCACTCATAAAGAAGTTTTGGCCATTGTATTTATGATTTTCAATCAAAAGTGCTATGGTTTCTATTGACATTGTTAAAGCTTTGATTTATAATTACTACTAAGATAAATCGGAATTTAGAGGTGATTACAATATGTATCTTATAAATTATGATTTCTATGATATACATGCTTTAATTACTTTTTTTCGCAACAATCCTGAACGATTTCATACTTATAAACCGGCTTTGCAGAAAATCATTACTTATATCGGAACACGTCAAGATCATTTGTTAAATGATAATAATATTAGAAACATATTGAAACCATATTACGATGAAAGTGATGAAATAATTTCTTGGGTGATGGTTAATAACAAATATACTGCGAATTTGATAATTATAAAAAAAGATTATGCCTACAAAATCATTTCATCAATCTTTTCTGAGATGATGGAACATTACGATGACTCAATGCGATTTAATTTATTATGTGATGCTACGCATAATTTACCAATAATCTTAGTTGAGAAAAATAAACCCAAGAAAACAATCAATCTTATAATAAAAGAATATAGAAAAAAATATAATAGTCTGTTTCTTAAAAATGAACTGAAAAGAATGTGAATTCTGATTTAGCACAGCACCAGCTTTGCCCTCTTGCCGCAAGGCAAAGGGCATTGCGGACACCAGAATCCGATTTATCGTCATCGCCAACTCGCCAGCGCGGGCTGCCGCGCAAATTCTGATTTATGCAAGTGATCGAATATTAACAATAACCCCCGAAGCAGTTATAACAATAATTGCTTCGGGGGTTAAACTTCTTGTATGAGAGTATCAAACTAACGGAACGCCTTTTTGTTATTCAATATAAACTGCCTGCTTGCCCAATTCGTTATATCTTTGCTTTATCTTGCTGTAATTATACGAAGTATTGCCGACAAGAGGGTCAGAAACGTAAATCGTCTGCTTGTCCTTGTCATAACCGGTCAGCACAACACAATGCTCGTAAGCACGCCATTGAACCTTTTCGCCGGCAGGAGTTGTCCAGACAGACGTCAGCGAAGATTCATGCAGATTGCTGCTGGTTATCCAGATAAGAACAGGCATATCTCTGTCGATATAGTCAAACAGCGAATCAAAATCCGCGCCGCTCGCATTGTATGCCCTGCTGTTTGATTTTATATTAGTCAAATAACTGTTGGCAGTAGTGACGATACACGGAGCGTAGCAGCCATAGGAATACTGCGACTCGGGATTTCCCGCAAAAGTGGTTCGGAAATCCGCGCCGTAATAAACTCCGTTGCTCCAGTAAAAATCAAGCTTCGGAAGGAAATTCCTCGCAAGAGCAACTTTATTTATATTATATCCGTAATGATGCAGCAAAATCGTCAAAGAAGTTACTTCGCAGCCTGTCGGAAGTTCAGGGTTTTGCAGAATATTTTCGACACTTATTATCTTTTTATTTGTCTGCGGCGGCTTTTCAGCCTCTTTCATAGTCCATTTAACGGGAAAATCGAGATAATCCTCTTTGGGAACAGCGATATGTATAAGCAAAGCTGATTGAACATCTTCGGTATTGGTATAATTTGTGCGTATCATAGAAACGTTTGTCGCACCGTCTTTATAATCAACAGAGTATATCGACGCAGACGGCTTCAAACCGGAAGATTGAAACAGAGAATTCAATATAAGCACGGAATGCTTGAAAAATTCCTCGTTATATTTTTCATTCATCGCTTCCACTACATTGCCATCATAAAAAATGCCCAGATATCTATCCATTTCCTCTACGGAATGAGCAACGCAGCATGAATCGTTGTTCTCTATATTTCCGCTTGCCACTTTAATAAGAGCTTCTGTATATCCGTCGAAAAATTGATCTGTAATTCCGCTGAAATCAGGAGTTCTTTCAGTTTTTACAATTGATTGCCGCATAAGAGCGAGATCGTAAACGTCTAAAACGCCGTCCCCGTTCATATCAGCGGCATCATTGTCAAGTTCAGTATTTTCAGCGCCGAGAATAAAATCGCTTAGCGCGGTCAAATCAGCGCCGTTTACTTTGCCGTCCGAATTTATATCGCCTTTAGACGCGGCGGCAGATGAATAAAAAACGGTTACTGAAGATGTCAAAATCAGCAGAGCTGCTGCAAAAGATGTAATTTTTTTCATTATGTCCTCCAAGAATATGATGTTAAACAGCTTATAATATATCATAACATATTAATGAAGGAATTGCAAGCTGTTTTACTGCAAAAAAAATGTAAAATTTTACAGCAGGCTCTTAATTTGGCTGTCCGAGTCTATGACGAAGATTATCCTCTTTTAACTGCCTGCCCTCAGCAATGAGACGGAGCATTTCTTCGGAATCGGAATTTCGGAGCGCATCGCTGTATTTTTGCAGATTTTCTATCAGAATTTCAAGTTCATACATGAGGTTATCCCGATTCTGCATGAAAAGATCAGTCCACATACGCTCGTTCATGGTTGCGATACGAGTCATATCCTGAAAGCTTCCGCCGCTGAATCCGCATTCCAGTCCGAGTTCGGGACTTTTTACATAAGCGCTTGATACGATATGAGCAAGCTGAGACGTATATGCGATCATTTTATCATGATTTTCAGGAGAAGTTACAACAATTTTTCCCGCGCCGAGTTCAGAAGCGAGATTTTTCAGCAGTTCAACATCTGATTCTCTGCTGTCGTCGAACGGAGCGATAATAAAATTCGCTTTCAGGAAAAGATCGCTACTGCTGTTATGATATCCGCCGAATTCCTTGCCTGCCATTGGGTGGATTCCCAGATAGCGCAAGCTGTTATCCTCAACAAGAGATTTTATACGGAGAGAAAAATCTCCCTTGATTCCGCAAACGTCCGTGATAAGAGTATCTGAACTGAATTTATCGATATTTTCGCAGAGATATTTTTCAATAGCATCTGGAAACAGCGACATTATAATGAGATCAAAGCCGCTGAAATCGCCGTCAAAATCCTTATCTATAGCGACGTCGCGGAGAGCGGAGTATTCAATATCATGATTTATATCGCAGCCCACGACAAAATGGGAAGTATATTTTTTCAGCGCCTTGCAGATAGAGCCGCCGATAAGACCGAGACCTACAACGAGTATTTTCATATTTATCACACCTTTCATGAGATCACCTTAAGTATATCACTTTAAATCAAGAAAGTCAAGTAGGCGAGATAATTTGTATGTGTAAAAATACAGGTAAAAATATTCATAATGTTAGTTCAAGATAACTATTGAAAAAACAATCAAATCATGATATAATATTAAAGAGAGGAGCGGTTTTAATGAATTTCAAAAAAATTTCAGCATTAGGAGCGTGTCTGCTTATTTTTCCGGCAGGATGCGGCGAAAAAAATGAAAAACAAAATAATTCCGAAAAAGTACAGCGCGACGTTTTTGCAATGGATACATATATGAGCCTTACCGCTTACGGTGATAATGCCGAAGCATCTCTTGATAAGGCTTCTGAAAGAATAACGGAACTTGAATCGCTTCTTGCCGTAAATTCAGAAAAAAGCGACGTTTGGAAGATAAATAATTCCAACGGAAATACCGTTCAGATTTCAAACGATACAGCTGAAATTATTTCCTCCGCCATTGAATACGGCGACAGTACCGGAACTCTTGATATAACGATATATCCGGTTCTTAAGGAATGGGGATTTACTACTAAAGAATATAAAATTCCCGATGCTGACAGGCTTGCCGAACTTCTTGAAAATGTTGATTATTCAAATATAAAGCTTGACGGCAATAATGTCTCCATTCCCGAAAATTATATGATCGATCTTGGCGCGGTCGCAAAGGGATATACGAGCGATGAAGTTATCGCCGAACTGAGGGAAAACGGCGTCGATTCGGCAATAATAAGCCTTGGCGGAAATGTTCAGGCTCTCGGACTGAAACCCGACGGTTCGCAATGGAACGTATCTGTAATAGATCCGTTTATGCCGGATTCAAGTATGTGTATTGTTTCCGTAGGAGAAAAAGCAGTCGTAACTTCGGGAAACTACGAACGCTATTTCACCAGCAAAGACGGTAAAAATTACTGGCATATAATTGATAAGACTGACGGTTATCCTGCCGACAACGGACTTGTTTCCGTTACGATAATCGGCGACAGCGGCATAATGTGCGACGCGCTTTCGACTGCGCTTTTTATTGCAGGTATTGAAAAGGCTCAGGAATACTGGCGTAATAACGGCGGATTTGATATGATCCTCGTTACAGACGACCGCAGAATAATATATACGGACGGAATTGAAGGCAGTTTAAAAAATATGAGCGATATGCCTGCGGAGGTGATCTCACTTGACTAAGGGCGTAAAAATTTGCATTGCGATAATTATTTTTGTATTTATTTCTGCACTTATCGCTTCTGTAATGCTTCTTCGTCATACAGACGGCAATTATATTGAAATAGTACAGGATAATAACGTTATGTATAAACTTGATCTGAACGTTACAAAAAATCAGACCATAAGAATTGACGACAATAACGGAGGCTATAATATTGTCAAGATCGAGAACGGGCAAATAAGAATTTCGGAAGCCGACTGTCCCGATAAAACTTGTGTGAATACGGGATTTCTTTCAAGCGATATACCGATAGTCTGTCTTCCTCATAAACTGGTGATAAAATATAGTGATGAAAACTAAACGACTTACGGAGCTTTCACTGCTCACAGCCGCCGCACTGATAGCATTTATTATTGAAATGCGGCTTCCTGACCTCTCCCCTGTTCAAGGCGTTAAATTAGGGCTTGCAAATATTTTTACGGTCTACGCCGTCTACAGATTCAGCGGCAAGGAAGTTCTGCTTATTGTGCTGACGAGAGTTTTTCTTGGTGCAGTATTCAGCAGCAATTTTTTCGCGCTTATCTACAGTCTTTCAGGAACTTTGCTTTGCCTTGCCGGAATGCTTCTGCTGAAAAAAATAATTCCGCAAAATTACATATGGCTTTGCAGTATTTTCGGCGCGGTATTCCATAACACAGGACAGATAGCCGCCGCCGTTATTGTAATGCGCAGCTTTTCGGTAATGGCTTATTATCCGATCCTGATAGTATCAGGTTGTATCGCCGGAGCATTTACTGGATTTACTGCGGGATTCGTTCTGAAACGTCTCGAAAAGAAATAGACCTCATCAAAAACTGAAGAGGTCTATTTTGTTTTCATTTTTGATCTTGAATCCCCTGCAGACCAATAGCATGAGTAACAAAGTGGAAACAAAGAAAAAATGTGGTATAATAAGAGAAAAAGG
>CAYNYB010000037.1:0-7808 GCA_964401315.1 uncultured Alistipes sp.
GAGCATTCGGCTCATAACCGAACGGTCCGGGGTTCGAGTCCCTGATGGCCCACCATATTAGCACCCTAATTTTGATACAAATTAGGGTGCATTTGTTCATAAAGTGTTCATAAACAAAAAATAGAGCCTGTGAAGTGTTTTTTACTCCACAGGCTTTAAGGTTTTTATATTTCAATTTTCGTGCCGTTTCGGAATAAGAAGGTAAGCTTTCCGTCTGTCCCCACAGTTACATTTTCCACCATGATGCGCCACAGCTTTTCATCAAAGGCGGTGACCGTCATGTCCTGTTCCGTGAGATGACGAATCATTCCGTCCAGCAGTTCCTTGCGTGAGAGCCTTGCCGCTTTCTTGCTTTGCAGAGTTTTTAGAACTTTCTCGCCATCGGATTTTTGCTTGTCGTATTCTGATATCTTATTGTTGTAAAAATCCTCACTTTGCGTATGCATAGCATTTTCCTTGATAAAATTCTGCATGGCTGTGGTGAGATCGTTTAGGTGGATGTACTGCTCGTTAATTCTTCTGTCCAGCACTGTGCAGTCGGAAAGAAGAACAACGATCTCACGGCAGGAGGCTATAAAATCGGATTTATCGGGAGCGATTTGTCCACAGACCTTAATGAACTTCTTTTTTATATCATACTCATATAAATGCGGTGTAGAACATTTCTCACCATTCTGGAACTTGTGGTTGCACTGCCAAATCACACGGCGGTACTTGCTCGTGGAATGCCAGACCTTTGAACCGAAGTATCCTCCGCAGCAGGAGCATATGATTTTGGTAGAGAAAATGTTACTGCTGCTGTAGACTCTGCCGATAGCCTTGCGTCTTGCCATTTCAGCCTGCATCAAGGCGAATTCCTCCGGATCGATAATGGGCGGATGGCTATGCTCCACGAAATACTGCGGAACTTCCCCCTCATTAATTTTTACCTTTTTCGTGATGAAATCTACAGTGAACTTCTTTTGTAACAATGCCGAGCCTTTGTATTTCTCGTTTGTCAGAATGCTTTCAATCGTGCTGCTGTACCACTTTTTCTGTCCCGATGGTGCGGAAAATCCCTGTTTCATCAACATCTGTGCGATTTTATTTGCGGTCAGCCCCTCCATAAAACTGCGGTATATCAGGCGGACAACCTCCGCTTCCTCCGGCACGATTTCAGGAAGTCCATTATCGCCCTTGCGATAGCCGAGAAATCTTCCATATGGAATCGTGACCTTACCGTCAGCCATACGCTTACGCTGTCCCCATGTGACATTTTCAGAAATGGAACGTGACTCCTCTTGCGCTAAACTCGACATTATGGTGATTAACAATTCGCCCTTTGAGTCCAGCGTATAAATACCCTCTTTTTCAAAGTAAACTTCAACGCCTTTGTATTTTAGTTTACGGACTGTTGTCAAGGAATCCACGGTATTTCGAGCGAAACGGCTCACACTTTTTGTCACGATAAGGTCAATTTTTCCGTCAAGTGCATCGGCAACAAACTCCCAGTCCTCACGGCTCTTGATGTAGTTGGTGTAATAATCGACCTGTGCAGCGTAGGAAGTCTGCTGCTCCTCTGAATCCGTTGAAACTCTCGCATACGCTGCCACTTTTCTTTTTGTAACTGTGTTGATCGGCGTCAATGTTGTACGGTTCAGTCGTGCAGGAATTTTGGTTACTGTGGGCATTTCTTTTTACTCCTTTCTCGTGTTGTCTGTGCAGCCTTTTCTCGCATTTCCGGCGTCCAGCTTTCGGAACGAGAACGGTCTGCCCAGTGGATAGTTTCCTTATGTCCGTCATGGAAAATAAAGGTCAGCAAATTGGGTTCAGGAACAAGAATCTGCTTGATTTGTTTCTGAAAGATTTCGTTATTGAACTCATCAAGCTGTAAAACCTCACAGCAGGCTTTATATAATGTATCTTCCGGAATCTGCTTAGAAGTCGGACAGAATTTTTTACCTTGATTGTTATAGGTTGCACATATCCACACAACTCCGGTGATGGTTGTTTTCCTGCGGTAGTTTTTTCCGCAGTATCCGCAAGTTATCATACCTCGGAAAGGATAAATAGTGTTGCAGCTCTTTTTCGGACTGAATTTCTGCTGTTTACGCATAAGTTTCTGCGCCTGCTGAAATATCTCACGATCTATAATCGGCTCATGAGCGTCCTCCACATAATATTGCGGCAGTTGTCCTTGATTTTCCATCTTTCGTTTCGTCAGATGATTTTCACGGAATGATTTCTGAAATAGAATATTGCCGCATTATTTTTCATTTTGAAGTATTCGCTTGATCGACCGAGCAGTCCATAAGCCGCCGCCTTTTGCAGGAATGCCGAGTTCATGCAGCTTGTTTGCGATTGCCTGTTTTCCCATGCCGTTCAGATAATCATTGAAAATCATTCTGATAATTTCAGCTTCCTCCGGCACAATTTCAAGCACTCCGTCCTTGTTTCTTTTGTAGCCAAGAATCGTAATACTTCCGATTCTTCCGTTCTTAAAGTCCTTCTGAATCTGCCATTTTTTATTCTCGCTTGCCGAAAAGCTCTCCTCCTGAGCATAGCTTGCAAGAATTGTCAGCATAAGCTCGCCGTCCGCAGAAAGACTGTGAATATTGTCGACTAAGTCGGAGGGATTACTCCCTCTTTCTCGTCAAAGAACCGTACGTGATAGTTTCCCATCATACGGCTCAAGTATTTTATCAACCTTTCGGGCGGCAATCATTGAACCAAACAAGGCAGCGATGATGTACATAGCTGATGTCATTAACAGACCACTTGGATTTGTCGATACTCATAGAAGTATTGATAATATCTCTTTCTTCAGCAATATCAATTGACATACCGCATAAAGTACACTTTCCATTCTGTTTTTTCCATATATTCTTGAATTTTCCAGATAAGCATTTCATGCCTTGCTTAAACTTTCTGTCTATGAAATAATCATGGTCAAAGAATGGGTTAAAATCAAGTTTTAATGGTGTATGCCTTATGATAGGAGTATG
Source organism: uncultured Alistipes sp. (assembly GCA_964401315.1). Taxonomy (GTDB): domain Bacteria; phylum Bacillota; class Clostridia; order Oscillospirales; family Ruminococcaceae; genus Ruminococcus. Next base: position 2,985 of record CAYNYB010000037.1, read on the forward strand.
ACTGGCGTTAATCAGAGCATTTCTGTCCGACCTGAAAACTGAATTTTGAGTGCCGAGTGATTTCCAATATTTCTTGTAAATCCAGTATCTACTCTTTTTAGGATGACGGCGTTTTGCCCGTCGCCAAAGAATCTGATACAGTATGAAATTAATGTGTCGGAAAGTTGTGCTGGCACAAACTGTCTGATGATAGTTTCTCCACCCTCTGATTTGTTGATTAAGAGCTTCTATTAACACACTTTGTTCTAAACTTTTGCCTTTATTAAGGATAAAGTCAGATAATTTTTCCGTGAAATTTTTGATTGATCTCTGAGATGGTTTAATTATCAACTTATTTTTGTATTTTTTGAAGTTCCAACCTAAAAGGTCAAATCCGTCATTGATATGAGTAATAAATTTCTTTTCCTCGGAGAGTTCAAGACCTCTTTCTGAGAGAAAACCTTTAATCAGTTCTTTTACTTCCTCTGCAATTTCTTTTGAGTTTGCAGTAACAATAAAATCATCAGCATATCTTACAAAATTTACTTTGGCTTTACCATGAACGAATTTGCTGTATTTTCCGTCCTTGCTGTAATCATATTTTTCAAACAACATTTTTTGAATGCCATCCAAAGTCATATTAGCAAGGATAGGTGAGATGATTCCGCCCTGCGGAGTACCTTCTTCCGTTTGGAATAGTGTATCCCGGAAAATAAATCCTGATTTCAAAAATTGCTTTAGAACGGATTTATCCATAGGAATATGTTTTATTAACCAGTCATGACTGATATGGTCAAAACATCCTTTTATGTCGCCCTCTAAAATCCACTGAGCAGAGTTCCTCGTTGCAAGACGTGCAAAAATATATTTGCATGCGTCCTGACAGGAGTGTTCCTTTCGGAATCCGAAAGAATGTGTGTCAGCTGTTGTTTCTGCTACTGGTTCTAATGCAAGAGCATAGAGAGCCTGCATTGCTCTGTCATACATGCAAGGGATACCGAGAGGACGTTTCTTCTTTTTTCCCTTTTTATCAATGTACGTTCTTCTAAGTGGTTTGGATTTGTATCTTTTGTCTGTTATGGAAAGTGCGGCATACATTTTACTTGCCTTAGTCGTCCATAGAATCTTGTCCACTCCAGAAGTTCGTTTTCCTTTATTGGTTGTAACTTTGCGTACAGCTATGAGTTTTGCATAATAAGAGTGTGTCAATAAATATTGCAGTCTTTTAACTGTGTTCCAGTTTTGATTCAATGTTGCCTTAGCAATCCTGGTTTGCAGCCTATTCACTTCATATGCAGCTTTTTTCCAGTCAATGTTTTCCCATTGCTGTTCAAGTTTTTTGTTGTTAGGTAACTTCTCAGCTTTCACTGTCGTTGAATATTTACCATTCATAGGTTTGCCTCCTTTTCTTGCTATAAAATACTATGGAACAAGTCAGCATCCTTTCAGGTTAGGGCAAATTTTGAACCCCTATATATCACCATTACAGTAATATCATTCGCTTTTTATTCCGTTCCTCTACCCTCTTTGTCATTTCATTTCCTTACGGATTGATACCTTGATTTCAAGGAACACATAGGGCTTACCAAGTTCCACATAACAAATAATTGTGAACACCTTAGAAGCTGTCTATGAGCCGGGAGCATTATGTCCATTTGTTTGTGTGTGAACAAAACCACGCAAACCAACTCCGCACCTTTTGGTTTAAGCGTTACAGCCTTATTTCGCTTATTCTTCGTAACGACTCTTACAACAATTCACTTTACGTTCTTCATAGTATTCTTATTCTGGCAGTACGTCTGATTCAGGCCGTCAGATTTCCCACGTTGTCCTGTAAGCTTACAACCCATCATTGCTGATACGCTGTTTACAGTAGAATTATCCCAAATGGATAGGATAGCCATTATGGCAATTTGTTATGTGACTTCTTGTCACACCTGCTCTTCAAAATAAACATCAACACCTAAATCCTTCAGTTCACGCACTGTTTCAAGCAGTGTGACCGATTTCTTGCGAATCATGAAATTGATTTTGTGATAATTAAATTCAGATTTCCAGCACGGTATTCTGCAAGCAACTTTTGAAAATTTTCCCTGTTGTCCTTTGTACCCGTCAAAGCTTCATCAGCGTACACGCCACAGAACAGCCATTCCGGATTGCTCTGAATCAGGTTGTTATAATAGCTGACCTGTGCCAAAAGCGAGTGCAGCATGGCATCTTTTCCGCTTGAAACTCTTGCATAGGCTGCCGTTCTGAGCAGCTTTACTTGATGTGCGGTAATAAACCTTGATATATCGGGAAGTTTTCACAACCTTGTACAACTCGTGACGGCGTTTTTCAATGCCGATTTCACGCATTTCAAAAGAAATAACCACATTCCGTTTTTCAATGAAAGCGTTGTTCAGATAGCTGCCGTTCATGCCTGCGTAAGTTGAGGTGGATATTGTTCCGGCAGGCGGATCCAAGCCCTCTATTTTTGAGAACATGAAGCGGTTTGCAGTTTTCGAGAGGTCGATGCGGTCGCCGTTTTCGAGAATCAAACTGTAGAACATACTGCACCTCCCTTACGTTTTTAAGGCATTCCGTGTCTGCCTGTAGATTTCCAGTCGTGACAGCGACTTCGGGCTATTATTTGTTTGATTCACAGTACGGCTGTTGTCGTTGTTATAATTATTGATAATCGTTCTGGCAGGACTGCCGTCTTTCATTGGTGAAGAAATCCCGTCAAGATTCAGATTCATTCCGCTGTTCATCGTGAGCTGCATCTGTTCCCAGTCGCCTGTAAACAGCCCGATAAAAATATCCAGTATTCCGAGAATCACATCAACAATAACATCGAAAGTTTTCGCAATATATGTGAAAACGCCTTCAAACCAAGGGGCGAGAATATCGCAGAGCCCCTGCCATATCGACTTCACTAAATCGCCGAAATCCTCGAAATTAAAGCCTAAAGCATTAAGTCTGTCAACGATTCCGGAAGTAAGTCTTTCAAAAATCGCCTTGATTTTTTCCCAGATCTCAGTGATTTTATTTCGGAAGTCCTCATTTGTGTTCCAAAGATGCACAAACGCCGCCACAAGCACCGCAATTACTGCAACAACAGCGACCACAGGTGCAGAAATACCGCCGATTGCCGCACTGACTGCGGAAAATGCAGCTTTCGCTTTCCTTGATTTCTTTTTGAAGCGCATCGTATTTTTCCTGCGAAATTTCGCCCTTTGAAAGCTGTTCATCGGCAATTTTCGACTGCTCTTTGAGTTCCTTCAGCTTGGTTTCAGTTTCGCCGATCTTTTGCTTGATTGGGTCGTACTTTGCTTTCCACGCATCGTAGTTATCTTTAGTTTTGGCGGCTTGCTCACTTGCTTTTTTGAGTGTTTCAAGCTTGTCGCTGGTCGAGGAAACGGCATCGGCAAGCAGCTTCTGTTTTTGCGATAAAAGCTCCGTATTGGTCGGATCGAGTTTCAGCAGCTTTTCTACGTCTTTTAGCTGTGTCTGGGTATTTTTGATGTTCTTGTTGACGCCTTCAAGAGCTTTTGAAAGTTTAGTCGTGTCACCGCCAATTTCGACTGTGATGCCCTTGATTCTGTTTGCCATAAAATACCCACCTCACTTTCAAAAAATAGGTTGAATTTCTCCTAACATTGTGATATAATAGAGATAAGGGAGGTGTTCGTATGATGATTGATACAAACACAATCGTTTCTATGACGGAAGCGAATCAGAATTTTTCACTGGTTACACGAATTGTAGACCAGTATGGTACAGCTGTAATTTTCAAGAATAACAAGCCTCGTTATCGAATTGTGGAAATCGTGGATACAGAGGATATTGAAACAGCATCCGATGAAGATGTGCTTGCTGTTTCAAAGAAACTTCTAAAACGTAATTCTGCTGTGTATGAGGAGCTTGCAAAATGATAAGACTTACAAAACAGCAGGTCATGTTACTGCACAAAGATATCATTGCGGAATCAGGCGGTTCAGCAGAAATTCGGGATGAGGGACTGCTTGATTCTGCTTTGAATGCTCCGTTTCAGACTTTTTTAGACACAGAATTGTATCCGACACTTATTGAAAAGGCTGCTCGTTTGGGATACAGCCTGATAAAAAATCACGCATTTGTCGATGGAAATAAGAGAATCGGTGCTCATACGATGCTTGTGTTTCTTGCTTTGAACGGTATTGAGGTTGAATATGAGGACAACGATTTCATACAGTTAGTGCTTGGCGTTGCGGCAGGTGAAATATCTGCTGAACAGCTTCTTGCATGGCTGCAAGCGCATATTTGATTTAGAATCTATCCATCGCATCCTGATCTGCAAGAATACTCCAGTTTTCGTCATCTCGTTCACGCTCGCAGAACATATCACATATTGGAATGAGCTTGTTCAGGCTTATGCCGCATCCGATACATACGACGAGCTTCGTTTTCTTGCCAGACAGTATTATCAAATCACCGCTATACTTGTAAAAGCAAAGGTTAATTTCAGCAACCTGCTTGATCAGGTGATACCGGGAATATCGGATATTCTTCAAAATCAAAATGATAATCACAAGCTTACTGAATTCGTTAGCAGATACATTCATTTCAAAAATATCCTTGATATGGGTGAGAAGAAGTTTACTGCCGATTACTGCAAATGGGCAAAGAAAAAGGGATACCGTTTTAATGAACGTAAGGCAGCCGAAATCTTCGCCCTTGCTCAAAACGGTATCCCAACGCTTCCTAACTCCCAATCGGTCAAAATTGCCGTTAGCGAAGCTGTTAAGCTGATTCACTCAACTGAGGAATGATGTAGTATAATAAAACTTGACACCTTATCCTCAAAGTAATAGAATAAAAATA
>CAYNYB010000038.1:0-5901 GCA_964401315.1 uncultured Alistipes sp.
AAACATTCATCGGGAATTCCTTGCTTACAGCAAGAAATTCGCCGTTTTTCAAATTAATTTTCATAAAAAATCACTCTCCATTTTCATTTTCTTCTTCTGTATTTTCCTCTGTCGGATTCTGAATTTTTTCGATCCTGTTCGTCACTTCCTGCGGATAATCAATGCCCTCAAATGTACACCAGCTTATCCAGTTTCTCTCTGAAACAGGCGATTTCACAATGCGACCCTCGTCATAGGATGCGAAAACCGCATCGCCGTTACCGACATAAACTCCGAAGTTGTTTCCGTCAAAAAGTCCGATTCCTGCGACATCGGGCATGGTATCAAGCTCACCTATTTCGTTATAAATCAGTTCGTTGATACTCATATCAAAGTTTTTTTCTGTTGAAATATACCGCAAATAACCCATGATAAGTCCAACATTATCAGAACAGCGATATCGCAGCTCCTTATCCATTTCACCGAAACAGCCCTCATAGTAACTCCAGCCTGAGAGGTAGGCATTTTCAGCCCAAGCTGCAAGATCGGCACAGTTCTTTGTACTCACATCGCTGAACATATACGGATTTATAGTTGCGTTCATTACAAAAGTGTACGTCCGCATAAAATCCTCGTAATTAATTTCAAGATCGTAATTTGAATTTATTGCGTTGATAAGAGTTTCATCATACATAACGTCCGCAGTTCATGCCGATATCCTCGTCCGCCCACTCATGCTCGAACTCAATATCAGGAAACATTTCTGACAGCCTTTGCATTATCGGATGAGGAGCTGACCACGCCGTGAGAAACGTCAATTTTCCGTCCTTAAAGCCCGAATCCGCAGTATATCCGTAGGAATTCCATTTCGTTCCCCAGTTGGCTATACACCAGTCATAGCTGTCCGTATCGTCCGGCATAGGAATTATCTTGTTGAAATCAACCGAACCTATGCCGTATTCATCCGTCTGGATCTCTTTCAGCATTGCTTGTATACGTCCTTCATCTCCCGAAATAGCGACAATATTCGTAATATGATTAGGCATCACTGCACCTCCGCATATTCTTTTTTCAGCCTGCCGATGATATATGTCTGCCCCCTACCAGTGACAAAGGTCTGCTGATACGTTTTCATCATTGAGGAAGTTTCAAAAACAGATTCTTTTACCTCAAAATAGCCACGATCGATATATTTTTGATACGGCAGATTATCAGACATCAAAATACCTTTTTCTCTCAGCCACTGAAACAGACGATTTCGACCGATCTGAATATTTTCCTCTCTCGCCAGCTTTGCCATAGCGTTCATATCAATGAGGTTGGTTGTATCAGAAACCTGATTTGCAAACTCAACAAGCGGCTGATCGTGCCTGATACGCTCGTTAAGCTGATTTATTGCCATCATCTGCAAACGAAAAAGATTCTGATATGGCTCGTCAAGAAAGGGGAGATAGTTTTCTATGAACATATCCTCGTTGGCTACATAGCCGCCTGTTCTGCGAATCGTCGGAAGGACTTTAGTTGTGATCCACTTACGAAACGGCTGTGCTTTGGGTTTATCTGATCTTACAAGAATTGAATACAAGCCTGATTCGTTTACGATGTATGCTTTCTGTTTTCTGCCAAGCGAATCGGTGAGTCCGATTGAATCGTACTCATCTTTATCAAGTCTTTTTACAACTTCTCCTGCACTATTAGATTTCATTTCAAGAACTTGGCAGATATCTTTTAATATCCACCACGGTTCTCCGTTCCTTACAATTGTCCTCACTTTGCCAAATTCATCGTTTTCAAAAATTTTAATTACCTGTTCCATTTTCACTCTCCTTTTCAATTTCCAAAATAAACTTCGCAATAGCTTCTATGACATTTACGGTAACAGCATTTCCTGCTTGTTTGTAAAGCTGTGCATCCGACATCCCGATTGCCTGAACTTTATTAAACTGCTCGTCTGTAAAGCCCTGCAGCCGCCAGCATTCTATAGGCAGCAGTTTTCTTATGAGACCGCAGTATACGACACCGTTCCTGTCTGTTACGGTAATGGTAAAAGCAGGCTCATCGGGTCCTTTGAATCTTCTTCCTTGCTGACGTACATTTTCCTTCGCAGGAGTTAAAACAGGGATCGGTGAGTCCGATATCATCAAAGCTCCCGAATGTTCGCCCCTGCGATGCGTGATACCGTTATCCTGTCTTGTAGTTATGCATCTTGCAAGTTCGGTAACATCGGGATCAGGATTCAGATCAATGCAGTACATCTGATACGATCCCTGCGTATTTCCGGGTGTCACAGTATGGGCGATATCATGCCCCACTCGCCCACGCCGTGAATTCAGATTTGGGTATGCAAGATCGATACTGTCGCCGGGCAATGCCGTCTGATAGCCTGATTTTGTTTTTACCTTTATGGGCAGACCAAGAATCTCATACAATCCTGTTTTTCCACCGAAACCGCCTGCCGTTCCTGTCAGCGTTATGCTCAGTCCTTCGGGAGAGTAGGCTCTGCATCCTTCACGTCCGGGAATGCGTTGTGCAAGAGTTTTTGGATTTGCGTCTGTGAAAGACAATACTTTTCCGGAACATTTACTTCTAAGAAATCCGACAATGAACACTCTCTTTCGGGATTGGGCGACATAATGATCTGCGCTGTTAAGCACCTGCCATGCGACATCGTACCCCAATTCATCCAACGCACTGAGGATGGCTGCAAACGTCCTGCCTTTGTCATGCGATAGGAGACCGGGAACGTTTTCAAGCAGCAGATATTTAGGTTTTTTAACGGCGGCAATTCTGGCAATTTCAAAGAACAGAGTTCCTCTTGCGTCGTCAAATCCGCCCCTTTTTCCAGCGATTGAAAAGCTTTGGCAAGGAAATCCGCCCGATATAAGGTCGAAATCGGGTAATTTTTCCGGTTCGATTTTTCTTGCGTCATTGAAGTACACCTCGCTTTCCGTATCATAGAGCGTTTCATATGCTAATTTCGCATACTTATCGATCTCGCAGTAACCGACACATTTGAATCCTCCGGCTTTTTCAAGTCCTGAACGGAATCCGCCGATTCCTGCGAAAATATCGAAATATCTTATCATTTATCACCTATCCTTTCTTTTTTGAACAATAAAAAAACGCCTTGATTTTCTCAAAGCGTTTTTGACAATATTAATATTTACGGCGAAACTTCTGTTTTAATAAGCCGTGGTGGTTACAGTAACAATAAAGTTCTCCATTACCTCGAATAAAAAATCTTGTTTCAGCGTTTCCCTCCGGATAGAGCTTTTTGATCTCAATTTTGTCTGAAGTAACATAGGCAATGAATGAAATATAATGTGTTTTGGTCATTTCGTGTTTTATTGTGATATACGACTCATCCTCAATATATTCAACATTCATGTAGTGATCATTATCCGTTTCTTCTGCTTCCAGACAAGGCAGTGTTATTCCGCAGCAGCTAACAAGAGCTTCACCCATGGAATGAATTACATTTCCGCATATAGGGCAAACATAAAATTTTGAACGCTGCATATTACTTGACACGTTTCTGTTTGTGATCCAATCGCCTGAAATCAGTTCTATTACAGATATTCCAAGTGCTTTTGATAAAGGTTCAAGCAATGATACATCAGGAAATCCTTTTCCTGTTTCCCAGCGTGAAACAGCCTTATCGCTTACAGAAATCATATTGGCAAGCTGTGCCTGTGTCAGTTTTTTTGATTCTCTTAGAGTTTTGATCGTTGAACCTGTGACATAATTATTCATGTCTCTCATCTCCTTTGATCATATTCTAACACAGACATCTTCATTATTCAACCTATGTTCCGTAGATAAGCAAAAAAACGCCTCATTTAACGATAATCAGTCAATTTCCTTTTGTTCCCTTAGTCTTATAACAGGCATTTGTTTCACCTTCTTGCCGACTTTAACACGCTGCAAAGCGAATATCATATCATTTGTACGTTCAAAGTAACCGATATCTCGTTTCCAGCTTATACCGCACTTACAATGCTGCAGCCCTATAAACTGCTGTTTCATTTTACGTCCGCAGTCAGGACAAATTTTACTATTCTTTCCCATTGATCCAACTTCCTTCTATAATCATTATACCACAGGCTATACATTTTTTCAAGTAGGTTTCATTTTTTCCTCCTGTTACATAGAAATACCGCCGATATCAAAGCTTTCTGTTTCCTCGATATCGGCGGTTTCCATTATTCCTTTTAGTTCTTCTTCAGTTTTTATCGACCATGCATTTCCGGCATTCCCAAAGTGAACATATATATCGCCGAATTCTTCGGTCTTTATGCCGTTCTGCTCCAGACAATCCGACCAGCCGTCTCTGCACTGACTGCTCCACCAACTGCGGACTTCTTCAAGCTCCGATTTGGTAAGATTACCGATCACCTCACAGGTCAACACTCCCATGAGCGTTCCGTCTACATCCTCTACCGAAGGAAAGGCGGAATAAATCTTTTCATTCACAGCGGAATGCTCATCATAATATTCCATGAGACCTCTGCGTTCCTCTTTTGAATCAAATGACTGCCTGATAGCTTCATTTATCTTAGTGCGGCATCTTAGTTTCTCGCTTTCACTGAGCTGTTCAAGATCTCCGCTGCTGTCCCAATCTGTTTCATAATCGGCTTCATGCTCTACCACAAGGGGAGAGTAAAACTTCAGCTTGTTAGTCTGTTTCGGCTCAACTGTGAATTCCGGCTGTCCTGCAATATCGAGGTCGTGAATTCTCACGCTCTGCATATCGCCTCGCTGCTCAAGGAGCTGTCCGACAGCAGAAAGCATTACCGATTTAATGTCGGTATCACCGAGCATTTTCTCAAAGAAAAAGGATTTGTAGCCTGCATGAGCAAGCTCTGCTATTTTATCTGCCATACCCTTAAGGATCCCGTGGAGCTGCTTTTCCATAGGAGTAAACTCGTTATATTCGGTCAATGCTCTTGCATTCGGTATAAACTGAGACTTCCGGGCATAATCAGCTCCCTCAGATTCTACGATAATACCGTCGTTGCTGTCTGCGTCAAGGAAAAGAACGCAGTGGGCGGTTTTTCCGCTGATATACATGAGATCACGGCACGCCTTGACGTGCGGATTATCTCTCAGAGTATGCTCTATGAGTTTTTTAAACTCCTTGCTGCGCAGCTCCACAACCTTTTCAACTTCGATCGTCATAGGACGGTATTCGCTTTGCTTGTGACCGAGCGTACCGTTAAAGATCAATTTTTTCATAACATCATCCCTTCATATTTTAATGTAGATTCGGACGGAAATCCGTTCATTTGTATCAGCTCCTTTTTTAATAGTATATATATAAATAAAAAGGCTGAATCTGCTGTTTCTCAAACTTTGTGAGAAACCAACAAATTCAGCCTTTAAATTTCTACAAATATTTTCTTCTTATTTTTCTCAGAATTCTTTTTCAACCCTCTGATTTTTCTCTTAATTAGTTCTGAACTTCCAAAATCGAGGGTTCAATTCCCCAAATTTCAAAATGTCATCTACGGTTTTTACTATAAAATTTTTGGCACTTGGACGCCAAAAAAGCCCGATAACTCGGGCTTTTCGGCGTTGTCATCTATTTTGTTACAACAAGATGGTTGCGGCGGCTGGATTTGAACCAACGACCTTCGGGTTATGAGGGATTTACAAAGGTATTTTTAACGTTTCTCAACTTACCAATTGTGTTTGATTATGGCTATATTACGTTATTTCTTGGTTTTTGACATTCGTCAGCTTACGCACTGTGAGCAAGTTTTTTGGGGTCAAGATTGGGGTCACATCAAAGACTCTTCCAAAAAGTAGTCTATTCATTAAAAAATCAAATTCCTTTTCACGTTATATCAATAAAACATTATCTTAGATTCTTAACAATAGACAACTTATTGGAAGAACTGAAACATTAAGAAACTTATTTAT
>CAYNYB010000039.1:0-5813 GCA_964401315.1 uncultured Alistipes sp.
AACACGGAAAATCAAGACGGTAAAACGTCTTATTTTTATACCCAAAATCAAAAAACAGGAGGAAAAATCATGATCGACAAGAAATTTCTGGAGAGCATCGGCGTTACCGATGAAGAGACGGTGAACAAGATCGTCGCCGAATACGGTAATGATATCCAGACCGAAAAGGACGCAGCGGAAACGCTGAGAACTCAGCTTTCTGAAGCTAACACACAGATCGAAAGCTTCAAGAGCATGGACATTGAAACGATCAAAAAGTCAGCGGCAGACTGGGAAGCGAAATTCAAGCAGTCCGAAGCCGACAGAGCCGCTTTCGAGCATAAGACAAAAGTCGGCAGTCTTGTCAAGGAGCTGAACCTCAAAGACAGCATTTACGAGGACTACCTCACAAATCAGCTTATCGAAAAGCAGCTGAAATTTGACGGTGACAAGCTGATCGGCGGCGACGACGTTATTAACGCTTTCAAGGAATCCCATCCCGACGCGTTTCAGAGCGAACCTGTTCCGCCTAAATTTTCATACAGAACAGGTGGAGACGGCGGCGATCCCGGCGGTGTAGAAGCCGCATTCATGGCAAGAAATCCCGGACTTAAAATTGACTGAGGAGGAATGAATTATGTCACATATTGCACAGGAAAGATATTCAAAGCTTGTTCTTGCGAAGCTCAGAGACGAGCTTTGTCTTAAAGACGGATTTGTTTTCAACAACGATTACGAGGGCGATCCAACAGCCGGATCTGTTAAGATTCCGGTAAGAGATACCGAGGTTGCCGTATCTGATTACGATAAGGCAAACGGAATCACCGCAACAAACGGCTCTACCGCATACGCTCCGCTTCTGATCGATAAGGATAAGGCTGTGAACGAGATCATTGACGGCTATGATTCACAGTCCGTTCCCGATAATCTTGTGGCAGACCGCCTTGACAGCGCAGGATATAGTCTTGCACAGCAGATCGACACCGACGGCGGAACTGTTCTTCTTGGCGGCGCAACAAATAAAAATGTCTCTCAACTGACAAAGGATAATATTTATGATACTATCGTGGATATAAGAGCGGATATGACAAAAGCCAAAATTCCCAACGACGGCAAGAGATATCTGCTTGTCACCCCTGATGTCATGTCGCTTATCCTTAAATCTCCCGAATTTGTAAGCGCATCAGCTCTCGGAGATGAAATAAAGGCAACGGGAGCGATCGGTAAAATCGCCGGATTTATCGTTAAGGAATGGAACGATACAACCGCTAATCTTGCTATGCTTGCCGGACATCCCCGCTTCGCCAGCCGTGTAAGAGAATGGAGTGTTCCGGTTAAGATTCAGGATCTTTCGGAATCAGGAAAATATATCGGAGCTTCTGCCGTGCAGGGGCGTATGGTTTATGCACACAAGGTTCTCCGTTCGGCAGCAATCAGAGCTGTGTATTCTCCCGGCTCGCTGACAGTGTCGCTTGCTGCCGGATCTGCTTCGGGTACAACAGTTGTAACTGTTTCTGCCGGAAACACAGGCACAACATACGCGTACAAAATCAATCCTGCCGCAAGAGCAACGTTCAATCAGACTTCAGGCAATTACGGCGGAACGGCTCTCACCTCCGGAACAACAGAAATCGCCGTTTCAAAAGGCGATACCATTGAGATCGTTAATCTTAGTTCTTCAAAGGTTGCGGCTGTTGGATATATTACTGTTGCCGAATCTGATATAAAGTCATGATCTACGCTAACGAAGATTTTTACAAGAATGAATATTTGCAGGGCAAGGCGGCGGTGATAACTGCCGCTTTCCCCTATTATTTCCGTGAGGCAAGCCGGGTTATAAAGAAATATACTTTTGATAATATCGACGACAATGATCCTCCGGAGGAAGTCAGAATGTGCTGCTGCGAGATTGCGGAGCTTGCATATAAACGAGATCAGACCGTGCAGTCTGACGGCGTATCCTCCGAATCCGTACAGGGTTGGAGCAAGTCGTATGAAAGTACAGAGAGTCGCAGGCAGGCATACAGCAATGCTGTCAAAGAATGCATATACAAATGGCTTAGCGGCACGGGACTGCTTTACAGGGGGATCGGATAATGCTTACTAACGCAGATATGACCGTATACGAAAAAGACACATACGCAAGGCATACGATCACAAACGTGTATTGGAACGACAGCAGAGGAAGAACTCTTACAAAAAACGGCGTGCAAATATCCGACAGCGTTATAGTTTACATATACTCCGATGAATACATTCCCAAAGCCGGAGATATGATCGTTCGGGGCATAGTCGATTTTGAAATTGACGGCAGCTCGCAGAAATCTATAAGCGAGGGTATGAAGCCTTTTTGGAAGAAATACCCTGATTTCGCCGTAGTCAAGGCAGTTAATAATTGTATGTTCGGAGGGCTTCCGCACATTGAAATTACAGCGAGGTGATACATATGGCAGGCGGAGTCGGACAGCCGAACAACGCCGCAATAAGGGAGGAGAGAGCAAGAGTAAATCTTGTTTGGAAGCAGACTTTCGGCAGGGAACAGACAGACCGTTTTACAACTGTTCAGAAATATATTGACAGCGAGTGTATACGGCTTATGGTGCCGTATACGCCGATGCTGAACGGTATCCTTATGAAAAACGCTGTAATGGGTACAGTCATCGGCAGCGGATTGATCGTCTATAATTCGCCCTATGCAAGGTATCAATATTATGGCGTTGTTTATGGTCCGAATATACCGATTTTTAAAAAAGGAAAAATTGTCGGTTTTTATTCTCCGTCACAAAAACATTCAATGAACAGACTGCTTAAATACAACACAACCCGTCACCCAAAGGCTCAGAAAATGTGGTTTGAAGCCATGAAAGCCGATAAGAAAGAGCAGATTCTCAGAGGTGCGGCGGCTATCGCGAAAGGAAAATCAAAATGAACATAATCGAAGCAGTACGCGATATACTTGCGAAATTCCCGCGAATCAGCGAAATTTGCAATGAGGTGCATATTGATTTCGCCGACCCAGAGCCGACAAGCTATGGCTTATCATCGGTGGGCGATTCGCTTGTAAAAAAGGATATTCTCGGCAATCAGCGGAGACGTCACAGTTTTATGTTTTATTCCACTTTCAGCGGAATAAATGATTATGAACGCCTGGCAAACAGCAGTGCACTTTTAGAGTTGTCTATGTGGCTTGAAATGCAGAAAGGAGCTGCTGTCACAAGCGTTATCGGCGATATGGAATACGGCGGCGAAATTTTGGAAATCACAGCGACAAACGGAATGCTGTACGCAGTTCCGCAGGAAAACAACACAGACGGTATGCAGTACCAATTACAAATAAACGCCGAATACTCGGTGAAATCAGGAGGTTAATATGGATTCTATAAATTTTAATGAAGGCTATCGCGAATATGACGTCAACGGCGACAAAACACGCATCGTTCGCTTTCGCGTTGATCCTAATCTGAAAGAACGCGTCGAAAAAGCAATGACTGATATTGATCAGCTTCGCGAAAAATACGGCAAAATGAAAGGCGACGATCTGTATAAAGCAGGCAAGGAATTCCGCGAGATCATCAACACGGCGTTTGATTCCGATATCTGCACGCCTGCTTTCGGAAATGCAAGCCCCTTTGCACTTGTGAGCCGCGGAAAAACTCTGTACGAAGCTTTTTTTGAAGCTCTTATGCCGATTCTGGAAGCTGAATTCAAGAATGTACAGACTGAGCTTCGCCCTGAAGTTCAGAAATATCTTGAGGGCGATTCATGATCGGTGAATTGCCGACAAGCTTGAAGATCGGCGGAAAGCATTACCCGATCAATTCTGATTTTCGGGTAATGCTTAACATTTATGCGGCATTCGGCGATCCTGAGCTGACCAACGAAGAGAAATGCTATATCTGTATGAAACGGCTGTACAGCGACTTTGAGAGCATTCCTGCCGAGCATATGCAGGAGGCGGCTGACATGGCATATTGGTTTGCGGACGGCGGTCGGAAAACTCCGACGAGCAGCATATCGAGAGCGAAAATTCTTGACTGGGAGCAGGACGAAGGAATAATTTTCCCGGCGATCAACAAGGCGGCAGGCTGCGAGACGCGTTCGCTGCCTTATCTGCATTGGTGGAGTTTTCTCGGATATTTCGGAGAGATCGGCGAGGGATTATTTTCGCAGATCATTCATATTCGCAGCAAGAAAGCTCGCGGAAAAACGCTTGAAAAATGGGAAAATGAATTTCTCCGTGAAAACAAAAATCTTGTTGAGATCAGAAAAAAATACACGAAGGAAGAGCAGGCAGAGCGCGATCGGCTCAATGCGCTGCTTGGGTAGGAGGTAAAAATGAAAGCAGAAAGACATTATCTTGTACATTACATCGATGCGAATCCGCTCGGCGATCCTGCAACGGCGGTGACCGGCAGCACGAATTATGTGCGGCTGGGTAAGGATTTAGAGGAATATGCGGAAAATCTCAATCCGAGCGTTGAGACGAAAAAGAATATCTGGGGCGAAAATTCCGTGATTCACAGCGGTTATGACGTAAGTTCCGACGTTGACCCGTATTATGTTGAGTTAGACCCGGCTGATTCGTCGTCAAATCCCGATGTACCCGAAGCTCTGGGCGCAAAGCTTATGGATATTGCAAACAATCGCCGCACGGGAATTGGTTGTCAGACGACCAAAGTCGATGTGCTTGTCGATGGCAGCGGCAAAGTTATATGGGCGTATCGCGAAAACGTTTACGTCGTGCCGAACAGCGTTGGCGGCGGTACTTCAGGAATTTCCGTGCCGTTTTCGATCTATAACAACGGCGGACGCGTCAAAGGAAATTTTGATCCGGACACAAAAACATTCACAGAATCCGGCTCAATTAGTTTAAGCGAGCATTAAGGAGGTTTTGCGATGGTTGACGGCACACTGTCGTTCAGCACAGCGCTACTTACTGAAGGTTTTAAGATCGGCGTTAAAAAAATCGGCGACGGACTGAGTAATCTGAAAGGAAAGCTGACGGCTTTGAGTAAAACTATAGGCACGATTTTCGGCGTTAATTGGTTTGTTCCTGTCATAAAAGGTGCTGTCGAATTTACTAAAAAATTACGTCCGCTTGCCGAGGAATGCAAAAGCTTATGGAACGTTCAGCTTGAAGCGGAAACACGTCTCGGAGCGATATTGAAAGGGAATCTTGGCGCAACAGACGAGCAAGTCCAAAGCCTCAAAGACTATGCCTCGGAACTACAAAATATCGGCGTTATCGGTGATGAAATCCAGCTTTCCGGCTTGCAGGAATTATCTACATATGTCGAAAACGCAGACAATTTAAAGCCTATGATGAGCGTTTTGACAGATATGCTTGCTCAGCAGTATGGACTTAATGCAACAGCGGAATCGGCAGTTACAATTTCAACTATGCTCGGAAAAGTTCTCAGCGGACAGACTGCCGCATTAAGCAGATATGGTTATTATTTTGACGAAGCGCAGGAACAGCTCCTGAAATTCGGCACGGAAGAACAGCGCGTTGCTACCCTTGCGGAAGTTGTTTCGGCTTCCGTAGGCGGAGTAAACGAAGCCCTTGCCAAAACGGATGCAGGACGTATGAAGCAGCTCAGCAATACGATCGGCGACATAAAAGAGCAGTTCGGAGATGCGATAACTCAGATCGAAGTTATTTTTCTTCCTGCGCTTACAAAATTAGCTGAACGTCTCGCTGAAATTGCGGCTATTGCGCAAAATGCGGCAAAAACTCTTGCAAGCGTATTCAGATTGGATTCAGAGGAGTCAGCCGCAGTATCAAAAAATATCGCCGACAGCGTTGATAATCAGAACGCTCTCACGGAGGCTGT
>CAYNYB010000040.1:0-5645 GCA_964401315.1 uncultured Alistipes sp.
AACACGGAAAATCAAGACGGTAAAACGTCTTATTTTTATACCCAAAATCAAAAAAACAGGAGGAAAAATCATGATCAACAAGAAATTTCTGGAGAGCCTTGGCGTTACCGATGAAGAGACGGTGAACAAGATCGTTGCCGAGTACGGTAATGATATCCAGACCGAAAAGGACGCGGCGGAAACGCTGAGAACTCAGCTTTCGGAAGCCAACACGCAGATTGAAAGTTTCAAGAGCATGGACATTGAAACGATCAAAAAGTCAGCAGCGGACTGGGAAGCGAAATTCAAGCAGTCCGAAGCCGATAGAGCTGCATTCGAGCATAAGACAAAAGTCGGCAGCCTTGTCAAGGAGTTGAAACTCAAAGACAGCATTTACGAGGATTATCTTGTAAATCAGCTTATTGAAAAAGAGCTGAAATTTGACGGCGACAAGCTGATCGGCGGCGACGATATTATCAACGCTTTCAAGGAATCGCACCCCGACGCTTTTAAATCCGAAGAGCCTGTACCCGAGTTTTCGGTGAATACTCCGGGAGAATCGGGCATCAAAGATAATGACGCTTTTGTGCGCTCTGTCATGGGACTTAAATAAAAAGGAGGAAAATTTATGCCTAACAATTTTGCGCTTATCAAAAAGTATATTGACCTGCTTGACGAGGTTTACAAGAAATATACGCTCACAGGCGATCTTGAAGCTGACGCTTCAACTGTTCGTCAGGGAAACAACACTCATGAAATTCTCATTCCAAAAATGGATATGGACGGTCTCGCCGATTACGACCGCAACACAGGCTATGCGGACGGAAGCGCAAGTCTTGAATGGGAAACCAAGAAATTCAACTACGACAGAGGCAGACGCTTCAATGTTGACGCTATGGACGACGAGAAAACCGCAGGTATCTCTTTCGGCAAGCTTTCTTCCGAATTCATCAGAACAAAGGCAGTTCCGGAACTGGACGCTCTCCGCTTTGCCACATACGCTGATAAGGCAGGCACTACAAAATCCGAAAAGCTCAGCACAGGTACTAACGTTTGCGACGCTATAACTATTGCCAACAACGCTCTTGACGAAGCTGAAGTGGACGACGAGGGCAGAATCCTCTTCATAACGCCTACCCTGTACAACGCAGTTCTTGCCCTTGATACGTATAAATCAAAGAAAATGCTGGAGGGATTCAGCAAAGTTGTCAAAGTTCCTCAGACACGCTTTTACAGCAAGATCTCGCTGCTCTCAGGTAAAATTATTACAAGCGGCGATGATACCACAGATGAGACTATCGGCGGCTACACAAAGGATACCGCAGGCAAGAACCTGAATTTCCTTATCATTCAGAGGAAAAGTCCTCTCCAGTACACAAAGCACTCTGTCAACAAAATCATCGCTCCCGAAGCGAATCAGAAGTCTGACGGCTGGCTGTTCTTCTACCGTGCATACGGAATTACAGACGTTTATGATAATAAGAAAATGGGCATTTACGCTTCTGTAAGCACAACATGATCTGCAAAAGTAAGAGGTGTAAGCGGTGGTAATCTACGCTAACGAAGATTTTTACAAGAATGAATATTTGCAGGGCAAGGCGGCGGTGATAACTGCCGCTTTCCCCTATTATTTCCGTGAGGCAAGCCGGGTTATAAAGAAATATACTTTTGATAATATCGACGACAATGATCCTCCGGAGGAAGTCAGAATGTGCTGCTGCGAGATTGCGGAGCTTGCATATAAACGAGATCAGACCGTGCAGTCTGACGGCGTATCCTCCGAATCCGTACAGGGTTGGAGCAAGTCGTATGAAAGTACAGAGAGTCGCAGGCAGGCATACAGCAATGCTGTCAAAGAATGCATATACAAATGGCTTAGCGGCACGGGACTGCTTTACAGGGGGATCGGATAATGCTTACTAACGCAGATATGACCGTATACGAAAAAGACACATACGCAAGGCATACGATCACAAACGTGTATTGGAACGACAGCAGAGGAAGAACTCTTACAAAAAACGGCGTGCAAATATCCGACAGCGTTATAGTTTACATATACTCCGATGAATACATTCCCAAAGCCGGAGATATGATCGTTCGGGGCATAGTCGATTTTGAAATTGACGGCAGCTCGCAGAAATCTATAAGCGAGGGTATGAAGCCTTTTTGGAAGAAATACCCTGATTTCGCCGTAGTCAAGGCAGTTAATAATTGTATGTTCGGAGGGCTTCCGCACATTGAAATTACAGCGAGGTGATACATATGGCAGGCGGAGTCGGACAGCCGAACAACGCCGCAATAAGGGAGGAGAGAGCAAGGGTAAATCTTGTTTGGAAGCAGACTTTCGGCAGGGAACAGAGAGACCGTTTTACATCAGTTCAGAAATATATTGACAGCGAGTGCATACGGCTTATGGTGCCGTATACGCCGATGCTGAACGGCATTCTTATGAAAAACGCTGTAATGGGTACAGTTATCGGCAGCGGACTGATCACCTATACTTCGCCTTATGCAAGATATCAGTATTACGGAAAGCTTATGGTATCTTCCGTAACAGGTTCGGCATATGCAAGAGAAGGTGAAAGCAAAATTCTTACAAATACCGATTTGAAATACAGCGCAAGCCGTCATCCCAAGGCTCAGAAAATGTGGTTTGAAGCCATGAAAGCCGATAAGAGGGAACAGATTCTCAGAGGTGCGGCAGCTATCGCAAGGAGGAACACATGAATATAATCGAAAAAATGATTGAAATTCTTGAAAGCTTTCCGAAAATCTCGACTGTCTGCAACGAGATACACATAGATTTTGCTGATCCTGAGCCGACGTCTTACGGCTTATCCTCTACGGGCGACAGCCTTATAAAAAAGGATATCCTTGGAAATCAGACAAGGCAGCATTCGTTTCTGTTGTACTCAACTTTTTCGGGAATCAATGATTTCGAGCGGCAGGAGAATACGGCGGCATTAACGGAACTGTCAGTGTGGCTGGGGCAGCAGATCGGCGGTGAAGTTGAAACGGAGATAGACGGAAAAATTCACAAAGGCGTGATTATGAAAATCACAGCGGCAAACGGAATGCTGTACGCAGTTCCGCAGGAAAACAACACAGACGGTATGCAGTACCAATTACAAATAAACGCCGAATACTCGGTGAAATCAGGAGGTTAATATGGATTCTATAAATTTTAATGAAGGCTATCGCGAATATGACGTCAACGGCGACAAAACACGCATCGTTCGCTTTCGCGTTGATCCTAATCTGAAAGAACGCGTCGAAAAAGCAATGACTGATATTGATCAGCTTCGCGAAAAATACGGCAAAATGAAAGGCGACGATCTGTATAAAGCAGGCAAGGAATTCCGCGAGATCATCAACACGGCGTTTGATTCCGATATCTGCACGCCTGCTTTCGGAAATGCAAGCCCCTTTGCACTTGTGAGCCGCGGAAAAACTCTGTACGAAGCTTTTTTTGAAGCTCTTATGCCGATTCTGGAAGCTGAATTCAAGAATGTACAGACTGAGCTTCGCCCTGAAGTTCAGAAATATCTTGAGGGCGATTCATGATCGGTGAATTGCCGACAAGCTTGAAGATCGGCGGAAAGCATTACCCGATCAATTCTGATTTTCGGGTAATGCTTAACATTTATGCGGCATTCGGCGATCCTGAGCTGACCAACGAAGAGAAATGCTATATCTGTATGAAACGGCTGTACAGCGACTTTGAGAGCATTCCTGCCGAGCATATGCAGGAGGCGGCTGACATGGCATATTGGTTTGCGGACGGCGGTCGGAAAACTCCGACGAGCAGCATATCGAGAGCGAAAATTCTTGACTGGGAGCAGGACGAAGGAATAATTTTCCCGGCGATCAACAAGGCGGCAGGCTGCGAGACGCGTTCGCTGCCTTATCTGCATTGGTGGAGTTTTCTCGGATATTTCGGAGAGATCGGCGAGGGATTATTTTCGCAGATCATTCATATTCGCAGCAAGAAAGCTCGCGGAAAAACGCTTGAAAAATGGGAAAATGAATTTCTCCGTGAAAACAAAAATCTTGTTGAGATCAGAAAAAAATACACGAAGGAAGAGCAGGCAGAGCGCGATCGGCTCAATGCGCTGCTTGGGTAGGAGGTAAAAATGAAAGCAGAAAGACATTATCTTGTACATTACATCGATGCGAATCCGCTCGGCGATCCTGCAACGGCGGTGACCGGCAGCACGAATTATGTGCGGCTGGGTAAGGATTTAGAGGAATATGCGGAAAATCTCAATCCGAGCGTTGAGACGAAAAAGAATATCTGGGGCGAAAATTCCGTGATTCACAGCGGTTATGACGTAAGTTCCGACGTTGACCCGTATTATGTTGAGTTAGACCCGGCTGATTCGTCGTCAAATCCCGATGTACCCGAAGCTCTGGGCGCAAAGCTTATGGATATTGCAAACAATCGCCGCACGGGAATTGGTTGTCAGACGACCAAAGTCGATGTGCTTGTCGATGGCAGCGGCAAAGTTATATGGGCGTATCGCGAAAACGTTTACGTCGTGCCGAACAGCGTTGGCGGCGGTACTTCAGGAATTTCCGTGCCGTTTACGATCTATAACAACGGCGGACGCGTCAAAGGAAATTTCGATTTGGACACAAAAACGTTTACGGAATCTGCCGTTATTAGTTTGGAGAAAATAGATTAAGTAAGGAGAAAATACAATGGCTGACGGAACGCTGAATTTTGATACAAAAATAATCACCGACGGATTCAATTTAGGAGTTAAAAAAATCGGCGACGGGCTGGGCGGTCTGAAAGGAAAGCTGACGGCTTTGAGTAAGGCTATAGGCGCGATTTTCGGTGTTAATTGGTTTGCTTCTGCGATAAAGGGAATCACTGAATTTTCTACCGAATTCCGCGGAATCGCAGAGCAGTTTCAGCCATTTATCGAAGCAGCCGCAGAAGTTAATGCGGAAAATTCGCAAATGGAGCAAACTTTCGGTTCGCTGCTTAGCGTTGCAGAGGACGGCATCAGGCGTGTAGCAGAAGCAAGCGGAATCGTTCAAACTCGCTTAAACGGCACGGCTGCATCGATATATGCGTTTGCACGTACTGCTGATATGGATGCGGTGACGGCTCTGAATATGATGGAGGAGGCGTTGCAGGTCGCAGCCGACAGTGCGGCATATTACGATCGCTCTCTCGAAGAAACAAGCGAGACGTTGAAATCTTTTTTGAAAGGAAATTTTGCAAACGACGCAGCTCTGGGACTTTCAGCAACGGAATTCACACGAAATGCCGCAGCAAATAAGCTATACGGAAAATCATACATTGAACTTTCGGAGGCGCAGAAACAGCTGACACTCTTGCAAATGGTAAAGGACGCCAACGCTCTTTCGGGCGCGGAAGGTCAGGCGGCGCGCGAAGCTGAGGGCTGGGAAAATGTAACGGGCAACCTTAAAGAAGCTTGGCGGCAGCTTCTTTCAGTGGTGGGACAGCCTGTCTTAACTATTGCTGTGAACGGCGTACAGCGCATGACGGCGGCAATCGAGATGCTTACAAAATGGGCAGACGCAGCAGTTGATGCAATGTCAAAACTTTTCGGCTGGGAATCTGAGCGATCAGCCGCAATATCAAAAAATATCGCCGACAGCGTTGATAATCAGAACGCTCTCACGGAGGCTGT
>CAYNYB010000041.1:0-5437 GCA_964401315.1 uncultured Alistipes sp.
AAGGCTCTCGATGAGGACAAGCTAAAGCGCTTTGTTTCCTTTCTTGACAGCAAGCCGTGGGATGAGGACTTCAAGCGTATCATTAAGGTGCTGCTGTACACTGGTATGCGTTCGGGCGAGTGCCTTGGACTTTCGTGGGAGGACATTGACTTTGAGAACAACACGATCTCAATCAACCACACGCTGACAGACATTGGCGGAAAACACGAACTGACCGATCCTAAGACCGAAAGCAGTATCCGTATCATTGGTATGGGACAGGAGTTGAAAAAGGTGTTTCTTGCTCAAAGGGGATACATCGAAAAGCTGAAACTTGCCCTCGGTGATAATTTCGCTCATCCCGAAATGGTGTTCGTATCAGCTCTTGGAAACTACCGTGACCGCAACTCGGTCTACCACTCGCTGAAACGCTTCACCAAAGGAACAGAATTTGAGGGTATGACCTTACATCAGCTTCGTCACTGCAACGCTACTATGCTCCTGAACAGCGGTATCGACCTGAAAATAGTATCTGAGCATTTAGGGCATTGTGATGTAAGTGTTACAGCCGACATCTATGCCGATGTTCTGCTCAAAACCAAAACCCGAACTGCCGAGCAGATCGAGCTTTGCCTTGCAGAGTAAACAAAAACCTCCCTGTCGTGAAACAGGGAGGTATATCTGGTCTTTATTGGTTGTCCAGAAGTTGACCAAATCGCGTAAAAGCACTCGCAAATGACGTAAATACGCCGTTTTTGAGGAGTGTAATCAACGCTTTGAGAACTGAGGAGCGCGACGAGCGGCTTTGAGACCGTACTTCTTTCTTTCCTTCATTCTCGGGTCACGCGTAAGGAATCCTGCCTTCTTGAGAGCAGGACGAAGCTCCTGATCGAATTCGAGAAGAGCGCGTGAGATACCGTGTCTGATAGCGCCGGCTTGACCTGAAACGCCGCCGCCAGTAACTGTGCAAACAACGTCGAACTTGTCAACATTATCAGTAAGAGCGAGGGGCTGACGAACGATAAGCTTAAGAGTTTCGAGACCGAAGTAATCGTCGATACCTCTGCCGTTGATAGTAACATTACCTGAGCCGGGATAGATTCTTACTCTTGCAACGGAGTGCTTTTTTCTGCCTGTTCCGTAGTAATATTTTACCTTTGATTCATACATTGTAAAGCACCTCCTTAAAGTGTGTAAGCAACGGGCTTCTGAGCAGCATTGTTATGCTCTGCGCCCTTGTAAGCTCTGAGTCTCTTGATCTGCGCTCTGCCAAGCGAATTGTTGGGGAGCATACCGTTTACGGCGATAGTCATAGCTCTGTCAGCCTGCTTAGCCATAAGATCCTTATAAGAAACGGATTTCAGACCGCCGATCCAGCCGGTGTGCCAGTAGAACTTTTTCTGCTCAAGCTTCTTGCCTGTGAGGATAGCTTTTTCGCAGTTGATAACGATAACATGGTCGCCGCAGTCCACATGGGGAGTGTAAGTGGGCTTGTGCTTGCCTCTGAGGATATGAGCAGCCTTAGCTGCAACACGTCCGAGGGGCTGTCCCGCTGCGTCGAGGATATACCATGTACGGCTTACTTCAGCCGGTTTTGCCATTGTAGTTGACATAGAAAATTCCTCCGTAATAATAGATTTTCGCCGAAGAAATCGAAGTATTTATACGAATTCCCGACAGTGCAAGAATAATTATAAACTAAATTTGCGGAAAAGTCAATAGATTTTTGAGATTTTTTTTAATCTATACCCGACTTTCTCTTTGATTCTCTTGATTATTCTCGTTTTCTCTCTCGTTCTCGCGTTTCATTTTTGAAATCGCATGACAAAGTTTCGGGAGAAATCCTGTGAATTTTTGTGAGGTGTGCACAACGAAACTGGCTATTTCATTTTAAAAGTAACTTCCCAGTCGCCTGATTTATAGCCGTTTGAAGTGAAATAATCGCCGTAGAGGGAGTAATTTTTAATTTCATCATAATCAATGGAAAAAAGTTTCTCTTCATATTGATTTGTGCTGTTTTTGTCCTCGCTGTTTTCGTCCCAGAAAGAGACGTCGGCATAACATTCAATCTCTTTTCCGTCATTGTTAATGAGTTTAGGGAAACCATGATTATCTCTTTTCAGAAGGTTATCGCGGCGCTGCTGAATATGCAGAATTCCGTCAACATAGCCGATAGCTGTGATTTTTATGCCGTCAATAGGCTCGGCAAGAGGAGTCTCATTCGGGATAAGATACTTCTCCGAAAGCTCCCTGTAGTCGTCGGGCAGTTCAAGATAGGGAACGTTAATGCCGCAGCCTACGCAGGAGATATCCTCGGTACACGCAGGGTCTAACGGTACGTTTGACAGATCGACGTCATCAATTTTACCTGAAAATTCCTGCTTGTCAAAAATAAGCTCTCTGACGGAGAATGTAACCTTGCCTTTCGGGATTTTTTCACCGTTCATTGTTTCGATATGAACCACAAAATAAGCTGTTTTCGTCGCTTCATCGAAATACGAGAAGCTGACATGACCGACGCTGTCAAAGGGGCAGTTTATGTTATAGCTGTCGAAAAGGTCGGTTGTTTCGTCCAGCATATCGCCCTGCATTGAGATGTAAATACTCGCCTTGCTTCCGTCGATTTCGGCGGAGATTACCTCCATACGTATCCCGTTGTCCTCGCAGGATTTCTGAACGGGCTTAAAAGTCTGGGCGACAGACGGAGAAAGCATATAAAGTATGCTGTATGCATTATTCGAACCGAAAGCCGTTGCCGTCGGAAGCGACGCCGTGAGACAAAGGCAGGCTGCTGCCGCTATTGCCGAAATGGGTTTTATGAATCTTCTGATCGCTCTTTTTTCGTGAGCCGCTTCGATATATTTTTCGTCGATCATGCCTATTCCGTCGATCAATTTATCTGTTTTCATAATAGTTCCTCCTCTTTTAAGTGCTTATGCAGTTTTTTTCGAATACGATACAGCGTCGATTTCACCTTGGA
The DNA here is from genome assembly GCA_964401315.1 of uncultured Alistipes sp. Classification (GTDB taxonomy): domain Bacteria; phylum Bacillota; class Clostridia; order Oscillospirales; family Ruminococcaceae; genus Ruminococcus. The sequence continues at coordinate 2,960 of CAYNYB010000041.1, forward strand.
TTTGCTGAAACCGAACCGCTTTCCTATTTCTTCTACGCTGTCAAAATACCAGTATCGGCAAACAAAAATTTTCTGCTGTTTTTCGGGAAGATCGCCGATAAATCTGTTTATTGATTCGGAAAGTTCTTTCGCGGATATTTCATCTTCCACACTTCGAGAGCCGATCATTTCCTCAAGTTCGCTGTAAGATTCGGCAAAATCCGCCTGACGTTTTTGTGCAGATCGGCTTCGAATCATATTCAGGCTGATATTTCGTGTGATCTTTCCTAAAAAGGCAGACAATACATCAGGCTTATTCGGCGGAATGACCTTCCATGCTTCAAACCACGTCTGATTTAAAGCTTCTTCGACATCGCGTGAATCGCTAAGAATATTCCGCGCAACAGCCGTGCAGTATGAGCTGTATTTAGTCTGGGATTCCGTCAGCGCCTGCTGATCTCTCGCGAAATAAAGTTCAATAATGTGTGAATCCTTCATTTTTTCACCTCCTATAACATAAGTACCGAAACAACGTTTCAAGTTGCAAAAGTAAGACAAAATTTTTTTACGCTCAAAGCTGTCCGCCACAGACGTACAAGCGTATTCACCAAAAATACAGAATATCTTCGCTTTTTTTCTGCATTTTTAACAATTGATTTTTCGTGAAAATTGGCATATAATAGTAATTGACATAAAAATAACAATTAATAAAGGTGGATTTGTCATGGGAAATAAAGTAGTAAAATTCGGCGGAAGCTCTCTTGCCGATGCAAATCAGATAAAAAAGGCGGCGGCTATTATCAAGGCTGAAGAATGTCGCAGATACGTAGTTCCATCCGCGCCGGGCAAGCGCTTTTCCGAGGATATAAAGGTTACGGATATGCTTTATAAATGCTGCGAACTGGCAGGCAGCGGCGTTGATTTCAGCGAGGAATTTCAGCTTATCAAAGACCGCTACAACGGAATTATTGCCGATCTGGGCGTTGATATGAGCCTTGACGAGGAATTCGATACTATCGTCAAGGAATTGAAAGCGCGCCCTGCAAAGGATTATGCTGCAAGCCGCGGAGAATTCCTCAACGGCAAGATTCTTGCGAAATATCTGGGTTATAATTTTGTAGATGCAGCCGACGTTATTGTATTTGATACCAAGGGAATGCTTCTTCTGGACGAAACCGTAAAGGCTGTACGCCGTCGTCTCAAAGGGCTTGACAACGCGGTTATTCCGGGATTTTACGGCAGAACTACCGCGGGCGTTATCAAAACTTTCTCACGCGGCGGTTCTGATGTTACAGGTTCGATAATCGCAAATGCGGTCAATGCCGAGATTTACGAAAACTGGACTGATGTTTCGGGATTTTTGGTTGCCGATCCGCGAATCGTTGAAAATCCCGATGCTATAGAAACTATCACTTACCGCGAACTTCGCGAGCTTGCTTATATGGGCGCTTCCGTTCTGCATGAGGACGCGATTTTCCCCGTGCGTTCGGCCGGAATACCCATAAATATCCGCAATACAAACCGCCCCGAGGATAAGGGAACGATGATAGTTTCCAACGACTATGATTTCAGCCGCGAAAGTCTTGGTCATACGATTACGGGAATCGCGGGCAAAAAGGGATTCAGCACCATAAATATTGAAAAGGCGATGATGAACAACGAGATCGGATTCGGAATGAAAGTTCTCAATGTTCTGTACAGCAACGGCATTTCGTTCGAGCATATGCCGTCGGGAATAGATACGATGAGCATTACCGTTGACAGCTCGAAGCTTGAACCTGTTCGCGAAAAGGTTCTTGCCGAGATTCGCCGCGAAGTTAATCCCGATCACCTTGAAATCGAGGACGGAATCGCGATTCTTGCCGTTGTGGGACGGAGAATGAAGAATACGCGCGGAACGGTTGCAAGAGTTTTTGCGGCAATGGCTCATGCGCGAATCAATGTTAAGCTTATAGATCAGGGTTCGAGCGAGCTGAATGTTATCATAGGCGTCAGCGAAAACGATCTCCCCGAAGCTATCAGACGTATCTACGATATGTTTATCAATTCAGAGAAATAAATAAAAATCTCCCCGAAATATGGGGAGATTTTTGCATTTACTGCTGTTCGCTTATGACTAATTCCGAGCGGTTCTGAATACGCTCGGCGCACTGCTCAACGGTAATTTCGCCGTTCAGATACGAATTAAATTCTTCATATATAATATTTGAGATGTTATAATTTTCATACTTCAATTTCGTGCAGTTCATAAGGAAATCTTTATATTCATCAGCCTGTTTTTTGGTGATTTGAATTGGGTATTCAATAGTAAAATCTCCATTTGAGTAATGTAATGTCGATGTTTGGGGTTTGCCGTTTGTGTAAATTCCCCTTGAAAATGACTTTTCAAAAGCCGCTTTATTAGTGAAATTTACACATCTGTCAAGCTCTTCGCTTAGGTCAAGCAGACTATACGCATGAAAGTTTATCATCAACTGAAAAGGAGATATTGTAACCATT
>CAYNYB010000042.1:0-4750 GCA_964401315.1 uncultured Alistipes sp.
GTGACAAAAGCTCTTGTCACTATAATAATATATATACGAAAGAATAGAATAATCGGGAAATGCCGGTATACAGGCAAAAAATATAATATTATATTATGAATAATTATTATTCATAATAATTATATACATATAAAAATTCAAAATAATAGGAATTTCTTTTTAGTTCTTCTGGATTTATAACAAAAAATCTATTGAATTCAGCGGTAGAAAATGATATAATTAATATATACTACGGAAGGAGTTCACAACGTATGCTTCACACTATGAAACTGAATAATGAGCCGTTTGAATTGATTGAGAATGGCAGAAAAACTATAGAGCTTCGGCTGAATGATGAAAAGCGGCGTAAAGTTCAGGTCGGAGATTTCATTGAATTTTCTCATATAGATAAACCTGATCGGAAAATACAGGTTCGTGTAACAGCTTTGCATCATTTCGACAGCTTCGATGAATTATTTTCAGAGATACCGAAAGAAAAATATGGGTTCAAGTCCGATGATATTGTTGCGCCTGATTATATGGACGCGTTCTATACTCGTGAGGAGCAGGAAAAATACGGTGCGCTCGGCATAGAATTTCGTAAGACCGAGTTGCAGAGATTTATTGATGCTCAAGGAAATGGTTACAGTTTTGGAGAAACATATCAGACGGCGCTGAAAGAAATTAAGCAAGGCATGAAGATTTCATGCTGGATGTGGTACGTTTTTCCTCAGATAAAAGGACTTGGCTTAAGCGGAACAACTGCATATTTTTCTATAAACGACCTGACCGAGGCTGTCGATTATTATGTTCATCCCATTCTCGGTGAGAGACTTATAGAAATAACTTCGGTGCTGTTGGATATAGACAATAATGATCCTGTTGCAGTTTTTGGGATCCCTGACGCATACAAGCTACGCTCATGTATGACGCTTTTCAAGCACGCCGATCATGATAACGAGCTTTTTCAGCGTGTACTTGAAAAATTCTGTCAAGGTGCTGAGGATGAAAGAACTTTGGAGCAATTATAATGAAAGGGAAATAAAATGAAACAATACATAGTTGATGCATTTACAGATAAGGTGTTTTCTGGAAATCCGGCAGCAGTCTGCGTGTTCGAGCATTTTCCCGACGAGACGCTTATGAAGAATATTGCTGCTGAAAATAATTTGTCTGAGACGGCATTTGTTGTAAAAGAAAATGATCGCTATCACATTCGCTGGTTCACACCTAAAAGTGAGATAGATTTCTGCGGACACGCTACTCTCGCAACAGCTTTTATTCTGTTCAATTATTATGAGAATGAGTCAGAAGATATAAAGCTTTACGGTCAGATTGGAGATTTTACAGTTTGCAGATCGGGCGAACTGATAAAAATGGTTTTTCTTGCCTACGAATTGAACCACATTGAGATCACCGATACAATGATAGAAGCGCTTGGTACTATTCCCCTTGCAGCGTACAAAGATCGGGATATTATGTTTGTTCTGAGAGATGAAAACGAAGTCAGAGATTTGCAGCCCGATATGTCATTACTTTCACAGTTAGACGGAGCTTGTATTGCTGTAACAGCCAAAGGAGTTATGTATGACTGCGTTTCAAGAGTGTTTGCTCCAAAGATAGGTATAGACGAAGATCCCGTAACAGGCTCGACTCATTGCATGATAGCTCCTTACTGGTGCAAAAGGCTGAATAAAGCCGGTATAACCGCACTTCAAGCCTCCGGGCGTTCAGGCGAACTTTACTGTGAGATCAGCGGAGAAAATGTTATTATTTCTGGAAAAGCAACGTTGTTTTCGGTAAATGATATTGTTGGCGTATAGTTCAGTTATATGAGGAATTTTGTATATGATAATTAATACTGGAATGCGGACAGATATACCCGCATTTTATTCAGAATGGTTCATGAACAGGATACGTGAAGGGTACGTACTGGTGCGGAATCCATATCGTCCCGATTGGATAACAAGATATGAACTCTCGCCCGATGTGGTTGACTGTCTTGCATTTTGTACGAAGAATCCTGCTCCGATGCTCAGATACATAGATGAACTGAAACGTTTTCATCAGTATTGGTTCGTAACGATAACTCCGTATGACAAGGATATTGAGCCTAATGTACCGCCTAAAGAACAGGTAATGCAGGACTTTGCAGCGCTGTCAGAAGCTATTGGAACGAATTGCATTGCGTGGCGTTACGATCCGATTTTTATTGACAACATATATACCATTGAACGTCATATATCCGACTTTGAAATCATGTGCAGGACTCTTTCCGGTTATACTAATGTCTGCGTTATCAGCTTTATTGATCTTTATGAGAAAGTCATGCGTAATTTTTCGCAGGTAAGGACAGTGACTTCGCAGGAACGTGCTGCCATCGGAAAGACCTTTGCAGAGATAGGCAGCCGTTACGGTATAACTATCAAAGCCTGCGCCGAGGGAAACGATCTGGCTCAATATGGTGTTGACTGCAATGGCTGTATGACCAAAGAAACATTTGAGCAGGCTATCGGAAGCCGGATCAATGTTCCTAAAAAGAAATCGCAGCGTGCGGAGTGCAGCTGCGTTCTTGGTACGGATATAGGTGCGTATGACACCTGCGGACATCTCTGTCGATATTGTTATGCCAATTCCAACAGAGAAAACGTAAGACGAAATATGAAAATTCACGATCCAAAATCTCCTTTTCTCATTGGCACTTTAAATGACGGGGAAATTATTCATCAGGCGGAGCAGGTAAGCTGGATCGATAACCAATTGTCTTTTTTCTGAATATTGTTTTATGTGATTTGACAAGCAGAATACAAAAAAGGTTGAAAAGACTTGATTTGACTTGAATTGAATATATTTACTTAAAATATGCCTATATTTCGTTATATTCAAACTTGAATCTGGAAAAATTATTGAAGTCAACAAAATTAACGTGTCAAAAATAAATGCGCCGATTTGGGAAGTTTTCTACAAATCGGCGCATTCTTAGTTTTTTCTTAAAATGCTGTTTAATAGGTGTTTAAATAGATCTTTTGCTGTTTAAAGAACTTTGCAAAACGCCTATATATAGCGATTTAATTGTTTAAACGATGATTTTTGTTTTTAACCATTCATTGTAAATTCAAGAGTAAAATTCCATGAAAATAGCCTGCGAACCTGCGAACTAAAAACGCGTACCCTGCGAACCAGTTCGGAGGGTTGATTTTATACAATTCGTATATTATTGATTCTGCCTTTTGCTATTGATGAAGTCTGAAAACTGCTCAAACACCTGTCGTTCGAGTGGAGAAGTTAGAAATTTATTTCGAGCATATAGTTCACGCATTCTCTTTTCTCTTATCTTAGCAGACGTAATTGAAATATTACACAATTCGGCTATCTCCTCTGCTGTTCGGATGCCAATTCCCCATAGAACGCAAGCAGGAGCTAAGACACCAATTGCAAAACGTTCGGCGACATATTCATCTATGTCAGATCTATCGTCGGACTCTGTGTGTCCGAGAACTATATGCCCGATTTCATGCATAATAGTGTACCGCTTCTGCGGAATAGGATCATCACGCACTATAATGTGCAGCTTTCCATTTTCGTTTACGCTTCTGCCACGCTCATCAGTTTGAAGTATGTTTGAATTGTCTTTTCTGACAGTTATTCCCATTTCCGAAATGATGGGTTTTAAATTCACTGGCAAACTGAGCACATTATGCCAGAGCAGAAACTTCCAGCTGGCATCTCTTGCGTTCTTATAAATCTCATAATGCATAAAAAGCACCTCCGAGAAATATTTTACTCTCTCGGAGGTGCTTTTACTATGTATTAATAATCGGTATCTTCTGGAAGTGCTTCTATTCTTTCAAACTCTTCAGCGGTAAGCGGCTCTTTGACAAACTTGCCATCCGTTCTTCTGGCGACTTGAACGCCGACAATTCTCTGGCTCTTGCTTATAGCTTCTCTTTGGTGTTTTACTTCAAGCCATTCTTCCATTCTGCCTATTATCTTTACCTGTTCCCGTTCGTCGAAGTTTTTGAAGATTTCAAGCATTTCTATTTCGTTTTGTGTATGCGAGCTTTCAATATTACATTTATCTTCGCCCGTAAGAAGGTAATCAATAGATACCTTAAAGTGTTCTGCAACAGCCAACAAAATATCAGAATTAACTGTAGCCCCATTTTCCCAACGCTTTATATTTCCCGCGCTAAAGCCTAATTCACGTATAAGAGGTGTTGGTTTTACACCGTCCCTGTTACATAATGAAATTAATTGGTTATAAAACATAAAAAATACCTCCTAAATTTGTGCAAGATGCAGAAAATTCACTTTAAGGTATTTTTGTTGTTGACAAGTACCTTAAAGTGTATTATAATATTAATAATGAATATCTCAGGGCGCAGTTAGCCCTATGATAATTCTACCACAAGAAACTTGAAAAGTAAACAGAAAAGAGGAAATTTTTATGAATGAACTTAAAGTTTTTCAGAACAGCGAGTTCGGCGAACTCGGAGTAATGATGATCGACGGCAAAGAATACTTCCCTGCTATTCAGTGTGCCACGGTTTTAGGTTATACCAATCCCCGAAAGGCAATTCGTGACCATTGCGAGGGGGGAACGATTTGTTCCCTCCCTACAAACGGTGGTATACAGGATATAAAGTATATTCCAGAGGGCGACCTTTACAGACTTATTATTCGCTCCAAACTCCCTGCGGCAAAGAAATTTGAACGCTGGGTATTATGTGCTTAAGCACATAATACCCATTATGTTCAGAAAGTAATTATG
>CAYNYB010000043.1:0-4506 GCA_964401315.1 uncultured Alistipes sp.
CAACGCCGTTGATCGCAAAACTGGATTTCATCGCAGCGCTTACGCCTTTCATAAGGTCATCATTTATCTGCAAGGTTTTCAACAATGCCGAGTGATCCGGACGCCCTGTTTCATCGCCACCCATAAATTCATTTATCGAGAAGCGATATTTGAGGTGAATCACATCATCATAGGGGAGCGTTGTTTCGTATGTATTCGCGAAACGCATATGGACAAACAGTTTTCCTGCTGCATCTTCGATGAATTCAACCGTTGCAGGCTGTACAGGATATAACGTTTTGTAATTTCTCTGTTCATTGCCGTTTTTATCATGCCAAACTTCATAAATCGGAATGATAAAAGCGTTATAGTGAAGCATCAGCATCCAAGTGACTTTTTCGAGGAAATCACTCTTTGTCATAATCGGATTAGGCTTATTAAGAATTCGTTGTCTGTCGCTGTTGACAGGAGCAGAATCGCTTCCGCTTTCTTTTACGTGCATGGGATTCAACTTTTTCATTTCCATAACGATACAGCTGATAGCCTGCTGGACTACATCGCTTGCAAAGATGTTGTCTCCGAACTGCGAGAATATCGGCGTGTAACCGTTGAGCATTTGCGCATAAGTCGTTTTTTCCCTTTTTTTCTTAAATAATCCGTTTAACCAACCCAAAGTATCACCGCCTTTCTATCATTTGTTTAAACTCGGTTCGGTATCGTCTGTACATCTCATAAAGGATTATCAACGTAACCGCGCCGTCAATTCGCTTTTGAGTTTCCATTTTTACCGCCATACACTGCCCTAACGAATCAACCTCGATTCCGGCATTTTTCAAGCACCACATATCAACAGGGTTGCAGTTGTAGTTAATAAGCTGGTGCGTAAAATCTGCCTCGCAAAGCTTCATAGCATTCGAAAGCGTCTGTCGGTTCTGCAAAATAAGAACTAAATCTTCATTTGCTTTTTGCCAACCGTAAAACTCCATTTGATTTATCCAGTCTTTGCAGAATTTTTGGTCATATCCGCATTTCCAAAGCTTTATATCATACTCCGTGTATAAGCTGTAGAACCAGTCAGCGACTTGTGCAAGGTCAATGTCATTACCTTCTGAAGCTGTTATATGACCTGCCTTTGTCCATTCTTCGTAGTCAGCACCGGCGTTCTTGTCATTTGATTCAGCCAATTTCCTTTCCGGAATGAAATATTTCGTATGTACATACTTTGTGTTATCGCCGGACTTCATTAACAGAATTTTAGCACAAGTCAAGTCGGTTGTTTCCGACATATCGACCGCCCCCAAGCAAATGCAGCCGCGAAAATCTTCAAGATCAAAAACAGCTTCATAGCTATAATCTTCTAAACGGAGCCAAACTTGACCGCCATTCTGCTTGATGTTGAAATCTTTTGACAGCACGAAAATTCTATCTGCTTTTGACTTTCGCGCGGTGTCAACCTGCTCCTCGAGGTACTCCCACTTTTTGACGATTCCAAGAGTTGGATTCGACTTCATCCATAAGCGATTCTCTCGGTTTCCCTGCCAAACTTCCAACTCACTGTCCTGCGTGTAAAGCCATGGCAAAAGTCTCTCGCCTGCGATGCCATCATCTTCACCATTTATCACTGCTCTTGCTTTTTTAAGTTCGTCATCCAGATATCCGTCAACTACAAATCCCTCTGTGGTGATATTAATGAACTTCGGATTATTTTTCAGTGATTGAGATTGCTCGATAGATTTGCCGATGATGTTTCCTTTCATCTCGTGGGTTTCGTCTACGATAGCAAAGTCGATATTGCGTCCCTCTTTGTTATTCGTCCTATCTGACATTTTAAAGATTTTCGTATTTGTTGCTTTATTGAGGATAAACCGCTGATTTCGCTTTGTGTCAAGGTCGTTAGGGTCATATAGCTGCCGCATTGTGTCGATACCATCGTAGACTATGCTGCTTTGCGCGTCGTCATTGGAAGCACAGCAAATATCCGCGCCCTCGTTTCCGGTTACGAACTCCGCATTTGCAAGACCAGAGGAGGTTTCAGACTTCGTATTTTTTCTTGCAATAAGAAGAATCGTTTTTTTGAATCTGTCAAAAGTCGTGTCCGACATTTTGAACGAATAGAACGTCTCTATCCAAGCTTTCTGCCAAAGCATGAGGATCATAGGCTTGTTGTAAAAGGGGGATTTTGTAAGCCTTATGCAGTTTTCCATGAAATTCATTCGCAATAATGCGTCCTCTGTATCATAAAAATAGCGGTCGTTGTGAAAATCTTCATAAAGGTTATCAAGCTCTTGCCAAAGCTCCTGCCCGATGATTATCTCGCCTGTTTCGGCTCGTGCTCGATATTCCAACAAGCAAGAGTTGTCAGGCGTCCAAATTTTGCGCTCTTTTATTAGCATGATTTTTCACCCAGATTCTCAGCGAGCTTTCTTCGCCCTCGGAATCGTCGCTGTTGAATTTTTCCAGCACTTTGATTATATTAGTATACTGCTGTAAAAGCTCCTTGTATTGCTTTGCGGCAGGCGTTGATTTCTGCATTTCGGGATTTGACGGATGAACTTTAATAAACGGCAGTTTTTTCAGTTTAGTAAGCTGTTCTTCCAAGAAAAGAAATTCATCAACAAGAGGTTCAATCAGATGTTTATCATCTTCACTTCGGCAAAGATATTTAATTAATTTTTCTCGTCTTTCCATGAGATGAACCCCTTTCCTCAAATTTTCCGATTTTTGGATTTTGAAAATCTCATTTTTTCCCATTTTGCGAAAGAAAAGAACCCTTGAACAGTTCCCTTAAACATCAAATTAAATCCGACCTGGGGGGGATTTGTTAGACCGCCGCCACCAGTCGTCGATGTATTTTTTCCATTCAGCCCAAGCCCTGCCGTCTTTGTTTGCTTTAAGCCGCGAGATACATTCATCATATCCGCACTCAATGAATATTTCTCTTGCGCCGAGAGAAGCTATCAGCCTTTCTCTTTCTCCGATCAACGGATATCCGCCGATTATATATGCGTTATTCCAGTTACCGCGACGATACTTCACCATTTCAAGCAACGTATCTCTTACGCCGAAAACATTGCTCTTTAGTCTGTCGGGCTTAATGTATCTGTTACAACCGCTAACGCACTGCCATATATTATCTATATCCACAATGAGATCGCCATATTGAGCGACGTCCTCAACGTAAGTACTCTTGCCGCTCAACGGACTGCCCCACACAAGATACACTTGCTTATACACATGACCCAGTTTGTTATGTATCCGATTGTGGCACACATGATGAACCAGCATAATGTTATCAGGATTAAGCGCTACCAACGCATCATTTACGTTGCTCTCTGCGAGATGTATTTTATGATGTCCTATGCAATCATACTTGCGGACGATAGGCTTTCCGCAATGTTCGCAGATCAGTTCGCCGTAATCTGTCAATCTTTCAGATTTTATTAACTGCATAAGATCGACCCACGCTTTGGACCGGTAAAATGTTGATAGCGTTGTCATTCGTCCCTCACCGCCCATATTCCGTTAGAGTAATATGCCGCGCCGTCTATGCGAATCCTGCCGCCCGAACGATTCTGCGCGTAGCCCATATAGAAAACGTCAGGCGTGTAATTCTCCGTGCCTCCGACCATGAACGGACATAATACGGTCTTTTCCGAAACGTTTTTTAAAAGATCAGAATTAAGAGCTTTTACCACCGGGAAAGATGAATCGACAGTATTTTCATTAACCGCCATTACGCTATAATCACTTCCCATAGTATTTGAAAAATCATTCGCGTTGAATACCAGCGTTGTATTATTTTCATTATCTTTACATATCGTGAAAACCGGATTGGCATAGCCTGATGAACTGTAAGTGCCTAAACATATACCGCGTTTCGTTTTTACAGCCCAGCCATAATAAGCGGCAGAACTTGCGCTCAGGTAATATTCCGAGCCGTTTGAAAATTTGACGGTCGGATAACTGCTGAACGTTTTCGGAAATTTAACGAAGTCCCTGCCATTCACTGTGCAGACGATATATGTGCCGGTATCGTTTTTTTCAACACTGTCAAAGTATTTCGGAACAGCGTTTTCAAGCAGATAATTATAGAGATTATCAAGCGTATCGTCTAAAGAGCCATAGCGAAAAAGATTAGTTTTTTTAATTGCCATTTTGCCCTCCTTATTCTTCCTTGACACACCATATACCGTTGGAGTAATATTTCACGCCATCTATAGTGAGTATGCCGCCCGATCGATTCTGCGCATACGGCATATAGAATACGTCAGGTGTGTAATTCTCCGTGTCTCCTATCATGAATAGTAATACGATACTATTAAGGAGAAAAATAATGAAATCAAGTACTAAGAAAATTATAATTATAATAGCAATAATAGCGATTTTTTGTGTTCATCTTGTTGTTGCTGTATCGGTTTTTTATATATGATATAGTATAATAAAACTTAACACCTTATCCTCAAAGTAATAGAATATTATTACGGAAAAGTCCAGCACATTATATTAACTTTTTGATTTAATCAGCAT
>CAYNYB010000044.1:0-4005 GCA_964401315.1 uncultured Alistipes sp.
AAATAATGTTTTCGCGTCCCGGATTCTGCTCGTTGATCTCTGCGGCGGTGATAGGGTGTATAACGGAAGGTCGCTGTATCTGCATTTTATCCATGTTTTCAGCAGCTTCGTTGATTCTGGCAGCTAAAACATCGATAGCGTCCGAATCGGTATATGCAGCAACTTTTTGTTTAATGGCTTTCTTAGTAATATTCTGATTCGCCATCGCTATAGCAAGCCGCTCCTTGCCGTTTGCATCTTTTACAATATACGGTACATTCAGATAGTCGGCACGCTGATAAACCCATAGGAATTTGTCCGTTTCCTTATCGTAAACCCTGACTTCATTAACGTTTGCAGGATCGTAGCGAACATATACTTCTTTATTGATATGGAAAACAGTTTCCTCATTTTTGAACCAGACTTTTTTGCCGTATAGCTCAACAAATACGCCGTTTCTCTTGATTTTCTGATAGCGTGTGTTTCTTGCCATAAGAAGAGTAAGGTCTTCATCAGCGGCGTCTCGGAAAATAACTTCATCAGAATTAATGCTTTCATTCCAAACTTCAATGTGAGTCTTACCTTTGTATTTCTTCTCTTTTCCGCCATACTCTCGGCAATTATATCCGCCATTAATAAGTACTTCAAGAAGCTCGGCAACTTCATCATCAGTTGGAATTTCCCCGTTTTTAACCTTTTGGGCAAGTTCCTCCGGACGTTCAAGAATTGTACCGCCGGAATATCCGCTGAATGCTTTTGAAATCCATTCTTTAAAAGTGTCGAAATATCTTTCAATATTTTTTGCTTTCGCATTTTTTACAATAGCATTTACCATCGTTATTCCAAGAAGCGAGAGTATGGTCGGAGGATCATCTCCCTTGTTCCAGCTCGCTTTGGTTCTGTGACCTCTGCCGCCTATATCATGTACAAGGAATTCTGATCCGTTGTCAAAATACACTCCAAGCGGAAGTCCGTATCCGTTCATTGCCGCCGCTCTGAGCGGGATCAGCGTTGACTGGGAGCAGGGATCATTACATAAATTCCATCCGACAACAACGCCGCTCTTAGCGTCCATATACGCTGTAAGAGACAGTCTGTGCGGCTTTCCTTCCGGCGACATCGAAATAACATCAAGAGTATGATTATCCGCGATCCATATGTCATTGGCGTTGAGATCGGTATAATCTCGCTCAATGTATTCAAGATATTTATCAAAGCAGGATTTTTTGCCATATCTGGTATACTCAATTACACACTCGGGAATTTCACGCTCTATTCTGCGGCTGAAAGTTCTTGCAGACGGCAGAGAGCTATAAAGTTCAGGATAATGTTTTTTTGTCCACGCCTGAATATCTCTGTAACAGCGGCTCACAGTCGGTCTGCTGGAAACAAGATAAATTCTCGTGAACATCTTCCAGACGTCCTCATTCATGGAGGTTTTACCCCTGTTCCAGCCTCCTCGCTTGTCGATCAGACTGTCATAATCGTTTTCACGGAACGCCGCATACTTTCTGTAGAGAATATCAATGCTGATGTTGATTCCCTCATATTCAATGCGGCACTTTCCAATAAAATCGCTGTCGAAAGAAGCCTTATTCTTGTATTTAACACGCAGATCCTGCCACTCACGGAGTACATTACACCACAAGGCTATTTCAGCACGCTCTTCCGAGGTATACTCTTCAAACCGCTTTTTAATGGCATTTTTATCCAATTTTAATACTTCTGGTTCGATAAGCTCCGGAGCTAATCCAACGCCATTTTTCAGCTTGTTGTAATACTTGGCTTTTAAATCTTCCGGAAGCGGTTCAACAGGTATCATATATCGTTCCTGCTTTATCTCTGCATCAAACTGTATTTCAGCTTTGATCTTGCCTTTGTTAATGATACGCTGAGCGTGACGAAGTGAGCATCCTTTTAATTCAGAAAGCTCTTTAACTGTCAAACATTCCACGTTGTCCTCCTTTCTATCGGGAGCAGGCTGCCCCCGATGAAAAATTTGTCTTGACAAATTCTGAAATTTGTGATACACTTAGTTTAGAACATTAATTAAAGGTCAATTCCTTTTTTAATGTATCGATCTCCAGTTTCAGGGCGGTTATTAACTCTGCAAAGTTGCAGCCTTGAAGCTGGAGTTTTTCTAAGTGTCTGATTGCCGTTTTGTTTGCGTGAATAAAGGCTTCACGGCAAACCTTGGCTCCTGCGGCTGAAATGTTCATGTCGGTGATGAAATCCGCCGTCGACTGTTCCAGTTCCAGCAGGGTGATCGTGACCTTATGAACCAATTCAGGTTTCAGATCGCAGCCTGTCATGTTGCTCAGCACCAGTACTCCCGTTGAAATCTTTTCAAGATACACGGACACTTCGTAGTTAAAATCCATTTTTCTTCCTCCTGTTTAATTTTCAAGATTCTTATAGCTTTGCAGGCTCTCGAAATACCGTTGACTGCTGCACTTGCTCTCGTCATGATATTTCTGCTGTCTGCGGTCTGCCATCATCAGTGCCGGGAGACCGTCCCCGGCAGACAGCGGATGTTTGTCCGCTGTTTCGGCTGTTAATATATTAGAAAGGTTGAATTTTATGCGAATTAATATCGATAAATTAATGGATGAAATTATTTAAAACTTTAACGAAATGATTTCTGATGATTTAGAGGAACGTTTTATAACTGCATATAATGATAATAAAAATTTGTCAAAATCCATAGAACAGGTAAATAATCAGATTTCAAATGATATTCCATTTCCTGCAAATACCATTAAAAGTTTAATGATTATGCCGGTAAGTATGGCTATTGCTAATTACCACTATCAATTGAGGGAAAAACTACTTGAATTTAATATTGATATTGGAGATATGGAAACAAGAAACGACCTTTAAACCTATTTTTTTCTACCGATTTTTAAAACTCTTTCAAGAATATGCTTTTTTATTTCCGATTTATTGTTATGTGTATTATTTGATTGTAAAGAATTTTTTCTTTTTTTAATAACAACTTTCAACACAAACACCTCCTGTTCTTGGTCTGCCATCATCAGCGTTGGGCGACCATTCCCAACGGACAGCGGACGAATCCGCTGTTTCGGCTATTTTATTATATTACATCCCTCAATGTAATAAGGTAGTTCTGAGTATTCGGATTGGGCTATGAGCTTTTTCACAGCTCTGCAAGCAGCCGGAACGTCAGATTCACAGACTTCATAATGCTTTGTAAAGCTCTCAAACCTGACACAAAGCGAATACCATCTTTTGAATTTCTTATAGTTAATCATGATTGAACCTCCATTCATTCTTCTATATACACCCCACACTCACCGAATAAGTCGATGATGTCTCTTGTGTACCCGATAAGCCCCTCATATCTGAGCCATGTGTCCAGAATTTCCACTACAGAAAACTCTTCCTTTATAATTTCAAAGTCGTTACAGTCGGAATCATACGTTTCGTTGAATGCTTCAAGTATTTTTTCACGCATATTCTCACCTCGGTTCATAGTAATGTGAAGGAATTTTTCTGAATCCACTCATAATCTGAGTTTTACAATCGCAACTTACTATTTTGTACAGTTCAACATTGTAATCCGCAAGAATCGGTTCAATGTCACAACGGTCTGTTATCAGTTCGATCACTCCTGATATATCAGAATTGAATCCAGTATTGTGGCGAGTGAAATTTGTATATTTTCTAAAAATCACTTCAATTCTATAGATATTCATCAGCTCGCCCTCCTGTCGTCTTTGAGAAATGCGTTGGGCGAAAGATCGAGGGCGAACGCAAGAACTATGAGGGTTGTTGCTCTCGGAACATACACATCGGCTTCCACTCTTGAAATATATCCCTGAGTGAGTTTTGTTTTGTCCGCAAGCTCAATCTGAGTAAGCCCAAGCTCCTCGCGACGACTGCGGATTTTGTTTCCTAAGGTCATAAAATCAGTCCTTTCTATTAGTATTGGTTTGTGAAATTTCCTAAGGAGACCTGCAAATAAAAGTCAATACCCATAAAGTGGATTTTACAAATTGTTCATAA
>CAYNYB010000045.1:0-2732 GCA_964401315.1 uncultured Alistipes sp.
AAATATCCGCTGAAAACTCTCTGCTGCACAAGCTGTACGGCAGCTCCATATTGTCATATTCCGAAATTGAAAACTCCACGCTCGGCTTATCATCAGGAATTTTCAGCCTGTCAAGGGTGTCCTGAATCTCCAAAACATTCATTGGGAATTCCTTGCTTACAGCAAGAAATTCACCGTTTTTCAAATTAATTTTCATAAAAAATCACTCTCCATTTTCATTTTCTTCTTCTGTATTTTCTTCCGTGTGATTCTGAATTTCTTCGATCCTGTCCGTCACTTCCTGCGGATAATTTATCCCCTCAAAGGTACACCAGCTTATCCAGTTCCCCTTTGAAATAGGCGATTTTACAATGCGACTCTCGTCATAGGATGCGAAAACCGCATCGCCGTTACCGACATAAACTCCGAAATTATTTCCGTCAAAAAGTCCGATTCCTGCGACATCTGGCATGGTATCAAGCTCGCCTATTTCGTTATAAATCAGTTCGTTGATACTCATATCAAAGTTTTTTTCTGTAGAAATATACCGCAAATAACCCATGATAAGTCCAACATTATCGGCGCAGCGATAGCGCAGATCCTCATCCATTTCACCGAAACTTCCCTCACGATAGCCCCAGCCTGAGTGATAAGCATTCTCTGCCCAAGCCGCAAGATCGGCAGAGTTCTTTGTACTTACATCGCTGAACATATACGGATCAATTGTTGCATTCATCACAAAAGTGTACGTCCGCATAAAATCCTCATAATTAATTTCAAGGTCATAATTTGAATTTATCGCTGCAATTAAGTCACTGTCATTCGGTGCAGTCGCAAACAGATTTGCATATGATTCCGCATCGAAATACTGAACGTTTTCCAAAAAAGACATATAAATAAGCTGTGCTTTTATGGTCTGATTTCTGACATCTGCGTTGATCATTGCATTCTCTATAGCCTGTCCATGATTAAAAATATTGTCGAATTTAAGGCGGCTTTCATCGTCCATATTATTCAAAAAATCCGACTCGTTAAACTCCAATTCAACGATTGGCGGCTCAATACCTCCAATGCTTGAAAGCACGACAATCGGCGTCATCAGCAGAAAAATCAATCCTATAACTATGCTGCCGACTATCATCAGAAATTTATTTCGCTTATCCTTGTCAAGCGCAAGGTCGACTGCAACTTTCTTCAGCAGAGCCTTTGCTGCGGCGGCTATTGCTTCGGTCATTTTATCACCTTAACCTTTCATTTTAAAATAAAAAGAGCCGCATTTTACTGCGACTCTAATGTTTCATATTAAATTACTACATTGTCATATTTTGACCTTCTTCATATTCGTAAGCATCGTTTTCCGCCTGTTGTTTTTCCTTTTCAATTTGTTCCTGAAGCCTGAAATCTATACCGTCAACACATTCATCGTATACAAACTGTTTTATTTCTTCCATATTGTTTGACTGATAATAATCTACCAACAGTTTTTTGAAGTGAATTTGGCTGTCGATCGGTATTGAAATAATACCGCAGCCGTTAATAATCATTTCGTGATTCGCTGCAAGCATAGCAGTACGCTTGTTACCATCAAGAAACATCTGACTTCTCATGCAATAAAGCATTAATGAAATTGCACGCTCTGTTGCATTTTCTATTTTTGATATTTCAGTGAGGTTCTCCTTAATAACCGATTCGATAGGCATATCGGGTGTCCATTTTGTTCCGCCTATTCTTACGGGAACATTACGGATATAGCCTGCCCTGACGATCAGATTATCGCCGCCTACCAATCTGTTTATCTGACATATATATGCAAAATCAGTAGGACAATCTACCGTATCACACAGGAACTGCCATGCGTGTTTTAGATTATTAACAGCAATAATATCTGTTATTTTAACATTAGGAGCCCTCATTCCATTAACAATTTCTTCCGTTTCAGGAAAAGTCACTCCAAGTCCTTCAAGTTTTGCACTTTCCCAAATATAATCAACGATATTGCGTTTTGCAACAAAAATATTTTCTTCAACTGTCAGTCTGAATTTATTTTCCATATGCATTCCTCACACATCTTTTTTTTAATTATACCATTTTCCAGACCGAAAATCAAGTGTTTTTTTATCTTCCGCCCGCCTTTCCGAACATTATCTCCTTGTGAGCCGGAGCATGAACCTGTAAAAGATACCGTTCATTTCCGCAGCGGTACACACAAGTTCCACGCTCGGCGTACTGGATCAGGCGATACTCCGATTCCACAAGCTGCAGAGCATCCATATACTCTGTGGGTGAGATGTTCCCCGGAAAGAACAGAAAGCTGTGGCTCGGAATACTGAACAGCGGCTTGGTAAACTCCTTTATTTCGGGCAGGAGAAAGTCCTCAATATTCTGCGAAGCTAATATGAAAGACGATTCCTTTTTTCGCACACGCTTCATGCCGTTGCGGATATATTCGATCGCCGTCATATTTGTCAGGAACAGATAAAGCTCGTCCACGGCTGCAACCGTATTTCCCTTGCCTAAAAGCTGATTACTCATAAAGCTGAGAATGTTGAACAGCAGCGTATCCTTCAGACGCTTGTTTGTATCCATAAGTCCTTTAACACCAAAACAGATAAACTCAGCATCCTTAATGTTGGTGTGTCCGTTGAAATATTTCGACTCTGCACCCTTGCACATTGAGTGTAGTCCGAGGCAAATATTCTGCAGCATTTCTTCGGTGTAGAGGTTTCTTTTTTCTCTGTCATAAGCCATGTATT
>CAYNYB010000046.1:0-2699 GCA_964401315.1 uncultured Alistipes sp.
ATAGCCTTTTTTTATATTTACTATTCATAATATTTTCCTGAACATAATGGGTATTATGTGCTTAAGCACATAATACCCATGACTCAAACTCTGCTGCTCTTGGCAGTCTGCTATGAGCTACAAGCCTGTAAACATCGCCCTCGGTAATATATGAAAGAGCCTGAATACCGCCGTTTGTAAGGGTATCGTGTTTCACGATACCCTTACAATGCCTTAAAAGTGCATCTGATATATTCCTATATCCCAAAGACTTTGCAATATCCGTTCCACAGAACATGGTTCTGCCATTGTCATCGGTCAGCGTCCTCACCTGACCGAATTCTTCATTATCAAAAATTTGAATCATATTTTCCATACTCGTTTTCCTTATCAAATTCCAATAGTTTTTCAGCGACCGCCTCAACCACATTGACCGTTACGGCATTTCCTGCCTGCTTGTAAAGCTGTGCATCTGACATTCCCACCGCCTTGACCTTGTTGAACTGCTCATCGGTGAAGCCCTGCAGCCGCCAAGTTTCCAATGGAATCAATTTTCTGATAAATCCCATGTAAACTACGCCATGCCTGTCCATAACGGTTATCGTGAACATCGGCTCGCCGGGGAGCTTGAATCTTCTGCCTTGCTGACGGATTTTCTCTCTTTCAGGAGTCAAAACCGCAACAGGCTCGGTTAGCACAATTATCCCCGATTTTTCGCCCTTGCGATTGCTGATTCCGTTGTCCTGTCTTGTTGTGATGCACCTCGCAAGATTAGTAACCTTCGGCATCGGATTCAAATCAATACAGTAAACGAAGTAATATCCTTGTGTACTGCTCGTTGTCAACGTGTGGGCAATATCAGTTCCAACACGCCCTCGCCGAGTATTCATAGTAGCATAGCTAAGATCAACGCTGTCACCGGGAAACGCCACTTGATATCCTGATTTCGTCTTGGACTTTATCGGGATACCCATAAATTCATAAAGTCCTGTTTTTCCTCCGAAACCGCCTGTCTGACTTGTCAGCGTGACGCTCAATCCGAAAATGGAATAAATTCGGTTTCCTTCGCTTCCGGGAACTCTTTGCACAAGAGTCTTTGGATTTGCGTCGGTGAAAGACAATACTCGTCCGGCACATTTTCCTCTAAGAAATCCGACAATGAACACTCTTTTTCGGGATTGGGCGACATGATGATCTGCGCTGTTAAGCACCTGCCATGCGACATCGTACCCCAATTCATCCAACGCACTGAGGATGGCTGCAAACGTCCTGCCTTTGTCATGCGATAGGAGACCGGGAACGTTTTCAAGCAGCAGATATTTAGGTTTTTTAAGGTTGGCAATTCTGGCAATTTCAAAGAACAGAGTTCCTCTGATGTCGTCAAATCCTCTCCGCTTTCCAGCTTGTGAAAAACTTTGACAAGGGAAGCCTCCGCAAATAAGGTCGATATCAGGCAGTTCTTCGGGTTCGATTTTTCTTGCGTCATTAAAATATATTTCTCCTTCTGTGTCATACATTGCTTCATATGCCTTTTTCGCATATTTGTCGATCTCGCAGTAGGCAACGCATTTGAATCCTCCGACCCGTTCAAGAGCCGAACGGAAGCCGCCTATTCCTGCGAACATATCAAGGTATCTTATCATTACGATCCTTTCATTTGGGTACAAAAAAGCGGCTAAGTTCTTTCAAACTTAACCGCTCACATTGTCATATTCATCCCTGTTTAGGGTTCTTGTTCATAATCTTCACATTCGTCCATTCCTTCGTCAATCGATGTGATATTTACCGAGAATACATAAAGCCTCGTTATAGCTGCCGGACTGCGTGATCTTACTGCACATTTCCTTCGCTTCTTCTGCCATGCCGTTTTCTTTCAGCGTTCTCGAAGCGAGTCCCATCAGGTTGAAAATATTGCTGTCCTGACCAATTAACGGGCAATCCGGTTTCATTTTCTGCTGAACGACATGAAATTTGTCCTCGCCGCAAATCAGCGAAAGGGAACGTCCGTTGTCCCATTTCATGACCAACTGTCCCATATCGTCAACTGCAACCACCGTCCCCATAGTTCCGGGGGGAATCGGCTGCGGATCGTTTTCCATGCTGTCGAGACAGATTCTTGTGCCGGCAGGATATCTCTGCCGAAGCATTTTGATTTTTTGTTCGTTGTAAAACATAGATACCTCACATTGTCATATTAATTTCCGGTTCTTGACTGATCTTCTGACCCAAAAATTCCTCCTCCGTTTGCAGCGACCAGTCATTGCTGTCGTTCCAGAAGCTTACGTAAATCTCGCCGTAATCAGCGGTTTTTATTTCATGCTGCTCCATCCCCTCGAAAAATCCGTCTGAACACTGACCTATCAAGTAACTGCGCAGTTCTTCAAGCTCGCTGTCTGTCAGTTCTCCGACGATTCTGCATTCAAATACTCCCACGAGTGTGCCATTGATCTCCCTGACGGATGGAATCGCTGAAAAAACCTTTTCGTTTACGGCTGGGTTATCGTCATAATATACCATGAGTCCACGGTTTGCTTCTTCGGGTGCGGAATAATTCTGAATAAAACTGTTGATCTCATCTGAACATCCGACAGCATACTCAGATGGAATTTCTTCAAAATCATCCTCAGAAACTTATTGCGATAGGTAAGGTTTTGAAATAATCTCCGCCTTTTCCCCCGCTTAGCACTGTACGTGAGCCTTTCGGACTCATACAGCGCCCC
>CAYNYB010000047.1:0-2305 GCA_964401315.1 uncultured Alistipes sp.
TTGATTTTCATTTCTTGATTGACATAATTACTTTCTGAACATAATGGATTTTTGATGAAGTTCTTCCGACAATCCGTAAAACAGGCGGCTATGTAGCAAACGAGGATATGTTCATAGAAAACTATCTCCCCTTTTTGGACGAGCCGTATCAGAATCTTTTCCGTTTGCAGATGATGGCGATAAATCAGCTTAACGAGCGAATCAGGCACGATCAGCCGCTGGTGGAGTTTGCGAATCAGGTTGCAGGAACAGAAAATCTCATCGACATGAATGCTATGGCGAAACTTGCTGTTGAAGAAAATATCCCGATCGGCAGAAACAGATTATTTAAATGGCTGAGGAAAAAAGGAATTCTCATGTCGGATAATCTGCCGTATCAGAGATTCATCGACCGTGGATATTTTGAGGTAAAAGAAACGGTTTTTGAAGTCAATTCCATGACAAGAACTTATCAGCAGACTCTTGTGACGGGAAAAGGTCAGCGATTTATTATCGGCAGGCTGAAAAAAGACTTTGAGGAGGTGGAGTGATGCCTAATCATATTACGAATATTGTCGCTGTTTCGGGAGATGAAGGACGTATACAGGCGATGCTGAAAGAGATCCAGACGGATGAATACGGCATAGGTTCGGTCGATTTCAACAAGATAATTCCTATGCCGGACGATACGGACAGCTATAACTGGTGTATAGCCAACTGGGGCAGCAAATGGAATTCCTACGGATATACTGCGGATACAGGCTTTAAGGACGGAAAATTGACGTTTCTCACGGCATGGTCAGCTCCGCACCCGATACTGCAAAAGCTGTCGGAAATGTTTCCTGATATTGAGTTTGAGCATGAATGGGCAGACGAGGATATCGGCATGAACTGCGGACGTTATGCCTATTATGACGGCGAAAGGACGGAGGAATACTATCCCGAAAGCAACAGGGAGCGAATTGAGTTCGCCGCCCGTGTAATGGACAGCGATCCTTCGGAATGGTGTTTGTATCTGAATGCAAGCGGTACAGATTATGTGAATTTTTCCGATGAGGAATTTGAGGTAATCGAGATAGAGGGTCAGACTGCAATGTTCACGAACAGCAGAATGACTGACGCAGATATTCCGAAAGGTCTGCACTGTTATCATCTCAGGCATGGCGATGACGGTAATTTCTGTGCTCTTGAAAAAAATGTTGCTGTAAATCATGGAGGTTCGGTAATTGTAAATGAGCCGATAGATCTTGGAGAAAGTGGCTGTATATCGCTGAATGATGAAAATGCTCCAAATTTCACAGGTGAAACAACGCTTATGGAAGAATTCTTTACAAATGAGGAAGAACAGTCCGAAAGTATGGAAATGGAGATGAATCAAATATGAGTATAACTCAAATCAGTACAGAGCAGCTTCGCAAAATGAACAACAGCGAAGGTCTGGTAATTCAGGGATGCGGCGGAGATTTGCAGGAATGGATAGACGGTATAAATGAAATGCTGACAGAAGCCGGAATATTGGAAAATGGCAGCAAATTCACGGACTGCTTTTCGTTTCAGCACGACGGTCTGACGTGTATTTTGTTTCCGTTTGAGGATATGCAGCTTGATATCGGCAGGCTGGCGATGTGGAGAATTCAGACTCATGAAACATTTGGCGGAACATGGCTTACCGATTATGTAGATAATAAATTAAACGGATTTGTTCAAGAGCAAGTCAAGCCTAAATGCCCGATAATAGGGGCAGATTCGAATATTTTCAGCATCATGGGTATTGCCTCAAAAATACTGAAGCGCAATGATATGGCAGAAGAATCAAAGGAAATGTGCAGTCGGGTAACATCATCGGGCAGCTATGAGGAGGCTCTTGGAATCATTATGGAGTACGTTGAGCCTTGTTCCGAAGAAGAAATGTATGAGGAATCTGAGGAAATTGGCATGAACATTGGCTGAAAAGCCGTTCATATAAATAAAAACAGCGACGTCCCAACGAGTTATCGTTAATTCAGGGGAAAGCAAAGGGGGAATGAGATATGAATATGTCCTGATATTATGCGTGGGAGGTATTATGCAGACAAGAAAAAGATTTGAAAAATCAAAAGTAATTATCAGCGGAGATGTGACCACAATGCTGAAAAGATCGAAGTCCGTGCTGTCCCACAGGCAGTACCGTGAGCTGTGCTATGCCGTCAACAATGCGGCAGACTATAACGAAAAGAAAGGATTGATAATAGCCTGTATTCAGGCGAAAAATAAGGTTTAAAGCCGTTTGTCGGGAGCAGAAAATGCTTCGTCAGACGGCTTTTTCTGTTTCCCGAAAAAATGGGGA